>NZ_CP116968.1:3465000-4796525 GCF_032051675.1 Candidatus Nitrospira neomarina
ATCGAGAGAGAGGTCTCATACAGGAACACCATACTGCAGGAGACAATTAACGCCACCGTCACCACAGGTGTAATTTCAGTAGGATTGTCATCCCGAAGTGGAATCATGGATGCACCCTCAAGAAGATTCTCTTGAAATAATCAGAACCGAGAAGCGGCGGGAGAAAATTCAGGCAAACCGAATACGGGGTTAAGGAAATTCTGGGAATTACCGTCTAAAGAGATAGAAAACCCGGCAGCATGGGTATGCCCGCCTCCACCATATTTGGCTGCAATATCAGCCACGGAAATCCCTCCGGCTTTTGACCGAAGGGAAAAATACCGGCGGCCATCTTTTTGATGCCAAATGAGACAAAATGGATGCTTCTCAGAGAGATGCTCCCCTATTTGGCTGGTTAGCACGGCTGAATGAACGGCCGGAACCATATGTCCCGCAAACGTCACCATGGTGAATTCCGTTGCCATCTTTTCAACCAATGCCTTTTCGGATCGTAAAATACCTGTCCCTTCAACCTTCAATGTTTCAAATTGAAGAGATTCCCAACGTTCAAATCCAAAAGGGTATGACGCCAGCGCCGCACTAATTTCACGACTACCGGGAAGTTGCCACTGCCACAAATCCTTATCCTGCACATACTGGAGGAGCCAGGGAACCGGTTGCCTGTGGGCCCATTCCCATGCCAGGACCGCGCCACTTCGGTGCATATCGAAATATGCAAAAGGCAAATCCTTCAGAGAATCCTGCGCGGTAATATGATGATCTAAAATATAAAGACTGGCCACTTGATCTGCCAATTCCAATATGGTTTCGCGGTGATAACTAAAATCAACCATCACCACATGATGGTTTTGCAACCCATCCGGAGGCGGATTCCCATGCTTAACCGCAACATAGCGAGCCTGCGGAAATCGTTTCCAGAGAGCCCACGCTGCGCCAAATCCATCCATACAATCGGCATGATACAATACTATGTCAGGAGGATTCTGGTTGGGCATTTCATCAAATTTTGTCATTGGTTTTGTCATTATCATCTCGCCTCTCGGGCTGAGCTTATCAGCTTTCAATAAATCCGGACAAACCCTCAATGCATTTTACCAAATGCCTATATGGCTCATGCTCGGGCATTTAGCCAATCAATGCATTGCCGAAGACGACCCAACTCCTTCCAATTAAAATGTAACATCAGACGTGGCAGGTGGGAAATGTGGGGTTCATCCCATTCCTCTGGCAACGCCTCAACTTGCTGAAACTGGCCATCGGCCAAGAGGTCCGAAAATTCCTGGTTCAACTGGGCCATCTCCGCCTGGGAGAGCTGTTGATGAATACGAATAACCATCGAATTTTTCACAATTCGTAGAGAATGATACACCCGGAAAAATTGCTGAATTTCCTTAACCGCTTCCTCTGCAGAATACACGATTTTAAAGAGTGCTAAATCGGATCGATTAATAAATCCACGAGACAAGAGTTGCTGATCAAAAAACTCCATCAATTGCTTCCAGTAATCGCCCCCAGGGGATTCGATACACACGACGGGAATCGGGTGCGTTTTCCCCGTTTGAATCAGCGTTAACACCTCAAACGCCTCATCTAAAGTCCCAAATCCTCCAGGGAAAAGGGCGACGGCATGGCTTTCCTTCACCAGCAGTAATTTTCGCGAAAAAAAATACTTGAGATGTACAAGTTTTTTATCATCTGCAATCATCGCATTCGGGGCTTGCTCAAAAGGCAGCATGATATTTACTCCAAAACTATTGTCCCGACCAGCCCCTTCATTCCCGGCTAGCATAATCCCGGGCCCTCCCCCCGTGATCACCATAAAGCCACGTTGACTGAGGAGTTTCCCAAGTTGGGAAGCCAACTTATAGTTGGGATCATCCCCTGGGGTCCGGGCTGAACCAAAAATACTGACTTTCTTCACCTCGCGATATTGCCGAAATACCCGAAAGGAGTGGCGAAGCTCTTTTAAAGCTCGATGAAGAATTTTGACATCTATGACATCCGTATCCAAATCACGAAGCCCGACGACACTGCCGACCATTTCTTTTAATAGGGCCGTTCGCACATCCGTATCAGGTCCTGTCCAAAGAGTTTTGATTTCGCGTACAATCTCCTCTTCCAACACTATGGTATTTCTAAAAGGTTTTGTATCAGATGGCGCTTTCAAAGTTGCATTTCTACGTAATGACATCTAATACCCTCCAAATTCACCAACGACAAAAACAAATTATGTCCCAACTGGACTTTCCCAGAAGCTTCCTGTCAATTGGTCGGTCCGCTGTGTCAGGATTAAAGGTGTAAGATTTAGATTTAAAGGAACACCTAGACGTTTTCGGTTAAATAAACCTGAAACTCAAGCACCCGATTGCATTCCATATCCCATGACTCACTACCCTCAGACCGAATCCACACTATGGCGGGCTCTCCCTCAACCAATTATTGGATTGGCCCCCATGGATGGCGTCACTGATTCGGCTTTCCGCCACATAGTGGCAATTCATGGAAAACCTGATGTGGTCTTTACGGAATTTACCAACGTCCATGACATCTGTTCCGGTAGACTCAAGGCCCTCGACAGCCTGCGATACTCGGAAGCGGAGCGTCCCGTCATTGCCCAAATTTATGGGAAGGAACCTGCTTTATTTTACCAAGCGGCCCATGTGGTCTGTGAGTTGGGGTTTGATGGGTTGGATATCAATATGGGGTGCCCCTCGAAAAACGTCGCATCCTCGGGAAGTGGCGCCGGATTAATTCGCACTCCAAATTTGGCGCTGGAACTGATAGAGATGGCAAGAAAAGGCATTCAGGATTGGACCGCCGGCCAACCCCTAAATCAAATCGGGATGAAGCCCAAAGCATTAGAAGCCATTGGCCAGCTCCAGACCGAGCTTCACCACTCCCCAGTTCGCAAAGCCATTCCGTTATCCGTCAAAACCCGCATTGGCTTCGACCGGAACATGATCGAAGAATGGAGCGCCTGTCTTATCCAGGGACGCCCAGAGGTCATCTCCATTCACGGCCGCACGCTATCGCAAATGTACCGGGGACAATCTGATTGGGAAGCGATCGCCCTAGCCGCAAACCGAATCCAGCCGCATGGCATTCTTGTCCTGGGCAATGGCGATATTCAGAGTCTGGGAGAATCCGCTGCCCGCATTCGGGAATCAGGCGTAAACGGCGTGTTGATTGGCCGTGGCTCACTCGGCAATCCATGGGTTTTTCAGGGGATTCAACAGATACGAGAAATGTTGCAGACCGGACAATTCCGTAATCCTCCGCAGCATGTTCCAAGCCTGGAAGAAAAATTCAGGATCATGATCCGACATGCTTCTTTGTTTGAACGGGTCCATGGGCCAGATCGTTTCGTACGCATGCGCAAACACTTAGGTTGGTATTGTTCGGGCTTTCCCTATGCTGCAGCGATGCGCGCACAACTCGTCCGTACCCATTCCACGACAGATGTGATCAATTTGGTCAACAAGTACCAAGCCCGTACCCTGGACAACCAGGACATGGAAATACCGGTCACCATCACTGCCCCCTAAATGCCCGATCCTCACCTCATCCTGGCATCCTCATCGCCTCGTCGAAAAGAACTGCTGACCCTCTTGGGGCTCCGCTTTGAAATCATTTCGCCTTCAATCAATGAAGAAGTTCTCGGCCAGGAGTCACCCGCCAATCATGTACGACGCCTTGCCATTGAAAAAGCCGAATCCGTGGCGAGTCACTATCCCGACAGCCTCGTCATCGGCAGCGATACTGTTATAGAATTAGATGGTCAGATACTTGGCAAACCGGCAAACCTTGAAGATGCCCACCACATGCTGAGGAGCTTGCGCGGTCGATGTCATCTCGTCCATACCGGGTTGGCCTTGGTAGCAAGGGCTAATGGGCGAAAAGAAATGTACGTAGAAACCGTCAAAGTCTGGGTCAGGGAATTTTTAGATGCCGACTTGCAATCCTACCTGAAGACTCAGGACAGCCTGGGAAAAGCGGGCGCCTATTCCATTCAAGGAAAAGGAGCGTATTTGATAGAAAAAATTGAGGGAGATTATCCCACCGTGGTGGGATTGCCACTTGGGAAGCTAGCTCAACTCCTTGAGCAGGCTGGAGTTGAACTGCCCGTAAAGGCAGAAGAGATTTACCGAACAAAACCATACGCGAATTGGAAGGATTTCTTATAGCGGGGTTTCGTCCCCGCATAAACTATATTGAGATTCCAGGAAAAAAATATCGAGGAAGCCGCAAATGTTGTTATGGGTAGAATGTAGAGAAATAAAAAAAGGCGGGACTCGGTGAGTCCCGCCTTTTTTATAAACCCGTTTGTGAATTTGGGCTACATAAACTTCATAAATTTTTCTTTGGCCTCTTCCATCACCTGGGCCGTAATTTCCGACTGACCCCGTTCCTTGACCAGACGTTCGATTTCCCGCCTCGCCATGGGGCGAATAAAGTCGGGAATATTATCCAACCGTTGCTGCGCCTCCGGTGTCCACTTTATCCCTTCCGTAGAGGCATTCTTGGAATCATCCATCACCTGAAGGGTCACGGTGGTAAAACCGTTCTTCCGGGCATAGGTCTCTACACTGCTTTTGACCATCGGCTGCACAAAAGATGGCAGTTTGGCTAGTTTTTCCTGAGCATCCGGAGTCCAAAGCAATTGATCCACAGCCTGAGGGGCTTGAGTTCCTGTGGCACCCGTCGAGCCCAAACCCATTTGAGCAACCATGGCCGAAAACGGACATCCTCCGCCTTCCGAAGTGGTCCCTGGTGCACTGGCAGTAGCTGGCGCACCCGAGGCCGCAGGATCCGCAGCCGGTTTGCCGCTCTGAATTTTCTCATTCAAATAGGCAGCCATCTGTCCCATGCCCGCCGAAACGTTATCCTCTAGCCCGCCCCGGGTCATTTCCAAAGGTTTGGATGCTTCGGTTCTCCCCCCCAACTGGACGCCTAAAGAGGAGACCATCTGGGTTTCGCCGGGATTGGTCACCATCGAAAACCGCGATTGGCAAGAGGGGCATTCAAAAAAGACCCCAAGAGAGCCTTCAGCCGGTTTTTCGACTTTTTCAAAAGTCATATAGGTTTCGCATTTGAGGCAGACAAATTTCATATCGCTTCCCTTCTGAACGTCGGCGAAGGCCAACGATCGCTTCGAGACGTTACACTTTCCCGTCTAAAACATGTTGATAATCCAACAATGTATGAACTTTTTTGGCAATATCCTGATATTTCGCCGAAGTGGGATTGTCCCCTTCCAGGATCGGTTCCCCCTTATCAAAGGTGCGGGCAAAATTCCGATCAAAGGGAATACGTCCTAAAAGAGGCAAACCCAATGCCTCACACATGGAATCGGTATCCCCCTCAAACAAGGGGCTTTCTTCTCCGCAGGATGGACACCGGTACTGGCTCATGTTCTCGACCACCCCCAAAATCTCAATACCCAGTTCCTGGGCATAGGCAATGGATTTTTGGACGACATTCGAAGCCACCTCGGATGGCGTCGTCACCACCACCGCCCCCGCTAAATCAGGAATAAGTCCCGCCAAGAGGGGTGGCTTATCGGCTGCCGCCCCCGGGGGCAGGTCGGCCAGCAAATAGTCCAATTCCCCCCACACCATGTCGGAGAGAAACTCCCGAATCACATTCATTTCGGTCATGCCCAACCAAACCGGGCTGAGGTCCATGGGACCTTTCCACCGCACCGGGGCGTTTTCTTGTAGGAGAAAATCCATCGACGCAACCTTGATATTTAATGGACCAGTCGGCGGCACTGCCCCTTCCGGGGTATCCAGCAAACCCTTACCACGCATCCCCAGCATTTGAGGAACACAGGGCCCATTAATATCCACATCCAATAATCCCACCCGTTGACCCATTCGCGCGAAGGCCAACGCCAGATTCACGGTGGTCATACTTTTCCCCACCCCGCCCTTGCCGCTCATCACTACCACCTTGCGGCGAATACCTTTCATACGGGCCATGACCAGTTTGGTCTGGGCAGAAATCTGCTCCACCACCTTGGCGTCGTCAGAATAATGGAGTTTATTCAGAATCGTTTTCAGGTCATTTTGTTGACTCATTGTCTGCACCTAACTGTGAAAGGCAATAGGTAGAAACCAGAAACCACGGTACCACAGCATTTTTTCCAGCGTCAAACCACTCAAAAAACCAACCCCATGAATTCCAGTAAGGCTGAACCGCCCATAAAGAGGCTCATTTCGGTGGGCAACGAAAAATGACCGGGAAGAAAGATCAGTTGGAAAATGGTTTATGAAAAATCTTGAAGAAGGGTCATGCCAAGAAATCGCAATCGACTGAAATAATCACGGGTGGATTCAGATAATTCCGGGACAATAATTTCCAGATCAGCAAGGCAATCACGTAAGATTTCAATTCGAGGTTCATCTAGGTGATGCTCCTCAAAGTAATAGGTCAAACATCCACCAATGACTGTATCTAACGTCATGAGTTGCCCTTCATGACTTCCCAACCCGTCTGGCCAATCGGTAGATTGATGAACCTGCCAGGTTTCGCACAGTTTCTCACGGTCAAAATCCGTCATATGCCCTCATTGTCATCCTGCTTTTGGCAAAGCTGGATCAGATTGTCCACGCCATTCCACTCCCCTACAGTCCTTGTCCCCAGCCCAACGCATCTAATAGCAAGACAGAAAGGGCACATAACCCCAGCCCCCAGATGCGATAATCGACCACATCCCGTTCCAAACACCATTTAACGATCCGCAACCGCCAACGATCTGGTCCGGCATACAAGAAAACGCCCTTCGCGACCATACTTAGGCCCACGACCATCCAAAGAGGTTGGTAAGGCAGTCCTTTGGTTCCGAATAACAAAACAAGGCCTAATAAAGCTGCAACGCCACCCCATTTTATAAACCCTGGTGCCACAATCAGCGACTGTCGCAGTGTGGCAATCATCCGTTCCGGCGCCACTAACAAGGCCACACCATCGGCCATCCACAACCCTGCAATAAAGAAAAGAAAAATGACCACCATGATTCAACCAAGCAGGAATAAGGCAATTTTCTATGCGAAACGATTCTTTGAAATTGCGCTTGAGAGACATTGGCAAGGCGCTATGGCTCACTTACAAATACCGATGACCAGTTATTTCCCCTGATGCGTCTAATTCATACCATAATGGCGCTCCCGTCGGAATATTCAATTCAAGCACAGCTTCCTTGGACAAATGCTCTAATTGCATAACCAATGACCGCAAACTATTGCCATGGGCCACGACTAAGACCGTCTTATCTGCCAAAAGGGCCGGCCGGATTCGATTTTCATAATAGGGAAGAACTCGTTCGGCCGTATCCTTCAAGCTTTCACCCCCTGGGGGAGGCACATCAAAACTCCTCCGCCAAATTTTGACCTGGTGGTCGCCATATTTTTGTGCCGTTTCTGTTTTATTAAGCCCCTGCAATTCTCCATACATCCGCTCATTCAGCGCTTTGTTTTCCTCTACGGGAATCGTCGTCTGCCCAATTTCCTCCAGAACCAATCGTAAGGTTTCCTTGGCGCGTACCAACACTGAGGTAAATGCACAATCAAATCGAAACGTCTTAAGTTTCATACCCGCATCGCGAGCTTCTTGCTCCCCCTTAGCAGTTAATGGGACATCGACCCAGCCCGTAAAACGGTTTTCCAGATTCCACTGAGATTCACCATGACGAATTAACACCAACTGAGCCATCTAGTTCTCCTCCCTCGCTCCCTTTCGTGATTGCCTCTTCAACATTGTTAGGTGACCTATTCTTGCTTGCATTGCTCGGCACCGAATCGTACCATGACCAGGAATTTTTTACCTTCTTTCGAAGCGATATGGCCTCTGACGAACATAAATGGGAACAATTCGCACGCTGGTGGACCGCTTTGGCTGGCCGACACGGCGTCGCAGATCGAACAGAACAGTTTTTTTGCCAAGGTCTTGGGCCGCAAAACGCCTTGGACCGTGCAGCTCAGGAAGGCGGAGATCTGGACTATATCCTATTTACACTCATCAGGCATTGGATTCCCGCGGTCCTTCCCCCCGCAGGACAGGAACGAACTGCAAAAAACGATTCCGACTATTGGTTGGAGTCGGAACGTATCCTCAAGGCTGCAGTTGGTCGCCTCAGAGAACTCAAGCCCGTTATTGATATGCTCACGACACCTAGTCCGCTTGATAGGCCCGCTGACTCCCCTCGATCAGAAGTTGAGGTCGAATTGGCCAATATGTTAGAGGGCATTGCAGAAGTGGTCGGAGAATATGGGGGCCCCGATTATACCTCAATCATTAAAAACTTTGACCCGATTCCCCTGCGTCAAACACAACCATTTAAACACAACAAAAAACACAGTGCGGAATTGTGGGTAGTCTTTTTATTACGGGAACATTTTCGAAATTTGGGTTTGGGAAAAGATCGAGCTTGGAAGCTTATCGCCCAGCTTGTTGATGCTGCAAATATTTTTCAGTCAGACGATCAGCCCTCCACACCTGAGGCCCTTAAATCCTGGTGGACAAAAAATTGGCCCAGGACCTACACACTCTTGACGGAAAAGGGCCAACAAGGGGACGCCAAATCTACCGCATATCAATCTGATTATGAATGGTTCCAAGCGTGGTTCAATTGGCAGACCGCCTCAAACGAATCCCAGATCCCTCCAGCCAGCAAATATCCGAATTCTCTCTCTTAAAAGAATTTTTGAGAAGGACGTCCTTCCGTTCCCCCAAGAGGATCCTGCACCGGAGGCCCTTGAACAATCGCCGCAGCCAATAGGCCAAGCATCAACACATGCAAAACCACCCCTAACCAGAGGACGTAAGGTTGCACGCCACCCTCTTCCTGAATCAGGTGAGCACGACTCGTATCATCAAGACCGGGCATTGCCATAATTCTCTGCACCTTGTCTTTCACATGCCAGTAATACAAGTAATTCGCGCTGGCTCCGGCCAATAGTCTCGATACAATTCCCACCATCACATCCCCAGTCATAAATATGGCGAGAGCTGGGGCAACAGCGTATAACAGCGCAAATAGGTACATTTTGCGATATAAAAACCAAAGAAACGAATCAAACAACGCGGCGGGCCAGTTCCAACTTAGGACGAATCGTGGACCTTGAGGGGTCTCAATATTCTCAAATTTTTCCTTGTAATACAAAAAAGCCGAGCGCCACACCCACCCGGTCTTGACGGAAAATTGAATGGATTTACTCGGACCGATGAACGTTTCCCATAATTGGGATTGAGTGGGAGGAGTCCTGGTCCCAAGACCCTCAGGATTGGCCTCTGCCGCAGTTTCTAAGGAAGGTGAACCAAGCGCTTGTCCACACTGCAAACAAAAGTTCGCTGTATCGGGATTCTCTTGTGAACAAGAAGGACAAGGTCGCATAGTGGTCGTTTATAGCATCCCAACTACACCCGCACAAGTTCTGTCTGGTAGCTGAAGATCACTCGACAGCCTCTGAATCCTCCTCACCTAATCATCAAGACTTAGCATTGAACATTTCGACTCATTCTCACTTTTTGATCAAGCATGTCATACACCATTCTCTTGAGATCGCGAAGGGGCATTTCTGGATCATCCAGCTCATGTATGCTCCAGGATAATCCACAATTGTGGCATTGCGCTGGAACATATGAAATCTGAGCCGGAACCCTTCCCACCCATCGCTTCAAACACCCACGACAAAATGGCCCTTGCACCATGGATTGGACTTGATCATCCTCAACATCTTCGTTCGAAACCACTCCCATTTGAAACCAAATTGAATCGCTGAGTGTAAACCGAAGGCCTTTCCACATGATCGACCTGGGTCGAGGGACGGACCTGTCAATGTGAGAAACTGAACCCTCAAAGGATGCAAGGCCATTAACAGATGGTTCTCCTTTTTGAATACATTCTTGAAATTGCTGAAAGTATTCCCGGGCTTTGACCCCTAAAACCTTCCTGAAATAAACCTGCTGCTCCAGACGAACAAATTCAGCTTGAATGGTCTTCAGCGCTCTGACGTCCACCACTCCTAATCCCCCCTCGAAAACGATCAGAAAGTTCTTTCAGTAGCTGCAAAATTAAACCATGTGTTTTCCGTATTACCCATAGTTGATAGCTCAGAAGCACGACGACCATCCATAATAGAATTAAGATCAATTCCATATCACCTCACCACATGTCCAATACTTGCGATGTGCATCACTGAAATATTTTTGAGTATCTTCGATTCATGTTTCCTGCCCCACAGGGTCGTAGTATTTGTATACCATCATTAGGTTTCCTTGATGCCTTCAGGCCCTCATTTTGGACTGGACCCTTGTTGTCATTTTCGCTAAGGTTTCATCATGCCCTTTTAGGCCAATGTCCCCTTTTAACGCATTTTTTATTTTCTGTTGTCTTTTCGTGGCGTTTCTCCATGGCAGCGACTGAAGATAGTCCATTAAAGCCAGCCCTTAACGAGGTTGAAGAGGACCGGGCACTTCTTCTCCACACACATAGGAACTGGAGACGCTCCCTGCAAGCTGGAATCAGGGAAAATGGACCACCTGAAGATGCCCAGTCTACCCACACCACTCCACCAAGTTCTCAAGATTTTTTTCAGATTGACCTCCGGGAGGCCGATTTTCGCCACCAGGATCTTCGGAATGCCAATTTTCAAGAAGCTTACCTCCCTGGGGCGAATTTTGAGGGAGCGAACTTGCGTGGCGCAAATTTTCAAGGAGCCAATCTGCGAAGTGTCCGTTTCAGAAGTGCCCAATTAGCCTGGGCGAATTTTTCACAAGCCGATCTGATATGGGCGGATTTCCAACAAGCGGAACTTCAAGGAACCGACTTCCAACATGCCACGCTTCGCGGCGCTACCTTCGTTCGTGCACAAATTCGGGGGGGTAATTTTTTTTCCTCGGACTGCTCTTGGGCTGATTTTCGGGACACTGACCTGCATGAGAGTGATTTTCAGCAGGCCAATCTCAATGGAACAACCTTCATCAATGCCCAGACTACCGGCGCTAATTTCCAGAGTAGTCTTGGTTTTTACAATTCTCCAATGACGGATTCTTCACCACCCTCTGGGGATCCTCTTTTCCCTTAAGAGGCTTTCAAAATATTATTCCAATTCGGAAATCAGTCGCCTACGTGGGTCGACATGCCACGTTCACGAAAAGTATCAATCCTGCTAATCTAAGGCTGGACCGGATGGTTGAAAAAAATTGCGCAAGACCACATTCCGTTGGGGTTCACGCAATTTGGCCAAGGCCCGTTCCTCAATTTGGCGAATGCGTTCTCGGGTTACAGAGAATTCAAGACCGATCTCTTCAAGAGTAGCATCTTCAAGCTCTCCAATACCAAAGCGTCGCCGAATAATATGTGCCTCCCGAGGCGTTAAAGTCCTTAACAAGGAAGTCACTTTTTCCTGGAGATCCACCCGTTCCGCTGAATAACATGGAGAAACGGCTGTAGGATCTTGCAAGAGATCAGAGAGCGGCGAACCATCTTCATCGCCCATGGGAGTTTCGAGCGACAGAGTACCTTTTGTCGCTTCCAACATCGTGGACAATTTATCCAATGGGATATCCACCGCGCCGCTGAGTTCCTCCAATTTCGGTTCACGCCCCAATTGCACCGCTAAACGGTCCAGCGTTCGTCGCACTCGAGTCAGCACATCACACACGTGCACCGGAATCCGCACGGTTCTGGATTGATCGGCCAAGGCCCTCGTTACCGCCTGCCGAATCCACCACGTCGCATAGGTGCTGAACTTATAGCCTCGTTGATACTCAAAACGGTCCACTGCACGCATCAGTCCGATATTGCCTTCCTGTATGAGGTCCAGTAAATCGAGGCCTCGATTCACATAACGCTTGGCAACACTAACCACCAGGCGTAAGTTTGCCTCCAACATCGCTTCCTTGGCGAAGTGCAGGCGAATTTTCGCTTGATCCAAGCGCCGAACCCGGGCGAGGAATTCTGAAAAGCCCAGGCGCAAAACTTCTTGCTCCAAATATACGAGGTGTTCTCCAGCTTCCAGGGTTGAGCGATGGGAACCCGAGGTTATCTCAAGTCCATGGTTTGTGGAGGATAGAGAATTGCGACCCGCCTCACGTGTTCGCTCATCTCCATTAACAATATCTTGAGGGGATATTCCTAATCGGTTCAAAACTTCGGTGAGTTGGCGTTCCGTTGCCCGTATGCGGCTTTCCACCTGTTTGGTAAATGCAGGATGCCAATTCACTCCTTCAAGACTTTGCCATAATTTTTTTCGGGCTTGCATCGAGGCCGAACCGCCTTGCTTGCATGCAGATGCATTTTCCTTGGCCATCATGAATTGAACACAATGACAAAGTTGGCTCAGTTGCTGAATTACCCGTTGACGAAATTCTTCATCTTCTTGCTGTTCGGTTTGAATATCCGGAATGTCAGGTTCTTCCTCCGATTCAGTCTCCGCATCACCTTCTTTTTCCTTTTGAACAATATGTTTTGCCAGGATTTCGCCATTCAACAAACGCATGCGTTGTTCCTGTAGATAGTCCAAGGTCATAGGGAGTGAGTATAGAATATCCAACATACTTCGCCGGGCTTCCTCAATTTTCTTGCACAAACGAACTTCGCCCTCCCGGTCAAGTAATGACACTTGCCCTATTTCCTTTAGGTATAGGGGGAGTTGCTTGTCACTCATTCCTGACGAACGGTCCACTTCAGGAGAGCCGCCGCCGGACAAGACAGGATGACGGTTCTGTTTTTTCACTCGTTTAATGGAACCATTCCAGGAAGGTTTCTGCTCCGATACCGATGGGCTCATAGCTGGTCTCCCTTCAATTGAACGTTCTCAGATCATCTGACCATGTGGTTAAGAGGCATTGGTACCCCGGGAACCTTATTGATCACCTGCTATGAATCAGCAAAGGGAGTGCCACTGAAAAAGCTTTGTCGTATGCTGCACATTGATTATCGTTACCGCTGACACCTTTCCAATAATGAAGAACATAATCCCTATAAGATGGAAGCCCTCATTGAAAACGTCGAGGCGGCTTACGACCTTTGAGAGACTGCATGTCAAAGAATGGTCAGTATCTACGTTTTTCTCGATTTTTCTTGTAATGGTTTGTCAAGGAAGCTGACAAAACCTTCAGCAGCCTTCTCCAAGCCTTTACCAAAAAGTCGAAAAAAGTCTGATTTTTTTCACCACTCTCAGGTCTTCAAAAAAGTGGGGACGGGGAAAGAGATTCTTGGCTTGGGTATGGGATTTTGTTACAGTCCGCGCGGTTTATCTGTGAAATAGTTGAAGTTATTCCACATTACTGAATCGATCTTGCGTTCCAACAATCGGATTGAAGTGGACGGGCCCGATATAAATCTCAAAAGAAAAGCCTTTGGCATGAGAGGAGAAACGATGCGATTGTCCATCTGGGTAATTCTATGCCTCGCGGTAGGACTTGGTGGATGTGCGGGAAAGTCCAAATCCACGAAGACCCAAAATGGCATGGAAACCGCTCCCGACATTCAAATCGCTGAATTTGAGGACGGACTCAACGCTGAAGGCGAAGGAAATGAAAATGAATTCTTTGATCCTTTTGACGAGTCTGGTGATTCCCAGAATAAGGACTATGATCCGTTTGAACCTGTTAATTCTGCCGTTTTTGAATTTAATTACCGGCTGGACAAATACGTGGTGAAGCCGGTTGCCAAAGTTTACAATTTTTTCATCCCTCCCGATGTCCAGCAAAGCTTTTCAAACGTGTTTCAAAATATACGATTTGTCCCGAGATTATTGAACAACATTTTTCAAGCAAAGCTTCAGGGAGCTGGCATTGAGCTGAGCCGATTCCTTATTAATTCCACCCTTGGGGTCGGAGGATTATTTGACCCGGCTGGAGTTATGTTCGAGTTAGAAACTCCGCAAGAGGATCTTGGGCAAACCTTAGGAACTTATGGTGTCCCACCTGGACCGTTCCTCATGATTCCGCTCCTGGGCCCCTTCACCTTACGAGATGGCATTGGATTCATCGGCGATTCCTTCCTCGACCCTTTTAACTGGCTAGTCCTGCCCTTTATTGAAATCGCTGACGCTCCGCGGTTGGTCCAACACGATATGACCGTCACCTTATCACGGCTTGGAATGGTCGCCGGCGAGACGGTGAATCTCCGTGCACTCACGCTGGAAAAATTTCAAGGCGTTGAGGAAGGCACGCTCGATTTGTATGGTGCTGTCCGGAATGGGTATCTCCAACAACGGCTGAAGGCCATTCAGGAATAGTCCTCTAGCCCATCATCTTGGTCCCCACAGCAGCAACCACGCTAAGATTTTAGAGACTTTTGAATTTTCCTTTTCTCCGCTGACTTCTATCCATAGCACCGACAACTTTTCGCTCGAAGACAGGAGAGGAAAAAACGGGTATCATACCCAAAGAAGACACAGTTTCTTCGCGATAAACCTTTTCATGATGCACAACCAGCAGAATTCCCAACTACCGACCTCCAGTCATCCTCCAACTGGTCGATTCTTGTTGACCACCGCAGCATTTATCATCGTTGTGGCCGGGATGCGGGCTGCAGAGCCCATCCTGGTTCCTCTTATTGTCTCAATATTTCTTGCCATTATTAGTGCATCACCAGTCTTTTGGCTTCGACAAAAAGGCATCCCTACGCCATTGGCGGTGTTCGGTGTCGTCCTAGGAGTTCTCAGTGTCGGAGTTGTGTTTATTCTGATTATTGGAACCTCCCTGGATGATTTCTCCGAAGCCATTCCACGCTACCAAGCTCGATTGACCCAGGAAATCGAGCCCATGATCCATTGGATCCAGGAGTTGGGCTTCCAACTTGATAAAGGCATATTACTGAAATCCATCGATCCCGGTGCTTCAATGAAGCTCGTAGCCAAAATGTTGTCCGGGTTGGGAAACGTGCTCACAAACTCTTTTTTAATTTTCCTCACCGTCATTTTCATTTTATTTGAGGCGTCCAGCTTTCAACAGAAAGTAGGGACCGCCTTCGGAGATCCAAAAGGCACTTTCTCCCAGGCCCAAAAAATAACGGACGCCGTCAACAATTATTTAGCTATCAAAACCGTTGTCAGCCTTGGAACGGGTGTAATTGTTGCGTTGTGGGTGTGGGCCTTAGGAATTGATTTTCCCCTTATCTGGGGCCTTCTGGCGTTTTTGCTGAACTTTATTCCAAACCTCGGGTCTATCATTGCAGCAGTCCCGCCAATGCTATTGGGATACATTCAATTCGGCATTGGACACCTGTTGCTGGTAGCCGCAGGGTATGTAGCCGTCAACTTGATCTTCGGTAATGTAGTGGAACCCAAACTTATGGGGAGGAAGCTTAACCTTTCCACACTTGTTGTCTTTCTCTCCTTAGTATTTTGGGGGTGGGTGTGGGGACCGGTTGGAATGTTGCTTTCTGTTCCCATGACCATGGTGGTGAAAATTGCCTTGGAAAGCAGCCCCTCGACCCGTTGGATCAGCATCTTGTTAGATTCTGAGGCCTCCGCTGCCCAATCCGTAAACAATAATTCTCAGGAGCCTCAACCAGATGCTTCTTCTTCCGGATCAAAACATGCCGGTTCGGTTTCCCTCCATACCTGAGCCATACAAGCTAAGGAAACGCTGCGTCCCCCGTTTTCCCTGGGTTGACCTCACGCCATGCAATTAGTCATTTATCACACAACAAAACACGTCACCTTCTACACAGACACAACAGTCAGATCTATCATGGTTGTACGTCAATCCTGGCAGGCTGTTTGCTTAGTGACCCCATCCTGAAAATATCACAGATTCAGATGGCAAAATGGCTACAGTTATGAATTCGAAACAGGTATCAAAAATTCTGTTAATCCAGGCACTGGAACAATCAGACCCACAAGGACGATATATTTCACACTCCACCAGACAGCGAGCCAGCCAACACGCAAAAAAAAGCTCGCCCCACGAACCACCCTTATCAGCAGAGAGTTCTATCCAATTTTTCACCAATCGAGCGGAATCCCTCTGGAATTTTCTTTCCACTTCTTACCCCATGATCACTGAATCGTTTCGAGGCGCTCAGGCTACAATTCCATATACCATCGTGGCGATACCGGCCTTTGTTGTCGGCCTGTTTATCAATGGGCTCGGAACGACTCAACGAGTCAATCTCTTAAACTTTCCACTCTTGATTCTGCTTTTGTGGAATGTGGGAACCTATGCGGGTACCATTCTGCCGCCGCTTCTGGGAAAAGACCTAACCGGGCCACTTCTCCGTCACCTGGCCAAAGGATTTGCCACCGCGACGGAATGGTTAGGGAAAGGACCATGGCCAAAATTTGCTTTACCTGGAGGTGCGGAAAGAGAATGGATTCTTCAATCTTCCGAACGATTTATGAATCTGTGGTGGAGACACTGGCATCCCGTCATTATCAGTCGCGTTCGTCATCTGCTGCATATTGGATCAGCCTGTCTGGCGCTAGGCATCATCTTCAGTATGTACGTCCGTGGACTAGTTTTAGATTATCAAGCCACGTGGGAAAGCACCTTCTTGTCAGCAGCACAGGTGCATATGGTCTTAAACGGACTCTTGGGACCAGCAGCCTGGCTCCTGGGTTTTCCCTTTCCATCAGCTGAGGACATTGCACGTCTTCAAGCTCCCGGCCAGGGCTCTGCTGCTCAGTGGATTCACATGTGGGCACTGACGGCCTTTGTGAGTATCGTCATACCTCGGGTAACCCTGGCCTGGCTATCCGCACGATTCGCCCACAAAGCCGCGAAATCTTTCACGCTCCCTCTCGATGAGCCGTATTATCTACAGCTGCTGAGTACTGAACGCGGACAAGGCATCCAAATTGATATTGTGCCGTATAGTTATCAACCTTCTCCGGCCGCTTTAGATTGCGTGGGACAATGCCTTCTGGATCTCATTGGCAATCAGGCCACCTTGCATTGGAGAGACCCACTTCCTTATGGACGGACATGCCTTACCTCGTTGCAGGCAACCGCCTCACCTCAAACGGTGGTTCTTCTCTGTAATTTGGCGCAAACCCCGGAAGCGGAGGTGCACGGCGAACTCTTTCACATGGTTCAAGCCTCAATTGAATCCTCTAATGGACAACATCATTTACTCATTGTTCTGGACCAGGAGCCCTATCGGCACCTTGCTAATCAGACACAAATGAGAGAACGTCAACAAACCTGGCAACGTCTCGCCAACGACTACCATCTACAAATCGTGGCCTTCGATGCCAAAGATACATCCCGCGACCAGCTTCTGGAGAAGGCCCAAGCGGCTTTGTGGCCTCCCAAAAGGTGAGATGTCATGACGGCCCTTTCTTCCTCTATCACGCTTTCACTCATTTCCCATACCAATATCGGGAAGACCACCTTGGCCCGCACTCTGTTGCGTCGCGACGTCGGACAGGTGCTCGATCAGGCCCATGTCACGCTTCAAAATGAACAATTTGTATTGCTGGAGACTTCTGATGGCTCCCGACTCAACTTGTGGGACACCCCAGGCTTTGGTAATAGCCACAAGCTTTTGGATCGCCTTCAAGGACTCAGCAACCCGATTGGGTGGATGGTGTCTCAAGTCTGGGACCGTATAGCAGACAAACCGTTTTGGTGCAGTCAGCAAGCGATCCGTAACGTCAGGGATGAAGCCGACGTGGTGTTATACCTCGTCAATGCGACAGAAGACCCATCCATGGCGGGCTATCTTCAACCTGAACTCGATCTCCTCACTTGGCTGAATAAACCCGTCATCCTGTTAGTGAATCAAACCGGTCTGATCGATCCACAACAACAGCGACAATTGGAATCCCTTTGGAAACAACACTGGGTTAATCATGGCGTCATTAAAGACGTGATGAGCTTGGACGCCTTTACGCGTTGCTGGGTTCAGGAAGGTGTGTTATGGGATCACGTCACTCAGGTCCTGCCATCGGAAAAACTCCCCACGATGGAAAAATTAGGAAAGGCCTGGTATGCCACCCACCGGCAAATTTTTGACACATCCATGACCCATCTCACTCAACTTTTGATCGAGACCGCCATGGATGGAGAATGCCTTCCCCAAGAGTCTACGGGCTTCTCGAAAAGGCCGCAAATCCAAAATGCGATTCAGGCACTGGACCAACGTTTAGCACAACGCATCTCAGGCGTCACCGCAGATCTTATTGAGTTACATGGGTTAACCGGCGATGCCGCGCACACACTCAAATCCAGGATTGAAGATGTGACCGTGCCAGGTGAAAAAAAACCGTGGGAAGAAGAAACGTTCTGGGGAGCACTGGCCAGTGGCGCGGCAGCCGGATTGGCTTCGGACTTAGCCACGGGAGGACTCTCTCATGGCGCCTTTACCATTGGAGGAGCGATCCTTGGAGCATTCGCCGAACGGACCTATGCCAAAAGTCAGGAAACAGGCAATTCCAATCGGATTTCCTGGGTCCCTGCCTTTCTTGACCGGCAAACGCGGGATGCCTTGTTACGCTATTTAGCGGTGACTCATTGCGGGAGGGGACGGGGAGATTACACGGACCCAAGAGAGTTTCCCGTTTTTTGGCAACGCGCCGCCGAAAACGTTCTTGAACAACAAAAAGACGCTCTACACCAAATGTGGAAACTGGCCAGATCGCCGCAACCCACAACCGCCACTACGGATCACATCCAGACCAATCTCGTTTCTCTACTCTCAAGAATGAGTCAGGAAATTTTAGGCCAATTTTATCCCGAAGCCAAAGGTTGGTTAGAAAAATCTCCGGGCTAGCATCTTCCGTTTATCCGGTCCACCCTTTACAAAATTATCGAGTCCATAAGGGGGAAACAAATGATATGTCTTTTTCTGAGGAGTCGGAGCAAGGCTCTCTTCTTGTATGAGCTCAAGGCGATTATGGAAATTTGCCAACCACTGACAGCCCATGAACACTTAACGCCCTACCGTTTGTATCGGAATTACGGCATTCATGAACCTCAACCGTCTCTTTTCAATACCATCCGGACTACCGCTTCAGATTTGACTTAAAAATTTGACGCTGCCTGCTGTTGGACGCCACAGTGGTGGGTTCGGTCGCATGCACAAACATGGCCATTCGACGGGGGCTCAAGTAGGCCAGGGCAGGCAGGGGTATATCCTTCACATGGAGGGCTTGTTTAATTTCCAACTCAGGCTCTTGTGCCAAATTGACCAGCATCCCATCGTTTCGGCAGATCCAGGGCGCATACAACAACACCGTCGGTCGGGTGGGTTGATGAATATCGATCAATGACACGACCCCCAGAAATCCATCCGATAGTTCCACCAGGCTCCCCGGTGGATAGACCCCAATGGCCTGCACCAGGGCTTGCACGACTCCCGGGCAGAATCTGGACGATTCTCCCTTCATCACCACGTGGCGAAAGAGTCGGGACAACGCGGCATGAGGGGTGAGACTTGTTTGTAGATCAGGAGCATTGCAGAGTTCATCATAATGGTCCGCAACCATCACGATTTTTGTCGACAATGAAAGGCCGTCCACTCTCATACCATTCGGAAACCCCGAACCATCCAGTCGTTCATGATGGCGTTCAATCATTTCCAATACTGCTGGACTGGTATCCGGAAAGCATGCCATCAGCTGCCGTCCTACCTCCGGATGTCGCTGACTCAGCTCCGGGTCCGATTGAATTTTCATACCAACCGCACTGAATCGTACGTTCATGGGTAACGCGCGATAACCCACATCGTGGAACAACGCTCCACGCCCAAGCTCAAGTAATCCCTCGACTTCCAAACCCAACTGACGGCCGATGAGGAGGGAGAGGGTGCACACGTTGAGGGCATGTTCAGACAGGCCCCACGTGGCCCCGTTACTGCCGACCACATCGATTAACGACATCGCCGTCTTGGGATGTTGTATGGCCGTGATAATACTCGTGATCATGGCATCCGCGGTTTTCCGTCCGGACTGCCGGCGATCACTCAGTTGCCGGAACAATTCATTCCCCTGTCCCAGAGTTTTTTGATATGCCCCTTCGATCTTACGCAGGTGATTTTGAAATTCATGGTAATCCTGTCGCCGGTCCAGGATTGTGGATAGGGAAGATTCTTTGATCAGTGGTTCGTCGTCTTCCGGGTGATCGAATGTTGAATCGGAAATGACCTCCGAGTCTTCCTCCCTACTTACGCTCTCCTCATGATCCAGAGGCCGCCGGTTTTCATCCGGAACATCCTCAACATCGAACGAGGCCGACCGTTCGGGGTCTTGGAGAATGACGACATTTTTGAGCGCTTGAATGGTCGCCAGATCATCAGCGGATTTGATTTGAAAGGTATTCGTGGGAAAAGGATGGCTGAACCAGGACCCTTCGAGTTTGACAAACGTCCCGACGCGAAGATCCCGGGTATCTTCAACTTTAAAGAACGGCATAGAACAATCTCATTTTCAGCTATAAAGCAAAACATCCATCTGGGGAATGGCTACAATTATGGGTAAGCAGAAAGCTCCATGCTTTTTCGGAATATTTTCCTTATTGGTTAAGGCTTGACACCTATCGACTGTAAATAAATCATTTCCCTTTCATGCCGAGTGAGCCTCATCACACCAACCTGCCCCTTTTTTAGGCTCAGTTTCCGTTACCCAAGTCTTTTCTTGGATCCATGTCCCCTTTCGGGTAGACTTTGTTTCGAATCGTTTTTGACAGCCCTCTCAGGAGACACAAACGATGCAGGCTTCTCCCATCGCTCCCACCAATCTTCCAGATACTATTCCCGAGGCCTTTTTTGCACTCACGGCCATAGCCCCCGATCAAGTGGTCATGCAAATAAAAGAAGGGGAGAGGTATCGACAACACACGTATGGGGAAGTGTCACTGCTCATTCGGGGATTGGCGGGAAGTCTTCATGAACACGGACTTGGTCCGGGCCACCGTGTCGCACTCGTGGCTGAAAATCGTCCGGAATGGGTGATTGCTCATCTCAGCATCCTCACCGTCGGCGCCACAGCCGTTCCACTGGATATTCACATGCCACAGGAGCAACTGCTGTCCTTCCTCACCACTTCCAATAGTCGGCTCGTCTTCGTCAGCTCAAAAACCGTGGCCTTAATACAAGGCCTTCCCACCACGATCACCGTCGTGAACATGGATCCCGCTACCACATCTACCCACCTGTCCATGAAAGATCTCATATCACAAGGACAGCAGAAACCGTCCGTCGATAGGCGAATAAACCCTGACGACGTGGCTTCGTTGCTCTATACCTCTGGCACCACCAAAAAACCCAAAGGCGTGCTACTCACCCACCGCAACTTTATGGCCAACGCCAAAGACATTATGGGGAAAGATTTAGCGGGCCCGGAAGACAATTTTTTAGTAATGCTCCCTCTGCACCACGCCTATCCCTTTATGATTGCCTACCTTGTTCCCATTCTCCTGGGCGCCAGAATGACCTTCTTATCTTCACTCAAGGGACCGGATCTAGTGCAATGTCTTCAGGAGACCGGCGTCACGATCGTCGTGGGTGTCCCCCAAATTTTTTCCATGATTCGTCGGTCAATATTTGAAGAACTCGCCCGGCGTCCCGCGTTCGTCCGTCCGCTCATCACGCTTCTACTCGGCCTGTCAGATTTTGTGAGAACCCATACCCGATGGAACCCTGGACGCCGTGTCTTTACCCCTGTTCACCGCCGATTTGGTTCCTCGCTTCGGCTTCTGTGCTCCGGCGGAGCCAAACTTGATCCACAAATCTCGAAAGACTTAGGGAACCTTGGATTTACCATTCGGGAAGGATACGGGCTCACTGAAACGGCGCCCGTGATTGCCTTCAGTTCCTTGTCTCGACTGAAACCGGGTTCCGTCGGTCCACCACTCGCCAGCGTCGAGGTGCGAATCGATCAGCCGAACGAAGAAGGAATAGGAGAAGTGGTGGTACGAGGGCCCAATGTGATGAAGGGCTATGACCAAGCACCGGCAGAAACGGCAGAGGCTATTCGTGATGGATGGTTTTTTACCGGAGATCTGGGCTATCTGGACTCCGACGGATACCTGTTTCTCACCGGACGGATCAAGGAACTGATCGTCACACCTGGAGGAAAAAACATTCTTCCCGAAGAATTGGAAGAGGCGTACCAACAGAATCCGGCGATCGCGGAACTTTGTATCCTTGGACTCCCCCGCCCTGGGGAGGAAGGCGAATATCTTCATGCCGTGGTCGTCCCCAATTTTGATTATTTACGAGACCACAAAATTCATGATTCCGCCACTTACATCAAAGATGCGCTGAATAGTGTCGCGGCAACTCTTCCCTCCTACAAACGAATCAGTGGTGTGACCTTCATCAAAGATCCCCTTCCACGCACGCGCTTAGGGAAGATCCAGCGACATCTTGTCCGGGCCATGACGCAATCTAAGCAGACTGCCGTTGAACCCGCACCGGAGCAAGAACCTGAGACCGACCAGGAGATTCGCCAAACAACCATCGGCCAAGTGGTTATCCAAACCCTTGTCGGGCTGATTTCAGCCGACCGCGCCCTACGATTGGACGACCACCTGGATCTGGACTTGGGATTCGACTCCTTGAAACGCGTCGAATTTCAAGCAGCCCTCGAAAACCGGTTGGGAGCGGTCCCGGAAACGTTCATGGGAGAAGTCGTGACGGTGCGTGATGTCATTACCAAGCTCATAGCCCTCCAGCAAACTCCCGTTGAGGACACAGAAACCACCTCCTCCTGGCATCAGATCTTCGAAACCCCACTCCCTCCAGCCCTGAAAAGGACCGTTCTCGCTCCGCTTTCCCGAGGGAATAAAATCATCGGGCAGACAGGCATGGCTATTGTCGGAACCCTCTCCCGTCTAGCCTTTCCATTGACCGTCAAAGGCATCACACATCTGCCCAAGGAGGGACCTTTTATCCTGGCGGCCAACCATCTGAGTTTTGTTGATCCCTTTATTATTTTGGCGACCGTCCCACCATCCACCTTTTCACAACTTTACACTCTTGGCTGGGAACCGTTTTTTCGATCACCTTTTCGTCGATGGGTCGCGCGCGTGGGTCATGTGATTCCCGTGGGACCGGAGACGCCCCTGGTCAATGTCCTCAAAGCCTCAGTCGCCCTTCTCCGGAAGGGGAAAAGTCTCCTGATTTTTCCCGAAGGGGAACGGAGCCTTGACGGGCAGCTCCTTCCCTTCAAGAAAGGTCTCGGGGTTCTTGCCTGTGAATTACACATTCCAATTATCCCGGTTAAAATCGAAGGAAGTTTTCAGGTCTGGCCCCCCGATGCCAAAACACCTCAACGTCATCCCATTTCCCTCACCTTTGGGGAAGGGCAAACCTTCACCCCATCCATGGTTGAAACATGGACAACCAGAGGGGAAGACCCCTATTCAGCAGCAACCCAGTTAATCCGTGAGGCAGTGGCATCTCTTTAACAATTGGGTGGAATCTTTCAACACATCCCGCCTCACCATGGCATTTAAATATCTTACGCCTTTTTCCCATTAAGAGAGGATTCTACCGATCAAAGAAAAAATCAGCTCATTGTGATTGTTGCTCCAGCACCGGAAAAACAACGGTGGCAATGGCCAACAACTCTTTGACAATCCTTCCAGATTTTTCTAAGGTGAAATGTGAAATTTCCATGGAAAAACGTGTTCACAAATATTAAAAGGAGGCATCATGAGCGACCATCGCATTCATGACAAACATCCCCACACACACGGTCCCGATTGTGGCCATACCGTTATCCGGCACCAAGACCATCAGGATTACCTTCATGATGGACATCTGCATTTCCCGCACGATGAACACGTGGATGAACACACCTTGGCTGTAGGGACTGTGAATCCCGCTGATTGTACCCCCAACCACGATTGCGAGGCCCATGAGTCCTCCCATCGCCATGGGCCTACATGCGGGCATCAAACGGTTCCGCACAGCGACCATATCGACTATCTGGTTGACGGCCATTTGCATTTTCCGCACGGCGCTCATTGCGATAACCATGGCATGGTCCAAGTGGGTTAACTGCTTCACCGAATCAGTCCCGCCTGCCAGATAATGCAGGCGGGACGCATACACGCCAGATGCCTGGACAACCATTGTGTCACCGCAGCCATCCAATTTGCGGTGCGCATCGCCTGACATCACTGGCCATTTTGACGGCAAGTTCATACGCTTGAATGACAGCCTCTTCACCATTCATGACACATCCTCACAGAAACGGTCATATGAAAATACGAACGCCAATAACTGTAGCCTGACTTTCCCCCTTTCAGCCGCACATTTCATCAAGCAAATGGCAGAACGACCGGTTCGCTACCTGCAGGACGTCAAGAGCAAAAGAAGAACCCCTTTCATAGAAGCCTTCTGAATGTGAAGGAACACCATATAGTGACTTGGGAATCAGCCACCATCGAATTTTGATGATCAGCCCATTTTCGCTCCCGTTCTGATTTTGACATACGGTGGATGGCATGCGGAGCATGTGAGTCGGCGAAAACGAAAGGTATAGGAGCTACGCTGGCGCGAGTTTCAACAGCCCGGGAAAACCCTACGCACAATCTTGCTGGGCACACATTTCGATCGTGAATGCTGATGACGAGTCTGCACAAAATATTGATGGGAGTGTGATGAAAGAAAACAATCTGAAAACGGGGATTACGGACATCACCACAATTCTGGCGAGTAAACTCTTCACACACCAAACAGAAGCCGGAAGAAATTTCACACCGTCCGGAACGACAAAGTCACATTCGGCCTGTCATGAATCCAGAACCTCCCGAAGAGTCCACGCGAGATCCTTGATCAACAGCGGCTTTAAAAGAAAAGCACGAATCCCCATGGCTTTGGCCTTTTCCGAGGTCATACTGTGACTAAACCCCGTACACAGGATAATAGGCACGTCCGGTCTAAGTTCTAACAATTGACGCGCAAGAGCTTCGCCGGTGATATGCGGCATCGTTTGATCGGTCACAACCGCATCAAATCGAAAGGGATCGGCCCGAAAAGTTTCCAGAGCTTCAACGCTACTCATGCGCACTATAACCTCATACCCCAACCCCTTCATGGCCTCCTCCCCAAGCCTGGCGAGGGGCACCTCATCTTCCACAAAAAGTATATGCCCTCGGCCCTTGAACACTTCTTGTGGCAATGGAGGATTTTCCTCTGGATAACTCGTGGCCGCCATCTCCGGAAAATAAATGCTAAACAGCGTTCCCTGTCCAGGTTCACTCTCCACCTTAATAACACCGCCATAACTGATGACGATTCCATGGACCACGGCCAAGCCCATTCCCGTCCCTTCACCGACCCTCTTCGTGGTAAAGAAGGGATCAAAGATACGTTGGACGACATCCGGAGTCATACCTGTTCCGGTATCACGAACCGTCAGACATACATAGGCACCTCCCTTTAGATCAGGATGTGCGCCAATCCCATCAGGTTCACCAATCACACTCTCCAACTTCAATTCAAGAACACCTCCGCTTCCCCGCATGGCGTATTCGGCGTTGGCACACAGGTTCATCAACACCTGATGCATTTGGATAGGATCTCCTAATATGATCGAGGTCGCCTCAGTGAAATGTTGCCGAATGTCGATGGTCGCCGGGAACGTGGCACGAAGGAATTTGCCAATTTCCTTGACCAACAGTTGAAGGTCAAGCGGCTGCTGGATTTGCTCGGTTTGCCGACTGAATGTCAAAATTTGCTGAACCAATTCCTTGGCGCGCTGCCCAGCTACCAACACCTCATCAAGATTCCTTTGGGCTTTGATATTTTCCCTGGCACTCTGTTTGGCAAGTTCCGTATAACCAATGATCGCCATAAGAATGTTATTGAAATCATGGGCAATACCACCTGCCAAGGTCCCAATCGCTTCCATTTTTTGAGATTGGCGAACCTGATTTTCCAACTGCTTTAATTGAGTGATATCTGTGTT
This sequence comes from Candidatus Nitrospira neomarina, assembly GCF_032051675.1. Classification (NCBI taxonomy): domain Bacteria; kingdom Pseudomonadati; phylum Nitrospirota; class Nitrospiria; order Nitrospirales; family Nitrospiraceae; genus Nitrospira; species Candidatus Nitrospira neomarina. The sequence continues at coordinate 3,490,878 of NZ_CP116968.1, forward strand.
GGATCCAAACCATTTCACCACCTGCCCCTCTGAATTAAAAACAGGAAGAGCCCGCCCGAGATGCCATCGGAAAGCATGGTCTGACCCCCGCAATAGCCGAAATTCGATTTCGTAGGGTTGGTTGGTTTCACGTGCCCTGGCCCAGCAATCCAGACATCCAGGTAGATCATCCGGATGCAGAAATTGCTGCCACCCATGACCGATCATCTCTTCAAAGGATGAACCGAAATACTCGAGAACCCGTGGATTGACATAATCTAAAGACCCATCAGGGCATGCCGTCCATACCTGCTGAGGAATCGCTTCATTTAAAAGTCTGAACCGCTCTTCACTCTCCTGAAGAACGGTTTCTGCCTGCTTCGTCTGCGTTATATTAAAGATGACTCCACGCAATTTCACAGGCTGACCACGTTCCACCACCACGGTCACCAGATCTCTTAGCCAGATCATCTCCCCATTCTTCCTGAGAAATCGGTATTCTATTTCATAGTTCTTTTTCTTGAGAATGGCTTCCCTGCTATATTCCATCACCCGGTTTTTGTCAGCCTCATGAAGACGACCCCAGAAAAAATCGTGATTTTCCAACCATTCATTTATGGGATACCCCAACAGGCGCTCCGCCTGTTGACTAACAAAGGTGATCCGATAAGAAGGCAACTCACACTCCCACACAATCCCCTCCAGTGAATCGACTAAGGTCAAAAACTCCGCTCTCGATTTATTAAACGCCTCTTCCGTTTGCTTGCGCTCGGAAATATCTCGAAAAGTGACGACCGCTCCTGTCAGATTCCCATCCTGCCAAATTGGGGTGCTGGTATAGTCCACCGGGAAACTGGTGCCGTCTTTGCGCCACAAGACTTCATCTTCTACCTGCCGAGTAACTCCGTCCGAATAGACCGCATACATAGGGCAGGTTTCACGGGGATAAAGAGAACCATCGGACTTAGAATGATGGACGGTTCCATGCATAAGGGATCCAATGAGCTCCTGGGGGTCATACCCCAACATTTTTGCCCCAGCCGGATTGACAAAGGTCGTCCGACCCTCAAGATCTAATCCATAGATCCCGTCACCTGCCGATGACAGGATCAGTTCATTCTGACGGGACAACCGCTGAGCCTGCTCCTCTGACTTTTTCCGTTCCGTAATATCGTGGGTGACCGCTAAATGTTCCACTTCATTCGTGATGGGATTTTTGAATGGCACCGCATAGGTTTCTATCCAACTTCTGGTGCCTTTGAGGCTCTGGACCTCAAATTGAAGGGTCTGTTTCTTCCCCTGTATCACCTCGTGATGCATCTGCTTAAAGGCATCCAGATGCTCAGGCACGACGAGGTCAAAGACGGAACATCCAAGCACCTCCTCGGCATTTGTCGCTTCGATTAAATCCAACCCCGCAGGATTGATGTGGAGCAGGGTTCCATCGGCGGCAACCCGTTTAATGCAACCTGGCCCCATTTCAAAAATAAGGTGTAACAACGTTTCACGTTCTGTCCGTTCCAATTCTGCCTGCTTCTGCTCAGTAATATCCTCTGAAATTCCTAAAAGATATTCAGGGGTTCCCTGACCATCTAAGATCGGAATTTTTTTGGTATGCAGATACCGTGTCCCATGAGATTGGGTGTGAATGACCTCCTCCGGGATATTAATCAGGGTTTTACCGGACAAGACTTCTCGATCTTTCCTGGTATAAAAGTCTGCTTCCGATTTGGGGAACAAATCGTGATCGGTTTTCCCGATCATCGCTTCCTTGGAATAGCCAATGAGCTTTTCTCCGGCTTGATTGAAGCGGATAAAGCGGAGATCTTTGGCATCTTTAACAAAAATCATATGCGGGAGATTATCCACAATGGAGGTCAAAAAGCGTTGACTATCCTGCAAATGGATCTCTGCCTGTTTCCTGGTGGTGATATCTTGAACGATGCCGAGCATTCGTTGGTGGAGACCATCCTGATCTTTAACAAGCTGCCCCTTGCAGGCGATCCACCGGACCTCCCCGGTTGGCCACACAATTCGATGCTCGACTTCATAAGGCGCCCCGGTCTCCAGCGTTCTCCCAATGATGTCTTTAAGCATCGGGCGATCATCTGGATGAATGCAGTTTTCGTAAGCCTCAAATGTTTCATCAAACATCCCATGGGCCAACCCGAAGAGCCCGGCAACTTCCTCCGAGCAGATAAGATGACCGGTCGGAATATGCCAGTCCCAAATCCCCATATTTCCCGCCTTCAAGGCCAACGTCAGCCGTTGCTCACTTTCGGAAAGCAAGGCTTGCGTACGTTGCTGTTCGATCTGGCGTTTCGATTCACTGGAGGTGAGCGCCTTTTCCGCCTGCGCAGCTTTCCAAGTCAAATCCTTGGCCGCAACCGCGCGATGCACCATCTCAACCACCTCCTGCCGGTCATAGGGTTTGATCAAGTGGGCAAATGCATGATGTTGCAGAGTGAGAATTTTTTCTTTTTGATCGCCATGCGCCGTAAGAATGACCACAGGAAGGGTGGGATCCTGTCCATACAACCGTTGAAGGACAATGAGACCATCAAGGTCAGGCAGACCTAAATCGAGGATGACGGCACTATAGGAATGAACGGGAGACACTCGACGTAACGCTTCCCTTCCGGTCTCCACGGTCTCAACCTGATACCCTTCACTTTCCAGCAGATCACTCAAGGCGAGACAAATGTCCACCTCGTCATCCACAACAAGGATAGTGGGTGTGGTGGTTCTCAGAGCCTCCATCTTTTCCCCTTTTCTTTCCTCATTTTCTGCCAAAAATATCCTTCAGCCGGGAAGTGTGGCCGGAATCGTGGAGGTATTGTACGCCATTTGAAGAAAGGGTCAAACCCATTGGCTCTATCAGGCATCTATTTTTCTCTTGCGGGTTTCCCTAACCATGACCCCCTTAACATGAATAAAACCAATGGTCTGGCAAAATTTGGCACCGGATGAGGATGACAGTCGGTGACCAGAGGGAGAAGGATGGCGTCAGGATTTATGGGAGATCATGATTGTGGATGCGTATTTTTTGAGGACCAACTTGCCGATGCAGGAGGCACTCTTTGCCCAACGCCCCTCGCAAGATTCTTAAACATTCACAAAAATTGCGTTATTTTATGAGTTTCTACTGGCTTTAGCGACGGCACGAAACTTGAGAATGCTGTATACGAATTCGACGATCAACAACTCTGCCATGCATAAGCCGTAGGCAATTATTAGCGAAAGGCTGAGGACAAGATGCCCTCTACGTTTGGCCTGTGGGAATTTTTGAGCCGTGACGTGACCTTCCTGGGAGGCCCGAACAGCCCCATGCTGAGTTGGCTGGGGTCTGTTGGGATTGTGGTATTTTTCCTGTGGCACATTCTCAAGATGCGAAAGGAAACGGCTTCGGTTCGTCTGGCGTTTAATCGAGTACGCCCCATGTTGAACGCACTCGCTAACGAACGAAAGGAAATCGATCGCAACCGCTTCACGCATCACCCGGGAAAGGGGTTCTCAACCCATGTGGACCGTGCGGCATCCACTTCGAACCGGCTGGACAGTGAAGACATCCACACGCTCGACTCGGGAATGAAACAGGAACCCATCTTTCGCGATGCATGGGCGCAATACCGGATGACACTCATTCTTGAACAAGTCCCGTGGTTTGTCGACCCGCGGATATTCAGCACAAAACGCGCCGCCGAGGTGTTTACTCAAGAAGCCCTCATTGCCAAACATGTGAATCTGCCGTTCTATCGACAGTTGCCTTCGTTCATCACGGGGCTCGGGTTACTGCTGACCTTTCTCGCCTTGTTTATCGGCCTTGGCAAGCTACATGCCGAGGGAAGTGAGATTGTCGGAATTCAGGGGCTGATAAACGGGCTGGCCGGCAAGTTCCTGACATCCATCATCGGACTTATCATAGCCAATGTCTTTACGTTCATTGAAAAACCGCTCATGGCCCGACTGACAAACGACCATTACATCTTTCTTGGTCTCATTGACCAACTTTTTCCTCGAAAAACCATGGAGCAAATGTTAGAGCAACTCACAGCTATGCAAGGCCGATCCCCTAAAGATCATTCGGCCTCCGGCGGAGAAAGCCGCCCACACCTGGCCGGATGGGAGACAAACGGCCTTGCCGGTTCAACGGCCGATTTAACAGCGGCCATTCAAACTTTGTCGGCATTGCAGCAGGAGCAACATGCCGAATTCCGACGAACCGTGGCGGAACTTCCACGTATCATGACCGACCGGCTTCATGGTCCCCTCAATGATTTAAACGATGCCATTCACAGCCTCACCAAATGCCTCAAGGAAGCCAACCTGCATCCCATGCCAACAGAAACACCTTTCGAAAACCGCCCAGCCCTCTGGAAGACCTCTGCATACGCTCGGAGCCCTTCCATGATTAGTTTTTTCGATAAAATCAGCTCCTGGTCCAAACGGCCGGGGCCAGTCAGACACCGGCGGACAGGATGAGTTTTCCGACGGATCCGGATAACACCAGTTCTCCCACGACGGGCGGTATCATTGATCTCATGACCTCTCTGGCCATGATCTTCATTCTGCTCTTTGCAGCATTTATCACCCAAACCCCCTCCGAAGCCCAGTCGCAATTGCAAGAACACAAAGAGAATGTGCAGGCAGCCCTTCGGGACCATTTGGAGCGGTTAGGACTGACCCTGGAGTCCGATCCCCAAGATCCGCTCACGCTTCTCATCGTCGTCCCCGACAATAAACTCACCTTTGAGTTCGGCCAAAGCATACTTTCTCATGACGCCGTTCAGTTTTTACAGGAGGCGATGCCGTTCTACGCGGCCGTCTTATGCGGACCCTTACGCGACAAGGTCGATTCCCTCGCAATCCAGGGTCACACCGACGATCGCGGGGACGATGCCTATAATTTAAAATTAAGCCAGGAGCGATCCCTGGCCGTGATGGTGAAAGGGCTAGAGGCCATTGAGGCTCAAGAGCCGTCGGCCTATCAATGCTTCCAGGCCATGACGTCAGCTTCCGGCCGTGGCAGACAAGACTTGATCTACGATGGGAATAGCAGGGTGAACCGCGAAAAGAGCCGGCGCGTAATCTTTAAAATCCGCCTCCGTTCAACCGAGCAACGTCATATGGCTGAGCAGCCAGCCAAGATACTATAAGCCACTCGACACTCCGCAAATCGCCTCCCTTCCTCTCCTCCCGGTCCGTCAAGACGAGACCACTGCAAAATTTTAGCAAAATTATGGCCATCCTTCCCCATAACGAACTGTCGAAATAGTCATGTGGTTGTCTGAATAAAAAGAGCCTTGCCTTAAATAAAATTGTCCAAGGACGGGGGGAGGCAAAGGGCAGTATTTTACTTATGCATAGAGGTCACATTGACACGACGAGCCCTGGAAATCCCAATAGGGGTTTTTAAAAGACCCTCCTACATTCATCTCGTACGAGGGACAGGTGCCTGAAACAGCATGGGAAAAAAAGTCTTCTCTGTGGAGGATTGCTCACATCCGATGATTGAATGACGGAGAACAGATACAAATGGAAATGAGTGATGAGGAAAGTATTAAGACGGTGTGGGCTTCAGGAAGAGATTGGGTCATCAAGCGGAAAAACCATCAATATTTCCATCGCCCGGAAAGGGATCATGGAGCATGGATCCCGGGACTACCCCCAGATACTTTTGAGCCAGAGATCGATGTCCTCTTCGATGATTAATGCCAATTATTCTTACCTCTTGCCCAAACCTACAAATGAACACACAGGGAAGCGGTAGACTTTATACCGTCACGACGATTTTGCCTTTTTGCTGGTTGGAGACCATGTAGCGATGCGCTTCCGCAATTTCCGCTAAAGGGAAGGTGCGGTCGATGATCGGTTTTAAAGCGCCTGATTCTAATCCCTGATAAATATAGTCTTTCCCGCGCTTCAGCATTTCAGGGTTTTTGACAATCTCGAATAGCGTATAGCCTCGTATGGTTAATCCTTTTGCCAGGGCAGGGAACAAAGGAAACGGGGTTGGGTGTGGAGCCAATGCCCCATATTCAAAGATGATCCCTCCTGGTGCGGTGACGGCGGCGAGTTGTTCCAACAACGGACCCGCAACAGGATCAAACACCAGGCGCGCGCCTTTTCCAGAGGTGAGCGCCATTCCTCTTTCCGCCAGATCTTCCGCATCAGTCACAATCACATGATCCGCTCCCGCTTCAAGGAGAAAGGCTTTTTTATCCGCGCCACGAGTCGAAGCAATCGCGACTCCTCCGGTAGCTTTAACGATTTGAATGGCCGCCAATCCCACACTGCTGCTGGCGGCCGTTATCAAAACCGTGTCGCCTGTTTTCAGGTTTCCGTATTCAATGAGTGCCCCATACGCCGTCATGTATTGCATCCAGATGGCGGCACCTTCAATGGCGGAGAGGTTGTCGGGATAAGGAGCGGCCGCAGAGGCCGGGACGATGGCACTCTCACCATAGACACCATATTGGCTCATGGGAAAGGACGGAATCGTACTCACCCTGTCCCCAATATGAAGGTCTGTGATGTCGGGACCGACGGCATCAATGACTCCTGCCGCTTCATATCCTATCCGAGAGGGCAGTTGAGGCGTCTCCAGATATTGGCCTTTTCTCAGCATGACTTCGGCGCGGTTAAGACCGATAGCCTCCACCTTCATGCGCACTTCTCCCTTACCCGGTTCGGCCAAAGGGAAGTCCTCAAGCTTCAGAACGTCAGGTCCGCCCGTTTGATGAAAGCGAACGATCTTTGGCATCACCTACCTCCTTCAAAAAAATCATTTCGGTCAGGTTTGTGACCGTTCCTTCACAAATTTCACGATGCGGTCCACGTCGTCATCCGCCTCCCGGACCATTTGGAGAAATTCAACGGGATTGACGTTGATCTTTCTCAGAAATCGGAGATCCGCACCGCAACTATACATCAGATCGGGTGGCAACTCTCCATAAAGCTTGGCTCTGGCTTTCTCAATAAGGCGCGGAAACCATTCCAGTCCGGCCAGAGAGGCCTCCCGAGGCGGGAACAATTCAGTAATTTTCACGAATTTCGAATATTGTCCCTGTTGATCGTTCAAAAAATAGTCCCGCCTTATCCTGGTGATGGCAAGAGCGGTTTCCGGATCGGGTTCTCCGGCATCGCACCAGTCCTCCACAAAGTCGAAAATTTCCTGAGGCGTGGCCCCGATTGATCGAAGAAAATCATCCTCTTGTTTCGTAAACATCACATCCACCTGACGCTCCCCGTTTTTATAAGCCGCGACCTTGCTTTCGAAGAGGGCCCGGAATCTCTCTTCCCACTGTTCAGATTCGTGATTCATCGTTCGATGTTCCCTTGTAGGGTCTGTTGAAAAAAGCCGCCAGCGGCGTTCTTGCCATTTTCCCGTGCTCACGTACTAAGCGTACGCTCCGCGCGTAAAAACGGCTGCGGCCTTGCTGGACGGACTTTTTTGAACCGCCTCGGATCCTTTGGTGAGTAATCTAATCCTGGGTAAATTTGCTCTTGAACATCCTTATTATTCAACACTCCCTTGTAGTTCCGTGTGTACAATCAGAAGCTCCTCTCGATTCGGATATTGATTTCTTGAATTGTACGGATGTGTTCATTTCCTTGTCTCCTATTTCAGCATGGCCTTAGACAGTAATCGACTGACATTCGTTTACACGGACACCCGCAATTGTCTGTTTAATATCTCAATTTCGGTTTCCAGGGCCGTGATCCGGTTCCTAAGGGGCAACATAAGGCGCTCGACCTCCTCTTGTGAATATTTGGCGGGAATGTGTTGTCGGCAATTGGCATCCCAGGCTTCCACATGAAAACGAATAACCCGTTCGGGCTTTCCCTTATAATGTGTATCGGTGAGTTGTTTGAGCAAGTCCTGAGCACCCTCAATGACCTCTGCCGTTCCCCACATCTTGATTCGGGTTTGGGTGGCATAATCCATCAGGAACAAAAAGGCCTGATGGTTTTCGGCCAAATTTCCCAATGAGATATATTGGCGATTGCCTTTGAAGTCGGCGAAGGCGAGGGTCCGATCATCCAGCACCCTAAGAAAACCCTTGGGACCTCCTCGATGCTGAATATAAGGTCTTCCTGCCGCACTCGCTGTGGCGAAATAGAAGGAGTCCCGCTCGCGTAAGAAATCTGCAAGCTCAGGCGTTATGGTGTCCGACCAGCCCTCCCGTTCCTCCATTCGTGCGTAGTGCTGTCGTGACCCCAGTCGCTCCTGCACGACTTTCACGGACGGAGTAAAGGCGATATCACTGATTGGTGGTTTCATATCTTCGTCTCCCTGTTCTCACTCAAATAGTCGTTAGGCAGCTTTTTCATTCAGAGGCAAATAGTCGGTATATCCTTTCGTATCTCCACCATAAAATGTGGAACGATCATAGGGAGTGAGAGGGGCAGACTTTCGGATCCGTTCAGAGAGGTCCGGGTTGGAAATGAAGTACCTTCCAAACGCCACCGCGTCTGCCAAACTCTTTTCTGTATATTCAAGAGCGGAATCAGGGGTATGCCCTCCTGCGGAAATCAGAACAGACTTCAAGTTATCACGAAACAATGCGGCCGTTTGTGGTGTGTCTTGAAGGCTTTCGTCTTGCATGCCCGCGAGCGCTGCCCGTGGCTCAATTAAATCAACAAAGGCCACACCTCGTGCATCCAATTCACGGAGGACATAGGTGAACAGCGTGATCGGATCACTATCCCTCATGCCATTAAATGCGTTAAAGGGAGATACACGCACGCCAACACGTTCTTTTCCCCAGACTTCGTTGACCGCATCGACGACCTCCAACAACAGACGGGCACGATTTTCAATTGATCCACCATAGTCGTCGGTGCGAACGTTGGAACCATCCTGAAGGAACTGATCGAGTAAATACCCATTAGCTCCATGCACTTCTACACCATCGAACCCCGCTGCTTTGGCGTTTTCAGCACCCGCTTTAAAGTCAGCAACAATTCCTGCTATTTCATCTGTTTCAAGTGCACGAGGAACCAAAATAGGCGTTTCCTGCCAATCAGCGGTATACGTTCCACTGTTTTCCGCAGCAAGAGCAGAAGGGGCAACCGGCAACGCACCATCGGGTTGATGAGAAGGGTGAGAAATGCGCCCCACATGCCATAGTTGAAGAAAGATCCGGCCGCCTGCCTTATGCACCGCATCGGTTACGAGTTTCCAGCCCTGGACTTGCTCTTGGGAATGTATCCCTGGGGTGCCTGGATAGCCCTGTCCCTGTTGGGAAACTTGAGTGGCTTCCGAGATGATTAATCCGGCAGAAGCACGTTGTGCATAATATGTGACATTGAGTTCATGTGGAACGTTTCCTGGCTGCTTTGATCGCATCCGTGTTAACGGTGCCATGATGATGCGATTGGGCAATGTCAGAGAACCTATGGTTAAGGGCTCAAAAAGTTTTGTCATGGTCCGTTTCCTTTTAATGAGTTGCTCAATGAACGACATTCTTACTTGCTCGCGATCTTTCACCGGTTTACCGCTACTCGTTTATCCAGAAAACGGCCAATATAATTAGCGATTAGGTCGCCGTCTTCTTCCAAGGCAAAGTGTCCCGTGTCCAGTAGATGAAACTCCAGATTGTTCAGATCCCGTTTATACGGGTAGGCCCCTTCAGCCGGAAAGATCTGATCGTTCTTCCCCCACACAATTAACGTGGGCGGTTGATACTCTCGCAGATATTCCTGCCACTGTGGATAGAGCGGCGGGTTTGAGCCATAGCTATAGAACAATTCCAGTTGAATGGCCTGATTTCCCTCCCGGTCCAACAGGTATTGGTCAACTAACCAATTATCCGGGCTGATGACTGCTGAATTTCTCACTCCATGGGTATACTGCCATTTTGTGGCGTCAATATTGAGAGATCGCTTCAGAGGTTCGGCATTTTGCGGAGTACGGTCTTTCCAGAAGGCTCGAAACGGTTTCCAGAACTCCCGTAATCCTTCTTCATAGGCGTTTCCATTCTGGATAATGAGAGATTCGATCCGTTCGGGATGGCTAACGGCCAAACGGAATCCCACAGGAGCCCCATAATCCATCAAATACAAACTGTAGGATTTCAATCCGACTTTTTGTATGAACTGCTCCATGACCTTCGCAAGATTATCGAAGGTATAGTGGAACTGATCCACCGTCGGCATGGAACTGTTTCCAAATCCCGGGTAATCCGGAGCCACTACATGGAAGCGGTCGGATAACTGCGGGATCAGGTTGCGGAACATGTGGGACGAAGTCGGGAACCCATGAAGCAATAAAATGACCGGCGCATCCTTTGGTCCCGCCTCCCGATAAAAGATCTCCAGTCCGTCCACTTCCACCGTTTTATGGAGAGTAGGATGATTGCTCCACACGGCCGTGGTTTGAGCAGTGGCCGGTTCTTGATTTCCCGACTTGGAAGCCATGGCCCCCACAACCAACATGCCTATAAGCCCGAACGGTACAACAGCCAAAATTCCAATCAGAGGTTTAATGATTTTATTCAATGGTTTCATTCCTTTCCCTCCGGGACAATGAAGAAATCTCATGCCTTCATAAAATGTTCCGGTCTCTTTCCAATTTCGTTGGTATTAATTCTCAAGGATTGTGGTAATACCGCTCGTGAGTGATCCTGCCGTCCTGCCATTTGGCAACCACGACCTGCTCAGCATGAACCGGAGTGCCGTCCGTGGCTATCCAGTCCATGACCGTTTCATAAAACGTCACGTCCTCACCAACGCCCTTGGCCGTGACATCAAAGCGCTTCCACTCCTTCACGGTGTTCATGAATTGCTTCTCCCGTTCCAAATTGGCCTTGCGCCCCACCGTTGGTGGTTGATCGTTCTCCTGCATGGCCGCATCTTCCGCATAGAATGCATTGATCGCATCCAGAATGCGGCCTTCGCGGATATACGAAAACAAGTCTTCCAGTCTGTCCTGTAGGTTGATGGTGGTTTGTGAGCTCATGGTCTTTCTCCTTTCTTGAAAAACTGCTTGAGTAATGGTGGTTTAAATTTTGGCCTGAACGGCTCTAGACCCTGGCTTCCAGCTCGGAAGCGGCAGGAAAGTCCACGTCCGTCCCGGCCACGTGATTGAAATAATTGGTGAACAGAGTCAGCGCGATATTGGCCAGGATCTCCGTCATCTCCCCGTCCGTGAACCCGGCCTTAGAAAGTTTGGCGAACTCTTCGTCCGTGACCTGCGCGCGGTTCGACACGACCTGCCGCGTGAACGCCAGGGCCGTGGCCTCCTTAGTGTCGAGTGACTCGCCTCGCCGGCTGTCACTGATGGCTTCCTCGCTGAGCCCCACCGTCCGGCCGATGGCCGAATGGGCTGCGAGGCAATACCGGCAGTCATTGACTTCCGAAACGGTCAGAGCAATTTGTTCCCGAAACTTCGCCGAAAGATGGCCTTTCGAGAGGGCTCCCGAGAAATCGAGGTATCCCTGAAGGACGGCCGGCGAGTTGGCCATGGTCCGCATAATGTTGGGCGCGAATCCCAGTTTGCTCTCCACGCCTTTCAACAAACGTTGAGCCTGACCTGTGGCAGTCTCCGGATTGAGTGCAGTTAATCGTGGCATGGCTTGGGTTCTCCTTGTGTGGGCTTGATAAACGTTCGCATTCATGTTTTCGTGGTAATACAATGACCGTGCCAATCGATAAAATTTCATAACATAATGTTTTATTTATAAAAATAATATTTAACCAATTGCTATTTTCCACGAAATATCGTGCTTCACGAAAACTCATTGCACATACACGAAATTTCGTTTAAATTTTCACTCATGACCACGACAAAACCGGAATGTACAGAACCCACCACGCTGGATTCCCTGAAATGCCTGTTGCTGGACATCGCCCAGCAACGGTCATTGAATGATTTGTTGTGGCTGATTGTGCGGCGGCTGGCGGATCGAACTACCGTGGTTCTGGCCCGAATCTGGCTCATCAAGCCCGGCGATATTTGCTCCACCTGCCGGTTCAAGGAGGAATGTCCAGATCAGACGCAGTGCCTCCATCTCGTGGCCAGTGCGGGCCGATCCGGTGTGGGGGATAAGATGGAATGGATGAACACCGACGGATACTTTGCCCGGTTTCCGCTGGGCGTGTGTAAGGTGGGGCGGATCGGAAAGACCGGCGAGCAGCTTGTCATTAATGAGTTGGAGAACAATCTCGACTGGATTGCTAAACCCGACTGGGCCAGGCAGGAAGGCATCCAGGGATTTCACGGACAGCCCATCATCTATAAAGGGGAAACCCTGGGTGTGCTGGCCGTCTTCGAACGGGAACCGGTCACGGATGAAGCCACCGTCTGGTTCCGGATGATTGCCGATCATGTAGCCGTCGCCATTGCCAACGCCCGGGCTTTCGAGGAAATTGAACGACTCAAATCCCAATTGGAACTGGAAAACACCTTCTTAAAAGAAGAAGTCCTGGAAGCGCAGAACTTCGGCGAAATTATCGGACAGAGTCCGGCCATCGCCAACCTGGTCCAACAGATTGAACTGGTGGCCCCCACCCATGCCACCGCACTCATCTCCGGCGAGTCGGGAACGGGAAAAGAACTGGTCGCGCGGGAAATACACCGCCGCAGTCAACGCAAGGAGCATCCGCTCGTGCGGGTCAACTGTGCCTCGGTTCCCAAGGATCTCTATGAAAGCGAATTCTTCGGGCATGCCAAAGGTTCCTTTACCGGCGCCATGAAAGACCGGGCCGGACGGTTTCAAGCGGCCGATGGCGGCACGCTGTTTCTGGATGAAGTGGGAGAAATTCCTCTGGAGATGCAAAGCAAACTCTTACGGGTCTTACAGGAAGGGGAGTATGAACGTGTAGGCGAAGAAACCACCAGAAAAGTCAACGTCCGCATTATCGCAGCCACCAACCGGAAGCTGGCCCAAGAGGTGGAAGCCAAAAGATTTCGTCAGGATCTGTATTACCGGTTGAATGTCTTTCCGATTGAAGTCGCTCCACTTCGCAATCGCAAGGAGGATATTCCGCTATTGGCCAGTATGTTCATGGCCAATGTCCGCAAAAAACTCAATTGCACAGGACGGGAATTAACCCAGGCCGAAGTGGTGAAATTGCAAAACTATCATTGGCCCGGCAACGTGCGGGAACTGCAGAACATCATCGAACGTGCCGTGATTTCCTCACGGTGCGGATCGGTGAAATTCGATCTGCCCGTTCCGCAAGCCAGCGGCGCATCACTCAAAACACCCCTCAAGAGAAACGGTGACAGCGGCGGCCAAATTCTGACCGAAGAGGATATTCGCCTTCAGGAAAAAGCGAATCTCGAAGCCGCATTACACAAAACAGGCTGGAAAATCTACGGCACGGGCGGGGCGGCGGAACTCCTGGGCCTCAAACCCACCACCCTCCTGTCCCGCATCAAAAAGATTGGGATTAAGAAGACCCATTAGATTTGTGTCACGAACTTGAATAGAGGTAGGAATGGAATACAAGCCAAAGAGGTATTCACCAATGACCCAGGAATGAGGTAAGCATTTAGTCGCCTCTTTAAGAAAAAGCAAGAAAATCACCCTGCACAGAACAATCACCATGGCTGGGAATGTCACAAACTAACTACCACCTCTCCAAAATCGATTTTCGTGTTTAGTAGCCAGGCAATCTCTACCTCTTAAAAGAAGATGAACGAATATGATGGATGATTTTACTCCTGGCCAACGCTGGGTGAGTGACAACGATGCCGCACTCGGGTTGGGCATCGTCCAATCTGTCGCCTTTCGCACAGTTCAAATTGAATTTCCCGCCGCAGATGAAACACGCACGTATGCAAAAGCCACTGCCCCGCTGACACGCGTTGAATTTGATGTCGGTGATTCAATTAAAAGTATGGATGGTTGGGATCTTTCGATCACCGAAATAGAACATGTCAGCGGCACAGTGCGCTACCACGGCATTCGGGAAAGTGGTGAGGCGGCCACCATGCATGAACGTGAGCTGTCCGATGCACTCACGTTTAATGTACCTCAAGACAAACTGTTTGCCGGGCAAGTGGACGACAACAGATGGTTTGAGCTCCGTGCGGCCACGTTGCAACACCTTGCCACACAACAAGCATCAACAAGCTTTGGCTTACACGGGCCACGTGTCAGCCTGATTCCCCATCAAATGTATATTGCCCATGAAGTATCAACGAGAACCGCCCCGCGTGTTCTACTTGCCGATGAAGTTGGACTCGGTAAAACCATTGAAGCCGGCTTAATTCTGCACCGTCTGATACTGACCGGAAAAATACACCGTGCTTTAGTTATCGTACCGGAACCACTACTGCATCAGTGGCTGGTGGAATTGCTCAGGCGCTTTAATTTACGCTTCACCTTAATCGATGAACAGTATTTTTCACATATCGACGAGGCATTCGACAATCCAGAAGAATCGGCACCTCTTGAAAACCTGTTCGATCAATTCCCCCTCGTGTTATGCGGATTACACTTTGCCTGCCGCGATGAAATCGCCCCGTTAATGGCCATGTGCCATTGGGATATATTGGTCGTCGATGAGGCGCACCATCTGGAGTGGACACCGGGCGAGAGCAGCCGGGAGTATCGACAAATCGAAACGTTAGCGAATCAGTCAGATTCAGTCTTGTTATTAACAGCCACACCCGAGCAATTTGGCACGGCAGGGCATTTTGCCCGTTTGCGACTTCTCGACCCAGCGCGTTTTCATTCGCTCGACAGCTACTTAGCCGAGGAAAAACAACATGCCGCGACTGCCGGGCTGGTGAATCTTCTACTCGACCATCAGACCATGACTGAAGATGATCTAGCGCGTTTAGATTCGCTCTTTGATGATAGCGATACCATCGACCTAGCAGCCATCAATGCCGCTAATGACGATGCACGCATACTTCGACGACACCTCATCGACCGTTTGATTGATCAACACGGCACTGGCCGCATGTTGTTCAGGAACATGCGTGCGGCGATCAGCGGGTTTCCCCGGCGTCATTTCATTCCTGCTGTACTTGATGACGACAGAAACGAGACCCGTATTGACTGGCTTTCCGATAAGCTACGAGAACTATCGCCGCACAAAGTCCTACTGATTTGCGCGACCGCCGAGACCGCGGTTTCCCTATCAACAATACTGCTGCAAAGGCATGGCCTGCCAGCCGGTGTTTTTCACGAACACATGAATCTCCTGGAACGAGACCGCGCTGCCGCCTGGTTTGCCGATGCCGAAGACGGTGCGCAAATATTGATTTGCTCGGAGATTGGCGGCGAAGGCCGAAACTTTCAATTTCTACATAATATCGTCCTGCTCGACTTACCCGATAAACCCGATTTACTGGAGCAGCGCATTGGCCGCCTGGATAGAATCGGGCAGCAGCACGATATCAATATTCACGTGCCTGTCGCGGCAGGTTCAAGAGACGCACGACTGAGCCGCTGGTATCATGATGCACTCAATGCGTTTGAGCATAGTTGCGTAACCGGCCAACACATCAAAGCCGAAATGGAAGAACCATTTGCTGCGTACCTTGCCGGCGAACACCTCGATGAAGACCGGTTCATCAAGGAATGCAGGCAACTGCACGAGCAAAAGACCCGGCAACTCAACCTTGGTCGCAACCGGTTGCTCGAACTCAGTGGTTGCCGTCAGGAAATTGCTGACCCGTTGATTAAAGAAATCAAACACAATGAGCAGGAGAACAGCTTATTACGATACCTTGAAAACGCCTTTGATTGTTTTGGGGTTGAAATTGAAGATCATTCGCCAAGCAGTTGGGTCGTACGACCGGGCGCTCATTTACAGGTGGCACAATTTCCTGAATTACCCGAAGACGGCATGACCGTGACGACCAATCGCGAGACCGCCCTTGTGCGAGAAGATATGCATTTCCTGAGTTGGGAGCACCCGTTAGTGGGTGCGACAATCGACCTGGTTTTGAACGGAGAACGAGGCCGGGTCAGCGTCTGCGCGTTACAACTGCCACACCTTCCGCCCCGCAATATTTTAATCGAGGCCATATTCGAATCGAACTGCCCTGCACCCGCCGGATTAGAGATCGGGCGCTACCTTCCTTGCCACGCATTGCGCTTGCTGGTCAACCAGGACGGGAAAAACTATACCCAGCTACTACCACCTGACAGCTACGAAACTTTACTGGAAAAGATCAATCGGAAAGTCGCACAGCAAATGATCCAGAGCACACGTGCGACATTAAAAAAACAGGTGCAACACATTGAGGAAATAGCCGCGCAACAGTTCCCCATGCTTCGCAATGCTGCCATCGCCTTGATGCATGAAAAATTAGATAACGAGTTACAGCGTCTCCTTACCCTGCAAAAGCGCAACCCCACAATTCGCGATGAAGAAGTGGAATCCCTGCGCACGAAAATTTCCGATGTGGAAAGGTGCTTGCAAAGCAGCACCCTCCATCTGTCCGCCCTGCGTGTCATTTATACGGTTTGAGCCGTTGAATTCAATCTTCGAGGGCATATTCCCCATTGCGTGTGGTGTAAATTACTCACGTGAGCGAGTACAATCATTAGGGAAGTCTGTGGAGCAACAACAATTATGGGTCGCGTCTGTTGTTGTAATTTGGTTAGGTAGATATTCCTTTATGGCGTGCCGCAATCCTTGGGTTTGCAAGAAGTCTAAACTAGATAACAACAGACATGACCCGTATTCAAAACGAAAATTGGAGACAGCCCCGGCGAAGTTCTGACCGAATACGATATGCGCCGGCGCAAAAGGGCGAATATCGAATCCGCCTTACAATGAACCGCCTGGAAAATCTACGGAACCGGCCGGGCCGCCGAACTTCTCCGACTCAAACTCATCACCCTCCTTTCCCAGATTAAAAAAATGGGGATTTAGAAAGCTGGTTTAAATTAGAAAAGGAATGCGTAAGAAGGAAGGTCAGACGTAAAAAAATCCTGATTCAAGACACATTAGATTTTTACCCCAGCCCCTATGATCAAAGAATTGCCAAACAATGAAGAGGATTTCCAGCAATTAATGGAAGAAGTTGATTCATTTTTACGTAGAAACAATGTGCCAATCCCATATAGGCAGTTAAGGGGGGCTTTGGAAATATCTAGGAGATTCCATTTAAGATTACCATCCATAAGAGATGATAAAGAACCAAAAGAAGGATCATATGTTGGCGCCGATTTAAAAATAAGAATTAAAAGATGGTTCGATATTCGTTATGGAGAAAGATTAAAAAAAAGTCTTGGACCTGGCCGAATGGTTTTTTCTCTTCGGGGGGATCCTTGGATCTTTAAGTTTCCCAAAGTCTATGGTCAAGGTTTCCGTTTTTTTTGTCATTCAATCGAAGAGTCCTTTAAGCCGGAACCCACTTCAGGGATGATACCAAAATTTAATATTTTGGATAGTATTATTGATCTTCCTTCATCCCTCCGTCGTACCTTAAATTCTTCAGAACTCAAAGGGATTTGGGGAAATTTCCAAATTGGGTTTAATGCATTATCTAAACTTCAATATTTTTCTGGAAATAATCTTGTCTTTACAGCCTTGGCAGACCACGAAGCATCCGTACATAACCTTTCCCAATCTTCACCTTCCTATGGAAATGCAAAATGGTCTTCCTTACTGTTCACAGAGAAATTATTGAAGGGGTTTATCAAAGAAAGCGGGCATTTATTTACATACGATCATGATTTAATGGCTTTGGCGGACAAAGCCATTTCATCTGGACTTCCCAAAACGGAGAAATCTTTAATTGCCCTCATTCAATGCAAAGCCGGTGTGCGATATGGGGACCCTGCCGTGTCACTTGAAAATGCCCTAGATGCTCATCGCGCTTCTTTAGAAATAGCTTTACAGGTTGCGGAAGGATTTAATTTATTGAGGAATCCCAATCCTCCCATGTAATCCCCATATTCATTGCGCCTGGGCAATAAATAGCCGAGAGAAATAAAAGAGCATTAGGAAACCTTTTCTTTGTGGCCATTGAACAGCGGAATGCTTGTATACGAAACCCATCACCATCCTCTCACACACCCTAAAATGGGGATTTAAAAACCGGGTTAGAACCAAAGATATATGGCAGATATTAAAACCTAACCTCTCTTTTTCTTTCCAGGGAGCCTGGTGAGAGATCAGAAGCAAACCAGACCGCAGTTTCTAAACTGAGAGTCACACCTTCAATTCCGGTTGGGGGTACTATAATTCAACTACTCAGATATGATCCCATATTTTCTTTATTACTCTTTTTAAGATTTAATGAAAACTCGCACCCACCAGATTAAACTACGCCGATGGTTTCCACCAGAGGACGCCATAGCTACGGCTGTTGGACAGCTTGCCATCCTGAGGGAAGACTATTTCCTCGAATTAAATGGATTGATAATTCCAGCTTCAAACACCTTTAAACAAAACTCAAAGGACGTTGGTCTTGGGGCCCTGGATGAAAACTCTCCTTCCTGGCGCTATCTTTATTTCTTCAGAAACTCCTTACGGTCGTTAATTGAAATCCGTAATGTGGCGGAGAGAGTTCACTTTGAACACAAAAAAGAGTTAACAAGAGAATCTCTTCCCTTCAGAAATGCCTTTAGAAAACTTAGGCAAGAGTTGGCAGTAATCCCTGTTGAATTCGAAAAGATCAAAAAACTCCGTGATAATTTGGGCGGACACGTTCTTAAAAATGGAGTTCAAGACGCACTTAACAAAATGGATATAGATAAAATTGGCATTTTCCAGGAAGGGGAGGTAAGAGGCAAGATACATTATAAATTTTCCGTCGAGTTAGTTCACTCTGTCATTTTCCCAGGAGTGAAAGAAGAAAATCTGGTTAATGAATTTGAAATGTTATTTAAAAATACAGCCAAACTGGTTTTCATAATTGGCACAATTGATGAAATTATCCACTCCTATATCCAAGGACGGAATCTTTTGCCGTAGATTCAATTGATTATCGCAACTAACCACGCAGGCGCTTTTCGAATTTCAACTCACCACGTTTTTTCTCAGTCGATAATGCAGGTAGTGCTGTCGAAACGAGTAAATATCACGCAAACCAAACTTGTGGGGATTAAATAAGGAAAAGCCAACCCTCGTGCCAGCACATTCCAGCTGCCCTACCAGGAGGTTTCCTGGCACCTCAACGTTGGAAAAGTAGCGAGGCTATTATTGAGGGTTTTGCTGTTTTTGGTGCTAGGCTCACTAAAAAAAAGCAAGAACATGCATTTGACTAAGAATTCTAAAACGGGAGGTAGAAGTGTTTTCTTTTTTCTCATCAATGGGCCCCTACCTTCGATGGTTTGGTGGGTTTTGTGAACGGCAGGTGCGATAATCGCCCCGCCACTCAGCACTTATTTAAAGAAGATCGACTCTCAAATTTTGGAAAAAAAAGCTGTTCAGTTTCGACCCTGTTTACAACATCAGATACTGCATCTATAGCCTTTTAGGCCGCACACGATGCCTTTCCGGCTACCAATTGGGTCAATCCTTTCGCGTGAATTTTTTCAAAAATTTCTTTCGGTGTGTCATCGGCCGCCTCATTCCCTACCTGACGAGTGCCCGTATTGCGATCCCCGCCGCCGCTATTCGCAAGGCAGTGTCCTCCGAAATTGAGAGTTGAACTCCGGTTGACGACCGACGAATCGGGAACAACCGGGTTTAGCGTTCCTTATTCATAGGTCCCGCGGATGGGATAGTCATTCTCCTGAATCCATTTCAAGGTATCAATTAATTCCTCGGGGTCCGACCTGTTGAAGGGCGTATTGGACATATCGATCAATTGAACCTGGCCTTCCGGATTCACCGCAAACATGCCAGGTTCGGGGAACGGTTGGTCCGTCTCCTCCTTAGAGCGCGGAAGGGAAATATACAGGCCGAGTTCCTTCATTTGTTCGATAGACAGCCCGTAGGCCACCGGAAACGTTGCGCCGGTCTCTTCGATCATCTTCCTGGCTTTGTGTTCCGGATCGCCTGAGACGGCCACCATTTCTGCTCCAACAGCAGGAAATTTTTCCTTCAAGTCCTCGAGTTTTTTCAGGTATGTTTTACATATGGGGCAATGCAGCCCCCGATAGATAAACACCACCTGCCAGTTTCCTTTCTTCTGTGGCTGTCCCAATGTGACCTCTCCTCCGTTGACCAGCGGAAGTGTGAATTCAGGGAGCCGGCTTCCCGACGAAAGCTTTGTTGGAGCCATGGGTATCACCTCCTTTAAGATTGGTTCAGTTTTTCGTATAAACCGGTTCAACCCAAAAGATCATGTGGATTGGCTATCTTAGGAATTTTTGAAAGACCTGGTTGATCCCATCATAACAAGCCCGTGACGAGGAATAATGGCTCATAGGTGGATAAAAATTCTTTTTTTGATGGCACTTCATCTAACAACATGAGAATATCCGGCTTCCAATCTGATTGGACCGAAAATTCAGGAACTTGAGAGCAGGCGTTTTAAAAAATGCTCACTTCAGGAAGGCGTCCTGACCTTGCGCAATCCATCCCCGAATTCCCGTTTTTCCCCCAAGCGGCTGACAACCTCATTCTGGGTCAAAGCGGCAGTGTTACTTGTCTTGCCGATAGCAGTGTATTTGGCCATGCAGCACGTCGACGTCGGTGAGGTATTCAATCCTGACCGGCTCACCCGATGGCTTTCCGAGGCCGGGCCATCCGCCCCTTTTCTCTTTATGGGTTTGATGGCGGTCGCCGTGATTATTAGCCCTATTCCGAGCCTGCCGCTGGACATTGCCGCGGGGGCCGCGTTCGGGCCGTTTCTTGGTGCCGCCTATGCAGTGCTGGGAGCGGAATTGGGCGCCATTATCAGCTTTCTCATCGGGCGGGCCGTGGGACGGGAAGTACTGAGCAGACTCCTTCGAATGAACATCGCCTTCTGTGAAAAATGTTCCGACCATCACCTGGCGGTTTTTGTCTTTCTGTCCCGATTACTTCCAATCTTTTCCTTCGACTTAATCAGTTATTGAGCCGGGCTCACCAACATGTCTCTTCGTATGTTTGCACTGGTCACCTTTCTGGGCATGATCCCTCCAACTCTCGCGCTTACCTATGCCGGAAGTTCTGTCACCGGAGGAACATGGCTCACGGTGGTTCTTGGATTTGCCATGGTCGCGCTGCTCCTTCTCATCCCTAAAATTGTCCTCCGATTCCCCGACTCACGCTTCGTCAAACTCTTGCGAGGAGAGGCCCCGGTTCCGACTCCCGGATCAACTCCGCTTCAACCGCCAACTAAGGACTTTGCTGAAGGGACACCACGTTGCGCCTCATGCAACGGCCCGATGAAATAAATTGTGCGAGAGTGCCAACCGCGGGATTAGGAAGAAATTGCGCCGGGAAGCCATTCCCGAATATTTTAGCTACCAGGGCCTTTCCTGTCATTTTGGCGTCGACCCCCGGCTACAAAAACCTCTGGAGGACATTCTCCATGGTTATGGTCGAGCTCTGGCATTGAAACGATTACAATAGAAACCACGGGAACCATGGCATTGGAAGAACAGGCGCAGGAAAAAGAAATATTCAAGAAGCTTCTGGAGAAGCGAACAGACGACATTCTTCGCGTTCTTGGGGAAAAGTTATGGCGCCAAGACCAGGACGGGTAAACCCGGTCCCTCGGATCGACAATTTTCCGGGGATTTTTATTTTGTTTCAATCTTGTTTCTTGGCTCTCGAAAGGTAGGAGCTCTCCCATGAAACGATATGACTTAGAGCAGGATCTACACGAGCATATTCCGCTCTCACGCGCCATGGGCGTTGAAGTCATTGAGGTCGGCTGGAATGGGGTCACTTTGCGCGCTCCTCTTGCTCCCAATATCAATCATCGGGAAACCGTGTTTGGCGGGAGCGCCTCGGCCGTGGCCATCCTGGCAGCCTGGTCCATTTTGTCTATTCGACTACATCAGGAACACGTGAAGTGTCGTCTGGTGATTCAGCGAAACACGATGACCTATGAACGTCCCATTGTGAGTACCTTTGAGGCCTCTTCCACCATTCAAGACTCACTGCCCTGGGAGAAGTTTCTACGCACATTTACACGGAAGAATATAGCGAGAATCAGCGTCGCGGCCACACTAAGCTGCAACGAAGAACAGGTCGGAAGATTCGAAGGGGATTTCGTGGCTTTAACGATGAAACAAGACTAATGGCAGGCTCTATGGACCATGACTATAATGGGACCGCAAATTGGAAACCATCCGCATCTTTTTAAGGAAGAGGGTTTGTCCAAACCTGGGCGAGAAATAGTCTGCTCAATTTCGGTACCGGTTACCCCATGACATTCTGAATCTATTGCCTGTTAAGCCGTCGCATAGGCTGGCTTTCCTGCATCTCTCTGGGTCATGCTTCGCATGCGTATCATCCCGATGATTTCCTTGAGTGTTTTACCGGCCACTTCATTAGAGACCTGACAGGTGCCCGCATTCCGGTGCCCCCCGCCGCCATACGCCAGGCAGAGTTCTTCGATATTGACCATTGAACTCCGGTTGACGATCGACGCGCCAATTGCGAACACGGTGATTTGTTGTTTCAACCCCCACATCACATGGATGAACAAATTGCAGTCCGGATACAGGGCATAAATCATAAACCGGTTGACGGCATAGAAGGATCCTCATCGCATTGTGTGAATTTCAGAAAATTGGCGGAATGATTACGGCTTGGGCTTCGCTTGATTGAATGTCAATGAATCGCAGGGATCATCCTTAAAAGCCTCGGCGAGATATTTCCCGATCAAGTAATGGGCTCTGGCATTCGGATGTGGATCATAAGGGGAAAGAGTATACAAGTCCTGATTCCCTTGAATATCCGGTATGATCTGGGAAATGTTAATGAGCCGAAACCGATTGTCTTTAAATTTTTCTATAATCTGATCCGTCAAAATATTCCCGCTTCCCTTATCCCAAAACAGCACGTAAAACGGTGCGTGAAGGTTACCTTCAATCGTACGACGGCTTTGTTCTACCACACCAAGATAGAGAGGAATGTCTCTGGGATCAAATGCATGCATTTGAATGACACGTTTCTGAATAAAACCATACAGTGCACTATGACGAACAAGGTCGTAGAATATTTTGTACCATTTACCATGGAACGGACCTTGGTACCTCACTGATCCATCTGGCATGAGAGTATAGCGAGGGCCATAGTGATCCCAAAATGTATTTCCTGCCACGCGATCCACATGACTTTGGATCCCCTGATAAATCACGAGATGCACAGGACCATCCACAATCGCTTTGAGTCGTTCCGTTTCCAACGCTCGTAGCATTTGATGAGGTCCATAACCATGAAACCCTAAATTGTAGACGTTGAATTTTCCGTCGCCTTCTTTTGCAAAAAAATACGGCATGGTCTCCTGATCGCCTACGCCTTCTCCAAACGTGTAGGACCCACCAAAAAAAACCACATTACAACTTTCGGCACGCTTCTTTTGGGGCGTTTCGCGAATTCTCTGTGGGGTAATGGCATATGTTTGGCTATACACGAGATGAGCTCCCTGGTATTTCTGAACAGAAAAATTCCCCGGATTTGGTTCATACCCTAAATCACCATCTTCCCCGTCACTACGAAAGTAGGAGGTCGTGTACTCTCCAGAATAGGACTCTTCTGTCCGATTAAGTAGGAGACAAAGGATTTCTCCAATAGCCAAACAGGCAAAGACACTCAACAAGATGAGGATCACATTTTTCCAATGTGGCGGTCGAACCCAGGCAACAAGTATCCCTGCGATGAGAGTTCCTAGACCAAAAATTAATGAGAACACCGCTCCCTTTCCCACGAGGAAAAAGAGAATTCCACCCGCACTGATCGTGATGAACAGCAACCTCAATTGGATTGATTGATACCACGTATTTGAAATGGATCCAGACAACATTAAATTTGTTGTACTAAGAATGAGGGAAGTTCAATTGTCAACGTATTGACACAACACGAGGAGTCACAGGCTTTCAGCTGTGAAGGGATTGCCCCTGACCATAACACCCTTAATGTATATTGGCAGGTGAATTCGAGTTGTCAATGCAACGCTCTATAATTTCTCAGGCCCTTCCATGACTGGTGCTTTAAGAATTGGAGGTACACCTGTCCGGCGACCAGGACTGGTAATCCCGGAATTGGCGCTCATCAAAGTCCTTAAAGTTTGGCCTATATGTTTCCGATTTCCGGGAACTAATAGGGAAGGAACCAGTTGGTGGGATTGCCCCATTCTACTCATTTCTCTTTATGCCTCTCAAAATTTATGAGTCAAAGGAAAGATAGTTAGAAACATAATTTCCTTTCAGGCCATATGAGTTAAAACGAGGCATTTGTGTGAGCTAGAAAATCATTCTAAGTCTAAAGGGAAACCATTTTTACAACAGGCAATTTAAGAATCTGTCACTGCTCAGGCGGTTTTCTTTTGTCAGAAGGAATTCCCAATTTTTCAGACATTTCACCCCTTTGGGGGGTTGGCCAGTGGGAGGAACACTTATTGTTAGCATAGCAGCCACGTTAGCCTTTTTTGTCCAGGTTGTTTGCGGTGTCTTCCTCTTGGGACTGACCCTCTATTATGTATTTCTGATCGCATTGTATAGACAAAATCACGGCTTGGACCCTGCACCCCTCTGTCGTTTTGAAGAGAGCGCACTCCCATGTGTCACGATACAGCTTCCAATTCGAAACGAAGGTCAACTGGCTGTGCGCGTCATCCGGCATGCGGTGGCACTGGATTATCCAAGTGACCGACTTGAAATCCAAGTCCTTGACGATTCCGATGATGAAACATCAACAATTATTCAACGGGAGGTGGACCGCTTGCGTCAGCAGCAGGCAGGGCTGGATATCAATGTGATCAGACGAACAACACGGGAAGGATTCAAGGCCGGTAATCTCAAGAACGGCTTTCCTATGGCAAAAGGAGAAATGTTGGCCATATTTGATGCCGATTTTCTCATACCGACAGATTTTCTTCGGCGAACCGTTCATTTTTTCACGGACCCCCTGGTCGGTATTGTCCAAGCCCGATGGTCTTACATGAATCGAGGAACGTCCTGTTTCACGGAATTTCAAGCCACAAAACTGGACACACACCAGATGTTCGAGCAGGCCGCACGGGCTCGCGCCGGGCTATGGATTCATTTCCACGGAAGCGCAGGGATCATTCGCAAATCAGCGGTTGAGGACGCAGGTGGGTGGAATTGTCTATCCGAAGTCGAAGATGTCGAGTTCAGTATCCGCGCCAATATCAAGAAGTGGAAGCTTGTTTACCTTGACCAGTTCAAGGTGCCATCAGAGGTTCCGGAAACCCTCACCGGATTCCTGGTTCAACAGATGCGGTGGAAGAGAGGATGGATACGAGTCCTAAAATATTATGCCGGGGACATCTGGAAAAGTGATTTTCCTCTTGCGATTCGTCTCGATCTTTTGGTGCGCCTGTTCGGTAGTTTTGGGCCAGCACTCTCTCTGCCCTTCACCTTAGGTGCACTCCCGGCATTCCTGATAAGTGCTCGGTATGGTCTTCAATGGTTCGTTTATTTGGAATTCTCACTGCTGCTCATTTGCTCTCTTTGTATACGATTGGCTGAAGGACACTATGTGACAGGGAACATCGATTCGGAATTTCCGGTGCGGAAATTCCGACTCTCTTCCCTTATCCCAATTGGGTTTGTTGTGAATCTCGGAATGATGTGGGTCCAAACCCAGAGCACTCTTGAAGGTCTCGGAAATGTCCAGAGTTGGGACGTCACACCAAAATCCCATAAACATCTGGTTCAACAAAAAGTTCCCCTGCCTGGCTATATTGTCGGAACAGTCCTCATGTGTATATATGCAACGGCGTTTTCTGTTTGGTCCTTTTGGACGGGGCACTTCCTGGCAAGTGGATTCTATATGCTGACAATGGTGGGAGCCGGCTGGATAACCATGTCATTCTTGCTTGAACGGGTCTCATCCAAGAGATCGCTCTCCGAATCTTTCCTGGAGGTGAAGCCTCGTAACTATAAAAGCGCTATGCATACAGATTGAACCTGCGACCAAATTCGCAAGAAAGACCTAATCGTTCCAATCGATCCCTTGCTGCACAATTTTTGTGGATGGAGTTAAAGAAATTGCTTTAGAAGTCATGCAACACACTACGCACCTTGCGATGGAAGCGATTACGAACGGGATCGGGATCAGACAAGACGAAAGGTAAATAGTTTCAGCATTGCGGCCACCAATCCGAAATTGTACCAGGGAAGTAATGCTTCGCGCTTTAGATAAGATCTCTAGTATGGATTCAATGTGGTTCCGGCACCGGCGGGCCCCCCGAACTCTTCGACCTCAATCCGGTCCCTTCCGTATCAAAAAGATGGGAGATTCCATTTTCGAGTCTAGAAAAAGAATTAACGTGCCCTCAATTCTTCCCCAGCGTAATCAAGGAGGGGTAGTTCTAGTTCAGGAGAATTAGGAGGCCGTACCAATAATGCCAGCTGATGAAATGGAAGAAGCGTTTTTTTGGGTGGTTTTTCGGCATGTCGTTCTTTTCTCGGGGCTATTGCGGGACTTAGTCTGTTTTTAAATAGGCCTTTCCGTGATTAAATTGGTCACGATTGGTAAATATCCAGAAGGAAAATCCGCTGTGACTCAAGAAATTATCACCTACAGGTGGGTCTCCTTACCTTCTTTTTGGAATAATGATGCTAACAGGATTTGGCGCTAAGGAACGCTTGGGGAAGGTGGCCTCGGTACCGGTTACCCCATGACAGTCTGAATCTATTGCCTGTTAAGCCGTCGCATAGGCTGGTTTTCCTGCATCTCTCTGGGTCATGCTTCGCATGCGTATCATTCCAATGATTTCTTTGAGTGTTTTACCGGCCACTTCATTAGAGACCTGACAGGTGCCCGCATTCCGGTGCCCCCCGCCGCCATACGCCAGGCAGAGTTCTCCGATATTGACCGTTGAACTCCGGTTGACGATCGACGCTCCAATGGCGAACACGGTGTTTTGTTGTTTCAACCCCCACATCACATGGATGGACAGATTGCAGTCCGGATACAGGGCATAAATCATAAACCGGTTGACGGCATAGATCGTCTCCTCATCCCGCAAGTCCAGCACGACCAGATTATTATGGACGGTCGAGCATCGTTGGATTTGTTCCTTCGCCAACTCGGCATGTTTATGGAAGAGCTGCACCCGCTCTTGCACGTCCGGCAGGGCAATGATTTCATTGATACTGAGGCTGATACATTTTTCGATGAGTTCCATCATCAACTGGTAATTGGAAATACGAAATTCCTTAAAGCGTCCAAGTCCGGTACGCGCATCCATAATGAAATTCATCAAAGCCCAGCCGGTCGGGTTGAGGATTTCGTTGATATCGTATTTGGCCGAATCGCCTTTATCGACTGCGGCCATCATCTCATTCCATGCGGCCGGAAATGTCTTTTCACCACCGTAATACCGATAAACCACCCGCGAAGCCGATGGAGCCTTCGGATCGATGATATGGTTACTCCGTTCACCCTTATTTCGAATAGTTTCACTCAGATGATGATCAAACGCGAGATGGACGCCCTCAACATACGGAAGATTGGTGGTGATATCCTTGGCGGAGATCGCCACTTTGCCATCCTGCATATCCTTTGGATGGACAAATTTGATGTCCTCAATAATTCCCACCTTCTTCAGCAGAACCGCACAGACCAGTCCGTCAAAATCACTGCGGGTCACTAATCGAAATTTTTCAGTAGCCATAAGATTTGATCCTCAAAGGGAAGCAAGGTGGATAAGGAAATGCCGCGAGCGTGTTCATAAATGACGATGGTTTAAGCATGGCGTCCTTAGGCTGAACGGCCAAGGCCTACTCATATTTTCGGCCAAAAGGTTCAGATCTTAAGGAAATATGACTTTCGTGTTTGACTTTTTCGCCAGAAATAGGAAGCCCGTCGCTCTTTTTCTCGCATTTAGAGGAGTCGATGCCCTTGCCCCAAATCCAGTTGTTGTCCCAGATCAACCAGGTTCGCGATCTCTATATACAGGCGATGAAATTCGGTGACGCAGGCGAACGCATGGATTTCATTTATTTCTTTGAAGAATGGCCTGATAGAACCTACCTGGACGTTGTCCATTGTTGGCATGGTCCAGGCCATGGCCCTTTTTCCCCCACACAAAAACCGTACAAAAGAGTTCTGGATGACACCGGTCATATGAGACTTTATCCTGATAGGATCCTGCTGCTATAGGTAAAGGGCACTCCAATCGTCAGACACATATCTTTACATGACAGAACACATCAGCAGATGTACGTTCCTCTCAATCCGGTCATCCGAGAGATGGGGGAGCATCAAATAGAGCTAGCCCGATCGAAAACAACTGAAGACGGAGAACGGTTAGACCATGATAGCGATTACCTGGTGGATGGGCATGATCACATTGGTGACATACTTGATCACGATGACTCAGGCCCTTGCAGAGGAACCTGAGCGTCTGCCCCGAAAAAAGGAACTGTCGCAGAATGTTGCGGCCCAGCTACCGAAAGCCCGGTCGCCACAATGGCACTACGGCGGGTTTGTGGATCTTGGATATTCACATGACTTTAATTTTCCCGACAATCACCTCTTTCGCAATCGCGGTACCACGCCCCGAGTCAACGAGCTCGAACTCAACATGGGCGGTGCCTATATTAGGAAGAGTGCGTCCGAGCAGTCCCGATGGGGTGCAGAGCTATTGGGGCAGGGCGGACAGGATTCCAAAGATTTCGGGTTCGGGACCAACCTTCCTCATGTTCCCGGGTCCGATGTCTGGCGTCACTTCGGTCGCGCGAATCTCTCCTACCTGGCTCCGGTCGGCAACGGCTTGACGATTCAGGCCGGACTCTTTAACAGCCTCATCGGTTATGAATCCCTGTACGCCAAGGATAATTTTAACTATACGCGCTCCTGGGTAGCCGATTATTCACCGTACCTCATGTTCGGGGCGAATGCGGTCTATCCGTTCAACGACCGGTGGACCGGTGCGGTCTTCGTCATCAATGAATATTTCCATCTACAAAACGCCAACGATCTGCCGAGTTATGGAGCCCAGGCGACATACACACCCAATCGCTCCTGGACGATAAAAGAAACCATCTACTATGGGCCTGATCAATCGAACACGTCACTGGAATTCTGGCGATTCTTTTCAGACACCATCGTTGAATGGAAAGGCAAACAGGTCACCATTGCGGGCCAGTACCAGATGGGAACCCAAAAAAATGCCTCGGTTCCTGGCAATCCCCGATTAATTTATATGGGAGCAGCGCTCCATACGCGCTGGCACATCACCAAACCATGGTTTGTCGCGCTTCGACCGGAGCTCTATTCGGACCCGAATGGTCTTATAACCGGCTTTGAACAATTCATCTGGGCGGTCACCGCCACTTCGGAATACCGGCTTCCCTATGAATGGACCAATTCCATCTTCCGGATCGAATACCGCCATGACAACTCTACGGGTTCCGGTGGCGGGTTTTTCAAGGGTGAGCAAAACACTCTGACGCCTTCCCAGAACTTATTGATATTCTCGGTCATTTGGACCTTCGACTCCCCCTGACAGGGAATTCCAAGCTGAGCCTGGATGAAGATGAGGATGCGAAATTTCCCGGCAAGAACAGGTTCACAAAAGACACCTTGACTGAAATGGCGTCACAGGGATCATGGCAGGAAACCCACATGGAAACGATCACGGTTTTTTCCCTTCAGGTGATAGGATAGAAGGAAAACGGAAAACTGGTTATTGTGGAAATTTCTCATAGACAACTGTCCACGATGTAACCACTTGTCGATCTCCCTCCAGCTGTTGACTGATTTTCATTTCTCCTAAGAATTCAAGCGTTTAAACTCAGAAGGGTTGGGAAAGGGTTCTCCCGCCGATTGGCATCATGATTGCTCCTTTACCTCACCAAGGCAAAAGAAAATTATTTACACATCCAATCAAGTGAGGCACTGACATGACATGGTCCTTGGTTATAACCATTAGTCTCACCATTGTGATCACGTTACTCGCCATGGGTTGGATTTGGGCGGAGAACAAACCCCCAACTCGAACTAAAGCGAGGACCAAAGCGTCAAATGATTACTTCCAAAATGAAGGAATAGAAGAAGAATAAACAATGGAAGTAGCGAGACTTCAAGGTTATCCATATGTTCCCTGATGGGGCAATTAGTTTCCTGAATCTCATACAAGGTTTCGATCAACTCGTCGGGGTCGGACCTGTTGAGGGATGTGTTGGAAATACCTATTATGGACCTTACCGTCCGGACAGATTGCAAACATTCCAGGTTCTGGAAAAGGTGTATCCGTTCCTTCGGGAGATCGCGGGCGAGAGATTTACACCCCAAGTATCCGATTCCATCACAGATGATCACCGGAGAATTAGAATCAAACTTTTATCGCCTAGCCAGGATACGGAACGAAAGATTCTGGATGTCAAATTTGAATAAAGGCTCAATGGCCCATACCAGGATGCGTATGGACCATCATGCACAATTTAATATTAGTAATCCGGCTTCCCCATGAAAGCCTGAAAGATCCCCGTTAACGTCCTTACGGAGATTTTGCCTGCTCAGCATGAGCCTTCGCCATCTTTTCCGCAACTTCCGCAGCTTTATTGTAATGGTCCCTTAAATTCTTGGCATGTTCCACAAGGCTTGATTCATGCCCTTCTTTGGGGGTCCCCAAGAACTCATATTCTTTTTCAATTTGGCGCATTTCTTCTGCCCTCTCATGAAGATCACTCGCTTCTTTCTGGTACCAATCCGCTAAACGCGCATGGTCATTTTGTTTCACCATATTGCTTGGCGGACTGAATGCGCACCCGACCATCAGGGCCATCATTGTGGTCGCAAGCACCAATTTCCAGTTTCCTTGAATGTTCATACCCTCCTCCTGTGTGATGAATGATTATTGGTTATCCATCTACTTTTCCTATGCCATCATCTGGTAAGGAATGGGTTGTCAAAAAAGAATCTCAACGGTCTACCTCAAGATCGGCATGCTACTTTAGGATATCTCCAAAAAGCATTCACAATACTTCGCTAGAAAAAGGTCTATCGGAATCCTCTCCGATTTCCTTCCTGAAATAAAAACCAATCGGCGGGAGAATGAACTATTTTTACAGAGACCTCGCTATCCCCCGCTCTCACAAATTTCAGTATGGCCTTCGTGGGTTTGCTTAGAGAGATCCGCGCAGACATTCACAGCCTCTTTTGATATCTCGGTGAAAGATTTGATATCCGAATCTCACCTCATATTGCACATCTTTAACCAACTTCATATACACATCGCAATGCTAAAAATGGATGACTATCTTTTCACCCTATTCGGCATGACAGAATGTGCCTTTTTTATGGGATATGGCCCGGCTTGGCCGCTTCAGGGTGCAATGTTGGTAGAGCCCGGCCATGCTTACTGCGGTATGGCCGGGAACGTGAATGCAGAAAAAATCCGATTAATCTGGATGGCTTCATCACACCTCAACCACCTGCTCCGCACCGGGCATGGCGGAAGCGCCTGCACGATGAATGATCCGGGTGGCGCCAAAGTGTTTGGCATGCCGAGCAGCCTCCGCCGCATCATCCTCTTGGCTGAGGAAGATATACCGAATTCCACCTTTCTCTTCAATCGCCTGAACCAGGTGTTTGAGGAAACGCAAAAAAAATCGACGAACCCGGTTTCTTGGAGATGTTGGATGAAATAGCAATTGGCGCCAAACGATTTTCCGAATGGAAACCTACATACTACGCATTGTTTTCAACAAGGATCGGGAAAGAGCCTTGCGCCTCTGAGAAGATCGCAGGATTCTTTATCCCAGTGACCATTGACTCCACGGGATAGGCTATTAACGCTTGATAGGCGAAAAATTCTTCTTCTTGAGATCCCGGTTGGTGACATACTGTCGAACACTCACCGGCCTCCACAAACGTGGCCCCTGCCAATCGTCGGCAAGTATCACAATCGATCCGGGTGGAATCGACAAACAATTGCCCTCGACATTCCCCTTTAAACGTTTGGATAGGTTAGCCATCATTCGTTCTCTTATTGTTTTAAAATACCGCCCAGAAAGGTGCCAATGCCATTTTACATTACATAAGAATGATGTTGAATTTAAAATGGAAGTTTAAGGAGATGGACCAATGTGACCTGAAGACCCTGTTAAGTTTGTGACTTGCCTTTTGGGAGACCAAAAACTGAAAAAATGCCTTCCGAAGACAATTTCGCTCCAGAATTCAGATAGGTAGAATATCTCTTTTTTGATGGATGCGCTCACGTGCACATCCACCCAAAAACTTAAAACAATCTTTTATTGGCTAGAGATCATACAATCTACACCACCTATTCACATTTACCCTGGAGGGGCTTATGCAAAAGATTGCCGCCATTTTCGCGATAGCAGCTCTGATAACCGGGCTGAGCGGATGCAGTTATGTTTTCTATCCGCGTGCGGATGAATTTGCCCAAAAAGCGAAAGGGACCACCAGTCTCGAAACCGTACTGAACCTGACCGCTATGATGGAAGCCAGTGCGGAAGCCGCGAAGGGGGGAACAGGGTCCGATCAGCCATTGGACGACCTGCACAATCAATTCCATGCCTTCGACAATTCATTGTGTTGTGTGGACGAGGCCAAACGGGAAACACCGGCCTACGCTCTCGCGGTGACCCATAATAAGGAATTGTGGGCCATTTTTAAACGGCTATGGAAGTTCAAGGATACGCAACCTCAACGGGATGAACACCTCGCCTTATTTAAGACCGAGGTTCAAGAACTCCGTGCAACCCTTGAGGTATTGAAATAATCGGAAGGCGTGGATTGACCCAACTGGCCTGAATCGAATTTGGGCGAGAGAGGTGCCTAAGGGGACACAGACTTTTGGGCAGGGATTTCTTATGAAGTTCCTTACGAATAGCGGGAATAACTCGTCGTCTGCCTGGGCCGAGCTTTGAGAATGACTCCGATTAACAGGCCGATGAGTACCAGAGCGCCCCCATACAATAGCCATTTAAGTTGTAAGTTTTCTTCGAGCTGCCTGGCTTTGGCGGATAGCTCTTCAACCTGGCCAGCTAAGAGGGTATTCTGCTGAACAAGTTCGATGTTACGGGCATGCTCGTTGATGGAATCGCCCGATATACGTTTCAGTTCCGCGAGTTCTTTCGAGAGGGATTGCACCTGCGAATTGAGTGTCCGGTTGTTGGCGTCGGTTTCTTTGTGCTCAGCCTGGATGCTCGCACGCGCCTCGCGCTCTTTTTCGATTTCAGCTTTAAGAGCTTGTAGGCGCTTTTCGGCTGCAGCCAGCTTGACCCGGGCAATGGGTTCCCCGATAAGGTACTGAGACGTTACCCAGCCCTCCATCCCATCGGTGGTCCGGACCTGGGTGAACCCGGCCTCCTCGTCTATCGCAAGAATGGTCAGTTGGGTCCCGCTTGGTAGGCCACGGTGTAGGATGCGATGGGCCGTAGTGGGCCCACTGCGTAGCGGCACCGTTACTATGTCGGAGATGTAATTCACGTCTCCGACCGCAGCCAAGGGCTGTGTGGTCAATCCCAACCATGAGAACGATAAAAAGACGAGATAGATTAAAAATTTCAAAGCGTTCAACCTCCTCATGGTATTGCACATTTCGAGAAAGGAGTTCTTTCGGCGAAAGGTAAAGTGTCGTACTCACTGGGAATAGGAAATGTATAGGCCTTGGGGGACCAAGCCGATAAGTAGCAAAGGAGCCGTAATGTGTCAATGACACCAAAAAATCGGCTCATGAAAAAGGAGGCTTTAAAAGATTAAATCCTGTCTTGACCCACCAGTTAATCCCCTTTTCCGTCCACGAACATAGAAGACCCGGACATGGTCACGCAAACGGGCCTAAAGAAGGTGGGTAAAACAAGGTAGGATGAAATGAAAACCATCACTACAGGCTTGATCTACGACTCAGGTGATCATATGACCACCACATATGAATGCGCTAACCGGGCTGACGTTCATACCCAAAAGGATCCTAGTTGAGCCAGAGGGGTTGGTCCACTCCTCCACGGTATGCGTCAGAACGATTCAATATGTAATTTTGGATGGAAATGGCTTTACGTCCCTTGGCCCAATGAAACGAAACCTCGGCTTCCGAACCGGAATACGGTTCTTCCAATAGCCAAAGTCAAATAATAACCCTTGACGAAAGGAAAAATGTCAGGCGAGTGAACTTTTTTATGGAACAGTACGGATGGATGGGATGTTCATTTTAGGTTGCTCTGTCATTTCTTTTGAAGCACAGGGTAACCAAACGAGTAAATCCATTTATCCGCCTCAACCGCATTTTTCTGGGCCAACTCTCTGGCCGGGGTGTGACACGGAAGACAATCTATTTTGTAATCCTTAGACACCGTATGTTGAGGATCGTCCGAATTAAAGAAGGACCAACCCCAACCATCACCCCATAGGCTGGATTCTTTAAACCGCCCGTTCGTATCCCTGACCAACACAAACCAGCCTTTGATGGTGGTCGCGTGACCGACTGCCGGCCCGGTGGTCATCGACATGGTGTCGGCGTGTAGGAGTTCTTTCACCAACACCGCTCCGTCGGGAAACCGGTTTTTCTCTTTGTAATACCTGATTGTATCCGGCTGGGTATACACGACGTGGTATTCCTGCAGACCGGGCGCACCTTCAACCTTGGCGTGGGCCCAGGTCCCAAGCGTGGGCCATTCCCGGTAATTTTCAGGAACATTGATGGCCCCAGTTTTGGGGTGAACATTAGGGGCAAAATATTTTTCTTCTTTCGTCATCGCCCATCCTGCCAAACTTCCCAATCCCAGAAAAAGGACCGTTCCTACGGTGATAAACTGTTTCATAGAATTCTCCTTACAAAAATTAGTAACTAAAAAACGGCTGAGGTCCGTCCCAAAAACCGTGACGGACCTCGGCCTAGTTTCTTTATAAATCCGACGGCGCTTTATCTTTGATTTCTTTCCAATTGGCCTCGGATTTTTTGAGATAGACCGGAATTTCCTTGGCCCATTTGTTTTGGATATCCCGATCCAGATTCAAATACAGTTTGCCCTGAACGATCTTCCACGCTTCAGGATCGGACACGAATTTCTTCCCGACCGCCACACCATAGGCACAATATCCACCATAGGCTGGCACATACTTCCCGGGGTCGGCCTCGAACATTTCTTTATGCTCTTTAGAAGCAAAGGCATAGGTCACTCCCTTGTGCTCGACTACGTGGTAACCGGAGCCCCTCATCGGTTTACCATCCGTAAAGTACGCAACCGGATCATAACCGCTGATTCCTGGAGTGCTATTGGTAACATCCCCCGCGAAAGCGGGTGTACCCGCGGTGGCCACGAACATGACGAACAGGGAACTTAAAATTGTCTTCATCATTTTCATGATGGATCTCCTTTTTAAAGATAGAATGGTTAATAAATCCAAGTATACCGATCTGTATCCTTTATGGAGCCTAGTCAGCTGAGTTCTTGTTTCGTTACACTTCTTTTTCAGTCGCGTTCACATTTCAGAAACCATTCATGTACTGGAATACAAAAAAGCCTGATAAGTCTCTTTCAGAGATATTTGTGTATCCACAAAAATTTCAAAAATATTGGTAGACCGGAAGGTCTAGTGAAATGACGGTAGAAAGCCCTCGACCCTCAAAGCGGGAGCAACTCATCCAGACAGCCGTGACCTTATTTGCGCAAAACGGGATTCACGCCACAGGGATCGATACCATTGTTGAACATTCCGGGGTGACAAAAAAAACCTTGTATGCCCACTTCCGCTCAAAGGAGGAATTGGTCCTCGCGGCATTGCGACACTATGACGGACAGTTTAGAAATTCGTTCATGCGGCAAGTGGAGACCAAGGCGCGCACTCCCAAAACTCGCCTGCTGGCCATTTTCGATGTGGCCGAAACCTGGTTCTCGCAACAGAGTTTTTATGGATGTCTGTTCATCAATGCCGTTGGTGAGCATTCCACCCCCGACACTTCACTGCGTTACGTCTGCAGGGATTTCAAGCGGATGATGACGGAGTTTATTCTCAAGCTCTGTATTCAGATGGGAGTGCGGAATCCTCAGCATTTAGCCGAAGAACTCTCGCTCTTATTGGAAGGCGCAATCGTGACCGCCCAAGTGTCGCAAAAACCTGATGCAGCCAAAATTGCCAAACGGATAGCAGCAGCGCTGATCGAAAAACAGAGACCACGTGAAACACCCCAAACATGAAATCATATTTCCAGGTGGATGATCGGAACTCCTAATTGATTTGATGATTGTCACTCGGCAAAGCTGATTTCTGACATATTCGACCCTTGGTCGTTGTGCATCGCTACGAGGCACCATATATCAGAAGGCATGAGCCTTAAAATCCGGGGAGGCTAACAGGAGGAGCTAAGATTTTTTCCTGCCCACTTGCATAATATTCAGAGGGCGGCTGAATGTGGCGAGAGGGTTTCAGGGGGAGGCCATCCTGGTTCTATTGGCTTTTCAGATGTTCCCATACAATAGAAACACAGGAATGGGCATCTTGTGTTCAGCGAAATCCCATACACGATGAGCGACCTATATTGATTGCATTTAGGCCTCATCACCCAGCCTCCAGGACCTTCTGGTATGAGAGAAGGTCCAGGTTACATTCAAGCAGAGATAATAAATGAAAATTTCCATAGCTGCCCCGTGGTAATGTCACGGGATAAATTTGGTAAACTCTGGGTGTTTTTGTTAGGTCATCCCCATACATAGTACTCAGTAGGTGCTAATAACAGCGTTGGCATCTTTCGCGGGTTTGCCCTCCACCCTCCAACATACATATTAATGCGTTTCTCGAATTGAATAGTCATTCTCTGGCGTTCATTCCATTGTTTCGAGGAACTTACCAGGATCGAACCAATGCATCGGAGCGTTGATCTATCAACCAAACCCAGGTTGCTTTCCAACTCCATAACAATATGCCAAGCCCCGAAACTGATTCCCTTCCACACCCAATCAGGAGAAATGATGGGATTTTAGTTTTGAAGAAAGTTTTTGTAAGGCATATGATCATTTATCACCTTCAATATCATCATGATGGACACTCGAGTCGGCCTTTTTTAACGGGTTCTATTAGATATCCAACCTCCCAATCATATACCAAAGGCCATACACCAGGTAAAATTGTATTTGCCAGAAGGTCTCCTTCTGGTTTACTTTGTAGAGTTTGTATATTCCCTCTTTATTTTAAAAAGTTGAGGATCTCCGCTTTACAAAAAGACCTCGATGAAGTTTTGTGAATCGTAAGCTATAGATATCTCGAAATCCCCTACACATGAGAGAGGAGCATTAAGGATGCCAGAAATCCAGCGGATCATATTGGGCCCATGGAAACTGTTAAAATCCCTGTTTGATACCCAAGAAGCGACAGCGCTGGCTTCCCATAAAAATGGTCGCGAGATAGACCTGGCTCGCACGATCCCATTTTTAGCCCTACATGTTGCCGTCCTGGCAGTTTTTTGGGTGGGCTGGAGTCCTATCGCGGTCGGGGTTGCGGTTTCCTTATATATTGTACGAATGTTCGCCATTACCGGCTTTTATCACCGCTACTTCTCCCACCGAACCTTTCGCACCTCACGAGTGATGCAGTTCCTGTTTGCCTGCCTTGGGGCCAGCGCGGCCCAACGAGGTCCTTTATGGTGGGCCGCTAATCATCGCCACCATCACGCCTATTCCGACAAACCGGCAGATGTCCATTCTCCTGTTATCCGCGGGCTCTGGTGGAGCCATGTAGGTTGGTTTTTAACCCATGACCAACTTGCAACAAAGTGGAACCGCATCAAAGATTTTGCGCGATATCCGGAATTACGATTTCTGAATCGTTTCGACACCCTTGTGC
This sequence comes from Candidatus Nitrospira neomarina, assembly GCF_032051675.1. NCBI lineage: Bacteria > Pseudomonadati > Nitrospirota > Nitrospiria > Nitrospirales > Nitrospiraceae > Nitrospira > Candidatus Nitrospira neomarina. Next base: position 3,528,666 of record NZ_CP116968.1, read on the forward strand.
CAATCGGGCTGGCAGTCCTCCTGTTTCTCTTGGGGAAATGGCTGGGCAGTGCCTATCCGGATTTGGGAACAAGTGGATGGCAAATGCTGGTGTGGGGTTTCGTGATATCGACCGTTGTCCTCTGGCACGGAACCTTCACCATCAACTCACTTTCCCATCTTTTCGGTAGCCGACGCTATCCAACATCGGACCATAGCCGGAACAACTTCCTTCTGGCCATCATTACCCTAGGCGAAGGATGGCACAATAATCATCATCAATATTGCAGCTCCGCCCGACAAGGATTTCGATGGTGGGAAATCGATGTCACCTATTACCTGCTGGAAGGACTGCAACTTTTCGGGATCATTTGGGATATTCGACCCGTCCCCGCATGGGTACTGAATCACTCAAGTCTTGATCAGGAGGACGAGGAAACTGATTCAGCCGAGAAGATGGCGATGTAGATATACCATTGGTCCCGGGGATGAACACTTACGGTGTCCGGCCATTCACTCAGGCCTTTTTAAATTTACCCCTCCAGGCCTTCCCTTTCACACTCTCCCACATTTCACAAGCCAAGAACTCGTCATGATCATGAGGGATGCACCCACTTGGAAGGGTGATGTATGATAAGGCTAATGGCTGCTGACGCCCTGTGAGGTACGAATATGTTTCGCGCTCGGATGACGATAGTCTTCGTAACCGCTCTCACCCTTCTGCTTGGATATCAAACGTCCTGGCCCTTTTCCATACTTGAACCGAAAGAATTCACAGTTCACCAGTCAGGTGACCATATTTCGGTCGCCTTGGATTTAGAGGGTCTCCCCGGAGTCACCAAGGTGAACTACTACTGGTATGGTGAATTTGACGATATGCTGCGAGAATTTGTCGAAGAAAAATTAGCTCTTGTCGCCACGGCAAAAAATAATCCTCCCTTTGGCGGAAAGATTCTGATACCCAAGGAAATGATGGGCGCCTATCGGCTTCTGGCTGTGGCCGAACAGGGTGGAAGACAATCCCAACATGAATCTTTAGCCATCTTCGATGAAATCCTGATTCAAATCGTGCCGGACGCTGAACTCCTGGAAATTGACTTTCAAACGGACAAGCCCCTGAAATTGGGACGAGCCAGCGGAACTCGTGTATATGACCAAATAGACTTTCTCGGAAAAACGTTTGAATTACCAGTGATTGGGCGATTCTCAGATGGAATCTCCCGTTCCCTTCGTGCACAAAGCACAGGAACCACCTATCAGTCTGCTGACGAAAACATCATTTCGGTCAACCCAAATGGGGTGGTCCGGCTGGTAGGTAATGGGGAAACCGCGCTCACCGTAAAAAATCGCAATCAAGAGGCCACCCTCGGTATTCTGGTTGAGGTTAACGATGAACCGAATCAGCCACCGGTTTCGGATCCCGGCAAAACGCAAACGGTCCTTTCGGGAACACGAGTCACCTTGAATGGCTTAAGGAGTTATGATCCCGACGGCGGCTCCCTCCAGTACCACTGGGAACAAGTACGAGGAAGTAAAGTCCCTTTGCTTGACCCGTATTCCGCACAAGCCAAATTTTTGGCCCCGTTTGTAGTCGAAGAACGTTTTTTCCGCTTCACCCTCAGAGTTACGGACATTAAAGGTGCCGACAGTCAACCTGCCTTTGTCGACGTCATGATTACGCCCTAGCGGGAGGCACCTCATGAAACGTGCAGCGAGTCAGAAGCCAAACGTAATCACTCCTTTCCCTTATTACCCCTGAATCCACTCAATAGTGGTGCGATCTTACCCAACTTCCCAATTCCGCCAAAATCTCCTTTTCTGGTCGAAGTTACTACAGGCGGGAGGGGATCGAGCCAGTGATGATTTTTTTAAACTGCAGTACCAAGCTCACTTGGAACAGATTCCCAGGTTCATCTGGCATATGCGGACAACATAGGAATCATGCAGTTTTGGTTTCCAATTATCAAAAAAGCAGGAGAGCCGCTCAAATGTCGGAGCAATAATCTCTTAAGAAACCGTGAAAAAATGCCCATCGATGACAAAGGTCAAAAAATATTGAGCTTTACATCCCACATAGAAGATAGGCCCAGGAACACGTATACCTCGTAGTCGCCTTGGATCATCATCAAAAGAAACAAAAAATCGGAAGCAGACTAAATGCCATTCGCCATAGGTTAAACAATTTTACCCTATAAACGATAAGGCGAACCGAACGTGAACATCCATCCTGGTTCCGCTAATGTTTTACGGTTTCATCGCAGGAGCAAGGTGGTCGATTAAGGGAAATACGGAGTGCAGAAACCTTGAGTCCTCGCATAGACCTCCACAAGAGCATATGGGATGCATAGCAAATACGTGTATATGGCGAGAATCGAATCACAAAGGTAGGGGAACTGACTGCCATTTGAATACGAGGGAGTTTGCCCATGCTCATATTTAAAGCAAGCTGGTTGGAGGGTGTTTTGGTTGTATTGCTCCTGATGGCCCTCACCATGGTGAGTGCGTGCCTGGGAAAGTTTGAAACGAAACCTACATTAACCCAACCGTGTCGCCTGGATTGGCAACAGCAAGCGGGTCTCTCCGAAATCGATCTTCCTGATTCAACTGGGAGCCATGGTCTTCCGGTCTTGGTATTTAATATTCATGACCGCCTTCTTTCCGACTCATTCTTCTCGAGTGAGGCCCATACGGAAGAAGAGATCGCATGCATTGGGGATCTAGCCTCCAAGTTCGATCTTGTGCTGTTTCAAGAAGCCTTTGTCCGGCCGGCACAACTCGCCCAATACACCAAACATGCCTGGTCAAATCACCCATTGTTCAGCGAAGGCGGGGGTGGCGACTGGTGGCCTCTTCGAGCCATATGCCACATTTGTTTGAGCCCCGGACTCCTGATGCTCGCTCGTGAACACCCTCAGTCTGTCTATTCAGAACCCTATGAGGCCTTTGCAGGCTGGAATACCGATCTGAATAAAGCCGATGATTTCTTTTCGAAGGGTTTTCAGCTTGTTCAATTCCCAACGTTTTGGGTATTGAATAGTCACATGGACGCCGGTCGCGGAGAAGCCAGCATTAGGGCCAGAGCTCTACAGTTTAGACAGCTTACTGCAAGCATTAGGCATTTCATTTCTCCTGATGCACCGTTGTTTGTCGGAATGGATGCGAATCTTCGACCAGACCAAGAGGAACGCGATGTAGAAATTTTGGAAGAATTTCTTAAGTCGAATAGGCTAACCCTTGTGCACCAAAGCGGGCCGGATTTGATTGCCGTCAGAGGAATCCGCACAAACCACTCCCAATCCCTCCCTTTCAAAGGCATCCTTAGCGATCACAACGCTCTGTCCGTCATTATATACCCACCATTCAGATTAGAGTCACCAGACTAATCAGGCTCCTCGAGCTACGCATGATAATGGGATGCAGAGCGCCAAAAAATTAGCAGAAAAACTCGCTCTCTCATTGGAAGGACCAATGGTTTGTCCCATTGTCTGAAGATTCTGAAACGCCAACATTGTTAAATGGGACGCAGAACAACGACTCAATTGCAAAATTATATTTTTGTGTTGATGTAGACTTTTATTCCAGGATCGTGATCCTTCCCGAGGGAATCGAACATTTTTTCATCCAGGCTGATGAAACTCGTATCGTTCTGAAGATTTTTATCCGCCAAAGTTCCTCGATCAACGATGATGATTTTGGCAAGAGACGATTCCACCTCTTCGACAGTTTGAGACCTTTCCGACCTTCCATGCCAGGGCACTTGCATCAGAAAGGCGGTATAGGAATCGATATTTTCCAACCCGCTCGTCGAAGCAATTGGGCCGCTGATATGGAGGGCGTTCAATTTTTCTTTCAGGATTTTGGCTGCCTGGTAACTGGGTCTCTCGGGGAAAAAAGTTTGGTTGGCAAGGGGAAAGAGAAAAGATATTGAAACAAGGGCCAATGCCATGAAATGAAGAATTTTCGCCTGACCGGACCAACTCTTGGCCAGGTGCCCCACATAGCCTAAACTCGTGCCAAGGAGAAACGGGTAGACTGAATAATAATATCGCTTTTCTCCTGCATAACCCGGCAAAAAAATCACCACAAGACACCCAATGAGTATCGCTGACCATCGCCAGCGATCCGACCGTATATTCTGTCTCCATGGAGCATGAAACAAAAATCCGAATATGACCGAAACCAGACCAATGCCAAGCCAATCAAAGTCCTTCAGCAGACGTATAGTTTTCATCACATTACTATGGACGATCCGCAATTGATGACGAAAATTCTCTATACTTTCAATCGGGGACCAGTGTGAATACTTTTTCGATATGGGATCCTCCCAGGACGAAACTCGGCCCTGTTCCGGAATAAGAAAGTCAGAAAAAGTGGGATGTCCTCGTCCAACACCAGGCGGCCCCATAACGGCATGACTAATTCCTGCACTTGTCGAAAACGTCGGTCTTTCATATTTGAGGGACAGTACCAAAATCCAAGGCCCGGCAATAAGAATTAACCCGAGAAAGGTAATCGCGGCGCTACGTAGAGCCCGTATCGGGCTGGTCTGCTGACAAACGGTCCATAACACCCCTACCGCCACAATCAGAATAAATGCAAATGGCAACCCAGGCGCTTTCGCTAAATACGCAGCTCCGAATAATAGCCCGGCAGAAAATTGGACGGAGGGCTTATCGCACCAATCATGATGCAAAGTTCGGCTTATGGCTAGACAAAGCATTCCACTCATCAGGAGGTCGGGAGTGATGCCTAGAACCGCCCAGTGGACACTAAAAAAGGCAACGATCCCGAGAGCCACAAAGACCGCGGAGGACCCGATCCCCAAAATCCGGAAGATCGCCATACAGCCCGCAAGGTACACGATCGCCGTTAGTGCCATGGCCATCTGCGCAGCGGATAACGGTTCTTCCACAAAACCAAGCAACGGGACCATGATCCAACTCAACATGGGCCCCCAATAACCGGAAACCGCTAAATCGAACTGTCCAGATGCATAATATTGGGCAATTCTGATATAGGAAATCCCATCGGTACTAATCCAATCCTGATTGACCCAACCAGCCCAAATCAGCAACCCAATCTGAAGAACAAAGAAGCCGAAACTGACCATGGAGATGTCCCGCCGACTCATCTCACCCATTAGACATAACCATTTCCAGTAAGATTCCCTGGCAAACAACCAGCTCCCAAACGAGCCCTTCCTCCAATTTTTACTTCAAATAATAAGGTTCGTAATTTCGCATTTTGTAATCTCATCATTTTTATTTCCCCGTCACACTCATTCATAACCAGCACTCCGGCTCCTTCCCAACGCCGCGAGATCCATCCCGAAAAGTCCTAATGTTCAAAGGTCGTGATTTCCTCATGCTTGAATCTCAACATTCAAAACCCTTCACAATTTCGTCAGGTATTGGGGACAGAGTCCTCCCAGCGGTCGGCAAGATTCCGCATAGTGAAAAGATCACCCCATGCATGCCAGCATACTTTTCTCGGGGAGGCATTTCACGCTTTAACGGTTTCAATGTCCCCAAACGCAAGGCAGGGTCACGCGGGTCATGAAGTTTTTATTATTTCTTCGGAAATCCTGCATAAGACTGAAGGAATGTTTGGTGGCTTCTGGTACATGGCCTCACGAAAGCACATACAAAAACTAACGCCTCAGATATCCTTGACTCAGTTTTTTAGTCAGATAGGGGTGATTTACTTTTCACCAATAGTCCAAAGAGGTGGAATGAGGGCCGGATTAACATTAAACAACTCATACAAAAAAGGGATCTCAGAAAACATAAGCAGGAGAAAGAGCATCGTGCTCAATCCAACATAAAGAACAAACCCACCTTCCTTGTATAATTTTTCGGGATTTTGAACGGGACTATCCTCCAGCAAACCAACTTTAAGATAATACGTCAAAAACCCGGCACCTATAGGGACAAAAAGAATTAACTCCATATGATATCGGACAAGAAATATTCCAGACACAAAGGAACAGGCCATCGCATAGAAAAACATACTGAGCAATAGACGGTTTTCTGTGTAATATCCGAACGACTTACGATACCCACGTGCACGTATCGGATCACCGATACGTCGATACTCGGCAAATCGCTTAGTAGCCATGAAAAATGCGCCGACCATCCAGTATGCCAACACCAGGGAAAGTGGGGGGATGCTATTGGTTACAAGTGCAAACCACCCAAGCAACAACCGAATCGGATTATTCAGCGCCTCAGAAAGTACATCTAAATAAGGTAGTTCTTTCGTCCGTATCGGCGGAATATTGTAAATGAGGCCGCTCCCCAAAAAAATGAGGGCTGTGGTTCCAAAATATGCGTTAAGGGAAAATGCAAGTACGATCCCTGAAGTCCCCAATAAAAACCACTCCACCCAGGCCCAATTAGCTTTGACCTTCCCGGAAGGTACGGGACGGTCCTTTTTCACTGGGTGGAGACGGTCATAGGGCGCATCAAGAAGCTCGTTTACCACATAATTGCTTGAGGCAATTAAACAGGTAGCTACAACAGCCAGAAGCAAAGGGAGAAGACTATCCCAGACAAAGAGTTCCGGTTCATAAAACAAGGCCAGCACGATGCCCAGAATCATAAAGACATTTTTAAACCAGTGGTCGATCCTAGCGATCTGGACATAAGGCCAGAGTACCCGAAAAAAGTTAGATGGTTGAGTGGATAACATCGCAAAGACCTCTGAAATTAGTAATCGAACGATATTCTGTTTTTGCACTCGCGTCCAACTCACGAGGCACTCTGCGGGAAAATATGACGTAAGGCATTCCGGCAGCTTTGGCACCACACGCATCGACGTCATACCGATCACCGACATACAACACCTCCGGGGGATCAAGATTCCAGAGGTGACACGCATAGAGAAACCCTTTGGGGTTAGGTTTAAACGCGTTAATTTCAGGATCCGTGGCGCATAGTTCCACCGTTAACGGAGCATGAATCCCTAGCCCTTGCAATTTTTCTCTTACAGGGTAATCAGAAAAGACTCCCGTACGCAGGCCCCTATCAGCCGCTAATTGAAAAAATTCTTTCATGGCACGACGCCGACAAATCCTAAGATATTTCAAAGGGCGACGGAACATCCATTCCCTCACCACTATTTCCACTTCACTGGGGGTCACACCGACTCGTTCGGCAACAAAAGAATATTGCAAATTCACCAAGGGGGTACTCGGATCTTTCATGGTTCGTAACGCTTCACGTCCTTCCCGAAAACATTTCAAAATTCGCCAGACACGCAAAGCCTTAGGAATAGAACCTAATACAAACGGAACGGTAGATAACTCAAAGGCCATCAAACCCCGTAGAGACTGCTGGTGATAGAGAGTTCCGTCAATATCGAGCAAAACAGCACGAATCGGATGAACCAGCTTCACGAAACAGTCTACTCTCCATAATCAGAAAAATGGTTATTGAAAAATTGACCCTCAGAAGCTCGTAAAAACGCTATATAGTGGGTAAATACTTATATTCATCAAGTTAAGGGATGATTGTTCAAAAAAACCATTCTTGTGGCCTAAAGAGTTCCTTGAGGCATACAAGCAAGAGTTGTTCCGTATTGAATCTAATCGGAAGCAAGAATCACTGTCTGTAAAAAAAAAGTTAAAAAAACGAACCACTGGGGGGACCGTAACCGATAGCGGCCGTTCAGATTACGCGTAGGTCCCATTAAGCCAAGGTTGAGAAATTTAAGCGAGACCTCATGTCCTCGGTTGGCTCATCCTGTGAAACACGCTGTTTTCTGACGTCGGTAGGGTAAATGGTGATGGTGATAGTCGGGACAATTCTGCCCTACAAAGCCATCGTCCCCTAATTAATGGGAGACCGCTTTTGAGCAACTGCCGGTGGGGTAAGAAGTTTGATCTCCATTGGATCCCTATGGGGTTTTAGATGGTTGTCAGCGTTTTTGCCTTTTTTCTCTCCTCCTATAATGAGCCGAAAGGCTTATAAAAACCATAGTCTTTGCATTTTTTTGGGGAATAACGAGGGTTATTCGGATATTTTATACATGATTCCTCGTAATCCATGCTGCAACCGATCATTCTTAGAAAGAGGGAAGTTAGATTATGGTTCCTTATTCTAGCGGCTGAGTGGGCAACTCGATTGGGTGTCATGAAGCATAAATGTATCAATGGGTCGATCATAGCGATGATGAATTTTCCAGAGTTCAACTCACAACTATTATATGGAAGGATGGCAATTCGGGGATGTTCGTCTGGCTAAATATCGTACACAAGCTCTATCCCCGCTACACTTACACTTGTTTCTGAAGGAATGCAAATAACACTCCAAATACATAGCCGTCAACACCTTTAATATAATAACCCTGGGCAAGAGTTCATTGAAGATCTTCTTAGCATGGCCTAGATTTTTTGGCCACACGGGCAAACCAAGTTAACCTTGTAGAAAATACTCGGGATTCAATTGGTCTATTGCAAGGTGTAAATCGATAACACCATAGATTGATTTTACTGCTTCAAACCTGGCATCTTTAAAATTTGAAGGAAAGTAAAAGCGGTTAAATCCTACAAGTTTCATCTCCAGAACAACCAATGATTTTTGAGGCACCGAAATTCCTGGACATTTCCCCCCCTGTTCTCTTTCGAGGGAGTACCCGCATGTGCCAGAGCCAGGGTTACATCTGTCTGATCTGTTCTGTCATAGAATGCAAAACATGATTGCGGCTATCTCTTTAGAGGCCCCAGCGCTGCCCCTCATCCATCAGTTAATCGCTGACAACCGAATGCCAAATCTCGCGGCTCTTCAACGAGAAGGCGAGGTCGTCAGCCTCGACCCCCCATTTCTCGATGGAGCAGTTTACGCCACCCTCTATACAGGTCAGCATCTGTCAGAGCACGGCATTTATTCCCTGTTTACCTGGTCTGCTCCCGAGCAAAGGCTTCGACTGTCTCACGAACTCCTATCAGATGAGACTCTTTTTCAACGCCTGGACCGAGCAGGCAAACGAGTCCTTGCCATCGATCCACCCGAACATCCCATACAAGATCTGACCAATGGTACTGTGGTGAGTGGATGTCAGTTTCGATCTCGCGTCCACTTGGCTAAGTGGGCGCGTCCTCCGAGCTTGGGCAAGGAACTCTTAAAACATCTTGGCAAGACGCCTAGAGGTGAGGAGACCTTTGGTCAACCATCGCAGCACCATCTCCTCCACCTGCGGAAAATTCTCCTGCAGGCGCCTAGCCGCCTAGCAAGCGTGGTTGAACGATTGATGGAAGAGAGGGCTCCCGATGTCCTCTGGTTGCACATGGCTGCGATCCACCTTGCGGGTCATCAGCTTTGGGATCCAGCGTCCGTCGACGTCATCGGGCACTCACCAACAGGATCGGCTCTGCTGAAGGAATCCTTAATTGACGTATATCTGGCAGCCGACGCAGCACTCGGTCGAATCATAAAAATTCTGCCAGACAATGCAGATCTTCTTGTGTTCTGGGCTAAGGGAATGGGTCCGGAAACATGTCGGTCCGATCTTTTTCCCGAAATGTTGGACCGGATTCTGACCCCTCCCTCCGCGGTCTGCACATCATCAGGAAATGATATTTTGACGAAACTGCGTGCGATTGTCCCCACCTCGCTTCGATCTAAAGTTGCAGATGCCTTACCGGATTCACTTTCGCTCCAACTCACAGCTCGATTGGGGACGATCGGGAAAGACTGGAAAGCGGTACGGGCCTTTTCGCTACCTTCAGATGGCCCTGGATTGGTTCGGCTCAACATCCGCGGGCGTGAGCGGAATGGGATTGTCACCGAATCCGAAGCAAAAGTGCTCTGCGACGAGATCGCCAAGGGCCTCCGAACCTTTAGCGACATCGATGGGAAAGAGTGCATCGCAGGCATTGAACGACCCGGAGACCATTTACCTCCGGGGCAGAAACTAGATAGGCTTCCCGATCTGGTTATCCGATGGACTGGTGAACCATCTACTAACCTGCGTGGCGTGGCTTCCCCGGTGTACGGCACAATTTTGCGCGGAGGTGCGGGATCAGGACGGTCGGGAAACCACATACCAGGCGCCGGCGCAATCATCGTCCCACGATCGGGAACGTATCACGCAATCAATGGCCGAAACCCACATCTGGTTGATCTGAGTGCGACGGTCTGTGCAGCAGCGGACGTGCCCCACAAGGACCTTCCCGGCCAGTCACTTCTCGCATATCGATGAGAACATGGAGTGATGGAGATCCAACCGAATCACCCAGCTCAACCCAAAGTAAAAACAGTTTCCTAGAGTGAATCTCCACCCAGCAAGCTAGTGGGCATCTTTCATTTGTATTATCCCATCACATTTCCGCATTTCTTCCCTCAGCAAGCTGAGGGGTATCCTGTCCTGTTCTTATGAAAAGAATAAAGATATTGTTTGTCTATCTTGGTTTTTACCGGGATGCCGGAGCGGAACAAACTCCCCTGGGCCTTGCCGAGGAACTTGATCGGAAGCGCTTCAGTTTCGAGATGGTGACCCTGATGCCGACCACCTCCACAATCGGCGCTGCGATGCAGGCAACCGGTTGCACCATTCACGAGCTCGGACTTGGCATTCCCCGTCTCACAGACCCGATCGGCATCATCAAGGTTATCAAAGCCTTGTATCAGACCTTTCGCCGGCTCAGACCCGACATTGTTCAGACGCAATCGGGGTTTTGCAACGTGTGGGCCCGTTTGGCGGCCAAATTGGCGCATGTTCCCGTCATCATCGCGACTTTGAATTTTGGTGGGGAGCCAAAACCGCGATGGTTTCTGCGGCCGGTTATGCGGGCCATGCATCACTGGTTGTCGAGGAGCACCACCGCCTACGTCTGTGTCGCTGAGCATTTGGTGAAGGAACAGTTACAGCCCTACGAATGGGATCGTGCTGAAATCATCGATGGCTTTTTCGACCTGCATCGTTTTCTTGCGGGCCGCACCGATTTGCCGGAAATCCGGGCGCTAACCGATCCCGCGCATCCAGTACTCGGCATTGTCGCAAGGCTCGAATACGATAAGGGGCATAGGGTGGCGATCACGGCCATGCGGAAAATCGTCGATGCGATACCCGGCGCTCAACTCAAGATCATCGGTGCGGGCAGCTTGGAACGAGAACTCAGGGATCAAGTTGTGGCACTGCGACTCATGGAACACGTCGAGTTTACCGGTCACCAGACTCAGATTTGTGAGATCATGTCCACTCTGGACCTGTTATTGATCCCTTCATACAACGAAGCGTTTGCTAGGGTCGCGTTGGAGTCGATTGCCGCCGGGGTACCGTTATTGGGGAGCCGCAGCGGTGCATTCCCCCGAATTCTTGACAACGGGAAATACGGGGAGTTGGTGCCCCCCGCCGATCCTGACGTGTTATCAGAGGCGGCCCTCAAGATTATCGCTAACCCGGCCCCAGCATTGGTGAGGTTGAAGGAAGCTCGAGCGACTGTGCTCAAGCGATTTACCAAAGAGGAAAGTGCCAGGCGTTACGCTCGTCTGTATCTGCGTTTAGCTGAAAATTTTGAGGGGAAAATTAAAGACACTTCTAGTAAATAATCATTTCCTGGCTCAAGTGGTTGGCCCTATTGCAGACCAACGGTAAAATGATGGCACCCGTCACCATTTTCTGCAGTAATGCATTATCCAGATAAAAGGCCTTGAACGTGCTGGCCTCTGGCCTTTTCAAGTCAGTTATTCGAGTTATTTTGAATGGCACACGGACCTTGGGATGGAGAACGACTGGAATTAGACCAACCGGGTTTCACGAAAGTTCTATGTTAACGTATGTCATCTCTATTGCTGGGGGAAAGAGAGTAATGGACGAGACCCGCAACTCAGCCCTGAGCGTAAAGAGGCTCATGCCGGAGGTGCACAACACACTCCTCAGGGAGGAAGGTCTGGGAAATGCTTATGTAACGAGATCGACCCCAATCCTGGTTTCTTCTGAAGATTTCTTTTAAAAATATGGAACATGAGTTGATTTCTAAACGGTCACGCTACCTCTTGATACAAATCCATACTCATAGGTGATTCTGATCTATCGGCTCAGAGATTGGTCCCTCCCACTTCCCTCATTGATCCTCCTTTCCCTGTTTCGATAAAAAACTATATCTTATTTATTCACGTGGATTTTTACCCTTATGATGCTCTTTTATTTTAGGAATTGAGACCAAAACATCCCGGTAGTTTCGGCTAGAATGAAAAAAATTAAAGTATTGTATGCCTATCTTGGTTTTTACCGCGATGCCGGTGGGGAACACTCTCCGTTGGGCCTTGCCGAGGAACTTGATCCCGAACGCTTCAGTTTTGAGATGGTGACTTTGATGCCAACCACCTCTACAATCGGCGTTGCGGTACAAGCAACCGGTTGCACCATCCATGAGCTCGGACTTGGCATTCCCCGCCTCACGGAACCACTCGGCATTCTCAAGGTTATCAAAGCTTTTTATCAGACCTTCCGCAGAATTCAACCGGACATTGTTCAAACACAATCAGGCTTTTGCAACGTCTGGGCTCGCCTGGCAGCCAAATTAGCGGGCGTGCCCGTCATTATCATGACGGTGAATTTTGATGAACCAAAACCCCGATGGTTTCTGCGGCCGCTAATGGGTGCTGTGCACTACTGGTTGGCAACGAGCACGAACGCCTACGTCTGTATCGCCGAACATTTGATAAAGGAACAGTTGCGGCCCTACGAATGGGGTCGTGCCGAAATCATTGACCAATTTTTCGATCTAAACCGCTTTCTGGCGGGCCGCACTAGTTTGCCGGAAATCCGAGCCCTAACCGATCCCGCCCATCCAGTACTCGGCATTATCGGACGGCTCGAATACGAAAAAGGGCATAAGGTGGCAATCGCTGCCATGCGGAATATCATCGATGCGATACCCGGCGCTCGCCTTCAGATCGTCGGTGCCGGCAGCTTGGAACAAGAACTCAGAAATCAAGTCCTGGCATTGGGGCTCTCCGACCACGTCGAATTCTCTGGTCACCGAACTCAGATTTGCGAGATCATGTCCCATATGGACCTGGTGGTGATCCCTTCATACAATGAGGCATTCGGTTTAGTGGTGTTAGAGTCGATTGTGGCCGGGGTACCCTTATTGGGAAGTCGTAGCGGTGCATTCCCAAGAATTCTCGACCATGGCAAATACGGTACCTTGATCGACCCATCCGATCCTGACGCCTTGGCAGAAGCTGCCATCGATATGATCCGTAACCCGGCCCCAGCATTGGTGAGGTTAAAGGAAGCTCGAGCGACTGTTCTCAAGCGATATACCAAAGAGGAAAGCGCCCGCCGACACGCTCGCCTATATATGCGTTTAACCGAAAATTCTTAGGTAAAATTGCGAAAAAAATTCCATTAAGTAATAATTGTCTGGTCTGGGGGTAGGATTTAAGAGGTAAAGCATTCAAATTCGATCTTTTGTATAACAAAGCAACTGGAGGTATACACATGCTTGATAATGAATGCTCTGGAACTGGCCACAATTCCGAGCCTGTGGTTAGTGTGCTGATTGTGGCCGACCATGACACAGATCGCCATGCAGAACTCGCGGATCTCCGCAGTTGCCTTCAAGCACTTGCCGCACAGAAAGTGGACGAACCCGTCGAGTTTCTGCTTGTCGAAACGGAAGAGCGTGCCCGAAAGCTTCCACCCGACTTGCTGGCCGAGTTACCTGGCCTAAAGGTGATCGGAGTGCCCAAAGATGCTACTTACGAGCAGAAGAACGCTGGCGCTCAGGCTGCTCAGGGTAAAATTATCGCTCTCTTGGATGCGGACTGCATTCCGGTTCCTGGCTGGCTCAAGTCACTGATCACCACATTTCAGTCCCACCCTCAATATGTTGCAGTGAGCGGCCGCACCATGTATGAAGGCAAAACCGCCACCGAACGATGCCTTTCAGTCTTATCCCGCGGCTTTCTCGACCCAGGGAAAGAAGGCCCAACCCGTTTCATTTCCAATAACAACTCCGGTTTTCTCAGAAAGGTTTACGAACGGTTCCCGCTCCCGGAAAATGAAGGCCCTTATGCAGCGCAACTACAATCTGCTGCCATCATGCGGGACGGAGGCCGTTTTCTCTTTCAGCCAGCCATGACTGTGATACACGACTTCGAGGGCTGGTCCATGGAACGCGATATTCGGTGCCATATCGGCTGGGCCACTATCCGAATCCGTCAGCTTGATCCTGGATTACGATTCAGCTGGCTCCTACGGCTCGGACAGGGTTCAATTCCTTTATTTTACATAGGTAGAGTTCTTGAGAGCTTGGGGACGTGTTTTCGAGTCGGCCAACAATACGGTCTGCGGCTGACCGACTATCCAGTCGCAGTGGCACTCACGCTTTGGATACATTTCCTCGAAATCAATGGCATGCTGTTAGCATTCCGTCACCAGCGAGTAGACAAAACGAAATATCGCTGACCATTATGGCCAAGCTTTTCATTGCCTCGCTGGTTGATCCGGCTTCGCACCCGGGTGGTGCAGGAACCTACACTCGCGGACTCCTTGCCGCCCTGGGGAGTAGCCACGTGGTCAATTTGGCAGCTCCTCTTCACCCGCCCCCCGGCCCATGGTATCGGTCGCGCCAAATAATGTCGTTGGCCCGGTCCTACATTTCTGAGCTTCCAGCATTGACATTATTTACACGTCAACCCGAGTTTAAGCTGAGAATTCGCAAAATCGCGCGATCCCAGCATTTCGATGCGGCATTGATCAACGGCGGTGACATGTTATGGGCCATCAAGGAATTACCGCCGGAAATCCCCACAGTGCTCATCGCGCATAATCTCGAGCACCAGGTGCTGACTCAAAAACTGGCCAACTACCCATTCCTTTCACATGTCCTCAAACGGGAAATTATCAAGCAACGTCGTTATGAGATCGAGGGGTTTCGTCGCTCCCGAGGGGTTATATTTCTTTCGGCGGCTGAAATGGCTTGGGGTTGTAACCAGGTCCCAGGACTGCGCGCTCTTCATGTTCCGCCGATGTTTACCGATCCTCCTATAGTCCGCCAGCCGAAGCCCAACGGCCATCTACGGCTTGGATTCCTTGCCGATTTCGCATGGTGGCCCAATCGCCAAAGTTGGAAGTGGCTAATGGATAAGATACTTCCCAAGGTGTGCCGCCCAATCACGGTTCACGTTTTTGGGCGACAGAGTGACCAGATACCCACTCGTGGCAGAGTTATTTCCCATGGCTTTGTCCAAAATCTAAGGGAGGTATGGGAACAGGTTGATATCATGGTTTGTCCTATTCACGAAGGTGCCGGCGTGAATATCAAGCTTGCGGAGAGTCTATATAATCGAATGCCAGTTCTCGCGACCACCCTGGCAGTACGCGGCCTCGAATGCCCATCCGGACCTGGCCTGACAATTATGGATAGTGCTGATGAATGGGTTGCCTTCTTAAGTTCCTCCCAGGCTGATCTGCTGGCCGCCGAAGTCCCATCTGAGGAATTAAGCCGACAATTTTCTCCCGACCGCTATAGGGAAAAGCTGGAAAATTTCCTCACGGAGGTAATCCGAGGCAACCCGAGGTGAAGGACCTTTAAAATTGGAACCTTTTCGAATGTACCCGCACACGGAGGGGAGAATCTCAAACCAATCAAGACACCCTGACAGATCTTCTCACTTAAGATTACAATCAAACCCTTATAAGATTATTGCCGACCTCTTTCCCCTGCTTAGCCCATGCAGCTGAAAGCTTGAAGAGCAGAAAGTGGCGTGCTCTGCCACGGAACACATTTAACGTTCCCCTAGAAGAGCCTTGATTCATTCTCCCTCGATTGGCCTTTGAACCGAACTCACATTTACTTCTGTTGTTCGATAGGTACGGTTCTTCGTCTTAAAAACGAACGGGTGAGTGCAATTTCGTCGTAACTGAATTCCCGCAAGACCAGATATGCCAGAATAATCACCACTCCGATTACCCCAATCTTTATCACGAGCAGAAGTCCCGCGGTTGGCCACATCACTGCCATGGTATAGGCTAGTACGCTGATGACGGCGCTACGCCACAACGTACCAATTGGCGGGGAAATTGCCCAAAGCCGATAGATCGCAAACACGGAAGCCAAGGCACCAATTCCCTGACACAGTGCTGTCACCATGGCAGCGCCCAGGGCATCGAATCTTGGGATCATCACCAAGTTCCCGATCACTACCAGCAAGACCAGCGGGATACTTAAATACAAGGTGAATAGTGGAGCACCTGAAGCCGTCGCAATGACCACGGCTACTGAGACCATCACAAATGCGATGGCTCCCATAATCAACACCCCCAGTATTGGACCAGCAAGCTCGAAAGACTGGCCAAAGACTAATGTAACAATCTCAGGAGCAGCGCCCGCGACGAGAGCTCCAAACGGGAATAACCCCACCACCATTCTCATTGCACCAAATCCCATGCTTTTTGCCTGATCAGTTTTCCCCTCAAAAAGCAGACGGCTCACCGTCGAGAGTAACAGCGGGGAAAAAGATGCCCCAAACAGACCGGGAATAATCGACAAATTCTGGGCCGCACCATAGACTCCTGCCTGCTCCAGGGTTCCGCCAAGGATTTTCAGCATAACCAAGCCCATGCTGGAAAAAATTAGGAACAATATGGATGAGACACACAGGAGGATACCGAAGTCATAAAATGGGCGTATGGGAATGACAATTTTGCCAAAGAAGGGAGGCCTGACATATCGACGGGTGATAGCGAGTTCGACCAGGGCCGCCCCAAGACTTCCCAGTATAGCGCCAGAAACAGACAGGCCCATTTCAACCAGCAACAGAATCAACAGCAGCCTGGCAATCCAACGGTAGGCATTAGTCACGGCTTTCTGCCGAAAACTACCAATTCCCACGAGGATGCTCTGGTGGGCTTGAGTCAGGCTACTGATTGGGATGTGGAGAGAATAGAGGGCGAGATAGGGCGCAAGCAACGGTTCGTCGAGGAGCCAGGCGAGAGGAAATGACAGCAGTCCTAGTAACACCCCTCCGCCAACCCCTGCTACAAATTGCAACCGTATGAGGGTGCTACCAACTGGCAGCCAGTTTTTCGCTTCCCCAATAAACTTAATCGCCGGACGAGCAAAAAATGAGTTGATCCCGAGCTCCACCCATCCAAACAACGTTGCAGAGAGGACCAATAAGCCATAACCATCCGTACCGAGTCGTCGGGTGAGGAACCCGGCGGTAATGAGGCCCGTAAGGGGAAACAGGAGCCCGGCGAGAAAGACTCGGACTGTCCCATCAACAAGATGACGGCCTGGTTGGGACGACAAGGGACTCACTGGGAAAACTCTGGTTGGTGTTCCACATACAGGGCTAATGCTTCCCCGATTCGGCGATGAACCGCAGGGGAAGGATGCCGGTCAAACCGACTTGCCATATACTCTTCAGTGGTAAATTCTTTACTTATGTTTGATAAATCAAGATGCCTGATACCGTCTTGTCGCAGTTTGTCAGGAAGAGGACCCCAGGCCTTTTCTTCCATTCGTGGAAGGAGCGCAATCAAGGGGAAAAGTCCATAGTGAATTGCTGTCTCCTTGAACTGTCGAATGTAACGGTAGGAGTCGGGAATTTCGCCGCGTGAAAGCAGTGGGTGAGGGTATTGAGGTGGAGAAACCCACCGTGACCCTATATCCCGGAGTACATACAGAAGGCGGATGCCTCTTAAGGCCGCTCCAACCGGAGAATCAAGAAGACTGGCAATTTTTTGACCAACCAGATAACCGGTTGAGTCTATGGTGGGGGTCCGGTCGAGATTCAGATCAGGCGGAATAATAGCCATCACAACCAGATCCGGTCGAATATCTACCATACGGTGTTGAAGCATGGCGGCCATCTCTTTGACGCTATAGGCCGATACACCAAAATTAAACACCTTCACGGTCAAGAGATTCTGGTGTTGATTCAGCACATGTTCCAGAACTTCGGTGAACGTTTCCTCAGTGGGAACACCCTCCCCAAACGTAACGGAATCACCCACGATTGCAATACGATATTCCTGTGGTTGTTTGGTACCATAAACCATTCCGGAGACTTTCGAACGTAATCCCAGGCTATCCGTGTTAATGAAAACAAGACCCCGGGCTCTGGCCTGCATAAGATTAGGTTTATGTATATAGGGAATGTCTTCGCTCGGTTCAAACGAGGTATAGATCGGATCATGAATATGATGCTCCGAATATCCCCAGACCCTGACCCCGATTTCCAGGAGGGAGACGGTCACGAGGAACAGGTAACCAGCATACAAAAGAGCTCTCTTCAATCTTTTTGGCATCGATGCTTCTTTCTTACCTAGACCAACCGATGCAGAGAATGGATCTGGGCATTCTGCATTTTTGCGTTGTTCTTTGATCATGCCAATCACATTAATTCTGGCTTGAGTAAACGTGCAACTTAGTATTCATGCCTGGTCAGGGGGCAGGCCTGGATTGAACGCACGTTTGCCTGAAAATAGAGTAACCATCCGAGCCCGCAATTTATGAGGCATGAGCCAGATTCCCCAAAACAATACGACATTCAGGACAGACAGTTTTCCATGCTGGTAGGCGTGTCGAAGAAGCAACAACGACTCCAATCGATTTCCTTCCTTCACGGCATTTGCACTCAGCCAGGTCATGAGGAACGACGCGTAGGCCCTCTTGGTGACCAAATCCTTATTCTGGTTAATCCAAGCAAGTGAAAAACGCCAATCCGTCTTGCTACTGACCGTGCTGCGGTTATCATCCTTGTGCCAAATGGCTAGTGGGGAAGAACCGGGGACAAATTGGACACCAACATCATGTCGCCTGGTTGCCCGGAGGACCCAATCAATATCGTCATGTCTCTGACTTTCCTTTCTAAATGGAACAATCTTTAAAAGGGCTGTCGCGGTAAATATGGTGGAAGTTTGTAAGTTTCCTTCCCCTCCGAAAATCTTCGTCCGGAAAAACAGGTATTCGCTCATAGGCTCGTTCGGCTTAGGGAGTCTGGTCGGCCATACCAAATCCCCCATTTCATGACGCACAATTAGGCGACATCCGATAATCGGATATCGATGCGGGGACTGTTCCGCTACTCGAAGCTGGCTGAGAAGCTTTTGGGACAGCCATTCATCGTCATCATCAAGGAACGCTACCCATTGACCTCGTGCTTCCTTGACTCCCTCATTGCGAGCCTCCGCAGAGCCATGAGTGTGGGGCAGAACTTTGACTCGTAACCGGGAATCCTTTATTTCACCAAGAGACTCTACCGTTAGGTCATCGGGACCGTCGACGACAACAATCACCTCAAAAGCTTCGTGGGTCTGGCCCAACGCACTGCGTACGGCTCGCACCACTAAATCGGGGCGATGCCGGGTAGGAATCACGCACGATATCAACGGGACTACCTCAGGCATCACGCTCCCTCAGGCACATTCCTCATGTGTATCCGCAACATGATCCCGTTTCGTGGACGCAAAGTCATATGAGGCTTCGGCACAACCGTCTGCCCAGGTACTAACGTGAGAGTGAACCGCTGAGCGATAGATGCCAGAGCCAACATGCATTCCATTTTGGCGAAAGCTTCCCCGATACAGACCCGGATACCTCCTCCAAAGGGAAAATACGTGAATTTAGGCCGTGCTTTTATGGCATGTTCGGTAAAACGTTCCGGGTCAAAGCGTTCCGGATTTGGCCAATACCGGACATTCCGATGCATGACATACTGACAGAGGTATAGTTTTGAACCCGCAGGAATGGTGAACCCGCTTGGAAGGACAGCATCTTGTCGAGCCATGCGGATAAAAATCCAGGTCGGAGGATAGAGACGCATCGATTCAGCTAAGATCATTCCGGTATAACGAAGCTTAGACAAATCATCAGCACCAGGAACACTACCGCCTAGCACTTCGCGAAGTTCCTCGTGGAATCTGGCTTCCACGTCCGGATGCTGAGAGAGCAGATACCAGGTCCAGGTTAAGGCTTCCCCGACAGTTTCATAACCTGCACTGAAAAGTGTCAAAAATTCGTCACGGATTTGCTTGTCGGTCATTCCAGTTCCATCTTCGTATTTGGTATGCATAAGCAGGGACAACAAATCGTGAGACGGCTCAGGGGCCCCGCGGCGCATGTCAATCTCCCGGGTAATGGTATCATCGATTCGCTTCATCGCCTGCTGATATTCATGCCATAACATTGGAGGAAAAATTTCAGAAAATGGGAGCAGTGAAAATTGCACATGTTCAACATACTGCTTCCTGAGGGTGATGGCGCTGGCTAACGCGCCGGAAGGATCATCAAAGCGACGACCAAAGACCGTCTTGATAATATTGTCTTGTGCCAGTTCCATCATGTCCTGCCCGATATTGAGCTCGGTGCCGTTTTTCCATTCGGCAATCATCTTTTCAACACCACTGGTTATGGTCTCCGCAAAGGCGTTAATAGATGTTCTATAGAACACCGGTTGCATCATCATTCGCTGCCTGAGGTGGGCCGATCCCAGACTGGTCAGCAAACCTTCGCCGGATAACCGCTTTCCTTTTGGACTGGTTAGGCGTGGCCCCTTGTCAAAATTGTCGGAATTGGTCACCAACACATGTTTAATGTCTTCAGGATTGTTTAGCAGGAAGGTGGTCTCTCCAATTTTAAGTTTCACCACATCCCCATACTCAGACGCGCAACGTGAGAGAAACCCGAGTCTGTCCCAAAGAAAACCAGGGATATGGCCGAGAATAGGATACCCCTTAGGACCGGAAGGTTCCTTTCGTGATTTATCGTTGATCATAAAATGGTGCTTCCTGCCAACTTAAATCTTTTTTTCTTACCTATCTCTTGGATAAGTTGCAGGTAGCGTTCCAGATATTTTTCTTGGGAATACCATTGCTCATACCCTACACGCGCCCGTTGTCCAAGAGTCTTACAAAGCTGGAAGTCATTTCCCAGCAAAGTAAGGGCGTCATGCAACTCTTCAGGGGAGTGATACACCACTCCCCCGCCTGTCTTATCAACGGCTTCACGACTCCCACCGGCATGATGGACGATGGCCGGCGTGCCATGGGCAAAGGCTTCCAGTATGGTTAAGGGGAACACCTCCGGAGCGAGCGAGGGGAGAACCAGGGCGGTTGCCTTTTGATACCAAGGACTGATTTGTTCCTGAGAAAGAGGGCCTAGGAACTGAATGTGACGGTGCTCGGCATATTGCCGTTGGAGCGTGAGCAATAAGTCTCCACCTCCAATAACCACGAGATCGTATTCGCTGAAACTCACAAATTCTTTCAAAAGTATAGCAATGCCTTTCGAAGCCGTGACTCGTCCCACATACAGAAAACATCCGCGCTCTTGTAGGGAAGCGGAAGCGGTATTGTTCAATTTCGGATCTAATCTGGAAAAGGTTGGCAAGACATGGATTGGTAGTGTTTGTCCAAGGTTTTTATGGCGATCTGCCGTGTATTGGCTCGGCGATAAGAATGCGTCTACATTGGCTAAACTTCGCTCTATGACACCGGTGTATCGCCAGAATTGTGGGGGAATGCCTGACCGGAGACAACAACGGATACACTGCGGTGAATCACACTCTTTGGTATCGTTTTTCCAGAAGATATGCATCGGACACAAAAGCCAGTGTTCATGCAAGGTATACAGGTTTACAGCCGCTTTGCTCATGCCCAATATTCCTGGTCCACCTACCAGTGAAATATTATGAAAATTCACCACATCGAACTCACGGTCAAAAATGGCTCTGAGTTCTTGTGCCTTTGGACCAGGCTGACCTGTCTGTTGGGTGATGATGGGAGAGAGCAATCTCATTGAACTGTGCAAACGATGGACTATAATTCCGTCATTCGTTTCAGATTTTTCCAGTGACGCCTTTTGCTGCAGACGGTAGGCATCTTCGCAGTGCACCACTTCGACATGGTGTCCTTCCGAGACCAATGCACGAGCGAGGGACTGCACAAAGATGGCATCGCCTCCAAAATGGTAGGGCGGATAAAATGTGGTGACCATGCAAAAGCGCATTGACGATTATTTCCGTGGTTCCTTGGAGTTTCCGGCTTCTCTGGGAGCCTCCTCTGTTCGAGCCAATCTTTCATGGCGAATGCTTGGAAATGACAGGAAAAATGGTTGAGCGGCTTGCCATAAAAACCCTGCCAGATTCGCCACCTGCCACAACCCCAACAAACCGGTCATGCGGAGTGGCTTCTTCCCTGAGAGCGCACGGCGGAATACCGAGGCATAGAACCGTGGATCAGGTTTCAAAAGACTAGGACCGCATCGTGCTCGCGTGCGATGAAACTGATATGCCCCACGCCCATAGGAAAAGTGTTGCCGACAGAATGCCGTCAAGGTGAGTTGGTGATAATGATGGACAATGGCCTTGGTAGTATACACAAGGGGGTATCCTTGCCGTATCCACCGGTCACAAAATTCGCGATCTTCGGAAGTACGAAAGGATGAATCGAACCCACCGATTTTGTGAAAGAGCCTTGTAGAAACCGCCATATTGTTCGACGCGAAAAACCTGAGGCCACTATCTCTGCGGAGGAAATATGCATAGGCCTCATCGATAATCATTTGGCTGGCGATCGAAAAAATATTGTCGACCAGCCCATTGACGGTTCCCCCACCGACAAGTCCCGTTGGAGCATCATTACAGGATCGGGCCAGTTCCCTTAACCACTGTTGGGTGGGGACACAGTCATCGTCCGTAAAAGCCAGAATGTCTCCCTGTGCATGCTGCGCCCCCATATTGCGAGCTGAAGCCGGACCGGCATTGAATTGACGCAGACAGGTGATACTTTTCAGATTGGACCCATCCATCTTGTGCACTTCGACGGGATCCAGGCTCCCATCATCCACGATAATGATTTCGAAACGATCATGTGGATAGTCGAGCCGTCCACAGGCCTGTAAGCAGGCAGCAAGTTGCTTCGGCCTATTGTAGGTCGGAATCACGATCGAAAAAATAGGTGCATCAGTCATCTTTATGACGGTTCAGAAGTTTTTAGTTTATACGACCAATTGAATCAGTCCGGAGTGACGCGGTTGCATCAGATATGAGATCAACGATCTGGCTTACCGATCGTTCCATTGTTACGTCCTGAGTAATCAATCCATGAGCCCGTTGGCTGATTGAAGCACGCATCTCATCATGAGCCAAGTAGTACCGAATCTTTTCAGGCATCTCCTCTATCGAGGCACTGATAAAATGCTGTCCCGGCACAAAAGGGGCTGGGAGATAGATCGGTTCGGATATGACCAGCGCCTTATTTGCCATCCCCAGGATCAAGCGGAGGTCGGGAAACTCTCCAGGTGTTCTGGACAGGTTAAGAAGTATTTTTGTTCGATTCAGCAATTCAGTCCTATCTTTCCCCCAACAACCTTGATTAGCATAACTTCCTACTGCATGTATCCGAATTCCGTTTTTCCCCAGGCGCTTCAAGAGTCGATTCCGGCGGGGGACATCCTGGGCTCCAAGGAACAGCACATCGATATCCCTGGGCAGATCCAAGTCCTGTCCACATGAAGGCTCGTATCCCAGTGGAACCCAATCGGCCACAACCCCTCGCTCAGATAGAAACTCCCTGCGTCCTAATGTAGCAGCCACAAGGATATCCGGAAGCCCATTCCTCACCCAACGACGCAACACAAGATAGTTCGTGTAGACATCCGTGGCTTCGGAACTACGAAGGATGAACTTTGCCGTTTCCCACCAGTTCAATCGCGGCCATGGCAAGCCAGCCGCGCTGGGAGGCGGGAGAGGTTCGGTGTGCCAGATTATGATCAGAGGCCTTTGCGCTCGATTGATGGCGGTGAGTTGCGCAAAGAGTCCAGGATACCAATTCGTATTTCCCCAGACCCAAAGGACACTATCGGGTGCAAGATCCAATGGCCCATCTTTGATCTGCCTTACCTGATGCCCGGCCTTTTCAAGAATGGAAACCACGACACGAGGGGGAGTCCCATATCTCGCAGTAAAACCCCGATAGCAGAACGTGATGGCAAGTTTCTGGCCGACCCGTTGTTTCGAAGCCATCATCTGGATAATTCTCAGTTCGCACCGGCATGGCCACAAGATAAGGATTGGCACGTGGCATGGTTGTTCATTGAAGCATTCCTTCTAAAACCTAAATATCATAAGAAAAGGCCCTTCACACATGCAGTAATGGGCTACGACGTTTTCTCGGATGTTTTCAGAATTTCGAAAGGAACTGGCTGCCCGGCTGCGTGACCTGATCCAGGGGCATTCGCGAAGATTTCTTTGGAATAAGGTGCCATATAATCTGCGAATATCCATGTAGTAGGCAATGAATCAGCTTGTTAAACTGACCAACCCTTCGTACTTCAATATCTAGCTATCTCTTGGCAACCGTCACCGCTTTTCCCGTGGCTGCGGACTCCATCGCGGCCAAGGCAACAGCTAAGGCACGTCGTCCATCTTCTAAACCGCATTCCATCCGGCCACCCCCACGGACTGAGCCGATAAAATGTCGCCATTCTTCTATGTAAGACCGGCGCCATTCTCCGCCCTGCCGATTCGTGGCGATCGCCTCGGGGAATTCGTTGACAAATTTCCTCAATCCTCTAATTCGGGCTTGGATATTTCCCGAATTTTCGGATGTGGTGGAAGTTTGCAACCCGTCAAAACGATAAAAGTCGATCCATAGTGATCCATTTCGTCCATAAATCTCCATACTGTTCGTTTGAGTTGCACATTCGGAGAATGTCGCCGAAGCAAGGGCGCCGCAACCCAAGCGAGCGGTAACCGTCGCCGATTCATCCTCCCAGGTTCCCGACCGGCTGTGTGCACTGATTTCCTCCACCTCCTCATCTAAAACATACTTCCAGAGATCGAAATGGTGCATCGCCATCTCAAGCAGAACCCCCCCGCCTGAGATTCGTCTCTTTCTCCAATCGGGGAGATCTTTATTGTAATTCGTCAACAGATTGCTGCGAACAATTTCAAGGGGCCCAACAGCACCTTGCTGAAACAGAGTCCTGGCCTGTCGGGTTAATCGATGCCAACGGGTGTTAAAGCCCAACATGATTTGAAGAGGTAACCCGGCAGCCCGATCAATAAGTCGATCACATTCCTCCAGGGTCAAGCTCAGTGGTTTCTCGATAAAGAGGTGCTTGCCAGCATCCAATGCTGCGAGAGCAATCTCCACATGGAACTCCACCGGGGCACAAATGGCGATCGCCTCAATTGTCGGGTTATCAAGCAAGGCTCGATAGTCAGAAACACACTGTTCTACCGCGAGTTGGAGGGAGGCGCGGTGAAGTGCCTCTGGATTGGGATCGGCCAAAGCCACTACCTTTGCACCAGGTACAAATTGTAATGCCGGCAGGTGAAGCATCGTCGTGGCCCGCCCACAACCGACCATTCCTATTCTGACAGGCAGCTTTTCATCCAATTTCATAAATTCTCCACACTGTTTTAAAATCCCAGTATTTCCAATCGATCCTGCTCTCGAATGTGTTTGAACCGATCAACCTCAAATCTGGCTACCTTGTCCAGGGCATTACCTGTCCCTAACGCATAGCCAACCATTTGGCCCGTTCCATCAATCACCAACCCAATTATCAAGGCAGGAAGACAGGACAGAAATCGAATCTTTAAGTCCTGAGAAGGGAGTCCCGTCCAAATTCGCCACAGCCGGACAATTGGAATAAGCGGCGACCCCAGAGCAAACATGATGCGCCATGACAAAGGCTTTTGCCGGGCTCTGGCTCCGGCGAAGAGACGTCCGTTATAGAACTGAGCTGGGACCCATGAGGACCATAAAGAAAAATTTGTATGGGCGACGCTCGCCGTCGACTCCATATGCAATCGATGCCCCTTTTCACGAAGATCCCAGTGGAGGACCGTTTCCGCTTCCATCATGGCATCCAGTTGTTCGCCATAGCCGAGCAAAATTTCTCGTTTGTAACTGGTATTGTGCCCTGGCAAAAATTCCGCTTCCCTGGAAGGAGCAGGGGTCAGCCAGGGACCGTAGCCAATGAACAGATCGGCCCAACTCACAGCAGTATTGGGATTGGCATTTCTGACGCCAGGGCCCACGGCAGCCCAGGGGCCCTTATGCGCGGCAAGGAGGTTCTCCGCCCATTGCGGATCAGGGAAACAATGGTCCTCAGCCAATGCCACAATCGGGGCTGCCGCTTGACGAATACCCGCGGCGTTTGCCTGCCCAATGGACTGAAATTTCTTGATCTCGACCACCTGATAACAGGCAAACTCATTCAACTGATCCAGCTCCTGGTCCAACAGCATTTTCGAAGGCGCCACAATCACTAATTCCAATGACGAGCGGGCGGTTTGAGAGAGAAGATGCGAAACGGTTTTTCGGATTGTGCCATACCCCGCTGGAGTTGCCAGAATCACGGAAAGACGCGGAGTCTTTTCCTGGTCCATAGCACGTGTAGGAACTTTTGATTCGTTCACTTTATTCACCTTCGCCTTTTTTCATGAGCCTTTATAAAGGATGCCACCCAAAACCGTTCTGAACCCGAATGATCCCCCTTCGCCTGTCTACACAAGTATTCTAAATAATGGAAGTGTCAAAAAATATCTCCGGGCCGGGCACGCGCAGACAGACGTTAAGTATCCCAGACCACCTACGGAGGACCTCATCCCCTTAGCACACCGTCAAGATCCACGCGCCACTCAAGCCAACCTCTTTGCAAAGTATGGTTGCGCCAGAGCCGCCACAAGAGCACCAGGGACCCAACCCCGAGTATAGAGCTCTACCCCGGCGGCGACGAGCTTTCCGCGCAGCGACGGATGGGCAGCGGTTCGCTGGATATCCTCAAAGCGTTGTCTCGCAAACGGTTCGGCGATTTCGCGCGGCGATACCTGCCGGAGCCTCGCCTCCTTCAGCAACCAGACGACTCGATCGCCGAGATAACGATCCATGGTCGAGACGATCTGCTCCCTTTTTATCGAGGCGAAGGCCATCGTACTACCAAGTATCCCACCACAGTTGGCGACGAAATCGGGAAGATACACCAGTCCCCGTTCAAACAGAATTTTCTCGGCTTCGGCCGTCACTGGGTTGTTGGCTCCGGGGCAGATAAGGCGCGCGAGCACTCGAGGAGCATTGTCAATATGGAGACTATGATGAGTCGCACAAGGGCAGAGCAGATCCACGGGCAACTCAAACAATTGAGCGCAGGAAATACGTTCGGCATCTGGATAATAATCTACGACACGGCTGCCGTGCTGTTCGGCGAGTTGGTTGAGCTGTTTCACATTCAGACCATGCGGGTTCGTAATCGCTCCCCTCTCGGTAGAGATTGCCACCACCTTGACGTTGGCTTGGTCCAACAGGCTGGCCAGGGCATTCCCCACCTTGCCGAAGCCTTCAATGGCTACCGTACAGCGAGGGAGCGTCAAGCCGAGATGCTGCATCGCCCGTTTGGCACTGATGAACACGGTCGCGGCGGTATATTGCCCCGATTGCGTATCGCGCAATTCCCCCCAATTGAGCTTCACTCCAACCGCATTGAGCATCGCATGGATATCTGTGTCATTCGTACCCATATCAGGGCCAGGGATAAAGATGCGGTTGATCAGAAGCGGAGCAATCGCTCGCCCAAACGCTTCCAAGTGCTGCCGGCGTTCGGCGAGCGGGGCCTCAGGGTTGAAGCGCACGCCTGCCTTCGCGCCACCCTGTGGTTGTCTTAAAAAGCCGCACTTGAGCGTCATGGTACGGGCCAGACCACGCACTTCTGCTTCGCTCACATTGGTAGACATACGAAGCCCCCCTCGCGAGATGCCACATACGGTCGAATCAACGACGACGTATCCCAAGACTTCGGAACCTCGAGCGACCGTGCAGACGAGTTGGTTGTCATCCCTCAACTCTGGATGCACATCCACGCAGTCACCTACCCTGAGTAATGAGGCCATCGGCAATCCCTTTCAAAACTTCAATATTCGAACAACCATGAAGTGGCCGGTGAGATGGCATGCGGGATATCTTGATAAGTGCTGAACCCTGCTCACGCAAAAACCGTTTGGGCGCTTCTTGACCGCGGCTTATGAGATAAGTTCCAAACTTCATATTTAAAGAAATCATTAAAGACAAGACATTGGCATAAGAGGATCTTTTCATTCGTTCGCAGCACCTACTAACCGAGCTATTGCCTGTTTAGCAGGTACCCAATAGCGCCGGACACGATTGTGGTTTAGGACTTTTTTGCATGGAGGAATAACAGCTCCCAGTTCATGCGACATGCGTGGCTTTCGAGATCATAGCCCAGGTGCTTTCGGATACCCTCTACTACCTGGGCAAAGTCTGCTTTATCGATCCCGAACAACAGTTGGGAAAAACGTCCCATGGCCTGGGAAGAATCAAACTCCCAGTGAAAAGGGATCAACGAAGACTCCCTCATAGTAAATCCCCATCGTTCGATCTCACCTTGAGTTTCGGCGGAGATATAAGTCCCTTTGTGTCCCATTGTATTGTGTTCGTTGACAAAACCGTCCAAGAATTCGGAAACGGGCGACCTCGCTTGCACGTCGGCAATGGTAAGCGTCCCTCCCTTTTTTAACATTCGATAGGCCTCTGAAAAGAACCGGTCCTTTTCATTGACATGGTGCAATGCCGCGAGGCTGATAATTTTATTGACAGCCCCGGTCTCGACAGGAATATCCTCCAGAGTTGAAAGCAACACGTGAGGCATGCCATTCGCTCTGCAGAGATCGGCAAAAACCTCTGAGGTTTCGATATGGCAAAGAGTCGAGGTCTGGTCCACGAAGTGCCTTAAGTATCCTCCGCCGGAAGGAATATCACAAACGATATCTCCGTCTTTTATGTCCGCCATACGGACAATATGAAGGAATTCTTCTGCACGAGCGGTCGGGTACAGGGTCATTGCTTGATGGTAGAGATGGCCTCGTTTCTTGAAAATTGCGCGATAATCCGAAAACATCATCACCTCGTATTCTTTTTGCCCGCCTCGGAATTTCCATGCGCTTTCGGCGATGTCGGCTGATTCCCACCTAACGTCGATAGAATTCGTTCAAAATCGCAGAACTCCGTCCCACCAACATAAGGTATCCCGCCTCTATCCTGTCCAGAAAGCACACCCACCTCCTGTGAACCATATCCGGTTGGCAACGCCACAAAGAGTCGCTGCAGCCCTGCCATCCACAACGAGCGATGCATCATAGACGCTTGGTCCGCGTGGGGTACGCCATTGAGCCTAATGCCGGTCAGCCCAGCCAGGTAACCGTGGTTTCTGAAAATCAAGGGCACGTCAGCAAGGAAGTCGAGGACCTGCTCATTCGGTCGCTCCCACCGGACCAGATAATCATAGGGAGTCTGGTGCTCATCCATGAGCTGGACTCCCCACTTCTTCTTGAAGTGAAGAAGTCCGTCATTGAGAATCGGCGGGGTGCCACCAAAGTCAATGCTTGCACATCCAGCCTCTTGAGCGCACTGAATTTCGAAAATGTAGAGCGCCGCAAGGGCACCCTGCTTCATCAGCGTGAGGTCCCCCCCAGCTGTGCCCAAAGCCACTCCACGGAAGACGTCACCCTGCTGCTCAAACAGCGCAGCGGCAATGCGATGGTCGCCCCGCCGCAGCCAGATGAGTCCCCCACGACGGAACTTTCGACGGAGCTGATGCACGTTATGGATCACGGCAAATTCTCCGTGCCGCTTCTGGACGAAGGGAAGATACATCAATGAGTAAAACGACTCGCAGTCTGCCTCTCTATGTGAGACCTCCATCGTGAAACCCTCACGCCGGAGCGTGCCCAAATCTTCCTTTACGCTGCGGCTGGCATGCGCAAGCTTGTCAAAATCGACCGGTAGCAGAAGTCGGCAGCCGATGCTTTCGGGAACCACAAGGAAACCGTCTTCAAAAAAGAGGCGGGCAGAGACACGATCGACGCGCGCGACAATAATGTCTGCATTGACAGCCAAACGTTTTAGGAATGAAGGAAGGGCCCATATAGGCACGGCTCCAACGACCTCTCGCCGAGGCGCACATGCAAAGAAGCGACGCGGCAGGTAATCGGCCCAGGGTTGAAGCCCGGCCACTATGATGGTTCCCGATCGCTCGGAATGTCTGGTTGGCCCTCGCAGAATAGCGACAGGAATGCGAAGCGCAACCCATGGCAAGACCCATGGGGCCCATCTCTTAGCTGCATCGTCCAAGGCGGCTGGAGCATGCTCATAGAGCCACCATGCCCAGTCGTTGAAGCGGGGAAAATTTTGGGTAGCCATGCCCATTTCCAGAGACTCACTACTCAGATGACCAACCTCAAGCAAATAAGGGGGACGTCACCGGCGAATATTTCGTTCCTGCTCTATAAACCGAAAATAATGCCCGCTGCATTTTTTTGGATTTTCAACCATAAAACATGTAGGCCATCTCGGTTATTGGTAATGGGTGGATGACCGGAGGAACTCATCCTCTCGTCAATCGTTTCAGATGTCTCCGCTTCCTGATGCTTAATACGGATCCAAAATGAACCGTTCTTTCTCATCAATATGGTACAACGCAGCAAGACTGAAACCATTCACAGAGATCAGCGCACACTTCGGACATTTCGATATGAATGAGAGTCGCCGCTCGATGGAAAAAGATGCTACGTACTCATCACCCGATGAGGCCTCGCAGACCACCTTTCTGCCCTTAATGTCGGTCTATGCGGACATCATGACCAGGCTCTTCAACACGTGCCTGTGGAAACATCGTCATCACTTGATGATTGAGATATCCGCGTTTCTTGAAAATTCATGATAGGTTGCAGGCAAAAGTCACCTGGTTTTCCATATCCACCTCACGATCGCCATGAGAATTATCAGTCGTCATTGACTACAGGAGGAACCATTTTTTGATCCGGCCACGCAAATGCGTCATAAGCCGATCGAATATGGGAACGATATACTCGGAATTTCCCGTTTGCCTCTCTCGGGATTGTGTCCACCAACACTACCTGGAACTGCACGTCCGATCCCAGCAACGCCATCACCGGTTGAACCAACGCTTCCATCTCCTGTGTGGAGGGTGTGTGGAATGGGACGACTTTCATCACGATGAATTCCAATCGTTCTTGGGTCACCTGAAACTCCCGAATCCAGGGGACCTTTCTGACCCCCAACTCATAAGGATGGACAACCCTGTTGCCGGGAAGCACGAAGTAATCGATCATACGTCCCTGGATCGATCGAATCGTCGAAAACGGTTGTCCGCATCGACAGGTTTGGCTCCCCTTTGTGACGACATCGCCAAGCTGGTATCGGATCAACGGCATCGCAAAAGAATGCAAGTCGGTTCCCACAAGCTCTCCCCTCTCTCCTTCACCCGCCGGGGCCCCATCCCGCAGCACTTCGATAATTACGCCATCGTCACATGAGTGATACTCCCCGGTTGTGGGGCATTCCCAGGCCAGAAGGTAAAATTCAATACTTCCATACGTTTCAAAGACCGGCGCGGAAAACCCGTCCTGAATCTGTTGACGCATGAGTGGCGTCAGGACTTCTCCACCAGGATTCACAAAGTGGAGTCGAAGGGACCGTAGTGCGTCGCGATTCACAGTCTGCGCGATTCTGGTCAACACGCCGGGATACCCCCCCACGACCGTAGGTTTGAACTTCTGCAGACCCCGGACAATGTCCTCGGGTGGCTGCAGGGCATCAATGACTTTTCGCCGGGCCATTCCAAGGGTGTCCAGGATATGCGTGGCGAGTTGGTTCTGTCGTTGGATATTCCAGTTCCCCATCACATAACAAATCTTGTCGCTCGCACGGAGGCCCAACGCATGGAGCGCACGCCACCGAAAGGCCCCATGAAGGCGTTCCTCCAGCCAAGTGCGGCGCACAATAAATGGTCGCCCGGAGGACCCGCTGGAAGCACGGGTGATCAAAGACCCCGGGTCCACATTCCGAGCAATGATTTCATCGACCGGCAAGGCTTGCAAATCACTCCTGGAGGTGATGGGCACGGCCCCCAAATCCTCGACCGTTCGGATATCCTGGGGTTTCAGTCCATGTCGATCAAAGAGCCCACGGTAATAGGGCACATGGCGATAGGCATGTGCGACCAACCGGCAAACTCGTTCGTTTTGAAAGGCCACAAGCTGCTCCCGTCCGACATGCGGATGGCGAAGTAGGGAATAGAGCGTCGACACAGGATTGGAAACCAACACACTCGTGCATCTCACGACGGACGGCACCCTTGGACAAATAGGTCATCCCATAATTGAATATTGAGGACACCGATTAACTCTCTTCCAAAATTCGCCTTGCCGTTTTGATGTTGCTGAAGCATGTATCGGACATAATGAGGATTGAAATACCCTTTGGTGTGGAGCCTGTTTTCGGACAGAGCGTCTGCGACAAATTCCGGCAAACGACCTTGCCATGGCCAGAATGGGGCGGAAAGTCCGCGTTTCTTTCTATTCAGAATTTCCGCGGGTAAGACACCCTCCAGTGCCCGTCGGAGAATATGCTTTTCCTGAAGCCCTCGCATTTTCAAGTCGGATGGAATCTGGCTGCATAATTCGACAAATTCATGATCGAGGAATGGCACGCGTGCCTCCAGACCATAAGCCATGGAGGCGGCATCCAGAGTTCTCGTAATGAAGTCCGAAAGACGTACATTGATATCCAAATATTGTAATTGAGCAAAACGACTCCATCCTTCAAAATCCTTCGGAAGAGAGAAAGGTGGTTCTGAATCGGTGAAAGAATTATGGATGTTGCTAAGATGATCGGAAAAAAGATCATCGTAACTTCGGTGGGAGGCATTATCGATGATCTGGGTGTATCGAGACCGGTCCATCGTGGCGTGGGCGGCGAATGCCCGGCTTGATCGAGAATATTTTTTCCTCAGGAAGGGGATGTTTGCGATGACTTGACGCACACTGAGTGGAAGATTGATGAATGGTTCAAGCAACCGCTCAACCCGGTACCAAGGGTAGCCCCCAAATATTTCATCCGAGCCCTCCCCGGTCAAGACGACTTTCACCTGCTGCGCCGCCATCCTGGCGAGCAACATATGGGGGATGCCCCCCGCTGAGATATTGGGGTCTTCACGATGCCAAATCATTTCCGGTAACAGATCAAAATCAGCGGTGCTGCAGGTGGTGATATGATTGCGGAGATTGTAGCCCGGGAAATCTGTGAGAATCCTATTCGGACCTATCTCATTAAACAACGGATCTTCAAACGCCGCAGAAAAAGTGTGGATAGGAGCCGAAATTTCTCGGCCCATCAATCCCGCCATTGCACTTGAATCGATTCCACTGCTCAAATAACAACCTAATGGCACATCGCTTCGGAGGTGGAGGCGAACGGACTCTTCCAGTTTTTCCCGCACCGCCTCGGCCCATTCCTGGACGCTTCGTCGAATGCCGTCCTCTCCCATTGATGGAAAGGAGAGATCCCAATAACGCTGGATCGTGATCTTCCCGTTTTCATGGAGAAGATAATGCGCGGGTGGGAGCCGCCGGATTGAACGCAAGAGGGTCTTCGGCGCTTGAACAAATCCGACCGCAAACAACTCCTTCATGGCTGCGGCATCAACCTGACGGTCAATACAACCACTTGCAAGGATGGACTTCAACTCCGATCCAAAAAACAGAGCACCGGGTTTGATGGCATAGCTAAGGGGTTTAATACCGAACCGATCTCTGGCCAACATGAGACGGCGATGCCGGGAATCCCAGATAGCGAAGCCGAACATGCCTCTCAGAAAATCCACACAACGCACCCCATAATCCTCGTACAAATGGACAAGGACTTCGACATCCGAATGTGTCCTGAAACGATGACCGGTAGCCTCGAGATCTTGACGCAATTCCTTGTAGTTGTAGATCTCTCCATTGCATACCACGGTGACAGAGTGGTCCTCGTTGGAAATGGGCTGATCGCCGGTTTCCAAGTCAATGATGCTCAGTCGACGGAAGCCGAGACCAATACCCGGTTCAACAAAGTACCCATCCCCATCCGGTCCACGATGGGCCATCATGTTTGTCATATGATGAAGCATATCCCGATCGACCGGCCTCATAGGATCGGAATACACCACGCCGCACAATCCGCACATAGGTACTCCTACTCTTGTGTGTCGCGTATCTCTTAGCCAACCCCCGGGAAAATGCGTTTGGTCAGTGTCCTCGTTGATGGCTTTCAAATCAACGACTGAATACAGCGCATTCCTATCGTCAGAAACAATCGAATAGCCAAAGAATGTTTCGAACCTTGTATCTCGCCACAATAGGTTCCCTTACGGATCATCGGCGCAAAGTGGGGGAATGTTGATAGGGCCCTTGATGTCTCCTCAAGCATCATGAAAGGGTCGATGAGAATCGAACGTGGCTCCGGTTACGCTTAACGAGAACTCCCTCATCTATCATCGGTTGGCGACCGGATTCAGTCAGGAGGTAGAGCCGATGCAGCCCTTCAATCCAGAGAGATCGGCGACTCTGTGATTCGTCAGCATGGATTGCAGACAAGCGTCCTCCGTCCCGAAAGATAAGACCTGTGTGAGAGAAGAAATCCTTCACTACGCCGTTGACGCTCTTCCAACGGATCAACAGATCAAAATACGAATTAGGATTATCAAATACAGCATTTCCCCATTTGCGTTTATAGCGAAGCAATCCGTCATGCAGGGAAGACCGAGCGGCTCTAAAATTTACCTCAGCAAACCCCAACTGGCGGGCATGCTGGATGCTGTAATAGTAGAGCGCGGCCATAATTCCTCTTTTTTTCAGCGGGAGTTCTCCCGAAGCCATGCCTATGGCCAAAAGGTTTAATGTGTCCTGTTTTCGTTCATAGAGAACACCAGCAAATGGCTGATTGTCTCCCATAACCCAGAGGATTCCCCCTTTTTGGATCAACCGACGTAATTCCTGCCGGCCTTTGATGATAGCCATGGCTCCATGACGGTCTCTCGAGAAAGGGACGTACATGGAATCATAGAACTCGTCAAATCGTTCCTCCCCTTCAGTGACCAATGGCTGCAACTGATATTTGCGAACCAGACGCATGTCCTCGCGGATACTTCGGTTACTACGCACCACCTCATCGAGGTCCCCAGGAACGGCGAGCCGCATGTCAATCCATTCAGGAACCGCGAGATAGTCTTTTCCGAAGAATGTTTCCGCTGACAATCGATCTGCCCGAACGATAGTCAGGTCCGCTGCTTCACGCCGGCGATCTAGCAGAGCCGGCAGGTCCCGTAACGACACATTTCCTACCAGCTCACGTTGGGGCTCCCCAATGAAAAACCTGTTCGGCAAATAAGAAACCCAGGGATCATGGCCCGCCACCAATAGTGTCCCGATTTGCCCGAATGGAAGGGTGGGCCCCCGCAGCAACACAACCGGGATCCCTCCTAATCCCAGACACGCCCACGCGTAAAAACCATATCGCGGAACCAAGGCTTGTGCCTTGCCGGAAAGGCGGGAGATGACCCACTCTATCATGATGTTTTTTAAATGATTCATCCTATCCGTGCCCACTGTTTTTGTTTCGACTGGCCGCAACCACATTCGCAAGGTTCAACCACCCTCTGTCGTGTTTCCACAAAACCATGGGCATGTCGCGCTTCAAGACGCCGTTCCCGTGGTGTCCCTGAGAGAACCCTCATTGAGATTGACCCCCGAGAAGATTGCATGGGTCTTGCCCGTGCCATCTGCCGGCCACGGCTGAACAATCCTAATCGATAGATCGATCTCCCCAAGGAGCTTGCGGAGATGATCCCGTACAGTCAGGTGGACATGCGAACAGGGGTCTACGTCCTCGACCCCTGGATGGCCGACAAGGGCGTGGCAGGTGAGCTCGAGCCGAAACTTCTTTAGGCTTTCCTGGTACAGGCGGTACTCTCCGAGGCGGAGTGTTCCCGCGAGGTGATCAAGTATCTTTCGGGTCGTAAGGCGACGCCCGTCTCCGAGTAAAATTGAGGCTCGTTCGCGCCCTTCAATTGAACCCATCAAAGGCAGTTGCCGACCGCAGGAACATCCACCTGATGCAGCTATGGCAAGGTCAGCCGTGCTGTACCGTATGAGTGGCATGGTCCGGGCGCGCAAATCTGTCACCACGATTGTCCCTAATTCGCCCGGATGGGCCGGTATCCCATCCCGCAATACTTCAACAAAATGTGTATCCGCATTTACATGGAACGACCCACGGTGCTCGCATTGCCAGGCGATATACCCGACCTCAGTCTGGCCATACAGCCCGACCGGTTCGCGGCCGAAGACTCGGGTGACCAATTGACGTGTTTCGGCATCCACCAACTCTCCTGCGCAAAACACCACACATGGCCGTTTAAGTGCGGCCTGAACCGATTCGCTCGCACGCGCAATGCGGCGAAGGGCTGTCGCCGTGCCAACCACCACATCAGCCTTTGCTTCCAACAATTGTGCTAACTGGTCCTCGATGGATCGTTCCGTCGAGATCCATGTCTTCCGAGAAATACCGAAGCGCTGCAGTACGTGCGAGGGACCCGGCTTTATCTGAAATTGCGCTGTGTTATGACGCCAACGAAATCCGTGTTCAAACCATATCCGCAGTCCCACGGCTCTTCGTACCCGTTCCTCGAGCGGCCGTTTCCAAATCCGTAATGCTGCACCTGATGAGCCGCTGGTCTCAAGGTAGGTGCAGGATGAGGGGTCCACTCCCCGCGCCAGCAATTCACCTCGTTTCGCCGATTCTCGCACCAGGGGAGCGGTGATGATTGGAATTCGATCCAGATCTTGAATGCCTCGAATGGCTTGGATATCTACACCCGCTTCGTCCCACACACGACGGTAAAAGGGGACGTTGCTGTAGGCATGGATGATAGCGTCGCGGAACAAATGATCTTGCAACGATCTGAGATCTGCGGGAGAGCGTGTGACGTTCGCTCTCAGATCCATGAGGCACTTCCATGTTCGCAGAATTTCCATCTAGAGCCCTTCCCTTCCGGAGACAGGGTGCTGCTCATTTGCAGTTCCGACCTTCGAGATGATCATCCTGGTCTTCTCGCCCGGGCTAAACGGGATCGCTTCGACTCGCTCAACGCACAGATGGACCTCACCGGGCAAGACCGCTTGAAGATCCGATTCAATCCTCGAAAGAAGACCCTGAGCGTTATTGGGTACAACGATTTGGAGGTGGATCTCGTTTATCTCATCTTGCAAAATTCTCCACTGGCCTAACTCGTCATAGCGTCCCAAGACTTCGTGAAAAAATGGCCAGAAGATTCGCCTGCCGTTTGGCAAAGCCACTGAATCTACCCTGCGCCCATAGATTCGGCTGAGAAGGGGAAGAGTGCGCCCACAGGGACATCGTGTGGTCTCAACCTCGGCCAGATCTCCTGTTTCATAGCGAATCATCGGCATAGTCCACATGCCTAATGCTGTGGTGATAATTGGGCCTGGCTCCCCTGCAGGCGCAGCAACCTCCACAATGTGGCTATCAGCGCTTACGTGAAATCCCGAACGACGCTCACACTCCCATGCGAAATTTGAAAGCTCAACCAAACCGTACACATCCACAGGATCCCTTCCGAGCGCACCCCGAACCAGTTGGCGAGTGGCCGGCGAGAGGGTTTCACTATCGGAGACGATGAGTCGGGGTGAGGGCAGATTGAGCCCCAGCGTTTTGACAGTGTCCGCCAAGGCATGCAGCGTACCCGCCCCGGCAACGATCACGTCCGGCCGCGTCTCAATTATGCGTTGTGCCCAGAACTCTGGGGGGTCCAGAATCGAGCACCACTCTTTAGGAGCAATACCAAGACGTTGGACGAAAAACTGCCGACCAAAAGTCATGCGAATTTCAAGCGTTCGGTCAGTCCAGCGGAAACCGTGTTCGAAAAGAATGCGCCAGGCAACCACACGCTGCCACTGCTGATCTAAGGCTCCAAGAAAAATACGCAACGGAGTTCCTGTCGAACCGCTCGTTTCAACGACTCCACATCGGTGTGGATCAATCCCCTGGACAACGACTTCTTCCGGACTTGCCTGCTTGAGACGATCCTTTTGAAGGATAGGGATGTTGTCTATATCATCCAACGAACGGAATTCATCAGGATGAAACCCTGCCTCCTTGTAAAGCCCTCGATAGAGCGGAACGTTCTGATAAGCATGCATGAGGAGGTTCCGAAGTTGCGCCTCTTGTAGTTGCCGTAGATCCTCAAACATCCAGCGACTGGAAGCCAGGGCTTGGCGAATCAACCGAACAGTTTTCCATCCGTTCAACAACATCATTCGTTCCAATGCTGCGTATCATTTTTGATATCATTTTTCATGTAACAAAACGTGTGGGCCAGGAGCATCCGGCTGACCAGCCACATTGGCCCAGACTTCGCAACTTCCAAGCGTCCTGAACAATCTCAAATTCTCGTGGGCCTACCGATGGGCTCTATCTCTTTTCAGCTCTAACAGCAATAAAATGCCCGGTCAGATAACGCGTAGGCCAGTGCGACATGTTTTCGAATACCTGTATCCATCGCAAAAACCGTTGCTGTACTGAATTGTTCGCGAAGGAGCACAAGATTTTGGCAGCGAGCACGGCAAAAATCCGGGGACAATGGAGCACCGCTGTGACATCCATCACGTCGAAGCCAATTTCCCGCAGCCATTTCTGTAGCCGCCTAGGACCGCAGGTGGCACCAACATAGTAAGGAAGGATACCCAACCGGTTTAATAGTTTGAACGGAAGAACGTTACGGGCCGCAATAATCGGATTGGCAGGATTATCCAATGTCAGAATTAGCTGACCGTCCTTGCGAAGGACCCGGTGCAATTCCCGCAGACTCACGATGATCTCATCTGAGGTTTGAAAATGGTCCAGAGTCGAATTCGACACCACCACCTCAAACGACTCATTTCCAAACGGGAGGTCGCGTACATCCGCACAGGCTCCACAAACGCTCGTCTGCGTCCGACAGGTTAAGTGCGCATTCCCGAAGGAAAGATCCATCCCTATGACGCTATGACCTCTGGCCTGCAAGAAAGGCGTGAGGCCCTCTCCCACCAATTCGTCAAACATGTCCGTCTTTAACAATCGACCTACAGGTTGTTTGGGGAGCCATCGGAAGAGAAGAGATTGGTTGATTGAATCGCTATGCTTTCGCCAAAGCTGATCCGGGCGGGTCATTATCCATTCGTCTGCAATGGAATCCCAGTACCTCTTCCCTTCGATTATCACGATGGGTCTTTCATGTTTGATTAATGGGGATGTAAAGGCTGTAGGTCTGGGCTACACGTATTTTTCTTCGCAAGCCCCGACCAGACAGTGACACCAAGATAATAGAGGATGACAAAAATTTTCAGCGCCTTGGAAAAAATCCTAGTGGAATGCCGCTTATCGATATCGGATTCCCACTACCCTGTTATAGATAAACCCGATAGCCCAACCTAGAATCCCACCGGTCAGGGCTCCGTAAAAAAGCCCTACCAGACTCCCTTTCCACGTGACTGAATACCCGATGAAAAAGTTGGAAAGTAACTGAAGATGGGAGCCAACCTTTGGTCCCCCTTCGAGAAGAAGCCAAACGGTCATAATAAAAAGGCCTAATCCACCCATCAGGGCACAAACCACTGCCAACACCCCTCCCTGAATTTTGGCCACAACCCGGCTAAGTTCTTCATCACCCTTGGAATCCGTTCCCATATTTTCCCTCCAGGACCCTGCCTCTTGGTAATAGCTAATCTAGAAGATTGCGACGACGATTCACTTCCTCTCGCCATCGGATAATTTTCGCATAGGCCTTCATGCTCCAGTTTCGGAGTGAGGCTCCTGAGTATCCTATGGCAAATCCCCCGACTCCTCCCTCTAGGAAACCTATCAGTGAACCACCCCACGTCACTTGAAAACCAAATAGGAAATTCCCAAGCAGAGACAAGTTGGGCCCCACGACCGGTCCTCCTTTGAGGACCAAAATCACCGTCCCAATCAAGATGAGGAGACCACTGATGGTACCGACAGCCACACCCATAGCGACAGGATCCAGCTTGGCAAACACGATCTCGATTAACTCTTCCTCATTTGCTATGGGGAGTTCATCTCCGCTTACCTGAACCCGCACAGGCACCATTCGATCGCCGCCATTGCCGGAAGTCGTACGGTCTTCCTCATGGTAGGCTTTTTCGGTATTCACCGCCCATACATCATGATGGGATTCACCCATGATATTTCTCGCGGCATACACCCCCGTCACCATGGAATGATCCTGATTGTTATAGCGATGCAGACCATTTCGTCCAATGGTCTGAAGATTTGAAAATGTTTCCAGATATTGTCGAATCGTCCGGACGTGATCCTGATAGTGATGATCGTATACCGGATAGGCTTTTTCCATACGAACCACGGTCCCGTCTTCAACTTCTCGTGGATTAATGAGTCCGAGTTGGGCGCATTCCCGTGTCCCGAATTCGATCAACCGCTCGTTCGACCATGTCCACTCTTCGTCTTTGTCCCAGAGAAAATACTCAAGGCCCAGCGAAGTTCGTGAGGGATCCGGCACCATATACGGGCTCCAATTTTTATAATTCTGTATTCGCCCCATTTTAACTTCAGGTGAATGGATATAGATCCAGTTATCAGGGAATACGTCTTCGCGGTTAACCACCAAAACCACGGTTAAATAATCCCGATACCGCAGGCCAAGCGCGGCCTCTACAACCTTCTCAGGGGGTTGAGGATCCATGGCCTCGATTAACTCGCGCAGAGGCATGGTCGACACAAAATCGCTGCCTTCGAATTCCAAATGCTCCCCTGATGAGGCTCGCGCGGAAACACAATCTACACGCCCATGGTGGTGCCTGATACGCTCGACTTTCATGCCTTTTAATGTCTGAGATCCAAAACCAGCCACCAGTTCCTCGCACCGTTCCCACATCATTCCCGGACCTAAGCGAGGATAATGAAACTGCTCAATGAGCGAGGTCACGATTTCCCCCTTCTTCCCACCCCTTTGACCAAATAGGGCATTTCGAACCGCTTCTTTCAACGAGAGATTTTTGATTCGTTGCGCGGCCCAATCGGCTGATATCTCAGTACAGGAAATCCCCCAGACTTTTTCCGTGTAGGTTTTAAAGAAAATCTGGTACAGGCGATAGCCAAAACGATTAATCACCCATTGTTCAAAATTTTCCTCCTGGCCATTGGGAAACACCTTAACCTTGGCGTAACTGAAACAGACCAGAAGAGCCTCCACGACCCCCAGTCCGGCCAACGCATTTGTGGCCTTAAGCGGATAGTCAAAAAAATGTTGGTTGTAATGAATTCGGCTTATACGAGGTCGAAGGAGAAAGTTGTCACCGAGAATTTCATTCCATAACTCTGTCACCATCGGCATTTTCGAAAAAAATCGGTGTCCACCGATATCAAAACGAAAGTCTCGATAGTTGACCGTTTGTGATATGCCCCCTACCTGTTTCCCCGCCTCAAGGATAAGAGAGGAAGAGCTGTTTTTCCCAAGTTCATAGGCCGCCGTAAGGCCTGCAGGACCGGCGCCAATTACCACTACAGGATGAGATGCCACTACTGCCTCCCTGACGTTCTATTGATATCGAAGGATTCAGGGACAAGAGCCGGCATGGTCGACTCCTTCCGGTTGCCCCCATACAAAACATGGCGTGCCAGGCCTATGGCAAACGCCAAACCACTATACAAATAATACAGCCAATGCCAGGGAATACTCTGCAGGGAAAACCGGAACCCACGTTTTTTCTGAAAAAATCGATAGAGGGGCGCATTAATGATCACCAGCGAAACCATGATCAAGGCCGCCACCGCTAGCAATGGACCCCACCAGATCGCTCCCAGCAAGGCTCCCACGAGCCCATACGTCAACACGACACAAAGGCGCTCGGAATGCCGGATATTTAAGTCATTGGTGAACCTGCGATCCCGAAGAATTAATTCTGTCCAGGGGATTGCGCGGTAAAAAAAATCTGCTTTGAGCATGGAACAGATATCCCATCGTTTCAAATGTTTCACATGGATATCTTTACACAACTGAATCTGGTGACCGGTCTTTTTCAATCGATAGCCCAACTCAATGTCTTCAATAGAAGGACGACGATACGTTTCATCAAACCCGCCTATTTCCAGGAAAATATCACGGCGGATGGCTCCGCAAGCACCCCAAAACGTCGAAGCTTCTCTTTGGGCTTTTTGATGGACGTAGTGGTGAAAGAGATTTTTGTATTGGGATAAGAAATTTGGTTCGCCAGGAGTGTCATCGTATGACCCGATCAACGCAGTGAGGTCTGGATTATTGTGAAACGTTTCTGCCACCCGTCCCAGGGTATCAGGATGCACACACACATCGGCATCGACAAAGAAGAGGTAGTCGCCTTTGGCCTGAAGTGCTCCAATGTTTCTGGGGTATGCCGGTCCTCCTGAAGTAATAGGAAGTCGAATGACCTGAGCACCAAACTGTTTCGCCACTTGCCAGGATCCATCGGAGTCACCATCGGCAACAACGATAATTTCCATTGGAGGCGGCTGTAAAGCTGCCAGACTTATCAGGCATCGGCGAAAGGCCTCACCCCCGTTGTACACAGGGACAACAATGGAAATAGTTATTTCCGGCAAGGAAGATCTCAACGTATCACTGACTTTCTGCTTTTCGTTATTTCGAAAAATTTTGTTCATACATTAAGCCTATTTGGCCAAACGAACCTGTCTCCTGGAAAGCACCTCACAGACACTTAAATGCGAAAATGTGGGCAAATACCCAGAAAATTCAGGAATGGCAGGATCCGAGCCAAAATGAAAGGGGCGTTGATGGTCAATTCTTTTCCCTGCGCAAATTGATGTCCAGAATTAAGGGAACCCGAAATTCATCTACATAACGACCTGTCCTCAATAGGGGTGCTTTTCACCCCCACAAAATCTTTATCGGTTGCCAGAACGTAAACCCAAGAGAAATAAGCAACTATCCTCTAAATATGTGCACTTTTCGGACAAGCAAAGTCATGGTTCTCCGACTCATGGGCAACACATTTTTTGGTTTCAAAGTAGGATAATCTGTAGGAAAACATAATGGAACTATGAGAGTTTTTTGATGGGGAATCGAGGTGGTTGCGGGGGAGGGATTTGAACCCTCGACCTTTGGGTTATGAGCCCAACGAGCTACCAGGCTGCTCCACCCCGCGAGTCGATAGTAGAGGAGGGGCGGCCGCGAAGTCAATGCAAAAACAGGAGTGTAGCAGAAGAAGACACTATGGTATCTTCACCGTCCTATGACATTTGCCGGAATTATTGCCATCTTGCTGTTTCTTGGTCTTATCATTGGTGATTGGTATCAATTTACCACCTTGAAAAGTTGGGCCTGCCAATATGGCTGTCCTTTGGCTCACAGGAAGAACGCCCTGGACTCTCAATCTGTTTCCTCGATTTCCACTGTCTTTAAACCTGGAGCCCTTGCCTTGCCTCACGGAATTGCCCGCTGGATCGCAGACCGACGGGTCATCGTGATCCGCCCA
The DNA here is from genome assembly GCF_032051675.1 of Candidatus Nitrospira neomarina. Taxonomy (NCBI): domain Bacteria; kingdom Pseudomonadati; phylum Nitrospirota; class Nitrospiria; order Nitrospirales; family Nitrospiraceae; genus Nitrospira; species Candidatus Nitrospira neomarina. Next base: position 3,572,038 of record NZ_CP116968.1, read on the forward strand.
TACTATCAACTCTTTTCCCTGCGGTTTCGCACCGCATGGCCATTAAAGGGAACAATCGATGTCAGTTCAGACGGCACCCAACTCCTGCTGCATTTGTCCAAGCGCATTCCCTGGTCATCAGCAATTCTCACCTTCTTATGGTTACTCTTTGTCATTGGAGGCACTCTCACGTTTGTGGTTCTGTTTATTCTTGATGGAGGGATAAGCACAGTCGGGGGAGTCTTTTGGGTGATCGGGATGACCGCATTGGGCTTATTAGTGCTGGCCGGAGGCTTGATTCTGTTGTCGTTTGCCTATCGGCTTGAGGATTCACGCCTGACTCAGGTTTATCAAGAATTACTGGACGTCTTGACTCCTCCCTTAAAAGATTCGGATAAGTCGGCGAGCCCTTTAAAAATTTCCCAAACACCATAGCAACCCTCTTGACTCTACATGCAGCACTGAATGCTTTAGCTTAGGGAATTGTTTCAAGAAGATCTTTCTTGGCTTTCGAAAAGTTTTCGACCCGGAACGTTGGCAATTCGTACGCCCAGCCTCCCACACGCTGATTGAACGCCTCAACTTCTCGCTGAACCTCTTCCGGTTTTTTTAATAGTGAGTCTTCTTTGGAGGAAGGCTCTACTTGTATATCTGCTGTTTTCTTCGTTTCTGGAGATTCAGGGGCCTTTTCGTCTTGAGCAAAATCCTGCGCTGGAACCGTTTCCCCATTTTCTGTGGAAGTGGTGGCATTTACATGTTGAACCAGTTTTTGATCATATTCCGCAGAAAATTTTCCAAAAACTTTATCTTCCTGTTTGGCCGTTTGAACATGAAGCCTGAGCCCGTCAAAGGTTTCCAAAACAGCCGTTACTCCAGAGCGGTCCTGAAAATTCACCTCGTGTGCTTCTTTCACATTCTCTAATGAGAGCTGCACCAGAGTCCCCACCACGTTATTCACATTAAACTGGGAAGCCACTTTCGAACCTGAAGGGATCGAATCCAGCTGAAAATCCAGATCCTCAGGTGTATCCTTTGAGACAAAAAGAGTGTCCCCGCCGGGATGCATGACCGTCACCCGATGCACGCGCTTAGTCGTCAGCGCCGTTATTTCCTTATCGAGCCACTCTCCCCCCACTTTTTCCAACGGCAAATTCCCTATTGTTAACCAGGTTTGTGGATCTCCTGGTTTTCGCGCATAGATTTCACTCATCCGTGGATTTCCCTTGGCAGGACGTTGATTCCCCAGAATCACCAAGGCCGCCTCGGGATTATTCGGGGTTTTTAGTGTCACCGTTGTGGAAAGCGAACCTTCTTCCTCTTTGTCCCGTAACCCCAGTCGATCGTATAACTCCGGATTTTTCGTTTTGGGTTCCAATATCCGCAACTCCGCCAACCCGATGAGAGTCTGTTTTACCTTCTCCACATCTGCGCGATATCCTGCCTTCTCCTTAACCCGCCAGATATTCTCCCCACGCACCAGCGTCACGGTCTGATCCTTGGTCTCCACAACTATTTCGTTCACGTCATTGACAACCGGCAATAATTCCGGGAACAACAGCTCACCACTCTGTGGAAACTGAGAGGCCGGCTTTTGATTCAAGAAAATGGCTAGAACAATCCCAGCAATGGTTATGGCGGCTAAGATGCCTAGAGTTTTGGCTTTCATATGCTTTCCTTAATATTCTTGAATAGTCGAATGAGTTTCTGGTTGATCGATACCTGGGTTACTTGGCTTTTGGGGACGCCTTCTTTCTGATCCCTGAAGAACTGATCCATACCCCGACAATACCGATCAGCAACGGCACGAGCCCGATATTGATAAATTTCACCCAACGCTCAACACTCTCTATGTTTTTGCCAAGTTCATGCTGTACGCCCCGCAGTTCCTTGCGAACCTGGAGCAATTCCTTTCGAAATTGTCCCATGGCCTCCTGCTGTTCCACACTCAGAATCATGGCATTTCCCTCAGGCTTTTGACTCTGCAGTTCCTGAATTTTACGTTCCGTCGCCTTGAGCTGTTCCTGGAGCACTTGCTCCTTTTGCCGGAAGCGCTGCTCCGCTTCCTGTTGCAACATTCGCAAAAGCGTGAATGGCCGGGAATATCCCGCCCGGCTTCTCACACTAATCAGATCATTGCTTCCCGTCAGATTATCCAAGGCATTTGTCACAAACGTGCCATTGCCAGCATTGGGAATGCCTATCCGTTGCCCAAAGAAATTTTGGACTTGAACCCAAAACCGGTCCTGCAAGATATCCGTATCGGCCACCACAATCACATTGATGGGACCTTTCGATACTGTGAGGTGATCTTGGGTCTGGGTCTCGGCTTCTGAAGCCATATTTGGATTCTCACTCGTATTCGCCGCCGCTTTCGGCTTTCCATCAGGAAAAGCCGTTTTCACGGTTCCTGTTACCCTGGCGGCGACGATAAATTTTTCCCCTTCAGGCCGATAACTATTGAGTAAGCCGCTGACATCAGGCATGACTGATAAGCGTGAGGATTCAATCTGCATGGCGGCTTCATCCGATTGGATGAGCGGCTCGACCGTGGTCCCCGTCTCCCCCTTCTTTCGAATGATGCCTGCTGATGCCACCGTGATCGACGGCACCTGAGCCGTGACGATGTCCTTGTCGCTGAAATGTTCCTGGCGGAAATCAATCCAGACAGGATAATCAACCACCTGCAGACGGTTTTGCTGTTGGACTTGCACCTTTTTGGCCAACGGCAAATCTCCCAACACCTGCCCTTTCACCAACTCAAGTCCCCAGGCGGCAAATAACGCAGGCATATCCGAATTCCGGGGGCCGCCGCCTCCCATCGGATTCATGGGGTTTCCGCCTCCACTATCGGATTCCGCCAGAGGATCCACAAAAATCATGGCATGCCCGCCTCTCAACACATACTGATCAATGGCATAGAGAGTGGCCTCACTCAAGGACTTGGGATGCACAATCATTAAGACACTAATCTCCTCAGGGATAGCCGCCGCCGTCGTTTCAATTTTTTTCACTTCGAACATTTGTTCGATGTGAGACAGAATAAGCCAGGGTTGGCCTCCTCCCTGCTGTGCCATAAACGGCATGCCCCCACCCCCATCAATGGGCAAGGTACTCAGGAGGCCAAGAACCTTTTTCTTGGGATTGGCCAACGTGTGAACCATCTTCGTCAAGTCATATTCCAAGAATTCTTCCCGCTCTGGTTGAAAAAAGGAAATCACTTCCAACTCATCCGTCGAACTGGTCCCGGCCAATCCAAAATAAAATTGAGCGCTCCCACCATCAAGCGGGATACCCTGCAGGCCGAATGCGACTGCTCGGTCTTCTTCTTCTGAAAACGGTTCAGGATCTATTATCTCCAAGTACAGTTGGTCTCCCGCGACTTGCGCATATTCCTCCAACATTTCCTGAACGCGGGTTGCGTAACTTTTAATGCCCGGCAAGCCGGTTGCCAGGGTTTTGGAGAGGTAAAACCGCAGTGCAATGGGTTCCTTTAAACTTTTAAGAACGTTCTTGGTGCCTTCAGACAAGGTATACAGGCCATGTTCTGTCAGATCGAATCGTGCAGTACTGAACGCGGCATTACTCACCATGTTGAAGACGCCGAACAGAACGGCTGCCATGATGAGACCGCTTCCCGTGAGTACTTTTTTATTCATCATCACTCCTCATTTGCAAGGTTTCACACCGGATCCTTCAAACCGTCCCCTTACGATTCGGCTTTTTTGATATCAATGACCGTGGCCGTCGCAAACAACCAAAAGGCAATCAACGAAAGAAAAAAGAGAATATCGCGCAAATCCAAGACACCTTTGCTGATCGATTGGAAATGCGTCAAAAAGCTAAATGAGCTGATGGCACTCAGCAGAAATTGTGGGGCCCAACTGCTGAAAAGATCCAGAACAAGTGGGAACCCACTCAAGATGAACCCCAAGGAAATGACCACGCTGATCACAAAGGCGATCACCTGATTTTTGGTGAGAGCGGAGATGCAGGAGCCGATGGCTAAAAATCCTCCGGCCATCAGCAGACTGCCGAGGTAGCTGGCAAGAATAACGCCATTATCAGGGTTCCCCAATACATTTACCGTCAGCCACATGGGAAAGGTCAAGGCCAAGGCGATTCCCGTGAAACACCATGCGGCCAGAAATTTCCCTGCGACCGCCTCCCACATGGTGACGGGCAGGGTCAGCAGCAGTTCAATTGTTCCGGAACGACGCTCTTCCGCCCATAAGCGCATTGCCAACGCAGGGATTAACACCAGATAGAGCCACTGATGAAATTCAAAAAACGGCACCAGGTCGGCCTGGCCGCGCGCAAAATAATTGCCCAGATAAAACGTGAAGGCTCCACTAAGTAACAAAAATATGACAATGAACACCGCCGCAATCGGCGTGGCAAAATACCCGGCCAATTCCCGTTGAAAAATCACTCGAATACGTCCCACAATTCCTCCTTCACTCTCGGAAATGTCTTTCAGCTATTATCTTTAAATTATTGGTCCCTCCGAGAGACATTAAGATGAGATCCCGTTCGTTTAAGGATATACTGCCGAAGGAGCCTCCGGCCGATAGCTTGCATCCCTCCAGAACCAGTCCCTATTACGAAATCGTCTGCTTGGGAGTCGTCAATAAACGAAATACCTCATCCAATTGACCCCGGTCGGGATAAAGTTCCCTCACTTCCCACCCCTGTTCTCGCGCGCAATGTCCAATATCCGGGAGGATCCACTGTCCGTCATCCGGATAAATACGAAATTGCACTAAATCACCGTCCCGACCCACCTCTTCAATCTTTTTGACCCCTTTCACCGTCATCAGGTGATGATGTAAGACCATGGGATCCACTCCGGCTATCGTGCCGAGGACCGTATGGTGAGTAAGAGATTTTCCTTCCAATTCCCCTGGTGTGCCATCAAACACCACTTTCCCCTTCGCAATGATCATTGCACGGGTACAGAGTGCATGTACTTCTTCCAAGATATGCGTCGAGAGAATAATGGCTTTCTCTTTCGCCATGGCCCGAATCAGCGTGCGAACCTCATGCTTTTGATTGGGATCCAACCCATCGGTTGGTTCATCTAATATCAAAATTTCCGGGTCATGAAGAATCGCTTGAGCCAGTCCTACGCGGCGCTTAAACCCTTTCGACAACGTTTCAATCGATTGGTTCAACACCGATTGCAAATTCACCTTCTCGACCGTTTCCGATACCGTTCGCTTTAGCGTCGCTCCGCGATATCCTCGCATCTCCCCAATAAACGTAAGAAACGAGGCGGGAGTCATATCCTGATAGGCCGGCGCTCCCTCTGGCAGATAGCCGATACGCTTTTTGGCATCGATGGGTTGAACGTCAATATTATGTCCACAAATATGCACTGCACCGCTGGTCGGCGTGAGAAAACCTGTGATCATTTTCATGGTTGTGGATTTACCTGCTCCGTTCGGTCCTAAGAACCCGAGCACTTCTCCTTTTCCTACGGTAAACGACACACCATCCACTGCGACAATCGGCCCAAATGTTTTTCGCAAGTTTTCAATTTTAACCGTGATTTCCATGCTACCCTCTTTATCTCAATAATTTCATGAAGTGATCTGTGGCACCTGTTGCGCTCTCGCGTTCTGATTTACCCAACCCCCTTAAAATCAATGGAGATACAATGGGGGCAACTCTTTGACATGTTTGTGAGATTTCGATGGCTTGGCTGTTATGGCCGGCTTGACTGTTTCCCAAAACTGCCGACCATCCCAGTTCTGTTTTTCTGCCGAGGTCGTGTACAAGGTCCGGTCAAGGTTCCAAATGGCCGCAGAAATTGCGGCCGGATCATGAACCGGCTGACTCAATAGACGTTCCACTGATTTCAGACTTCGACAGGGGCGCCCTTTTTCCTTGAGGGAAGCCCATTGTAAGAGTGCGGCTCGCGTTTTTTCCGCTGACTGTTCGAAACACGCAGCCTTCACCCCTTGAATCGCATCTCGTTCCGACTCCAATTTCCCATCATTCCTTTTTGCCATATCTTGACCTCGTTCATTCCGTTTGTGGCGCTCCCTCCACCAGGCCACCAGGGTCACCACCCACAACGTGAAACATCCCCCTGTTATCCACCGCCATGGTAACGGCCTGTCACGATCAGAGGTGCCAAATTGGACATCCATCTTCTGACGATCACTCGCTGTTGAAGAAACAGGCAGGTCCGGAACGGACGTGGGAATCTGTCCTGAGGATGCAGGTTGAGGCGTGCCGAGAACCGTCAGAACCTTAGCAGGGAGAGTGGCTTCTTCCCACTGGTCAGTCTCTATGTTCCACCAGGGAACATGAATCGCGGGCAACGTCACTGTGCCCGGCTGCGTGGGCACGAACACATATTTTTCCTCCCTGGACCCCACAATCCATTTCCCGTCAAAATCTGTCTGGGTTTTTGCCTTGTCGGGATAGATCTTCACAATGGGTGGCGAGGGCACGGGCACTTCAGGCAATTGTTCTCCCCGCTGACCTGTCGCACGCATCACGATCGTTCGAGTGGGGGAATCCCCTATCTGAAGTGTATCGGTATCACCCGACCATGTTTCGGTAAGAGTGAGATTTTTCGCCGGTAGCCAAAATCGCCCATTCAAATCTGATGGAAAGTTTTTGACGTTGATCGCAATTTTCGGACTTCGCCTGTGAATCGAGCGTGAGGTTTTGAAAGGATCACGCCCCAGACTTCCGGGGCGATTGCCAAATAATTCCTCAAAGAGCGTTCCACGGGTTCGGCCTTCCTGCACGGTTCCGGAAAAGAGGACCGGAGGAATCACCTGCCTCCCGCTTTGTTGTGATGTGATGACATAACGACGTTCGGTAATATGATAGCGTCGTCCGTTCCGGGTCGACTCGTACGAGACGTCCTTGCCCACGCGTTCAACAATTCCCCAATCCATTTCGGGTTCATCTAAACGGCCTTCCTGCACGGAAATAGCGCTGACTAACCTCAGCGTCAGAAGGACTTGCCCCTGTAGATAGGAAACGTGTGAGTCCACATCTGCTTCGAGAAAAATATCCTGGATTTCGTTAGCCTCTCTCGTGTGATTCGGCTCATTGACCTCCAGTTGAATGGAGCCGGTTTGATGAGCGCCCACGTGGATAGGAGGAATGGTCACTGTTCCTGTTCGTTTTGGCGCAAGCGTCGCAATCCATCGGACCACGGAAGTGGTTTGCATATTAATGATCGAAGTTTGTTGACTTTGGGTCGTGCCCAATACATCGAAGTCTGCGTCTAGGATCTGCCATTCGGGGGATTCGCCCGAGGACGTCTGATCCGTCTCCACGATGAGCTGGAAGGTCTCATCTGCCATGACCGGATTCCGATCCACATATGCCCTGACTGATTGGGCCGAAACAGGGGTATCAAGACCCATAAATCCAAGGCAGAACACCATCACCCATATCCATCTCAAAATTCTCACCAGCCTTTTCCTTGAGAAATGGTGGACCTTCCAGCCTCTACACGGCGTTGATGCTCCAAAAGGAACTTTCGGCGTAACAATCCCCCGGGATCATCAGGGATACGGCGAAGCCATTGCTGGAGGATTTGTTCAGACTTTTCAATTTCCGGTGACTGGGCAGCGTCCCCCGCAGAGGATAGCTCTGAAAGTTCCGTCTGATCTTCCGGCTTTTCTTCCATTGTAGGTGGTGCGGACAACGGCTTCTTAGATGGTTCGGCTTTCAAAGGGTTTCGCCCTTGCGCCTCTCTTTCAAAACTTTCTTCAGAAGAATTCTGATCTTCATTCGACTGATTAGAGGTTCTGACAGAATCCGAACCCGACCCGGCTTCTTCTGGTTTCTCCTTTTGAGAGTCAACTGTTTTCGAATCGGATTGTGTATGCGTGGAATCTGAAGGATTCTGTGATTTTTCTCCTTGACCTCCTGCCTCATTCCCATGATTGTTCTGTGTGGCAGAGGAGCCATCCGATTGTTGGGGTGATTCTCCTGCCTGTTCTGCAGATGATGATTTTTCCAAGAGTTGTTTGATGATTTCTAGATTATGTCTGGCGTCGGCATGATCCGGCTGCCGAGTGAGGGCGGTTTGATACGAGGCCAAGGCTTCCTCATAACGACCGAGATTAGCCAAGGCATTGCCTCGATTATAATGACCCTCCGGCGTATCCACTATGGAAAAGGCTTTTTCTGCTTCCTGATATTTCCCTGACCGATAATGGGCTATGCCCTTCCAGCCGGGGTCTTGAAACAAGTCTGCCGCTTCTTCCGGAGCGTCACGCTCTAATGCCTGAATCCCCTGTTGATCGGGACGAACCCAGAGGTTTTCCCAGGAAAAGGCCTCGCTTACCTGGGGAATAAGCAGGAAGGCCAGCAGCATTCCTAACCATCCCGGTCGAAATGCGGGCAAGGCCAAAACCAGAAGCAGAAGGACGAGCCAGGGTCCTTCTTCTCGCCACAGGTCGGTTGTTCGCTGTTCAGATGTTGAAGAGGATAGCGCCCTCCTTGGCACAACGGAAGGAAGGACCCGATTGATATCCTGGTCGTCAGCCGACACCGTGGCATAATGACCACCTCCTACTCGAGCAATGGCTTGAAGAGATGGAATGTCCAATTTGGGAATAACCACCGTTCCATCCTGATCTTTGAGGAATCCGCCTGTCTCCGGAATAGGAGCCCCATCGACTGTCCCAATACCAAGCACGGACACACGCATTCCTTGACTCTGTAGCTCACCTACCACCTTCAATGTGGCAGGATCTCCCTCGCCGTCCGTCAGCAAAAGCACATCACCGCGCGCCTGCCCGACGTGCTGAAGGAGTTCATGGGCCTTCTCCAAGGCGAGATCGGTACGGCTGCCTTGGAGCGGCATGAGTTCCGTCTCGAGCGATTGCACAAGGGTCACTAGGGTGTTGGCATCATTGGTTAATGGCGAAACAACGAACGATTCACCGGCATAGACCACAAGAGCCGTTTGTCCCTCTTTCCGCGTTTTAAGCATATCAAGAATTTTGTGTTTGGCTCGCGTCAACCGTGAAGGAGTTACATCCTGCGCATCCATTGAACGGGATAAATCCAAGACCATCACCAACGCCGATTCCGCCCTGAACACCGGCTGGGGTAATTGGGACCAGACCGGTCCGGCCAGTGCAAAAACTGCGACAATCCAACCTGATCCGAGAAGCACGAGAGGCATGCGACGCGTCGCTCCCTCCGTTCCAACCAACAAATGCGGGAGTAGATGGGCATCACACACAGATTCCCATATCTGATCCGTTGTCCCCTTCCTGGCGATTAGGAGAAAGAGTCCGAATAAGGGAAGTAATCCCCAAAACCATTCCGGTCGTAGAAAATGAAACATTGCCATCTTATCGTCCGGCTCCTGCTCGTACTGAGATCGCTTCCGCCTTCCATCTCGATCGGAGAACCCAATTCCTATTCCAGACGAGAGACATGGCCATTACAGAAGAAAGGGCCAACGCGAATCCTAACGGCCATATATATAATTCGGTCGTCGGTCGAAACAGTTCCGTTTCCGTAGTCGCCGGCTCAAGACGATCTAATTCTTTATACACCCTCGTAAGTCCCTCGGTGTCTTTGGCACGCAGGTACAACCCTCCAGTACGTTGCGCGAGGTGTCGAAGGGTATCTTCATCCAAATCGCGGGAAGGATTCACCGTCTGTGTGCCGAAAAACGATTCAATCTCCATTCGATCCGCGCCAACTCCGATAGCATAGATTCGAATACCTTGTTCCTCAGCCAAGGCCGCCGCTTGTGTGGGCGAGACTTCTCCCGCGGTATTGGCCCCATCAGTTAATAGCACTAAAACCCGGCTTCCTGCGGGTTGTTCTCTGAGTCGTTTCACAGCAAGGCCGATCGCATCGCCAATGGCGGTTTCCTGTCCCGCCAAGCCAATTTCTGTTTCCGTCAACATGGCCTTGACCGTATCCCGATCAAATGTCAAAGGGGTCTGCACGTAGGCCTGGGAACCAAATACAATCAACCCTATACGATCGCCAGTTCGGCCGGCGATGAACTCCCCGGCTGCAGCTTTCACAACCTCCAAGCGGGTGACTTCCCGTCCTTTTACCGAAAAATCCGGAATCTTCATGCTGCCGGAGACATCGACTGCCAACATCAGATCACGTCCACTGGTTGGCAATCCAACAGGTTCGCCACTCCACTGTGGACGGGCAGCCGCAAGAAGCAGAGCGGCCCAGATGAACATTCCCGACCAAAAAAGTATTGAATGCCTTGAACGGGTGGGCCCAATCAACTGGTTGGACTGAAGAGCCATAATGTCGTCGAAATGCGGCACCTTCATAGCCCGGCCGGATGAATTGGAGACAGGGGTTGCCCAACGACGCACCATCCAGGGACACAGAAGAAGCACCAACACCCACGGCCAGGCCAACGTCATCATGACGTGCTCTTCCCTGTGGGTGGAGTCACCTGCCGGATCCACTGTTCGACCAAGGGCACCAGTTCGGCAGCCGACACGGCCGTTTGCTGTTGGTAGGGCCCTGAACTAAACAGACGCCCAACCCCGTCCGTGAATTGATTGGTTCGACCTGACCGGTCCAAAAACTGCAGCCAGGAGATTCCTGCTAGCCCTGCGACCTCGGTTCGAGGGAAGGAGGCTATGGCATAGCGACGAATCATGATTGAAAGGCGTTGAATCAGCCATTGATCATCTCGATGGGTATCATAGTGCTGTTTGATCGCACTCAATTCATTCATTGCAAGTCGCCACGACTGTTTCCGACGTCGATTCCTCAGAATCCACAGGAACAGCATGACTGCCATAATGACCAAACCGACGGTGATCCACCAACCCGGAGCCGGAGGCCACAGAGAAATCGGAGGTGGCAGATGCACATCCCGGAGATCTTGTAGAGGAGAACTTGCTGTCGGCATGTTAGCCCATTCCCGTCATGCCATACTGTGATGGGCGCTTCGTCGATGTCCAAGATCCTGTAACCCACCACGCAATTGGAAAAGAATATCATCGTGGGTTCCCAATGGAATGAATCCGATTCCACGGGTCAGGCACAACGTCCGGACATCTTCATAACGTTCCCTAAAGCACGCTGAATAGGATTGGATGATGTTGGTAGATCCTGTATTCAATATTCCCATGCGTGTACCGTCCGTCACAGGATATTGGCCGGCAGGTGGGGGCTCTTGTTCCAATTGGTCATACATGAAGATCGCCACCACATCCTGATGCCCCCCCAATCGGATGAGGGTCTGTTTGGTCTGATGGTCCCAATCGCGAAAATCACTTAAGAGAAAAATGAGGCTTCCGGGCTTGGCGGTTGCCTGAACTCGATTTAAGGCCAAATAAAAAGGTGAGGTAGTGGGACTTTGGCGCTCAACCATCTGTGACGAGTGGGCACTATCTTGAGCCAGGATATTGAGAAGTTGTAGCACTCCGGTTCTTCCTCCCCTGGGTCGGAGTTCCACATGGTCCACATCTGAAAAAACCACCCCCCCAACCCGATCTCCTCTCTCTTGCGAGGCCCATCCCAGTAATGCCGCCGCATGGGCGGCAATGACCGACTTAAAGGCCACCTTGGTCCCGAATCGCATGCCCTTTCTATTATCCACTACGATGAAGACTGGTCGCTCCCGTTCTTCGCGAAAGACCTTCAGGTAGGGTTCATGAGTCCGCGCCATCACCCGCCAATCCATGAGGCGCACATCATCACCCGGTTGATACCGGCGAGATTCCTCAAAATCCATGCCTCTGCCTTTAAACGGAGATCGCTCTCCGCCAGCCAAAAGGGTATGAACCCGCTTCCGGGTCTTGATTCCCAATACCCCTGTCTGGTGACGCATGTTGAGGAGATCGGCAAGCCGAACTTCTACTCCCTGAAATCCTGTAGGGCGATTCAGCCGGAATTCTGATGGGGCTATCTGTTTACGGAACGGCCACATGATTCAAAATTTCTGAGATCACCTGATCAGTCCTGATCCCCTCCGCTTCCGCTTCAAAGGTCAGTAAGACCCGGTGGCGCAACACATCATGGGCCACGGCTTGTATGTCTTCCGGGGAGACATAATCGCGACCTTCCAACCAGGCATGCGCTCTGGCACAACGCTCCATTCCAATGGTTGCCCGAGGGCTGGCTCCAAACCGGATCCATCGCTTCAGCATGGAGCTATACGGTCCAGGGTCACGCGTGGCCATGACTAATTGGACGATATATTCTTCGAGTGCGGGCGCAACATATATATCCCACATCTGTCGTCGAGCCGCCACAATCACCTTTTGAGGAACGGGCGTGGGGACAGTCGTGACCTCCCCAGAAATTGCCCTGGCTTGTCGACGAACAAGTTCGACAATCTTCCGCTCTCCTTCCACATCGGGATATTGCACCCTGACATAGAGGAGGAAACGATCCAACTGCGCTTCAGGCAGAGGATACGTTCCTTCCTGCTCAATGGGATTTTGGGTGGCCATGACTAAAAACAACTCGGGCAAGGGATAACTGGTTCGCCCGATCGTCACTTGATGTTCTCCCATGGCCTCTAATAGGGCGGCCTGCACCTTAGCGGGGGCCCGATTAATTTCATCGGCCAGGACAAGGTTGTGAAAAATCGGCCCCGGTTGAAAGCGAAAAGAGCCGTCGTGTGGACGATAGATATCAGTCCCGGTTATATCAGCGGGAAGTAAATCCGGGGTAAATTGAATCCGGTGAAAATCAGCCTCAATCCCGGAGGCCAACGCTTTAATAGCGGTAGTTTTGGCTAAACCTGGCGCACCTTCAACAAGAAGGTGTCCATCAGCCATCAAGGCAATCAACAGCCTGAGGGTAAGACCCTCTTGTCCAATTACCTGTTGATTCAGAAAGGCTCGAAGCCTTGCTATCTGCTCGTGTTCAGATCCAGACATATGTCTTGATTTGAACCCGGTGGGTTCCTGTAGTCAAAATATTACGGATTCCCCTGTTTTGATGGCATTGGGGAAACCTCAACTTCTCATTCTGCATGGTGTAAGAGCCTCTGTTTTATAATAATTTACCATTTGTGAGAGTCAAGGGGTTTGGCGGAAAAATGGTATCTACCCCGCATGACGGAGTGCAGCGTGCAATGATAGGTCCGGGGTAAGACTCATTATTTCAAATATTTCATATGGAGGAATGGCGCGTGCTCCAACCTCATTGCAGCGGTCATGTCTAATCATATGCGAGGGAGCCGTGGGATTCTCCCAACCAACATGGATTCCTGAGGTCACGAAAGCCTATTGAAGAGGAAATACCGCGCAAATCTTTGAATGGAAGATTGCCTATGGCTTGGAACTTCTCCACATCGACGAAGTGCTCATTCACAAGCATAATCCCAGAAGAACTATCCTCTAAGGCTTGCCCACCACCATCATACTTTTGTTCATTGTACACATTGATGATGTTTTTTATTTTCTTCTGGCAATTTCATTATTCCTATGCAATCGTTTTTTTATGATCCCCATTAATTCGTATTGGTTGTTTAATCCTTAGGGTGTTCATGACAAAAACCATCGCAATATTCAGCCTTTACCAGGATATTTTTTAGCTGCCTCACTCAACAGATCTGCCCCATTTTGCGCCACTTGCTCATAGTCAATTTTCAGTTTTACCATAAAGGCATAAACCCAATCTTCCCGTCAATCAATGGGTGAACCTATGCAATATTGTACACCCTCCAGAAATTCTCCTATCCCTTTCTTAAGTTAAAGAATATTTACTGGAGATTAGGTCACACGCGGGTGGGGAGGGGACAGCATCCCTACTGGCTTCAGTAAAGGTTAAAAAGTGTTGACTGTCATCTTTGGTCTCAGGGGTGTAATTACCTGTTCACAAGGAAGTCGGTAAAACCCACAATTAAAACAGGAGGGACGGTAAGTGGAAGACAACCAAAGAGGTTTCCAACATACATTCCTGGGCTAGGTTCTCGTTCTGTACCCCTTGATTCCCGATCGTATCGAAAAAAAGGAGGGGATGATCATGAACCGTAAACTTTGCGCGATTAGCGTAATAGGAAGTATCTTATTAGGAAGTACATTAGCCCTGGGAAATCCAGGCATGCTTCCAAACCATCCAGGGTATCCCATGGGAGACGCGAAGTCTCCCGTGACAGGGCAATCGGTAGCTAATGATCCGGGACAAACTCAACCCAGTAAGGATGAATCACTCCAACAAGCATCTGGATTTCATGATGCACATGCCATTAACCCTGGGAAGGAAGAACGCCCAAATATTGTGCCGCCTGGGGAATCAAAGTCCATGAACACAAACAGTGATTCCAGCAAGTAGGGGATGAATCCGCAAACCGTCCCCGAACAATCGGGAACACCAAGGGGTCTGAAAAGGAGGGGGCGTAAAGCTCCCTCCTTTTTCCCTATCAAGCCTGCCACTCAATCAATTTCCTCATAGCCTTCACCCTCACCTTCTAATCAGAACAAGGTATAGATGAAGGGGGCAACGGCTGAGCCCTCACTCAGGATTATAAGACCGCCGAGTAGTAAGAGCATGATGATGATGGGGGCGAGCCAGAACTTTTTTCGTTCCCGCATAAAGTCCCACAATTCCCCAAGAAAACCTGTCATCTGTTTCTCCTTTAGAAAGGTTTCAGCACATGGTCCGCGGACCTAGCCTTTTTGACCACGCGATAGCTGTTGGCCTTGGGGTCATAGCCAAGTTGCAATGGTCGTTTACCTAATAATCCCATGACAAACGCCATGGGAGTAAACATCCCAAAAAACATTAGGCTTAAGATAATCCGGGAATTAATCCACCCTAATTTTTCGCCGATCTTCATCCACGCGCGATGCAAGGGCTTAAGCCCTTTTGGAAAAACCATTCCCATTGCCCCAAAAACCGCGGCGATAAGACTTGCCCACAATCGTATACTCTCTCCATGAATGACCAATGGCCATACCGCTACAATTAGAAAGATTCCGCCCATTAACAGGCCGAACGAGCGAAGATCCTTAGCAGTTGGGTGATGAATCGTTGATGTCATGCCGTCACTCTTTCACACTTAATCCAATTCAAATTCTTTCATCCACGTTTCATCCTTCGGCACCGGCTTTTGATGTTCCTTCAAAATAAGACAATTTTCCAGGACGAGGACATCCATCTCTGTCCGCATGAAACACCGGTAGGCATCTTCAGGCGTACAGACAATGGGTTCGCCTCGAACATTAAACGAGGTATTGATCAACACTGCACATCCGGTTTGCTTTTCAAACTCTTGCAATAATTGATAGTAGCGAGGATTGGTATCAGGTGACACCGTCTGAACCCTGGCGGAGTAATCCACATGGGTCACTGCGGGAATATCCGATTTGGGAACATTGAGTAGATCAATCCCCCAAAGATTTTGTTGATCCGGTTGTACCGCTCGTCGTCGCTTCTCGACAACCGGGGCCACCAATAACATGTAAGGACTATCGGTATCCATCTCAAAATACTCGGACACTCGTTCTCTTAAAACCGATGGCGCAAAGGGACGGAAGGATTCCCGATATTTAATTTTTAAATTCATGACCGATTGCATTTTCTCGCTACGAGGGTCGCCCAAGATACTTCGTCCCCCTAAAGCCCGAGGACCGAATTCCATGTGCCCTTGTAACCATCCAATGACCTTTCCCTCAGCCAAATATTCCGCCACTCGACGATACAGGTCCGAATCCTCCACGTACTCATAACTGGCCTCAAGCTGTTGGAGCCGGGATTCAATGTCCTCGTTGGAAAAGCGTGGCCCTAGATAACTGCCTCGCATCGAATCACTAGGGCCCTGGCATACCCGAGGCTGATTCAGATAGCTGTAATGCACATTTAAGGCTGCACCCAACGCGCTGCCCGCATCACCTGCGGCCGGCTGAATCCACAGCCCGCTGAATGGACCTTCCCGCAGCACTCTCCCGTTTCCGACGCAATTCAAGGCCACCCCTCCGGAAAGGCAAAGATTGGAAAGGCCCGTTTCTCGATGAAGGCTGTTGGCCAGACGAAGCATGACCATCTCAGTGACTTCCTGCACAGACCTGGCCAGATCCATTTCCCGCTGGGTGAGAGTACTTTCCGCCTGACGCGGAGGACCACCAAATATGGCGTCGAACTTGTTGTTGGTCATCCGTAATCCGGTACAGTAATCAAAATAGTCCATATTGAGGCGGAAGGTGCCATCCGGCTTCACATCCACCACATTATCCAAAATCGTTTTCACATACTTGGGCTCCCCATAGGGAGCGAGCCCCATCACTTTATATTCCCCGGAATTGACCTTAAACCCGGTATAGTAGGTAAAGGCGGAATACAGCAGCCCGATGGAATGGGGAAAAGGAATTTCCCAAAGAGGTGTTAATTGGTTTCCCCGCCCGACCCAGGCTGAAGTGGTCGCCCATTCGCCCACTCCGTCCATACAGAGGACAACCGCCTCCTTATAAGGAGAAGGGAAAAAGGCCGCAGCCGCATGTGATTCATGGTGCTCCCCAAAGAGCAAAGGCGGCAGGTTCTCTTTTTTATCGAGACCCCCCACCTGACGAAAAGCCTTTTCTAACAAGTTTCGCAGGAACAACTTTTCTTTGATCCAAACAGGAATGGCGGTCAGAAACGATCCTAGTCCCTTCGGCGCATAGGACAAATAGGTTTCCAACAAACGTTCAAATTTGACAAAAGGTTTGTCGTAGAACACCAGATAATCGACGTCGCGCATGCCAACCCCGCCTTGCCGGAGACAATACTCAACCGCATGGCTCGGGAACCCGGCATCATGCTTTTTTCGCGTGAACCGTTCTTCTTGAGCAGCCGCCACAATCTTGCCATTCTGGATGAGACAAGCCGCACTGTCGTGGTAATAGGCGGAAACCCCCAGAATTGAAGTTAATTTCCCGTTTGCCGTTGCCATGTTTTCCCTTAGAACAGCTTGCCTTTGCCACATTGGATGGCCTGGTCAGACAGAAAATCTGTAAATCCTAATTTTTCGGTGAACATGAAGAAGTACTTTACCAACGATTCTTGCCTGTTTCCCTTTCGATCAAATGAAATCAAATGAAAACCTCCTACCGAAGGTATTCTACTTATCGAAACAGTTCATCAAAAAACAATTTCATGTGCTCCCATGACCGTCGATCAGCTTGCTCCTGATATCGCACGCCGTTCATCTCATATTGATTAGCCGAAGGATTGGTGAATCCATGTTTGGCCCCTCCAAAAATCACCATGTGCCAATCGAACCCGGCCTCGTCTAAAGCATGTTTAAATTTCGTAATGTGGTCTTGGCTAAGAAAGGGATCGGCCTCCCCATGGGCAATGAGAATTTTGACTGAACTTTTAATAGCAGAAGATGCGGACGGAAGAGGGAGCGACCCATGGAAACTTACGACTCCTTTGACCGGTGCTCCATCATACACCATTTGCATAACCGTCGCCCCTCCAAAACAATACCCAATAGCTGCTAAACGGGTTTGATCTACCAGGGAGTTAGTCTGAAGAAGCCGTAATCCCTCTTTCGCCCTGGCCTGCCACATCTTTACATTGGCTGTGGTTTGTTGCATCCATTGCCTGGCCGTATCGGCATGAGTGGTCACTTTACCCTTACCATACATATCTACGGCCACCGCCACATATCCCATGGCCGCCAATTGTTCCGCACGAGTTCGGGCATAGTCATTTAACCCCCACCATTCGTGAACAACCAAAATTCCCGGACGTTTACCTTTTATTTCATCATCCCAGGCCACGACTCCTTCCAAAGCAACTTCCCCATGGTTATAGGGGATAGTTGTGATTTGCACCCTGGCTTCCACTTGCGAAGACCATGCACACACAATCATGAGGAGACATAGGCCTAATCGATGGTAAGAGTTCATGATTTCTGCTTCTTTAATGGTTTGGCAAGAATATGGACCGGAATACAGACTGACATGATTTCGATTTAGTCCTATTCTTCCCGTCATTAATCTGAATCCTTCAGAAAAAGGGCCAGATACTAAATTTTACGGTAAATTCAGCATTTGGCAATCTTTTTTGAATTCACTGTTTTTGGGTTTCCCAAGAATCCGCCAGTTGCGCTCTCCAACCGAGAGAAAGAAGCACAATATTCTTTTTTGAACGGTAGAACTCAAACAACACAATGGCAGTTAAATTCGGGACACCGGAAATGATTTCTTGATACTGGTCTTTAGTCATCATCACCAAACGTGTTGATTGTTGAACGTCTCTCTTCAGTTCTTCAAGCGCCAAGGAATCTTCAAGACCCTCCCCCACGATTCGTGAACGACCATGGAGATAGTCCCAATAGAATTCATCTTCATCCTCCCGCCAATCCCATGACTGAAACACCGATATGGGATCCGTTTGTTTATTTAAGCGCCGTTGATTTTCGTCAAAGGCCAGCCTGGGAGAGCCTTCCGCTTGGATACCAGGAATAATAAATCCTGTCACCGTCACCATAAGGGCCACGCCCAACACCCCCACACCCACCAGGCCCATTCGCAAATAATTCTTGACAGCCAGTCCAACCATCATCAGGCCTAACATGCATAATCCCACACGAAGGATCAAAGGAATGACGTCCAATGGGACATGCCATTTTTTTTGCAACAGTATAGGCCCAAGAAATACCGAAACCACAAAAATGCCACCCAAACATGCTAACAAGCCCCTCAACATGCCCTTTCCTTCCGAAACTGGCGCTTCATACAGCAGTCGATGATATACATAGCCGACCAACAAACCAAATGCCGGCAGGAGAGGCATGAGATACCGTTCATGCTTTTCTGGCGCCAAACTCAACGCCACAAAATACACTACGACCCAGAGAAAGACCCACAATTCTTTCGGCGACTCAACCCAGGGACGACGTTTCCATAGGAGAAAAAGGCCAACTGGAAGTAAGGCCGACCAGGGGAAAAAATCGAACCAGATCACTAGGCCATACCAAAAAATTGGACGTTTTCCCCAATACGCCTCCCACGCAGAATGTTGTTGATCGCCAGATACGCTGATCATGCGTTTAAGATTTTCTTCAAAGAAAAAGTGCTGCCTGAATTCGGGCCCAAGTAACAGGTAGTAGCCGGCGAGTAACAAGCCACTCACCACGACTCCGACCCAAAATTTTGGTTCCCGGAACACTTGCCGGTCACGGCGCATCCATAAGAATATCCCCATCACCAGAACCGGCAAGGCCAGGGCATGTAACGTTTTGACCATCGAACCCAACGCCAACGCCACAAAGGCGACTAGATACCACCACTGTGATGATTCCTGAAAATATGCTCGAGCCCAGGCATACATCCCCAACGTCATACAAAAAGTTAACACAGGATCGATAATGGCCAAGGGACCAAACCACAAGCCGGCATAACAGGTCGCGCATACTAGGGCGCCCCAAAATCCTGCCATTTCTGAAAACAATAAGCGGCCCAAGAAATAGGTCGTGATCATCGTTCCCAAACTGGATACAATCGATGGCAACCGTAACGCGGATTCACTCCATCCCAAGCTATGAATAAATCCAGCTTGTAGCCAAAAGAAAAGAGGCGGTTTATTAAAATACGGCTCTCCCCGCAACCAAAGATGCACATAATCCTCAGCCGCCATCATGGTGTGGGTGATAATGGCGTACAAACCCTCGGTTTCCCCGAACAGAGAAATAGAGGCATTGGAGCTAAATGCCAAAAAACCAATGACTAGAAGAAGCGAAATATGGATAGCGGGGCGTTCAAGGAACGCCATCCAGGAGGTATTCATTAGAAAAGAGAGGATATTTCACTGCCCATGATGATCATTACCGACAAAAAACGTTGGCACACCCTACAACAAAAACCCTGGATTTGTTAACTCAAGCGACTTTTGGACCAACTCATTTCTACGAATCCCGGAAATGGGTAGTAACCCGGACTTGGTGAATGGGCAACAATACTTTAATGCTTGCGCTAATTGAAGATATGCCATGCATTAGCAGGAAGGAAAAAATACAACAGAAGAATCGGGATTTCCTGGTGTGTGATTGGCTTCGATATTACGTATACACATGATGCCCTACGAATGGGGAGTGGGGAAACTACCATCATCAAGGAAACTGGGGAAATCTGAATGGTGCGCCCGGAGGGACTTGAACCCCCAACCCTCGGCTCCGAAGGCCGATGCTCTATCCAATTGAGCTACGGACGCATGAGGAATTGACTTTATACATCCCACCAAGGTTCCCGTCAACCAATCTCTCATTTAGCCAGGCTATCCTGGGTGTTCCCTCGTCTTCATATCCCTATTAAAGCATGTGCTCACCTGGGCCCACCCCTCTGGGGAATAGTCACGAAAACTCCTTTTGGGTTGAAATGGGCTTGAGCAAGATACTTTTTCCTATTTCTGAACGTCAGGAATCAAATGATACGTACCGAACAGTTGGCCTCTGATACCATCATGTTTCATGTGCAAGGGCAGTTTAATAAACAAGTTGCCAAAGAATTGAGTTTGATGGTCTTTCATTCTTATCACTTAGGGTGTAAGACCTTCCTTTGCAATCTTAGCCTGGCCAAGGCGCTTGATAAGGATGCGTATTCGCAATTGACTGTGATAGCAGAAGGGTTACGGGATAAAGGAAGGAATTGGCGAGTAATTTCCCCTCCTTCTTCCAGCGGAAACCAGCTTATCCTCCGAACGAGTCTTCAGTTTCTTGTTCCTGCAAACTTAAATTAATTACTCTTCTCTAAGAAAGATCCTATCGACCATCCTTCTGCGATAAAAAATCCTTGCGTGGCTCGACTCTTTCCCAAATCCTTTTAGAATTCACCTCATCACCCAAGAATTAAGCGATCTCGCATTTGGTAATCCCTGTAGACCGACGCCCCAAAATCGCTCATATTTTTGGAAATAGAGCTCCGTCCAAAAATTGGGAGTATGAGGGGAGGATGAAGTTGCCCCAAAGAAGACCGAGGCACCATTCCGATTAATCCCGGAGGAAATTTCTCTGCGACTATTTTCCAGCTAAACTCCCCCTGGGTAAGCTTTGGGTATCCTGCGCAGTTATGATGAAAGGATTAATACGATTCAGGGGTAGGAAGATCGATTTCGGATTGGGTGGCTTCAGGCACAAGTCTTTCTAATCGGCGATGATAGTCACGAAGACGTTGTTGTTGAGGTGGAGTGAATTTAATAGTTTCCTGATTGTGCAATTCCACCAACTGTTCAACGCATTGCAACAGGGGAGGCACGGCATCAAATACTTTTCCCGCCTCAAAAGCTTCTAAGGATTCGACAAATAATGGAGGGAGAGTTTTGTATGTGACTCCCACTCGGTCGCGAAATCGATAGACCGTAGTTTCATACGCATCGACTGCCTCCGGTGTTGGACGAATTCCACCAGATAATGCCAGCATGGACTTGGCCGGGACTTTTGCTGCAAAGGCCGCCAGACCGGCAATCAGTTCTCCTAATGTGTCAACCACCTGCCCGGGTTCCAGTTTTGCCTCTTTATTCATATCTTGAAATCTACTCCAATCGCTTGCCTGCTTGTCAAGACAATCATTCGTCTTCCTTACCCTTCAAGGCATTCAGTACGGTCATCATATCTTCCGGCAACTCCGCTGAAAATGTCACCATTTTGTGAGAAACAGGATGGACGAAACCAAGAACTTTGGCATGCAACATCACACGGGGAATGCCAATTCCCCCAACATCCATAACTTTTTTCCCTCCATAGGTTTGGTCACCCAAGATCGGACATCCGATAGCCTTGAGGTGAACTCGTAACTGATGCGTGCGTCCTGTGCCAGGGAATAATTCCACATGTGCCGCCGCTGCCCCAAATCGTTCTTTCACCCGGTAACTGGTCAGCGACTCCCTGGGATTGGTTGTGCGTGCGGAAAATGTTTTCCGGTCTTTGGTATCTCTTCCAATCGACAACTCAATCCGGCCTTCCCGTGTTTTTGGCCCTTCCCACACAAACGCCTCATAGACCCGAATAATGGAGTGGGCTTTGAATTGTCCCGCTAATATCCGGTGAGCCTGATCATTTTTCGCCACGACTAAGATCCCGGTCGTTTCCTTGTCAAGTCGATGCACCAACCCCGGACGTTCCTTTCCTCCAATAGTGGAAAGATGCCCTTCCCCGCTTTGCATGTGATGCAGGAGCGCATTAACCAAGGTCCCGGTCCAATGACCCGGAGCCGGATGAACCACAAGGCCGGCCGGTTTGTTGAGAACCAATAGGGATTCATCTTCATAGAGGATGATAAGGGGAATTGGTTCAGGATTGATCGCCACGGGCTCTGGACGCGGTACGACCAGCACAACGCAATCACCAGGCCTGACCTTGTGGCTGGGTTTCACAACCTGACCACCCACGGTAATATGGCCGTCTTCAATTAATCGTTGGAGGGCTGTTCGAGAAAAATAGGGTTCGCGATTGGCAAGAAAATGATCAAGGCGTTTGGGTGATTCGCCTGCGGTGACGATGAACTCCGTCCGCGTAGCGACATGCGGCATAGCAGATAAAAAAACGGGTCGATCGATTACTTTATATAAGACGAGAACCGGCCTGTTGGCGGTGCCGACCGGCAATTTTCTGCCGGAGGCGGGCCTTTTCCAAGCTGACGCGAGCTTCCTCAACTTCTGAGGGTAACCCGCCACGCTCCAGACGTTCTTCCGCTTTTCGAACGGCATCCTCGGCCCGTTCTACATTAATGTCTTCAGCCTTTTCGGCAATTTCGGCCAGAATCGTCACCTTGGTCGGCGTCACTTCAGCAAACCCCCAGAGCACAGCCATGTATTCAGTCTGTTCACCAATACGGTATTGAAGTTCGCCAATTCGCAAGGTAGTCAGAAAATGACAATGGCCAGGCAGGACACCGAAATCTCCCTCACTCCCAGGAGCAGACACGTAGTCGACTTCCTTACTGATCAAACGGTGATCGGGGGTGACCACCTCTAAAAGAATTTTCCCTGATGACGTCGCCACACCAGCACCTGCCATTAGCGTTTGTATCCGAGTTTTTCAGCTTTTTCGATGGCTTCTTCGATTGGCCCAACCATATAAAAGGCTTGCTCTGGAAGATCATCGTATTTACCATCCACGATTTCTTTGAAGCTTCGAACAGTATCAACGAGTTTCACATATTTCCCTGGGGAACCGGTAAAGGCTTCTGCCACGTGGAAGGGCTGAGAGAGAAACCGTTGAAGTTTCCTCGCCCTGGCCACCGTTTGCTTGTCGTCTTCGGATAATTCGTCCATGCCTAAGATGGCGATGATATCTTGAAGATCTTTATACCGTTGCAAAGTGCCTTGTACCCGTTGCACTACCTGGTAATGCTCGTCACCCAAAATATGGGGATCTAAAATTCTTGATGTGGAATCCAATGGATCGACCGCAGGATAGATGCCCAACTCGGCCAATTGGCGTGACAACACCGTGGTGGCATCCAAATGGGCAAACGCCGTTGCCGGGGCTGGGTCAGTCAAGTCATCAGCCGGCACATAAATCGCTTGAACCGAAGTGATGGATCCCTTCTTGGTCGATGTGATCCGTTCTTGTAAAGTCCCCATCTCCGTCCCCAACGTCGGTTGATACCCCACGGCTGATGGCATTCGACCGAGCAAGGCAGATACCTCGGATCCGGCTTGAGTAAATCGGAAGATGTTGTCGACAAAAAGCAGAACGTCCTGATGCTCCTCATCGCGGAAATATTCGGCGATAGTCAGTCCGGTGAGGCCTACCCTGAGGCGAGCTCCTGGTGGCTCATTCATTTGCCCATAAACCAAGGCGGCTTTTGATTTTGAAAAATCATGAGGATCAATGACCTTGGACTCCTGCATTTCATGCCAAAGATCATTACCTTCACGAGTCCGTTCACCGACTCCGGCAAAAACTGAAAACCCGCCATGGTGAAGGGCGATATTATTGATAAGTTCCATGATGATGACGGTTTTACCTACGCCGGCACCACCGAACAACCCGACCTTTCCCCCTTTGGCATAGGGCTCCAACAGGTCGATGACTTTAATTCCAGTTTCCAATATTTCGGTTTTGGTTTCCTGGTCCTCTAACGCAGGGGCTGGACGGTGAATGGACCACCGTTTTTCCGTTTTGACCGCACCGAAGCCATCAACAGGATCCCCCAAAACATTGACGACCCGTCCGAGGGTTTCCCGTCCAACGGGAACAGAAATCGCCGCACCGGTATCTTTCACCTCTAAACCACGGACCAATCCATCGGTCGAAGACATTGCCACGGCTCTTACCCGGTTTTCCCCAAGGTGCTGGGCCACTTCCAATGTAACCTGGATGTCCGACTGTCCGCTCTGATCTCCCGAGCGATGAGTGATCGTTATGGCATTAAAAATATGAGGAAGTTTCCCTGGAGGAAACTCCACGTCCACCACCGGTCCAATGACTTGAATGACTCTTCCATTTCCGACATCCGTACCCACCATAGTCTCCTTGGTTGAAAAAGATTGGTGAACGGTACACGGTACCCCGTGCCCGGCCATGATCAACCTTCGATTTATTTCAGGGCCTCTGCGCCTCCCACGATATCCATCAATTCTTTGGTAATCGCGGCCTGACGTGTTTTGTTATAAAATAAGGTGACCTTTTTGATTAATTCTCCGGCATTCCGTGTGGCCCCATCCATGGCCGTCATTCGTGCAGCCTGTTCCGCGGCAGCCGACTCTAATAAGACTCGATACGTCTGTATTTCAAAATGCTTAGGCAATAAGGTGGCTAACAATTCATTTTCATCGGGTTCATAGAGATAACTCCCAGCCGTCGCCGGCATCTCCCTTTCACCAGGTTCTTGGACCGATTCAATGGGTAGCAGCTTTTCAACGATCACCTGCTGCTGCATGACCGATTTAAATTCGTTATAGACCACATACAGTTGATCAAAGGTGCCTTCATAATATTGGGACACAATGTTTTGCCCGATATCCAGGGCATGCTCAAAACTGAGCCGATCAAAGACTCCTCCCCATTGTTGACGAATTTTCCAAGGGCGTCGTCTGAAAAAATCAATAGACTTCCTTCCGGCCAAACTGACCGAGACTTGTTTTCCCTGGCTGGTCTGCTCCTCCAAAAATTCAACGGCCTGCCGGAGAATATTGGTATTAAAGGCCCCGCAAAGCCCGCGGTCGCTTGTAACCACCAGAAGTTCGGTCGTATTCCCGTCACGTCGCTGCAGAAGAGGATGAGAGGCCCGATTAACCCGATCGCTCAGGTTCCCCATGACTTCTCGTAACTGATGGGAATAGGGCCTAGCCGCTAAAATACGATCCTGCGCGCGCTTCAACTTAGCCGCAGAAACCATTTTCATGGCTTTGGTTATCTTCTGCGTGTTTTTGACGGACGCAATTTTTCGTCGGAGACTTTGAAGACTTGGCATAACAAAAAAACTTTACCCGGCTTGATCGTAGCCTTTGGACTGTTTAAATTCGGAAATGATGCTTTTTAACTTACCCCCAAATTCCTCATCAATCTTCTTTTTGGTCACGATCTCTTCTCGCACATTGGGGTGTTTTTCTTTAATATAGGCTAACAGACCTTGCTCAAACTCCCGGATTTTATTTACAGGAACATTATCAAGAAACCCGTTCACCCCGGCATAAATTGACAACACCTGATCGGCCACAGCCAGCGGTTTATACTGTTCCTGTTTCAGCAGTTCGACCATGCGCGCACCTCTAGCCAATTGAGCTTGCGTAGCTTTATCCAATTCACTGCCAAATTGCGCAAAGGCTGCCATTTCCCGATACTGCGCCAAATCGAGCCGGAGAGTTCCAGCCACCTGCTTCATCGTTTTAATTTGCGCAGCCCCTCCAACCCGGGAAACTGATAGCCCAACGTTAATCGCCGGCCGAATACCGGAATAGAACAGGTCAGCTGCCAGATAGATCTGTCCATCAGTAATAGAAATCACATTTGTGGGAATATAGGCGGAGACGTCACCTGCCTGCGTTTCGATAATCGGCAATGCCGTCAAACTGCCGGCGCCTTTTTCATCACTCATCTTCGCGGCCCGCTCTAATAACCGGGAATGCAAAAAGAACACATCGCCCGGATAGGCTTCACGTCCTGGTGGACGTCGAAGAAGCAGAGAAAGCTGGCGGTAGGCGGTGGCATGTTTGGACAAATCGTCATACACGATAAGCGCATGCTTCCCATTGTCACGGAAATATTCGGCCATGGTCACGCCGGCATACGGTGCAAAAAATTGCAACGATGCCGAATCGCTAGCGGTGGCGGACACCACAGTGGTGTATTCCATAGCTCCATGATCCTCAAGGGTTTTCACCACTCGAGCTACCGTCGATCGTTTTTGCCCGATGGCCACGTAAAAACAAAACACACCCAGGCCTTTTTGATTGATGATAGTGTCAACCGCAATAGCGGTTTTCCCGGTCTGACGGTCTCCAATAATTAACTCCCGTTGACCTCGACCGACCGGAATCATGGCATCAATGGCTTTGAGCCCCGTTTGAAGCGGCTCTCCCACCGATTGCCGATCAACCACACCAGGTGCCCGAATTTCGATAAGGCGTGTCTCCGTGGTATTGATTGGACCCTTCCCATCAATGGGCTTCCCGATGGCATCCACAACACGACCCACCAGTGCCTCCCCAACCGGGACCTCGGCAATTCGTCCGGTGCGTTTCACCGGATCTCCTTCACGAATTCCCACATCTTCGCCCAGGAGCACCGCTCCGACACTATCTTCTTCCAAGTTCAAAGCCACTCCGTACACTCCACCAGGAAATTCCAACAACTCTCCTGCCATCGCCCCTTCCAAACCATAAACCTTGGCGATATTGTCACCCACCTGGATGACGTAGCCCATTTCTTTGACATCAACCCGTTGCTCAAATCCTTTGATTTTTTCCTTAATGATGGAGCTGATTTCTTCTGCTTTGATCTGCATGGATTATCCCTTCGTCAACTGATCGTGCATACCGGCTAGTCGACCCGATACCGTATTATCAAATACCCGGCTGCCAATTTTTATTCTCAATCCCGCAATAAGATGGGGATCTACCTCAAAAGCCACTTCGACTCCATGGTGTAGCGTTTGAGACAAGTCTTGCTTGATCTGTTCTTTCTCGGCCGCTTGTAATGGTTTGGCCGAGCCCACCCAGGCTTGCTGAACTCCCTGTTGTTGATCGGCCAATTCCACAAAGGCCTCTGAAATTTCAGGCAACAACATGGCTCGATTCTTTTTCAAAAGTTGAGTGAGGAAATCCCGCATGACCGGAGGGGCCTCCATCCTTTGACTCAATTCATTCAGGACAGCCTGTTTTTCCTCAAAATTAAAGACTGGTGAAGCGAGGACATGCTTCAGGGCAGGGGTTTCTTCCAAGCCTTGTTGCAATGCGCTTAAGGCACTTCGTGCGGGTTCAATACCCGATTTATCGAGCAGTTGGAAAAGCGCCGATGCGTATCGGCGCCCAATGGTGCTTTTATTCACAGTTTACAGAGATTCCAGGCAGCCACGTGTTGAACGGAATTGGGCGTGTGTTAAGCGGGTGAAACTAGCATGAGTGATGCAGCCTGTCAACCGGAAAGACCGGATGTAAAGGGAATTTTTTCTAATTCCCCATTATCGGTGGGGGCGCGCAGCTAAGTTGGTTTCTTCGCACATCTGAATATTTTTCTTGGGGGTTGGCCCTTGAATAATTCCACCTCCTAATACACGATCTCCAAGATAAAAAACCGCTGACTGGCCAGGACTCAAAGCCCGAACAGGCTCATCAAACGTTATTGTGATCGAAGTGGAATCTGACCATCGGTACGTAGCTGGGACTGGTGGGGAACTATAACGAAATTTCACATCAATTTTGTTTGCATGCTGCAATGACTCTGGAGAGAAAATATTCAAGTCTGCAACCAGGCATTCCCTGGAATCCAAATCTTCGGCAGGACCCAGGACCACCATATTCATGTCTGGAAGCACGCGCTGCACATACAAACGGCTTCCTCCGGCAATACCCAATCCTTTTCGTTGGCCGGGCGTATAAAAGGCCACGCCTTGATGCTGGCCAAGCTCTTTGCCATTTTCATCCACAAACGTACCGGGACTCGAAGCCTGTGGTGCATGCTGCTTGAGAAATTGTCGGTAATCACCCTGCGTCACAAAGCAAATTTCCTGGCTTTCTTTGAGTTCGTCTACCGGCAGGCCCATAGCCTCCGCTTCCCTCCAGACGTCAGGTTTTTCCATGTGCCCTAAAGGAAACATCATTTTTGAGAGCCAACTGGGCGGTATTCGATACAGAAAATATGATTGGTCTTTTTTGGTATCCTTCCCACGAACCAGGAGAGGGGTCCCTCCTTCATCGTGTTTGATATTGGCATAGTGGCCGGTCGCAATATAGTCAGCTCCAAGTTCATCGGCCACCTGGAAGAGACCTCCAAATTTCACTCGTTCATTACACCGAACACAGGGATTAGGCGTGGTTCCCTGGAGATACCCCCCAATGAAATCCTCAATGACTCCCTTTTGAAAACGTTCACGGGTATCGATGACCCTGTGAGAGATCCCTAATAATTCTGCCACATGTCTGGCTATTCCCACTTTACAGCATCCCCGTTCCTGCCAACGCTTGGAAACGGAGGTGTCATCTTCTTCCTCCCAGACTTTCAGAGTGACCCCGATAACTTCGTAGCCCTGCTGCTTCAATAATTTGGCAGCCACGGAGCTATCCACACCGCCACTCATGCCCAGGACAACCCTTTTTGAATCAGAGGCAGGCATTAGCGACTCAACGGCTCTGTTTCTAATTTTTTTTCTAATTTTTGCTCAACCTTGGGAATCGTCTTCCCTTGTCCATTGGAGAGGATCTTATGGTCCATGGGCGCTTCTAATTTTGGAGCGGAACCCATATCGCATTCCCCTTGGAAATACACGCCTTCTTCCATGGCAAAAATAGGGGTATGGACATCACCAATGAGCACCGCCGGCTTGAGGAGTTGGATTTTTGATTTTGCGGTAATCACACCCTCAATTCGGCCGCTGTTCACAATGGTTCCACCTGTGATAGTCCCTTTGATCACGGCACTTTCACCAATGATGAGGGTATCATCAATTGTGATTTCCCCTTCAAAGTTACCATCCACACGCACCGTGCCCTCAAATTGAGCCTTGCCCTTAAAATCAACACCCTTCCCCAGAAATGTATAAAATTCCTGCCCAAATCCTAATTCCTTTTTCTTTTCTTTTTCACCCCACATAAATCATTCCTCCTCTCATCCAGTAAAGAGCCCTCAAGTTGCACGCTAGGATCTCCATGTCCAACTGGGAACTAGCCGCCTATTTTTTGCAGAGATTGCATTTATTTCACCTTCACGGCTTCTTCTACCGAAATCACAAGTTTGGCTTCTTTGCCTTTTCGCTCTATTTTTTGGGGCATATTGCAGGTCCCATTAAACACCACTCCCTCATCCATCGAAAGAAGGGGGGAGGTAATTGTCCCTTCAAAGACAGCTGGGGATAACAATTTAACGCGATGCCTGGCTTCGACATCCCCTGTCAATTGTCCCTGACACATAATGGTTCCTGCATGAATCTTGGCAGCGATGACCGCTTTTTGCCCAATAATCAAATTGCCGTCGGTATAAATTTCACCCTCCAGTCGGCCATCCACCCGTACCGTGCCCTGATACCGAATGGTTCCTTTAAAGGTCACCTCTTCACCAACAAAGGCGATAATATCGCCTGATTCCTGCTGACTGGCTGAAGTCACCGGACTGTCCACCACGGCTGATTCCTTCTCCTGATCTTGACTCATTTCTCCCATATCCTGAGTGCTTTCTTCGCTTTTTTTGAAAAACATGAGCCTCTCCCTCCTCGATAACTGTGTGCTCCAATTTCTTCATGACTGACTCGATACCCGGTAATATTAGCTCCACCATTTGTCATCATCATGATCCTATAACATCTTAAAGGAGGGCCCATTCGCTCAGAAGCCATCCGTTGGATTATTCAAATTCTATTCCATAACCAATGAAGCAATCCGATCCAGTTCATCATCGGAAAAATAATGGATGACGACCTGCCCTCCCCTGACTCCCGCCTTCACCTGGACTTTAGTACCCAAGCGTTTTCGAAATTGCTCTTCCAGGTTTCGAAACCTATTGGGTTCCTCTTTTTTCGATTTGGACCCTTTACCTTTTCTCTGCACGGAAATTATCTGCTCAATTTGGCGAACAGAGAGTTGCTCGGAAACAATTTTCCTTGCAACCTGGATTTGTGCTGCTGGAGTAGGCAGGCCCGCTAATACCTTCGCGTGCCCTAGACTGATGACTCCCGCCTCAATGTACTCTTGGACATCCTTTGGCAGCGTGAGCAGCCTCACAATATTCGCGATGGAGGAACGATCCTTACCCACAGAGCGTGAAACCAGATCCTGAGTTAGACCGAATTCCCCCATTAATCGGGAATAGGCCTTAGCCTCCTCCATGGGATTGAGATTTTCACGTTGAATATTTTCTACCAGCGCAATCGCCAAGGCCTTTTCATCGTTGGAATTCCTCACTAGGACAGGAATGGTTTGCAGCCCGGCAATTTTTGCCGCTCGAAACCGGCGCTCCCCGGCAATCAGTTCGTACATGCCATCGCCTTTTCTCCTGACCACAATCGGCTGCAGTACGCCATGCTCTTTGACGGATTGCGCTAATTCATCTAATTCCGCCTCCAAAAATGTCGTTCTGGGCTGGTAGCGGTTCGGGAGAATCTGGTCCAGTGGTATCATGGAGACCGCTTGACCATCCTGCTCCACTTTCCAGACAAGAGTCTTTTTTTCAGGAAGTAGGGCCTGTAGCCCTTTACCTAACGCTTTCTTTTCCATTCCTCAAAATCTCCTTGGCGAGGTCAAGATAGGCCTTGGCTCCACTAGACGCGGCATTATAGGATAAAACCGCCTTCCCATGACTCGGTGCTTCAGCCAATGCCACATTCCTTGGGATAACAGTCTGAAAGACTTTATCTGCAAAAAATCCTCGAATTTCATCTTGCACCTGCCGCGAAAGATTAATTCTTGAATCATACATCGTCAACACAATGCCTTGAATAGCGAGCTCCGGATTAAATGACTCCCGAATTCTTTCGACATTTCCCAATAAACGACCCAATCCTTCCATGGCATAATACTCACATTGCACGGGAATGATCAGGTCAGAGGCCGCAACAAGAGCATTGATGGTCAAAAGACCGAAGGCAGGCGGACAATCAATGATGATAAAATCAAAGTCCACAACTCCATCCAACACATTTTTCAGAATAGTTTGACGGTCCTGTAGATTGGACAGTTCAATTTCCGCACCGACCAAATCGCCCTTTGAGGCCACCACACTAAATCCATTTATATTAGTAGGTAAAATTACGCTATCAACCAAGCGCCTATCCATTAAGCATTCATAAATAGTTGCGCCTTGAGGGTCAATTGACAAACCGCTAGTCGCATTAGCCTGTGGGTCCAAATCAATCAATAAAACAGATTTTCCAGATATAGCCAAAGCCGCGCCCAGATTGATAGACGTCGTGGTTTTTCCAACCCCGCCTTTCTGATTGGCAATAGCAATGGTCTGCTTCAACATAATCAAATAAACATCATTATGAGCAATCGTTCCACGTGGAACATGGTTATTGCTGCTTATGATTTATATTTCAAAACCGACAAGACACGGCTTCCATACCCAAACGGTAAATCATAGGAAAATTCTTCAAACACTAGCATCCCCTTGAGTCGAGAATGATTGTCAATATTTTTCGAACGAAATACAACTAGTTTTCCATCTTTTTTCAAAATACGGTCAAGATGCGGCAGGACGTGGTCTACATTAACTCCTTTACAAATGGCGACATTACACTTTTCTTCATGCACCGCCCTAGAATCAAAGTCTTCCAACCGCCGTGGTAGAACAGAAATTTTTGGCAAATTAAGCTTCCCAATTATGTTATGGAGGAAAGCTATCTTATTAGATCTGGGTTCCATTAATACAACATCAAGAGCAGGCAAAGCCAACTTAAGTGGTATGCCAGGGAAACCACCACCCGTTCCAATATCAACAATCTTGACATCAGGATTATTTCCAAGCACCAAATGTCCCGCCAACGAATCGACAAATAACAAAATGGTCCGCTCGCTGTCTGTGCGAAGACCTGTCAGATTAATTGAACGGTCCCAGCGACGCAATTCATCATAATACAGACCAAATTTCCAAAGTATTTCCTCAGAAAATGAAAGCCCCAGCTTGTGAGCTCCCTGAATGAAATGTTCTAGAAAATTAAAAGGTTGATCGCTTTGTTCCACGTGGAACATCTCATTTTTCATGAAACATAAAATAAAGAAATTTCATGGGATTTTTAAATTAAAAAGCAAAAGAATCAAAACCATAGGGTGGCTGAAGATAAGCCAATAAAAACTAGCTGGCCTTTTTATGTTTTTCCACGGCAACAAGGAGAAGGGACATGGCGGCAGGAGTCATTCCAGAAATTCGTGAAGCCTGACCGATTGATGAAGGGCGCACTTTCTTGAGTTTTTCAATAACTTCATGTGAAAACCCTTTGATATCATCATAGTTAAAGTTTTCTGGAACATGGCGATGCTCAAGCTTTTTAAATTGTCCAATGAGTTGTTCCTGCCGCTTAATATACCCCTCATACTTGATGGTTATTTCAATAGCCTCGATGACGTCAGGATTATCCTCTTTTGTTCCATTTATAAACTGAGCCAAATGATGATATGAGACTTCAGGCCTTCGAAGAAGTTGTGCGAGCGACGAATTGGGGGCAAAGCTTTCCATTGGAATCATGCCCTCAAGGACCAAACCTGATGATCTTGGAGCAGTGGAATGAAGTCTCTGTATTTCCCGCTCGATCTTTCCCTTTTTTTCCTGAAAGGTATTGAAAGTTCTCTCAGGCACAAGCCCGATACGATATCCATGCTCCGTTAAACGGAAGTCAGCATTATCCTCTCTTAAAAGCAAACGATACTCAGCTCTTGAGGTAAACATTCTATAGGGTTCACGTGCATCTTTTGTGATTAAATCATCAATTAATACACCAATATACGCCTGTGACCTATCTAAAATAAGCGGATTCTCACCCTTCACCTGAAGAGCAGCGTTAATTCCCGCCATAATTCCCTGCGCCGCAGCTTCTTCGTAGCCAGATGTCCCATTTATTTGCCCGGCATGAAAGAGTCCTTTAACAAGTTTGGTTTCCAAGGTTTCATGAAGCTGTCGTGGGGGGAAGTAATCATATTCAATGGCATAGCCTGGTCTAAGAAAAACCGCCCGCTCAAGACCCGGTATCGTTCGAACAAAGGCCTGCTGTACGTCCACCGGCAGGCTGGTAGAAATCCCATTGGGGTAGAATGAGCGTGACTCAAGGGTTTCAGGTTCCATGAAAATCTGATGTCTGTTTTTGTCAGAAAACCGGACCACTTTATCTTCAATCGAGGGGCAATAGCGCGGCCCTGTTGACTCAATGATTCCGCAGTACATCGGTGATCTATCAAGATTTTCTCTTATAATTCGATGAGTTTCCTCATTCGTATAGGTAATATGGCATTGAATTTGTGGGTTGGGAATGTGAGTGGTTCGCATAGAAAATGGTCGAGGAACCGAATCCCCAGGCTGCGGAATCATGACGCTGAAATCTATTGAATCTCTATCTATCCTCGGAGGGGTTCCTGTTTTTAATCGCCCGATTTCAAACCCAAAATCTCTCATGCAATCCGATAGATTCTCTGCAGAGGGCTCACCGGCTCGCCCGCCTGGAAGATGATTCAACCCAATATGCATCAGACCCTTCAAAAAGGTCCCCGATGTCAGGACAACCGCTTTTGTGAAAATAGTTTCCCCGCTATTGGTCATGACACCATTGACCGCCCCGCCCTGTGTCAAAATCCGATTAACCGTGCCTTGAATCATTGATAGATTATCTTGTCTGCTTACCGTCTCCTGCATGCGATTGGCATAAAGCTGTTTGTCACACTGGACTCGCGTGGCACGCACGGCCGGTCCTTTCCGCATATTGAGCACACGGAATTGAATGCCGGATTGGTCGGTGTTCCATCCTATTTCTCCACCAAGAGCATCGATTTCCTTGACGAGATGGCCCTTCCCAATCCCTCCGACGGCGGGATTACATGGCATCGTGGCGATTTTTTTGGAATCAATGGTTAGCATCACCACCCTACATCCCATCCTGGCGGCCGCAAGGGCAGCCTCACACCCGGCATGACCTCCTCCGACGACGACAATGTCACATTCCATACTCATTGGTTCTCATCCGTAGTGTTATGAAAAATTTTCCAGGTATGATTTTTACTTCCCAATGCAAAATTCTCGAAAGATTTGATCCAAAATATCCTCATTCGTGATTGCACCGACAATTTCTCCAAGAGCATTCAGAGCCATCCGTAATTCTAATGCAACACATTCGGCTGAAAGCCCATCATCTATGGCCAATAAAGCGTTTTTCAAGGACTCTCCCGCATTCTGAAGTAGGGTTTTATGTCTCAGCCGTGAGACGAGCACTGAATCACCGGCCTCAAATTGGCGACCAACAGCCAGGCTTTTGATGGCTTGTTTCAAATTATCAAGTCCTTCGCCGCTTAAAGCAGAGACTTCGACATACCTCTTCCCTCCCCCAGAACTATTTTCAGAATTTTTTTTTGGTTGGCTGACAATACCCTGCAGTTCTTTCTGAGAAAATTTGGGCGGTAAATCGATTTTATTGAGCACCATAACGCAGGGTTTTTCATAATATCTTTCAATAAAAAATAAGTCTTTTTCATTAAGTGTTGAGCTTCGATCAAATGCCATGATCAACACGTCCGCTTCTTCAATGGCCTGAGTAGCGCGATTCATTCCTTCATTTTCTAATTCATCCGTCGTTTCTCGTAATCCGGCAGTATCAAAGAGCCGTATCATGACTCCTTCGACCATAATAGCCTCTTCGAGTACATCACGCGTGGTCCCAGGAATATGAGATACAATAGCTCGATTGGTTCCCAGTATGCCATTTAACAAACTGGACTTTCCTACATTGGGTCGCCCGATAATGACCGTGCGAATGCCTTCTCGAATCATTCGGCCCTCTTCGGCGGATTCCAATAGTCGGAAGATTTCTCGCAAGACCTCCTGTGTAGTATGCTTGAGCTCGCTCTGGTCAATAAACTGGATATCATCATCCACAAAATCCATTCCGGCTTCCAAGTGGGCAACCAGTTTCACGAGACGGTCCCGTTGATGTTGGATGACCATAGATAGCCTCCCCTGTAGGTGCTCCTGGGCTATTCTTAAACTTTGAAGAGAATTGGCGCGTATGGTATCTAAGACCCCTTCCGCTTGTGTTAAATCCATCCGACCGTTCAAAAAACTCCGCTTCGTAAACTCCCCAGGTTCAGCCAATCTGGCGCCAGCCTGGGTTAAGGCTTCGCAAATGGCGTTCACGATGACCGGCCCTCCATGGGCATGTACTTCAACGACATCTTCTCCCGTATAGGATCGTGGGGCTCGCATCGTGACTACCAGGACCTCATCCAATGCCGAGGGAATCTCTCTTCCCACAATTTCCCCATGTTCACGAGGGTTCCAAACAAATTGCCCAAGGTACAACTGGTAGGGCTTGATCTGTTCAAGAGGTTTACCGGAGCGTAATCGAAGAATACTCGAGGCAACAGGTAGGGCGTGAGTTCCACTGACTCGAACGATCCCCACTCCCCCTTCGCCCATGGGGGTGGCTACGGCACAGATGGTGTCGTCTAAAGAGCCCATAAGTTTAGACCGAGGCAGGATTAGGATTTAGAGGAAGAGCCCGAGGGAGATGACGAACGTTTCTTTTTTCCGGTTTCCAAAGCAGGTTCGCTCCCTTTGGGAGATTGATCCGTAGACCCACCTCTCGGTTTTTTCAATATATACCTGTCGGTGACAAACTGCTGAGTCACGGTCAGCACATTATTGGTGACCCAATATAACACCAAACCTGCGGGAAAGGTTATAAACAAAAAGGTCAACCCTACGGGAAGAATCATCATCATTTTCGCCTGAGTGGGGTCCATCGTGGTGGGCATAATTTTTTGTTGGACGACCATCGAAATCCCCATCAGCACAGGCAGCACATAATACGGATCTTGGGCAGAAAGGTCTGTAACCCACAGCATAAAGGGGGCCTGGCGGAGATCGATCGTCATATACAAAATGTTAAAGAGGGCAACAAACACCGGCATCTGCAACACCATGGGAAGGCATCCACCGACGGGATTCACTTTATGCTCTTTATAGAGCTTCATCAGCTCCTGGTTGAGTTTTTCCTTGTTATCTTTAAATTTCTCCTGTAGTGCCAGAACCTTGGGTTGGATGGTTTGCATCCCTTGCATTGATTTATAACTTTTGTATTGCAAGGGAACAAATAACAATTTAATCCCTACGGTCAGTAAAATAATGGCCACTCCATAATTATGGGTATAGTCATAGATGAACCGTAAAACTGAAAACAGCGGCTTCGCCACGGCTTTCACAATGCTCCAACTGCCATAAATAAACCATCCAAAATCAATGGTATCTTCCAACCCGATTTCGAAAGACTTGAGGACATCGTATTTTTTGGGACCAGCGTACAATTTTGTCTTATGGACTTGTTCCCCAGATCCCCCCGGAAGAGACATGCCAGCAGAGACAACCATTTCGGTTTCAAGCTTAGAATACAGGCCGTTCGCATTTTCCGGGATAAACACACTCATAAAATATTTATCCTGAAGGGCTAACCACCTGACAGGACCATCGCGTCGCAGGATCGGAGCATCTGCATCGGGAGACAATTTTTCCATTTCATTCCCGACCATCCAGGCAGATCCCAGTAATCCAATGAATCCCTGACCCCATTCCACCACACCAAAATTGGTGCCCAAAAGCACATCGATGTCATTTGAAATCCCCCTGGTGCGAATAATGATATCCACCACATAGGAATCGTAATGAAATGTGAGTTCCTTTTGGAGCCACAGATCGGATTCAGAAGACGAATGGGTTAAGAGCACTTTACCGGTGGGATGCGATTCATCTAATTCGTTAAAATCCTTTTGGATCTGAAAGTTCCCCTGACGAAGACCCCGAGTCTCCTCTTCGTTTCCCTTGACCTGCACCGTGAGTGGCTCGGGAAACTGTCCATTTGGATATACCAATTGAACGGGAACATTCGCCTCTGTCTGAGTGAGATATTTTTTTAACTCCCAGGAGGTGATGACTCCTCCTTGACCGGAAATATCAGCTCGAAAAAGCGGGGTTTCAACGACGACGATCTCTTCAGTAAGCAATGGCTCAGCAGAAGGAATAGAGGAGGATATCGAAGAGGGTTCAGATAAAGAAGAAGAGGTGGTGGTCTCAGCATCCGCCCCTTTTTGCGGCAAAGTGGTTGTAACCTCTTGGTCGATGATCGGACTGGTAGAGAATGGAGAATATCCCAACTCCTTCAGGAGCAGGTCATACCCAAAGATAATCCCTAGGGAAAGAACAAGGAAAAGGACGACGCGCTTTTCCATTTTTCTAACTCGTGAGTCCCATAAAGCTGGTGGTAATTAACAATCAAACGGAGGCAAAATATTCAGTGTTCAGGGAACCGGATCCAGCCCCCCAGGATGGAATGGATGACACTTGAGAATTCGACCAGCCATTAGGACCACACCTTTCATCGCGCCATGTTTATGGATAGCCTCAAGGCCATAATGAGAACATGTCGGTTCAAAACGGCAACAGGTTCCCATGAACGGGGAAACCCCATATTGGTAGACTGCAATTATTTTTTTCAGAATCGAGGCCATCATTATTTTTAAAGAAGACCGACTTTGGCTAAGGTGTTCTTCCAGATTTCCCCAATCTTCTGATACTTCGCACCCAAAACCATGATTTTTGGGTACACGATGCAATGAAAACCGCCGGCCATTCCAGATTGCGATTCTCTAACGAGTTCACGAAAGATCCGTTTCAGCCGATTTCTCGTGACGGCTTTGCCCACTCGTCGACCGACGACGATTCCTATCCGAGACGGGTCATGATTGGGTACACGACTAACAAGGAGGGTAAAAAATGGGTTCCGCACAACAGACCCATTGGCCTTCACTCCATCATATTCGTATTTTTTCTTTAAAAAAAACGGGAAGCCCTCCCCTTACTCATCAGAAACCGTCAAGCGGTACCTGCCCTTCTTTCGTCGACGGGCAAGGACCTTTCTCCCATTCTTAGTGCTCATGCGCTTCCTAAAGCCATGATCTCGTTTTCTCTTTAAATTAGAGGGCTGTCGATAGGTCATTGACACGGCATTGTTCTCCTTTTAGCCAATTTCTTATGAACACGCCATTTTATGGGGGGAAAGATCAAGAGTCAAACGTATTTTCTCCCTTCTAAACTGACACACCAACCCAGATTCGTTGACTGGATTCTGGCGGAAAGATATAGTCGGATTCTCTTTTCCCCAATATTTTCTTCAACAGAATAAGGCTGACCGTGTTACGCTCCATTAAGGGTCTTAAGGACATTTTGCCTCAACAAACCCCGCAATGGCGCTATATGGAAACATTGGCCCATACCCTTGCTGCCCAATCAGGTTTTTCTGAAATACGTATTCCTATATTCGAGTCCACTGAACTCTATGCCAGGAGTATTGGAGGAGAAACCGATATTGTAGAGAAAGAGATGTATACCTTTCCTGATCGAGATGGGAGTTCTCTAACGTTACGTCCTGAGGGTACGGCGGGGGTGGTGCGAGCTGTGTTGGAGCACCACCTTCTAGAATCACCCTCTACTCGAAAATTGTATTATCTTGGCCCGATGTTCCGTCATGAACGACCGCAAGCTGGTCGGTACCGGCAATTTCACCAATTTGGGGTTGAAGCGTTCGGGACTGAAGACCCTTTCATGGATGTCGAAGTCATTGCCCTTTTATGGAGGTTTTTTTGTTCGCTGGGACTTCAAGATCTCACTTTGCAAATGAATTCGATTGGCAATACTCAAGATCGTGAAAACTATATTCGGGAACTCAAACAGTTCATTTCTTCTAGATTAGAAATGATTTGCGGTAACTGCCAGCGTCGGTACACGACGAATCCCTTACGGATTCTCGACTGTAAGGTCCCGATTTGTCAGGAAGCGACAAAGGACGCGCCCACTCTTTTCGACCACCTCTCCCCCGAATCGGCCGCTCATTTTCAAAGCGTCCTCGATGGACTCACTTCCATAGACATTCCGTATTCCTTGAACTACCGTTTGGTGAGAGGCCTGGATTATTACTCACGCACGACCTTTGAAATCACTTCTCCACATTTAGGGGCTCAGAGCACCATTGGGGCTGGAGGCCGCTATGATGGATTAGTCGCCCTACTCCAGGGGCCGTCCACTCCTGCTATCGGATTTGCCGTCGGACTGGAAAGAGTGGCTCTCCTTCTTCCTGAACAAATATCCCCCCCCAAAATTCCTTTATTTTTTGTGGCAGGGTTTGGAAAGGAAGCGAAACCCATAGCTTTTAATCTTCTCAACGAACTAAGAGAGCTAGGCATACGGGCAGACACAGACTATAAAAGCGTCAATTTAAAATCGCTCCTTCGATCCGCGGATAAACTTGGAGCCGGTTATGCCATTATTCTTGGGGACGATGAAGCCCGCTCAGAAACGGCCATCATTCGGAACATGACGACCAAAGCCCAGGAATCCGTGAAGCTGAAAGAAATTTCTCAAAAAATTCAATCCTTAGCCTCATAAAAAGTGGGACAAGATTTCTTGGGTTTTTTCTTGACATTTTTTCTACCTGATGTTAGGGTTTTTTTCTTATTTTTCAATAGGAAACGATATTTTTTTATTCAAAAACTATCCTCCATAAATTTCATTAACAAACCCAGCATTTTACGTATTCATCCAAGGTATCAATAAGGGATGCCAAAAAATCTGGTTATCCTTATTCAAGAAGACCCCACCCGCACTCATCGGGCCTCTGAAGCTATGCGAATTGCGTTGGGATTATCTACAGGTCCCAATCCGATAAAGATTATTCTTTTAGAAAATGCCAGACAGTTAATTTCCGATGAGGCCGATGACCTTCCTGATGGCGAAATTCTGGAAAAATATCTCCCGGCTATCAAAAATTTGGAATTGCCGATTGTGGTCCCTATAGGAAGCGGGGAGACCTTTGCCCTTGATCAGAAATTTACCATTCAAGAATCGTCTCCATCTCAAATAGCTTCACTCGTTTCTCATGCTGATCGCGTTTTAACCTTTTAACGGTGCCCCCAATGAGAAACATTTTATATATCTGTACGAAAAACAAGTACGACTGGAATACGTTCATTCCGGAAACAGATTCCGCTGTATCGGAAATGGATCCAACTGTGTTGCTTCTTCAAAATGGACTGGATTTACAGCATGTTCCGACCTCCAATGTTTGTGTTTTATGCAATGAAGGAGAAAGAGAAGAAGATTCCAGATCATATGAGCCAATTTCCTATCAGGGTTTTTTGGAAAAAATATTTTTGGCGGATTTGGCTTTGGTGATATAACTATCCCTCTTCTTCTTTGTTATAAAAGAAGACAAAGAAATAGTAGGAGTAGTGGTAGTAGGGATAGGGAATAGTGGGGATAACGACTTTTGGAATTTCAAACTCCTCTGAATGTGGGTAAAGAAAGTGGTTTGAGGTTTTAATTTATCGTCGTGGAAGTTGTGGATAGAGGGCATGAAGTTTATGGTAGAGGGTGTTGATAGGAATTAGAGAGTGTCTAATAAGATAGGGCAGACTCATACTCAGGGCCGTTACTATTAACATCTGTGAATAATATTGTGAATAAGTTGAATTTACCTAATATTAACAATGATAAAGTTTGGGTTGACGTGTTGAATTTTGTCAGCCCTCGGGTGGGAGATGACACCATTGAAACATGGTTTCAACCTTTGATTTTGGAGAGTCTTACGGAAGATCAAGTGCATATCCGTGTGCCAAATAGATTTTTTGGAGAATGGTTAGGCAGAAACTATAAAGATTTACTCAAAGAGGCCTTTCACCATGTCGAGGGGGTGAATCCGGCAGAGATTATTTTTGTGATGAAAGAGCAGGATGGAGACGGAGAGCCATCGCCTCAGCTCAAAACAGGAGTTCGAGAAAACCGGGTGCCCGCTCAACTTCAACGAGTGAGACGTCAACCTCTTCCCAACCCCAAATATACCTTTAAAAACTTTGTTGTGGGAGCGAGTAATCAATTTGCACATGCCGCTTGTCTCGCTGTCGCAGAATCACCTGCGAAAGCGTATAACCCGTTATTCATTTATGGCGGGGTGGGGTTAGGGAAAACGCATCTTCTCAACTCGATAGGAAATTATATTGCTGATCATGGCGATCTCCGTATTGCGTATGTCACGACCGAGCAATTCACCAATGAGGTTATAAACTCCATCCGCTATGACAAAATGATTGAATTGAGAAGGCGATACAGAAACGTGGACATGCTGCTCATTGATGATATCCAATTTTTAGCAGGGAAAGAACGGACACAAGAGGAATTTTTTCACACATTTAATTCTCTCTATGAAGCTGGAAAACAGATCGTATTGTCGAGTGATCGGTTTCCCAAAGAAATGCCTTCAATGGAAGAGCGGCTTCGGTCGCGCTTTGAGTGGGGACTGATTGCCGACCTTCAACCACCTGATGTCGAGACTCGAATCGCCATTCTCCGAAAAAAATCGGAGGAAGAAGGTATTGCCATCAATGAGGAAGTCATCCAGTTGTTGGCGGCGAACTTAAAAAGCAATATTCGTGAAATTGAAGGGGCACTGATTCGACTTGGTGCCTATGCATCTTTGACGGGTCAAAAAATCACGGCGGACATGGCTAAACACATCCTCCGTGATCTTCTTGGTGGAAAACGGAAGGTGATCACAACTGAGGATATACAAGAAGTGGTCGCGAATCGGTTCCATGTCAAGATATCCGACTTGAAGTCGAAACGACGAACGAAAACCTTAGTGTTTCCTCGCCAAATTGCGATGTTCCTCAGCCGGGATATGACAGACTCCTCCTTTCCGGAAATAGGAAGAGACTTTGGGGGGAAAGACCATACAACCATTATTCATGCTTGTAAGCAAATGCAGAAGGCTCAGGAAACGGATTCCACTCTTCGAGCCACAATCGAAAGCCTGAAAGAAGAAATCGGCAAGGGATAACACCACCGTTTATAGGACACCTATGAAAATTCAAATAACCAGGGAGGATTTGTTAACCGCACTCCAACGCGTGCAGGGAGTGGTGGAGAAGCGGAATACCATGCCTATCCTGGCGAATATTCTGTTGGAGGCCAAGCCGGAAGGGCTGGACATTGTGGCCACTGATTTAGAAATTGGCATGAGAGGTCTCTATAAAGCCACGGTCCATGAGCCCGGGTCTGTCACATTTTCCGCACGAACGCTTTTCGATATTTTGAAAGAAATCCGACATTCCGACATTGAATTGGTCGTAGGGGACAATAATTGGGTGACCGTGAAAGCTGGAAAAAGCCAATTTCGTGTGGTGGGCTTACCCAGTAAGGATTACCCTGCCCTTCCAACTATTGAGCGGGAAGGGTTGATGGCACTCCCCGCGCAGGGACTGTTGCAGCTTCTGAAAAAGACCGTCTTTGCCGTGGGGGAAAAAGATACACGTTATGTGTTAAACGGTCTTCTTCTCACCCTGATTCCTTCGGGAGCCACAGTGACGCTTCGTTTGGTGGGAACCGACGGACATCGATTAGCCTGGGCTGAGCAGGAAGTGACTCCCGAGAAAGCGGCTATTCCCTCAGCAGAAATTAAGGTCATAATTCCCAAAAAAGCCGCCATAGAAATCCGGCGACTTTTGGAAGAAGACGACGAACAACCGTTCCTTGGGTTTACGAAAAATATGTTGATCTTTCGGAAAAGCGGGTTGGTGTTAACCTCACGGATTATGGAGGGGACCTATCCCAACTACCAGCAGGTGGTACCGAAAGAAAGTCCTAAAAAAGTTACTGTCAACAAGTCCGATTTGGAGGGTGCACTTCGAAGAGTGGCAATCCTTTCGAAAGATAAAGCCCATGCCGTGAAACTGTCCATCAATCCCGATCACATTCATCTTTCTTCAAAAAGCCCGGATTTGGGGGAAGCGGATGAAGACATCCCGGCTAAATTTGTGGGAGAAAGTTTTTCCACGGGTTTCAACGCCAGGTATTTCCTGGATGTCTTATCCGTCATTGAAACGGAAACGCTGACCCTTCAAATGGAAACACCCTTAAGCCCGTGTTTGATTCAGGAGCAGGGTAATCCCACGTTCAAAGCCGTGGTGATGCCCGTGAAGGTTTGACGGATTTGACCCAACAGACATTCCTTCTTCCACACGCAGTCAAAGCCTAAAATTGTATGGAATCCGCAAAAAACCCTAGCCAAGAATCTGCCCCCTCTGCAGACCGCCAACATTCGGATACTCGGTACGATGCCGATCAGATCCGCGTCCTGGAAGGACTGGAAGCGGTGCAAAAACGACCGGCCATGTATATTGGCAGCACGGGGGTCGATGGTCTGCACCATATGGTGTATGAGGTTGTTGATAATAGTGTGGATGAACACATGGCCGGCTATGGAAATGAAATACAGGTCGTGCTCCAAGTGG
Organism: Candidatus Nitrospira neomarina; assembly: GCF_032051675.1. Classification (NCBI taxonomy): domain Bacteria; kingdom Pseudomonadati; phylum Nitrospirota; class Nitrospiria; order Nitrospirales; family Nitrospiraceae; genus Nitrospira; species Candidatus Nitrospira neomarina. Next base: position 3,615,619 of record NZ_CP116968.1, read on the forward strand.
ATGGCAGTGTCATGGTTTCGGATAATGGAAGAGGGATTCCCACCGGCATGCATTCCACCCAGAAAAAATCGGCCGCTGAAGTCGCATTGACCGTCCTCCATGCGGGCGGAAAATTTGAAGAGGGTGCCTACAAAGTCTCGGGTGGGTTACATGGCGTAGGCATATCGGTCGTGAATGCCCTCTCGGAATGGTTGGAGTTGGAAATTTGGCAAAACGGGGAAGTCTTCGAACAACAGTATCAACGTGGGAAACCGCAGACTCCATTAACGGTCGCAGGGATCACCAAAAAACGCGGAACGAAAGTTATTTTTAAGCCGGATCCTCTCATTTTTGAAACTGTCGAATTTAGTTTTGATGTCCTGGCTCAACGACTTCGTGAATTGGCCTTTCTCAATAAAGGATTGGAGATCTGTTTAAAGGATGACCGGGCGGGAAAAGAAAAAGAGCAGGTGTTTTGTTACATAGGAGGAATCGTCTCCTTCGTCGAGCATCTGAATGAAGCCAAATCTCCCATCCATCCTCCCATTGTCGTGGAAGTGGAAAAGCCCGAGATGATTCTCCAGTTGGCCCTTCAATATAACGAAGGGTATTCAGAGAATTTATATTCCTTCGCCAATAATATTAATACCCGTGAGGGCGGCACGCATCTCATCGGATTTAAGTCGGCCTTGACGCGTACCATCAATAGTTACGCCACTGCCAATGATTTATTTAAAAAAGATTCGGAATCGCTGAGTGGAGAAGATGTTCGAGAAGGGTTAACCGCCGTAGTGAGCGTGAAAATCCGCAATCCGCAATTTGAGGGCCAGACCAAAGCCAAATTAGGCAATAGTGAGGTTAAGGGCATTGTGGAGTCGGCCGTCAATGAAGCCTTGGGATCGTACTTAGAAGAAAATCCTTCGGTGGCAAAAAAAATCGTCGGGAAGTCGGTGGATGCCGCACGGGCCAGGGAAGCCGCAAGAAAAGCCAAAGAACTGATTCGAAGAAAAGGCGCGTTGGATGGCGGATCACTGCCAGGAAAATTGGCTGACTGCTCCGAAAAGGATCCCCAATTCAGTGAACTCTATCTGGTGGAGGGTGATTCGGCCGGTGGATCGGCAAAGCAGGGTCGCGATCGACGTTCACAAGCGATCCTTCCTCTCAAGGGCAAGATCCTGAATGTCGAAAAGGCTCGATTCGATAAAATGCTCGCCAGTGAGGAAATTCGAACGCTTATCATGGCCATCGGAACCGGAATCGGTCGGCCACGAGAGGACGCAGAAAAAGGCAAGGAAGATAAAGATGCCTTTGATATCAATCGAGCCCGTTACCACAAGATTATTATCATGACTGATGCGGATGTCGATGGCAGCCATATCCGGACTCTTCTCCTGACTTTCTTTTTCAGGCAAATGCCGGAACTGATCGAGCGGGGCTATATCTACATTGCCCAGCCTCCCTTGTTTAAAGTCAAAAAAGGGAAAGGCGAAAAGTATCTCAAAGATGAAGCGGCGATGAATACCTATTTGTCTAATCTCGCCGTGGAGGATACCCAACTCTTTCTTCCGGAACAAAACCAATTCGTGACCAGGGATGAACTCATTCCGATATTAGATAAGCTGGTGGCATTTGAAGGGCTCTTAATCCGTCAGGGGCAAAAGCAAATAGAGCCGTCGCTGCTCCGCGTGTTAGTGGATTTTCCGGAATTAACCAAGGATTTGTTAAAAAACCGTGGCGACTTGGAAGTAGTGATCGAGGAGGCCACACGCCGGCTTCGCCTCGCATTCCCCGAAGGAACCGTGGAACTGACGATTCAGACCGATGAAGAGCATCAGGCCCACCATATCCTGTGTCGGGTGGCAGGGAATGGCAGTCAGAAATTTTTGAATCTGACTCACGACATGGTGGGATCTGCAGATTTCAGGGAATTACAAAAGATCGCTCCTTCGGCCTTGGGATTGGGGCGACCACCCTACCGCTTAAAACGCAAAGAGATGGAAACGGAATTTTCCACCAGTCAGGATCTCGTGACAGAGTTTTTAGAAACCGGGAAAAAGGGTATGTCCATTCAGCGATACAAGGGATTGGGCGAGATGAATCCGACACAATTGTGGGACACCACGATGAATCCAGAGACCCGGAGTCTCCTTCAGGTGACCTTAGAAGATACCACGGGAGTGGATGAAATCTTTACTATTTTGATGGGTGATGAAGTCGAGCCCCGCCGGAATTTCATTCAAAAGCATGCCCTGGAAGTTCGAAATTTGGATGTCTAGCAGGTGCCTGCGTTTGGTTGTGTGACCCCGAATGTTGAGCCAGAGTACATCAAGTCAAAGTGCAGACCATGAAGGGTGATGAGCCCTTTCGAGGAGTGACGTATGCCGGTTGAACCACGTCTGACGCAAGTCGCCATTGAAGATGAAATGCGTTTGTCCTATTTGGACTACGCAATGAGCGTCATTGTCGGGCGGGCGTTGCCGGATGTGCGAGACGGGCTCAAGCCGGTTCATCGGCGCATCCTGTATGGCATGAATGAAATGGGTCTGGCTGCCGGGAAGCCCTACAGGAAATCCGCAAAAATTGTCGGCGAAATCATGGGTAACTATCACCCGCATGGTGATTCAGCCATTTACGACACGTTGGTTCGTATGGCCCAGGATTTCAATATGCGGTATCCCTTGGTGGATGGCCAGGGGAACTATGGGTCGGTTGATGGTGATCCGCCCGCAGCCATGCGCTACACCGAAGCCCGCTTAACCAAGCTGGCGGAAGAAATGTTGGTCGATATCGACCGCGAGACCGTCAACTTTACCCCGACGTACGATGAATCGTCCCAAGAGCCCATCGTGCTGCCAGCTCGTATTCCGAATCTGTTAGTCAATGGAGCAGGAGGCATTGCGGTCGGGTATGCCACCAATATTCCCACGCATAATTTAGGCGAGGTCGTCGCCGCGCTGATTGCCCTTATTGAACGGCCCGAGGTGACCATTCGCGAACTCATGGAATGCATTCCGGGGCCCGATTTCCCCACCGCCGGTTTTATTTATGGCACGCAAGGGATCAAAGACGCCTATGAAACGGGACGAGGTCTTCTGTCTCTTCGGGCGAAAGCTGAAATCGAGGTGGATGAACGTACCGAGCGGTCGCGTATCATCGTGACGGAGCTGCCGTACCAGGTCAACAAGGCCAAGCTGATAGAAAAGATCGCCGAACTTATCCACGAAAAACGGGTTGAAGGGATTTCCGATCTTCGCGACGAATCCGATCGCGATGGACTCCGCGTGGTGATCGAACTCAAGAGAAACGAAAACGCGGCGGTGTTACTGAATCAACTCTATAAACACACCCAGATGCAAACGACCTTCGGGGTCATCATGTTGGCCCTGGTGGGGAACCGGCCTGAGGTGCTGACCCTCAAACAGATTCTGGCCGCGTTCCTTGAGCACCGTAAAGAAGTGGTGATTCGCCGGACGGCGTACGACCTTCGCAAAGCCGAAGAACGCGCCCATATCTTAGAAGGCTTGAGACGAGCCCTGGAGTTCCTGGATGAAGTCATTGCTCTCATCCGTGGAGCGTCTTCTCCGGAAACCGCTCGCCAGGGCTTGATGAGCCAGTTTACCTTGAGCGAGGTGCAGGCCACGGCCATCCTGGAAATGCGGTTGCAACGCTTGACCCAACTGGAACAGGACAAGCTCACACAGGAATATAACGAACTGGTCTCCCGCATTGCCCATTTGCGCACCATATTAGCGTCCGATGCGATGGTGCGACAAATCGTGAAACAGGAATTAGTCGAAATCAAAGAACAATATTCCGATGAGCGACGAACACAGATCCTTCCTGCCGAAGCCGAGCTGCAAATGGAAGATTTGATCGCGGAGGAAGAAGTCGTCGTGACCATTACACATGCGGGCTATATTAAGCGGAATGCCGTTTCCATCTATCGGGCCCAACGCCGGGGTGGAAAAGGGAAAGTCGGCATGGGGGTCAAGGAAGAGGACTTCGTCGAACAAATCTTTACGGCCTCAACCCATGATTACCTGTTGTTCTTCACCGATGCCGGTCGCGTGTACTGGCTCAAGGTCTATCAATTGCCCGATGTCGGGCGGTCCAGCAAAGGGAAAGCCATTGTGAATTTGTTGACCATCAGCCAGGGCGAGCGGGTCACCGCGACTCTGCCGGTCCGGGTGTTTGCCGAAGACCAATATGTTGTGATGGCGACGCAAAAAGGCTATATCAAAAAAACCGATCTGGCCGCGTTCAGCCATCCCCGGCAGGGGGGGATTATTGCGTTGACCCTGGAGGAAGGCGACCGGCTCATCGGCGTGGATATCACAGATGGCACGAGAGAAATTCTCCTGGGCACCCGAATGGGCATTGTTATTCGCTTTCGTGAGGAAGATGTCCGTCCGGTTGGACGAACGGCCCGTGGAGTCAGGGGCATCACGTTGGTGGCGAGCAATGAGGTTATCGGGATGGTCACGATTACCAGTCAAACGCAATCCTCCATTCTGACCGTCACCGAACGCGGGTATGGTAAACGCACACAGGTAGAGGAATATCGGCTCCAATCACGGGCTGGAAAAGGCGTCATCAGCGTCAAAGTCACGGAGAAAAACGGCCCGGCCATTTCGTTCCATCAAGTCTGGGAATCCGATGAGATTATGCTCATGTCCGCAGAGGGCATGATCCTTCGCACCCGCATGGGAGATATCAGAGAAATCGGACGCAATGCCCAAGGGGTACGGCTGATCCACTTGCCCGATGACGATCGGGTGGTGGGCGTCGCCAAACTCGCTGAGACAGATGAAGGCGATCTACCCGATCCGGATGAACTCAATGGCGAGATGCCAGATGAACCGGCCTCCTCAACGGAATAAGTTCACGCGACCCTCTCAGAACAGCAAGCCGAAGACGCCGGTGTGTTCCGAGATGACCAGAGAAATTGAACGGTCATCTCACCCGCGTGTTCTTCTTCAATTACTCCCCCGCTTGCATCTTCCCCGGCTCACAAGAGGAAGCAGAAGGAAGCGATTGCCTGAGGGAAGGGTTTAGGTTGGATTCCCCTCACAAATCCCCCGGCCAACCAGCAAGGCGCAAAAAGTTCGATCCCATCGTCCTAATGGGATTAGGCATTTTGATCGGAGGGATTTTTGTCATCTCCCTCGGCATGTTCCTCTCCCGGCCGGACCGGTCCATCCCGCCCTATAGTATCGGAGCTCAAGAGGGATCGTTGGTGGCCGTCCATGTGCCCCCCTATACCAGTGATCCCGAAATACAAACCCTGGTCAGGCGGTTTGGCGATGTCGGCAGGGCCACCCGTGATTTCGCGGACATGAAAATCCGCCCCACCACTTCCGACGATCCTCGCGGACGATACCAAACGTTACAAATCCTCATTTTTTCAGATCCATTCTGGACCGAGCCGGATAACCTTCACCGGTATGTCGCCAATGAGGTCGATGACGATTCGGAAAAAACCTTTCGGAAAAACTTTGAAGCTGCTGTGCGAGCCGGGTATCGTGCCGATGCGGACGGTCAGGCGGGATGGATCGGCCCCTGGAACCGAAGCGGGTCAAAAGATCGAACGCTTACGATGCAGTGGGTGTTTCAAGAGACGTGGGAGGAGGCAAGTCTTCATAATCAGACGTCTTCCCCGGCTCCCTAGTCGAGGGCGATGCTTCAGCAAGGGCTTTAGTGATAGTCTGAGAGAGGAGGGTTTGGAGGTCAGGATTACTCAGCCGTTTCGCTAAGCCGGTGGCAAAGGGCGACGGTTCACCGACAAAATGGGGAGGGTCCTGGGGTAGTGGATCCGGTTGAGGCGGGGATTGAGGAATGGAGCCGATGCGTAAGACGACCTCCGTTAAGCCCAGTTCCGGCATCATCGAATGAATGGCTTCCAAAATGGCCGGTCTCAAAAACATGAGCTGCTGAAGCCAAATTGAGTTATCCGCCACCAGATGCAATTTTTTAAAGCGGATACTCTCAGGGTAGGAATGTTTGGCCATCGTCGCACCCACAAGATGTTCCCACTCCTGTTGGAGTTGGACCTCGGACAGTTTGAGGCCGAGCGGATTCCCTTTGGAAAAATCTTGAATAAGACTCTGGATCGATTCAAAGGAACTCATTGTGAGGGTATTGTATCGTACTGTCCTGGTTGATTCATCCGTTTGGCACCCATTCTGTCATCTTGACCCCAGGGAGAGATCCTTTTCCCTGGCATCTTGTAGGGGTGATGAATAATTAATAATCCGTTATTTCAGGTGACTTTGATAGGTAGCCAATAGAAGAAAGAGGGGCTGTTCAAAAAGGTCGTCCAGCAAGGCCGCAAGCCGCGAGGAGGGCGAGGCGTACCGGGTAGGTACGTTGAGCCCTTCGAAGCAATGAGAACGGCGCTGGCGACATTTTTCAACAGTCCGCTAAGGAAAATCAGGCATGGCAAAACAAAAAACAGATCCCTCCAGTAAAGTCCTCAGCACCAACCGGAAGGCCTTCTATGACTACATGATAGAAGAGAAGGTCGAAGCCGGTATCGTCCTGGTCGGGACCGAAGTCAAAGCCTTACGGGAGGGACGCCTGAATCTGAAGGAGAGTTACGCCGCTATCATCAATGGCAAAGCCATCCTGCATAACTGCCATATCGGCACCTACAGTCATGGCAATCAAATGAATCACGAGCCGTTACGCCCAAGAACCCTGCTGTTGCATAAGAAAGAGATCGAGCGGTTAGGGGAAAAAGTCCAACAGAAAGGACTTACCCTCGTCCCGCTTCGCCTCTATTTCAATAACAGAGGGCGGGTCAAGCTGGAACTCGCCCTTGGGCGAGGGAAGAAAAACTACGACCGGCGGGACACCATCAAAAAGCGGGAAGCCGGTCGCGAAATCGACCGCGCCATGAAAGAGTCTCGATCCTAGGATTCAGTGGGCCTTGACCAGTGATCATGGACGTTTTTCGCACGCTGGACTGGGAATATTTTAGGAATGATAAATTTTGTTTCCGATTTGGCCGAACAGACTGTCCTCTGTTTCCAAAACCAAAATGGATAAAATACCTTTTGGACCAATTCCCTTTCCCTATTTCCTTGTTGTCGAATAATATAAAATAATTTTAAGGTCATAACAACGTATTTCATATCCATACTATTCCAAGAAAAGAAAACAGATTAAGGCATGATTGACGGATTTTACTCTATATTTTTTACCGGAGTTTCTGGACAAGGATTCGGGGTCATTGTTCTAAAAGATGGAATACTTGTTGGAGCTGATAATACTGGCGGTTCATATGACGGACACTACACAGTTAACAATGAAAAACAGTTTCTAATAGGCGAGGTGGTTTTAAATGCGCCTCCCGGGATTCAGCTTGTAACTGGTGCTGCAACGGGTTCTGAGCCAGCCTCCTGGGTTATGCCATTATCATTACCGCCTGATTTTGGTAATGGCAGGGCATTTCCAATGAAAACGCCAACTGGGCCGATCAATATCATCTTTAGAAAGTTAAGAGATATTTAAATGGATGGGACGACTATAGCAACCATTTTTGCAATTATTATTGGACCGTTAATTGGAGTAGCCTTAGCGCGATATCTCACCAGTCTCGAAGATACTAAGCAAAGAAGAATGGAAATATTTCGCACCCTGATGAGGACACGAGGTCTTGTCATTTCCTATGACCATGTCGGGGCCTTAAATCTTGTCGAGGTGGAATTCACGGATGAGGGAAAGGTTATTGCCGCTTGGAAGGGGTATCTGAAGGAGCTAAGCACGCCTTTCCCTCCTACTAAAGAGGAAAGGGCATTCCAACAGAAACAAGAAACTTTTCGAAAACTATTAACTAAATTACTTCATGAAATTGCGAAGGTGCTGAACATTAAAATGGAGCAACTCGATATTTTTGAAAGTAACTATATTCCTCAAGGTTGGCACGATGACGACCTTCAACAAAGATATTTACGAACGTTGGCAATAAATCTCCTAAGTGGACGAAATCCACTTCCTATTTCTATCCCAAGTGCTCCAAATCAAGCAGAGGAATTCTCCCCGTTCCCACCCCCACCAGAAAGTAAAGGTGGTGATACTTGTAAGGAGAACTCCTAAAAATATCTCTGTCTTTAGCCGAAAATCTCTCAATTAGGGTCCCCCCCGTCGGTTTTTAAAATTCCCCATTTTTACTAGTCAGCTCTCTATCTTGGACGAAATTTTCCCATACACACTTTTTAACATGACCTTTTCGTTGCCAACCTTGGAGTGAGCTTCTACACTCCCTGTTATGTCCAACACTATTGATCAGTTCCCATCAGATCCGGCGAGGCCGGTTTTTCGGCCTGGAGATTTCAAAGGCCGTGAGGGATTAGTCCGCAATATGTTGCGGCGGTTGGAACGGGGAGAATCCTTAAGCCTTGTTGGTGGGCCAAAATTAGGAAAAACTTCGTTGCTGCTTCACCTCGCCTGCCAAATGAATCATGCGGGGCCGTCTCCAAGGTCCACCGGGCCGTCAGCCTTGTATGTGGATGTTGCCGACGAGGCTGATTGGAAACGATTCCACTCCCGCCCGCCAAATCCTGACACCATTCTTCTTCTTGATAACTGTGATCGGCTGGTTGAAGGGAAGGCTTGTTCGCTTTCAGACATTGATCTTTTGCCTGGAGGTTCCACAGTCTTTGCCGGAGGACGAGCCTGGCGGGAGGTGGTAAGAGGAGGCGATTTGCCACACACACTGAAGTTGATCCCCTTGTCGGTGTTTTTGGAAAAGGAGGCACAACAGTTATTCAATCCGGACCTTTCCACCGAACAACATTCCACTATCCTCACCTATGCAGGGACTCATCCCTATAACTTCAAGCTGTTGCAGGCTGCATTCCTGCGTGAAGGTCTCCATGTTCCGACGGAACATATTGTCAGTGAGGTGAAAAAATACCTCTTTTCTTTTTTCCAGGACTGTGTGAATCAACTGCGGGAACCCCTCGAACATCAAGTGCTGGCCTTTGTGATTGAAGCCGACAAACCGGTGAACCCGAGAGAGGTGGCGCGGGCAATTGGACTGCCGACGATTAAGCCTGTTGCGGATACGCTGTGTGCGTTGGGACTGATCAGCCGCTGGATTCGGGATGAAGAAGCCACGCTTTCAGCAGGGAGCCGATTGTTTAATGAGTGGTATAGGGAAACGGTGGCTTCCTAAGATAGAGATAGGATTTGTCCCATCCTGTTGATGGGCCATGCAAGATGGGCGTCAATTACTCAGTAAGTCTGTAAATAAAAAAGAGGAACTCTTCGTGGGAGCGTTTAAAATCTTTTCTGCTGAATTCAAGGCGAGTTGCGGGACGGTTGAGCAATTTCTGAAACCGACACTTCCGGAAGTGGCCATCGTCGGCCGCTCCAATGTCGGGAAATCGTCGGCCATTAATTGTTTGGTGAATCACAAAGGGTTAGCCAAGGTCGGCAAGACCCCAGGAAAAACGCAAACCATTAATTTTTTTGAGATTGTCACGAACGGTCCCCGGTTCATGCTAGTCGATTTGCCCGGATATGGATTTGCCAAAGTGCCTGAACGGATTCGAGAGCTCTGGGGTCCCCTGATTGAAGAATATTTGCGGACACGCAAGAACTTACAGGGTGTGGTGGTGCTGGTGGATTCCCGCCGGGTGCAGGAATCGGATCAGGCGATGGTTGAGTGGCTCATGAGGTTGAAGATACCCGTGATGGTAGTGGCCACCAAGGCGGATAAGGTCACAAGGGGTCACCGCCAGGCCGCGCTTCGTGAATTGCGTGAGGGTTTGGGCATGGAGGAGGACCCGCTTTTCCTGTCTGCCTACACCGGGGAAGGCAAGCAAATACTGCTTGACCAGTTGCGGGAGGTGCTCACTCTGGACTCTCCCCTTCCCTAAGTGAGTGTTGAAAAAGGCCGCCAGCGGCGTTCTCGCCGCGTGGTCGTGCTCAGGTACTCCTTCGTACGCTCCGCTCGCCCAAACGGCTGCGGCCTTGCTGGACGAGCCTTTTTGAACACTCCCTTGTTTTCCACGTGCGAGGTCCTGTTAAAGAATCTAAAGATGAAAAGGCAAGCACGCGGAATATTCAACAGCCTCCGAATCACATTCTTTTTTATCCACCACATATGTCTTCATGGCTGGTTTCATTGGGAAGTTGAAGAACTTCCATGAGATCCCCTATTCTGACGGGTCTCTCAGGTATTTACATATTATCTATTCATGCACGGCCGGCGAATGGAATAGCCGGCTCTCCCTGTATATTTATTCATTTCTCAATATGAAGGTAAGCCATGCCACTGTTTGGTGATACGAATACACCCATGACCTTCAATCCTCCCTCCAGGCTTGATCGGATCGGGCCATCGCAGATTCGCGAAAATATGCGGATTGCCATGGAGCATGAGGCGATTAATCTGGCTCAAGGCCGTCCCGACTTTCCCACCGCACCTGTGGTGAAGCAAGCCGCAATCGATGCCATTACCAATGATCACAATCAATATTCGGTGACCTGGGGATTAGCGGAGTTACGCGAAGCCATTGCCGGACATGTGCACGAACGACATGGTTTGACTTTTGACCCCGAGACAGAGATCACCATTACCTGTGGTGTGACGGAAGCGATTGTGGCGGCCATGCTGGCGTTAGTCGAGAGTGGCGATGAGGTCATCATCATTGAACCCGCACACGAAAACTATGTTCCGGCTGTGTATTTTGCCGGCGGGACGCCCCGGTTTGTCACGCTTCGTCCGCCTGATTACGCGGTACCTCTGGATGAACTGCGATCTGCCATCAACCCTCGCACCAGGGCGATAATCCTGAATACTCCCCATAATCCCTCCGGCCATGTGTTCACGCGGGATGAACTGAACGCCATCCTGGCTCTGGCCGATCAGCATGGGATCTATGTGGTAACGGATGAAATCTATGATCATTTATATTACGAACCCTATCGGCATATTGCCCCGGCCACCCTGGCGCCCGATTGGAAAGGTCTGGTCGTCACCGGAGGCCTGTCAAAAATCTACGCGGCAACAGGGTGGCGCCTTGGGTATGTTCTGGCTTCAAAGGATGTGACGACCGCAATCCGCACGGTACATGATTACCTCACGATCTGTGCTCCCACGCCCTTCCAATATGCGGCGATCACGGCTTTGGCCTTACCCGAGACCTACTACACCGATCTACGAGCCAGATTCCTTCGGCGTCGGGAACTCACTATGCAGATTTTGACCGACAGTGGATTTGAGCCCTATTCTCCCCAGGGGGCCTATTATCTTTTAGCCGGCTATGGGCCTTGGGAACATCAGGGTGATTCCCAATCGTTTGCCACATGGTTGATCACTGAGGCGAAGGTGGCGGTGGTTCCGGGCAGCGCGTTTTACTACCAGGCCACAGATCTGGGACAACACCTCGTCCGTTTTGCCTTTGCCAAAACAAGCCAGGTGCTCAAGCAAGCCGGTGAGAACCTTGCCCAGGCGTTTCGCAAGCATTAAGGGAAAAACCATGTGAATGGTTTCATAACCCTCTCGTGGATACTCGATCTTCCTATGGAGTGTTGAACAAAATAGTTTCCAATGGCATTTTGGCTCCCAGGGACGTGGCCTATCAGAGACCTCGGGGCGGTTCAAAAAAGCAAGCCCTGAGTCTTCCCAAAGGGTTCGTACAGCAAGGCCGCAAATTGCCTGCCGTGTCCCGAAGGGCACACCTTTTGTTTTGCGCGCAGAGCGTACTTCCAGTACGTGAGCACGGAAAAATGGAGAGAACGCCGCTGGCGGGTTTTTACAACCGCCCCCCTGCCAATCATTTAGTCGATAGAAGGGAATAGTATATGACCACAGCAGCATGGGATGAGCTGTCTCAGCAGATCGCCGAACTGGATACTCTGGCCGGCATTGGAGGGCTTCTGGGTTGGGATCAGCAAGTGACCATGCCTTCAGGGTCGGCAGGGGGCCGTGCCCAACAGAGTGAGTTGATCGGACGGTTGTATCACGAACAAGCCACGTCAGCTCGATTGGGTGAACTCATTGAGGCGGTGGCAGCTCTACCTGATTCGACTCCGGAGCAGCAAGCCGCGGTTCGTAATATGCGCCGAACCTACCGCCGGGCTACCTGTGTGCCGTCGAAACTCGCCAGCAGGATCGCGAAGGCCAGCGCGAGTGGCGTCGCCGCATGGGGAGAAGCGAAAAAAGAAAAAAATTATGGCTTATTTGCCGAGAGCCTACAGACAAATGTGGATTTGGCACTCGAGCGGGCACAAGCCATTGACTCCAATCGACATCCCTATGATGTCCTTCTTGAAGACTATGACCCCGGGACGACCGTCGAGGATTTACGCCGGATGTTTGGCGCGCTGCAACAAGGCTTGTCCGATATCCGGCGCCAGGCTCTGGCCAGGAAAGAATCGGTCGCCTTCAACGATTATTTCGATAAGGCCACACAATTGGCGATGCACCAGGATATCGTTAAGGCGGTGGGATACGACACGACACGGGGAGCGTTGCACGAGGCGGAGCATCCATTTTCATGCCGTGTGGGCAGCGGGGATGTGCGTATTGCTACACATGTTCACGAACGGGATCTGCTCAGCGGGTTGGCGGCCACCATGCATGAACTCGGGCATGCGCTGTACGAGCAGGGTATTCCGGAGGGACAGGGTGGATCAGCCGTATATGCGGCGACGTCAACCGGCATGCATGAATCACAATCCCGTCTGTGGGAAAACATGATTGGACGATCCCGGGGATTTTATCGGTGGCTGCGACCGGTGTTCGCCCGACATTTTCCTGACAAGGCCTTTGATCCCGAATTGGTCTTCCTCGTCTCCAACCGGGTGACATCGGGAAGCATTCGGATTTTTGCGGAGGAAGTTTCCTATAACCTGCATATCATTTTCCGGTTTGAAATGGAGGTCGCTCTGTTGGAGCGACGCATCACGGTTGAGGATGTTCCAGCCGAATGGACTCGATTGAGTGAGCAATTCCTGGGAGTGCGACCAAAGGATGATGCAGAAGGTGTGTTGCAGGATGCCCATTGGGCAGGTGGGGCCTTTGGGTATTTTCCGAGTTACACCCTGGGAAATCTCTACGCGGCATCCCTCTTTGCCGTCTTACGTAAAAGCTTTCCGGATCTGGAGCACCGCATCGAAGAGGGAGATTTTGTGACTATCCTGAAATTCTTGCGGGAGCGGATCCATCGCCAGGGTCACCTGCATGAAACCCCGGACCTTTTACAAAAAGCCGTAGGAACCCGGGACCATGTCGAAGATTTGTTGAGCTATCTCCGTGAGCGGTATGTCGATCCTTAAATGTCTTTTCCCCTCATCCATTCCAGAAAATAGGATTACTCTTGTGGTGCTGAATGCTTCTGTCGAAAATATTGTTTGTCGATGTTGTAGGCCTTGAGCTTGCGCAGGAGCGTCCGTCGGCTAATGCCGGCCTGATTGGCCGACTCGGCAATGCGACCACTATTTTCTGACAGCACTGTTTCCAAATACTCCTTTTCAAGAGTAGTGAGGTGTGGCTCGAGGTAGGTGGCCAGCGTGAGGGACGGGTCGATAGACGGAGAGTGATCACCTTGGCTTTGAACAGGCTGATCCACGCTTTCCGTTTCAGGAGCTGGAAGAGCCGGGGAGGACCCTGGGATATCCTGGGAATACAAGACTTCGGCCAGGTCTTCCGCAGTCAATTCCCGGGTGTGCCCTTTTAACACCAGGCGTTGCGTGAGGTTTTCCAGTTGTCGCACATTGCCTGGCCAGGACTGCTCTAAGAGGAGATCCATGAAGGATTGGTGTAATTCCGGACAGTCCATTCCATAGTCCGCACACACGCGTTTCAGAAAATGCCCAAACATATAGAGGATATCCTCCGGTCTCTCTCGTAACGGGGGCACTTCTAACCGGATGACATCCAATCGGTAAAAGAGGTCTTCGCGAAAGGAGCCGGTTTGGACCGCGTTGGCCAATGAGGCATTCGTCGCGGCAATGACACGGGCATCAATGGGCACTTCATGATGAGATCCAACCGGTCTCACCGTTTGTTCCTGCAAGACCCGCAAAAGACTGAGTTGGGTTTGAACCGGCATATCCCCAATCTCATCCAGAAGGATGGTGCCGCCATCGGCATACCGAAATAATCCCTGCTTTTGTTGGTGGGCGCCGGTGAAAGCCCCCCGTTCATGGCCGAACAGTTCCGATTCAATAATTTCCGGACTGATCGTGCTGCAATTGACCGCCACAAATCGCCCGGTTCGCCCGGACTGCCGGTGAATCGCCCGGGCCAGTAAGTCTTTCCCCGTTCCGGTTTCCCCCACAATTAACACGGTGGCGTCAGAGCTCGCGGTGCGGGTAATGGTTTCGAAAATATCCCACATGACTCCGTTACGGCTGAGAATGCCTTCAAAGCTTCCCAGTCTTTTACGCGTATCACGCAAATCCGGTGTATCCGGAGAAACCTTTTGATTGGTCTGAATGGCCTCTATGGCTTGATGCAGTTTTTCATGCGAATCCTCATAAATCACATCCGATGCCCCGTTTTTCAAAACTGAATGGACGTAGGCTGCATCGGCTCCCGGTTTAAACACCAAGACATCAAGATAGGGTCTGTGTTCTTGTATGGTCGTCATCATGTCAAACACCAGGGAGTCTCCAAGGTACTGTCCATCGAGTATGACCAGGCGTGTCTGAGATCCAATCTCCAAGGTTTTCACATTTTCCGGGGTTTCCAGCCGTACGACTCCAAGTCCTTCACGACTTAAGGCCTTTTCCAGATCCGTGGAACCCATGATTACTATGGAAGAAGTTTCTGTCATTGAGACAATTGTGTCTCATAATAATTAAATGAGTCAAGTATGTCCCAAATATAGGGACATAACAGTCCCAAAATTCCCCAAAATCACGTAAATCAACGGGTTAACTGATGGAACAGGTCTTGCGAGGTATATATATAGGTATCTTGAGGTATGGATCAAGGAAGTTTCTCGACTGCCATAAAATTAACAAAAAAAGATTGGTCGAATGTCTGTCATTCAATGCGGGCAATGCGGGACCAATTTGTCTGGTTGCCCCCGAATACCTGTGCTAGAGGAGAAAAGAAAAATGTTAGCAGTATCTTGGCATTTGCCCCGTAAATTACGAAAACCAAAGGAAGTGTCCCCTTAGTTTTCGTCACAAATATACAAGCTTTTACCATTTTATCGATTGGGAAAATGCCGGTGTGAAGGAACGGATGCTCACACCAATTTTTCTCTGAAAACCATTAAACAGAATAGACAAGACCTCCGGCTTGACTCGTTAAGAGCATAAGTCCATGGCAAAAAATTTTTAAAAAAGGATCGATCTTCATGATGCAAAATCAAACGGAAATTGGGGAACGGCTACATCGAAGAAATGGGAAGAGGACTACCCAACGGCGGTTGGATATTCAGCCGGCCAAACGTCATGAAATGGTGATTGCGGCCAACATCCTTCGTTCATCTGCCGACTGGTACCGGCCGTTTCTCCATGAAAAAGATATGGCCCAGCATGAGGTGGATGAATCCTGGGGAGAGAGAGAGTTTGCCCGGCGGCAGTTTTATATCGGGCGGGAAGAGCAGGCACCGGTAGGCATCGTGTCTACGCAGTCAGTCGGAGACATGTTTTATATCGGATATATCTATGTGTATGATCACCAAACCGGCAAAGGGTTTGGGCCTCAATTACTTAATCACGTCCGTGATGTGGCTTGGCGGGAGGGAAAACGCGGCATGGTGTTAATTGCCCATCCCAAAGCCTACTGGGCCACGCGCTCTTATCGTCGTTTCGGCTTTGAATGCATTGCGACCACTCGTGAGCAAGTCTTAGAGTGGCGCGGCGGTTGGTTGAAACCCTACTATGAAGAGGGTTTTGAACTGTACCAATATCTGTTCTAACACTCCTTCCCTCACAAACAAGCGATTCTCTATTGCTGATGGGTTCTTCTTCCATTTGTCTGTAAACGGGGACAGGATGGAGGAGTTTATTCGAGATGTCCCCCACTAAAGGAGGTCTGCATGGAAAAGAACGCACCAGTGGTCAAAAAAGCCCGGGTAGGAAAGAGGGCGCCGGTGGCTCTGCTCGGCTATAGCCTGGAAACGATGGAAGCCGCAAAGGAGCACAATATTCCCTTCGTCGCGGTGGTGCCGGAGGGTTTTGATATCGCATTGAAAGAGGATGGGGTTGATGTGGTGACCTGGGACTATTATGTCCACAACCACAACTCCGACCGACTCTATGAAAAATTGGTTGAGCGAGGGGTGAGTCATGCAGTACCCCTGTATGAAGAAACGGTGGAATGGGCCGGGTCACTCAATACCCGCCTGCTGAAAGACCCACGTGCCTTCCAACGGGCACTGCTGTTCCGTGACAAGGCCATGATGAAGCGCAATGCCCAAATGAATGGCATTCGAGTCGGGGTGTTTGAAGAGATTCGCTCGCGGGAGGAAGCTCTCGCGTTTTTTGATGACATCAATGAGGCCAGACTCCGCTTGCAGGAGGAAGCGCCAGAACCGGTTCATCTAAAACCTCTGTCGGCGGCGGGCAGTGTGGGCCATGTGTTTGTTCGAAGCCGGCAAGACATCACCTCCCTTCCCGACGATGCCTTTCCGTGTCTGGCCGAAAGCCATTTGGCCGGGCAGGAATTTTCAGTCGAAGCCTTTATCCATAAGGGGAAAATCGAATTTATGAACATTACCGAGTACGTGCATTTGGGCTATTCCCAGATCGTGCCGGAAACGCCGAGGCTCAGTAAGCACCGGACAAAGATTCGTAAGGCGATTGAAAAACTTTTGAAGGCATTTGGCATCGTTAATGGTATGATTCATCCGGAATATTTCTTGGACCAGGAGGGGGAGTTGCACTTTGGGGAGGTGGCGGCCCGTGTTCCCGGCGGCCATATTTTCGAACTCATTCAGCGTGCCCATGGGTTTAATCCGTATGCGGCTCTGTTGTTATGCTCCGATCCCAATACCTCCAAAACAGAATTAGATCGGTTTTTCCCAAAAGAAAAAGACCATAAAATATTTGCGGCCAACTTGATGGTGTATCCTCGAAAAGCCAGCGTCCATCAACTTCAGTTTCCTAAAGAATTGGAAGCCCATCCGTATATGGACCGGCATACCATGTTTGAACCCGTCACCCCAAAAGTGGCAGAGCGCGTGGGATTCGGGAATCATTATGGAACCGTTTTCCTGGCGGGAGAAGATCCGGAAACTCTGCGTGAGCTCGTCCAACGTTATGAGGAGTATGATTTCTATGAATGATTCATCCGAGGGCTCCGCTCAGACTGAATTGCAGGCTGCCACTACCCGTCAGGAGCAAGCCTTACTTCAGGCCCTTGAGGCCTTGGAACAGGCGCCGCCATTTGTGAAGGCTAAGTACCAGCCAGAGGTCATTCGTCGTGCCACGGATTTGTTTGAAACCGACGCAGGACTACAATTTGTGAGAGCACAGGCCCATCGCTTTGACTCCGCTGGGGTCTTTCACGCCGGACCCTGGGAACATCCCGACCGGCTTCTCCCCGCGTTGGTGGGCGCGGGGCTCCGTGCCGAAGGGCAGTATTCGTCTTTGGAAATGCTGAGTGAGCTACGGGTTTTAGCCATTGCAGCAGGTGAATCGCCCCACCCGAAATTTTCTGCGGAGCAAGCCCTAACCTTTTTACGGACGGTCATGGGGCTTAATCTCGATTTGTTGTATGGCAGTGAGACCGAGGAGTCTCGCCTTCGTCCGAAGGTCTATGAACGGGCGCACAGAACAATGGCCATGATTAAGCATGAGATTTCCTCGGAAGGGTTGCTGGAACAGGTTCTTGATGACATCGATGCGCGAGTGGCTCAGCGACCAATTGATGTGAGCCTCACCCTAAAAATGATCGAGCAAGCAGAAAACATCAAGGGGGATCCTGATCCCAAGTTGGCCGCCAGGCTTGACCGGTACCTCAAGGCCACAGGTCCTCCTACACCACTGGCCAAGAAAGCGGGCTCTCCCTCCAACTATGGCAAGCTTTTGGCCAAAGCCACCACACATGAGATAGAAAATGAGGCCAAGGTCGTTGGAAAATTGTTGACGCTGACCGGGTTATCCAGCGAATACCATGTCGCGTTCCTTCAGCATGTCCTCAAACATGAGGCAACCGGAATTCTGGCGTTTGCCTTGGATTTGACCGAGGTCGCCCAAGCCCACATGGAACAATATCGGGAAAAGGTCTTTGAGTTGATGCGCCTGACTATTCATCCTGCCACCAGTTGGATCATTTATGGATTCCAACAGATGTTGGAGCGGATGCTGCTGGCACGACCAGAGGTCGCTGATGGTCTGACCAAATTGCTTAATCTTGATTTATGTCCTACTGCCCAACAAGTAATCAAGAAACAGCTACCTCGGGGGAGTGGCATTACGGCTAATGCGGCCATTGTGGGTGGTGCCATCGCCATATTAGGGCAGCCGCTGGGAGTGGGACAGGGAAATAACCCGACCTGTCAGGGTGCTCGAGCCCTGAGCCTTTGGAGTCTCCATGATCCTGGATATTTGCTCCAATTATTGACCAGCGCGGCTCGGGATGACACGGTTGAATTTATGTTTGAGGGAGCGCCGATTTTATCAGGACAAATTGGAGGAGGAGTCGCGGAAGGGAAATTTGATTTGAAGCTCGATCCCGTCTCACGCATTCTGGTGCCCCATCTCGACCGGATTTACGATGAAAAGATGAAGCGTGCGGCTTTACGGGGTGAGGATCCACACAAATGGGTGAATCCGGCTTTGTATGGCCGGTGGGTGGCGACCAGTCTGGCTTCCATTACGATGGTTAATCAGACCGTTTCCGGGTACGAAGATTTTTTACGGTTATTTTATGCCACCCATCACCCGTTGTATGACGGAGGTCATGATTTGGTATACCCCAACCCCGTCGGGCTCCTCATTACCAATGTTCACGGGGTTTTTTTAGGATATCATGCCGTCTCCATCCAGCGTGTGGCCGAGGATGAAGAAGGGAAGGTTCGTGTTTATTTTTTCAATCCCAACAACGAGGGCCGGCAAAATTGGGGAAGAGGGGTTGAGCCGTCTGTGGTCGGTCACTGGGAAATTCCAGGGGAATCGTCATTACCCTTTGAGCACTTTGCCGCACATATCTATGCGTTTCATTATAATCAGATGGAAGTAGGGGACCTCCAAGCTGTTCCGGCCGAAATCATCGCCGATGTGACCGCACATGCGAAGGAAGGGTGGGGACAGGCCTTCACCTGGTTGTAAGCCTTTGGGCTGTTAAGATTGAAAGGAGTGGAACATGTCTTTTTTACTAGTCAGGCAATCGACGCTGACCGGGGAACGACAGACCTTTATCAGTGCATCAGCCATTGCCTATATTCAAGAACTGAAGCCTGACCAGGATCTTGGTTGGCAAATTGGTGTAGACCCCTCCAGGGCGCTCATTTACTTGCATCATAAGCTCGAGCCCATTATTTCTCTCGATAGTTCCGATGACCTTGTGAGGCAGGCAAAGGCCAATACTCGGGGAGTCCGGGTACCCCAACAGAAATTAGCGAAAAAAACCAAATAACTTTCCCTCCCCTTAACTGCAGGTTCGTCCCATTACCAAACAACCCCTTTCTCTAGATCGTGGAAACGGCCATGGTCCTCTTGTGTGGCTCATGGTGACCGGTGCGGTCGCTGGCGGGGTGCTCGGGGCCCTGGCTCCGGAAGGCGCTCGCCATGTGGAAGTCCTGGGTGAACTCTGGCTCCGGATGTTGCGGATGCTGGTGGTGCCCTTGATTGTGGCTTCGATTATCCAGGGGGTTGGATCACTGGGTGATATTCGCCAATTGGGTAAGTTGGGAGGAGTGACAGTGACGTACTATTTGATCACCTCAGGCATGGCAATTGTGCTGGGAGTGATTCTGGTCAGTCTCATTGAACCGGGAGTGGGAGCCGATATTGCCGCAGCGGTGGCCCCGACCGGAGTTGCGGCGGCGGTAAACATCGGATGGCTGGATCTCATAAAGGGATTTCTTTCCCCAAATTTATTCGCGTCCGCTTCACAGGGTGAATTGCTGCCCTTGGTCATCTTTTCTCTGGCATTCGGGGCGGCTCTGACGACGGTCGGTGAAAATGGTACCTTGGTGCTCAAATTTTTTGAAGGGATCTTCGGGGCGATCATGAAGTTGATTCACCTGGTGATGTGGATCGGTCCCATTGGCGTGTTTGGCTTGGTGGCAGGGCGGTTAGCGAGTGCCGGTGGACTTGACGGTATTGTCTCACTGTTAGTTGGGTTAGGATTATTCACCGTTACCGTACTTCTGGGATTGGCGATCCACGCAGGAATTGTTCTTGGGCTTATTTTGCATGTGGCCGGTCGACGTCATCCTTTGCCTTATATGCGCGCGCTTGGCGCGGCTCTCACCAGCGCGTTTGCCACGGCGAGTTCGTCTGCAACTTTGCCTCTGACCATGGAGGGTGTCGAACGTGCCGGGGTGAGCAGTCGATCAAGCCGGTTTGTCCTTCCAGTCGGTGCGACGGTCAATATGGATGGATCGGCGTTATATGAGGCGGTCGCCGCGGTGTTTATCGCGCAAGCCTGGGGAATTGACTTAAGTGGAGAGGCGCTTATTGTCCTGTTTGTGGTGGCGACGGTGTCTGCCATTGGCGCTGCAGGGATCCCTGAAGCTGGGCTTGTGACGATGGTCGTGGTCTTTCAGGCCGTCGGGCTTCCACTCGAGGGTCTGGGGCTCCTCTTGGCCATTGACTGGCTGATCGATCGGTTTCGGACCGCAGTGAATGTCTGGGGGGATGCCGTTGGTGCCGCCGTAGTCGATCGATATATCACCGCATAATATCGAATTCCCTCATCTTCTTGGGTTATTATCCCCTTCAACAGTGAGCTCTTACGTTTGAACAAATGGTGAGGGCTCAATAAATGTACACAACCTCATTTTAGGTGAACACGGCATGGAATCAAAAATCACGTATCAGAAAATTGCATCTCACGAAGCCAAAAAGGGAACGTTTGATAAGTGTGTTTTGCTGTACTCAGGAGGACTGGATACCTCCATTATGCTCAAATGGATTCAGGAAGCGTATGCCTGTTCCATTGTGGCACTTACGGTCGATGTGGGCCAATTACATGAGGATCTTGAGGCGGTAAAAGCGAAAGCGATCAAGCTCGGTGCCGAGGAGGCGGTGGTCATTGATGCCAGGGAAGAATTTGCTGAAAAACTTCTGTCCCGGGCAATTAAAGCCAATGCCGATTATCAGGGGGGCTATCCTCTCTCGACTCCCCTTGCCCGAGTGACGCTCTCGGAGATTGCCGTTCGTGTGGCCAAGGAACGGGGAATCAAGGTCATTGCTCACGGCTCCACGGGAAAAGGAAATGATCAGGTTCGCTTTGAAAATTACATCACGACGTTGGATGCGACGATGAAAGTGATCGCGCCGGTACGTGAATGGAGTATGGGCCGGGATGAACAGATTGATTATGCCAAACAACACGATATTCCCATTAAACAAACTAAAGAGTATTTGTATTCGCATGATGACAATATGTGGGGTTCGACCAATGAGGGAGGGGATATTGAGGATCCCGCCCGCGTTCCCGATTTACGAAAATTTCTGCAGGTGTGCATTCCCCCGGAACAGGCGCCGGATGAACCGGAAATTGTCGAAGTCGGGTTCAACAAAGGAATTCCTTGTTCAATCAATGGTGAGGATCTGCACCTTTGTCAGGTCATTGAACGTGCCAATGCGGTAGGGGCAAGGCATGGGGTAGGCATTGTGCATTTGACGGAGGACCGCTTGGTCGGATTGAAGGTTCGTGGCGTATATGAAGCTCCGGGAGCGGAAATTCTGATCAAAGCGCATTTTAATCTGGAAAAACTCGTTAATACCCGTGATTTAAACGAACTGAAAAAAATCATTGATGAAAAGTGGGCCTACACCTGCTATGGCGCTAAATGGTTTGATCCCTCAATGGATGCCATCCATGCGTTTCAGGATTCCGCCAACCAGCGTGTGAAGGGAACGGTGAAAGTAAAGCTGTTTAAGGGAAAAGCTGATGTGGTCGCCATGACATCCCCCTACTCCTTATTCGACGCCAATTTGGCCACCTTCAATAAGGATGCGAGTTTCAACCAGAATGCGTCTGCAGGTTTTATTGAGATTTACAATCTGGCCCAAAAGACCTATCGGCGCTTAGACCAGGTGTAGGATGGAGTATGACAAGGATTTGTGATGGGAGTTGGTCTTGACCCATCCAGCAATGAAATGAATACCTTTATTTCAGCTTCACATCGATAAAGGCTTTTTGTTTGATATCGGCAAGCCAATTTCGATACGCTTCCTCGGAACGTTGCTTAGTAAGCATCCCCCGGATATCCCGTTCCACGACTTCAAGCGGGAGCGGTTGGGGTGGTTGAATTTCTTTTAACAGAATAAGGTGGAATCCTAGGAGGGTTTCAATAGGGGCCGAGATCTGTCCCGGTTTCAGTTCCTTGACCACCTCCTTCAGAGGGGCCACTAATTCGTTTTCCTGTACCCAGCCTAATTCATGAATTCGCTCGAAATACCTGTTGGCGAAATCCTCGAGCGCCGTATTCGGTGTCCATGCCGCATACATAGTTTGGGCCTTGTTCTTGGCTTTCTCCCGTTCATAGCCTTCCTGCCCGTCTAACAGAATTTGCTGGAGTCGGTACCGTGGCGGTGAGAGAAAAAGGGTGGAATTGGCCTCATAATACCGCCGGATTTCTTCTTCCTCTATGACAATATTCCGGCGAATCTCGAAGTCAAAGAGTTTTTTGAGGAGCATTTGATGCCCGAATTCTTCTTCCGTTTGAGTGGGTGGCAGCGGAGTTCGCCGTAAGGCTGCATCGATTTCGTCCTGAGTGACAGAGAGCCCCTTGGCTTGAGCTTCTTGAATCATGAGGTGATCATCAATCATGTGGTTCAGGACTTCTCGTTGTTTCTGGAAATACCGCCGGTTCAGTTCCTCTCCGTGGTATTTGGCGTTCAGGCGCTTATACTCATCGCGTAGTTCTTTTTCAAGATCAGACCACGTGATCACCTCTTTATTCACCACGGCAATAATCCGGTCGGTGAGGCTCAGGCCAACCCCGGGAAAGAAGAGAAGGCTCGCCGTCACCCAGAGGGTGAGCGTCTGGAAAGGCCAATCTTTCAGGCATACCCGCATGCCCTTCACGTTACGTTCTCACTTCTTCTTTAACCATCGACTGATGGAGTTCTTGTAAAATCGTATTAGCCCTGGGGTACATGGATGTCCAATCCTGCTCCGGGAGAGTCAAACGATAGGCACGAGGAGAAAGACAGTCCAGACGATCTTTCCATCTGTCCATTAAAGCACGGATCCCCTGTTCCGGGAGCTTGGCCCGTTCATGAAAGCGAAGATTCATCAGCCCGCCCCGGACTTCGACATACTCGAGTTGCAGGGCCTTGGCCAACACTTTGATTTGCATGACTTCAAATAGTCTTTCCATGGCGGCAGGAGGCGATCCAAACCGGTCAAGCGTCTCCCCATATAATAAGGCCAAATCCCCTAACCGGTCACTCCCGGATAACCGTTTGTAGAGTCCCAGGCGCTGGGAGGCGTCTTCCACATATTCCTCGGGAATGAAGGCGGAAACATCAAGTTGAAGAGTGGGTTCCCACTCTTCTTCCACTTCCTGGCCTTTAAGCTGCTGAACAGCCTGCTCCACCATTTGTAGGTACAGGTCCAACCCGACGGCGGCGATATTGCCGGACTGTTGTTTCCCGAGTAAATTTCCCGCTCCCCGGATTTCAAGGTCCGCGGCTGCGATACGAAATCCGGAGCCAAGTTCCGCAAATTCTTGAATGGCATTCATGCGTTTTTGTGCGTCGGTACTCAGGGTTTCTTCGTTGGGAATGAAGAGGTAGGCAAAGGCTTGTTGCCCGCTTCGCCCGACCCGTCCGCGAAGTTGATACAGCTGGGAGAGCCCGAATAAATCCGCCCGATCAACCAGGATGGTGTTCGCGCTGGGAATATCCAACCCTGATTGGATGATGGCTGAGGCCAGCAGCACATCGGCTTCCTGGTGAAAAAACCGTAACATCACCCGTTCTAATAATTGTTCATTCATTTGGCCATGCGCCATCAATACCCGTGCTTCCGGAACCAGATCTTGTAACCAGGCTCCTGTCTGCTCCATGGTTTCCACTCGATTGTGTACGTAGTACACCTGCCCTCCACGAGCGAGTTCACGGGCTATGGCCTCCCGTACCACTGTCGCATCAAACCGGAGGACCTGAGTTTCCACTGCCAAACGACCCGGAGGCGCGGTTTCAATGACGGATAAGTCTCTCACTCCTGAAAAGGCCATCTGCAGAGTCCGGGGGATGGGGGTCGCGGACAGTGTGAGCACATCGACCTGGGTGCGGAGTTGCTTCAGGCGTTCCTTATGGCGAACACCAAACCATTGTTCTTCATCGATAATCACCAAGCCCAATTGTTTAAAGACGACATCTTTCTGCACGACCCGGTGCGTCCCGATCACAATGTCAATCAGGCCGCCGGCCAAATCTTTTAATGTCGCTTTGATCTCATTGGCTGATTGAAAGCGTGACAAAATACCGATTTTAACCGGGAACGGGGCAAACCGTAGTGAAAAATTTTCAAAATGTTGTTGAGCCAGCAATGTCGTGGGTACCAGGACGGCCACCTGTCGGTTGGCCTGAATCGCCTTAAAGGCGGCACGCATGGCGACCTCCGTTTTGCCGTATCCCACATCTCCACAGACCAGGCGGTCCATGGGTTTCGGAGATTCCATATCCCGTCCTATTTCTTCAATGGCTCGAAGTTGGTCAGGCGTTTCTTCAAATTCAAATCCCGCTTCAAATTCATGGACCAGGAGCGTGTCCTCCTGGTACGCGCTCCGTCTGGCGACTTCACGGTTGGCATAGAGTTCTACGAGTTCCTCGGTCATATCCTCGATGCCTTTTTTGATTTTCGCCTTGGTTTTGCCCCAAGCCGTGCCTCCCAGGCGGTCCAGTCGCGGGGACCGTTGTTCAGCTCCCCGATAGCGGTGGATATGGTTCAGGCGGTCCAGCGGGACATACAGGGTATCGGTTCCACCGAATTGCAGGAGCAAATAATCACTGGTAAAGCCCTGCACCTCTAACCGTCGCAAACCCAGATATCGTCCAATCCCATGTTGAAGATGAACGACGAGATCGCCTTCTTTCAGATCCTCTAACGACGAGAAAAATTTGGCGGCGGGGGATTTTGTGTGGGGACGATGCCGGATGCCCTTCCCAAATAATTCTTCCTCGGTAACAAACGCGATGTGCCCGTCTGGTGAAAGAAACCCTGCTGAGAGGTCTCCTTCAAGACAGTAAAAGGGTGCGCGGGCATCCTTGGCTGGTTGAGGGAAGGGGTGTTGCCACTTGTTGGCGGGGAAGCCGTGGTCATGCAGGAGGGACAACAGCCGTTCCACCTGTCCCGGACTGCGAGCAACAAAAAAGATCTCGGAGTCTGCTCGCAATTGGTCAAGTTTGGAAAGGGTTTCCTTAAAGGGAAGTCCGCGAATGCCTACCCCGACACTGCTGGGAGACTGAGCCTGCAAGGAAACAGGCACACAGGGCATGGTGCCGGTATCAGGAGCCACGCTATCCCACCATACCGTTGGACACATGCTGGTGTAGGCTTTAATGGAATCCCACATTTCATAGAGTTGATCGGGGTCAGCGTGGGCGGAGGCTCCCACCTGGCCAGGCTGGAGATTTTCCCATGTTTCTAGTAACGCATTCCAAAATTGCGCAGCCGCAGCATCCAGATCAACCGGGCGATAGAAAGAGACGGTGATCGGCGTCTGAATGTACTCAAACAGTGTGACCAGTTTGGGATAATACCGGGGAAGATCCCATTCAATGCTTGCCTGAATGTGTTCGATAGCGCTACCAGGTTGTCCTGAATCGGGAGGAATGAACTCCCGAGTGGGTAAGACCCAGGTTTCCTTGAGATGGGTGATGGATTCTTGAGTGGAGGGATCAAACGTCCGGATGGAATCGACCGTATCCCCTAGAAATTCAACACGGACGGGATGGTCCTGCGCTGTGGAGAAAATATCCACGATCCCGCCACGTACGCTGAATTCACCGGGGACTTCAGCCAACGATCCGCGTTCATACCCTAGCCGGATTAATGAACGAAGAAGCACCTCACGCTCGCACGTCTCGCCTATCTTGAGGGAAAAACATGCTTGAGCGAAAACCTCCGGCGGAAGTAGTTTATGCAAGATGGCTGGAAGTGAGCTGATGATGACGGTGCTTTCACCCCGAGACAACCGGTGGAGGGACCGAACACGCTGACAAATAACGCTGTGGGCCGGCAGTGCCGGGTTATAGGGAATGGTGGCCCATGGAGGAAATAAGGCCAGTGTCTCGTGATCCCGCCTGATGAACGAGAAGAAGAATTCCAAATCCTCATACAATTCTTCGGCTTGTTCTTGTGTGGGCGTGATGATGAGGTGTGTTTGGTTGTCGGTGCCGGGGGTCCTTTTCTCCGGAAGTGTGAACAGGGTCATGGCCAGGGCGAGGCACGCCTGTTGCGTACTCAGCAGACAGGGCGGGGGCGACTGTTCCGGGATCGCTGGAACGACCGTGCGCAGTTGGTTTGCAAAATGATGGAAGACGGAAGGGACGTTCATAATCTGAAATACACCACGAAAAATGTTCTCGACGTGCGGACTAGCAGGATGGGCTTATTCCATGAGTGGTGAGAATTCGTTCGATAATCGTTGTGGTCGAAACACCGGAGACAAGTGGAATCGTTCGCACAAATCCTCCCCGTTCCTCAACAAAATCTTTTCCGATAATTCGTTCGGAGGTCCAATCTCCTCCCTTCACAAGGACGTTAGGTTGGATAGCCTTGATGAGATTCAAGGGATCCGGCTCGTCAAAAAGTATCACGTAATCTACGCAACCTAATGCGGCAATGATTTCTGCCCGTTGGGCATCGGTTTGGATTGGTCGATGCTTCCCTTTATCCAGTTGCCGGACTGATCCATCGCTGTTAACTCCGACCACTAATCGATCCCCCAACTCCTTGGCTTCTGCCAGATACCGCGTATGTCCGATATGCAGCAAATCAAAGCACCCATTCGTAAAGACAATGGATTCTCCCGCCTGCTGATGAACGGAAATTCGTTGTAGGAGACTGTCTAAAGTATGGATTTTTGATTGCATATGGAGAAATCGTTGAATCCTTTCCTGGGGTCTCTATCTCACATATCCCCTTTTCTGTATGATACCTGCTGTATACGCCAAATCCTAGAGAGGTTACCCAACAAGCCACTTCGGCAAAGAGGAAAACAGGACATGCGGTCGTGGTCTGAAGCCTCACCGGATTTCCTAAGCTGAGCGCGTCCATTCCAAGAGCTGCATGAGCCAATCCGGTCCAGGTCCCCATACCGCTATTCCGGCGCATCAATTCGGTCTTTTTGCCGCCCCGCTCATTGCCGGGCTGATGTTTGTGCTGCTTCCCGAATCCCTGCCCGACCCCGCGAGAATTCTGGCAACCATTTTAAGCTGGGTAGTGGTGATGTGGATTACGGAGCCTATTCCTCTGCCCATTACCGCTTTGCTGGGCTGTGGATTATGCGTCGTCGCCGGGTTAGGAAACATGCAATCTGTGTTTTCTGCCTTTGCCCACCCCATCATCTTCCTGTTTATTGGGAGTTTTTTTATTTCGGAGGCCCTTTCCGTTCATGGGTTGGACCGCCGGTTTGGCAACTGGCTGTTGTCACGTAAGTGCGTGGGTTCCAATCCTATTCGAATTATGATGGCGATGAGTCTGGCTGTTGCCGGCCTGTCTATGTGGATTAACAATACCGCGGCAACGGCGGTCATGTTGCCCATTGCGCTTGGTGTATTACGGGCGCTTCGGCAGGACTATCCTAATATGAAAACCTTCGACACCGGGTTTTTGCTGTGTCTGGCTTATGGCGCCGGTATTGGGGGAGTAGCCACTCTCGTCGGCACCGCCCCGAATTTAATCGGAGTGGGGCTGTTAGCCCAGCAAGCTCATTTCACCATTTCATTTGACCAATGGTTGCTGATTGGATTGCCGTTGGCAAGTGCCATGCTGCTCGTGATGTTTACGCTGATATATTGGTTACATCCTCCCCCTTCTCACTCGTCTTTTCATGAAGGATCTTCTGTTCTCAAGATTTCGGCACCCCTTCCCTGGACTCGGGGGGAGCAATATACGTTTGCGGTGTTTCTGTTGGCTGTCCTGTTGTGGCTACTCCCGGCATTACTCTCATTATTTTTTGAAGGAAATCATCCCGTCGTGCAATGGGTTGAGGCCCACTTGCCGAAAGAATTGGTGCCTATTTTTGCCTCTGGGTTATTGTTTCTTCTGCCTTTGAATTTTCGCCAGGGGGAATTTACCTTAACATGGAAAGAAGCCGCCAATATTCATTGGGGAACGATCCTTTTATTCGGAGGAGGCATCGCCTTTGGGGAGCTAATGGTGGAAACCGAATTGGCGAAAGCGATTGGCCAGGGTATGGTGGCGATATTCGGCATCGAGTCCGTCTGGGGTTTAACGGGCGTGGCGATTCTTACGGCTCTGGTTCTCACGGAGCTCGCGTCGAATACTGCCGCCACCAGTATGATTGTGCCGGTGCTCATCGCCATTGCCCACACGGCCAATATTTCTCCTGTCCCTCCCGTACTGGGAGCGTGTATGGCTGCAAGTCTGGCATTTGTGTTGCCGGTTTCTACTCCCCCCAATGCTATTGTGTATGGAACGGGAAAGATTCCAATTCTCCGAATGGTGCAAGCCGGATTGTTGTTGGATGCAATTGGTGGCGTGTTGGTTTGGTGCACATTACGAATAGTGGGTCCACTTTTGGGAATTGCATGAGCTTCTCAACCTAGGAGATAGACCTCAATTGATTTTTAAATAATGTTCCGACATAATCCTCGCTTGCATTTCACCTGACCCAAATAACGTGTCTTTGAACTCTTCTCACATACGGTTTGCACTGTTAACCCAGGATCCCGATCTCAAGTCGCGGGTTCAAGGTCCAGACCTTCAGAACACCATTACGGTATTGGATGACTGCTCTTCCCTGGAAGCGGCCATGCGCTCTCAACAATTTACCGGCGTGATTCTAGATGAGTCCGGGAAGAAATTTTTTCCTGCCTTGTCGGAACTGAATGGCCAATTGAATTTGTCCAAGACCTTTATATATGCCGGACCCTTGCCCGCCTGGAGCACCATGCATCAGATCCGGCAAGTTATGGGAGATCAACCCTCGGAAGAGGGGGCTATCGATCCGAAAGATGTGAGCCTGGCCAGTTATGTGGAAAAAAAATTGGGGGATTTTGTTCGAGCGATGAATGTCGGGTCAGGGAAAAATCTCTATCCCACCTTAATGAGAGCAGTTGAACGACCCTTGATTGAACTGGCCTTACGGGAAACCCATGGCAATCAGATAAAAGCGGCGCGGCTTCTTGGCCTTAATCGCAATACACTCAGGAAAAAGATTACAGAATTTCAAATCTCCGTCAATCAGTTAAAGCAATCTACTGCCGGAAAACGCAAGAAGACCGAATCGGATTCTTTGGAATAGTCTTTCCCTTTCCCCTTGAAAAATAAACCATTTCTTGACAAGACCTGCAATGCAGTCTAGCATATGGCCGGTAAGATATAGGCGCGTAGCTCAGGGGGAGAGCGCTACCTTGACACGGTAGAGGTCGGCGGTTCAATACCGCCCGCGCCTACCATTATCTTTCTCCAAAAAAGCCTGACAGGTATCCAGCTTCCTTAATTGAGGGGAATGGTGCCTTTTCTTGCGTTCATCACCGTATGTAGAACCTTTTTTGTTAGGTGTTTTTAATCTAATGGAATCTATTCAGGTATCACTGCAAGGCGAAAGTAGCCAGGTTCTTCCCAGAGGGATCTCGGCCAAGGCGGCACTAGAGAAGCTGAAGGGAGCCGTGCCCCCTGAGGTGTTGGCCGTGAAGGCCAATGGCGTGGAAATAGACCTCCTGGGTTCCCTGGAGACCGATTCCATCTTGCAGCCCTTGATGTTTGATTCCCCGGAAGGAAAAGAAATTTATCGGCACAGTAGTACGCATATTATGGCCCAAGCGGTGAAGGAATGCTTTCCTTCCGCCCAATTAACCATTGGTCCGGCCATCGAGGAGGGCTTCTTTTATGACTTTGCCTTTGAGCGCCCGTTCACGCCGGAAGATTTAGAAAAAATTGAAGCCAAGGCTTTGGAAATCATCAAACGGAATCTTTCGGTTTCAAGACGTGAGTTCTCCAAGGAAGAGGCCATTGAATTTTTTAAAAATCGTGGTGAATTCTATAAGGTAGAGCTCATTCAAGGGTTTCCTGATGGAGAACCGGTGTCTGCCTATACCCAAGGGGATTTCGTCGATCTCTGTCGTGGCCCCCATCTGCCGGCTACGGGCTATGTCAAAGCCTTTAAACTCCTGAATAGTGCAGGAGCCTATTGGCGAGGGGATGAACGGAATCCCATGTTGCAGCGGCTTTATGGCACGTCCTTTCCCTCAAAAGAAGCTTTGCAGGCTCACCTGGATAATTTAGAGGAGATTAAACGCCGTGACCATAGAAAGCTCGGGAAAGACCTCGATTTATTTAGTATTCAGGACGAAACCGGACCCGGTCTTATTTTATGGCACCCCAAAGGGGCACAAATCCGTCTGCTGATTGAAAATTTTTGGCGGGAACAACATTTAGCCAATCAGTATGAGTTGGTTTATTCGCCGCATGTTGCTCGGTTGGATTTATGGAAAACCAGCGGGCATGTGGACTTTTACAAAGAAAATATGTTCGCCTCCATGCCTGTCGAGTCCAGTGAATATCAGCTAAAGCCCATGAATTGTCCGTTTCATATCATGGTGTATAAATCACATTTGCGGAGTTATCGTGATCTGCCCATCCGCTACGGGGAATTGGGAACTGTCTATCGGTACGAACGTTCCGGAGTCCTGCATGGCCTCATGCGGGTTCGGGGATTTACCCAGGATGATGCTCATTTATTCTGCCGCCCTGACCAGTTGGGTGAAGAGGTCCAAAAGGTCCTGAAATTTATTACGAGTATGCTGGGGACTTTTGGATTTACGGAATTCAAGATGTTTCTCTCCACTCGGCCCGAAAAGGCTGTGGGGACGATCGAGCAATGGGATCAAGCGACGTTGGCGCTGGAAACTGCGCTGAAAAACGGAGGCTATGCCTATCAGGAAGATCCTGGGGAAGGGGTCTTTTATGGGCCTAAAATTGATGTCAAAATTCAGGATGCCTTAGGCCGATCCTGGCAATGCTCAACGGTTCAGATTGATTTCAATAATCCCGAGAGATTTGGCCTGACCTACGTGGGTGATGATGGTAAAACCCATCAACCTATCATGATCCACCGGGCTTTATTAGGATCGATTGAGCGATTTTTCGGGATTCTCCTGGAGCATTTTGGGGGTGCCTTTCCGGCCTGGTTGGCCCCTGTCCAGGTTACGGTCCTCCCAATTTCAGAAAAACATCAAGAGTATGCTCAAGAGGTTGAAAAAAATCTTCGTCAGGAAGGCTGTCGCGTCGGCTTAGACTTGCGAAATGAAAAGATTGGCCTTAAAATCCGTGAGGCTGAAAAGGCAAAGATTCCTTTCATGATTATCGTGGGGGATCGGGAAGCTGAAGCAAAGATGGTTGCGGTACGACAAAGGAACGGGAAAAATTTGGGAACGATGCCTATTATTGATTTGGTGACGCTGATTCGGGAAGATATGCCCGAGGCTGTTAGGAAGGGTTCTTTACTTTTCGAATGACTCGTCCGGTGACACCCAAACAACGTATTAATCATTTCATCAAAAATCCTGAAGTCCGGGTTATTGGTGCTGAAGGTGAACAACTTGGAATCCTGAAGACATCAGAGGCGATTCGGCAGGCGAGGGAAATTGGATATGATTTGGTGGAAGTGGCTCCTACCGCGGACCCTCCGGTCTGCCGTATTATGGATTATGGGAAATTTAAGTATGAACAGAGCAAAAAAGAACATCGCATGCGACTTAACCAGAAATCCACCCAGGTTAAGGAAGTTAAATTTCGGCCTCGGACAGACAAGCACGATATGGAGACGAAAGTCCGGCAAATACGGGACTTCCTGGAAGAAGGGAATAAGACCAAAGTTACGGTTATGTTCCGCGGTCGAGAAATGGCCAATCAAGAGCTTGGGTTCAAAGCGATTCAGAAGGTTATTGAGGAGTTAAAGGGCGCAGGAAATATTGAAAGCCCTCCTAGAATGGAAGGCCGGAATCTTTACATGGTGGTTGCTCCAAAATAATAGGCTAAGTTGAGGAAAAGCCGGCAATTTGCCGGTCGTTGATAAAGGAAAATAAGAAATGGCAAAAATGAAATTAAAAAATCACTCAGGAGCCAGTAAGCGATTTAAACGATCCGGCTCTGGCAAGTGGATGCGGCGGAAGGCCGGAATGCGTCATATCCTCACTTCCAAGGCACCAGGTGTAAAATCCAGACTAAGCGGTGCAGCAGAGGTCAGAAAAGAAGACCGCACTTCATTGTCTCGATTACTCCCCTATAAGTAACATTTCAATAATTAAGGAGAACGTGTCATGCCAAGGGTAAAAGGTGGGCCACAAACTCGGCAGCGCCGGAAAAAGCGGCTCAAACTGGCGAGTGGCCAATATGGAGGAAAAAGTAAACTTTTCCGGACTGCCACCGAATCAGTTGATAAGGGGCAAGCATATGCGTACACCGGACGAAAACAGAGAAAACGTAATTTCCGGCAGCTCTGGGTCACCAGGATCAGTGCGGCTGTTCGCGCACAAGGAGTCACCTATAGTCAGTTCATGAATGCGCTAAAGAAAGCCAATGTGTTATTAAATCGAAAAATGCTTTCAGAAATGGCGATTCACGATCCTCAAGGCTTTTCACATCTTGTGTCCCTCACCAAGGGAGACGGTCAACCCGTCGCTGCCTAAGCTTCCGGCTTTCTGATCTCGAATTCAAATCCTGAGGTTGGCATATCGATTTGCCAGGCTTCGAGTACTTCAGGGTGGAACTCTCCGATATATCCCACCGCATACCCTTCACAACGGATTCGGCCAACTCGTCCCTCTAAAAATGAGGGATGAGTGACTGGCTCCAGTTCGTAGGGCCACGCCATGTAATACATCAATAAATCCAGATAGCTATGAATTTCTGAAAAATTCGCTCCCGAATTGGCGCTAATGGCGGCAATGGACAGGGTCGTACGAGAACCCACATTGGCCTCCAAATCCAGTTGAGCCGTTTCTCCCACCTCAAAAAGTAGATGGGGATAAAACGCACGAGGTGAGAGAGCTTCCACCCTAAGCAGACATGGTAAAATAGAAGGTCTCAGACAGGCATAAGTTTGGGACATGACGTTGTCCACTTCTACCAGTCGCGCATATTCAGTGTCCGTAATCCGCATTCTGTCCACCAACTCCTGATGGGAAGCCATGATATTGGAAAAAATTTCCTGAAATCCAAATCCGACCAGAAGATCACGCATGCGATCGCTGGTTTGTTCTTCCATGGAGAGACTTCCAACGGTGAAGGTCTGTGGCATGATGGGAGAAAACGATTCATAGCCTCGGGTAATGGCCACATCTTCCGCGACATCCATCACATGCATAAAATCGTTTCGAAAAGCGGGTAAGGTGACGGATACGGACTGTCTCGTTGCTTTCACCTGGTATCCATAAGAGGCAAGGGCCTCCTGAATAGCCTCCGAACCGAGTGGCATGCCCAAGGCCTGTTCAATGGCTTCCATGGAAATCCGTTGGGATTGATTCATGCCCAGTGGGGTTTTAATGGTCGTGCCGAATTCAGTTTTGTAGGGATAGTTAATGTTCAGTGATTCAATGGTGGCCCCACGATCGGCTAAATTGCAGGCAAAAATGTTCAAGGCCAAGACAACCATGCTTAAATCGGTTCCGGTGACTTCCACGAGTAAGTCGGTGTCTCCTAACTGCACTTCACCAAGTTCACGACTGTTGATAATGGGAGGAAAGGACAACACCTGTCCATCTGAATCCCAAAGAAGCGGCAACCGTTCACATCCAGCGAGAATTGATCCATATTCCAGACCCTTGGGATGGACGGTGAGGATTTCCTGGGGGGTCATTTTTTCCTCAAATCCCAATGGCGTAAATCGAATTTCATCCGGTTTCACGAGGCCATACGTGACAGGAAAGGCAATGGCGGAGGCACGATAGAGGCCTATGGATACAGTTTCACGTTTTCGTCCAAAAGCGTCGGCTAATTTTTCCTGAGTTTGAATACACTGGTCGAGGCCATCCGGCGTCATGGCATAGCCCAATGAGACGCAACCCGCGACATATGGTCGAACGGCTTCCATGCCCTGGGCCACTTGAATCCGCCGTTTCGCGCCCCTCTTTTCCGAAAAAAATGAGTATGGGGGCATCCCTTTATTCAGCACCGATCGAATTTGTCGGGCGATCCCTTCCACACACCATAAATCAGGCCGGTTGGTATCTTGAAGTTCCACACGCACTTCACCGGTTTCCTGTGAGACGTCTTTTACCTCCCCTTTCACATAGGGCATCCATTGTTCAATTTCGGACATGGAGGCATCACGACCGACAAGTCGGCAGAAATCTTTTTGGAAAATGGAAATGGTTGGCATGGGTCGTAGCTAAAAATGACGGCGCATATTGCGAACCGCTTCTAGGTCGGAAGTGAATAAATCGCGAATATCTTGTATCCCAAGGGCGATCATGGCCATTCGATCCAACCCGAGTCCCCAAGCAATGACCGGAACCGTCACCCCTAACGGTATGGTGACTTCAGAGCGTAAAAGGCCGGCGCCTCCCAATTCCATCCATCCAAGTTTGGGATGACGGACATGCAATTCCACCGAGGGTTCGGTAAACGGGAAATAAGCCGGAAAAAATCGAATCTCTTTGGCTTGAGCCATTTCCGTGGCGAACAATTGCAGGAGTCCCAAAAGTGTTCGAAAATTGATATCAGAGCCAAGCACAATCCCTTCCACCTGAAAAAAGTCGGTGGCATGCGTGGCATCGACATTGTCATAACGAAAACACCGGGCGATAGAAAAGAATTTACCGGGAACGGGGGGATTTTTTGCCAATGTCCGAGCGGAAACGGCGGTGCCTTGGCTGCGGAGGACTAAGCGCTTCGCCCGCTCCGGGTCATACTCGTATTTCCACCCTTTCGATCCGCTCGTTCCCCCATCCCGGTGGACTTGGGCTACCTGGCTGAGAAATGGCTCCTGAATTTTCTTAGCCATCTTGGGATTCTTGACAAAATACACATCATGGATGGCACGAGCAGGATGGAATTGAGGCATGAAAAGCGCGTCCATATCCCAAAATTCCGTCTCAATGAGTTCGCCACGCATTTCCTGAAACCCCATGCTCGTAAGCTTGTACTTCACGGTATCCAGAAATTCCCGATAGGAATGCCGTCTGCCGACCGCCAGGCGAGGAGGGCGAAGGTTAATGGAATATTTGCGAAAGGATACGTGACGCCAGGACCCGTCTTTTAAGAGTTCAGGGGTCAATTGAGAAATTTCTTGGGCAGCCCCTTCCCGTAAATGAGGCAGAAGTTTCCGGCCCTCATCTGTAAGGACATAGGTCCGTTCGGTATGATCATCGATGCGAAAGGGTTCTTGCGTATTGCCGCGTTTGACGGCGTATTGTCGAAGCAATGCCTGTTGATCGGATGCAAACGAATCCAGGGGGCGTGCACCTTCCTGAATCTGATTGAGCAGGCTTCGCAAGTCCCTCACGGTGTCACTATCCTTACTGGTTATTTCCAGCACTCCCCCTGCACCCATCTGAACGACGCCTTCTTTCTTGAGAATCCCGATCGCCCGGCTTAGCTCTGAGGGCTGGAATTTCTCCGTACCTTGAAGGTCCTTCACGGTAGGTGAAGAGCCTTCATGAGCGGCACTCTTCACCGTCTGAAGAATCCACTCAAGTGGAGAAGAGTCGGGCTGGTGGTATTGGGCACCGACCGTGGTGAGGGAGACATAGGTCGTTGTGGTTTCGGACGACAGGCTCACCAGTTGTTTCGTAAGCAGCCAGCCGACGGCCATACTGACTTGTGAAGGGGCTAGCTCCGTTTGGTTGGCAAGTTGAAGGTCTGAAAGTGGCTGAGGGTTTTTCCCCAGTTCACGGAGGACCTGAATTTCGAGAGGATGAAGGCTGTCGGTATTATTGGGAGAAATCATGGGCCCGATTAGACAATCACGGTCTGAGCCGCGGTTCGCATCTGCCGAATGGTTTCAGGAATATTCTTGCTGCCGAAAATGGCGGAACCGGCAACCAGAACATTCGCACCGGCCTGAATCACCGAAGCCACGTTGGTCGGGTTGATTCCCCCATCCACTTCCAAATGGGCCGAACTGCGGGAATTATTCATCATGGTCCGGATCCGCCGGATCTTATCCAGGCTGGAGGAAATAAATTGTTGGCCTCCAAAGCCGGGATTCACAGACATCACCAAAACTAAATCCACCTCACCAAGTATTTCCTCAAGGGTCGTGACGGACGTCGCCGGATTTAAGGACACTCCGGCTTTGACCTGTCGTTCCTTAATAGACTGCACCGTGCGGTGTAAATGTGGGCAGGCTTCGACATGCACGGTTAACAGGTCGGCTCCGGCATCCACGAATTCAGGGATAAAATCATCCGCGTTGGTCATCATCAGATGAACATCTAATGGCAAGGAGGTCACCTTGCGAAGCGCTTCAACCATGGGCGGACCAACTGTCAAATTGGGAACAAAATGGCCATCCATCACATCCACATGGATCCAATCCGCACCGGCTGCTTCCACCATCTGGACGGCTTCCGCGAGCCGGGCAAAGTCAGCAGAAAGGATTGAAGGAGAGATTAAAGGTGTGACTGGCATCGTTATTCAGATTTTTTCAACCGGCACGCAAAAAATCCGTCCATGTTCAAGGTCTGAAAGGCCGTACACAAATGCCCCATGGCAGTAATGAGTGATTGCCCGGCAGCGGGCACCCAAGGTGTGACGGATTCCTGATAAAATTCAGGATGTTCCTGACAAAATCCGGAGATAATCTCTGTGGTCTCCTCCGGTTCGACTGAGCAGGCACTATAGACCAAGATTCCCCCTGGTCTCAAGAGGCCACAGACCCGATCCAGAATCTCACGTTGAAGAGCCTTGGCCTGTTGGATGGTCGATAACGATTTTATTAATTTTCCTTCCGGGTGTCGGCGAAGAATACCCAGAGCAGAACAGGGGGCATCAAGCAGAATGCGGTCAAACGGTTGGGTCAGCAAGCCAGGAACCGTGAGGCGGGTCGTTGAGCCATGGGTTGTCCTGTCGTGTCCGGCTGTTGCAGTCAGATCATGGTGAACAGGCTGAACAATGGAGATTCCCAGCCTGGCACAATTTGACACGAGCCGATCTAACCGTCCCGGATGACGATCAAGTGCCACAAGCGTCCCTTGGTTTTTCATCAATTGAGCCATGTGTGTGGATTTTCCTCCGGGAGCCGCACAGGCATCAAGAACCCGGTCGCCGGGCTGAGGGTCAAGGAGCAATGGAATGAGTTGAGCGGCTTCGTCCTCTACGTAACACCAACCGTCTTGCAAGGCGGACAGTTCGCCGGGACTGCCACATTTGTTCATAATCAAACCGACGGGGCTCACGGTGGTTTCCTGTGCAAGGATTTCTTCCGAGTGGAGGCGGGCAAGCAATTGGGAACGGGAACACTGAAGAGTATTCGTTCGAATTGTTAGCGGCGGAATGCCTATAGACTGTTGGCAAAGGTGTTCCGCTTGTGTGAGTCCGAAGGATTCTCGCCAGCGCTCAACTAACCAGGGCGGACTCGCATATCGAATGGAGAGGGCCAGGGTGGCATCGACTGCCGGATCGGGCATGGGCGGAACAGGTTGACGGAGTAGATTCCGCAATACGGCATTCACGAAACCGGACCAATTGTGGCCAGGCTGCTTCCGGATCAGCTGAACGGCTTCATTCACCGCGGCGGAAGCCGGAATACGATCGAGATAGAGCAGTTGATAGGCAGCCACCCGTAGCGTCGTGGCGACCGTCAGCGGCAGGCGGATCATGGGCTTGCGGGAAACCTGATCTAATCGCCAATCCAGGGTGAGGTAATGCCGTAACACTCCATAGACCAACTCAAACGCCAGGTGCCGATCACGGGTGCTGACCACGAGGTCTTTAGTAATGTGATCGAACACGTCATCGCTGAAAGCCCGGGTGCGTTCAATTGTCTGCAAGGCTGCGGCAGCGATTTTTCTCGCACTCCAGGAGCGACCAGTCGAAGATACCGGTGGTTGGGCGGAGGATGTCGGTTGTCGCGCTCCCATCTTCACGCCTTGCCAATCATGGGGAGTGTGTGGCCAACTTGGCAGCCATTTCAATGGCCTCAACAAGGCTCATGGGATCAGCCTTGCCTTGCCCGGCAATGTCGTAGGCCGTGCCGTGGTCAACAGACGTGCGAATGATCGGCAGACCCACCGTGATGTTCACGCAATGGCCGAAGGCCACCGTTTTGAGCGGAATCAATCCCTGGTCATGATACAAGGCGACAATGCCGTCAAATGATCCTCGGACCGCCTTGCCGAACAAGGTATCGGCAGGATGAGGACCCGAGCAGGCAATGCCCTGTTTTTTGGCTTGCCGAATGGCGGGTTGAATGATACGGCCTTCCTCGTCGCCAAACAGTCCATTTTCGCCCGCATGGGGATTGAGGCCCGCCACGCCGATGTGCGGTTTCTGAATGTGGAACAAGCAGGTGAGTCCCTGATGAGCCAATCGAATGGCCCGGAGAACTGTGGGAGAGGTCAACAGGTTCGGGACATCACGCAGAGCCAGGTGTGTGGTCGCAAATAAAATTTTCAAGGGACCCCCGACTATCATCATCCCCGATTCTTTTGCGTTCGTCAGGTCCGCCAACATCTCGGTATGGCCCGGGTACGTGTGCCCTGCTAAATGCATCGCATGTTTATTAATGGGTGCCGTGACGATGCCCTGTACGCAACCGGCCTGGGCCAACCGGACCGCTGTTTGAATGCATGTGACGGCCATATCTCCGGACCGTGCCGTGACACGCCCAATCCTGACCGGACGGACTGATCCGGAAAAGGGATCCAAGACCGGGAGAGAGCCCCGACGGAACATTCGAGAATCCGGGAGTGTTTCGTGCCCGCTCACCGGCATAAGAACCAGTGAGGCCCCCAAGGATTGCGCGGTGTATTCCAGGATGGTCCGGCTACCGATGAC
This sequence comes from Candidatus Nitrospira neomarina, assembly GCF_032051675.1. Taxonomy (NCBI): domain Bacteria; kingdom Pseudomonadati; phylum Nitrospirota; class Nitrospiria; order Nitrospirales; family Nitrospiraceae; genus Nitrospira; species Candidatus Nitrospira neomarina. The sequence goes on from NZ_CP116968.1 coordinate 3,654,890, forward strand.
CAGGGGCCGACAAACTCGCCAGATTTTCGGCAACTGGAGAGCCTTCACAATAATTTCCGGTCCGATCCCGGCAGGATCGCCCATGGTAATCGCCAGAAGCGGGTTGGTCGGTTGGGCGGAAGCCATGAATAGATTACTTGCGCTCTGCCAATTTGGCAGGAGAAGTTTTGCGCCGGGATGGGGTTTTTGAGCTGACATACGTCCGGCGTGCGAGGTCGATGATTGTTTGCACTGGCTGCTTGGTGCGCTCAGCCAAGGTGACACAATCCCGATACTCGGGAGTGACCTTAGAACGGCCCTGTCCAAGACCGGCAATCTTCATGCGGACAGGCCCCCCCAACAGTCTAATTGTTTGGAAGGAGCGAGGCAGAATGGCTCGGTCCATTTCCTGGATCCGTATTCCCAGCGTCGAGGTTTCGGAAAATAGTAGCGATTGCAAGACCTGAAGGTCTTGTGAGAGAGCGATCACTGTCACAATCGTGCCGGGCCGACTCCGCTTCATGATGGTTGGCGTCAAGGTGACATCAAGAGCTCCAGCCTCGAACAGGCGCTCCATGATTACCTCATACAATTGCGGATTCATATCATCAATGTTTGTCTCAAGCTGGAAAACGCGTTCGGTGTGATTCAAAGAATCAGAATCTTGACTACCAACAAATACACGTAACACATTAGGCCAGCCATGAGGATCGGCCGTGCCTGCGCCATACCCCACGGTTTGTGGTGTTAAGGGTGGGAGCGGTTTACAATCCTGGGAGAGAGTTTTAACCAAGGCGATACCGGTTGGTGTGGTGAATTCAATGGCCGGTCCATTTGAGAGGATGGGAATGCCCTGGGCCATGTGCGCCACTGCCGGTCCCGGCACCGGAAGCAGCCCATGTGCTGTGGAAATAGTCCCGGCTCCCAGATTGATAGGTGAAAAGGACACCGTTGTGATGTTCAAATGCGCGAATCCCAACAGCGTCCCGACAATATCTACCAGCGAATCGATCACGCCCACCTCATGAAAATGAACCTTAGTCGGTTCTTGGCCATGCACCCTACCTTCGGCTTCAGCCAGCAGTTGGAAGGTGTGAAGGGCTTGCGTGCGAATGGTGTCGGACAGGCGACTGTTCTTTAACGTTTTTTTGATAGTGGCAAGTGATAGGGGTTTGGTAAATCCCTTTCGGATGTCCACATCCACTTTGGTAGCCCGGATGCTGTTGCGAATCACCTGCTGCTCGCGCAGCCGATAGCCTTTAATGCCTAAGCCTTTGAGGCCTTTTTCAAGAGCAGACAAGGGCACTCCGGTATCTACGAGGGCACCTAAAAACATGTCCCCGCTTACACCCGAAAATGCATCAATATGAAGATGTCTGGTCATGAAATTACACCTGAAAAAGTCCAAAGGCGAAACCGTAGCATATCAAAAACCTGAACGCGACGCTGAGTTGGTCATTGAGAAGATGACGAGAATTTTGAAATTATCTGGGTTTCTTCCAGACACATAGGACCTTTTTTTTCGGCAAATTGGCACAAAACCATGTTGGTATTGTCGTAGCCCTTCGGGTTCCCTATGCAGTTCCCCAATTTCGGCTGGAACTCAAAATCGCGGAGGCTGTCCTGAGCCTCCCCGAAGGGCCCAGACAAGGCAGCCACGCAAAAGGCCGAAGAAAAAATTATTCAACAATTCTGGGATTTGATTGGTCTGAAGGGGAAATCTTTGGCACAATATGAAGGATGCTCTCAATAACGAACACCTAAAGGATCTGAGTCCTGGTTGGAGGCTTCACAGTTTTGAGAGATCCTTCGTTATTCTCCGAAGGACATGATTGCCCGGGAGTTGCTTTATTCTGGCATTTCTCGGGATTCATCGACCATTGACTGATCGATGGACTTCACGTTTTTACACATAAGGAAACAGATGCCTCGTTTATTTAAAATTTCTCTGAAAACACTGCAAATTTTTTCCCTCAGTCTCATTGTCAGTTTAGCCTTTTCCCAACAGGTTGATGCCAAACGAAAAAAAGGATCGGCCACTTCCCCCGTGAAAATTTCTGATGTGGTGGTTTCTCCTGATCCCTTTATCCTTGGGAAAAGTCCGTTGAAACTGACCTTGCTCGTGGAGTTGCCGTCATCGTTGCGTGGAGCCAATGTGCTGGAAGTCTCTGCCATGATCACCTCACCGACGCGGCGCTCAATGAGTTTTGTCGCACATCGTCTGTTGGTGGACGAACTGAAGCCGAAAGGGAAGAATCCTACCATTCCAGTGGAGCTGGTCTGGGATGGGAAAGATCAATACCATCAACTCGTTGCTGATGGCTCGTATTTTTATGAACTCCAGGCCAAGTTGATGGAAGATCAGGGGAATGGACCCCGAACGAAGATTGTGTCACGTCGGGTTCACGGGACACTCGAAGCGTTGGCGTATGTGGGTGAAGTATTGCCTCCCCTTCCTCCGGAACCGGATATTCCGGAAGAACTTGAAATTCTTCGTGAGGGAGAAAGTTCCGAAGAGAGTGGCCCCAACACGGACGAAGATGTGAAGTCTTCCGACGATCCGGCAGTTTCAGAGGAAGAGGCTCCCATGGATGCTGCGGGTGTTCTTCTGCCGGAGGAGGCCGGTGGTTCCGAGGCCGATACTCAAATCGGTGAACCGGAGGAAAAAGATGAGAGCATAACCCCTGAAATGGGAGAGCCGCTAACATCGGAACCTTTGAGCGAGCCGATGCCTGCGTTACCTACGTCTGGGGAAGAGCTTCCGCTGGTCCGTTGATATTGATGCGGTGGGCGAGACAGCCTGCTCCAAACCCGTTATCGATATTTACCACGCCGATTCCCGATGAGCAGGCATTCAGCATCGTTAAGAGAGGGGCAAGCCCGCCAAAATTCGCCCCGTAGCCCTGACTGGTGGGTACGGCGATAATCGGGCGATCAACCAACCCTCCCACCACACTGGGCAATACCCCATCCATTCCTGCGACGACGACGACGACTCGTGCCTGGTGAAGGATTTCCTGGCGATCTAAGAGCCGATGTAAGCCGGCGACGCCCACATCATAAAGTGTACGCACCCGGCTTCCCATGACTTCGGCGGTGACTTTGGCTTCTTCGGCCACAGAGATGTCGGAGGTGCCGGCCGTGACAACAAGAATCAACCCCTGCTTGTCTCGCTTGCTATCGGAAAGAGAGACCATTCTGGCCATCTCATGATACACCGCCTTGCGGGCTAATCGCTTGAGGCTGCGCGCATTAGCGGGCGAAACTCGTGTCGCGAGGAACGGTCCGCCGGCCTTTAACAATTTTCGAGCGATGGCCGTAATTTGTGCGGGTGTTTTGCCTTCGCACAGGATCACTTCCGGAAAACCCTGTCGAAGCGACCGGTGATGATCCACTGAGGCAAACCCGAGATCTTCAAACGGGAGAGTGCGGAGCTGTCGAATGGCCTGGGGGACAGAAACGTGTCCGCCTTGAACCCGTTGAAGCAGGGCCGCTAACCGGTCGTGATTCATGAATGGGCCCTGGGGCCAAAAGTGGCGGTGCTGGCGGAAAAAAGGCCATCAGTTTCGCCTTTCGCTAATCGCGACATGAGATCTGTCACAATATGCCGGGGATTGCGCCCTTCAAACAACATTTGAAATACGCCGCGCACAATGGGCATATCCACGTGATAACGTTCAGCCAGCGCCATGGCAGCCCGGCTGGTGGGAACGCCTTCAGCCACGGTTCTAGTGGTTGAGCGTAACGTGGTCATATTCGCGCCCTTGGCCAGTTGCATGCCGACCTGGTAATTCCGGCTCAACGTCCCGGTGCAGGTGAGCACCAGATCTCCCAACCCCGATAGCCCATAAAAGGTGGCGACATCGGCGCCCATGGCCCGGCCCAACCGGATCATTTCGGCCAGCCCTCTGGTGATTAAAGCGGCTCTCGCGTTAGATCCAAGATCCAGCCCATCCACCACGCCGGCGCCAATGGCCATGACATTTTTTAATGCACCGCCCAGTTGGGCACCGATCATATCCCGTCCGGCGTACACGCGAAACTGTGGAGTGATGAAGGCTTGTTGCAGACCATTAACCAGATTGAAATCCCGCCCGGCGAGTAAAATGGTCGTGGGTTTCCAACGGCTCACTTCTGATGCGAAGCTGGGCCCTGAAAGAATGGTGATAAACGGATGCCAGACGGCAGGAAGATGACTTTCGACCACCTGACTCATTAATTGCAGCGTGCCTTCCTCAATACCTTTGGTGGCGATGATGATGGGAAGGGGTTCCTTTAATAACAGGTTGAGTTGCTTCACCATATTGGCCATGGCATGTGATGGTGCCGCCAGCAGGATGACATCTGTGCCCTGTACGCAATCCGGAAGACTGATTGTGGCCTGGATAGAATTGGGTAAGACCACCTCCGGAAGATACCAGGAATTTTCTCTGGTGCGTTGGATGGTCTCCGCGACCTCAGGTTCATGTGCCCATAAGCGGATGCTGAATCCTTTGGTGGCCAGTAGATGAGCCAAAGCCGTTCCCCAGGCTCCGGCGCCAATCACAGAAAGGACGCGAACGGAAGAGGGTGTCACGGTGTCTCCTGACAAAGATGATTCATGAATAATGGTGGAGTTGGTGCATGGGCCAAGGGGGCAAAGCGAGGTATCGGAAGAGAGACGTGCACCAGTCTGAGGGAACGAATGAGGGTCGATATTGGGATTGAATCGTGATCTATTGAGAAATTATAAAAATGACGTGGGAAATGAGTCAAATCATTTTGCGGGACCTGCCTGGACGAATCGAAGGAAATTGGGCAAGATAAAGAAATACAACAATCATGAAACATATATCATCTTAACAGAAATCAGGTGCTGTGTGAGTGAAACCAAGCCGTGTCCTTCTTGTGGCTATGATCTCCCTCGCCAAGGGCGTTTCTGTCCAAAATGCGGGAATCGGGTAGATCGAAAACCAGCGGAGGATTCCAAGCAGGAGCCACTCAACCTTCGTATCCTCTATATCATGGTGGGTCTTCTCATCCTGGCGGTCTTATTCCCTCCCTGGCAAACGCCACCCGGGCAGCCGCCCGAATTTTTAGGATTTCATTTTATTACCTCTCCCCCCACGGAGGGGGCCCAACGCAGTCCTATTCTCCAAAACATTCAACTCTTCACGATTGCCGTGGCTGGTCTGTACTTTTCCTGGGCATTTAGGGGCAAAGGCTAACCAGGACAATTCTCCGATCCGGTGAGGAGGTTCTTCATGAGGGTGAACTCTGAGGACACGGGAAATCGGGTCTATCTGGCTTTCAGATTCCCTCAACATCCCTGCCCTATTCCTGTGAGTATCACGATTGACTCCGGATTACAGCGGGTTACTTGGTGACTTGCAGGATTTGTTGAATGGCCTCAGCCTTTTGCATTCGGAGAATCTGGTAGATTTTGGGACCATCTTCCAGGACGTATTGTCGGTCTTCGGCTTGCACCTGGGCGCACGGGCCTGGTTTGTTTTGCAAAGAAAGAAAACGGGTGACAAGTGGGGGATTCCGTGAGATCCGTAAAATACTCACGGCACAGGCTTCCCCATCATAGGGTGCCGACACGATGTTGGCGTCATCCCATTCCTGTATATCATAAACATGGGTATGCACTTTGAGTTGAGGCACATTCGCATTGACCAGGGATGCGGTCGAGTCGATACACCGTTTAAATTCTTTCATACAGGTGATGCGCGAGGTTTGCAGGACCTCGTCGGTGTTGCCCTCCTTGAGCATCCAGGAACCCTGGACTTCCACCCATTGTCCCCATTCCTGATCGTGAAAGGTCTGTGGGGGAAGAAATGGGACAACACGATTTAAAAGGCGATCATCTTCGGTGAGATGTTTCAGGGTGGGAAAGTCGAGGTCCCCGGTCTGAGAGAGACCTGAATTTTTCTGATAGGCTTTCAAGGCCTGTTTAGTGGTTTCGTCGAGATTTCCTGTATAGGGTCCGACTCCATATCCAAAGCGTCCGAGAAAAATCTGTACTCCGGTCATCAACGTACGAAATTCATCCGGCTTTTTCCGTAACGCCTCCAATTCTTCCTGACCCTTCTTCTCTAACGACATTTTTGCAGCGTCCGTTTGTGCCGATTGAGAGGATGGGGGCGACGAAGATTCAGAAGATTTTTTTGGGGAGTGGGGGGTGTTCAACTCTTCGCCCGAGGCAAAGCCGGAGCCATTTGAAAAGAGTACTGTCCCGATACCCATGAATACATACAGAGCCATTAATCCGACTAAATTACCGGTGTGTTGCGACATATCACATTCCCTTCTAAGAACCTAAAAATCAGAACATCTGTGTGGTGTTCAATCAATACCTGTGGAGATCAGGATCATTCCAGGTGGAGTTCGTGGAGTCAAGAGCTCTCCTCGTCCATTGAGAGGTGAGCGGTAGTCCGCAAAAAGGTGAAATGGAAAAATGATGGAAAAAGTGGAGATGAGGGAGACCGACAAAAGACCCGGTAAGAGGATTCTGTTCTGATTGGCGGCAGAACAGATGGACCCTACCAAAACGCCGGATGGAGCATGCCCCATCCGGCGTAAGGTCCGCACACTGGGAAAATTACCGTTTCTTCGTGGCAGCTTTTTTCTTGGCTGGAGCCTTTTTCTTGGCTGGAGCCTTTTTCTTGGCTGGAGCTTTTTTCTTGGCTGGAGCCTTTTTCTTGGCTGGTGCTTTCTTCTTTGTGGCCAAAACACTCACCCCCTTTCAAATGAGATGCGACGTCGAAGCCGCAGTGATAGCTCACTCCTACGATAGCAGTGAGTCTGTGAATAGGAACCCTTGAGCCCGTTATTAGTGTAGGACGTCACGCGAAAAATTTATCGGCGCTATCGTTCTGTAATGCCAAGCGATGTTCGGAAGCGAAATTGAAGAGGGAATGATCTAAGCAAGAAGTGTTTCGATAGTTGTGCATGATGATATTGAATCTATAGTACAACGTCTAAGCAATTAATTCCAGGAATTTTTTTAATTTTTTTTGTCGTGGTGAATCCGACGCAATACGTCTGTCAGAAATGATGTCGGCGTGACGAAACGCCAACACATAAACATGCTCGAGGAAGGAAGGAAAATATTCACTGTGTGATGGTCGTCAGTTCATGGGACGGCGAATAATTTGCGTCGGCTGAGAACGCCATGCGCCCGATGAGTTGCCCGTCTTCCGTCTCTACATTCACCCGCCATTTACCAGGCTGGAGGCGTTGTTTCATGGTGTACATGCGATAGCCATGTTCTCTCCCCCCGGTGATGGAAATCGGAATGCGATCCGTGGTGATGAATTCAGCCGACTTGGCGAGTGGTCTCCATTCCCAGTGGTGATAGATGGTGGTATGCAAGGTGATCGGAGCAAACACGGATGAAAAGCTATAGACGGGTGTGTCCGTTCCGACACGGTCATCCGACCGTTTCCACACAGCGTACCAGGGACCATCTTCATAGGTGAGCAGGTATTCATTCTGTTGTTTTTCGATGTGATGATAGATGCCTCCGGATTTGAGGGAGAGGGGAATGGGAGGAATCCAATTTAAAAAATATAACGTGGTGCACAGGCCCACCAGGGCAAAAGCCGGGAAACAAATGCTCAAGGAAGCCCTCATAGGAAGATTGGGAATGCCGCGGAGGGTGAGACGGACGGTTTCCCATACGACGGCTATGGTGATGAGGGCACCGGTTAAAAAGACCGCCGCATTCATCCAGCCCGTCAGGACAGGGAGGAAAAAGGTCATAAAGCTTAAGGTGACGATCGCAAAGAGGCCCACCAGCATTTTGAGACTGGAATACCGTTTGGAAAGAAATTCATTGGCGATGAGCAACCCGACAATGATTCCCAAAAAGATGGCGGACGTGGACCATGATGCACTTTGGGAATAGAGGATGGCATAGGCACTGAACAGCCCACCTAATAAAAATTGCATGGCCTTGCCAAAATGCGGACGGGCCTGATGCATCAGGCTCAAGACATTCCAGCCGGGTTTGTCCGGTGTTGAGGGGATCAGTCCTAATTGAAACCGTCCGGTGAGAATGATGAGAGTGCCCAGGAGCGTGATGTAGAGAAGGATAATCAGATTATCCAGCAATCGATCGATGCGTGTTAACGTGAGGGTGTCATAGGTCACACCGGCGAAAAAAAAGACGGCCGGGAGAATGGGTTTGAGGAATGTCGAGTGCCACTGCATCATCGTCTGGGCCACTGACGTGGTGAGAGACGCCGTATACGTCGAAGACAATTTGTGAGTCGTCAGATTCATTGTACCCCTTCCTTGAAAATCCTCGGAAGATTGACGGGATTTCTTAAAGGGGTGGGGCAGAATGCTTTGGAAGCTTGTACAAGCTGTTTATGAATCAAGACAATGGGACTGCATCGCCTTCAGCTCTTTCTCTGACGCTGGTCGGAATCCAATTTGTCCTAATCGGGTTGATCGCCTTAACCGGACCGCTGTGGCCACAAGAGTGGAGCCTTCGAGCCATACTTGCTGGTGGCGGAGTGGTAGGCCTCTGGGGGTTGCCGTTCATGGGACTGTGTCAGAAAAAGGTGTTTCGGGAAGTTCCTGGCCAGGGGAAACTCATTGTCCTCGGCCCTTACCGTTGGATCAGGCATCCCATTTATACCAGCGTCTTTTTGGTGTCGCTGGCTTGGACTCTGGGAAGTCCCCTTCCCTACCGTATACTGTTATGAGTGGGATTAGTGATGACCTTATCGTTCAAACTCCGCTACGAAGAGCGCCTCTTGCTGGAACGATTCCCTGAAAATGAGGCCTACCGACATCAGACAAAACGTCTCATTCCTTATTCTTTGGTAAAGCAAATCACATTGGTGGTCAAAGAGAGTGTTAGAGGGGTTGAGTTGACGTGGTGTGGGGAATCATTCCCATTAAGAGGCCGTATCAAAAGCAACAACTGTGCTAGTATTTGTTGTCTCGAAGAATATGACCCTGTGAAGCCATCTGGCCTTGGGGTGCTGTGCCTGGCAGGTGAGCATCCAGTCCATTAGGCATCCTATTTTGAATGCTTTTCGGCTAAATTCAGATGATATTCATGGAGGCGTGACACTTGTGGAAGAGTCTAGAGAGCGTGCTATCGAGGCATTCTGGATCCTGAACGACATTGGAGGCGACTTAATCGGTGCAACCCGAGCCTTTGAGTATTTTGAGACACCCAATTTTAAGGGAGGCGCTACGGATCGGGTGCTTCGGATATTCAACAGAATGGCAGACTCGTTTCTCTTTGTGACTTTGGCGAAATGGATTGAATTCTACGATCGCTATCACGTTCTCATCCCTCCGGACGCAAGACCGATCTGTGAATCGCTACGAAATGAATTGGACAAAAGAGGGGTTCGGGAATTCCGAAACACGGTTATCGGTCATATTTGGAGCAAGAAACATAGTCGCCCTCTTTTGCCAAATGAGATCGAAATTCTTGCCAGAAAAATCACTAAGGGAGATTCGAAAGAATTTTTAAAATGGATCAATGATCCCAATAATAATCAGCTTGGCGAGACGATTGTTGGCACTACCGAATTTGTTCGAGATGCAATCAAGAGGAAGTGGTCGCTTTCGGAGCAAGAGTTATTTTTAAACTAAAAAAGTTGATCATCCCTGCCATCCCGTTCGATCCCGATGCCTTTAAAAGCACCGTGCGAGGGTCACCCATAGTAAACCTTAAGCCCACTGCAAGCTGACCATCGATCAGACACTGTCTGCTGAATTGTGAACGATCAAGGAAGAGCCTATATCCTAGGAGACCATTTCATTCTGAGCCCTTCGGCAAACTCAAGGCAAGTTCCACGAATGATCTCGCTGAACCCTAGCCGCTCACTAGGGCACGGATCCTTCGCCGTGGTCTCAGGATGACCGTCGGATTAGGGCCTAAGCGAGTCATCATGTGTCCATCTAATAACGTGAATGTTCCTACCCTCATCCTTCCTGGTATCGGCAACTCTGACCAAATCCATTGGCAAACGCTGTGGGAGTCTGCGAACTCCGAGTTTGTTCGTGTGCAGCAACGAGATTGGGAAAATCCTGTTTGCCATGAGTGGGTGAATGTTCTTGAGCAAGCCGTGGCAAAAATCGGTGAAAGTCCCGTGCTTGTTGCGCACAGTTTGGGGTGTCTCTGCGTCGCGCATTGGGCGGCGCGTACGAGTCTCAAGATCAAAGGGGCCTTGCTGGTAGCGCCACCCAATCCAGAAGATAGCGGTTTCCCCTCCGAGGCCATCGGATTTTCTCCCTTGCCTTTAGGTTCGTGTGGATTTCCAAGCATCGTGGTGGCTAGTTCCAACGATCCGTATGGGGGTCTTGAGTTTGCCCGGTCTTGCGCGTCGGGGTGGGGCAGTCGTTTTGTGAATATTGGGCCAGCAGGGCACATCAATTCAGAAAGTGGTCTTGGGGACTGGCCTGAGGGATGGGCTCTTTATCAAGAATTGACCGCTTAACGGATGTTTTTGGACCACTTTACATTGTGAGGTGGCCTCTAGAACATGATATTTGCCGGGTTTCGGCCCGGCAGCCGAGGTCCTTTTGTTTCGGCAAAAGGACCCAAAACCAGTGACTTCCCGTCCGATCGCATTAAAGTGGGACGGACGCGAGCCTATAGGAGGGCGGCCTAACTCGCTGCGCTCAAACAAAGTCCGCCGGTTCATGAGAGCGTCCGACCCAAGGACCGGACGGCAGGCGTCGGTCAAAAGGGAGTGGGTACATAAAGACAAGGAAGAATTTGAAAATTAATTGGAATCACTGAAGATAATCGGCCTGGGATAACCAGATCGCTCGATACACCTAAGACGAATAAAGGGATGAAGAGTGAAGGTCCGAGGTGTCTTTGCCAAGGATCAGGGCGAGGGTTTATCCCTCATTGGCGGGGGATTCTTCGTGGTCAGGATGGTGTGAGCGGCTTGGGAAGCCTCTTTGACCAAAATTCCCATTTTGGGGTGGGAAGGTTCGAGGTCGACGGGGAAGCCGTAGTGACGCAACCGTTCGCTTGCCAGATGGCCAATAGAGGCGACCATCATACGGTGAAGCGCTTTTCTAAAAAGGTTAATCTTCTCGTCTTTTTCCAACACCTTAACGAGATGTTCCACTTGAATGGCGTTCGTGATCAACAAAACAGGAATGACCCCATCCATGACTTCCTGAAGCAGATGTTTCAGGGGTGCCAGATCCTCGGGTAAGGTCCAACGATAGACCGGTACCGGCCGGACTTTTGCTCCCCGTACCCTCAGGCCTTCCAGAAATTTCGGGTTACTGATCCCATATTCCTGCACGGCGATCCGTAAGCCCTGGAGCCCATCCGGGTAGGATGCATCAAGAGCGACGAGCGTATCTTTCCATGTGTTGGGTTCAGGGACCAGAATGTTCGGCTGAAGTCCAAGCTCCTTTAATACCAGGGCTGGCTTGGGACCCCGGACGACGAGCACCGTGTTTCGCAAAGCGGCAATGATCGCCTCACGAGTATGCCGGGTTTGTACAACATCCAGCAGAGTCCGGAATCCTACCCCGGTGAGCAGGACCAGTAGGTCGACCTGACCTGCCATCAAGGCATCGCCACATTCCAGCGCCTGAGGATTGTCCGATAGTGGGAGCTCCCTCATTGACGGCGCGACCATAGGCACGCCTCCGTGCCGGATAATCAGCCGTTCCATTTCCGGGGCCATCCGGCTTTCAAGAGCCCCCACACGGAGTCCCTGGAAGCCGACATTGAGTTGTTCACCGCTCATGGTGGTACCTTACAGAGGGGGTGAAAAATTTATTGGCCCGATGGAGCAGGCACATCCTGGGCGCATCGAAATCCAGTGGAATTATTGCGGTCCGTTGGAAGACTTTTGATCCTCGTAAAAATTCGTACCTGTGGGGTTTCCCCCTGCCAGCCTGAACTCCGCAATACTTTATATTGGCCGGTTGCGGGTCCTGGGGGATTCCGGGCAGGACTTTTGGCATAATAATCTGCTTCGTACCAGTCGGCCACCCATTCCCAGACATTACCCGCCACATCATAGATGCCATAGGGGCTTTTGCCTTTTTCATAAATACCCACCTGGGTTAACGTGGCCTCTCCCCGCCACGATTGATTAAAGTTCAAATGTTCCAGCGTAGGTTCGACGTCACCCCAAGGAAATCGCCAGTCGTTGGGTCCTTTTGCCGCTTTTTCCCACTCGGCTTCGGTAGGAAGGCGTTTCCCGGCCCAATCGCAATAGGCTTCGGCATCCTTCCAGTCCACGTTGATGACGGGAAGGTCGGTGACCGACTCGGGCATCATATTTCCTTTCCAGAGTCCTTTCTTTTGATCCGTGGGATGTTGGGGAGTCCGATGACCGGTTTCAGTCACGAATTGAAGATACCGCCCGTTAGTGAGTTCATACTTATCCATATAAAAACTACTCACAAACACATCATGATTCGGCCGTTCGTCAAGTCCTCCATCCCGGGCCGCCTTGGGCACACCCATGGGAAAGACTCCCTCAGGAATCAAGACCATCGGAGCGCCGTCTTTTCCCACAATTTCCTGCGGAGTCTCAGAAGCGCTAACCGTGCTGGAAACTGCAGCGATGAGTAGTAGGCCTGTCCATATCCCAACATACCCTACCCGTCGATTCCACATCCTTCCTACCATTTTTTCCTCCAATTTTTTCTGGGAATCACACAATTTTTTAATGATTTGATTACTAAAATACCATAATTCCGTTTGATCATGAATGTTAGGTCAAAGGTTTCGGAGGGAAAGTTGAACCATGAAGCCACACTTAGACTCCACAGGCTCGGCTTTGGCGTCGCCAGAAGGAGCCGTAGACTATTCCTCCTGTTTTTATCGTGAACCGTTGGGTCGAAAGGCGGGATCCTAAAGAAATACAGAAATGGTGCGATTTTCAACAGACCTTGGGATTCTTTGACGTTCGTTCGGCAACTTGCTCCATCCCAGGCTCCTGGGTATGATGCCTTTCTCCGAAAATATTCGTGGGCGATATGGTCTCACTCTTCATCCATTGACGGAATTGAGATGCAGGAAAAACGAAAAACCCTCGGGCTTCGACATTTGGCCTTACGGGTCAGGGATGTTCAGGCATCCCAGCGGTTTTATGAACGACTTTTTGATATGAAGGTTGTGTGGCAGCCAGATCCCGGGAATGTCTACCTCAGTACGGGCTATGATAATCTCGCACTGCATCAAGTGACTTCTGAAGAGTTGAGTCAATTTAACCTCTCCCGGGTTCACCCGTTGGATCATTTGGGGTTTTTGATGGATTCTCCGGCAAGTGTAGAGGCGCTATTTTCGGAAGCCACAACACAGGGCCTCACGATTGTGAAACCTCTGAAGCAACATCGCGACGGCAGTTATTCGTTTTATCTCTCGGATCCGGATTTGAATACAATTCAGGTGTTGTTTGAACCCTCAATCCAATTGCGATAGAGCAAAGTCGAACCCTTGTGGTTCCTTCTTTTCGCAGGATACGACTCAGTTCTCTCTCCCTATCATCTTGCCATGAATCCTTGGACGACCATTGATCCCACGCAGCATGTTGGACTGAACCCGTGGGTCTGGGTTCAGTTGGAGAGTACTGAACCACCAGGGCCTTTCCCGTTTTTGGGCGGGGTGGAACCGGAAGTCGTCAGTAGTCTTCATCAGGTGCATGAGATCATGATGAGCGGTATCGAAACCGCCATCAGCGACATCATGGCCCAACGTGCTTCCGTGGATGACCCTCAATTATCCCGTCGTTTGGAGGACGCCTATGCGGAAGTGGTGCAATCTCGTCCTCCCCTACAACGGCATATTCAGTGCGGACGAAAATCCGATGGGACCTTTTACTGGGACTATTCCAGAAATCCCACAGCTTCGGCCAAGATGACGTATGGAGGGTTGCGGATTTTTAACTCCGTCACGCGGCAAGCGATCCCCTTCGGCTTTGAGCGGCCAATCGGGCCGAATGTGGGACATTTCCTTGGTTTTTTCACTGGCCGACATACGATGGGGGAGATTCAAGCGGTGGCCCAGGCCGGCGGGCGAGATCTTGAAAGGCCATTGGCGCAGCTATTCACCTTATTGAAAGACCATGATTGTCTGGCCATCGCTCCCAAACACTCACTTGAGGCACATTGGCGTAAAGTCACGAGGGATCAGGATGTGGTGCATTTAGGCCATGCGGCTTTGATGTATCGACACCAGGATAATTTTTTATGGTTTGATCCCTGGCTCATGCCATGGTTCGCGGAGTCACCGGTCCCGTCCCTGTGGGCAAACCTCCTTCCGCGCCCGGCTGGAATTTTTCTCACCCACGACCATGATGACCATGTCGATCCCCGTACTTTGTACCATTTGCCTAAAGATGTGCCGATCTTTGTGCCGAGTCGACGCAACCGGAAAGCGCTGCATTTTGATTATCTGTCCCTTCTCAGAGAATTAGGTTTTTCGCAGGTCAGAGAGTTGGCTCATGGGGAAAGTTGGCGTATAGGGGACGCCCAGGTAGTATCCGTGCCGTTTTTCGGTGAAGATCCCTGTGATGTGGAACTTCCGCGAAATTGTTATTTGGTGGCGGACCGGGGGCGGAACACGCTGGTGCATGCCGATAGCGGGCCGACCAATGATGGCCGTTCGGCTTTGCAGGACAAGGTCATGGCCAAACTCGTGTCAAAATATGGTCCGATTCCCCTGGTCTTTGCCTCGCAACAACAACTCAAAGAAGTCCGGAGTTATGCGGCATATGCCTGTCTTTCTCCGCCGGGAGCCTGGTTGGAGGTGGGAGAAAACGGCTTTTTGACCAATGCCTATTTAGCCGAGTTGTGTCGAACGGCTCAAGCCAAACTCTTTGTCTCCTATGCGACAGGGGGTGCGGATTGGTATCCCGATCATTTATCATTTATGTTCAGTGGGCGAAACCCGGCCCGTACGGCCTTGCTCACCGCAAATTGGGATCCTCCTGAAAGTCTTAGGCATGAACTGGAACCGTTTGGCTGCCGTTATCATTTCGGCCAGGCCTTTGATGTGTTTGGAGCCGGACCCAACGGGGAAACACTGGTGTCTCATCTGGAGAATCAACTGACACCGATCGGTTTATACCAGTTGGATCATGGTCCTCCTCCCTTTCTGCGAAAACCTCGATAGCCGGTGTGAGTCGGAAAGGGGTGATGGTACTCAAATTAAGCCACCAGATTCCTGCTTGGCCTCTTCCAGTAAGTCCGGTATGATTGACCCTCACGCCTACAGTATTCCTTGGTAGCAAAGGGAGGCAACGATTTATGGTGCAGGAATCTGACGACCAAACAGAATATACAGAAGAAGTTGCGGTGGTCGGTGTCAAAGTACGGGATCTGGGAGAGGTGAAAAAAACCCGGACCGATGATCATACCGTGAAGGTCGGTGATTGGGTCTTGTTGGATTTAGACAACGACCATACCTTTGGCAAAGTCTACCTCCCTCCTCAATTCCTCCCGTTTACCCCGCCGATGCGGGTGATGCGGCAGATTATTCGAAAAGCCACTGAAGAAGATGAACGCCAGATTGCGCGCCAACTGCGTTTGGCCCAGGAAGGTGAAGAGTTTTGTCAGGAACGGATTGCCGAATTGGGGCTCGGCATGACGTTAGTGGAAGTGTTTGGTTCATTTGCCCAGCGATCACTCACCTTCACCTATACGGCCGATGATCGGATTGATTTTCGCCAACTGGTCAAAGATCTGGCCAGGCGATTTGGATGTCGGATTGAGATGCGCCAGATTTCAAGCCGGGAGGAAGCCGCTCGACTGAGTGGCGTTGATACCTGCGGATTGGTGCTCTGTTGCTCCAGCTTTTTAACCGATTTTAAGCCCGTCTATCCTCGCGGTCGGGCTGACGCACCCATGAATGGCATGGATAGTCATCGGATCGGGGTGTGTGGACGGATGAAATGCTGCTTGTTATATGAGGAAGAGGGTTGGACCCTCACTCGACGCAAACCACAGCCTTTAATTCGTCCCACAAGACGGTAATACTATGGTAGTCACAAACGTTGGTAGTGAGTTGGGGGCTGCTGAGCCACATCCGCAAGCTGGAGTGGTTTCCTTCATAAGTGGAGAAATGATGCGCCATGGGGGGTAAGCCACGATTCGTCATTTATGCGCATAATGCGACCTACGATAAGCTCCATCAAGTGGCCACGCTGGGATTAACGGCTTCCGCGATGGGGAAAGACGTGATGGTGGTGCTGTTGTTCTGGACCATCAAAAAGCTGGCGGAAGGCCGGTTAAATGAATTGGATTTTCCTCCGGAATATGCCGCCCAGGCCCCCGAAGTGGCCCGATTGATCCGTGAACGCAAAGTTCCGCTCATTTCTGACATGTTCGAGGAAGCCCGTCAGGTTGGTCAGTTCAAATTAATTGCCTGTAGTGCGGGACTTGAGTATATGGGAGTCGATGCCAAGGCGGTCACTCAAGGGGTCGATGAAGTAATGGGCTTGCCTGCAATTATTTCTGCCTGCTCCGGTGCGGAAACCACCCTATTTATTTAATTCCCTCTCCGGTTTTTCTCCGCAGTGTTGGCAGGTTTTGATTGTTCACTCCAGTATCCTAAAGGGTTAAATTCTTGACAAAACTTGAGATCGGGTGCTAGGTCCTTGAGGTGGTTCCTGTCATGAATAAAATTGAAATTCCAGGCAAGGCGGCCTCCACATGGACAGGTCCGGCTCGGGAGCAGGCGGTCCAGCGAATGTTCACGGCCATTGCCAAATTTTATGACCTGAATAATTCCCTTCTCAGTTTTGGTCTGCACCATTCCTGGAAACGCAAGGCGATTTCCTATATTCCTGGCACCTCTGGGACACGAGCCTTAGATTTAGGTGCGGGGACCTGCGACCTTGCGATTTTAGTGGATCAACATCTCCGCTATACGAGCCAAATTATCGCGGCGGATTTAAATTTAGCCATGTTGCGTGTGGGGCAGGATAAGGTCCGGTCCCAGAAATTGGCCAACCGTATTACCTGTTTGCAAATGAATGCCGAGCATCTCACCTTTCCGTCTGCCACATTTGATACGGTGACTGCCGGATTTTGTATTCGCAACGTCGGCAATCTTTCCCAAGCGCTCTCCGAAATCTGCCGGGTCTTGCAACCCGGAGGTCGCTTCGTGTGCTTGGAGTTTTCCCGTCCTGTTTCAGCCGGCCTGCGCAAGCTTTACGACTGGTACTCCTTTCATTTGCTTCCATGGATCGGCACCAAGGTGGCCCGTGATGGGACGGGGGTGTATGAATATCTCCCGGCGTCGATACGGAATTTTCCAGATCAAAACCGGCTCGCTCAATTACTCAAGGAAGCCGGGTTTCAGACTGTGGACTATCACAATCTGACCGGTGGAATTGTTGCCATTCATGTGGCGGTGAAATAGCACGATGAACTCCGTACTTTACGTCTTTCTCCCCTGTAAAAAGGTCTATCCCACCGGGATTACCTACCTGGCTGACTTCATCCACCGGCGCCGGCCGGATGTGCGTCAGCAGATTCTGGATCTCTCCCTTTTTCCTCCGGATCAACGTCAAGCACAATTACGGGAAGTGACCAAAGCTTTTCAGCCGCAATTAGTGTGTTTCTCATGGCGGGATATCCAAATTTTTTCTCCGCATGAAGGGGATGCCTCGCTCGAGCATGCGTTTAATTTTTATTACGCGAGCAATCCCCTGAAGCGAGTGGTGGCCTCCTTCCAAGGCCTTCAAAACCTGTACCGCTATTACACGGATATCCGGCATAATCTTTCCTATCCCTGGTTAATTCAGAAGGAATTTCCCTCAATCGGAATGATGATCGGCGGCGGAGCGTTCACGGCCTTTGCGGATCAGCTTATTGAAAAATTGCCGGAAGGCATCATTGGTATTCTGGGAGAAGGGGAGGACGCGATTCTTAAAGTTCTGAACGGCGAGCCTCTGGGTGAAGAACGGTTCATCATCAAAGAGCAGGGGAAAGTTACCAAGGGCACCAAAAATACGCCGGCCCTGTTAGATGCGCTCTCCGTGGATATTCCTTATCTCACGTCAATCTTTCCACAATACCGTGAATATATCGGCGAGTGTATCGGCGTGCAGAGCAAACGCGGCTGCCCGTATGATTGTGCTTTTTGTCTCTATCCCTATATTGAAGGCAAACGGGTGCGCTATCGCCCGGCGGAAAACGTGGTGAAGGACATTGCTCAGTATTACCATCAATGGGGAGCCAGACGGTTTTGGTTTACCGACGCGCAGTTCATCACGGGCAAAGATGCATATCCCCAATGTACGGAAATCCTGGAACGAATTATCTCTCAACAATTACATATTGAGTGGTCGGGATACGTCCGGACCTCCCTGATTAATCCAACGTTGGCCAAGCTGATGGTGCAATCCGGCGTGGGAGATTTAGAGGTCGCGATCACGGCGGGCTCGCAAAAAGTTTTGAACAGCATGCATATGGGCTTCAAGCTTGAACATTTGTATGACGGATGCCGGTATCTAAAGGAAGCGGGATTCAACGGGCGGGTCATTCTCAATTATTCCTTGAATTCCCCGGACGAAACAGAAGAGACGCTCCTCCAAAGTATCGAGTCGTACAAAATAGTGGCCTCGATATTGGGAGAAGACCGGGTGTTTCCCTTGATGTTTTTCCTAGGAATCCAGCCCAATACCGATTTGGAGCAACGATTATTGTCGGAAGGGTATTTATCGAAGGGCTACAACCCGCTCAGCTTGACGCCCTGGAATATCAAGAAGATGCTATACAATCCGGCGCCGCTTAATAAGATCATCGCCAAGGCTTGTCTGGCAGCTTGGGGTCGCAAGCATGGGTCGCAAGATCCCCGCCCCTGGTCGGGCAGCTTGAGCCAGAGCGCCACGCAGCAACAGGGTCACACCTATGCGGACACAAGTCTATCGAAAGGTTTTGAAACCAATTCCGGCCGTGATGCCCTTCTCACGCTGGAAGAAATCCTCCGTTCCCGCCGTCCATCCGATTCCCAGCCGCTTTCTCCTGACCCCGCACCCAATCCCTCTCGTTGATTCTTCTGGGTCTGTCGAAAAAAGCCGCCTGCGGCGTTTTCGCCATTTTCCCGTGCTCACGTACTACGCGTACGCTCCGCGCGTAAAACAAAAGTTGTGCCCTTTGGGACACGGCAGGCATTTGCGGCCTTGCTGGACGTACTTTTTTGAACCGACCCGGAGCCTTTGATGAGTAATCTAATCCTGGGCAAATTTACTTTTTTGAACATCCTTGTTATTCAACACTCCCCCTTCTATAAATTTGTGTAGTGCGAAACCGACAGGCCAGCAAGAGGATTAGGCTATATCCCCCATCCTCATGGGCGGGTATGTGTGGAAACGAGTCTGTTACAAACGGAGGGAGGAGGTATTTCCTATCAAATGAATACCCACGGACCACGTGGAAACATTCTGATGATCTAGAGTTTACCCTTTGATCGTAAATTCCATGGTGCCGATAACGTTGACGGCATGCAGCGCCTGGCCTGGAGAACCATAAAATATCTTGATCTGATATTTCCCCGGTTTC
Organism: Candidatus Nitrospira neomarina; assembly: GCF_032051675.1. Classification (NCBI taxonomy): domain Bacteria; kingdom Pseudomonadati; phylum Nitrospirota; class Nitrospiria; order Nitrospirales; family Nitrospiraceae; genus Nitrospira; species Candidatus Nitrospira neomarina. Next base: position 3,674,375 of record NZ_CP116968.1, read on the forward strand.
CATCCCTCTTCCGGCTTTGAAATTAGAAAGTATCCGGATCGCTGATTCATTTCCAGTTCGATCACGTCTTTTCCGACGGGCGTATTCGACGTCACTTGCCCATCCTTCATTCGAAACCACGCAGCTGCGAATTGGCCAGGGGCGTCTAAGGGTTGTGCTTCGAAGACGATGTAAAACTGCTGCGTGTCTAAGGGAAATTCCGAAACACCCGGGTCCACGGGTTGCACATAGGCATCCGTGGTCATCCACCCCGGCCGGCCAAGGGAATCCCAGGGGGTCTCATAGCCACGGGCCATGGTAATCCAGCTAAAGACACCTTGCGGGCGTTTCCAGTTGACCTGGTCAAACGCCATGTTTTTGAGCATGTCGTTTTTGTTGGGTGCCAGGGTTGAGCTGCCAAACGGATCGTCTGCCAAACTGATGCTGCTGAACAGGCCAACAAAAACAAGGACCGTCGCAGTGCGAAAAAAGCAGGAACCGCCGACAGACTTACGAAACAATTTCATAAAAAAAATTTCTATAACGTGCATGGTCCACCTCCTGGTGGGAAGGCCTTCTCCATCTAATTCATTTATATCTCTATCATTTTACAATACTTGACCCACAAGTGTTGCGCAATCAGGCAAGAAAAATGACCGGAGAAAAAGAATCATGGGAAAGCGCAAAGAACAATTACGGGAGAGGAGCAGGCACCCGGGAACCTTCAATCCCTTGCCGGCGACTATCGACAATTCTATCGGCAACTTCGGCAATGTGCTTTTCCAGAATGAGACGGAGATGGCTGCCAGGCCGATAATCCGCGGGAGCCATGAAATGGACCCGGTCTGCGTGGAAGGTCAGTTGATAGCATTTTTCAAATGACCGACGGGTCTGATCTTCCGGATTATAGACCGCCAAGGCGAACCCGCCATTTTTCTTCATGACGGTAAAGCAGGGGACGTCTGTCGGTCCATCGCCTACATAGATCATTTGTCGAAACGGCACCCGGCGACTTTCTTCTGGCATATGGTCGTTCACATCTTCTTTTAAATCCGTCAATCCTTTGTTGACCCGAAACAGGAATTGGGTTTTCTGTGTGTGGCTGATGGTGCGTTTGGGGAAACTGATGTGTCCGTCCTCCTCGTCGAACTCACAGCCGAAAATGGCGCGGACCTGGCTGGCAACCACGCTTCCTTCCAAAATAGCCTTGAGTCCGGAACTGACGACATAGTGTTCCAAGCGGATGGGAACTTCCTCATATTTGGGTTTTTTTAAAATCCCATTGAGTTCTTCAAAAAATGAGGGAACACCCGGGAAAAAGGACAATTGATTGCCCATGTCACGGAGGTCCTGATTGGAAAGCGTCCGGATGCAGGGTTCTTCCAGCATCCGTTTCATATAGGCCAGCTCCTGATCATAATCCCGGGCTTCGATCAGAGCGGTGCAGCTTTTCCAAAATGTGGACGGGTCAAGTTCGGCGTGCCGCAGAATCGTGTGGTCCTGCATGTAATGCGGGCTCAACGTATGGTCGAAGTCATAGACGATAGCAATAATGTTCTGGGGTTGATTCATGAGGCTGCCCTTCCCGATTCTTGGGAAAAGCAGTGTAAGTTGAGGAGCGAAAGGTGTCAACGAATGAGCCTGCGCGAGGAAAGAGAGCCCTGAAGGCCTTTTTCGTTTGTGGGATGCTGTCAAAGAAGGAATGATGCTGTGTGAAAGGCGGATCAGAATAAGGACGATCTTTTATACGCCATAGCGCATACGCGTGCCCTGCTGGTTCGAAAGAAGAATTTCCTGAGCACTGAGTTCTTTGGGAAAAAGCGTGCCGGATATCTTGGTGCCGTGAATGCTGGCCCCTTCCAAATTGCATTGGGAAAGATCTATTCCTCGAAGATCGGCCTGCCGGAAATAACTTCCCCGGAAATCCATCCCTGCCACTTCAATGCCCCGCAGATCCACATTCCGGAAATCGCAATTACTCAGATCAGGTTTCTCCCCGGTCTTGAACCGGGCATTGAACTCGGTGATTTTCCCGTCTCGAAGCAGGGTATACATGGGGTGGTTGGTCATTTTAGGCTTCATACCGTGATCTTTGATTCTCTTGAGGTCATCTGAGGATGATTGGTGTCGGTAATCCATTGACCGTATCGGTTGATCGTAACCTTGAATAAAGGGCCTTAAGGCCATTTCACCTCATACGCCGGTAGCATCTTAGGGGAACCCGGTCGAATCAAGCCGGGGCAGGTCAGGAAATAAAAGGGATACTCATTCTCAAACCGACAAACAGCGGACTCCTGGTATTGTTTATTTTTGGATGTCTTGGAGGGTGAGAGGAAGTTTCTGGATTCTTGTTAAAAAGAGACCCAATTCCCGGTCTAACGAGAAGAGTCTTTTTTAAACCTCCAGAGCCTGGAACACGCCGTCTATATTTCTTGTTTGAGCGTCACGGCCTGTCCGCAGGCGGGGATTGTCGTCTGTTGGGCAATTCGGATTAGAAAATTGCCTTGACGAGTTCCTGAATGCTGCGTTGCATATCGGTATCGTCGGTGATCGGGCGGGTAATGGCGGCATCGCAGGCCCGGTCGGGGGCCACGCCTTGTTGCATCAAGGTCCCTGCGTAAATCAACAGTCGGGTACTGACACCTTCTTCCAGGCCATGGTTCCGGAGATTTCGTACCTTTTCACCCAATTTGACTAACCGGATGGCCACGTCCCTGGAAATCTTTGCTTCATGCTCCACGATCCTGGTCTCGATATCTTTGGGAGGATAACCAAACTCAATGGCCATGAAGCGCTGCTTGGTGCTTTGCTTTAATTCTTTTAAGACACTTTGATATCCGGGGTTATAAGAGATCACCAGCAAAAAATCATCTACGGCCTGAATCATCTGCCCTTTTTTCTCGATGGGTAAAAATCGTCGGTCATCACTCAAGGGATGGATCAGCACGGTGGTATCTTTTCGGGCTTCGACCACTTCATCCAGATAGACAAGGGCGCCATGCTTGACTCCCAAGGTGAGCGGGCCATCCACCCATACGGTTTCCTCCCCCTTCAACAGGTAGCGTCCGATCAAATCGGAGGCGGTCAGATCTTCATGACACGCAACGGTAATCAGCGGCCGATTGAGTCGATGAGCCATATGCTGGACAAACCGGGTTTTCCCGCATCCAGTAGGGCCTTTCAACATCACTGGTATTTTGTTTTTGGCACCGACGGTGAACAGATCGATTTCTCCGTTCACTTCTTGATAGAACGGCTCCTCGGTAACCCGGAATTGTTCAATGCCGAATTCAAGACCCTTCATAACATTTAATCCATATTTAAGAATGAAACAGCGAAACACATGGACGGCTAGGAGAGTATTATACGGGTGTCATTTCAGGGAGGACAACCTACATGGGCGATCGATGCATCTTCATGGAAGACTGTTGAATAATTCAAAATTTTCACCAGTTCCTCTCATGATTATTTTATGGCGGAGTTAACGAGAGCAAAAAAGGAGAGTTCAAACCATCCCTTCAGTCCCGCCCTGAACCATGCCGAAGGGAAGTCCGCAGTTTTGCTTGTGACGTCCGGTAGACGTTACCGCATGTTGGCAAGCGGAGTGTACAGGTGGAAACGTGAGCACGACCGAGGGACGGCCATGGTACCCGTGGAGGTGTTCAACCCTCTCCCGGGGGAGATATTGATCACTCATGAGGGCTGGGCAATGTAGTTAGGCACTAATTGACAGGGATGATAGGCCAGTTTTGTCCTTGCTAAGCTCGGTAACCCTGAATCATCCATGGTATTCACCAATGGATATGTCTGAACCTCGCGACAGAATTCACGGAAAAGATATTGGGCTAAACCGTAGACTGATCGATCTGCCACCTCCAGCAAGACGCAAAACACCTCCGGGGAGCGTGGGAATCCGAACGTATACGCTTTGACAGCTCCATCCACCCAGACGATTCGCCCGGTGAGACCGAGTTCACGATACTCCTGGAGTGTCACTCGGTGGGCATTGACGGCATCACGAAGCATCAGGCGAGCCACATCCTCGTTGGGTCCTATTCGGGAAATAGGAATTTCTTCCTTTTGATGGATCCAACGGTGAAAAAGGGCGAAGCACTCATCACGATCGATGATCTGATAGGGGGCAATCCGGATGCGGTGCCCCCGAATAAAGCGATTGCACGCGGCGCGTTGGGATTTGTAGGGATTTCCTTTCAGTTGGATGAGATCGGCAGTGCGATAGAGGTAATCGGAGTCCTTTGGTAGGAGGGTGTAACCCCATTGTTGAATTTCTTCTTTTAAATCAGCGGGAATGTTTTCAATTCGCGTAACGTTGGATCCACGATTCCGGGTCACCATGTACGCAGTCACTTGACTCAGCACGTCTTTGAGAGGGCTGCTGGAAGAGGGTCCGATTGCAGAATAAGGCCCAACGGGGGGAAGAGGCATGAATATCCCATCGGAATACTCCGCGAAGAGGCACAGCCAGCCGTCAATGTCCGTCCAGGAAAAGGTGAACAGGTCTTTCCAGATATAATGCGGTGGAAATGACCAGGTGCTCAAGGGGGTTTTCCCCCCGATACCTGTGGAGGCAAGGGCCTGGTTGAGACGGGCCTGATCCTTGATGGTCAATGGACTGAGATGAATGGGCATGAAAAATAGTTATACGGGATGAAGGATCTAGGGGAAAAGAGCGAGTCCGTGACCGTCACCGCGTGTCGTGTGTATTGGAGGATCGGAGAGTTGCGGTCAGGCGGTCGAGTGTGTGCAACACGACGACGTCCGGTTGAAACGGAGTCACCAATCGAGGATGAACGGCGAGAGAATCTAGAACGTGATCAGATTCCAGATAGTTCGCAATTCTTTGGGCCTGTTCCAGGAATGCCTTTGGAAGGGTCAGTGCTGAAGGTTTTTGGCCAGCTCTCCTGAGAGGGCTTTCTTCCCCGGCTTGCTCGAGAAGAAACGGGCATAACGTATCCCAACCAAGCACGACCTTCTCGTGTGGGGCATTCCACATAAGCGCGAAAGGATACAATTGGCAATCTAGAGGACGAACCTCATAAATGCGACAGTGTTGTGTGACGGGATCAAATGCCGGGCAGAGAAATCCTTCATCCTTGGGATGTCGGACGACTTCAATCTGACTACCCCGATGATCAGGAAAGGAAGAGGGAGAGATGCCGTGTGTGACGGCCTGTCGAATTTCATCTTCAGTAAAGTACGGTCTGAGGATACTGTCTTGTTCGGGAAAACGACAGCACACGTCGCATCGAAAACAGACGGCGGAGGGAACGACCTGTGGGCCAGGAATGACGGGGATGGCCTGAGACATAAGCGTATAACTTTCATGGCGACTCGGCACGCCATTCCACTCGGGTGCGTGCCTTGTCTGATTTCAAGAGAGCGTGCTACGATCCTTATTCTAGCAAAAGAGCCGTCATCAAGGTCCAAGCTTTTCTTTTCATGTTAAGCGCGAATTGAAGTATTTCGTGCAGGTCCAACCGCTTGTGATCGACGAGTGAAGGGCGTGAGGGTGCCTTGGTCCGTTTCACCCGTCTTCCACGATTAACCCAGGATCGGTTATTTCTTCCCACGTAGAACAGTCCGGCCCTATTCTGCCATTGAGTCCGTCGACATCTGACAGCCCCTATCCTCTCTTTCGGGACAGGCTGATCAGGGACGGATTATTTGTGACCGGGCAAGATGATCATTGGCGGGTGGCATGCGGACCCTTTTCGCTTTCCACCGAGGAGGCCAAATTTTTTGAAGCCTTAGGGCAGCATCTACTGGGGTTCTACCAGGCCTTGAACCGGTTGTATTTTGAAAGCCTGAAAGGTCTGCAACCTGCGTGGGTTCATGAATATTTGGATATTGGAAAGCCGGAGGATCTTCTGGCCCTTGCACGGATGAATCGATTCAAAAATCACCTTCCAGGTGTCATTCGACCCGATATTATTCCCACCAACGCCGGCATGGCCCTGACGGAACTTGATTCCGTCCCTGGAGGGATTGGCTTAACCGGCAGCCTGAGTCGGATGTATGCACAGCAGGGTTTTCCTGTGTGGCCGCAGTCCGACGGCTTGGTTCAAGGGTTTTCCCATATGTTACGAGGGGCATTGCACGGGCAGCCTCCTCGAGTGGCCATTGTCGTCTCGGATGAAGCTGAGGCCTATCGCGCCGAAATGCAATGGGTGGTGACCCAACTCCGGCAGGAAGGTTGGGAAGCCTATTGCGGGCATCCCCGTGATATTCGATTTACGGAAGAGGGTCTTTTGATTCACCATGAGGGACAGGAGCAGCCTCTCTCTGTGGTTTACCGGTTCTACGAATTATTCGATTTGAAAAATATTCCCAAAGGGGAATTGATTGCCTACAGTGCCAAAAAAGGCCGGGTTGTGGTCACCCCGCCGTATAAGCCCTGGATGGAGGAAAAGCTGGCCTTAGCGTTGTTCCACCATCCGATGTTGGAGAAATTTTGGGAGCACGAATTGAAACCCGACACGTATGACTGTCTTCGTGCCATCATTCCCGGGACCTGGATTTTGGATCCCAGACCCCTTCCGCCTTCTGCCGTGATTCCCGGCTTACGTCATGGAAATCGTGCGGTGTCGGATTGGCAGTGGTTGGGAGAAGCTACCCAAAAAGAACGTCAGTATGTCATCAAAGTGTCAGGATTTTCCGATCAGGCTTGGGGGAGCCGGGGCGTTTCGATCGGGCATGATATGTCGCAAGTCCAATGGAAAGACGTGGTGTCCCAGGCTTTGGATCAATTTGAGACGAGCCCTTCGATTCTTCAAATATTTCACAAAGGGCGACTGGTTGTGGTTGAATATTATGACAGCCATTCCGGTGATGTCGTCAGTATGGAAGGACGGGCGCGCTTATCTCCGTATTATTTCGTGAATGAGGGACAGGCCCAGTTGGGTGGTGTCCTGGCGACGGTGTGTCCCAAAGATAAAAAAATTATTCATGGAATGCGGGATGCGGTCATGGCTCCCTGTTCCATTATGGCTAGCCACCTAAGCTCATAAGGCCCAGAACCCTAGAAAGCCTGGTTCTTTCGGTCCTAATGTATTTTTCCTCTCACGGAGAAGACCCCTGGTTGACATGTCTGATACTCTTAACCGCATGAAACTGTATCACACAGAATGGTGCCCGGAATGCCAAGTCGTCCGCGAGAGGTTGGCTGAGTTGGGCCTGCCCTACGAAGATGAAGTTGTACCTGATGTACGACCTTTCCGGAAAAAATTGTATGAAGTCTCGGGACAGAATTATGTCCCGGTGTTGGTTCATGGAGAAACGGTGTTGACGGAGACATCCGATATCTTGGCATATCTGGACGACTACGAAGACCATGGGAATCCCTCCGGGGAAACCACCAAGCAACCCTCCAGCAACCTTGATGAAAGGAATCATTAAGCTATGGATGATTGGAAAAAGGTCCTCGCCGCAAGTATCACCAAACCCAAGGATTTAGCCAAGTATCTGGGGGTCGATCCCAAGGAGGTGGAAGCCGTCGTGGGGCCCTATCCAATGCGAATTACTCCGACAGTGCTGGCCACGATTAAAAGTAAAGGGGATGCGATCTGGAAGCAGGTAGTCCCGGAGGCCATCGAATTGGATGATATCGATGCCCCTGACGATCCGTTGGAAGAAGATACGGACAGTCCGGTTCCTCATTTGGTTCACCGGTATCCTGATCGCGTATTGTTGATGGTGACCAACCAATGTCCAATCTATTGTCGGTTTTGCACGAGAAAGCGACTGGTGGGGAAACCGGGGTTTCTCAAAAAGGGTGAGCTGGATCGAGCGGTGGCGTACCTTAAAGAGCATACTGAAGTACGGGATGTCATCCTGTCCGGCGGTGACCCGTTGTTGTTGCCTGATCGTCTCATTGAGAGAATTCTGAAAGGTCTTCGGTCCATCCCGCATTTAGAATTGATTCGGTTTGGGACCCGCGTGCCAGGAACTCTCCCTCAACGCATTACTCCCGAATTGTGTGAGATCGTGAAGCGCTTCCATCCAATTTATATGAATTTGCATTTCAACCATCCGGATGAGTTGACGCCGGAGGTCAAGGAGGCTTGTGGTCGATTGGCGGATGCCGGGGTGCCCTTGGGTGCTCAAACCGTTTTGCTGAAAGGTGTCAATGATGACCCTGAAATCATGAAACGGCTGATGCATCAACTGTTGTTGGCCAGAGTGAAACCCTATTACCTGTATCAAGCCGATCTCACCAAGGGGACGAATCATTTCCGGACGCCGGTAGAAACGGGGTTGAAAATGATTCAATCTCTTCAGGGGCATACGAGTGGCATGGCCGTTCCCCACTTTGTCATTGATGCGCCAGGAGGTGGCGGAAAGATCCCGCTATTGCCTAACGATTATTTATTGAATTTGGATGAAAACGGGGCCGTATTAAAAAATTACGAAAATAAAACCTATCATTATCCTCAGCCGGCATCGGGAAACGGGCGTGAGCTCCCCATGGTAGGCGCCCCTGCATCCCAGGATATGTGCGGTGCCGGCGCCATGGATGACTATTAATGGTCGATGCTAAGAAGACAGGCATTCTGTCCTTTCAACACCTGCGTGCCCTGGTTCGTCAAAAGGTGATCCGGGCCGATGTGCCCATCACCTCCCGCCAAATTCAACCGGCCAGTCTCGATTTACGGCTGGGAACGAAGGCCTACCGTCTCTTGAGCAGTTTTCTGCCAGAACCCTCAGATCAGCAATCACAGTTTACAATCGAGGACCTCTACCGGTCCGATATGGTGATGTACGATATGGATCTGACCAATGGCGCAATTCTGGAAAAGGGCCATGTCTACCTCGTGCCCTTGATGGAGCGGGTGAAGCTGCCCAAAGATATCCGCGGTCGAACGAATCCAAAAAGTTCCACGGGGAGATTGGATATTTTTACCCGCGTGGTGACTGATCTCCATATGGGCTTTGATGAAATCCGCTCCGGGTATGAAGGCCCGTTATTTTTGGAAATTGTGCCTCGGTCGTTTACCATACGTGTGCAGGCCGGATTGGCCCTCAACCAATTACGATTAATGTCTGGCAAACCCATGGTCTCGGATTCAGGGTTGCGAGCCGTTCATCGTAAGACCCCGTTGCTGTATCACAATGGAGATTCCGGAAAAACGGATCTGGCCGTATCGGCCAAGGAACTTCGAGTAAATAACGGTCTGTTTTTAAGTGTCGATTTGCAAGGATCGAGTGACCATTCCGAGTCGATTGTGGGGTACCGGGCAAAAAAGAACAGCCATGTTATTGATCTCAGTCTGGTGGGCCATTATGCGGCCTCCGATTTTTGGGAACCGCTAAAACGCAATGCCACCGCTACCATGCTGTTGGAGCCGGAAGAGTTCTATATCCTGGCCTCCAAGGAACGAATCCAGGTTCCTCCTAGCTATTCATCGGAAATGGTGGCGTATGAAGCCGCCTGCGGGGAATTGCGTACCCATTATGCGGGGTTTTTCGATCCCGGGTTTGGCTATGCCAACAGCAGCCGGAAAGGCACCCAGGTGGTCTTGGAGGTCCGTCCTCACGATGTGCCTTTCCGTATTCATGACGGACAGACGTTTTTTAAGGTCGTTTACGAGAAGATGCGGGATATTCCCACGCAGTTATATGGATCGGCGTTGGGGTCTTCCTATTACCAGCAGGGGCTCACACTCAGCAAACATTTTAAGTGGTAACTATGAGTACAGAAACCGAACAACCTCAGTCGACCGACCCTGTTGCCCCCAAGCCAGTGCCTCCCCGTCCGCCAGTTAGGGATGAAGACCCGGAGGATCAAGAAAACCTGCAGATGCAGGTGGCCATGCGTATGGTGGGGTCCGCCATGGTCTTTATCGGGTTTTTGCAGGTTTTTCTGTCCGCCAGTACCGGTGCCGAAATCAGCATCTTCCCCATGATTATTTACTTTTCAGGAATGGCCATGTGGGCCTATTCCTCCGTGGACAACCTTACCGTCCGTTATACGGTTATGGCGGTGTCTCTGCTGTGCGCGATGGCATTTATGCATTTTGGAGAAGTGTTATTTTGGCATAAGTATCTGATTTACTGGGGCACGATCGGGGTCGTCGTGTTTTTTATGTTCAAAAATCCCAAGAAACCCGCCGGCTCGTAGCCCAACGTTCTTAATTCTTAGTCTTTCCTATTGCGCCTCAACCATTAGGTTTTCCATGGGCATCGCCGTGATCATTCCGGTCTTGAATGAACAGAAGGCTTTGCCGGCTTTGTTGCCCATCCTGATACCACTGGGGTTCAAGGAAATTATTGTGGTAGATGGAGGAAGCCGGGATGGCACGGTGGATGTGGCCAGAAAGATACTGGAATTCACATCCGACTCCCGCAATCGGATCATTTCCGGTCCATGTGGGCGGGCTTCCCAAATGAACGCCGGGGCAGCTTTGGCCAACTCCGAAATTTTGGTATTTTTGCATGCCGACACCCAATTGCCAGACAATGCCAAGCAATTGATAGCAGACGCCATGGATGATCCACAGTGTGTCGGTGGGCGGTTTGATGTACGATTTCCACGGGACACTGGGTATGCATGGATGGTGAGCCGGCTCATGAATCTGCGCTCACGCTGGTCGGGGATCTTCACTGGCGATCAAGCCATGTTTGTGCGACGTTCCGTGTTTAAAGAGTTGGGGGGCTTTGCGAATATTCCTCTTATGGAAGATATTGAATTCAGCCGCCGGTTGAAGCGAGCTGGCAGGATCGCGTCTCTGCGAGCGAAGGTCATTACCTCGTTTCGCCGGTGGGAACAGCAGGGCCCTCTCCGCACAATCGTGCGCATGTGGACGCTCCGCACATGGTATTGGCTAGGATGGGATCCGCGTCGTCTTCAGCAGTATTATGACACCGTCCGGTAACGACCCAGCTGTACGTCGATCACGTCCATCACACCAGAGTCAGGGTGGGAGACGTCGATCTCTCCCGCCTGCGACGTCGGCGATTATTGTCTTTGCGAAGGCACCGGTTGCCGGTCAAGTCAAAACACGCCTATGTCCGCCTCTCACGCCTGATGAGGCAGCCAGTCTCCACGGCAGTCTCGTCTTAGATATCCTGGAGCGATGCCAATCGCTCAAGGGCTATGATCGCATCCTGGCCGGAACGCCCTCTCCCCATCATCCCTTCTTTCGGGCCATGGAGGCTCGATTCAAAATTCCGGTCTGGGATCAAATAGGGAACGATCTGGGGACTCGCATGGCATCAGCATTCAAACAAGCGCTCGGTTCCCCATATCGTTCGGTTGTGGTGATTGGAACCGACATTCCCGGCATAAATGGTCCGCTTCTTATAACGGCACTAGACAGTCTTCACGATCATGATGTCGTGTTAGGCCCCACCATGGATGGCGGGTATTATTTAATCGGGCTGCGCACTCACGTGCCGGAACTGTTTGAGAATATACCGTGGTCCACGGAGCAGGTATATGCTCTTACAGAGCAGAAGATAAAGACGCTGGGCCTATCGTTAAAAATCCTACCGAAACTTCGTGATCTTGATACGGTGGAGGATCTTCACATGTGTATCCGGGATTCGAAAGATCGGCAGAATCAGATGTTTTCTTCTCGCACCAAAAATGTGTTGCAGGAGTTGGCCAAGCGATTGACCAACCGCGAATAAGGGAATAATCATTCTTTTTGAATGACGGGAGTGTCGGCACGAGTACCACAGGAGAAATGAGAAATGATTGACCGTGTGGCGTTGATCACCGGCGGGGCCAGAGGAATTGGACGGGGTATCGCGCTGGACCTGGCGGACAAAGGTTGGAGGGTGGCTCTTTGCTATCGTACCAGTCAGCAGGAAGCTGAGGAAGTCAAACGTGGCATCGAGGGACGGGGTGGAAAGGCGTTGGCCATTCAATGTGATGTCTCCGACCCTGTTGCGGCAACACAGCTTGTTCAGCAGGTGGAAGGTGCCTGGGGAAAGATTGATACGCTCATTAACGGGGCCGGGCCTTACCATCGCATCTCACTGTTTGAGGAAACTGTTGAGGGATGGTCGGACATGTTCACAAATAATCTCCACCCGATTTTTTACCTCGCGAAGGCCGTGGCGCCGGGGATGAAAGCCAGAAAATCTGGCCGCATCATTTCGTTCAGCATGGCCAACGCGGACAAAATGGAAGCCCAACCGCATGTGACCGCCCATTATATAGCTAAAGCCGGCGTGCTCATTCTTACCAGGACCCTGGCGAAAATGTTGGCCCCGGATGGCATCACCGTGAATGCGATTTCACCGGGATTTATCGATTCCGGGAGCGCGCCACCGGGAGAGCTGGATGGTATGGCTAAGAAAATTCCGGCAGGATATATTGGGCAGGTTGAGGATACCGTGCAAGCCGTTCGTTATTTCCTATCTGACGAAGCTCGATACGTGACGGGAGCCAATCTGCACGTGAGCGGTGGCTGGGGAATCTAGAGTGTTTAATCAGTTTGAAACAACCGGATAGCGAATTAGAAGGTTTCTTCAATGCGGTCATTCCCGGCATTTTTTATCGGGAATCCATCCGAGGTTTTTTCCCAAAAACAGTTGTTGGTAGGTGAAACACGTGAACGTGGTTACCCAACTTTAGTGGGCACGAGATTTTTGGTGATGCCGGGGTTCGGCCCGGCAGCCGAGCCACTTTTGTTTAGGCAAAAGTAGCCAAAACCATTGACGCCCAGTTCGGCATTATTGGAGGGACGGACGCAGGATGGGGAGCGGACCAACTCGCTACGCTCAAACAAGGCCCGCCAGTTAATAAGAGCGTCCGACCCGAGGGCCGAACTGCAGGCGTCGGCTCTTGGTGCTATAGGATCCACAGGCAAAGATAATGGAAAAAGGCGGCGTAAATACGACCACACCTAATTTTAAAGCCGGTCGGTTCTTACTCTGCCATAAGGTTATTTTCCAAGCAGGCCTATTATCTTTGCGTCGAATCCAGAAAGGCGTTCGAACTGACGAAGGGAATGGAGTTTGGAGAAAACGAATGAAGTCCTGCTTGGGTGTGTTAGTGCTGGTTCTAGGTGTGATGGGGATGGTGAGTAACGCATCTAGTGATATCGTTCGTCGGACTGACCGGCTCTTTTTTGCAGAGCCTATTCCCTGTCATGTCTATCTCAAGAGAAAGCAATCAGTCGAATCGAGTCCCAGCTATGTCCCTGGTTCATTTTTTCAAGTTAAAGTAGAGCTCCTCAGAATGGAGCCAGATGTCATCCGCATTAAACAGGTAAAAATTTATATACAGGGACAGATGGACAGGGTTGGTATGCAGCAGCACCCCGAGTATGCTGAAAGACTCGCCTCCGCTCTTAAAAGTAAAGAAATTGAAGATAGGTACAAGGTCCTCGTCCTCCATGTATTAGAGACGCTGGAAGGGCCAAGCCCTGGGGAAGAGATCGTCATTAGCGTTGACTTTAGAGGGATTAGGGGGTATCAAGCCATGATTGCAGGTAAAGCAAAGCTGTATGTGCTCGGCTACCAAGGGACTGACAGAAAGATTTATGGTATCACGGTCGATACGCAAGATCTCTATGAGAGGAATGATTGGTTTTTGACCACCTTGAAACAATGGGTCAGGTGGTTATTATCTGAATGTGACAATGTATAAGGTTTTGCCCTGGGGTCTTCTCATCGTGTCGCGGTGGAGGTGACGAATGGGAGGGAGAAGATAAAAAATTGAAAAATCATGTCAGCCTTCCCTTAGGAAAAAGGAAAAGAGGAGACTTCTCCTCGATTTAGGTCTGTGATGATTCCAATTTTTTCTCGGTCCATTCTATTCCGAAAAGATCCGAAAAATGAGTTGCCACTTGTTCTCGTACATGTGCACCATCTACCAGTTTGTTAAGTAGTTTCTCCATTGATGTCATCACGCAATGGTCAATGCCACATGGTGTCAGCAACGTAAACGGTTGGAGATCGACGTTCACGTTTAAGGCAAATCCGTGCATGGTCACTCCACGGGAAATCCGTACGCCGATGGAGGCAATTTTTTCCATGCACCGGGCGGATGTGTTCACCCACACTCCCCGAAACGATTCGTGACGACATCCGGCAATCCCCCATTCCGCTAATGTGCGAATTAGGACCTCCTCTAATTGCTGGACATAGATTTTGGGACCGGGACAGAAATTGCGAAGTCGTAAAATAGGATATCCAATTATCTGTCCGGGGCCATGATAGGTCACGGATCCGCCTCGCCCGGTCTGATGAAGGTGGACCCCCATGTGCTGCAGTTCGGTCCAGCGAGGCTCCCAATGTTCAGACTTGGTTGTTCGTCCCAATGTGATGACAGGTTCGTGTTCGGTCAAGACCAATGTGTCGGGCCGACGGTCCTCAAGACGTTGGGTGACCAGAGACTGTTGAAGTTCCAAGGCTTCCGCATAGAGTAGCCGCGGAAACGTCAGCACCATTCCCGGTTGTCGAGAATCGGCAAAAGCCATAGGAATGCGATCTCAGGAGGAAGTGAACCCTAGGGGGAGGCCCAGGACTTTCAGGATAGGAGGCGGGAGGCGTTTGATTCTGCCGTTTGTATCCACGGCCACAAGGGTTGCCGATCCTTCCACGACCAATCTTTTGCTGGTGCGATCTTTGATGACATGGGAAAACGTGAGAGACGTTCGTCGATCGGCCGCGACCGTCGTCTCGACCTCCAGGATGTCTCCATAGGTGGCGGCTGATCGATAGGAAAGTTCAGCGCGTATCACGCGAAATTCAGTTCCTTCTTGTATTAATGCGGCAACCGACAGGCCATGGTTATCCAAGTAATGCGTTCGGGCTCGTTCAAAGTATTTTAGATAGTTGGCGTAATAGACGACTCCTCCACAATCTGTATCTTCATAATAGACCCGTACCTCCATTCCGCCCGGTCGCCTCCCCTACACATTCATGGTTGGAAATTCTGGAAGGTCGGTGGGAGCCACGCCACTTAATTTTATCACCAGGTCATAGAGCTGGTGGTGGCGTTCGGGTTTAATGGGTTCAAATCCGTAACCCAGTAGGGCATGATCGGCGGCATCAAATAAGGATTTCATTTTAGACCAATCCGTGACAAAGCGTTGCCCCATGGGATCTCCAAGGGCAGCCAACGCCTGAAATTGCGCCTGTAAAGGAAGGCGGTATTTCCCGTCAATTTCATTCAGATATTGCCTGCGACAGGTTTCTCGCAGGTCCTCAGGGAGTTGCTCGAGGTTCACATCCCAACTTTTCAAGTGATACTGGGTATACAAACGGGATTGAGCAAAGCCTTCCAAGGCTCGAAGGAGGACGTGAGTGGCAACTTCCAGATCACGCCCGCGATCTCCACGGCGTTTTGCCCATGCCAATAAGTCGAGAGCCACGGCAGGCTTAATATCTTTCGAATCCAGCACAATTCGTTCAAGGAACGAGAGGTTTGCTTTGAGGAGGTGAATGAGGCGATCCATGCCCGGCGGTCCGCCCCACACAGAGGCCAGTTCCAAGGCTTTGATTCCGCCTTTTAATTTTTCCCAGGCCGGACGATACAGGAGTTGATCCCACAGGCCATAGCCCTGCGCCACATCGGCTAGGGCACGATAAAAGGGTTTCAGCCCGCCGCTGATTCGATGTTCCAACGTGTGAAACCCTTTAACGGCCGCATCATAAGAACCATGATTGAAATGGTAACAAGTCTCGTGTCGTAGATGCGGCGCTTCTTCGTCCCAAGGATTGGCAGAGGCTTCAGATTGCGACAACAATTTGGTGATCGCTTCGACGGCCTGGTCAGCAGATGGAAAAGGGTGGCCGGGAAACGACAACACTTTGGTGGAAAAGGGAAATCCTGTCAGCACCATGGCGGAGGCCATGCCAACGGTCGCGCTGGTAATATCAATCACCAGTTCCCCGGGCATCACGTTCCAGGTCGTTAACAAGGGGCCAAGTCCATGGGCCAGGGCTTTCTGGCATGCAGAAAAACTTTCAGGGGAAGGGGTGAAGATCCAGTCCCAACGCTGTGGCATGCGTGACAAGGCCGGAGGGATCTGAGATTCCACCACCTGTTTATGGGACTCATGCAGAAAAAAACATACCATGTCAGGATTCAAGTGCCGCACAATGGCGATGGCGGACGAAGGGTCGGCTTGAATGGCGAGTAGGAGTGCTTTGGTGGGGATATGGGCACTCACAATGGGTCGACTATATCATCGGTGGAGGAGCCCGGCAAGAAAACCGATGCTGGATATTATGCTCTCAACGGCGAATTCCGGTATTTCTCTTCGCACAGTGTGAAATTTGATTCCTATCCTGATAGAATCGGCCACGATGAATATTGATGCGGTTATTCAAGCCTTTGAAACCAGTGCCGATGTCAAAAATGAATTTATCCGGACCCACGCGGAACGTGTCGTTGAAATTGGTCAATTGCTGATCCGTGCATTTCGTGAAGGCCGAAAGGTCTTGCTCTTTGGGAATGGTGGGAGTGCGACGGATGCCTCGCATCTTGCCGCGGAGTTTGTTGGCCGGTATCGACGCGATCGAGATCCCCTTCCTGCCCTGGCATTGGCCTGTGATATGGCTGCCATTACCTGTATTGCGAATGATTATGACTATACAGATATTTTCTCACGGCAAATAAAAGCGCATGGCCGCAAAGGGGATGTGGCTATTGCCATTAGCACCAGCGGAAACTCCCTAAACGTGATCCGTGGTGTGGAAGCGGCCACGGACAGTGGCCTTGTCACTATAGCCTGGACAGGCGCCACCGGGGGTAAAGTAGGAGATCTCGTCGATTATTGTTTTCGAGTCCCTTCTTCGGTGACGGCACGTATTCAAGAATGTCATATTACGCTGGGTCACGTGTTGTGCGAATTTATTGAAGAGCGTCTTTTTGGTGATCAGGGCTAAATCATTGCCGACCGGTACGTCTCCGAAGCTGAATCTCGCCCGGCTTCGCACCTACCCGCTTCAGACTCGTCATTCCAAAGTGAAAATGGCGGATTTTGGTTCACCCTGGCAGCGTGCTGGTTCCTTTCAAGCCTTCCTTAAAACCTTACCGGATATTTTAGCTGGCAAAACGTTCAGGGCCGTGGTGACGGCGATCGTTGAGGCCCGGCGACGGGGAAAACCGGTGATTCTGGGCATGGGGGCCCATCCGACCAAGGTCGGTCTCAATCCCATTGTCGTGGACCTGATGCGCAAGGGTGTGATTACTGCCGTGGCCATGAATGGAGCCGTCATTATTCATGATTTTGAGATAGCCTACCTGGGGCAAACCTCGGAGGAGGTCGAAGCCGAAATTGATTCCGGACGATTTGGCATGGCAGAAGACACGGGACGCATATTAAATGAGGCGATTGTGCAGGGATGGCAACAGGGTTTGGGCATTGGAGAAGCGGTCGGCCGGTATCTTTTGAAGTATCCCAGGCAATTTCCACATCGGCGAAGGAGTTTGCTGGCGGCCGGTGCGCAACTTGGTCTTCCGGTCACGGTGCATGTGGCGATCGGGACCGATATTATTCACATGCATCCCCAGGCAAATGGTGAAGCGATTGGTGGCGGCTCGTTATTGGATTTTCGCAAGCTCGCCGCAGTGGTGTCGAAGATGGAAGGGGGCGTGTATATCAATTTGGGATCAGCGGTCATGATGCCTGAAGTCTTTCTCAAAACCGTAACGTTGGGGCGGAACCTGGGACGAGCCTTAAAGCAGATCACGACGGTCAATATGGATTTTCTCCCCCATTACCGGCCGATGACCAACGTCGTCAAACGGCCAACGCAAAAAGGTGGAAAGGGTTATGCGCTGACCGGCCATCATGAATTGATGGTTCCGCTTTTGGCTGCAGCCGTACTGGAGGCGCTTGAGAGGTGAGGCATCGGGTGGCTGCGACTTTATTGATACGGGATAATCAAATGCGGGCTTAAGGAGGAGAATCCTCATGAAAAAGAAAATTCTTATCGTCGATGATCATCCCGACATTGTCCTCATGCTGACAGACCGTTTAGAGGCCCTGGGTTATGACACGATTTCCGCTGGAAATGGGCAAGAAGCGTTGGAGAAATATGAGCAGGACTTTCCTCACCTCATGTTGTTGGATTTAGAAATGCCACAGATGGCCGGCATGGAAGTGTTGCAACAATTAGCCAAAATGAGTGTGAAAAAAAATGGAGAGACTGATTCACAGACATTTGGCGGAGGAGAGTGCCTCCCGCTGCCTGTGGTGGTCATGACGGCTCATGGCACAATTTCCAAAGCCGTTGAAGCCATGAAAGCCGGAGCGTATGACTTTCTCACGAAGCCTATTGAGCTGGACCATCTGGCCATTGTCCTCAAAAAGGTTCTCACGCGGGAAGCATTAGGACGGCAGATTGCCGCGTTACGCACGGAGGTGGAAAGCCGGTATAGCCAAATCGTGGGGAATAGTTCCCAGGTGCATTCAATGGTGGAGTTGGCGAAGCGGGCTGCCGAAGCTGATGCCACCGTGTTGCTGCTGGGAGAAAGCGGGACGGGGAAGGAGTTGTTTGCCCGGTCAATTCACCAATGGAGCGACCGGCGGGATATGCCGTTCAGTATCATCAATTGCGTGGCTCTCACGGAAACCCTCTTGGAAAACGAACTCTTTGGGCATGAAAAGGGGGCGTTTACCGGTGCAGACTCTCTCCAGAAAGGGAAAATCGAAGCCGCGGATGGGGGAACCGTTTTCCTGGATGAAATTGGGGATATGCCGCTTGGGCTTCAGGCTAAATTACTCCGGGTGCTTCAGGATCATGAGTTTCCCCGGGTGGGTGGGACGCGATTGGTCCGCGTCAACATTCGGGTGATTGCGGCCACCAACAAGGATCTGAAGCGAGCGGTTAAAGAGAGGACCTTTCGGGAAGACCTGTATTTCCGGCTGAATGTCGTGAACTTGTTATTGCCACCATTGCGGGATCGTCCCGAGGATATCATTCCTCTTGCCGAACATTTTTTAGCCCGCCACATGCGGGAAATGAAAAAACGGAAGCGGAGTTTTTCCAAGTCTGCCATTAAGACGATGCGATGCTACGCATGGCCCGGTAATATTCGGGAACTGGACAATGCGATTGCTCGAGCAGTGGTGTTGGGAGTAGAGGAAGAAATTTCTCCAGATCTCTTGGGCTTGGGGGGAGGAAGAGACGAAATCGATGAGATCGACAACCTCCCCTATCATGAATCCCTGGACCGATTCGGTACCCGCATTCTGGAGCAGGCCATGCGTCGAAGCAACTGGAGCCAAACCAAAGCTTCAGAACTCCTTGGACTTCAACGCACTTACCTCTCCCGCCTCCTCAAACAAAAAGGCATTCAGCAGGGGACTGAGAGTTCCTGACCATTCCGGGATTCCGAGGAACCGGGGAAAGACTCCCCAAGGTTCAAACGATCAATTATTGGTAAAGGGGAATGAGGACCTATTGTCCTATTTGGAATTGGTCTGAATGCCGGCATTCGTAGTGGATATCCCCTTGAAAAACCGCCTGATGGTCCGGAAAACCAATTTGCGGCCATAGGGGAATTCAGGCAGGTTAGACATGGGACATACCGTAAGGCCAGGCAACTGAAATACCTTATGCCGGGCCTGTAAAAAAACGTGGTGGTGGGTCTGGGTTGGGTGAGGGGGTTAAGAAGTTCTCCAATATCAAAAGGCTGGAGGCTTTTCTTCTATTGAAAGAATGCCAAGTAGCCGGTTACTTCGGTCATTGAGGAATAAAAGAGGTTACAGATCCGCCGCCGAGCAGGGGAGCGCTAAAAAAACAGACACAGCCAAATCCTGATAATTGTGCAGGCTCTTGAAAAGCCTGCTGAATGCCAGCTTGATCATTGAGGGTTGCATCTTGCCTAACCACAAGAATTTCCTCAGCTCAACTCAATAGTCCCTCATAGTTTTTCGTTCCTTTCTGAATAGTCGTAATCAATACTTCTGACTTGCTATTTTTTTTGCGGACACATTCTCAGGCATATGAGCTTCGTAAACGGGTTTCAGGGTTTCAGACCCCGCCGTGTAAGGAGTGGTTTGAGGACCTGCATGCCAATAAAATTTTAGGCCTGCGGTGATTTCTCCACTGCAGGACGGGTCACCGCGCAGGTAAATTCCTGGCCTTGAAAATTGAGTAGGTACACTGAAATCTCAATAGGGAACTCCTGGCCATTTTTGGTGCGGTGGATCGATGGGTAGGATAAAGGTTGACCCTTCCGCAAGCTTTCCAGGCGTTGTTGGAATTTTTCATTGTCATGGTAGGGGGCGATGTCGGGAATACGAAGGGTTTTGAGTTCTTCCTGTGTATAACCTAAGGCGTCGCAAGCTGCCTGATTGGCAAAACGTAAGCGTTTATCCGAATCCGCTACCATGATTCCATTGGGTACATGATCAAAAGCGAATTGCATCAGTTGAGCATACTCTGCCAGCTGTTCATATGCGGTGAGGTTCAATGGGTGTTGCGTTGCGTCATGAAGGGAAGCCTCGGTGGAGCTTGGTTGAAGAAGGGAAGGAAAGGTAGCCATGGGATGGGTAGGTGCGAAAGAGCTTTGCCACCCTGCGATCGCAATGTTTCGTGCCAAACAGGCTCGTTGAATGGCGGATTTAACTTCCTGCCGTTGGTACGGTTTGGTGAGATAAGCAAAGGCTTTCTCGAGGATGTCCGGATGGGCAGTCCGTCGTAAGGAGGTAAAGGCGGTCAACAGGATGACGGGAAGATGTGGATGCGTCTGAGAGAGTTCGTTGAGCACTTCAATGCCATCCCGATCTGGAAGTCCGACATCGAGCAGCACGATATCATACGATGAGGTTGTACTTTTTTGGAGGGCGGCCCCTCCGGTCTCTACAGAATCCACCTCAAAGCCTTCCTGGCGAAGGTAGTCAGAGAGGGCAAGAAGGATGTCGGTGTCGTCATCCACGAGCAAAATGCGCGGCTTCGTGGACAAGGTTGACATGTTTCCTTTCTTTGGAGGCGAATCAGAGGATTGTAAAATTTTGGAAGAAAAGGTCACCTAGAAAAATCCCTATTTTCCTCCAGCCAATCAAAAAGCTCTGCAATTTATAGGCTTGGGTAAATGCTTGTTTTTCATAGAAAGTGGGACCTGTAAAAATTGGGAACGTATCTCTTTAGATAACTGGTGTATCTAAACAGATACGTTTTTGACAGACCGCATGGGTGAATTTTAGGAGGGTGTGGTCGAGAGTGTTACGGGCAAGATAACACAGAAGCGACTCCCCTCTCCGGGAGAACTTTCCACCCAAATCGATCCGCCGTGAAGCTCGACTAAACTCTTCGTAATAGCCAAGCCGAGCCCAGCTCCCCGATTTTTCATTTCAGAAGATTGCCCCCGGTAAAAACGTTCAAAAATCGTCTGTTGTTCCTCGAGAGGAATGCCACAGCCGCTATCAATGACGCATGTTTGAATCATGCCGTCATCCCGCTGGTTGACTTCCACTTTCACGGTCCCGGGAGGTTCTGTAAATTTCAGGGCATTGTTGATGAGGTTGGTAAAAATCTGAACGAGTTTATCACGATCGCCCTGGATGAATCCGATGGGATCGGAAATATGGGCTTCGAGAATGAGTGAACGTTCCTGCGCGATAGATTGCAACGTTTCCACCACCTCTCTGGCGAGGCTGCCCATGTTGACGGGGCTCCGGTGCAAGTCCATGCGGCCTGCTTCGATGCGGGAAAGGTCCAAGAGATCATTGATCATCCGAGTGAGTCGTTCGATGTTGTATTTCATCCGTTCGAGATAGAATGATTGTCGGTCATTTAGTTCGCCGACCAGGCCATCCAACATGTTTTCCACCAACCCTTTAATAGAGGTCATCGGGGTGCGAAGTTCATGTGAGACAATGGACACGAAGGAGGACTTTAACCGGTCTAATTCCTGAAGACGTTCATTGGCGGACTGCAAATCTTGCGTGCGTTCTTTGACCCGTTCTTCAAGCGTTTGAGCGAGCTTTTCGACTTCCTCATAGGTTTGTGCGTTGTCGATGGCCACCGCCACGTGACTGGCTATGGTCAAAAGCAAATCCAGATCTTCCTGCGTGCAGCGTTGATGGCCCCGATCGGCTCCCAGATACCCCAGCACGCGTTGATGGCTCAGCAGCGGGGCGCACACAAAAGAGATCACTTCCATTTGTCGACAGATGGGCAGAATGAGAGGGCTCATCTGATGGGCTATTTCCTCCAGATCATATGCCAAGACCGGACGTCCGTGGAGCAAAAGGGTTTCATCTATGCTTCCTGGAGAAATGGGAAATTCAAGGTGTCGGATTCGCTTCTCAAATTCCAGAGGCACCCCTGACACATCGGAGACCCTGGCTTTCGTGCCTCCAGGATTCTGGAGAACGAGGATCATACGTTGGAATCCCAGATTTTTTCGAAGAAGCTTCAGGACGGTGGAAAACAGTTTTTGGACATCGAGTGTCGAAGTAATCACAATTCCGGTTTGGTGCAACGTACTGAGTTGCGTGACCTGCTTGGTGATGGTGTGAACATAATGAGAGATGGCTTCTTCACGTTGTTGGAGGGCCCGCGCCATCCGATCGATGCTGGTGGTGAGTTGTCCCACTTCATCCTGGGTGTCTGTCGTGACCGTCACAGACAAATCTCCTTCAGCGATTTTTCTAGAGGCAACTGCCAAATGCTGAAGGGGTGTGACGATGCGATTGGCTAGGAGAATTGTGAGAAGAATACCCACGAGGATGATTCCCACGGTGAGGAGCCCGATGTGCCACACCGTTTGATTGAGCGATTGTTGCATGTGTGTGGTGGTGATACCGATTTGGATAATGCCGATGATGGGGGACGGTTTGGTGGAAACCCTGCGACTGTCTTGAAGGGTTTCTGACGCCAGTAGGTCGATCGTCGACAGACGTCTCTCTTGACGATAGACCGGAAGAGCCAAATCATAAATGGTTTCTGATCCGATTCGGAATTTTTCTGCTCCCTTTCGTTCTGCCGACCTATCAGGGAGAAGTCCTTCATTGTGTGGTGAGGTATGTAAGACCGTCACAAGGGGCTCGTTTTTGGGATTTTGGGGAGCTGGCCTGAGCAGCCCTTCCGTGAGGGAATCATCCGGGAATATGGGCCGCGTTTCGTCACGGGTCAGCTTTGTGGTATCGACCAATTTTCCTTTTGATTTCCCGACTAGCACGTGGCCGTGCTGATCTCGTGCAATGGCATAAATAACTTCCGGTGCCGATAACGCGCCATCCAGCATGGTCTCTAGATAGTGCGTATCTTGAATGATGAGTCGATTGACGCTGACCTTGTTCAGTGTTTTAACCAGAATCGTTCCGGTTTTGAGGAGCGCGCCTTTCATGACTTCGGCTTCTTGTTGGATGAGGTATCCACTGAGACTGGAGCAGGCAAGGACAATGACCAAACTAACAAACAATGAAAATTTTGCTCGTAATGAGAGAAAACCCCTCGGCATTGGAGTGGGGTCGGTTCGGAGAAGGGATGAGGGTTGGGGCAGCTGGGGCCTAAAATCGCTCATCAAAGTGCCTCAGGACGTCCGGGGTCAG
Source organism: Candidatus Nitrospira neomarina (assembly GCF_032051675.1). Lineage (NCBI taxonomy): Bacteria > Pseudomonadati > Nitrospirota > Nitrospiria > Nitrospirales > Nitrospiraceae > Nitrospira > Candidatus Nitrospira neomarina. The sequence continues at coordinate 3,697,843 of NZ_CP116968.1, forward strand.
AGACAGGCCCAAATACTTGGCGGACTTCTGGTTGATGGATTGATGGACGCGTTCAGGAGGAATAATTGTTCCCAACACAGATGAAGACGTTTGTTTGGCTAACTGTTGAGTAAGCCGAGCAGCTTGGGTGCCGATGTCCGCATAACGGACATACGCACCGACAACAGCGCCGCTATGCACTAACGCGGAAGAAAAACCTACGACGGGAATATTGGCTTCTAAGGTCGTGCTTATCAAAAAGTCCAGCGTGCTTTCGGTGAGAACGGTACTGTCGGGTAAAAGCCATAAGGCGTCGATGTGATCTTTGAGGGCATTGAGTGCGGGAGCGACCTCTTGTTCTTGATGTATTTCTTCGGAGAGGATTTTGATCCCCAATGCGTTAACGTCATGGAGAAGTTGTCTATACATCTCGTCTGTTTTTTGCGGATCGAAAAGTACTCCGATGCGTGAAACCTTGGGTGCCAAAGCGCGCAAAGATTGTAGCGGTTGGCGAAACGGGACCTTCAGAGAGAGACCGACCATATTAGTGCCCGGCAAATCATATTGTTCCGGATCAAGAACCAAACAAAATATGACGGGAATATCCGGAATTTCGAGTTTGGCAGCAAGAGCCGCTTTTAATCCCACGGCCAGCACAACCTTCACATTGGATGCCCCAATGCGCCGAGCTAGCTGGCGGCCTTTTGCCATGTCCCCATGGAGGTCATATTCCCTGATAATCTGAATAGAGGAAGGGAGAGCCGATGTAAATGCGGAAATGGCCTCAGAATAGGCGTTGATATCTGCCGACTTCAGGATAGCGACTTCCTGCGCAGAGGTGATTGTGGATAGGTCGAGGAAAATTCCCACACATACGATCATCCAGACAAGCTTCCTCAAATAGGCTGATCGGTGGAAAATAGCCCTCAAATTGTTCATCGTGTCTCAGGGACGTTTATGAAGTTGTTTGTTCTACCATATGGTCAGGAAATGGTTGAGGGTTGATTCATTCGAAACCAAAAAAAAGTGTTTACATGGTCGGGTGTCCGGGTATTTAGATTCTTCCTTCATAATCTTTCCTGCTTGTGAGGGAAAGACTCGGAGATTTCATTCATCGCCAATCTAGGCTCTGATCTCTCATCAGGAATAATCGTATTTTCTTTCAGCGTTTTCTGGTCGAAGGGCAAACGCAACCTTCACCCTGAAGTCTTACCCAAATATTGAAAAGAAGCAAGGGTAGTACCGGTGGAAAGCTCGCAACAAAATGTCTGGAAATTTCCTGTCGGAAATGAACAGGAATTTAAGTGGATGAGGGCCTAGGAAGCGAGCAAGAGCGGAAATCGTCTAGGAGGGATGCTCAGATGGAATGGGAAATTTTGTTTAAACTAATGGAGAAATACCTCGATGTTCGCAGCTATTTCCAAGACCACTCTGGCACCGACTGCCTGTGGCTGTAATAACTTATGGTACGCGATGCCACTCGTATTCTGAAACAAACTGGTTAGTGAGTGAGCGAATCAATCTGGATTCTGCCGTTTCACGTATTATGGGAGTCTGATAATGCGGTTGCCATCCACAATTAAGACAGCGGACCACGGTTTCATTCGAAGTTTCTCCACCCTCTTGATGCACCAGGCCTTGGCATTTTGGACATTGATCGAGTGCGTCGGCACAGTAGGCCGATGGATCGGGTCTGAGGGAATCCAAATGGATACGAGTATGGCGTCGGCGAATTTTTCTCTGGGTGGTGGCCGGATTATTCGCGGATGAATTGGTTCTTTGTTGGAGAGTGGATTTCATCATGTGGATCCCTTTCTTAAAATAAATGCCGTGGTGAGGTAGCCTTAAGTCTTCAGGATTATTCACACTCCATCGCAATTATGCTTCCCGATGGTACTTAGAGAATCAAGCAAGAGAAGTGCCTGAAGGACTTGAATAAATCCTCGGAAGTAAATGCCAACAATTATTAAGCACTAAGGTGCGAAAAGAAATTGAAGCTTACACAAGGGCAGAGGGGAAGAAAGAATCACTAGGTATCTAAATGGATACAGAATGTATCTCATCAGATACATGTAATGGGTGGTGCAAATTTTTAGGGAACGGCAGGGAGATATGGCGTGTATGGGAAAAGGGAGACTTCCTGGCCTTTCATCCTGCGGCGGGAAGGGAGATCTGATTATATCTTTGAGCAGGTGACGCGAAAGAGTTGTTGGTCATCCAGGCGCAGGGCAACGAGTTCACGTCCCCACACGCATCCACCGTCGATCCCGAACACGCCTGGGCCTTTCACGACTCCTAAGGCGGACCAATGACCAAAAATAATAGTGTCCTCTTGTGTCGCTCGATTGGGAACTTTGAACCATGGCATATATCCCGGAGGGGCGTCGTCGGGATGCCCTTTAAACGAAAACTCAGGAATTCCTTCTTTGGTGCAGACCCGAAGGCGTGTCAGGACATTGGTCGTGAGACTTAACCGTTCGTCATGGCTCAGATGGGGGGAAAACTCAATGGGTTTTCGAAAATAGATTGCCGGTAAGTACTGGTGAAAATTCTCATCCCGTAAGGCTTCCTCCACCTCTCGAGCTAACTCCAGTACTTGGGATATGGACCAGGAAGGTAAGAGGCCTGCATGAATCAGGCAATATCCATTTTCGACGTGGGCAAGGGGTCGAAACCGCAACCAGGTGAGCAATTCATCCACATCGGGTGCCGAGAGTACCGATTGTAAGGTGTCTTTTCGACTAAGAGTGGTGACTCTGGCCCACACCGCCAAAAGATGTACGTCATGATTGCCCAACACGGTGATGGCCGAGTTCCCTAGCTCCTTGATGAGGCGAAGCACTTCCAGGGAAGCCGGTCCTCGATTGACTAAGTCTCCAACGAACCAGAGTCGATCGGATGCGGGATTGAAGCGAATCTTTTCCAACAGATGGTGTAAGCCCTGGACGCATCCCTGTACATCTCCAATTGCATAAGTAGCCATCGTGAAGGATCCTCGGATGGTAAAAGAAATATCTACTGGAAGAATACCCTAATTTAGCATTTTTTATCCGTCTTGGTGCCCCTGTCTTGCTACAATGGGCCGATGTTTGAAGGAGTCTTTGTATTTCAGCCCTCTTCTTGGGAAGATCGGAATTGGGCGAGTCTCAGTGGACTGCCTTTAGAAGAGGTGTGGCTTCCAGTTGATGAGTCAGCCACCATATTCGGCTGGTTTGTTAACGCCGGACCGAACAAGCCGGTGCTTCTTTGGTGTCATGGGAATGCCGGTAACATTAGTCATCGATTAGACAATATCCGTCAGCTGTATCGGCGCGGATTATCTGTTTTCATCTTTGATTATCGTGGGTATGGTCGGAGCACCGGCACTCCAACAGAGCCCGGCATGTATCAGGATGCCCTAGCCTCCTATGACTATGTCTTAAACCGACGTGGAATTGCCTCGAGCCGGATTGTCGTGTTTGGACGGTCTTTGGGCGCTTGTGTGGCCGGTGAAGTGGCCATTCTCCGGCCATCGGCCGGAGTCATTCTTGAGGGGGCATTTCCTTCTATCCAGGCCATGTCGGACCACCATTACTTAGGATTGCCCGCCCGCTGGTTGCTAAATGCGAACTTCAACCTGATTGAAAGGTTGGCCAAGCTCAGGCGTCCGCTCTTGGTGATTCATGGCGAAAAGGATTCCATTGTTCCGATGGCCCTGGGGCGGAAGGTCTATGATGCAGCACATGAGCCTAAACAATGGTTTGTGGTAGTGGGTGCAGGACATAATGATGTGCCGTTTGTTGGGGGAACCTCCTATTTTCAAAAAATCACAAGCTTTGTTCAGACTTTAATCGAGAGGTCTCCGTGATTGATGTAGTCCTGGTTGACCATCCTTTCGATCGATGGCTACCATCCTCTTTGTCTCGGACGGGTATGTCGGTGATGTAAAGATTTTTATGGGTTCTGTTGCGTATCTCTATCAAATTAATCGTTCTCCAGGTGGACTCCCCAAGCTGCCCGTGCCCGAGGCGTGGATTACGTTCAAAGGAATGGATGGAGACCGGCACCGGAATCGGGCTTTGCATGGCGGCCCGGATCGGGCCTTATGCCTGTTCTCGTTTGAGGTCCTGGAGGCCTTGCAACAAGAGGGGCACACAGTACACCCTGGAGCCTCGGGAGAAAATTTCACTCTAGCCGGACTAAACTGGACACAGCTGAAACCAGGGGACCATCTGAAAATTGGAGAAGAGGTGCAGATCAAACTGACAAGTTATTGTGAACCGTGTCGTCATAATGCGCAATGGTTTGTGAATGGCGACTTTTCGCGGATCTCGCACCGGCAATACCCCGGATGGAGCCGATTGTATGCTCGGGTCTTGTTCGAAGGACGGGTACGGCAAGGTGATGGTGTGTGGGTCGTGACGTCGCCGAATAGGAATATGAAATGATGGAACGGGTTCTCGAACCGGAAATTATGGATGATCCGGTGCAAGTTCAGGCCTATGCCGAAGCGGATTTTCAAGAAGAAAATCAGGGGTTTGTGGATACCTTTCTTCGACTCTATGAGGACCGTGATGGCCCTCATGTTGTGGATGTGGGGTGCGGCCCCGGAGATATCGCCATCCGCCTGGCCCGTAATCATCCCACCTGTCTGATTACAGGAATTGATGCCTCCATTCCCATGATCACCTGGGCGGAACAGGCAGTGAAGCAAGCCGGGTTAGCTCATCGAATAGAGTTTCTGTCCCAACGGTTTCAAGATGTCAAATTGGCTACTCCAGCTGACGCCGTGATGTCGAACAGTTTGGCCCACCATGTTCCCAATCCGTTACGATTTTGGTATGAGATAAAAAAAATGATCAAGCCAGGTGGGCTAGTGGTGGTCATGGATCTCCTGCGTCCGGATTCTCCCGAGGAAGCGCAGGCGCTCGTTGACCAGTATGCAGCTCATGAACCGGAGAGATTAAAAAAGGATTTCTTTCACTCCCTGTTGGCGGCCTTTACGGAGGATGAGGTGGCTGCCCACCTCGCAGAGCTTAATTTAAGCCGCTTGATGGTAGATGTCCCGGATGATCGGCATTGGATCGTGTACGGGCGTGTGTACTGACCTTGAAAGATCTTGACGCTTTAGACCCGTAAGTCTTAAAGTGCCTGTTCGGTTGGGGGATCGTCTAGGGGCAAGACATAAGATTTTGGATCTTAGAACCCAGGTTCGATTCCTGGTCCCCCAGCCAGCCAAATCAATAGCTTACAGAGTTTTTAAAAATCAAAAAAGTTGAATGTAGACTCTGTGTAGACTGTCTGAGCAACTTCGATTCCTTCCTTCCCTTTTTTTTTCTACGCCGCCTTTCTTCGTTGGAGTTTCTGTGGTCTTCGAGCTTCCGTGCTCGGCTTAAACGGTTTGGTCCTTTCTTCCACGGTAAAACAGGAAGAGTGACCGATAGCTTCATATTTTTTCAGATCGTCTTGGGCCTTGGCTGGAGATCCATACAAAAACCCTAATATCTCGAAACCTTGTCCAGCTTTCTCCCGGCACGTTTGACAGTCACAAGCTACGGCGTACAACACTTGTTCGCGTCGTGTTCTCATGATTCAGATTCCTTTCTTTTGTGGTCTAGCAAACTCTTTCTCTAGTAATGCCCGGACAAATCCCGAAACCGAGTAGCCTTGGGCTTTCATGACATCCAGTTTGGCTTTCATGGATACCGGCAAATGGATGTGATGTGGTGTTAGAGGATAGCCGAAACCTGAGTCAGGAACTCGTTAAGGCGGGTATGGCCTGGTGAATGGACATAGAAGAATTCATTCAAACAACTCTGACTCCAATCATGGATGGTGTTAAAAAAAGCACAAGACAATGGTGTTAAAAAAGCACGAGACGCTACCAGGTTAAAGAAACCTGAAGTAGATACCGACATGGTTAATCCTCGCGTAATGCACAGTGCGACGACCAAACGGAACACATTACGGCATGGTTAATAGAAGCATTGTGTATATGATGGTGGACTTTGATATTGCGGTTACGCTGATTTCAGGTCAGATGCAGGAGGAAAATTCGCATTAAAAGTCGCCGGGATAGAAGGCATTGAAGGAGGAGGAGGGCAGCGTTAATCGTAGTACCGCAGTCAGTCAGGTCAAATTTCAAATTCCTATTACATAGCCCAACCAAAATTCCTTCAGGTTTTCTTCACTTGCAAACAAAAACCACCGTTTCTAGGGCACTAAATTTGCATCATACTGTGACCGATAGTATTTTTTTCCAGGAAAAGGAGGTGTGGTATGTGGAAAAAGCTATTATTCATAATTACGGTTTTGGTAGCTTTGCCGGTCACTGTCCATGCGTCGGACGGTCAGGACCCTGACACCGTGATCAAACAATTGTGTGAAGCGAAGTGGGGAGACGCTTATGGGGGGCAGGAGTATTGTCTGGAGAAAGAATATCGTGGTCTTGAATCAATACAAGAATTTGGAACTCGATACCCACAAGGAACGCAAGAATATACGATTCTGGCAAATTGCCTGGAAAAGTGGACGGATAGCATAGGAGAAAAAAGCTTTGAAATGGTGGTGTACTGCACGAATAGACAAGTTAAAGTCTACCGGAATTTAAACTAAAAATGGTATTGTCAAATTAAGCCGAATGGGGATCAATCCATGCGTAGAGCCAGGAATCTGATCCCTGACAAATCATTGGGTTATAGCCCGGTGAACTGTCTGCTGAGCGTTTAATTTTTTTTTAAGTTGACAATATCCAACTGGGGTATCCTGGAATTTAATGAAATTTTGTACTAAGCAACTCGGAATGCAAAGAATTCTGGGGTAGGTCTCCCAAGCCGAAAAGTTCTAAAATCGTCCACTAGCCCCAGCCAGCCTTCATTCTCTTTCCTTTCAAACCCTTCACTTCATTTTTGTGTTTCCCTTGTTGGCTTGTCTGCCTCACTGGGCCAGGTTTCTGGGTTCTGTCGAAAATTGTTGGATATTGTTAATCTAAGCCTATGGGCATAATGATAAAAGGAAAAGCTCCTCAAAATAATTGCAACGGAATTTTTGAGGCATTGGCAAAATCCCCTTGCCGGCTTGGCTGTTCATAGATAACGTAAAGAGATATGTTCGCATGGTTAACACGGTTTATTGAGCATCACCCCCACCTTCATCGTTTTGCCCTTTATATTTGGAGGCTGTTTCCTCCACGGGTGGCAGGATTTTTTAAAGGATTGCTCGCCAAAAGCTGGGTTGTAGGGGCAATAGCCGTCATGGTCGACGAAAGTTCATCCCCTCCGGAGGTGCTCCTGGTTGAACACAGTTATCGGCCTAAAGGCGCATGGGGTCTTCCTGGTGGGTCTCTCGAATCGACCCCCGGAGATCCGACCAGGCCAAGCAACACTTCATCGCCTGACGATGTTATACAGGCAGCTCTTTGCAAGGAAATGTCCGAAGAACTCGGTATCGCCATCAGGGTGAATAGTCTCCTTAGAATTGATGCTATTCCCTATCTTCCTGAAGAACCCGGCCCCTATCGATTGCACTTTTACTTCCGCTGTGCTCCACAGGACGGTTTCGCAATTTTCCGTGCGAAACTGAATTCCGGGCACATACGCCCCAGATCCCCCGAGATCAAAAATATACGGTTCGTTCCAATTCCTGAGTTAAACAAGTACGACATATTTTCAACCGATCTAAGATTTTTAAATGATGATTTACCAAGGCTTGAGCCAGCCCTTGCTACATTAAAATCCGACTGAATTTTATTTTTTCGATTATATAAAAAATTTGCGATGGGAATGTGTAGGCTCAAACAGTTTTTCAGTGAACCTGAATGGAAGGAAAATCAACGATCAAAAATACGTGTGTTTCCGAAATGGGATAACATGCGCATGAACAGGTGAACCGACGGAGTCACATTGGGAATGGTGAGGTACGACTAGATTCGAATCTCCATCGGATTTTCCCCACTAAGAACCCGCATCATGTTGGAAGGATTTCACGGCAGAAAGCATTCAATGTTCGCACCGAATCCTACAACCCGTTTGGGATTGCTCTTCTTCAGCTCATGCTTGTGCAACCGATTCTCTTTACCTCACCGCTCAAAACAGAGAGCCATGTCCAGGGGCTCATACGTTCTGAAACTCCAAAGGCCTTTCCTTTTTTGATTCTCGAAACGAGAGGTCCCGAATAAATCCGGAATAGGAAGGATGTGTCCCTGTCATCCAGGAATTCAAAGAGAGTTCGATGGGGAATTCCTGCCCGCTTTTTCTTAATCCATGGAGTGTGATCGTTTTCCCGATGACGTGAGATTCGCCTGTTGTTTGTAACCGGTTCATGCCTTTGGTATGAGCTTCCCGGTAGCGACTGGGCATGATCAGTGTCAGTGGTTTTCCGAACATTTCCTCGGCGGTGTATTCAAACATCGATTCAGCAGCCTTATTCCAGGACATGATGCGGCCGGTGTGATCGGCTAATACAATGGCATCAGTGGCTGCCTGAAAGACGGCTTGGAAGCGGATTTCGCTTTCATATAAGGCGTGACGGGCGCGTTCCATTTTTTTTGCCAGGGCATAAGCCTTGAGAGCTTGACGCACCGTGGTTCTAATTTCAGAACGGTTGATGGGTTTATGGAGATAGGCAAAGGCGCCCTGTTCTTCAAGGGGGCCGGTCACATCATCGAGAGTGGTGTAACTCGACAAAATAATGATGGGAAGACCTGGCACCGCTTTTGTCATCTTCTCTAGAACGAGTAACCCATCCATGTCTGGGAGTTTGACGTCAAGGATTACCACACTAGGTGAGTGAAGTTTTATGCATTCCAATGCGGTCCCGCCTGTTGAAGCCACATTAATGTTATGCCCGTCGGCTTCCAAAAGATCTCGTAAAGTCAGGACAATATCCTGTTCATCGTCGACGACGAGAATGGGGGAAGAGGAAGAGGATGGTATCGGGGATGTGTGTCCCATGGTTTGACCTCATGTCTGGGGTAACTGCCCCTCAATGCGGATGTTCCTGAGAGTGGGCTTATAATGATTGAACACGCAATCTACGTACCAATTACGGCATACGTTGTATCGGTCAGGAGATAAGCCTTTGGAAAAGGTATGATTTTGTGAAAATTATTTAAGGGAAAGCCCCTGTGTTATTGACTTTACTTATATGAAAAAAAGGAAATTTTGATATCTGTTTGGATACATCCAATTATCCAAATGGATACACAACCTTGGCCTTTATACTCGACGAGATGGAACTCACCGACAAGTGTGCAGGCGAATTCGCCCTAATTTTTCACACTGTTTCCTTTAATAGATCAACTAGTTATTTCTAAGCCTCAATAATCTGGCTCTACCAGACGTAAAATTGTGAAGAGCACTGATCTCATTCGCCTTCGAAACCAAAATCGGCACTTTTGCCATGTATGACAGAACCATAAAAAGTGCGATACGTATCCTGTGGGGTAGGGTGTGTATGGAAGTGGATCCAGGAAACCTATGAAGGTCCAGGGATTTTCGGCGAATGGGTTCGGATCCATGAGTCATCAAGGGCAGGTTTGGCCTCAATGTGGTGTGGCTTGAGTTCACCCATTGGTTATGGCACTCTCCACTGTTGATAAACAAGAATTATGGCATGTTCATGCGGAAATTGGGTGTGTGGCTATACTGGTATGAAGGTCTGGGATAATGCCCGCGGCCCACTTTCCTCAAGCTGTCTATAGATTTCTCATCCGCTCATTCCCATGAATGTTGAACCGCTGGTATATATGGTGAATTGAGAATGAACATGGTTATCCCCATACAGGAACGGTTAATTGTCGCACTTGATGTTTCCTCCTTAGAGGAGGCCCGTCAATATGTGAAAGATTTAGAGGGTGTCGCCTGGTTCTATAAAATCGGTCTGGAATTATTTCTGGCAGTTAATGCGGATTTTATCAAGGAATTACGTGCACAAAATTGCCGGGTTTTTTTAGATCTGAAGATGAATGATATCGATGAAACCGTACGCCGAGCCGTGAATCTGGCGGCTGATCTTGATGTTGATTTTCTGACCATATTGGGAAATCATGCCACAGCCAAAGCAGCAGTGCGTGGCAGGGGGGAGCGGCCATTGAAAATTCTGACCGTTCCGCTCCTTTCGAGTTGGGGGGAGAAGGATCTTCAAGATCTGGGGATGTTGAGTGCGCAACCAGGAGAGCCCGCACGTTTTCATTCTGTGGATGACTACGTCTTATGGCGAGCCGATATGGCGATGGCCCAAGGGTGCGATGGTCTGATCGCCTCAGGAAAATATGTAGGAATTCTTAGAGAACGGTTTGGTCGAAAGGCGCTCATTGTCTCTCCAGGTGTGAGACCTGCCGGACAGGACACCCATGAACATCAACGTTCGTTAACTCCATTTGAAGCCATTCGAGCCGGGGCCGATTATTTGGTCGTTGGGCGACCTATTCGCGATGCGGACAATCGACGCAAAATGGCCGAAGGGATTCAAGAGGAAATTGCCTTCGCGGTCAAGGCCGGTCCTTCGAAGGAGCCGATCTTGGCTGGAGAAAGATAGGTGGCATAATCCCATGAGTCTTGAAGGTACCAAAGTAACCCTTCATTAAATTTCCTGCACGTTTTTTCCCATTGCTTATTATTTTAGGAAAATGTCTGCTCACGCTCCCTTTTGTCTCTAGGTGGTTTGCCTCACTCCCTGAATGGCCAACTGTTGATACGTATCCTCTCCTATTAAGTAATTTCGACTGTATGGTGACGTCTTGGTGCATCGGATCGTGATGCACCGTTTTTCCGAAATTACAGGGGGAGCGATTGGGATAGCCAGTGGACCCCTTCCCGATAATCTTTTCCCGGTATCCTCTCTCCCTTTTTGTTGATGCGGAGAAGCGTGACCATTAATGCCGGGATTGTTATGATGGGGCCGGATGATTGGGAGATATTGGGGTTGATTTCCGGATGGCCATGAGCCGCGATCAATCCCCTGAGCGAAAACAACATCCTGTGTCGCCGATGCTGAGGTACGATGCGCTGGAGTAACCGGAGTAGAGATGGAAATCCAAGTAGACCCTGCCGTGGAAAGTCTAGCTTCACACACCTCTAAGGCAGAAAGCTCCAAATACATCTTCGAATAACTTCCGAGGGTCACACACACAGTTCTGGACGGTAGACATCATGGAGGGATATATGGCGATGCGAAGGGAATGGTTGCGAATCCTCATTGTGCAAGACCGTCCTGACCAATTGGAAGCGCTCGTCAATGTTCTAGGGGAAGAAGGTTATGAGGTGGTAGGGGCCAGGACGGCCGCGGAAGCTTCGGTATTTGCGAAATGCGAAAGCTTTGCGGTCGCATTGGTCGATGTGCAGGCGCCGGATGTTTCCGAAGTCTCATTGCTTTCCCTTCTCAAGGCGAAGAATGCTGAGATTCAGATGATCCTGAGTCCGGCCTTTGCTACTCTGGATTCAGCTAAAGATGTCATTGGTGAGCGCGTCGTTGCCTACCTTAAACGGGATGGGTCCCCATCAGAATTGCTGAGTACTCTCCGTCAAACGTTCCGTGACCAACTGACGGAATACACAAAGGAACTGGAGATCGCGCTGGAAGAGAGGGATGAACGATTTCGGCAACTTGTGGACCATATCAAAGAAGTGTTTTGGGTCTTTTCCCCTGACCAGTCTGAGATCTGGTATATCAGCCCTCAATACGAAACGGTCTGGGGACGGAGTTGTGCCAGTCTTTTGGAAAATCCTCGAAGCCTATGGAATGCGATTCATCATGAGGATCAACCACGATTTCACACACACCAATTTGCACCGGATGTGAATGGGGTGCAGGGAGAATGCCGGATTGTGAGACCGGATAACACCATGCGGTGGGTGCGAATACAAACGGTTCCCATCCGAAAGCCTAATGGGGACTTGCTGAGCCTTGCGGGAGTGGCGGAGGATATTACAGAACGGAAGCGTGTGGAAGCGGCTCTGACGAAATCCGAACGCCAGTTTCGACAATCCAGCCGCATGGAAGCCATTGGGACGTTGGCAGGCGGCATCGCCCATGATTTCAATAATATTTTAACGGCAATTTTGGGCTATACCGAGTTGGCGTTGGCCACGGTGCCAAAGGAAAGCCGTACTCAACGAAATCTACAAGAAGTGCTGACCGCGGGTCACCGAGCCAAGCACTTGGTGCTTCAAATTTTGACCTTTAGTCGTCAAGCGGGTCAGGGGAAGAAGCCCACACCTCTCCACATGGTCGTCCGGGAAGCCCTGAAACTCTTACGATCCACGATTCCCACGACCATTGAGATCCGTCAAGCATTGAACACAGAAGCCACCATTCTAGCGGATCCGACCCAAATGCATCAGATCATTATCAATTTATGCACCAACGCTGAATATGCTATGCGAGAACCTGGCGGGATATTAACCATTGCCCTGGAAGATGTGGAAGTGACAGAGGAACTCACGGGAGCGATCTCGGGATTACATCCTGGCTCGCATGTTCGAATGACGGTGGAAGATACCGGTTCGGGCATGACGCCTGAGGTACTCGAACGGCTGTTTGACCCTTTCTTTACTACCAAGCCGATTGGCGAAGGGTCGGGGATGGGGATGGCCGTGGTGCATGGAATCATTACGAGTCACAAAGGAGCCATTGTCGTTGATAGTATCGTGAACAAGGGGACGAAGATCGACGTGTACCTCCCGACCGTTCCGACACAGGTCTTAGAACCTATTTATGATCAAAAAGCCTTTCCGACTGGGAAAGAATCGGTTTTATTTGTGGATGATGAAGAGACGATTGTGCGTCTTGGAAAGGAACTTCTCACCCAACTGGGATATACCGTGGAAGTGCACACGAGTTCCATCGAAGCCCTGAGGACATTTAGGCAAGACCCTCATCGTTTTGATCTCGTGATTACCGATCAGACTATGCCGGGAATGACCGGGGAGGCTCTATCCCGTGAGCTTCTGCGGATTCGTCCGGATCTCCCCATCATTTTGTGTACAGGATTCAGTCATGTGATCTCTGCGGAACGAGCGAAGGCATTGGGTATTCAGGGCTATTTAATGAAGCCTTTGGCGATTCGGGATCTGGTTCCGATTATTCGCCATGTCCTCGACAAAACATCTTCCTCCCTAGCCGAGTCTTAAGATCTCGCAAAAAGAATAAATGGGGAAGGTACGGTTTTATGAGTTTGTGGTGGATTATAAAATAGCCCTCTGAGGGCAGGCTATTGCGGATAATAATCATGAATCCCAGAAGCGGATCAGATATTGTTGATGTCATGTTTAATGGTCGAGATGTTGTCAGTTTGACCCAAACCGTTATTTATAAAAGATCCAACATTGGCCGCACAGTCCATGATGGCCATTTCCTGGGGAAGAGGGAGATGACCTTCAGGAGTGAGGCGTGGAAAGAGACAAAGTTATGGCAAATATTCTTGTTGTGGATGATGATCGGCAGGTTTGTGATCTGTTGAAGCAAGCCTTAGAAAACCAGGGATATACTGTGGACTGTGCCTCAAACGGAGTCGAAGGCATCAAGGAATATCGCAACCACCCTGCCGATCTCATTATTTTAGATATTCTTATGCCCGAAAAAGAGGGGCTTGAGACCATACTGGATTTGCGGCGTGAATTTCCTCAGGTAAAAATTATTGCCATGTCGGGCGGAAGTGAGCGAGCCAAACTCGATTTGTTGGACCTCGCTCGTCGGTTAGGGGCTCAACACACCATTGATAAGCCGTTCCAATTGCACGCCATTACGGACCTCGTTACGCAAGCCCTGCACGATAATTAGACAAGGTTTACCTGTTTGGAACACGAGCAATGCTGTATTTTCGGACTCAACCTGATGCGGTGTTTATGCCGTTTGTGAGGCAGGCGCTTGACTACGAACTTCAAGCCGTACGGCGTGTCGCATCTCACAATGACACCGATGCCTGGTTAGTGGAGTATCCGGCCGTCGGGATGCTGTTTACTCCCTATAGTGCACTCATCACGCTTGAGGAATTGCTGGTTGCCCATGAGGCATCGATGGTCTATCGATTGACCGACTATCATTGGCTTCTACTATACGCAAGCCTCAAAAATTATTGTCTTTGGCACAACGATCAGGTTCATGATGAATCGGTGTCTTTTACTGTGTTGGAGGGGTACCGGTTTGGGCTAGTGGATTTCGACACAATGACGGATCGGTATTTCTGGGATCATGAATTTATGGAACTATTATACGCCGATGTGGATGATTCAGATTGCTGTCTATGCGGAGACCACACAGATGGGTCTGATATTGATCTTTCATATGGATTACGTCCGCATCCGGACAAGCTCAAATTAATCCCTGTGGAGGAGCCCGCCTGGCGCATCCCGGACCCCGAAGAATGTGGTCAGTGGCGTCTACCATAAGGCCGAATCATCAATGAGTGAAGTGGCGTAAAGTTCATCAGGAGAACTCATGGAAAAACCAGCAGACGTTCAATTTCACATTCATGACCTATTACGTCGTCGCTGGAGTCCAAGAGCGTTTGCTGATCAGCCGGTAGAACGAGAGAAAATCCAAAGCTTGTTGGAAGCAGCACGATGGGCTTCCTCCTGTTTTAACGAACAGCCCTGGGTCTTTATTCTTGCGACAAGCGAGCACCCCGAAAGCCACCAGAAGCTTCTGAGTTGTCTGGTGGAGGGAAATCAAATCTGGGCGAAACGCGCTCCGCTCCTTCTGCTCACGGTCGCAAAACTCCATTTTGATCAGAATGGACAGGTCAACCGCCATGCCTATCATGATGTCGGATTGGCCGTAGGAAATCTGGTCATGCAAGCCACAGCCATGGACCTGGTGGTCCATCAAATGGCCGGGATTCTTCCTCACACCATTCGCGAACGCTATGCTTTTCCTGCCGGCCATGAAGCCGTAACCGGAATCGCTATCGGGTACCAGGGAGATGCATCTACCCTCCCGGTCCCGCTTCGTGAACGGGAATTGGCACCACGGTCTCGCAAAGAATTGAGGGAATTTGTGTTCTCCGAGACGTGGGGACAAAATCCGGAATGCGTGTAGCGCATGATAGCCGCCTCGGCCCATGTTTCGGAGCGCTCCATCCCGGGTCCCACTTTTTATGAACATGTCTCCTCGCTCATTGGCAACAGCGAGCGCTCTCTGTCTGCCCAAATGAGTCTGTCTTTAATGGCGGACAGGTGCTCGGTGAAAGGGTAAGAGAAAGCAAAACAGAATGGTGCACTTATCGGAAAAAATCAAGATCTAAACAGTAAGGAAGGAGACACCAATCTATGATAACAGCCATAGGCGATGTGTTACGGCGGTGTTATGAGCGTGGGTGGATCACCAGCCGTGACGGAAATTGCAGTCTGAGGCGAGCGAGGAGCGTCTACCTGTATGTCACTCCCTCAGGTTGGCGAAAGACAATTGTCCATCCTGAGCATATGGTCAAAATTAAGTTCGTAGACGGGAAGTTGCTGGTGGCTCCCGGAACTAATCCTTCCGGTGAGCTGCACATGCATTATCTCTTGACGAGAGGGATGAATCGGACGCGTGCCGTCGTGCATGTGCATCCAACCCATGTGGTGGCAGCGATCTACCGCGGATTCGATCTACAGAAAATTTGCAAAGACTTTCCTGAGATTTATCGCTATACCCGAATCGGGCCTACCGCCCCCGCCCTTCCGGCCATCAGTACCGAACTCGGAGAAGCGACGGCGAAGGCCTTAGGTGTCACAGAAGCCAACCCAGCGGGCGATTACGATATTGTTGGCCAAGCCAACCATGGAGTCTGCTCCATGGCATCAGACCCCTGGTCGGCCTATGAGCATATCGAACGGTTGGATCATATATGCGAAATTGTCCTGAAGAGCGGCGTCTCTCCCTGACAGGATGGTGAAAATGGCCATCAGCTTTGTTCTCGCTTCGCTTAGGGACTCAACGTACATGAGTACGTCTCGTCCCTTCGCTTGCTGCGGCCGCGCTGAATGGCCATTTTGATCATCCTGCCAACTGGTCCCTTCCGTTCCGTTGTCTCGGTACGTCCCAAAGCAGATTTAAAACTCACAGAATTTCCCTCTCCACAGTGGGAAAGGGTTAGGAGAGAAATACGCTTGCCCATAGGCATTATCGATTGTTCTAGTTGATTCCATCCATTTTTAATTATTCTCACCCTTCAACTTTTTCAGTAAACCTTCATAGTTTTTTTTGCACCGTTTTTGTATTGGGATGTTCTGGGCCAAAGGCATGTTCCCGAATGGCCAAGGCACGCATTAGGATTGATTCCGCCTTGGCGTAATCCCCTTGATTGACATAGAGCGCTCCTAAATTGTTGAGGCTCGTGGCGACCTCAGGATGTGTGGACCCCCAGGTCTGTTCCCGAATGGCTAGGGCTCCTTTTGTTTTTATGGGAAAATACCTTCATAGGAATTTTGAGGCCGAAAACCGCTGGATGGTTAAGGTATGCTCCATCGTAGATGAAACGTGTTGGTTTGCCTTTAAGCTTCCCAGGAATTCCCTAAATGTTCAAGAGGTTTTTGCGGTTGGACTGACAGATCCATCCTGTGGAAATTGTTTAAATCGGCCTGTACTTCCCTCACGTATTGCTGGAGTCCGATGGAAAGGCTATGATTTCTTTTTTGATCCAACCTTTGGTTCAATTTTTTCTCTTCTTTATCGATTCATAGAAAGGACTCTGCATGGCTCAAAAGAAATCTGTTCGTCGCGTGGCTTCAACACCCCCTTCCAAGAAACCTTCAACAAAAATAAAAAAAGCTGCGACGAAAAAGGCGAGAAAAACCAGTGCAGCTATAAAAAAGAAAAAGGCTTCCCCAAAGCTCACATCCGGTAAAAAGACGGTTAGTTCTAAAAAAACTGTGGCAACGAAAGCCAAACCGACCTCTTCAAAAGGTGCGTCTGCCAAAAAAGCTGTATTGAAGAAGAGAACCACAAAGAAGAACGTGGTGAATGCTGCTTCAAAGCCAACAGGCAAAAAGTTCGCTGCTCAACAACCGTCAACTCACAAAAAGACGATTTCTGTCGCGAAGAAAACAACCGTTTCAGGGAAGGCTTCTAATCCGAAATCTGTGGTCACAAAGCAAGCGGGGTCGGTGTCCAAAAAGAACGCCGGTTCGACTATTGCCAAAAAAGTGGTCACTAAGGCTCCTAGTCGATCAGTTCCATCCCCTACCCGTTCAGCCGAGACGAAGACTGGAGGAGAAACGCTTTCTCTCACGGAACGCTATAATCTGGGTGGCCTGTTCGTCTGCGCGATTGAACGAGCGAATGATCCCGAGTTCAAGCGGCTTCGCGCCGTGCTTCGTCATTTGGATCTTCCTTCCCAAGAAAAAGATAACCTTTTACGCTTGTCGCAAGGGTTGACGATTCCCAAATTGTTTGCGGATGGCGTGGGTGGGGACAAAGTCAGTCAGATCCTGACGGACTTCATCCGGTTTGCATTGGCTGAAGGGGCCTATGAGAAAAAATGGCGGGATGAAATCAGACAGGTTGGGGTGTGGTTGGGCTACTTTCCCCAGCAGTTCGAACAGATTGAACAGAAAATTTTCGCGAAACGGTAGCGTGGTTCTGGTTACCCAAGATCGCGGCGGCCTTCGATGGATTTGAGCAGGGTGACCTCATCGGCATATTCGATATCCATCCCGACCGGAATGCCATAGGCGATACGGGAGACCTTGACCCCCAGGGGTTTTAATCGCTTGGTCAGGTAAATGGCGGTAGCCTCTCCTTCGATCGTGGGATTGGTGGCCACGATGACCTCCGTGAATGCTCCATTCTGGACCCGATTTTCCAGGTCATGGGTACGGATATCTGCCGGCCCGATGCCGTCCAGTGGAGAGAGCGCCCCATAGAGCACGTGATAGAGGCCTCGAAAGGCCCGGCTTTGTTCGATCGCATACAGGGTGCTGGGCTCTTCCACGACGAGGATGATCGTGGTGTCCCGTTTCGGGTCCAGGCAAATCTCGCAGAGCGGGCCTTCGGCAATGTTCCGACATTGGGTACAGAAGGAGACCCCTTCTTTCACATCACGAATAGCATCGGCCAGCCGTAGCGCCTCTTCTTTTTCCGTCTTCATGAGATGAAAGGCCAATCGTTGAGCCGTTTTTTGCCCAATGCCGGGCAATCGTACGAGTTCACGGCTGAGACGAGCGACCAGCCCTTGCGGTTGGCCATTGGCTCTGGTGTGTTTGGTTGAAGTGGTTTCCAGCATAATAAACCTCGCTTGGTCAATTAGAACATGCCGGGAATGCCCATCCCTCCGGTGAGGGATTTCATTTCTTCGGCCATCAGCTCTTTCGCCTTTCGCAAGGCTTCATTGGATGCGGCGACGATTAAGTCTTGCAACATGTCATGGTCACCGGATTTCAAGACTTCCGGATCGATGGTCAGCTTGGTTAATTGCATGGCTCCGTTGGCTTCCACGGTCACCATTCCGCCTCCAGCTGAAGCCTCGACTGTTTTCGTGGCAGCCTCCTCTTGAATCTTTCCCATTTTTTCCTGCATGGCCTGGGCTTGCTTTAGAAGATTGCCCATATTGGAAAATGGATTTTTAGACATTAGCGTACCTCCTCATTTTGCGGGGTTCGTTCTGCCGATACGACTGTGCCCCCAAATAGTTCCAATGCTTGTTTCACCAAAGGGTGGGCCTTCACGTTTTCAATGAGGTCCTGGTCCTGCTCAAGTTTTTTTTTTGCTCGTAATTCTCCGGTTGACGGCGGGTAAGCCTGCCCCTCTTGAAATTCAATGACTTGGACTTTTACCGGCCGACCGGCGAATTCCTCACATATTTGACCGATCAGCACGCGATTTTCGGGTTTGTCCGTTCTCCAGCGAGCAATCGAATCTTTTTTGGAATATCCGAGGACGACGGAGTCTGCCGTCATGGTTACGACACTCCCCTTTTCCAGGAAACTCCCGATATTAGGATGGTCATTAATCATGCGTTCGACGACGAGTTCCCAGTTTAACGTGACGGGTGGACCGGACGAAGGCTGGGCAGCCGTTTGGGGAGAGGCCACCGAGGGTTCGCTGTTGGCAGATGAGGCCTTTGTCGGTACCGGCTTTTCTGCACCTGGTGGTGTTGAGGAAGGAAACATTGTTGTGGCGCCGCCACCGGGCCTGGGTCGGGGCTGGCTTGGAGGAGTTACCGGTTTATCCGCAGGCGCTTGGACTGTAGCTGGTTGTGCGGGAGGCGGAGCCGAGGCCACCGGTGGCAATACCTTTGCCTGGAGGACAGATACTTGAGGGGGTGCGCTGGCCTTCTGTTCAGTCGTGGCGCAGGTGACTGTCACAGGATCAAGCATCGCTGCGCGTACCACGGCGGCTTCAATGAGAAACCGTGGATGGGAGCTTCCTCGAAGACTGTCCTCTGTTCTGGAGAAAATGGCAAAAATGGCCTGTAAATAGGGCTCGGAGAGTTGTTGGGCTTGCGCAATGGCCTGATCAACCTCCTCGTCTCCTAATTCAAGAAGGGTTTGCACTTGTGAGCGTGATGGTACCACGCAAGCCACCAGTAGATTGCGGCATCGCTCCAACAGTTCCCGGCAATATACCCGGACATCAAAACCCTGGTCGACCAACTGCCCCACGAGAGACATTGTCTGGGCGGCCTGGTGCCCAAGGATGGCGTCAATCATGAGCCGGACGAGTTCGTCGGGCACGGACCCGATCAACATTTCCAAATCGCCATGCTGGATGCGTTCTCCACCGAAGGAGACGGCCTGATCCAGGAGGCTCAACGCGTCTCGCATACTGCCTTCGCTGGCTCGAGCCAGTGCCGATAAGCTTCGATCCTCCACAGTCACACCCGTTTGAGTGGCGATGTGGCGAAGTTGCGTGATGATTTCTAAGCGGGAAATGCGTCGAAAGGTGAAGTGCTGACAGCGTGAAAGTATGGTGGCAGGAATTTTATGAACTTCAGTTGTCGCAAAAATAAAGACGGAATGACTCGGGGGTTCCTCCAGTGTTTTAAGCAGGGCGTTAAAGGCCGAGTTGGACAGCATGTGGACTTCGTCGATGATGTAGACACGGTAGGTGCCATGAAACGGTGCAAATTTAACGTTTTCACGCAGTTCACGGACATCGTCCACGCCGGTATTCGATGCTCCGTCAATCTCGATGACATCCACTGAATTGCCTCGGGTGATTTCGACACAACTTGGACAGGTTCCACAGGGATGGCTGGTGGGACCCTGTTCACAGTTAAGGGATTTGGCCAGGATGCGCGCGACAGTGGTTTTGCCGACTCCTCGCATGCCGGAGAAAACATAGGCATGGGCGACACGTTTGCGGTCGATCGCATTGGTGAGTGTTTGCACGACATGGGACTGCCCCAGGACTTCCTGAAAATTGGTCGGGCGGTATTTCCGGGCGGAAACTTGGAATTCCATAATTCGCGATAATTACGAAAAGAGCGGTTCGTTATCCCTCGAAGACTGACGTCCGGTACCAATGCACGGAGAGCCAGCAATAAAGTTAGTCGGGGCCAGGTGATCCTGCGGCACACAGACTAGCCCACGTACCGTTGCTTCCTTCCGGACCTGGCGGGGTTTGCAGGATTCTGTCGCACAGGGCCCAGCCCCTAAATGCAGCTCAATGGTTCATCGCCTCCCGGACCGGCGAAAGTCATCTTTTGAGGATATCAGTTATCCTCACGGCGGACCAAATATGGCGGAGAGGGTGGGTTTCGAACCCACGGTACCATTGCTGGCACACGTGATTTCCAGTCACGCCGATTCGGCCACTCTCGCACCTCTCCGCGAATGGATATCTACTTTGTGGCGACTGAACCTCTGATGAAGCCGTTTGTCTTTTGGAGGGGATCTGTTCATCCCATCTTCGTTATCTTCTTCACCGGGGATCTGTTTGGTGAAAGATTGCCATCTTACCATGGGGGTCTGGGGGCGACAAGCAAGGAGAGGGAATAGTTACGAGTAGGGCGAGGAAGGGATAAGGAGAGAACGCCCATCCTGTTTCCAGCCATTCAATCCTTAACGTTTCAGGCCTTCCCTATGTTATGTTAGGAGGTTCGTGATTGGAACATTCGTTGGCGTCGTGAAGATCGATGCAGGGCGGCAAACAAATGACCCCGAAAGAAGAGCATGAAAACCGTCACAATGGGAGTGAGTCCGAGGACGATGACAAAACTCATGTCCGAGGACATCCCTAACAAAGAGAGCCACTCCGATAACACGGAAAAAGGCAGCGTGATGAGGTGCCAGAAGTCCAATCCCCCCCGCCTTCCCGCCTGGCTGGACATTTCAAAGAAAAATGACAGGCCGAATGGGCCAAAGACGAGGGCCACAGGCAAAAACCATTCGATCCAATTTTCAACGACAAAATCATAACTTTCCCGAACATCCTCGAGGGCGGATCCGTTCCGGCTCTGGTAAATGACTTCCGGTACTGGGTTCAGTAAGACGAAAATTAAAAAAAATACGGCAGTGCTGATCAGCGGTTGGTAGGGATTGGTCTGAAGCCCCATTTCGAGGAATAACAAGGGAAACCACACCATAAATCCAACAGAAATAACCTCCCAAAAATATTGCCCCATACTTGGCAGGATATCCGGCCAACTCACACGACGTGCGCCCAGGACGGCCTGTTCGGTCAGGCTAAGGGTGGATCCAATGACGAGGGCATTGAGGGCACCCAGGATAAATCCTCCGATCATTCCAAGCGGAGCGATGAGGGAGGTGACAAGCACGAGGCCTAAGGCAAAGGCGAGGAGGACCGGAATCAAGATCCACGCGCGTGTGAAGGATTGGATCGAGGCGAGTAGCGCTTGATGGTACAGCCGAACTGTGGCCTGAAAGAAACTCTGCATGAGGCGAGGGAATGCTCCGCAGTTCTTAATCTTTGCTTGGCGGAGGGGATTGTAGGTTGATGATGGCCTGTTGGCGCTGATCCCGGTCCTGCCTGATTTTTTGTAGCCGACTAGGACGATTCCAGGTCCACCATTTGACGCGATCCGCAAAAGTGGGTGAGGGAGGAGTCGCGGACCCTACCGGTGACTCTTGAAAGTCATATCCTTGATATTCATCTTTTTTATCCAGGTATTTCTGGTAAATATCGTGATAGAGCTGTTTTAAGGTCATAGAGTGGTACATTACCCAACTCACTCAAGTCGATCAAGAGGTAAAATCCGTAGGAAGGTTGGGAAAGCAGGTGGGTGGTGGTTGCTCCCCATGATAACTGCACATGTGGTCATTGGTCTGTTCTAATCTTCTATAATTGTGGGGATAGTTTGGCTGATGGGGGGTTTTTCTGCACGATAAAAACTATACTGGGAGTGTTGAATAATAAAGATGTTCAAGGGCAAATTTGCCCAGGATTAGATTACTCATCAAAGGCTCCGGGTCGGTTCAAAAAAGCCCGTCCAGCAAGGCCGCAGCCGTTTTTACGCGCGGAGCGTACGCTGAGTACGTGAGCACGGGAAAATGGCGAGAACGCCGCTGGCGGCTTTTTTCAACAGACCCATACTCATCGAGTAACATTATTACTTGATGAGGGGGAGATGAAGCCTCCGATCGGGTTAAGGAGGACCGTTGTATGGTTCATCTTCGAATATATCCCCCGATCAAGTCGGAATGTAGTTGCGGCGCTTCAGGGAGGACTATTTTTGCTACCTGAATTTTAGGATGGCCTGAAGGAGATGGACGATTTATAATAGGAAGGCTTGGTAGAGTGCAGAGGTGTTGTCCCCCAGAGGATTCCAGGGAAGAGAACCTCTTTTCAAATTCGATGGAATGAGGCGAAAACGGTTACGGGCGAGAGTGGCGGAACTGGCAGACGCGCGAGACTTAGGATCTCGTGGGTGACCGTGGGGGTTCAAGTCCCCCCTCTCGCACCATTTCTTAACATTTATATTCTTTATTGTGTTCTTTTACAAGGATGAATGCTCTTATGAAGTTAGAAATGACAGAGCTCGGGCCGGTGAAACGGTCGTTAAAAATTGAAGTTCCCGAAGAAGCCGTCAAAAGCGAATTTCAAAAGGTGTATGCCCAGTTGAGGCGTCAAGCCAAAATCCCTGGATTTCGACCCGGGAAAGCGCCAATCGCGTTATTAGAAAAACGGTATGCCGATCTTGTTGAACAAGATGTGGTCCAGCGGTTGGTGCCCGATTATTACCAACGAGCGGTGAAGGAAGCCGGGGTGGTCCCTATCCTAGTTGATATTCCCCCTCTGGAACGAATGAAAGTGAAGTCCAATAGCCCATTTACCTTTACGGCGACAGTGGAAATAAAGCCCACTATTCAATTAGGGGATTATCGACCCCCGAATCCTATTTCCTTGAAACGGGATGCCCGAACGGTTACAGATGATCAGGTGGAAAAGGCTCTCCAAAGCCTACGGGAGCAACATGCCGAGCTTGACGTGGTTCCTGAAGGAACTCCTCTTCGTGAAGGATTGCATGCGGTGTTATCTATTGAGGGATTTGTGGAGGACCAGCCATTGGAAGGGACTCAAAAAAAAGGGGAACTTCTTCACATTGGGTCCAAGTCGCCGATTCTTGGTGTGGAGTTAGATGAGTATCTCGTCGGAAAACAGGCCGGTGACACGATTGATATTCCGCAACCTTTTCCCGCCAATCATCCTGATGCTCACCTCGCCGGAAAGACGATGGTTCTCAAGGTGACGATTGATGCGGTGAAAGAGCAGAAACTCCCGGAACTGGATGATGAATTCGCCAAGGATTGCGGCGATTACGATTCCCTGGAGCATCTTAAAACCACCATCAACACCCAATTGGATAATTTCCTGAAACAGGATCTTGAAGAAGGGTATAAAGATCAGGTGATTGAACGCCTGTTGCAGATGCACCACTTTGAAATTCCCGAGGTTCTGATTGAACGGGAGCTTCAGACGCTTATCCGACAAAAAATGCTGAAGGACCACCGCCATGCCCATCGTGAAGATGACGTTGAAGAGCCCTTGCGATTACAAGAAGAGGCTAAGCGCCTCCAACAGGAATTGCATCCGGAAGCTAAGCGGCGCGTGAAGCTGAGTTTGATTCTGGATGCGATCGTTCAGAAGGAAGGCCTTCATGTCACGGAAGATGAAGTGAACGCCGAAATTCAAAAACTGGCCTCCTCCTTAAAGCTTCCGGTTAGTGAAATTCAACGTATGGTCGAGGCTGGGGGGCAGGGTGCTCAGGAGGAGTTCCGCGAGCGGATGAAGGCGGAAAAAGCCTTGCAGTTCGTCTATCAAAATGCGGTCATTCAGGGGTAACGGGTCGTACAACCCTTCTGAATATACCTGTTCTGATATCTGTATTTGATACCTATTTACAACACGAGGAGGTCTCAGGGAATGCTCATTCCGATGGTTATTGAACAAACGAATCGAGGTGAACGGTCATACGATATTTACTCACGTCTTTTGAAAGACCGGATCATCTTTATCGGAGCCCCGATTGATGATGTGTTCGCAAATGTGGTCATTGCACAGCTATTGTTCTTGGAATCCGAGGACCCGGAAAAGGACATTCATCTGTATGTCAATTCGCCTGGCGGAAGTGTGACGGCCGGAATGGGGATCTATGATACGATGCAATATGTGCGGTCGCCCATCAACACCATCTGCTTAGGTCAGGCGGCAAGCATGGGAGCCTTGTTATTAACCGCAGGGACTAAAGGGAAGCGTTTTGCTCTTCCCAATGCACGCGTGATGATTCATCAACCTATGGGAGGATTTCAGGGCCAAGCCACGGAGATTGATATTCATGCCCGCGAGATTTTAAAAATTCGCGAAAAATTGAATGAAATTATGGCCTATCATACAGGGCAGCCTCTGGATAGAATCTCTCAAGATACCGAACGGGATTATTTTTTGTCGGGGGAAGAAGCCAAAGAGTACGGGTTAATTGATGAGGTCATCATCCGAAGTCAGGAAAAAGGGCACAAGGACGACACAAAGTCAGGTTCAAAAAATAAGGATTAAGGGCAAAGGAGGCATTTCTTATGGCGAGACAAGCGAAGTCCGAAGCCAATCTTCGTTGCTCCTTCTGTGGCAAGAACCGTGATCAGGTTCGAAAACTCATTGCGGGTCCGACCGTCTATATTTGTGATGAATGTGTCGGCTTGTGTAATGAAATTATCTCCGAAGATTGGCAGGAGTCTCGCCAGGAGATTTCGGCAAAACTGTGCAAGCCGGTGGATATCCACCAACATCTTGATCAATACATTATCGGACAGGATCAGGCAAAAAAGGTTCTCTCGGTAGCCGTTTATAATCATTATAAGCGTATATCAGCAAATGAAATCGGGGATGTTGAACTTCAAAAGGGCAATATTCTCATTGTCGGACCGACCGGAACGGGAAAAACTCTATTTGCCCAGACACTAGCCCATTACCTGGATGTCCCATTTACGATTGCAGATGCAACGACGCTGACGGAAGCCGGGTATGTCGGTGAAGACGTTGAAAATATTATCTTAAAACTTCTGCAGGCTGCGGACTATGAAGTTGAGCGTGCAGAACGGGGAATTGTGTATATTGATGAAATTGACAAAATTACCCGCAAGGCCGATAGCCCTTCAATTACGAGGGATGTTTCAGGCGAGGGTGTTCAGCAGGCCTTGTTAAAACTCATTGAAGGGACCGTAGCCAATGTGCCCCCTCAAGGAGGAAGAAAGCATCCTCATCAGGAGTTTATTCAAGTCAATACGACTAATATTTTATTTATTTGTGGCGGGGCGTTCGTGGGATTGGATTCCATCATTGAGCGGAGGTTGAACCAAAAGCGGATGGGCTTTGGGGCCGATGTGCAGATACGTGGTCAACATCAAATCGGTGACTTATTCTCCAAAGTGGAACCGGAAGATTTACTGCAATATGGATTGATTCCTGAAATTATCGGTCGTTTGCCGATTGTCGCCGCTCTTGATCAATTGGATGAACCGGCATTGGTCCGCATTTTAACAGAACCCAAAAATGCCTTGATCAAGCAATATCAGAAGTTATTGTCTCTGGATAAGGTGAAATTAAAGTTTGCCGATGGAGCGTTATTGGCAATTGCCAAAAAAGCCCATTTGCAAAAAACAGGAGCACGTGGACTTCGGGCGGTCTTAGAGTCGGTGATGTTGGACTTGATGTATGAACTGCCGTCCCAGGCGGAGGTGAAAGAGGTGTTGGTGACCGAAGAGTTTATTCACGGCCAAGGTGAGCCCATTAAAGTCTTTGAGCATCAGAAAGGCATCAAGCCCGCCGTCGGATCTTAAGCGGATTCCGGGTTCTTCTCCGTTGGTGCGGCTATCTCCTCATATCCGCATTCTGCATTGTGACAGAGAATTCTGCTTCCCGTTTGTTTCCTGATTTTTTCGATCAAGAATGGAGCCTGGCATTGTGGGCAGGGACGATTGATGGGTCGATCCCAGATCGCAAAGGTGCACGTAGGATAATTGCTGCAGGAATAAAATGTCTTGCCTTTTTTTGTGCGCTTTTGAACCAGGTCTCCCCCGCAATCCTTTACAGCGCATTTGACGCCTAGCTTCAAGGGTTTGGTGGTTTTACATTCAGGGTATTGAGAGCAGGCAAGGAAATTTCCAAATCGGCCCCTCTTGACCACCATCCCGCTGCCACATTTCGTACAGACTTCGTCAGTCGTTTCAACTTTTGTCTCCACGACTTGAACGCTTCCGTCCTCATCCTTGGTGAATTCTTTTGTATTTTTGCACTCAGGGTAGCCCGGACAAGCAAGGAAATGGCCATTGCGACCCCATTTGATCACCATCTGCTTCCCACATTTGTCGCAAGGGACTTCCGTGGGCTCTTCCTTGCCTTTGAGATCCTCCATGTTCACTTCAGCGGATTCCAGATCTTTGATGAATGGGGTATAAAAATCTTTCACCGCGGTGACCCAATCTTTTTCACCTTCTTCGATGCTATCCAGTTCATTTTCCATTCTCGCGGTGAATTCCACGTCGAACACATCAGGAAAGTGGCTCACAAGACGGTCATTGACCAATCTCCCTAATTCCGTCGGTCGTAGGCGCGCTTCCTCCTTTTCCACGTAATGTCGGTCTTGAATGGTGGAAATAATGGTGGCATAGGTCGAAGGTCGGCCGATCCCTTTTTCTTCCATCTCTCGAATGAGCAAGGCTTCGTTATATCGAGGTGGAGGTTGAGTGAAGTGTTGTTTGGAGATGATCCCCTCTTCCGATCCTTCCTGAAGAGTCAGGGATTCCCCGTCTGAAAGATCTGGCAGGGTGAGGCTGGCGGTCGACATACTCTCTTCGCTGGAAGAAATCCCTTCTGTGGGTTGTTCGATTTCTTCTCGATAGACCCGACGGTAGCCGTCGAATTTTTCAACGGTTCCACTTGCCCGAAAGGTATACCGTTTTGCTTTGACGTCAACTTGCGTGACGAGATCGAGTCCCTGTGTCATTTGAGAGGCGACGAACCGGTTCCAAATCAATTTATAAAGTTTGTACAGGTCAGGCTCTAATAATTCTCGAAGGCTTTCCGGGTCACGTTTGGTGGATGTGGGCCGGATGGCTTCATGCGCTTCCTGGGCGGCCTTTTGTGTTTTGTACACATTCGGTTGGGCAGAAAGATAGGGCTGTCCAAATGTATCTTGTATGTAGCCACGGACGTCGTCCAAGGCCTCAGGGGCAATGCGGGTGGAGTCTGTCCGCATATAGGTGATGAGTCCGACTTGCCCCTCTTTTCCAATCTCGATGCCTTCATAAAGGCGTTGTGCCAGCATCATGGTTTTTTTTGCGGGGAAACGCAGTTTTCTGGCACTGTCCTGTTGGAGTCGACTGGTGATAAAGGGGGCCGATGGACTTCGACGTTTTTCTTTTTGATCAATGTGTGAAACCGCAAACGAGGCACCTGTTAAATCCTGAAGAATTTGCTCCGTCTCCGCTGCCGTTCGGACGGTGACTCGTTCCCCATCAATTTCATGGAGTCTGGCTTGAAACGGCGGTGGATGCTGACCGACTAGTGTTGCGGTAATGGACCAGTACTCTTCAGGTTGAAAAGCCTCTCTTTCCGCCTCCCGCTCACAAATAACCCGAACCGCAACGGATTGTACTCGCCCCGCACTCAGGCCGCGCCGCACTTTTTTCCATAACAGCGGACTGAGGAGATAACCGACCAGGCGGTCCAATACCCGGCGGGCTTGTTGAGCATTCACCTTTTTCATGTCGATGGTGCTGGGTGTTTTAAGTGCCCGTTTTACCGCTGTTTCGGTGATTTCATTCAGAAGAACCCGATGAATTTGCTGCCCGTTACCGTTGAGTTCCTCGGCAATATGCCAGGCAATGGCTTCGCCTTCACGGTCGGGGTCAGCCGCCAGGAAAATTTCTTTGGCTTTTTTCGCGCTGGCTTTGATTTCTTTCAGAATTTTACTTTTTCCACGAATGACGATGTACTGCGGATCGAAATTATGCTCAAGGTCAATCCCGAGTTTGCTCTTCGGCAGATCCTTGAGATGACCGACTGAGGCAATGACCTGGTAATTACGTCCAAGATACTTGGATAGGGTTTTTGCCTTGGTGGGCGATTCGACGATGACGAGTGATTTAGCCATAGACAGTGTTGAAAGTCATGAATTATACACGAGCACATTTCCCACAGGGGAAGGATGTATTGCGTACTATCGTTTGCTCATCCGGAGATATTGCAGCCCCGGTATCTGCTTTATAAGCCCTTTGATCTCCAAAGACAAGAGAATGCTCATGACTTCAGATGGTGCATAGGTGCATTGAGTGATTAAATCATCTAGGGAAACAGGTTCAAGTGAAAGACAATCAAGTAGACGTTGTTCCTCTGCCCCTAGTGAAGGCGCGGAAGAATAAGGCTGAAGCGCGCCTTGTTGCTTCTCGAGTTGCTCCCGGAAGGAGGGTTCTAACATAGGAAGAATTTCTTCCACAACATCAAAGGAACTTTCGACTAATTTGGCTCCCTCTTTAATAAGGCGGTGAGGGCCGCGAGTCAACGTATTAGTGACATTTCCCGGTACGGCAAAGACTTCACGGTTTTGCTCTAGGGCCATCCGAGCGGTAATGAGGGACCCACTGCGCGAGGTGGCTTCCGCGACGATCACACCAAGGGAGAGTCCACTAATGATCCGATTACGTTGAGGAAAATGGTAAGAATGTGGAGGGGTTCCCATGGGAAATTCCGAGAGAACGGCTCCCTGCTGTTCAATGCGTTGTCGTAGCGGACCGTGCTCAGGCGGATAGGTGACGTCTATGCCGCATCCCAGAACCGCCAGGGTTCTCCCGGATGTGGCGAGTGCCCCTTCGTGGGCCGCGGCATCAATTCCTCTGGCCAGGCCACTCACAATCGTAAAGCCCAGTGCAGCTAAATCGCCGCTCAGTTGTCGGGTGAATGTCCGCCCGATGTGCGAGCCTTTTCTTGAACCGACTATGGCAAGGGCCTGTTGATCACGCTCTTGGAGCTGGCCTGTATACCAGAGGACCGGAGGAGGATCCGTAATGGTTTTTAATCTGGGCGGATAGTGAGCGTCTACGAATGTCACGATAGAGTATCGCCCATCTTGCACGGCCTGCAATTCTTTGGCAATGTGATCTTGTGCTTCAACAGGTATGGGTTGATGGAGGGCACTGGCCAATGATGGAGAAATTTCACCTATTGATACGAGTGTGTGGGCGTTTAAGGAACGAATGGCTTCTGGTGAGCCGAACCTGTTGATGAGTCTGGTGTAAGTAACAGGGCCAAGTCCTTTGACTGTCAGAAGTTCCAACCAGCCTTGCAGGGGTGAATTCATCCAGATCCTTTGTGAGGAAGGCGAATACGAGTCCGGAGATCATCGTGAAATGGTCTGCCTGTATGGCTCTCCATCCAGAAAACGTTCCAGAATGGACTCCGAAGTGTAAAGACCTCCTGATCTATCGAGCGTTGAAGGAAAGAGCTGGGTCCCCATTCCTTTCTGTTCCTGGAGACAAGTGTTACGGATAAGGAGGCAGGATCGTGGAGGACATCGTTCATGATTCAATTGTTCTCTCGTGGTTAGGATGCGGTCCGGGATTCGGCGCGTGACGTCAATTTTCCCACCACGACGATGTCATATTGCTCAAGGTGGAGTAACGGATCCGCCTCAAATGATATTGGTTGTTGAAATTCCTGCTCGAGTTGTTCAATGCTACTGTGTTCGGTTTCGAAAATGAGCTCAATGACTTTGGGGTTGGCACCGACCACAATTTGTTGTGGTTGTCCACGAGTCATTCCGATGCGCCGGATATCCCGAAAGATTTCATACGCCACCGTCATGGTGGATTTGGTGTATCCTCTCCCCTCACAATCACCACAAATTTCCGACAACGTCCGTAACAGATCTTCGCGGACACGTTCACGGGAAATTTCGATGAGCCCAAGATCAGAAATGCGGGAGATACGTGTTTGAGCCTTATCCCCCGCTAGGGCATCCAGGGTGGCCTGATACACCTTTTCACGGTTCCGTTCCCGTTCCATGTCAATGAAATCAATGATGATAATGCCCCCAATGCCTCGTAATTTAATCTGATAGCCGATTTCCTTTGCGGCTTCCAGATTGTTTTTTAAAATGGTTTCTTCCTGGTCGCGTTTTCCTACAAATCGGCCCGTATTAACGTCCACCACCGTCATGGCCTCTGTGTGGTCAATGACAATGTGTCCTCCGGACTTTAGCCAGACTTTCCGACTCAGGGCTCTGGTAATTTCCAATTCGATCCCCAAGTGATCGAATAACCCTTCCTGCTTCTTGTCATAGAAATGAACGCGCGCTGCTTGTTCCGGAAGATAGCGACGGACAAAATCTTTCACTTCCTCAAAATCCGCTTTGGCGTCAATTAATAGTCGATCGACTTTTTTGGTAAATAGGTCTCGTACCACACGGAGCGGGAGGGACAGATCCGTATGCAAAAGGGATGGAGCAGGTTGGCTGTTGGCGGCTTTGAGCGTGTCTTCCCATAACGCGCTCAGGAATCTGACGTCTGTTTGCAAATCCTCTTCTGGTACATCTTCGCACACGGTCCTGACAATGTATCCATATTCGGGTTTCCGGATGCGCCGCATGAGGTCTTTCAGCCGATGACGTTCTTCGTCGTTCGTAATTCTTCGGGACACGCCAATATGGTCGACATTGGGCATGAGTACTAAAAATCGCCCGGGAAGGGAGACATATGTGGTAATCCGAGGTCCCTTAGTGCCGATGGGGCCTTTGGAAATTTGAACCAAAAGTTCTTGTCCTTCTGTCAACAGGTTTTCGATGGGACGTGCTGTTTGGCGTCGAGGGCGCGGCACCTCCTGACTGCGTTCATCCTCTTCACTGTCCACAAGAGTGTCCCCCGGTTCGGTTCCGACCGATAGATCAGATACGTGGATGAACGCGGCCCGATCCAGCCCGATATCGACAAAGGCCGCTTGCATACCTGGCAGAACTTTAATGACCTTCCCTTTATAAATGTCCCCCACAAAATCTTTTTTTCTTGGACGGTCGACATACAATTCTGTGACGACACGATTGTCGAGCACGGCAACCCGTGTTTCTTCACGAGTGACACTAATCGCAATTTCTACTCCCATAGTGATCTCCCTACATTCTCAGAAGGGACCTGAAGCTATTCTGCGTCAACATTCTTGGTGAAGAGATGTCGCTGATGTGGCTGAGCCAATTGGTTGGATCTGCCTGTCAAAATCTGCAATAGCTTTGTGCCCATTCTGTCAATAATTGTAAATGAATATTATTATGGAACCATTTGAGGATGGTTCTGTGTGCCTACTTCCTTGTTCCGCAAGTATGTGCAAAAATCCACGGCTCTGGGACTTTTCTGATTCAAATTCTCCGTTGTTTTTCTCTTTGTGCGAATACCTGGCCCACGCTATCAAAATCCATCCATAGGGTACATGATACCTAAAGGAGTGACAGACGTCTCCGTTTCACGTTGAGCAAGAGTCCCAGAGCGGTGAGATTCACAACCATGGCGCTGCCTCCATAGCTCATTAGAGGAAGAGGAATGCCCACAACGGGGGCCAGCCCGGATGTCATGCCAATATTGACGACAACTCCAAAGGCTATCATGGTGACTACTCCGACAGCCAAGAGAGTCCCGACAATATCTTTGGCTTTTAACGCGATTTCTAATCCCATCAAAAATAAAAGAATATATAGGGAAAGTAAAACTATTGACCCAATAAAGCCCCATTCCTCTGCGAATACCGCAAACACAAAATCGGTGTGGCCCTCAGGAAGAAATTTAAATTGGGTTTGCGTTCCCCCATATAATCCCTTTCCCAGTAATTGGCCTGAACCGATGGCGATGCGCGATTGAAGCCCGTGATACCCTTTGCCCCCCGGATCAGAATTGGGATCAACAAAGCTGAGAATCCGATCCTGTTGGTACTCGTGAAGGGAGCCCCAGACCCCGCCCCAGGCAAAGGGGAACAACATTAGGGCTGCCAAAATCACAAACCCAAAGGCCTTGGATTTCATGCCCACCGTGAGAATCACCACAAGAAAAATAGCCAGAAAGCCCAAGCTACTTCCCAGATCAGGTTGTTTGAGGATGAGTAAAAATCCTGGAAGTACGATCAGTCCGGGTATGATCAATCGATGAACCCAGCCTTTACGGGTGGTTGCCCCATAGTAGGCTGCCAGCATGAGTAACAATGGAATCTTAATGAATTCTGAGGGCTGGACCGCAAAGGGGCCGAGAGGAATCCATCGTTGAGAGCCCCGACTGGTTTTCCCGGCGATTAACACGATGATAAGTAAGATCAGTCCGATCCCATAGAGCAGATATGACAGACGGGCAAGCTTGTGATAGTCAATACCCACCGCGACCAGAAAGGCTAAGGAGCCGACCACCATCCATGTGGCCTGCTTGAGATAAATAGGGAATCCGGTCGTCGACTGAGGATTGGTCACGCTATAAATGGATAGGATGCCCATAGAGATAATTGCCATAATGACACCCAGGAAACACCAATCGAAGGTATCCAGTCCGCGGCGATTCACATTGTCGTTCATTAATGACATGAGATGCGTTGTTCTCCATCCTTAAGAGTGCGGATTCCTTATCAAAGAGAGGGCTCCTGGGTGGTCTCAAAACCCATATAGGCTTCGATGAGTGTCTTGGCCAAGGGGGCGGACGCTGAGCCTCCATGCCCCATGTGTTCAACTAATACCGCCACGGCAATCTTCGGGTGTTCTACCGGAGCAAAGGCCACAAACCACGCATGGTCTCGGAATTCTTTTTGAGGCTCCTTGTTTTTGTCCTTGTCTCCATCCGGTTTCAGGGCGACAACTTGCGCCGTTCCAGTCTTGCCTGCAATGCTCACGAATTCTGATTGTGCCAGTCTGGCTGTACCCTTCGTGACGACTGCCGCCAATCCTTCCTTGATATGGGCAAACGTTTGGAGAGGAATGGCCAATTGTCGAATGGGTGGCTCCGGCTTTTCTTTGAGTGTGCCGGTTCGCCGAATTCGAGAGGCTTTGAGCAGGCGGGGTTGGACCACCCGTCCATTGGTTGCGACGATGGCGGCAACTTTGGCCATCTGAATGGGAGTCACGGTTAAAAATCCTTGTCCAATAGAAATGGAAATGGTTTCGCCAGGATACCATGGTTCCCGTTTGACCCTTTTTTTCCATTCCGAGGACGGAACAAGGCCCGACCGTTCGGAAGGCAGCGCAATGCCGGTTTTTTCACCTAATCCGAATTGGCGGGCATAGGTGGCGATGGGATCAATGCCCAATTGATGGCCGGCTTTGTAAAAGTAGACATCGCACGATTCCGCGATGGCTTTGGTTAAGTCGACCTGACCGTGGCCTCCCGCCTTCCAATCACGAAAGGCCCGTCTTCCAAAGGGAAAGGTTCCATGGCAGGGGATCATTTCCTGTGCGCTGAGGGTTTGAGTCTCCAAGAGGGCCGCGGCCATAATGATTTTAAATACCGACCCTGGAGGATATTGGCCTTGAATGGCGCGATTGGTGAGAGGGTGGCGTGTATCTTTGAGAAATCGTTGCCAGTCCTTGGCACTAATCCCTCCCGAAACATCATTGGGGTTGAACCCGGGTTTACTCGCAAGAGCCAGAACGTCTCCATTCCAGGGGTCCAGGGCAACAATGGCCCCCGCTTCCTCCCCCAGAAGGTCCTCTGCGAGGCGCTGAAGTCGAATATCCAGCGTCAGGTACAAGTCATCCCCGGCCAGGGGACGTCGAACAGAGAGAGACCGTTTTGGATACCCCAGCGCATCGACTTCAATCACTTCCTCTCCGGTTTCTCCAAGAAGATATTCATCAAATGTCCGCTCCACTCCATTTTGTCCGATGATGCGTCCTCCCTGAAGATGAGAAAATTCCGGGTCCTTAAGCTGTGATTCGGAAATTTCACCCACGTAGCCCAGGACGTGCGAGGCGTAGGTGTTAAGTGGATAGTGACGCTGATATTCAGGCTGAATCACCACACCGGGAATTTCAAGCCGGTGCGATTCTATGAGTGCGGCCTCTTTCAGCGTAATGTCGGCTTTGATCTTGACTCGGCCTCTTCGGCTTCTTATTGAAAGTTTATTGGAAATCTCTTGTTGGTCAATATCTACGTAATGAGGTAACTGAGCTAAAAGGGCCTCACGGTCCTGTATGTCTTCCAACGAAACATAGAGTTGGAAGCTGGGGATATTATTGGCGAGGAGTTCTCCGTTCCGATCATACAGAAGTCCTCGAGCCGGTTCTAAGACAATGGATCGAGTGCGATTGTCGCGGGCAAGTTCTTGATAGTGCAATCCGTCTCGAACCTGTAATTGCCAAAGGCGTAATCCCAGCAACACCAATAGCATCAGAAAGCCAATCTTGACGAATATTAACCGATTTTGAATATCGGCAAGTTCATTAGCCTGGCGGGAAGAATCCAACATTGTGCGGGTCTTATCGTGGTCCCCGTCCTAAGTGTACCATACTCAGCGATGGGCCAATGCACTTAATAACCCAGAACATCCCTAAGGTCAGGAGGCTATTATAGAGTCCTTGCGGAAGAAGTCCGGAGGAGAGGGCGTGAAAAAGGATCGGGGCATTTACAACCGGATATGCCACAACGAGAGAGGCCAGTCCGCATCCTAACGACAGGGCAAAGCTGACAAGCAAAATTGCGGGACTGGTGACGGTCGAAAACGTGTGAGTTGTAACGCCGGCCAGGGCTCCCGCGAGTCCCTTTAAGATCATATTGAGCCCAATACCGCCAGGACTGAATAAATCTTGGAAAAGTCCCACCGTGAGTCCGATCCTGAGTCCTTTGTATTCTCCTGAATAAAATCCCATTACACAGGCTAGAATGAAACATAGGTCGGGGTAAATCCCTTTGGCGGATAGAATTGTGCTAAAGGTGGCTTGAGCCAGCACCACTCCGAAGCATAAAAGGATGTCAAGAAAAATAGTCACGAGATTCCATTAGGGAGCAGGAGAGGCAATCGGTTTTGGTAATGATGAAGGGAGGGCAGGCTGAAACGAGGTAATCACGAGGACTGCTTCCAGTTTGGAAAAATCGACAATTGGATCAATTTCACCCAATTGAAATAAGTCGGTATCAGCTTTAGTGACTTGTTGAATCCGGCCAATTTGGAGCCCACGGGGAAAATCATCCGTTAATCCAGATGTAACCACTTGATCTCCTGGTTGGACAGGCGATAGTGGAGGCAGATATTTCATATGAATGGTTCCTTGAGGGGTTCCCTGTACCAGACCCTCATCCCGGCTTTTTTGAATCATCCCGGTAATTGCAACGTTGGGGTCGGAAAGCAGAAGCACGACGGCCGTTGTGGGGTTTACTCGTACGACACGTCCTACTACTCCGGCATCGGTGATGACTCCCATTTCCGGATGAATACCGTCTAGGTTGCCTTTATTG
Source organism: Candidatus Nitrospira neomarina (assembly GCF_032051675.1). NCBI lineage: Bacteria > Pseudomonadati > Nitrospirota > Nitrospiria > Nitrospirales > Nitrospiraceae > Nitrospira > Candidatus Nitrospira neomarina. The sequence goes on from NZ_CP116968.1 coordinate 3,733,641, forward strand.
ATGATCATCGCCCGATACCAATTGGACACGTTCCGGCCGATGATTCGAGCCAAAAGGGTCGTCATGGGTGTGGTTTGCTGATATGCCAGCAGTTGATGGGATTGCATGGCAATGATGGCTTGTTCTCGAAGAAAATTCTGCTCACCTTGTAAGCGCTGAACTTCCTGTTTTAGCTGTTGATTTTCTTCCCACACATTCTGTAAGGCGATGTAGTGGTCCCACGCGTGACTGATAGAATCCTGTATCGAGGCGACAACATGAAGGGGGACTTCCAGAATTCGTGCGAAAGGCCCGCCCACATGACTCAACCATTCCTGAGATTGTCGCGGCAGAAATAGGAGGAGGGCGAGGAATAGAATGAAGATAACTCCTAGAACTCGCCGGATACTTGTGGATATGGGAAAATTTGGCTCTGATCGAGGCATGCAAATTGAGGGAAGCTCAGGGATTCAGCCTGGAATGCGAGGAAATTTTCCGAAGGAGGCTGAATTCCTCAAGAGTTTTCCCTACTCCCAAGACAACCGAGGTGAGGGGGTCATCGACCGTGACAATGGGCAAAGAGGTTTCTTCACGTAGTCGATTATCCAGCCCTTGAAGCATCGATCCGCCTCCGGTCAGCACGATCCCCCGGTCAATAATATCCCCTGCCAATTCAGGCGGAGTGTTTTCCAAGGCCAGACGGATGGCTCGGATGATGGTGGTGAGGCAATCTTGTAACGCTTCTCGTATTTCATTGTCGTCAACGAGGATCGTTCTGGGGATGCCGGACACCACATCTCGCCCTTTGACGGCCATTTGCTTTTTTTCCGGCAGAGGATAGGCTGAGCCGATTTCCATCTTGATGCGTTCTGCCATATGTTCGCCGATTAACAAGCTGTATTCCCGCTTGAGATAGCTTGTGATTGCTCCATCTAGTTGATCGCCTGCGATACGGACCGATTCACTGTAGACAATGCCTCCCAGGGAAATCACGGCGATGTCGGTGGTGCCTCCTCCGATATCGACGACCATGTTGCCGGAAGGCTCGGTAATCGGCAATCCTGCTCCAATGGCAGCGGCCACCGGTTCCTCAATAAGATACACTTCACGGGCACCAGCGAGCTCAGCTGATTCCTTGACGGCACGTTGTTCGACTTGCGTGATCCTGGATGGGACACCAATAATGATGCGTGGCCTGAGGAGAGTTCCCCCGCGATGAACTTTTTGGATAAAGTGGCGTAACATGTGTTCCGTCATGTCAAAATCAGCAATAACGCCTTCTCGCATGGGACGAATGGCGGTGAGATTGCCCGGGGTTCGACCGATCATTCGCTTGGCTTCTTCCCCAACCGCGAGAAGTTTTTTGGAATTTGTCTCAACTGTCACGACGGAAGGTTCGTTCAGGACAATCCCTTTCCCCTTGATATAAATTAAGGTAGAAGAGGTTCCCAGATCGATGGCCATGTCTTGGGAAAAATGGCTAATACAATAATTGAATATACCCATATGAAGTGTTGAGACCTATTAATTTCAGAGGGTGGGCGACAATAGCGGAATCGGAATCAGGATTGTTAGAGTCTTTCTGCGCCCCAGGGGAAATAGATAACCTTTGCCACTTTATGGGTGTATCGACGTTTGGTCGTTGTTCGCGATTGGCCGGAAACCACTTAAATCTGGTTCTTGGCTGGATGAATCGTTGTCAGCACTCACTTATTTCCACCTAAGTAGTTAACAGGTGGAGCCATAAGTTTGGATTGTCCCCTGTCGCAGGCGAAAGTATATCAGAAGTCTTAAAAGACCACAAAGAAAAGGCGAGATGAATACAACCCTGGAAAAAACTCTTTCTGGCTCTTGCCAGAAGGGGATGAATGTAGATAATTAGAGTCCGAAAATTTTCAAAAAGAAGGATACATTCCATGGCAAGCAAAACATTGTTTGAAAAGATTTGGGAGCAACATGTGGTTCGTGAAGAACCAGATGGAACTACCTTATTATATATTGACCGACATTTGGTGCATGAAGTGACCTCTCCTCAAGCCTTTGAAGGGCTTCGGTTGGCCGGAAGAAGGCCACGACGTCCAACCGCGGCGCTTGCTGTTCCCGATCACAATGTTCCAACCACCGACCGGTCGCAGGGCATTGCCGATCCCATGAGTGCCTTGCAAATTTCAACCTTGGAAGGCAATTGTGCAGAATTCGGAATCACCTATTATGGGATGGAAGATATTCGGCAAGGCATTGTTCATGTGATCGGACCTGAGCAAGGGTTGACGCTACCAGGGATGACCATTGTGTGTGGAGATTCTCATACCTCCACTCATGGGGCATTTGGCGCCTTGGCGTTTGGCATTGGGACCTCAGAGGTCGAGCATGTGCTGGCGACCCAATGTTTGGTACAGAAACGACCAAAAACTATGGAAATTCGTGTGGAGGGTGCCCTTCCTGACTATTGTTCTTCCAAAGATGTGATTCTGGCGATTATCGGGCAAATTGGTATTGGTGGTGGAAATGGCTATGTCGTGGAATATACGGGTTCGGTGATCCGATCGTTTTCAATGGAGGGCCGGATGACCCTTTGCAACATGTCTATTGAAGCGGGAGCCCGCGCTGGTCTAGTCAGTCCAGACGAATCGACGGTCGCTTACGTGAAGAGCCGACCCCTCAGTCCGAAAGGAGCACTGTTCCAACAGGCGAAGTCGGATTGGCTGAATTTGAAAACCGACCCTGGAGCCAGTTTTGATAAGGTTGTTGAGCTGCGAGGGGAAGATGTTTCTCCTCAAGTGACTTGGGGGACCAATCCGGGAATGGTGACTGATGTGAATGGCCATGTGCCCGATCCGGGATCCATTGCGGATGAAAAATTGCGGTTGGCCACAGAACGGGCATTAGCGTATATGGGGTTGCCAGCGGGCATCCCTATTTGTGACATCCGGGTCGATCGAGTCTTCATCGGGTCCTGCACAAACTCACGAATTGAGGATTTACGGGTGGCGGCTCGATATGTCAAAGGAAAGCGCGTCGCTCAAAGCGTCAAGGCTATGGTGGTCCCAGGGTCAGGGTTAGTCAAACATCAAGCGGAAGAGGAAGGGTTGGATCGGATTTTTCGCGAGGCGGGTTTTGAATGGCGCGAACCGGGGTGCAGTATGTGCCTCGCCATGAATGCGGACGTGCTCACACCGGGAGAACGATGTGCCTCAACCAGTAATCGAAACTTTGAGGGTCGTCAGGGTAAGGGCGGACGGACGCACTTAGTCTCACCTGCCATGGCTGCTGCTGCTGCGGTTGAAGGACATTTTGTGGATATTCGTGATTGGAAGATGTGAGATGAATGAGGGAATTCTTTTGTCTTCAGGATGGCCATTACTTCCTTTAGCAGAATACGGGAGATAGATATGCAAGCGTTTACTATATTGACCGGAACAGTCGCTCCGTTAAATCGGGGTAATGTTGATACGGATCAAATCATCCCGAAGCAATATTTGAAAACGATCCATCGCACCGGCCTCAAAGAGGGATTGTTTGCCGATTGGCGGCGACGTGCAGATGGGACTCCGGATCCTGAATTTTTTGTCAACCAACCGCGCTATCAATCGGCCACAATTCTGTTGACCCGTGAAAATTTCGGGTGTGGATCTTCAAGAGAACATGCTCCATGGGCCTTGTTGGACTATGGCATTCGTTGTATTCTGGCTCCGAGTTTTGCCGATATTTTTTACAATAATTGTTTCCAGAATGGGATTCTCCCTGTCGAACTTCCAGGAGAATCCATCCAAACATTATTTGACCGGGTAGCCCATACTGATCAATATCACGTCACAGTCGACTTGGCTCAGCAGGTGGTCACCCTTCCTCAAGGGGAGACGTATTCGTTCACCTTGGATCCATTTCGCAAAGATTGCTTGTTAAAGGGATTAGACGGAATTGGGCTCACGCTTCAACACGAATCTGCCATTGCCGCTTATGAAAAACGCAGGGCTCAGGAGGCTCCCTGGCTCTTTCAGGATTGTTCGTCTTCAGACACTTTGTGATAGTTTCTTGATCTTCTCGACTGATCGGGATGGGCCTGGAAGGACCCATCTCGATTCTCCTTCCGATCCGATCCGGACTAGCTTTGGCTCATGCCCATTGAATGGGGCTCAGGGAATGGTAGACATTATCCTCAATCGGAGGGATGATGGGTCCTCGAGGCCATCCCCGGCTCCCTTTTCCTGTTCTCGTATATTGCTGGAAATACCCTGAATGGTTGTCATTGCCCAAAGCCGCACCTCCGAAAGATGAGTGAAGTCCACATCCTACGGGATGTCCTCATTATTTTTTCTATTTCCGTTCTGGTTGTTTTTGTTTTTCAAAAACTCCGGCTACCGGCGGTTGCGGGATTTTTAGTTTCTGGCACCCTAGTGGGGCCTTACGGCCTGAACCTCATTTCCGATCTCCACCAAGTCGAAACGCTCGCCGAAATCGGCGTCGTGTTGTTGTTGTTTACCATAGGCTTGGAAACTTCTCTTTCACGCATACGGGCTTCCAGAAGGCTCTTATGGGTTGGTGGTCCCCTGCAAATTTTGAGCATGCTGAGTGCTGTAGCACTGGGGGGTTGGTTTCTGGATCGATCATGGGAAGAATCGGTGTTCTGGGGACTGTTGTTGTCATTGAGCAGCACCGCCATTGTCCTCAAGATTTTAGGGGATCGAGGCGAAATTGATGCGCTGCATGGGCAGGCGACCATGGCAATTCTTATTTTCCAGGATTTAGCCGTCGTGGCGATGATTTTGCTGACGCCGGTATTGGGACCCGGTTCCCATGATGATCCACGTATCATTGTCGAAACACTCCTGAAATCCGTCATGGTCGTGGGGTTGATCGTGTTGGCTGCTCGGGTTCTTGTCCCTCATGTTCTTCACCTTATTGTGGGGACTCGAAGTCGAGAGTTATTTCTCCTGTCGATTATTGTATTGGGGCTGGGAACGGCTTGGTTGACTTCCCTTGCGGGGTTGTCATTGGCTCTTGGCGCATTTATCGCGGGGCTGGTGATTTCTGAATCGGAATATAGTCATCAGGCACTGGCCGAAGTCATTCCTTTTCGGGATAGTTTTAACAGTTTATTTTTTGTCTCAGTGGGGATGTTAATGAATCCCTCGGTCATCGCGGAATTTCCCATGCTGGTGATGGGATTGTTGGTGCTTGTCGTGTTAGGCAAGTTCCTTACAGGAACCGGAGCGGTATTCCTTGCTGGAGTTCCTGTTTCTTCTGCATTATTAACGGGGGTGGCATTAGCGCAGGTGGGAGAATTTGCTTTTATTCTTGCACGGGTGGGTCAGGGAGAAGGATTATTGGATACGCATGCCTATAATATATTTCTTGCAGTATCGGTGTTGTCCATGACAATTACGCCATTTTTGATTCAATGGGCTCCCCGTCTGGCTAGACGGACCGAGGCCCTTGACCGCCTGAAACATTGGTTCCCTCGACGTCAGGTCAATGCGTTGCAAAGTACCAGGATTAAAACCAGAGACCATGTCATTATCGTGGGTTATGGCTTAAATGGCAGGAATCTTGCCAGGGTTTTAGGTGATATGGAGATTCCATTTGTGGTGCTGGACGTCAATCCTGATGTCGTGCAGGCTGATAAAAAAGGACCAGGCACCATGCTCTATGGGGATGGGACAAATCCCAGAGTGTTGACTCAAGCCGGAATCATAATGGCGCGAGTTCTCGTGGTAGCTACCTCGGACCCTTTTGGCGCGCGCCGAATTGTTCAACAAGCACGACAACTGAACCCCTCTCTTCATATTGTCGTACGAACACGATACTTAAAGGAATTGCAGGACCTCCAAGAACTAGGAGCCAATGATGTCGTTCCGGAAGAATTCGAAACATCAATTGAGATTTTTGCCTTAGTTCTTCGTACCTATCAGACGCCGAAGGACAGGATTCAAGATAAAGTTGAACAAATTCGTCGTGAGGGGTATCTCCTGCTCCGGAGAGGGGAGCTACCTGAGTTAGCTCACCATCTGCGTGGCGGAACATTGGCTGATGTGCAAGTCGATACCTGCCGGGTGGAATACGACTCTCCCGCTTTGGGGAAGCCATTGACCCAGCTGAATATCCATGGACGGACAGGCGCATCGGTGATTGCGATTACACGGGGTGGCGTGACGCAATCCAATCCTTCTCGCGAAACCATTCTGGAGCCAGGTGATGTCCTCGTCCTTCTTGGTGCGCGTGAGCAAATCCGTAAGGCCATTGCCCTGCTCGTGGATGTCAAAATGTGAAAGGCTTGGTCTCCCCCAGGCCTGATTGGACGGCGGGTGAGCCCTTATGGTCACTTCCTCCACACAATCATTCCGTCCACTGACCATGGTTTTTGTTCTTCAGGCGTAGAACGTGGCTGGCGTGAACGTCTTCGTATGTTCCGTCTGGGTTTTCGTTGAAGGAATGCTTCGCCAACGGATCTTTGCGTGTTCCAAACCAGAGGGCCTCGTCCAACAAAGTTCGAGCCTTCACGCCTTGCGCACGTCTCGAGGATGTGGACGAAGACCCGTCAAACGGGCCGTGCAAGAACGATCATGATTGGACGGCAAGTGCCAGAAGAATTCTCCAACCTCCCCTGCCTGGGTCATGCTTAAAGGCTTTTGGGGATCCACCGATAAAGCCCGTGAAGTCAAGAAAGTCCGTGTCTTCTCACATTCAAGAGCGAGTTTGGATCATTCGAACGAAGATGGCATAACACAGCGTAAACGAGTGGCCTCTTTCCGATAAAGGCAAACCCATTGTGAAGTGGGGACGCAAAGCCACGGGTCAGAATTTCTGATAGCCGGGTTACCGAAGAAAGGGAACGTGCGGGACTGGGGCCTCTGTTTGTGTGCGAAGGAGGTATCCCATGTCCGATGTTCGTGCGGGGAGTCGTCTCAAAAGGTGTCTAGCGTGGTGTCTACTTGGCAGTTGCCTCCTTTTTCTCCCGCCGGGGGCACAAGCCGCCACCAGTAATTCGGCCACTCTCCAATGGACTGCCAATCAAGAGGCCAATTTAGCGGGGTATCGGATCTATCGAGGAACCAACCCCGGGGTCTATGGGGTTCCCACGACGGTCGGGAAGATCACGACCTATCAATATACCCAATTACTCACGGACAAAACGCACTATTTTACGGTTACCGCGTTCGATGCCTCGGGCAATGAAAGTCTTCCCTCTCCCGAGGTGAAAAAATATATCGCCCCGTCCTCCCCCTCTTCCGGTACTTCTAGTCCGCCGCCGTCCTCCTCACTCAGCATATCGAACCTGACCGTTGCCAGTGGCGCAACGTATATGGTGTCCGCGGCCGGCCTCCAAGCCGGGGGAAGGGTATATCGCGATCGCGCCTATACATTTACCACGGTCCCTACGAGTGTGCAGGGCGCGGCCTATATCCAAACGGCCAATAATGATAAAGCGGCCACGACGACGGCCTTCCTGCGCTTTACGGTGAATCAACCGGTGTCTGTCACGGTGGCCTATGACGTGCGCCTGACACCGAAACCGTCGTGGTTGAGCAGCTTTACCGATACGGGCAAGAATCTGGTGACCTCGGATACGACTCTCCGCCTCTATGCTCGGGCCTTTCCGGCCGGGACGATTACGCTCGGGGGCAACGCCAGCGGGGGGGACGGCAGCATGTATTCCGTCATCGTTCAACCAGCGGAGGGCCCCATTCCCGATATCACGCCTCCCACGGTCGCCCTGGTTGGCATCCAAAATGGGAAGTCCCTGAGTGGCACCGTTACTGTATCCGCCATCGCCACAGATAATATTGGAGTGGTGGGTGTACAATTTCGACTTAATGGGAAAAATCTGGGGGTGGAAGATACGACACTCCCCTTTTCGCAAATATGGAACACGACTGGAGTGGCTCCCGGTCAATATACCTTGACCGCGATTGCCCGCGATGCGGCGGGCAATACCACAAGCTCAGCTCCGGTTACCGGAACCGTCGCCAATCCAATTACGCCACCAACACCTATTTCCACAAACAATCCAACTACAAGCCCATTAGCTATAACCAACCTGACCGTCGCTAGTGGGGCAGCGTATGGGGTGTCCGCCTCCGGCCTTCGCGCCGGAGGGACGGTGTATCGCGATCGCGCCTATACATTTACCACGGTTCCTACGAGTGTGCAGGGCGCGGCCTATATCCAAACGGCCAATAATGATAAAGCGGCCACAACGGCGGCCTTCCTGCGCTTTACGGTAAATCAACCGGTGTCCGTCACGGTGGCCTATGACGTGCGGCTGACTCCGAAACCGTCGTGGTTGAGCAGCTTTACCGATACGGGCAAGAATCTGGTGACCTCAGATACGACCCTCCACCTCCATGCTCGAGCCTTTCCAGCCGGGACGATCACGCTCGGCGGCAATGCCGGCGGGGGGAGTGGCAGTATGTATTCCGTCATCGTTCAACCCTCAGCACCTGGTACCACCACTGTTGCCAATCCAACTACGTCTTCATTGACCATATCGAACCTGACCGTTGCCAGTGGCGCAGCGTATGGCGTGTCCGCCGCCGGCCTTCGCGCCGGGGGGACGGTGTACCGCGATCGCGCCTATACATTTACCACGGTTCCCACGAGTGTGCAGGGTGCGGCCTATATCCAAACGGCCAATAATGATAAAGCGGCCACAACGGCGGCCTTCCTGCGCTTTACGGTGAATCAACCGGTGTCCGTCACGGTCGCCTACGACGTGCGGCTGACTCCGAAACCGTCGTGGTTGAGCAGCTTTACCGATACGGGCAAGAATCTGGTGACCTCGGATACGACCCTTCACCTCTTTGCTCGGCCCTTTCCGGCTGGGACGATCACGCTCGGGGGCAATGCCAGTGGGAAGGGCGGCAGCATGTATTCCGTCATTGTTCAACCCTCGTTCCCGTTAACTATTTCCAACCTGATCGTTGCCAATGGGGCAGCGTATGGCGTGTCCGCCGCCGGCCTTCGCGCCGGGGGGACGGTGTACCGCGATCGCGCCTATACATTTACCACGGTCCCTACGAGTGTGCAGGGTGCGGCCTATATCCAAACGGCCAATAATGATAAAGCGGCCACAACGGCGGCCTTCCTGCGCTTTACGGTGAATCAACCGGTGTCCGTCACGGTGGCCTATGACGTGCGGCTGACTCCGAAACCGTCGTGGTTGAGCGCCTTTACCGATACGGGCAAGAATCTGGTGACCTCGGATACGACTCTCCGCCTCTATGCTCGAGCCTTTCCCGCCGGGACGATCACGCTCGGCGGCAATGCCGGCGTGGGGAGCGGCAGTATGTATTCCGTCATCGTCCAACCTCTGGTCCAATGATGTTGTGTTGGAAGAATTCGATTCATCAATTGAGCTTTGTGCCCCGATTGTCCGCACTTATCCGAGGCCGAAGGCCATGATCCAAAATTTGAATCCGAGGTGGGTCCTGTGAAGGGGATGAGATGCCGTCTGGGTTTTCGTTGAAGGAATGCTTCGCCAACGGATCTTTGCGTGTTCCAAACCAGAGGGCCTCGTCCAACAAAGTTCGAGCCTTCACGCCTTGCGCACGTCTCGAGGATGTGGACGAAGACCCGTCAAACGGGCCGTGCAAGAACAATCATGATTGGACGGCAAGTGCCAGAAGAATTCTCCAACCTCCCCTGCCTGGGTCATGCCTAAAGGCTTTTGGGGATCCACCGATAAAGCCCGTGATGTCAAGAAAGTCCGTGTCTTCTCACATTCAAGAGCGAGTTTGGATCATTCGAACGAAGATGGCATAACACAGCGTAAACGAGTGGCCTCTTTCCGATAAAGGCAAACCCATTGTGAAGTGGGGACGCAAAGCCACGGGTCAGAATTTCTGATAGCCGGGTTACCGAAGAAAGGGAACGTGCGGGACTGGGGCCTCTGTTTGTGTGCGAAGGAGGTATCCCATGTCCGATGTTCGTGCGGGAAGTCGTCTCAAAAGGTGTCTAGCGTGGTGTCTACTTGGCAGTTGCCTTCTTTTTCTCCCGCCGGGGGCACAAGCCGCCACCAGTGATTCGGCCACTCTCCAATGGACCGCCAATCAAGAGGCCAATTTAGCGGGGTATCGGATCTATCGAGGAACCAACCCCGGGGTCTATGGGGTTCCCACGACGGTCGGGAAGATCACGACCTATCAATATACCCAATTACTCACGGACAAAACGCACTATTTTACGGTTACCGCGTTCGATGCCTCGGGCAATGAAAGTCTTCCCTCTCCCGAGGTGAAAAAATATATCGCCCCGTCCTCCCCCTCTTCCGGTACTTCTAGTCCGCCGCCGTCCTCCTCACTCAGCATATCGAACCTGACCGTTGCCAGTGGCGCAACGTATATGGTGTCCGCGGCCGGCCTCCAAGCCGGGGGGACGGTGTATCGCGACCGCGCCTACACATTTACCACGGTCCCTACGAGTGTGCAGGGCGCGGCCTATATCCAAACGGCCAATAATGATAAAGCGGCCACAACGGCGGCCTTCCTCCGCTTTACGGTGAATCAACCGGTGTCTGTCACGGTGGCCTATGACGTGCGGCTGACTCCGAAACCGTCGTGGTTGAGCAGCTTTACCGATACGGGCAAGAATCTGGTGACCTCGGATACGACTCTCCGCCTCTATGCTCGGGCCTTTCCGGCCGGGACGATCACGCTCGGGGGCAACGCCAGCGGGGGGGGCGGCAGCATGTATTCCGTCATCGTTCAACCAGCGGAGGGCCCCGCTCCCGATATCACGCCTCCCACTACTAATGTGCTTTGGCGCAATGCGAGTAGCGGTGAAGTCGCTGTTTGGCGGATGAATGGGCTGACTATTACATCGGTCGGTTTCCCTGGAAGTACTTCTACGGAATGGAAGATTAAGCAGGTGGGAGATATGAATGGTGATGGTGAGGGCGACATCCTTTGGCAGAACACCATAAGTGGAATGGTGGGTATTTGGCTTATGAAGGAGGGGACCATACAATCGTTCGGCTTTCTTGGGGGTGTTTCAGCCGAATGGGTGGTTAAGGGGATCGGTGATATCAATGGGGATGGCAAAGGGGATGTGATCTGGCGCAATTCGGATAGTGGAATGGTGACCGTCTGGTTTATGGATGGGCTGTCGATTCGCTCTGTGGGATTTCTTGGGGGCACTCCAACAGTGTGGAAAATAGAGCAAGTGGGTGATATCAATGGCGATGGGAGGGCCGACCTTGTTTGGCAGAATCGGACGAATGGCACAGTGGCGGTCTGGTTAATGAATGGGTTGGCCATTACGTCGGTGGGATTTCCCGCAAGCACTTCGCTGGAATGGGAAATTCAACTTCTCGGAGATGTCAATGGGGACAGTAAACGGGATGTGATCTGGCGCAATAAAAAAACTGGAATGGTGTCGGTGTGGCTGATGAACGGGGCGATGACACCCTTGACAGGTTTTATAGGAGGCATTCCCCTCGAATGGGAAATTAGGCAGGTGAGTGATGCGGATGGAGATGGTAAGGGAGATGTAATCTTACAAAATCGGACAAATGGCAAGGTGGCGGTGTGGCTGATGGATGGTTTGAAAATCGGTTCGGTGGGGTTTCCGGGCAGTACCCCGGTAAACTGGGAAATCCAAAAATAAGATGAGTGGTTACAACATCTCAAATCGGGTCGGATTTCAAAAAGTGATTGGCCTGGGTTACGCGCAGGGATGAGCGATGACATATCGGATTCAACGAAAGCTAAGGAGCGGACGCCACTTCATCATGGTGTGTGGCGGAGCACTCCTGGGCATCAGTCTATGCGGACTGCCGGATTGGGCGTTGGCCTTTGATCGGCAGATTCCGCTCCATGTCGATTCCGGACGATTGACCGGTCAGTTGCACCAGGTATCACTGCGCACAGTCCTTGCTCACTTGCATAAAGAATTGGGCCTGGATTATGTGGCACCGGATGCAGAATTGGAGAAAGTCATTTCTGTGAGGTTACAGAATGAACCTTTGCCCAGGGCACTCTCCAAGATCCTGGTTCAGTGGGACTATGCTTTTACATTGAATGCGGCTGGAAAAATCACCACACTCCATGTGATGGCTAAGGTGTCACCAGAAGTATCCCTATCAGATAAAAAAGTTAGAGGCCGGGGACGGGAACCTTCCGGGCAAAAGATTAGTGCAGTCCCAAAAAACGGGTTAGCAGGCCATGGTTTAGATAGGGAGCGTGAAAATCAGATGAATAAGAATGTGTCCAGATCTGAACGGCCATCTCATGGGAAGCGAAGGTCCGGTGGACAGTTGTTCGCCATAAGGAATGCTCCTATGGAGATTCGTCCACCTGCACATGGGGCATCCATGCCAATTTCCCCAGCCAATAGTAGAGACATGCCGATAACTCCGGCGGGAAGTAGTGAGCGCGCGATGAAGATCATTCCTCCGACGGCGTATCCTCCAATGAATATTCAACCCGTGTCGAAGCATAGGCAACAAGAAATGCTTCTTCCCCTGAGCCCATAAAGTCGAACCAATATCTCTCCCCTCCGTCTTGCCACTTATTGGCAGGACAGGCTCCTCTAAATTTTCAAGGAGGAAGAACAGAACTATTACGCAAGCGTATTTAGCAGTGAGCTTGGTATATTCAGGGAATGATTCTTACTAATTAGTGCGGACCTTTTCTGTTGAAAGATTCGTATGGCTAACGGCAGAGCCTGATTTCTGCTTATGCCATGCCGACATTCTGACCTTGAGTAGGGGTCGTGTTGTTCTGGGTATACCCCATTTCCCTTTGCCTATTCTCCCCTTTTGAATGAAGTCTTTTTTCAGAGAAGTCTTAAAAATTCGGAAAATGGTCCGTTTACCTCCTTCTCAGTATTCTCAGGTTGTTCAATCAGGAGTAGTCCTGCTGGATGGGCCATTCTGAACACGCCATCTTTTGATTCTGCGTTGGATTTAAAATACGTTGTGCCTCTGCCACTGGAAAGTCATGGAAAAAGTTGTTTTGGAGGAAAGAGGGAGATTCTGAGCACTCACGGAATGATGCTCACGAGTAACATGGCAGATGTCTGGTTGGATTGTGTTTGAGAATAAGAGGTGTTCATTTGCTGGTTGTGTGCGATTTTGAGACTGAGGGTTTGTTGCCGATGGTTCAGATGCAAGTAGTCCCTAACGTCTTTTTTGAATAACAGCGAAATGTCATAGATTTGAGGGTTTGATGGGGTATTAGTGCGTTGCTTGAGAACATATTGTCCGAGAATGGAAACATGCAAGGAGTCATCTACAGCAAGATAGGCGTACCCGAGTTTAGCCGCAAGGGTGTCAGTACGAAGCGCATCAAATCGATTCAGGTCCCTGGCGAATTCAACTCCGGGATTAAACGTCGAAGTTGGGGAAACCCGGAAATTTGAGCCAAGCCTGGCAAAGAAGCGATCGTTTACCATAGTCCCACGGGATTTGACTCGCCGAGTATATCCCCACTGGGGGGTGAGATCTACCGGTTCTAATAAATTCAAAGTGCCCCTCATCTTGGTTCCGATTTCTTCCTCTGATTCATTCTCCACAAAATCATTTTGAGACGTTTTATAGTATGAGGACCAATTGCCTTTACCCGCTCCGTATAGGAACGACAGATTTGCCGAAATGGATTCTGTGGAAATGGCATCGGAGAGAGGCCCCTCGGGTCGAGTGAAGATGTCTGTCTGTTGCCGGGCATATCCAAGGGATAGGCTGGGCCAATTGGGAGCGGCCAAGAGCAATGAAAATTTTTGCTGGGTAGCGATGGTCTGGGCACGGGCAAGATCCCCTTCCACATTACTGGTGAACCGGCTGAGTTCAATCTTGGGAGTAACGAGGGGAAGATTCCATTCCCACATTAGTCCTCCTCCTACCCGATCATTGGGTGTCGTAAATGAAGTGTTTCCGGCTTCCAGCCCAGAGAAGCCATACTGGGCCTGGTACTTCATACTGGCTGTGGTCCCTTTAAGGACGATTTGAGCACCCATGCGGTTGGTCAAGGGCGTTGCGGAATTTTCCGTGACAAAGGGATCCCGATACACCATCTGGACTCCAGCGGACAGGGCTTCATGAAAAAGAGGAATGTCATTTGAAGCTTCATACAAACTGCTACCACCTTGGCTCGCCAGAGAGGGCATATCTCGAGCGTTCTGAAGGTTGAAAGGTTCACGTTTTTGGTTAAAGTTGAAACGAGTGAGAGCATATTCATCCTTGGATACAGTACAGGGCGTGCTTGGGGAGAAGAAGGGTGAGGAATGTCCCAAAGAGGAATAGATTGGAGAACTGCATCCTTTGGAAGATGAATCTGTTCGCACACCTAGCCGATCAATGTGCGGGATCGTATCCGCAGAAAAGGCCGAGCCGCTTGGAAACGGGAGAAGTAGACTTCCCATTACTAACCAGAGAACAGTCCGCACCATCACCTGCCCCCATCATTATGTTTTTTTCTCCTATCCTTATCGGTAAGCAACCCAGATGCCGTAGGGCAAAATGGGCAGAAATTTCCTCCAAAATTGTTGTTATTCGTCAGAAGATAAATAAAAGAGTTGATCTCATTACTAATATTTCAGATTGCAACAATTCTGGAGTTGGAAAATTTTTCCCAGGTGCGGGAAACCTGAGTGAATCTGCGGGATTCCAGACACAGGTTCCCTGTGCTTTTATAACCACAAAGGAATTGTGGTGATACAGAAACGATATAAAGTAGAGGCAGATAGCGGACACCCCAAAAAATCGGTGAATCAGGTGTCTATCCCGCCTTTGCAAATCCTGAAATAATCGAAAATCTGTATCCAAAAGTCACAAAGGATGCCCAAAACGATATAATGTCGACCCCTGGTCATTCATTTTTTAACATTGGACAATCTGCGCAGCCGGATCTTTAAAAACCAATGGATTTGTATAATCCTAACGGGCAGACCATTCGATAGGGACAATTTCTTGGGGTCGTTGGGAGGAAAATTCGATAGATTAGAGATACAGGATTGGATTTGGCATCAGAGATGTGTTTGGCCTAAAGGTATTCCAATGCGTAAACACCGCTGCATGTTCAAAACGTTATGCCCCCAAAAAGGGATGTGGGAAGTAGTGAATACAGATGTTTGCTTTTTTCATCTCATCAAGTATTGGAGGAGTTTGGACATTCTGAAAAGTCTCGGAATTCAGAAAGAATCAGGTCCCGTAATGATATTCAGTTTCTTGAGACTAAGGAGTATGCTCACTTTGATGGGAAGATATCTATTTTTAACTCCTCAAAACCCGTGAGTTCTTAAACGAATGGGTGATAAAATGGAGGTATTGATGAAAGGAATGAAGTATTTTTTATTCAACATAGGATTGGCGGTACTGTTAATAGGGGGAATGGCGGCCTTGTCTCAAGAGAGTCTTGCAACAGAAAAGACTCAATATGCTAAAGCCACATTTGCCGGAGGCTGCTTCTGGTGCATGGAAGAGGTGTACGAAAAAGTTGATGGAGTGGTATCTGTAGTCTCCGGGTATACGGGAGGACACCTGTCCAATCCAACCTATGAGCAAGTTTCGGCCGGAGGAACTGGGCATGCTGAAGCCGTTGAAGTGACCTACGATCCCACCAAGGTCACGTATCAACGTCTGTTGGAGATGTTTTGGCATAATGTTGACCCTACGACGCCGAATGCACAGTTCTGTGATCATGGCAATCAATATCGAACCGCAATCTTCTACCATGATGAAAAACAAAAAATGTTAATCGACGAATCCAAGCTGGCAGTGGAGAGTTCCAAATCATTTCCGCAACCAATCGTGACCGAGATTGTTCCGTTTTCGGTTTTCTTTTCTGCCGAAGACTATCATCAGGATTTTTATGAAAAAAATCCCGTCCGGTACAAATTTTATAAATGGAATTGTGGACGTTCGCAACGTTTGGAGGAGTTGTGGGGAAAGCCATAATTCTCCCTTAGGTCATCAACCCGCCCCTTTCTGGCATTTACTTTATAGTCTTGGATTTGGAAGGGTGGTAGACTTTTTCTTGTTCTCCTTGACCTTTAACAGCCTGCACAAACCCTGTGAGCTTGTCTGACATGATTCACGTTGCTGTCGTCGGACGACTTCTTTTTTCTTCAGCCTGCTCTCGGTCAATGGGGGAGTAGAGTGGGGCCAGTGTTCCTCCTTTTTGATAATTCTACAATGGAATTTAATGGGGAGGCACTGGATTGAAATTTAAGAGTTCAGGTTATTGTTGAAATCCATGCAAGTGAAGTGTGGAAAAAGTTTTAGGAAATCTTGGACAAATCTATCCTGTCCGGAAAAAAAGACAATCAACGTGTTTATTAATTCACCCTCCCTTCAGTCATGGTATTGCCAATAAGAATGAGCAATGCCCCAAAACCGCATTAGCCCTTCCCCCCCTTTTTGGCTGTTGGATCGCGATTCTTCAAGCCTCGGCACGGACACATGCCCAATTCATAACCGACATCCTCAGTTGTAGTCTGATATATTCCTTTCCACTGAATGAAGGCCAGATTGAATGACTCCTGCCTTAACACCCGAAGTATGAAAAAGTCTCGCAGCCTAGGATCGAAAAAGGTAATTCTCTCTTCGCGGATGGGCCGGGTGATGTGTGTGTGGAGATGGATGGGAGTGGTGCTCTCTCTTTCTATTTTGGGTTGTCAGATGCGAGAGGTACAACCAACATTTAAGAATGAATGTGGGATTCTTCGTTCCAACGTTGATTGGTCCAATCGGATGAAGGTGTTGAATCTCTTAAGCCTGGCCTTTTCCCAAAAATGCGATGCCGCAGTCATTGAGTACACGGAACAAGTCCAATCTGGATTTCGCGATAAGACTTTTTCTTTTTCACGTGAAATGGCTGGAGTCTTTTTATCTGATGGGGTGCTTACGGAGTATGTGTTGGAATCGTATGAACGGGCATATTTAAGCCTTTTGCTTGCCGCGAGTTATCTGAGGACCGGACATATCGAGGACGCAAAAGTGGAATTACGGCGGTTGGACCATGAACTGTTCGCCCCGCTGTACAATTTTGGTGAAGACCCTGTCAATCTTGTGCTTTCCGCCGTGCTATGGGAAGTTCTTAATGAACCAGGAGATGCCAGAACCGATTGGTTCAGGCTGGCGGAGCCCACCAGTTCTTTTCTTCTGCATGTGCCTCCTGCTCTTCAATCGTTTGCCCAAAAGCAGGTGATCAGGCTGGATCAGGGTGCCCGTCCCACCCCCCGGTGGGAGGTCTATGGGGTTGGTCGCTTTCCTGAGGTCGATTGGGATTTCAAATTGTTTGGCGCTCCCAATGGATACTTTGTGATTCATCCCAATCCGCCTTTTCAGGAGTTGTGTATTTCTGAAACGGGCCTACGTCTTTCAACGGAAAGTTGGTTTGCAAAAATCGCGCACAGGCATGATCATGCTTACCACCCTCTTTTGAACATTCAGAGTTGGATTCGTTTACCTGTCGGCGTGGTTTATGGATTAGTGCCTTTTTCTCTTGGGGTCGGGGTGGCTGTTGGTGGATGTGCGGGGGCAGCGTCACTTGGAGGAAGAGGTAGTGGTGATGTGTGTGCCTTATCTATTCTGGGTGGCACGCAGTTAATGCAAGTTGCTCCCACAGTGTTTCAGAATACCGTACGTCCGGATTTACGTCATTGGGAGCTACTCCCTGCAGCGATTATTGTCACTCAGAAATCCGATTTGGGCTCTGAGCCCTGTGATAGTCATCAGGCTCGGTTGCACCATTTGGTGACTCATGCTCCTGCCCCTCCTTTTCGTTCTTAGAAATAGGCCATTTCTTCAGAACCATTTCATTTCGACGGGATTGCCTCCTTCCGGGTTAGTGGTCCATGCCAGTTTACATAAAATGGATTAGGGCGATGTGTATTTAATTGGTCATGAGGCGTACGGAAATTTTGAGAGCCAATTGTCCAAAAGGATATCGCCCCAGAATGAAATGGTTTCTAGTGATTTTATCCGTTTAGATACAATGTGTATCGAAAAAGAGAAGGTATGAATAGCAAAGGATAAGATGACAGATCGACAAAGAAGAATACGAGCTGGATATTCCCTAGGTTTTTTCTTAACCCCCCCATGTATGTCATACTGCATTATCATGGGAATAGGTCTTGCTTATATGAAAGGAATACCTTATGACATACACACCATTGGAAGATGCTCGACTGTTTCCTTTTAGGCCAACCGGGTTAATTGGGTCTCTTCGACTTGGCCTGACCTTGTTAGCAATGGGGGTCATGATGATGGGGGCCAGCAAGGGGTGTGCAGAGGCCAAGCCTCCGGAAACCCTAGCTCCTGCTCCTCAAAGTATTGCGGTTTATGCTCTTTCGCGTGGAAAGGGCGTACCTGATCAAGCCATAGAGGTGCTGGCCGACTCTCGCACCCTTCTCAAGTCCGCCCAGGAACGCGGGGAGGTCCGGCGATTGGTTGAGCAACGTATTGGAATAGAAGGGGAGACAAAGCTCTGCGCGGAATTTTCGGATGTGGATTCGGCTCATTCAATAATTGAGCAAATTCAACAACTCGGCGAGGGAGTGGATTTGATCAACATAAAAGTTGAGCCCTGTCCTCCATGATCAACCTCTTTCTCCATGAATCTTGTTTGGGGTAGACGCCATCAATTGGTTTCCCGGGTTCTCTTGTTGATCAGCAGGGAGGTCCATCATTACTTTCAAAGGAGTGGAACTATGAAAAATTGTCGATTTTTTCTCAATCAGACATTAACGGTGATAGGAATAGTCATCGGATTGACTGCCTGTTCCCAACTCCATACAACTCCACTACCAGCTGGTGACAGTGGGCCCAAAAATTCCCCGGACCAGGGCAAGCAAATTTTGTCGGATAACGCAGCACAGAAACGAGACGAGTGGAAAAATAAAACCTTTGAGGAGTTTAAAGCCCAAACCTATAAGGAACCCTTTGAAGGTGGGAAATATATTGTGAACGGTGATACCCCCATTCTCAATGAAAAACTTCTACAGGAATTTTTTGAAACTCGAATAAAGGAGTCAAACAGCTCTCGCGAGAGGGTTCGAACGAAATTAACCGTTCATCAAGTCAATGGTCAGGACGCCGTGTGGAATTCTATAGAAAAACGGCAACTGACCTACTGCGTTAGTAAAACATTTGGTGCGAATTATGAAAAAATGAAGTCCGACATGGAGGCGGCCGGAAATGCATGGGAGGCGGTGGCTGCTGTGGATTTCATTTATGTGGGGGGAGAGGATGATTCTTGCACGGCGTCTAATCCGAATGTGGTTTTTGATGTACGCCCGGTCAACGTGAATGGGCAATATCTGGCTCGAGCCTTTTTCCCGAATGAACAGCGGTCCTCACGAAATGTTTTGGTGGATAACAGTTCTTTTCAACTGGATCCAAATGGCAAGCTATCGCTACAAGGGATATTGCGGCATGAATTAGGTCATACGATAGGATTTCGGCATGAGCATACCCGCCCGGATTCGGGTACCTGTTTCGAAGATAGTAATTGGCGGCCGTTAACCAGTTACGATGCCTTCTCGGTTATGCATTATCCGCAATGTAACGGTAAAGGAGATTGGACCCTGACCCTGACCAATATCGATAAAAATGGGGCAGCGTGTTTGTATGGCCCTGCGCAGGGATTCACCATTGATACCGCAATATGTCAGGGACCCGTGGAACCGGTGGGACCCATAGCCTGCGGACCCAAAACGGAAAATTTTGTCGGACAAAGTGTGGCCAAGAATGCAGAGAAAACCTATGGCCCCTTTATGGTGGTTCCGGGAACATTAGTGGAAGTGGTTATGCATGGAGAAGCCAATCCCGGTGATCCCGATCTCTATGTTCGGTTCAATCAGGATCCCACAACGACTGCCTATGATTGCCGTCCTTATCTCTCGGGTGCGGAAGAAAAGTGCGTCCTTGATGTGCCAACCAATGGGACTGCGGTCCATGTAAAAGTTCGGGGATATTCAGACGCGCATTTCAATCTTACCGTGACTCATACTCCTACACATTAATAGCTCAGCACATCTGATATCAGGGTAGAGAGGCTTTTGCCTCTCTACCCTGATTCTGTTGAACCACTGGGGTAAAGACAAGTTCCGGATAAGTTAATGAGAGATTAGCGGTATTAGGGGGAGGATTGAGCACAGCGGAAGCCGATGTTCGCGGAACGTTCTTCTGGAATGGCACCCCCACGAGTCGCTGACCGCAACATGACTGGCCGACTTTTCCATGATCCGCCCCGTACAACCTTATAACGACCTGATTTGGGCCCAGGCGGATTCCTGGCTGGCATGATGGGGTAATAATCTGGTCCCAGCCAATCATTAACCCATTCCGCGATATTACCAGCCAAATGCAATATTTTATAAATACTTTGGCCATCCTCGAAGCTATCCACCGTTGCAACCAGAGGAATTTCATGGACGTGGTATTGTCCGAATACGGCTAAGTCCGCTGTCGGGTCCATTTCCCCCCACGGAAAGATGCGGGCAGATTCCCCTCTTGCCGCTTTCTCCCATTCAGCTTCCGACGGTAGTCGTTTGTCATGATGTTCGCAAAATGCTTTGGCTTCCTCCCATGTGATGTAGAGGGCCGGCCAGGAAGCGAGTGCCTCATCAGGAATGAAATGCACACTAATGAGATGCCAGATGAGGCCCCGTAATTCATGAGAGACTGGCCTGTTGGTTGTGAGCAGAAATGCCAGATATTCGCTTAAGGTGCCTTCATAGCGATCCATGAGAAATTTATCCACCCAGATGTGACGTTGAGGAAATTCCGTGTCGTCATAGTGCATTTCAAGGCTATGTCGAAGATCGTCTCGCCGATTGGTTCCCATTAAAAATACTCCTTCGGGAATGGGAACTTGTGGGGAGGGTTTGGCCAAGCTGGCGATATGGGCGATATGCTCATCAACTTCGTCGGGAGGTAGGAGGGTCTCTCCGATTGCCAAACAGGAAGATCCCAAGAGAAGCCCTATGGAAAGGAAGGCCGTCAATAAAAGATAATGTAGGATTCGAACTGCTGTGAACGGAAGGTAAAATGTGTGAAGCATGTTTCTAGTCGTGTATGTGAAGTCAAATGAGGGCAGTCTACGTGAAGGGCACTTTGGGAGCAAGCCGGAATAGCTGGAGATGCAACATGATAATAAAGTCGAGTCAATGATTAGGTTCGAAAATCACCGAGTAAGGGAATTGGAGTCATCTGAAATTTGGTCTACAGCCACAGCATGTACCCGTGCGAAGTGAATCAGCGTGGCGCAGGGAATGTATTATACGGGGATGCCAGAAATTGTAAGGCGAGCGGCGAAGACATCCACAGATGCCGGATTCAATACCCATACGTTTTCATGGCTTGGTATTCTTGCGGGGAGCGGTTGTCTCAAGGCTCATAACAAAAATGTATATCAGAGCTGAAACAAAAAAGAGGTTCCTGTAAGTGGAGGTGCTATGGCTACGTTAAAATGTGCCTGGTTGGTCTGTATTAGTTGTTTCTGGTTTTTCTTCAAGGGCGGGAGCGGGAGTTGCATCCGTCATGAGGTTGTCCAAAAACCATTGATCGATCGGTTCAGGGCCTAGCCGTCAATAATCTTGTCAATCCATGAGGGAAAATTTGTACTCTGCAAAACCTGGAAAGTGTTGTGGGCTTAGCCCCAAGGAGAATTTACTGATTTTCACGGACGAGTTCTTGGCGAGGATGTCTGCGGAGCGATTAAGCATAGGTTGACCATTATGGTATTTGCGAGGGGAACATGAATGTCGATATTTTCTATTCTGCTTTTCACTTGAAGGGGCGCGTCTGCTTGAAAATGTTCTGTGGTCTACTCATAGTAGGCACTCTATCCGGATGCACAGGAGACAGATATCAGCAGCAGGCGGATATCATAAAAGGCCATGTGGAAATGTTCTATGGGAATTTACAATCACATCAGGTTGTGCAAGCTATGTTTGAAAATGAACAGATTGAGCTGCTTGCGCTAAGAAGTGAAGAACGCTTGCTTCGTCGTGTAGGCCAGATGAGACAGAATGAGAAAACCCAGGAATGGAAAATCATTAAAACGGCCAAAGAAACAGCTGCGGAAAATTGGTTAGCATTGGCCCGTTATTTTTCTGAAAACCAACAGTACAACAAAGCCCTGGGCACCTATCGACGGATTATTGAAACCTACCAAGGGGTGGCCAACCAATTGTATGTCGATCGTGCGAAAAGGGGAATGCGTGATGTGGAAGCCATCCTAAATCCCGGAGCTCTTCCTGTAGCCCCTGAAAGATAGTTTTGCTTGGCACTGGGTTTTCTTTTTAATTTTCTTTTCAATGAATGGAGGTATCTATTATCCCAGCTCCAGGGGAGGAATGAAAAATTTCCTCTATTCTATATTCATTCAAAGTTTTATGAAGTCTAAGAATTAGGTTGGTGGTTCTGAGAATGCACAGGAGAATGGGGATTTATTGTGCATAAAAACTTTCTCCTTCTAGCGGTGGGCACCATGCCTTTACAATTTGAACATTCTGAATTGTGCAGGGAGAAAAACTGGTGCAATATACTTGAGGAGCGACCGCAGTCATGTGGGACCCCACTTTGGATTCAGACGCAAACCCCTCAGGCCACGGAGCGATACCAAAGGCCCACTCTCCATCCAGGCTTCTCGTGTCTTCATAATACACGTTAAAGCCAATGAAACCCCTCCCAGATGTTGTGCAATAATTATTGTAGGGCGGTAATTGAATATCAACATGGAAAATGTAGCCGTCTTCCACCCAGGAATCCCCGAACTCGATAAGTAGTTCGTCAGCCGAGGCTGGGGTTATCAGACTCAAAGAATAGAAAAAGGCTAAAAAAACACCGCAACTCAGGGTTAAATACTTCATTGATGCTGAGGTTTTCCTGTAAAAAGAATGAAAGGATGATAAGAGGCGTACATTCATTCTGATATCCTCTCACTGTTGTATTAATGGATTAAACAAACAAATTCTATTCAACCGGCACATGACAGATTTGTCTGTTTCTCCTACTATACCGATTATTTTTCAGATACCGTCAATACAGCAAATGAGGGGAAGGGGTCGGAAGCATTTTTAAATAAAAGTGAGAGAGGAAAAAGCGAATGGAGGCTAGATATAATGTAGGAGGGAAGATCGGGTCAGATCCCAATCGAAAAGAGATTCGGATTTTCTCCGAAATGTTGCAAACCTTTTGAGGTGATTTGTCGCCCTCGGGCCGTTCGATCCAGATACCCAGATTGAAGCAGAAAAGGTTCGTATACATCTTCTAATGTGGACTTTTCTTCTTGGACCGCTGCGGCCAATGCGTCGATGCCAACCGGTCCTCCCTTAAATTTTCTAATTATGGTCAAGAGTATTTTGCGGTCCATTTCATCAAAACCTGCCTGATCGACTCCTAACCATTGTAAGGCTTCCTGTGCGACAGATCTCGTGATCCGTCCTTGGGCCTTAACTTCTGCAAAGTCACGCACACGTTTGATTAATCGATTGGCAATACGGGGAGTCCCACGAGCCCGGCTGGCAATTTCTCCCGCCCCTTCATCCTCAATATGGATTCCGAGTAGTCTAGCGGAGCGGGCAATGATGATCTGCAAATCTTCAGGCAGATAATAATCCAAACGATAAACAAGCCCAAAGCGTTCTCGCAGAGGAGAGGTGAGGGAGCCCGCACGTGTCGTGGCTCCAATGAGCGTAAAAGGGGGGAGATCTAATTTCATGGTGCGCAGGGAGGGGCCCTGTCCAATCACCAAATCAATCTGGTAATCCTCCATCGCGGGATACAATACCTCTTCGGCCGCTGGAGGCAATCGGTGAATTTCATCGATAAATAGAACATCCCGTGGTTGAAGATTTGCTAAAATGGCGGCTAGGTCGCCCGCGTGGGTAAGTACCAGCCCTGAAGTAGAGCGAATCGTGCCCCCCATTTCTTTGGCGATAATATGTGCGATGGTGGTTTTGCCTAACCCAGGAGGTCCATAAAAAATGGCATGGTCCAAGGCTTCTCCTCTACCCGTTGCGGCGTCAATACAAACCCGAAGCGATTCTTTCATCCGCTCCTGGCCGATATACTCCGTTAAGCGTTGAGGTCTCAAAGTCCCCTCAAGGCTTTGTTCTTCTTCTATGAGATGGGTGGTAAGAATCCGGTCGTCCATATATGGAATCAGTCTAAACCGAACTATTGGAAGAAATGCATTCTTGACGATGTTGGGAAAATAGAAGAGGGAGGAGAAATCCCTCTTTCGGGAAATGACTCAATAACTGAAAGCAGACTGCGAAGTGAGATAAAACTAAGGCTCCAAACAGGCCTCCTAGAAACCTGAAAATAGATCCTGGCAGCCAAGACAGAATTCCACATTTACTTGCCGTTCAAGGAAATTCACGAGAAACCCTTGCTTTTCATACAAGAGTTTGGCGCCCATCAGTGTTTCATTCGGAAAATCTTCTGGTCCCAGCAGGTCTCGAATTTCTTTTGTGGATTTGGCCCCGAGGACATGTCGGAAGATACCACGGACTTTATGGGCAAATCGATTATTGATAAATATGAGATCTACTTTCCCGTCCGTGATACGGACTCCTGCCATTGCACCAGTTGGATTTTCTTTATCCCATAACAAAATAAAGGTACCTTCTTGCTCTGCCCGAACACCGGAAATCCTTGCTTCCACAAGGGCTTCCACGGCGGTGGCTTCAGGGTCCCCTAATTTCACTCGATAGAGAGAAATTTCTGCAGCATTAATTTCCTTCGCCTCTTCAATACTGTTTCGAGTAAGTTCGTATTTAGCAGCCCATGCTGGTGGAGAATGTGACAAAAGGCTCATCAGAATAATGGTGGCAGTCCAGATACATGCTGCTTTCAGGTTCTTCATGAAATTCCTCATCTAATAAGGGAAATGAAAAATAAGGTTGGAGTAAAAGAATACGATTCCGTCTATTCAAAACCGGTACATGAAGCCTGCAGGATTGTATCCGACCTTTTGTGTAAGGGTCAATTCCATTAGTCAAAGAGAAGCCACAGTCAAGGGGATTCGTATGATATACTCGGCTTCCATGAATAACTCTATCGTGATTAGGGGCGCTCGCCAACATAATCTCAAGAATCTCGACCTGGAAATACCTCGCGATCAGTTGGTGGTCATTACAGGCTTAAGCGGATCAGGTAAGTCATCTTTGGCTTTTGACACGATTTATGCCGAAGGCCAGCGTCGATATGTCGAATCACTCTCCGCCTATGCCAGGCAATTCCTTGACCAAATGACGAAACCGGATGTGGATTCCATTGAAGGGCTTTCGCCTGCCATTTCTATCGAACAAAAGACGACGAGTCACAACCCTCGATCCACGGTGGGGACGGTCACGGAGATCTATGATTATTTTCGTTTACTATTTGCCAGAATCGGGCAACCCTTTTGCTATCTTTGTGGGAATGCCATTGCGGCGCAAACGGTACAACAAATGGTGGAT
Organism: Candidatus Nitrospira neomarina; assembly: GCF_032051675.1. Taxonomy (NCBI): domain Bacteria; kingdom Pseudomonadati; phylum Nitrospirota; class Nitrospiria; order Nitrospirales; family Nitrospiraceae; genus Nitrospira; species Candidatus Nitrospira neomarina. The sequence continues at coordinate 3,759,030 of NZ_CP116968.1, forward strand.
ACCATACTCGGGCTTCCTCTTGGCACAAAAATCCACATTTTGGCTCCCATTGTGCGAGGGCGTAAAGGCGAATATCGCAAAGAATTATTGGCCGCTCGCAAAGCTGGATTTGTCCGGGCTCGTATTGATGGCGACATTCGGGATCTCGGGGAGTCAATTACATTACATAAACAACGCAAGCATACCATTGAGATTGTGGTTGATCGACTCATCGTCAAGCCAGAGACCGGGGTGACTCGGCGTTTGGCAGATTCGGTAGAAACGGCCCTCAAGATGTCGCATGGGCTGGTTGGAGTGCTGACAGAAGATAGTCAAGTCCGGGTCTATAGTGAAGACCTGGCGTGTATCCAGTGTGGTGTCAGCTATTCAGAAATTTCCCCAAGAATTTTTTCATTTAACAGCCCTCATGGTGCGTGTGATGGATGTGATGGTATTGGGTATGAAGCTTCCAGTCATTCTGAATGGGAGGAATGGACCTTCGATACCCCTTGTGCAATGTGTGGCGGAGGTCGACTGAGGAAGGAAAGCCTTGCCATAAAAATTGGGGGGCAGTCTATTGCTGAGGTGACCCATCTGTCTGTGGGGAATATCTTGGCATTTATGGATGCGTTAATTCTCTCCGATCGCGAACAAATGATTGGGCAGCGGGTGCTGAAAGAGATTCGGGAGAGGCTGGAGTTTTTGCACAACGTCGGATTGGGCTACCTCACCCTGGATCGCCCTTCTGCCACTTTGTCTGGAGGGGAAGGACAACGGATTCGATTAGCCACGCAAATCGGATCAGGATTGGTGGGCGTGCTGTATATCCTGGATGAACCCAGTATCGGGTTGCATCAGCGGGATCACCGACGGTTACTCCAAACATTGTTACGATTGCGTGATATGGGGAATTCGGTGGTGGTGGTTGAGCACGATGCCGAGACCATGCGCGCTGCCGACTATATATTGGATTTAGGGCCGGGGGCCGGTGTGGAAGGTGGACAATTAGTGGCTCATGGTCCTCCCTCGGTGGTGATGGCTCATCCAAAATCGCTGACCGGTCAATATCTCAAAGGGAGCCGACGAGTTTCTTTGACCCAACGTGCACGGCAGGCCAAAGGATTTTTGACCGTCGTGGGTGCGGTAAAGCACAATCTTCAGCACGTAACTGTGAATTTTCCATTGGGTCTGTTGACCTGTGTTACCGGTGTTTCAGGGTCAGGGAAAAGTACTCTGGTCGTAGATGTGTTGTTCCGATCCCTGGGGGAGGGTTTTTCACAGAAGAAGCCGGTGTTTGAAGGGTGCCGGGACATACGTGGACTCGAGCAGCTGGATAAGCTGATTGATATTGATCAGTCCCCAATTGGACGAACTCCTCGTTCCAATCCCGCCACTTATACCGGCCTCTTTAGTTTCATTCGTGATCTTTTCGCGCAATTACCGGAGTCTCGAGTGCGAGGCTACAAGCCAGGCCGCTACAGTTTCAATGTCAAAGGTGGACGATGTGAAGCTTGTCAGGGTGATGGCCTCATAAAAATTGAAATGCATTTTCTCCCGGATATTTATGTGACCTGTGAGGCCTGCAATGGGCAACGGTATAATCGCGAAACCTTAGATGTGACCTACAGGGGCCGAACGATTGCAGAAGTCTTAAATATGACAGTGGCTGAGGCATTGGAATTTTTCGTGAACATTCCGCCACTTCGCACCCGACTGCAAACCTTATCAGATGTGGGTCTCCATTACATTAAACTCGGGCAATCGGCGACGACCTTGTCTGGTGGAGAAGCCCAGCGTGTCAAGCTTTCCAAGGAGCTTTCGAAACGATCCACGGGTCGCACGCTCTATATTTTGGACGAACCGACGACGGGACTGCATTTTGTGGATATTCAACGGTTGCTGGATGTACTCGACCGGTTAGTGGAAGCAGGAAATACGGTCCTTGTGATTGAGCATAATGTGGATGTGATTCAGAACGCGGATTGGGTCATTGACTTGGGGCCGGAAGGTGGAGATCAAGGAGGATGTGTGGTGGCGGAGGGCACACCGCAATCCGTGATGAAGGTCAAGTCATCGTGGACGGGGCAGGTGCTGCTAGAAGATTTTAAAAACCGGTCTTCCTGAGGAAGGCTAGGGTTTTTTCTTGTAAATATTCAGCCCGATTTTTTCTTCTCGATCGGGTATTGAGACATTGCCTTCGGTTGAGGCAATGATCGTTGTTTTGCCCGATGAAGAGGGCCCAAAATCCTTCGACAGGTCTACCGTAATTGTTAGCATCGTTCCGTTGACAGTCAATTCCACATTTTTCATGGTTGTATCCTCTCTAGAAGTGCAGATCAATACAGGTTGAAGGGTATTTTGGCAGAATTGCTGCCCTACTCTGACAGGCCCGCGAGGACCAAGAGTGCTCCTGCGCCGATGATATAGGGAATGACGCAGGTATAGAATACCGATTCAAAAGAAGAATATTTCCATGTGGAAGTAGGGCGTGACAAATGGTTTTTATAAATGAATTCATATGAGAAAATAAGCATACCAATGGTCAGGACAAGCACCCGACTGGTTCGAGGCCACGTGTAGAGACCAACGAACAAATAGCTGGCTGTATGAAAACCACTAAATGCACAAAGGATGGGAGCCAGAAAAAAATGGAGAAATGATGCTGAAAGTCGAGGAGAACCCATAGCTGGTGGGGTTGAAATCCCTGGATGTTCCATTATTTGACTTCGGCAGGCACCGAAGGGGTGGACATGGCAGGTTGGGGGAGAGACTGCTGGTCTGCGCACGTTTTGCACACACGCGGGCGTCTTTTCAGATAGGAGACCTTTCCACTAGCCAGACAACTATAATGAACGAAATGTTCACAGATGCTGCAACGAGACCATCCTCCACGGAGCATGGTAAGGTTTCGGTACAGGCCTTCATGACATACCCCGCACAATTCGGGTTCGATACCCAATAACAGGGGCTCCCAATCTCCGGCTCGATTTCGAATGCTCATGAAAGAAAAGTATACTGAGTAATTCAGATGAAAACAATGAAGAAAATTTGTGGGACCCGTTTACTGTCTATATCCCTGAGTTTTAGGATCACAATTTGACACTCCAAAAATCCATTTGATAGGGTCACCAACGATTCCATCCATCCTTCCACGTCGTCTATTCGCTCCTTTGTGAACATACAAGCCTATTTAGATCAACAGCGCCAACGGATTGACCAGTTTTTGGAGAAGAGTCTTCCTCTGCTCTCGGCCAATCCTCAACGACTGTATGAGTCCATGCGGTATAGCCTATTGGGTGGAGGAAAACGCATTCGTCCGATTTTGACGATTGCCGCTGCCCAAGCGCTGGGGTATGACCGTGACGCCATGTTACCGTTCGCCGCATCTTTGGAATTCGTTCATACGTATTCTCTTATTCATGATGACCTTCCCGCGATGGATGACGATGACTATCGGCGCGGCCGCTTAACCAATCACAAAGTATTTGGCGATGGCATGGCGATTTTGGCAGGTGATGCGTTGTTGACCATGGCGTTTGAGTTATGCAGTCAGGTTGATGGAACAGAGAGTTTCTCGTCCGCTCAGCAGTTAGCTATTGTGCGGGAACTGGCAAATGGTTCAGGGCACCAGGGAATGGTGGGCGGACAGGTCATGGATATTCAGGCTGAAAATCAGGAGATTGATTTAGCGCACCTCCAGCAAATCCACACCTTTAAAACAGGGCGTCTGATTCGGGCCGCAGTCCGGATCGGCAGCATTATCGGAGCGGCCACGACCCAGCAAATGCAATGTTTAACCGACTATTCCGAGGATATTGGGCTGGCGTTTCAGATTGCCGATGATGTGTTGGATATGGTGGGGACGCGGGAGGAATTGGGAAAGGATGCAGGAACGGATGAAAAAAGAGGGAAGCGGACCTATCCTTCATTTTTTGGGATTGAAGGCGCGAGGCAACTGGGAGAGGAATGTGTCCAGCGGGCAATAGCCCGATTGAATACTTTTGATAAACAGGCTGACCCCTTACGACACATTGCCACTTATATAATGGCGCGACGGTCTTGATTTTCTCTAGTATCGCGCTGCGGTCTTGAAGCGACATTACACAGTTTCCCATCCCTTCTCATTGACAACAGTCTTGTTGGTGCAAGTCATGCGGTATTGTGATTGAGTGCATTGGCAACCTCAGATTTTTATGAAAGTACTTATCACAGGATCTTCGGGTTTCATTGGGGCTGCGGTAACACGAGCAGTCGTTGCGAAAGGAGATGAGGTCCGTGTATTAATTCGGCCCACCAGTAATTTAAAAAATCTTGAAGGGTTACACGTCGAAACCGTTGTGGGAGATTTGCAGGATCCCTTGTCCCTCAAGAAGGCTATGGCCGGCTGCGAAGGGCTATATCATGTGGCGGCGCATTATGCGTTGTGGGCTAGAGACCCTTCAATCTTTTATGCCATCAATGTCGAGGGGACAAAAAATTTATTCCGTGCAGCAAGGGAGGCAGGCGTTCAACGAATCGTCTACACTAGCACAATTGGTGCGATCGGGTTGCCTGATGAAGGAGGCCTTGGAAATGAAACCCTCTTTCCTTCCTTGGCTCAGCTGGCAGGGGATTATAAGCGATCAAAATTTTTGGCTGAGCAGGAAGTCCTTCGCATGGCTCAAGAGGGGTTGCCGGTGGTTATTGTCAATCCAACGGCTCCAGTGGGAGAGCGCGACGTTAAGCCCACTCCAACTGGACAAATTATTGTTGATTTTATGCGTGGCCGAATGTTGGCGTATATTGAGACCGGGATGAATTTGGTGGATGTTGAGGATGTGGCCATAGGGCATATCCGGGCCATGGAGCGTGGTCGGGTGGGTGAGCGGTATATTCTGGGAAATCAAAATCTTACACTGAAAGAAGTATGTCAGATTCTCAGCCGACTAACGGGAGTGCCTGCCCCGCGGCTTCAATTGCCTTGGAGGCTTGTCCTTCCCATGGCGCATGTGAATCAATGGATTGCCAATCTGGTCACCCATCGTCCACCCAGAATTCCTTTGGAAGGAGTGCGGATGGCCAAGTATCACATGCATTATGATTGCACGAAGGCGCGCCAGGAACTGTCGCTTCCCCAAACCCCGGTGGAAACAGCACTCAAAAAAGCCGTACAGTGGTTTCGCCAGCACGGATACGGCTGATCTCTCCTCCGCAAGCTTTGCCCATCACCATAGCCAAATTGTGGAATTTATTGTTCTGCCCGCCCACATTGGTATCTCATGCCGGATGCTTTTGTCTTTTTTAGGGCCATGCTCCGTGTGGGAAAATATCTTTGGATACCGGCTGACAGGCAGGTTTTTCGGCCTCACGCGGGCAACTGTTTTTATGGGTGAATAGGCCTGGACCCGGGCGGAATGCGGGGATGAGCGTTCGTCGGATTCCTCTCTTATTATCTAAGGTATCGTTGGATGGAGGGGGGCGGAAACGTAACAGACCCCATTGGTCGTGAGGTGGTGAAATGGAAGTTGCTACTAAGTATTTGCCTCTAGCGTGATATCCTGGCCTGTAAATTAAATTTTCGGGACTTCTAAATTGGGGAAATGCTGATGGGCATTGAACGTTACATTATTTACCTTCTGCTCACCACAGTGCATCTCTCTTCATTGTGACGAAGGTAGTTCAATTCCATATTGCCGAGTCTTGAGATGGGATGAAGTGGTATCCTCAAAAATTTTTGACCCCATTGCGGGTCGTGTCGCTTGAGGCCACTACCGCAGGGCCGTTATGATGCAACCATGAAGGGATTTCTCATTCGATGCGGGATCACGGGGTTTGCGGTATTGTTGGCGAGCCAGATAATCCCTGGCATTGAAATTACAGGGGTTGCGTCGGGGATTGCCGCAGTGGTTATTCTTGCATTCCTCAATTCCATCATCCGCCCAGTGCTTTATCTACTTTCAGCACCATTTATTTTCGTAACACTAGGGCTATTCATGGTTCTCATTAATGGATTCCTGCTCTATCTGGTATCCATTCTGGTGAAAGGATTTATTGTCTCTGGATTTTGGCCAGCGGTGGGTGGTGCGATCATTATTAGTCTGGTGAGTGGATTATTAAATCTCTGGATTTCCGAGCAAGGCCGAATAGAAATTGTCACGCATCCTTCTTCGGGTCGAAAAATTCGCCATATAAATTAACGAGACAACTCCTTGGATATATTATCCTAATCTTAAGGAGGGGTTCAGGGATTTTTTAGAGACTGGGAAAAGCCCTTCGCCCCCTTAACCATCGGCATATCCGACAATTCATTGTGCGCAAATATTCTGAGAGGAAACGCATGCATGTCCAATCGTCTTGAATCCACACTAGCTACCAAGCAACAAAGTACCCTTCAAAAGATTCTGACCTCCGTGGTCAATGAGGTCGGGATGGAAGCGGTCTTGGTCGCGATTATGACTCATGATGGTGGGCCCTTGGTCGAGCAGGTTTCCCGGGGGTTTTCTCCAAGAGAAGTCCGCGCGATTCTTCGTGCACTTTCAATGGAGGATTTGAAAAATCTGGCCGTTCGTAACGGGGTGGGCGGGGAGTTGGAGAGCGTACTCAGAATTCGCATGGTGACTCCTGGGAGCAAGGTTGCCTTGGTCCTTCCCTTAAAGTTTGGCGGCCGAGTGTATGGCACGCTGGTATTGGCCAGGAGAGAAAATTCCGCGCTGACCAAAAGAGAAAAGACGACTCTCTCCACCAATGTCTCGCATATTTCCACAGAATTAAAGAAAGCAGGACTATTTGGTTCCTCACTGATCTTGAGCAAGCCAGTAGTGGGTAATGAACCATTGGCATCGGGTGTGGCTGGAGAAGAGGGGCCTGCGCCCGTGGCCCGAACGTATTCGAATGCGGAAGTTCAAGAGCGGATAGGGAGCATTTTGACGGAAGAAGTCAATGGGGGACTGTCTTTTGATCGTGGCTGGGTCAGCATTTATGACCCTCTTGCCGCGACGCTGGAAGTGTTGGGTGTATTCGGAACCCAGAAAAAGGATGTGAGCCCGGGGCAGCTTCTCTCGCTAGATGATTCGGCTTCCGGATGGTCTGTTCGTCATCGAAAGCCCCGCTGTGACAATAATTTGGCTTCAACCCAAGGGCGTTTTCACGACTATAAACAGCTCTATCGTGATCGGTTCGCGTCGACCATTGTCGTTCCTTTTTACGTCAGGGGACGAGTGGCGGGGACCGTTACGTTAGCGTCAAAAAATCCTAATAATTTCGATCAAATTGGGAGCGAATCGAAAAGCCTAGAGGCCATTACGACCAAATTGGTGGAATTGTTTGAAGACCCATCGTGTCATCTCTCTGTCATGGAGGTTGCCCCGATTCAACCCGAGCAACCTGCTCTCAAAGGGCAGGTGATGACTGCTCAATCGGAGGGAGGGGATGTTCGTAAGGAAGAGCGACGTGCCGCACTGCATGAAGTAAGCTCGTTTCTGGCTACAGAAATCCGTGAACCTATTGGGTTTATCAGGGCTCAGTTAGAAGAAATTACGACGGATGCCGACCTTGATTTCGATTCGCAAACCCGGGTGGAAAATGCCATGCGGGATATGATTCGTATTGAAACGGTCTTAAATGAAATTCTGGACTTTGCCAAACCGTTGGAACTTGATCGAAAAATGTGCCGGGTTCAGGATTTATTGGATAAGGCTTTTTCGTTGGTGTCGACGGACATTCGCGTAAATCGGATTGAGGTCCTCAAAAAAGTACCGGCTCGGTTGGCCCAAGTCCGGTGGGATGAATTGAAAATGCAGCATGTATTCCTGTGTATTTTCAAAAATGCCATTGAAGCCATGTCTCCAGGAGGGCATTTACGGGTGGAAGTCATGCTCACTAGAGCCCGAAAACCGGAACTTCAGATAATTATTGCCAATGATGGAGTGCCCATACCGGCCGAATTTGTGGATAAGGTATTTGAACCCTATTTCACCACAAAACGATCAGGGACGGGATTGGGTTTGGCGACCGTGAAAAAAGTCGTTGAGGAGCATCAGGGTCAGATCAGTATCGCTAGCGAGCCAGATAAGGGAACGACCGTCACTATTCTCATGCCAGCCCCACGACCAAGAACGCCATATCGGCCACGCCGTCCAGCTTGATGGAACCAAAGCAAGTACCTGAGGCGGTGCCATTTCAAAATTTTCCCTATTTTGGTTGGGTAAGCTTGACACTACCGGTCAATCTGAATAAGATCGCCTTTTCTATTTGAATAAATTGGGCTATGTACATATCCAGACCATTTTCTATTGTTAACCAGTCATAACCAACAAAGGAGCGGTCTTATGAAAGGGATTGGAATTTTTCTTGGAACGGTGGGTGCCAGCACCTTCGCGCTATCAATGGCCTTTGCCAATCCAGGGTTGTTACCAGCTCACCCGGGGTATCCGGCTGCTGGGAAGTCTCCAGTGACCGGTCAAGCTACAGCTAATGATCCTGGCCAAACAAATGCAGGAGGAGAAAAGAGCCTGTTGTCTTCTCAAGAATTTGGCAGCAAAGCTGCTAAGAATGATGTTAGTGATCCTAATCGTGGCCGGATCATAAATTCTGGTGGTGCTGGTCGGTTGCCTGAAGTCGAAGGCCCGCTCAACAAAACCAACCCGAATCCGGCAGGGGCCAAATCGACTGTTATTAAGTAATTTACTTTTTGCAGGTTGAATACTCAGGAGAAGGGTGCCAGCAATGGCACCCTTTTTTTGTGTGAGATATTTTCTCCACATCATGTTTCATGATCTGCTCCTACCTCGTTCTATGCCTTTTTTCACTTACGCAACCAACAAATTTTGCCTGGACTTGTCTTGAACCGGATTGATACGGAGCTTGGGAAGGCTTTAAAAGCCAGAATTCGAACACAAGGGCCAATGACCTTCAGGGATTTTATGGCGGCGGCCTTATATGACGAAACTATGGGGTTTTATGCAAAGGCACCCAAAATTGGAAGTCATGATGGGCCGTTTGACACCAATGCAAGATTCCCGGCTTTTGGATATGCCATTGCCAAAGCCATCACGTATGCCGAGAAGGCGTTGGGATTTCACCTGCGGGTCTTGGAATTAGGTGGAGGAACAGGCCAGTTGGGTAACAATATTATTTCTTGTCTTGAAAACGCTCATGAATATCTAGTTCTAGACCCAAGCCCCGGGTTGCGAGAGAAGCAAAAACAAAGAGGATTGCATGCGATCAACAATATCGACTGTTTAGCCCCAGGACCGACATTTGTGTTCGGGAACGAAGTGCTTGATGCCTTACCCGTTCATCGAGTAATGGGAATGGGCCATGAGGAAGTATTGGAGTTGTATGTGGATCTGGACGAGGAGGGAGAGTTTTGTGAGCAACCGGGTGCTCTATCAACGAGGGAACTAGCCGACCGGTTGAGTGATGATGGGGTGAAGCTTGGGCGAGGGCAAGTCGCAGAAATTTGTTTGGAATTGAAACCATTCCTCAAAAGCATATGGAGAGTTGTGGATCCAGGGTATGTAATTTTTATCGATTATGGGGATCGCGCCTCAAATTTATATTCACATCGGCATAGAAATGGGACTCTTCGTTCCTACTATCACCAGCAACAAGTGTATGACCCGTTTTTCGCTGTGGGCCAACAAGACTTGACGGCAGATGTGGATTATACGGCTGTTTGTTTCATCGCAGAGGAAATTGGTTTTGAGGTAGCAGGGCCTATCCCGCAAGGAACATGGCTGAGAAATGTTGGAATTCTGGATTATAAAGGGCTAACGGGTGTTAGGGAGTCTGATCTAGAAGAGATTGATGTGCTCACTAGGCCGACCGGCTTGGGAAGTACTTTTGACATTCTCATACTCAAAACAAAGGGTCTCACTGATGGGCCAGGTCTACAGCCAGCTTCATAAAGAACCTGTCAAAATATCCACTAGCCTGCCAAATCTCACCATATTTTTCTTTGAACCGATAAAGGCGAAGGGGGCTCCGGTGAGAGGTAAGTCAAAAAAAATAATTTTTTTTAAAGACGAGCATGATGCCTAATTTTTAGTCAATGTTTCCAATGCACACAAAATGTGTGTTTGCTCTTTTTTTTTATCACAAAATATTGTAGACTCCAAAAATTCATTCGATTGTCTAGTGATCTCCTTTCATTTTCCGCAATCATACACACCTAATTAAGTGGTGCTTTTCGAGATCTCACGTGGTGCGTGGCACGCGTGATGCACTGACTCACCTGTTGAGAAGAGTGGGAAGCAGGAGGCTTTCAAAGGAGGGAGAGTTATGAAGTGTGTACGATGTGATGGGCTTATGGTGGTTGATGACTGTCTGGACATCAAGGGCGCGATGGGAGAACTTTGGATCAAAGCGTATCGATGTATTATGTGCGGGAACCTGATGGACCCCGTCATTAATCATCATCGCACTGATGGTCCGGTTCAGGCGCAGGTTATTCCATTTCGGAAGCGGCTACGAAGAGCTCCACGGACTCCTGTTGCTCGATTGACGGCCTAAAAAGGCGGACAGAAAATTTTGAGAGATCCGGTGGGACTTGGGAGGAAAAACTCTCTCAGGTACCGATTGACTCCTGGTGCAGGATAAAGTTCTCTCTGCTCCGCTGTGGCCAGGACCTGGAACCAATAGATTAAATTCCCGGTTCTTCCGGCGTTTCTGAATCGGGTGTGTTTAGATTTAACTTTCTTATTCACATGGCCCTGGTATAGTTCTTTCCTCGAAACTCTTCCAATTTTTCATCTTTGGTTATTCCGGCCTGACTGCTTGAGTTTGCCTGACAATTCTTGTTTTAGTTATTTATTGGGCATGCCCCCCATGGGGATGATCTCCAAGCCGGCATTCAGCTCTGCATACGTGGGCCCACCTTTTCCGGGAGAATCCCCAGTCCGTGAATGCTATTTTTCCCCTCCTGGATAAGAATTGTAAAACATTTCATTCCCAACGTTGATACGCTATATTGTTTAAGAAGTCTAAAAATGACCTGAGTATGCCATGTTATGGCGTATAGTTATAGATTTTAGGAGTGTTTTGGCAGCTTCCCTCCCCTTCCCACCCCCATCATCGATGCCCTGATAGAGGATTCATCTCATTTGTGAATAGTGACCACCTCTTTTTCCTGGGCCTAATGGGAATCCTGTTGGTGCTCTTTATCTGGGAACGATGGCGCTATGATTTGGTCGCCCTCAGTGCCTTGCTTCTTTCAACCGTGTTGGGGTTCGTTCCCTCCGAAGAAGCATTTTTAGGATTTGGTCATCCTGCCGTGGTCACCGTCGCGGCTGTGTTAATTATCAGTCGTGGATTGAGTAACGCGGGGGTCGTGGAAATGCTTACGCGCTATGTCAAGGGCGCAACGTCTCTTTCCCCGTCCCTCCATGTGGCTGTCTTATCTTCTCTCGGTGGATTGATTTCAACCGTCATGAATAATGTGGGAGCCCTGGCGTTACTGATGCCGGTGGCTATTCAATCCTCCGTTGAGGCCAAGCGGTCCCCGGCCGTGGTGTTGATGCCCTTGGCTTTTGGAACGATTTTGGGGGGTATGGTTACTCTTATTGGGACACCTCCTAATATCATTGTGGCCCATTACCGCGCAGAAGTCGCCGGCGAGCCATTCGGGATGTTCGACTTCACTCCCGTAGGAGGAATCATGGCGCTAGTGGGAATTCTCTTTGTGGCGCTAGTGGGTTGGCGTCTCATTCCCATTGCCCGACGGTCTCAAAATGCGCCGCAAGACCTGTTTTCAATACAGGAATATTTAACAGAGGTTGAAGTGCCTGAAAATTCTAAGGCAATAGGCAAATCTCTGTCAGAACTGGAATTGGCCACTGAAGATTCTGACGCCTTAATTATTGGGTTGGTGCGGGGTGACCAATCTATTCGGGGGGCGGCTTGGAGGGAACACATTCAAGTCGGCGATGTCCTCGTCCTTGAGGCAGGACCGCAAGGTATTAATAAATTTGTGTCCACATTGGGTTTGAAGTTAACAGGAACGCAGCCCAAGGAAGAGGGTCAGGAATCTGAAAAAAAGCCATCCGCAGGTAAGGATGGGGATATGCTGTTGGAGGCTGTCGTGCCGCCTGATCGTTCATGGTTGGTCGGGCGGATGGCGGGTTCTTTAAAGCTGCGAAGCCGGTTTGGAATTAACCTGTTGGGAGCATCTCGTCAGGGCACTCCTTACCGTGGCAGGCTGAGGGAATTTCGGTTTAAAGCCGGCGATGTACTGCTGCTGCAGGGAGAAAAAGACCGGGTCCTGGAAGTGATCGGACTCCTCGGATGTCTTCCCTTGGCCGAGCGAGGAATTCAGTTGGTGAAGCCTGGTCAGGCGTGGCTGGCTGGGGGGGTATTCGCCCTGGCCTTGGGCAGCGCCATGTCCGGATTGGCGTCACTTCCGATTGCATTGATTTGTGCCGCCTTGGGGATGGTCCTGTTCAATATTGTATCTCCGAGAGATGTGTATCAAGCCGTGGATTGGCCGGTCCTGGTATTGTTGGGGGCTATGATACCTATTGGGCAAGCACTGGAACGAAGTGGAGCAACGACCGTGTTGGCTCAGTTTCTGGTTGGCATGATGGAGGAGTTTCCCCCCGTACTGCTCTTAGGCCTGATTATGGTCATGACGATGACTTTGTCGGATGTCATGAATAATGCGGCAACGGCCGTCGTCATGGCACCATTAAGTGTCGCGGTGGCCCTGAATCTTGGGGTGAGTACAGATCCCTTTCTCATGGCGGTGGCTATCGGGGCATCGTGCGCCTTTTTGACTCCAATAGGGCATCAAAATAATTTGTTGGTCATGGGGCCCGGGGGATATCGATTTGGGGACTATTGGCGGATGGGATTGCCTTTAGAGTTGTTAATTCTTGTGGTCTCCCTTCCTCTCTTAGTCTTCATGTGGCCCTTAACGGGTCAAGGGTAACGGGTTTCTGAATAAGAAATAAGAGGAAAAAGTGGCTTTCTCATTCCGAACCCATTCTTCCCGAAAGGCCTCCCGCCTCTTTTTTAGGCGGGTGGTCTACATGCCTACCGACCTTGATCCGTTTCGCACCCTCTTGAGCAGAATTATATTGGTGGTCATGCTGTTTTGTTTTTTGACGGGGATTTTGTGGTTGGATCGAAACGGGCTTAAGGATCAGATAGACGGGGAGATCTCATTTTCAGATGTGATTTATTTCACGATGGTCACGGTGACCACCGTCGGCTATGGGGATATTGTGCCGGTTACTACGCGGGCGCGCCTGATTGATGCATTAGTCGTGACGCCGGTCCGCATATTTCTATGGGTCATTTTTTTAGGGACCGCCTATCAATTAGCGTTCAGGCAATTTACCGAGGTATTTCGCATGGCAAAACTCCAGAGGTCACTCGATCAACATGTCGTCATCTGCGGATTCGGGCATACCGGATACTCGACTGTCAAAGAATTGCTCGCCAAGGGCACAAACCCTGACCATATTCTGGTCATCGATCCCGGTGAGGAACGAGTACGCATTGCGGGAGAATTAGGAGTCGTGGCACTCCGAGGCGATGCCACGCAGGAAGGGCTGCTGAAATTTGGTGCGTTCCTCAATGAAGCCAAAGCGGTCATTATTGCGGCTGGGCGGGATGATACCAATGCCCTCATTTTGTTAACTGTCCGTAATTTGAATTCCCGTTGTCGGGTCATTGTCAGTGCGAAGGAAGAAGAAAACGTCAAACTGTTTCGGCAAGGGGGGGCGCAAACGATTATTTCCCCGGCAACATATGGCGGATATATGTTGGCGGCCGCAGTGGACCAACAATATTTGGCAGATTATTTGGAGGATTTTTTGACAGCGGGGGGAAAAGTCAATATCCAGGAACGAACAGTGGAGAAGCAGGATGTCGGGAAGACGGCTTTGGATTTACAGCCGGATGTGCTACTCCGGGTGTATCGGCAAGGAACGATTATTTCACCCTGGGAATTTCAAAAAAACCATAGGCTGGAACAGGGCGACGTCATGTTATTGTTTAAACCGGTTTCAGAAGATACGCCTTCCGCTTGAAAAAACTCTCCCAATCCTAAAAGATGAGTGGCCTCGCGTTGGCCATGATTAATAAAATTCCGATGAATCCGATTAAAATGGCCACGCCCCGTCTTAAATGGTGAGCAGGAATCGATTGAGTGACTTGTGAGCCAAACAGTAACCCGAGAACACTGCCGAGTAACACTAATCCTGTTAGCACCACATCCAGGTGCGCCCCCTCGAAATGGCCAATTACCCCGCCGATGGAAATAAGGGCAATGATCAACAGTGACGTGCCAATAGCTAAGCGAATGGGAAACCCCATGAGAAACATCAAGGCGGGAACAATGAGAAACCCTCCTCCGACTCCAAAAAATCCGGTCAATAGGCCAACTCCCCATCCGAACGTGAGGGCTTTCAACGCACAGCGCCAGGAGAATTCCTTTGCGCATCCGCTCGGAACGTCGTTGTGTTCTCCTTCATAATTTTTCCAAAACGTCCACATGCTAATAAACAGGAGCAGATTGCCAAATGCAAAAAGAACCAAGGAGTCCGGAACGAGTTGGTGGCCATGAGCCCCAACCCAAGCACCGACCATACCGGTCAGGCTGAACAACATAGCAGAGACAAAGTGAACACGTTGCTGGCGACTCTCATGCCATGCCCCAAAGAGGGCCGAATAGCCAACGACGATGAGTGACATGGTCGTGGCATTTTGAACCGGTACGCCAACGACATACACTAATAAGGGAATGGCCACTAATGATCCGCCCCCTCCTGTGGCCCCTAACAGCACGCCGACGATCCCACCAGACAGAAGCGCCAACAGGTAGTGGAAGTCCATGAGAAATTAGGTTGAAAAAGGAGCGGGTGAAAGAATAGAGCCTGAGGCGTCAGAGGCGTGCGACATGCTTTAACTAGCAACGTGGATAATATCAACCATAATTGGCGATGAAATATTACCGGAAGAACGAAAGGAAAAAATGGGAGGTAAATGTGTCCTTGTCTTCCTTGGATAGCATGAAAAGATAACGAATCCATGACCCTGCCCAAGGCCATGCGGATAAGTTCTCAGACATCAGAAACGTCATGAAATCTCCCGAGTTTGAATGAAACTATCTTTTGAAGCGGAATTTGAGTTCATTGTATGGGGAGAAATCGAATGAGACAAGAGTCTCCGGTTCGGACGAAGGCGTCCTCATTGTCCTTGTTTTCGATGATTGGTCGTACCGACAAAAAATTAACGTTTTCCAGCGTGTGACGCATGAGGTTGATTGAACGTCATCTGAATACTCCCCGCCTTTCCTGAAGTCATGCCTTCCCAGACCTGGCTGGAGATGAAGTGATTTGAGTGATGGGAAGGATAAGTCGAAAGGTTGTTCCGTGGCCCTCTTCACTTTCGACCGTAATGTGACCGTGATGGAGGTCGATGGCATCTTTCACAATTTTTGTGCCGAGTCCGGTTCCCTCCTTTTTGGTGCTAATAGCCTGAGCGGTAAAGAGGCGGTCTCGAACTTCAGGCGCCATGCCTCTCCCCGTATCGGCTACCGTCAACTCGACAGTATCCGGACGCGGTCCTGGAGATCCGCCGACCGTGACTGACCCTCCACGTGGGACTTCCGGGATGGCATTGTTGATGAGATTGTAGAAGGCGTTGAACAAGCGACGTTCATCGGCATCAATGACAGGTAGGGCATCAAGACCATTGGTCAGGAGAGTAATCCCTTTTTCTGCGGCGTAGGTGCGAAGAGTGTCGAGCACTCCATTCACAATTTCTCCTATGCGACAGGGTGTGAAATGTGGAGGACTAGTCACACCTTTGACGGCATCCGCAATTTCACGCACACGGTCCTGAATGCGTCGGGCATTGGTAACGATCATACGTATCAGATCCAGGCTGTTGGCATAACTGTTCTCCGCTCCTTTTGCCTTTTCCTGGATTAAGGTGGGGAACTGTTCGTCCAATTCATCCTTCAATAAATCGGCACCGGAAAGCACAGGCATCAACATGTTTTTGATATCGTGTCCGATATCCCCTAGAACTCTTGTCACCTCCGCAAGTTTGGCTTCTTCTACTAACTGAGCCGCCATACGTTTTTTCTCAGTGATATCCTGAAACGTGACCACTGCCCCCGCAAGTTTTCCCTGGTCATCCCAGATTGGGGTGCTTGTATACCGGGCGGGAAAGCTCGTCCCATCTTTTTTCCAGAACACCTCGTCCTCACCCTGGTGAACCAGCCCATCCTTATAGGCCCTATAAATGGGGCATTCTTCCGCCGGGTAAGGAGAGCCATCAGATTTCGTATGGTGCCAGGTGATGTGACTGGGTGTGCCAAATAGCTCCCCTGGTTTATAACCTAATAACGCATTGGCCGCGGGATTGACAAAGGTGTGGTGTCCTTCGAGGTCTAACCCGAAAATTCCCTCACCGGCGGCTTGTAAAATCATATCGTTGTGTCGACGAAATTCTTCAATGGCTTTTTCGCATTGCCGCCGATACGTAATATCTTGAAAAATCACCACGGCACCGACCAAGACTCCTTCATGCCGAATAGGTGTGCTGGTGTATTCGACGGGAAAACTGGTCCCATCTTTTCGCCAAAACACTTCGTTGTCGCCTCGATGAACTTGGCCATCCTTATAGGTCGCATAGTTCGGACATTGTTCCTGAGGATAGGGGGTGCCATTGGCTTTGGTATGATGCCAGAGAGAGTGGCTGGGTTGGCCGATCAACTCCTGGGGCTCATAGCCCAACATGTTCGCGGCTGCCGGGTTCACAAAAGTGTGCCGACCTTCCAGATCCAACCCGAAGATCCCTTCACCGGCGGCCTGTAAAATGAGGGCGTGGTGTTGTTCAAGATGTTTCAGAATTTGTGAAAGGTCGGTATTGTCCTGCTGTGAATTTTCTGGTGTTGGGGCCATGATCCTCTTCCTACTCGTTAGGTTTAGGGACTGGAGAAGATGTCTCCAGTCCCTGAAATAAAATTTCTTGTCACCCCCGCCGAAGGGTCTGAACCAAATTCCAGTTTATTTGGCCAACGTCCGGAGGTACTGAATCAATTGCCAAACTTGGTCATCGGGCATACCGGAAAAGGCCATCATGCCGGTTCCTGCAGATCCGTTTTTGATAATCCAATACAATTGTCCGTCGGAAATATCTTTCATCGTTTCTCCACAGGTAAAGTTTCGAGGATGTGGAATCAACGCTGCCCCCATTGGCCCTTGTCCGTCCCCTTTATCGCCATGACATTGCTTACAGGCCAAGGGTTGAGCGGTTTCGTGATACAATTTTTCTCCCGCCTTGATGTGCTCTTGAGAAGGGGGTAACGGACTGGTCATATTACGAAATTTTCCAGGCGCCTGCTTGGTATTGCGTGGTTGTGGGCAGACTCCTGATGGTCCTCCGGATTGTGAGGCCGCACTCGCCATTTCCGGGGCACCCTTAAACGTGGTCTTCAAATAGGAAATGACATCGGATACGCCTTCTGTCCGGCCTATGGTCAGTCCCCAATACGGCATCATGGAAGACTTCCCAACCGCTTTCCCACCGTAATAGATCACGTTATACAGATAATCCAATGGAATTTTTTCAAAGGGAATATTGGCATGCACGGCTGGTTTGGGTTCCAAGCCTGAAGCCGCCGGGCCATCCCCTTTGCCCTCCGCCCCATGACATTGTGCACAATATTCTTGATAAATTTTGGCCCCGTTTTCGACATTCGGGTGGTTGAAATCAGCGCTCTTCCATGGTTCATAATAAGAAAAATCCTCATTCCCTCTGGTCGCAATAAACCCCGTGACATATCGCAGCCCCAATGCACTGACATCTCCGACAAACTCTCCACTGTGTGGAACAAAGTCGGGGGGATCGGAGTTGAAGCGATAAATCCAATCAGCCTTCAGCCGTTTCCCTGAATTAAAGAATGAGGCGCTCTGCGGGCCTCCGGTCTTTTTCCCATCCACCATAATTTGATGACAGCCAATGCAGGAATGTTGAATGAAGATTTCCTCTCCAAACTTTGCCTCCTGTTTACTAAAGGTCGACATATCAATGGACCCCGGTTTCACTCGAGGGTCCTGTAGGTGTGTCTCAAAATAGTCAGCAAGGCCTTCAGCTTCCTGTTGAGAAACGGTCATGTGCTGGTCAGGTTGTTGGCCCTGATCCCAACGGTAACTCTTGGCATACAGCATCGGTTCTTTCCCCGTCAGCCATCGAATCAACCAATCCCGCTGAAACTTGCTGCCCCCCCACATGAGATCCGGAGCCTTTAAATTAAAGCGGCTCTCTCCCTCGCCCTGAAACTTATGACAGGTCGAACAGGTGGTGCTGATCAGGGACTCTGCATCTTTTCCGTCAGCGGCAAAAAGAGAACCGGGAAAAAGGAAACAGAAAAGGACGCCCACCGTGAAAATGAAAACATGGCTTTGCGGATGTAAGTGGACACTCCTCGTGTGATTCATTGGGGAAACCTCCAAAAAAAGAGTTAAGAAAGACAGGAAATTATCATCATGTTTGGGGTTTTGTGATTTAAAAGACCTCGTTTGAATTTCAATGGGGAAAAACTCCCCATCCCAAGCGCCCATAATTTGGGGTATTTTGACTCGTAAAACCCATGCCCAGCGCTTTCCTAATGCCAGAGCAAAATCAACACCAAAATGAAAGGCTAGAAGGTTTCCTCACAGGTTTTCTAATTTCGAAAGGACTTTTTCGCCAAAAAAGAGGGAGGGTTGACCCCTCTTCTTATTCTTATAAATGGTTGATCTCCCGTTGATCCATGGCCTTCGCAACCGCAGTCAGAAGTTTCTCCTTTTCAACCGGTTTGACCAAATAGTCAATAATCCCATTCTTCATCAAGGATGTGGCCATGATTAAATCCGGGAATCCGGTCAGCACAATCAACGATACATGCGGGAATGCATTTTGAAAAAACTGAATAGCCTCCAGTCCATTCAGTTTTGGCATTCGGATGTCGGTGAGGATCACGTCCAGTAACAGAGGGTTTTCTTCACTTTTGATTTCTTGTACGGCCTGTTGCCCGTCTTCGGCCTCAATCACGTCGTAACCGGCTTTTTCCAATGACAACCTCACAACTTTGCGAACATCAGGTTCGTCATCGACTACCAAGATCCGGCCCAAGGATGTTTGACCGCTGAACATGGCCGCTGTTCGAAATTGACTGGCTGTTTGCTCCATGAGCACCCTCCTTCGGTAAAATTTGTTAAGACACCTTTCGATTTCTCTTCTTCATGCCAATAACAAAGGCAAACCAAATGCCACATGCAGTAAGGGAAAAAATTATAAATGAAATCAGTTGTTTGCAGTGAAATGTGCAATGGGTGGCAACGAAAATATGATGGATCGTTAAGCCTGATTTAACGGATGGAGTTAACACGTTAACTGCTCAGGCTTTCAAAGATTTACTGGTTTGGTTGGATTGAGGGGAATCGAGTTTTATTGAGGGAAGCTTAAATAGCCACCCGTGAGGTTGAAGACATGGGTGAAGCCATGCTGGAGGAGAATGCGTGCCGCGAGATACCCGCGTAATCCGACACGACAATAGACGACGGTTTCCTGAGAGGGATCCAGGTGCTGAAGATGGTCTCTCAGTTCATCAAGTGGAATGAGTCGGGCAGGAGGAATGTGAGCTTCATGATTGCCCCGGCACCGGGTGCCAGAATGAGTGTGTCATAGGGGTGAGAAGTGATTTCTTGAGTCATCAGGTTTTTCACCTGGACACATTTCGCCGTTCTGTCTATATGAAGGACTTCGTGTAACACGTGGACCCGGACCCTGAATCGTTTCCAGAACCGCTCCGGGGTTTGGAGCAGAAGGTCATCACGATCCGGAATGGTATTTCCCACATAGTACGGGAGACCACAATTGGCAAAGGATACATAGGGGTCTGTTGAAAAAATCCGCCAGCGGCGTTCTCGCCATTTTTCCGTGCTCACGTACTACGCGTACGCTCCGCGCGAAAAAACGGCTGCGGCCTTGCTGGACGGACTTTTTTGAACCGACCCGGAGCCTTTGATGAGTAATCTAATCCTGGGCAAATTTGTCCTTGAAAATCTTAATTATTCAACACTCCCATAGGGCCATTTTTCAAACATCTCAATGTTTGCCGCTTCGTTGGTTCGACGTGCCTTAGCGGCCGCGCTCGCCCCCCCGGCCACTCCACCGACAATGATGATGGTGAGGGACATGCTCCTAACATTCTCCCTGCAGAAATTTACACGACTAAATGGGCTTTGATGATATTGGTTCCGAAGGAATGTCCCAGGCGTTCCCCGGTGACGATGACAATGAGCCGGCCTTCCTGAAGCAGACCGAGGGTTTTGAGATGATCCTGGGCGGCATTGATTCGTTCATCGGTGGCATCAATTTGCGGAAAGACACATGAGACAATGCCCCATACTAAAATCAATTGACGGGTAACGGCTGGGGAGGGAGTCAGTGCGATAATCTGGACCGTCGGTCGATGGCGGGCCAATAACATGGCTGTATGGCCGGAATCGGTGAAGACCACGATGGCTTGGGCACCAACAGATGTTGCAAGAGAGACGGCCGCTTCACAAACCGCTTCCGGAGTCGAACGCACGGTTTCCTTAGATGAATCGGATTTCTGGATTCGGCGGAACATTTCCTTTTCTGTTTGTCGGATAATCCGATCCATAACCTGGACCGATTCGAGAGGAAAATTTCCCGTGGACGTTTCGGCCGACAACATGACGGCATCCGTCCCGTCCAGCACGGCGTTCGCCACATCCGATGCTTCGGCGCGAGTGGGGGAAGAATTTCGAGTCATCGATTCGAGCATTTGTGTGGCTGTGATCACAGGTTTTCCCATGCGATTGGCCTGGGCGATGATCTGCTTTTGGAGGAGGGGGACTTCTTCCGGGCTGATCTCCAACGCCAGGTCACCTCTGGCGACCATCACTCCATCTGCCGCATCAAGGATTTCATCAAGACATGTCAGGGCTTCAGGTCTTTCGATTTTGGCAATGACAGGAATCAGCGATGATCGATCAGTCAAAGCCGTTTGGAGTGTATGAATATCCTGCGGACTTCGAACAAAAGAGAGGGCGACATAGTCGGCTTGAACGTCGATGGCCACTTGAAGATCACCGGCGTCTTTCTCCGTAAATCCCGGAATGTCGAGTGGAAGTCCGGGGAAATTGACACCTTTATGTGAGGTGACCTGGCCTCCGACCAGGACTCTGCAGATCAGCCGGTCGGTTTCTTGTTTTTCCACGGTGAGGGACATATTTCCGTCATCAATTAAGACGATTTGACCTGGTTCCATGCCGTCCGGGAAATGGGAAAGATTAACCGGCAGAGTATCCCCCGATTGGTTGTGCCTTGAGTTTTGGTCTGACTTCGGAATCAGAATGATACCCCGCCCTTTCTTCAAGACGGTCCCATCATTTGGGAGTTCTCCCAGACGGATCTTCGGACCTGCCAAGTCTACAAGGATCGCAAGGGGTATTTTCTCCTCAAGAGCAAGGCTTCGAAGGCGTTGAATTGTTGTCTTGTGCCAGTCAGCGGTTCCATGAGACATGTTAAACCTGGCGACATTGACTCCGGCATGGAGGAGTTGTTTCAAACAATCTTGGGATGAAGTCGCAGGGCCAATCGTGGCTACAATTTTGACATGGCGCATGGGAGTGGTCTCAAAATTTGGTTAAAGATGTTCTAACAGAAATTGGTGGGGAAGCGGGACCTTTTGTGACCGCAACTACCAAAATTTTTACGAGAATTTTTCTCAGGTTTCATGGTGGAAATATTGGGGAAACTCAAGAAAGAGATTAGGCCGCTGATGGAATGGCCTAATAGCCAGGCTCTCAGGATTCATCGGGGTTATGGAGTTAACGTTCGAAGAAATGAAAGAAGATGATTCAATTCTAATGTATTCAGATCGTTCTTCCATGCAGGCATGGCTGTTCCCGGTCGGCCGTTGCGAAGCGTGTCAAGAATGGTGGTATCTGATTGCTTGCCGAGTAACGTGAGGTTGGCGGCTGGGGGAATCAGGGCCTGTCCAATAGGGCCATCCCCTTTGCCCCCAGGTCCATGACATGTCTCACAGTGTCGCTCATAGAGAGCTTTCCCTTTTTGGGGATTGCCAGCGTGAGTGGGTGATTGACCGGGTGTTTCCTTCTGTTCGTCATGCTGAGCGGGAGGAACAGAAGGTGAAGGCTGGAGTGAATTTTGCGTCACCAAGTAGTCGATCAATGGAGCCATGTCCTCATTCGAGATTGGACAGCCAAAGGTTATTTTCATTTTGTTGACGATTTCCATCCAATGCTCACGGGCATGAGGTGGTTGCGTATACACATATTCTGCCGAGTGACACATGAGGCAGTACCGGCTTGCAATGGCACTACCAGTGCCGGGTTGAAACGATATTGGATCAGGAGGAAGATTGAGAATGGACACCTGTTCTCTTTCATGGTCAGGGGCCGGAAGTCCCCACGCAAGTCCTGTAACCCACAGAAACACTATAAAGACCATGCAAACACGCATCAAAAGTTGTCCTCAGCCGGCTTGAATATTCACCGTTTCGATCACATTACGAAGATACCCATTTGGATTCCATCGGGCACCGAATCGCTGTGATTCTCCAATCCGATTGATGGCCAGTGATTGCAGTGCATACGAACGCCCGGGCTTCGGAATAAATTTGGCTTCCCAGGGGCGGAAGCTGAAATCACCATAATCCTTTCCTAATCGGGCGGATTGCCATTGTTGTCCACCATCCACGGAGACCAGGACGCGATCAATGCCATGGCCCTGATCAAAGGCGATGCCTGAAATGGTGCAAGGTTCCCCTCCCGGTATGGTTCCACCCTCCTCAAGATTGGTGATAAAGGAACGAACGGGCATTTTGCCCATGGGCACGGTATCCGTTAAGGACTCTCCGGGTTTTACGCAGTGACAGGAATTGGCCGGCAGGCGATAGGCCTGTGTCGTCCAAAAATTTTGATCGGCCTGATTGAGCACTTCAATATCATTCAGCATCTTCACCCAATAGGTGGCATACCAGCCAGGCGCCACAAGGCGAAGGGGATAGCCGTTTAGCATGGGGAGGGCCTCCCCGTTCATGGAGTGAGCGACCAACACCTCTTCCTGGAGCGCATCATCAAGGGCCAGGGATTTTCGAAAATCCGCTGTGGCTTGTGCGACGGGTTGATCCAGGCCATCGAACCTGACCTGCACCGCATCCCCTGATATGCCTGCCCGATGAAGGAGATCACGGAGTCTGATTCCCTTCCAGTTGGCATTTCCCATTGCCCCATTTCCCCATTGTCCGCCTGGCACCCGGGGATTAAAAAACCCGCGACTGTTTCCCGAGCATTGGCAGACGGCGGCAATTTCGACTTGCTCAAATTGAGTGTGTAATTCATGAAGACTCAGGGATAGGGATTGATTGACTCGACCGCGAATAGTCAGCCGAAAGGTGTTCACGTCAATTTCGCGAGGGATATTGGCAAGATGCCAGCGAACAAAAAATGCATCATTGGGCGTGAAGATGTCTTCATTAAAAATATGAAAGGGGGTTTCCAATTGAGGAGGCCTTGTGGTCATCACCATGAGGGGCCGCTTCTGTGGAAAAGCCACCAATGGACGGCGACCCCGTTCGAAAGGAAGAGTGACCGTTGGGGAATCGTTGGCCAAGAGGCCTCTAGGGGTGAGTAGGCTTGCCAACCCGAGAGCCAGGCTCCCCTTCAATAAATGTCGACGGTCTATACCCTGTTTTCTTTCCTTCATAAGGCAATTTACCGTGTTTCTCCCAATGAACCCATCTAGCCTCCCATCGTACAGATCAGGCCTTCACACTTATCCTTCCTGGTGCAAAGGCAAATTGACTACCCACTTATCGTATCCGGTCATCGGCCATTCCGGAGAGTGTTGAATAATTAAGATTTTCAAGGACAAATTAGCCCAGGATTAGATTACTCATCAAAGGCTTCCGGGTCGGTTCAAAAAAGTCCGTCCAACAAGGCCGCAGCCGTTTTTTCGCGCGGAGCGTACGCGTAGTACGTGAGCACGGAAAAATGGCGAGAACGCCGCTGGCGGCTTTTTTCAACAGACCCATTCCGGAAAACAGCATCATGTGCGTCCCCGGGCTCCCATTTTCATAAGCCAGTACAGTTGGCTATCGTACAGATCATTCACCTGATATGAGGGATTTTGGGGAGCGGAGTCCTTCCTTAATCTGCCAGCGACCAGATGGATAATTGTGGGAAGAGACCCTGCTGGTGAAGCTGCTTTTCTAGCAGGGTTGTCCGTTAAAGACACAAGGTTTGTATCGGCTCACATCAAAATCGGTTTCTTCCTGATAGACCTGTTCGTTGCCGTTGACACCATCGACAAACGGGTCATTCCACATCGTATGGTTCCACCAATAAAAAATGGGAAACTCTAACGTGTAGTATACCGGATTTCCGTAGGTGCTTCGCACATGTTGTTCGACGGTCCGTCCCGTGACGTAATCAGCTTTCCCATTTCCTTTCAAGGAATACAGGGACAGGAGCAGGCGAGATTCCTGGTCGTAGATTTCATCGATACGAGTACTTTCGTCGGGTTCTGAAGGCAAAGCTAAGGTCGCGGAGGGGGTGGGAGTTTCCACTGAGGTGAACGCTAACCAGGTTGCAAGAACAACAAGTGGCATAACCGTCATACGCCAAGTCCTCCTTCCTAGATGTGGTCCGGAGCATGGCCTCTGGAGGAGGCCGTGCTCGCGAACGGAACAAATTAGGGATGAACTACTGCAAGTCCATGCGGGTCCGCAGTCTCTTTTCCTTCCACCATATTAGTGAGACGGGTAATACCTATCACTTCACCGCCCTTTCCGGCGTGTAAGACCTTGATTACGGCCACCCCAGGCGTGGACCCTTTCGCATTATTGACATCCTTGTGATTTCCGGTCAAGGGATTCGGTCCTCGCAAGTTTACAAAAGCATAATTCCCGTCTGGAGAAAAATCAATGAGGTCCGGGGCCGGATCATCGCTTTGTGTCCCGACAAGCTGAATGAACCCCACACTGAAATTGGAGACCGAATCAAATATCTCAATCATGTTGCCTGCACGATCCACATTCCAGAGATAGCGCCCAATGCCCCAAAGCCCGTGTGAGTCCGAAAATGATGTGTCGCGGGAAGACATCAATTTAGCGGAGACCGAGTCAGGAAGTCCCGAGAGGCCTACAGCATAGACGTCATAGGAAAGCGGCGCGATGGGCCATCCGCCACCTGAGTTCAGATACATCGTGTTCCCGATTTGATAGCCGCCGCAACCTGCCGGATGAATTTCATTATTCGTTAAGGTGGTGGTGACGGTCATGGGTGATTTCTTGACGTTGACTACCAGTAATCCGCCTCCCCGTAATGTCACGAAAGCATAGGTGCTCGTGTCATCCGTAATCGGGCAAATGGGGGCATTATCCGGCCGTTCTCCACTTTCTAGTGCTTGTAAATCCAAGACATCTTTTTGGGGGTCAGAGGAAAAGGTTCCCTCTTGATAGTTGGTCCAAATCCGAATCAGTTTCTTCTCGGCAATGTTGGCGGCGATCGCCATGGATTGATCCGGAGTGGGCCAGGCTGCATGGACGTTTTTCCCTGTCGAGAGGCATGCGACGGGTTTGTGGGAAGCGGTGTCCATCACGAGAACATGACCGGATAAAAATGATATAAGTGCGTGCTTCTGATCTTTGGTGACAAAAATCATATGAGGTCGTCGGACATTTTTCTGTGTGGATTTCTGGCAGAAATCATTAATCTCTTTGGCGACGTCTAGGGTGAGGGTCGGTTTGGTCTTGGCAGGATCAGCGGCTAGTTGCGCGCCATCATATACATATAGAAAGCCTCCACTCTCCTTAGCCGTGTCGGATTGATCGGTCACCCACACTTCATAGGCTTCCACGGAGGGAATGCCCCAGCCTACAACAAAGCCCAAAATGATTCCAAACTTCAAATAGTTCTTCTTTATCATGGTGGCCTCCTCTGTACGTGAGTGACAGGAACGTATGCTATTTCCCACTCGATTCGGTGCCGGTTCCAAATGATCTCACATACGATATCACAAGCCAAGCTTCGTCTTCTGTCAAGACCAGGGGGATGAATGAGGCCATATCGGTACCCGGGCTGCCGTTTTGCAGAATCCAAAAGAGTTCCCCATCCGTGCGGGCTGCCTGCCAGGTCTTGTCCGTAAAGTTTCGTGGGAGCCTGCCTCGAAGGCCAGGAATGTCACCCAGGCCTTTGCCTTCGGGTCCATGACAGGTGACGCAAAATGCTTTTCCGTGAAAAATGCGTTTCCCCTTCTCAACATTTTCCGTGGTTGAAGGGAAAGGATTCATTTTCATTCGGGCTTCCTGGATCTGTTCAGAAGGAACCCTGGGTTTCAATACTTCTAAGTCCGCGGCATGCACGAGACCCAATCCGATTATCCCGGCAACAAAAAAACCCGACCCAATCTGGAAATTTTCCTTAAGCAGGTTCAAAATCAATGCCTCCCCAAGTAAACTAACGATCCCGGAGATTCCAGAAGGGAACCTCCG
This sequence comes from Candidatus Nitrospira neomarina, assembly GCF_032051675.1. Taxonomy (NCBI): domain Bacteria; kingdom Pseudomonadati; phylum Nitrospirota; class Nitrospiria; order Nitrospirales; family Nitrospiraceae; genus Nitrospira; species Candidatus Nitrospira neomarina. Next base: position 3,785,533 of record NZ_CP116968.1, read on the forward strand.
GGATCATCTCGGATTATTCCGGTTGATTAAAGATATGCCCGAGAGATTGTGGGTAGGTTACTGTTCCGTCGGGGAAATCCTTCCCCTTTTGCCATAGATGATAAATGACTCCGTCGGTCTTTGACGCGGCTTCGGCAATGGCTTTGACCTTTTCTGGATCATCAATATCTAAAATTTGTACGCGGCCGGTAGCGATTTCTTGTTTATGGTCATGGAAAAACCGGTGCCATTGGATCAACGGCAAAGTTCGGGAAAGATCCTTGGACACGAAATATTCAATGGCCACGAGAGGGGCATTGGCGTCCGTGGTTTCAAAGAGGAGGCATTGCAGGATCTTGTCATTAATCCCTTTGCAGTAGTGGTGATATGGTCCACCTGGCGTGCCATCCGGCATCAAGTGAGGAGCTTGCACATGGATGTCATATCCTTGGGCAGGTCCTGGGGCAGGCGCACCCCCCTCGCTCATGGCTGGAGTGGTCATACACCCCATGGCAAATAGACTAAAAGTCCCTAACAGTAAAAATGAACGGATTGAGCGCTGCATAGCAACCTCCTTTATATTGATTAGTAATAACCTTTCAACTATGTGAAAGGTCTTGGGAGCCGGGTGAAATTCGCCGCATACTACCATGGAGTTCTATGAACGACCATTATTTGACGCCAAGGCTCATAATGACGAACGCCTTGTCCAGTTGGCTTCCCTGGTGTGGCTCAAGGTGGCTGCCGACAAAGTCATACCATTGGAAGGATCTTATTTCGCCAAGTTTTTCCTGAGGTCCGGGCCGTTGAGGGTGAGCGAATTATGATAGCTATTAGCCATAGCTTTCTCGCATTCCCATTCAACTCACTTTTCACCTGACCCCCCTGACATCTCCATGGATATGATGTGCTAAAACTTTCTACCATGGAAATGATGACAAAAATACCACGTGGAACACTTTACTTCCGGATCCGGTTATAGGGCAGCTTGCTCAAGAGCATTCCCATTAAACAGGAGTCCGTGAGTCCTGCATGGAGAAGTCCAACCCCTACCAGTGTTGGGAGGAGAAGGAACCCTGAATGAACTGTCAGGCCCAATCCAACCCCTACGAGAATCAAAACCCCTGCGATGGCCCGCACTTGTCCTTCAAGAGAAATTCGTTGTTGTCCCCGCACGACAGGTTTGCCCTGATTAACCCAGGCCGTGATGCCTCCTTCCAGAATTCCGCAATTCGTTAGGCCTTGGTTAATTAAATATTCGTAGGCAATCTTCACCCGGTTCTGTGTCCGGCAGATCAACAGGATGCGGTGCTCACGAGAGAGAGTTTTCAGTTCGCTCACATATCGATGCAAATCCGGTAGGGGAATATTTCGAGCACCGGAAATATGCACACCTTCAAACTCTTGCGGTGTCCTGACATCGATATACAGAGGATCCTTCAATGAAGGAGGCGACAGCTGATTGTTCTGCCTCGTTCCCGATTTTGCTTCTTGGTCTATTGCCAATGTCTTCATTGTGTCTCCTCCTTGTCTGTTTATTTCGCGCATGCGGATATGGCTTGGGATTGAGCCTTTTGGCGTGGATGACTCCAGGTGGTGAGCCAGGCGTCATAACCACCGACAAGATCCATGGTTTGGGTTCGTCCGGCTTGTTCCAAGATCCCTAAGGCGGTAGACGACCGATATCCACTGGCGCAATGGACCACCACCGGGGTATCTGCAGGGATGTCCTGAACCTGTTCGGCCAGGTGAGGCAAAGGGATGTTGAGGCTTCCGTCAATATGCCCGGACTCCCACTCTCTTGCCGATCTCACGTCGACGACCAGTGGGGGGTGAGAGGCCGTCAGTCGTTCCGCAAGTCCCTGAGCGGTGATGCGTTGAACTTTTTGGACCACATCCGGGTTCACCTCAAGGGATTGCATGCCACCCTTCAGGTAGCCCAGGACACGGTCAAATCCGATGCGGCCTAATCGTTGAATCGCCTCCTTCTCATATCCAGGCTCTGCAATGATGACGATGGAGGATTTGGGGGTCAGAAGTGTTCCGGCCCAGGTCGCAAACTTTCCTCCTAATCCAATGTTGAGACTCCCCTTCAGGTGCCCTCCCGCATACTCAACGGCATTTCTGACATCAAGGACTTGAGCTCCATTCTTCTGATGATCTAAGACCGCTTGGAGAGAAAGAGGAGTCAGGCTGTTCCGCACCACATCATTCAGAACAGGATGCTGTTCCCTATTCATCCTTGCGTCATATCCAAAGTACGAAGGCGCTTCAGGTTGATCAGCCGTAACCAAATCAATAAATTTTTCTTTTGTCATGGGTTGAAGTGCATAGTTTTCCCAACGCTGCCTGCCCAATGTGGATACCGTGTCGCTGCTTAAATTTTTCCCGCACATGGATCCTGCTCCGTGTGCAGGATAAACCAGTGTTTCATCGGGAAGACGCATGAGTTTATTGCGGAGTGAATCGAATAATTGTCCCCCTAACTCTTCGGCGGTGACACCAATGGAAGCCATAAGATCCGGTCTGCCCACATCGCCAATAAACAGAGTATCTCCCGTCAGCACGCAGTGCGGATGATCGACGCTCTTGTCCAGATCGTAGACGGCAAGCGAAATACTTTCCGGGGTATGCCCCGGTGTTTCTAGCACTTGGATGCGCACCGACCCAAACTCAAGAACCTCTTGGTCCCGAAAGTTTCGAATGGGGAAATCGGTCTTGGCTTTGGCGCCAAGGCAGATCTCAGCGCCAGTTTGTCGTTGGAGTTCAAGGTGCCCGGCTAAAAAGTCTGCATGGAAGTGGGTGAGAAAAACATAACGGATCTTCCAATAGTGGCGACGGGCCTCCTGAAGATATTGCTCGATGTCCCGTTGAGGGTCCACGACCACAGCGGTTGAGGTTTTGTTATCGCCAATCATGTAAGACGCATGAGCCAAACAACTCAAATAAAATTGTTTCACAATCATGATGAATACCCTCCCCTCCTTATTAAAAAGGAGCATTGGTTGAAATCGACTGAGTTCGTTTCAAAATTTTCTTGTAAGATTCTTGCCATGTACCATCATTACGCATGGATTGTGCCAGGTGATGCTTCGCAGACGTATGAAATAAATTTGAACAAAATCAAGGAATTAGAGTAATGAAAAATAGGGGGAAGCCTGAAGGTGGCCGTAAGAATCAGATAAACTGAACAGAACGCGCTAACTGTTAAGTTAACGCGTTAACGATTTGATTAGGCGTTGGGAGGGGTCTGAAGCTGTTTGATTTTCTTCCAAAGGGTGACTCGACTCACTCCAAGAAGCTTGGCAGCTTCTGTTTTGTTGCCTTTGGTCTGTTGGAGGGCTTCCGCAATACGAGCTTCCTCCTCCGGTGGAAGGGAGGGCTCTGTGTTGGCTGAGAGAGGCTTGAGGTTCCGGGACCTTGGAGGACACTGAATTTCTGAAGGGAGATCCCATAGAGTGAGGCAATCACCATTAACGGTGACGAAGGCGTGTTCGATCGCATTTTTTAATTCGCGGACATTGCCGGGCCAGTTATGGTCCGTCAATCGTTGCAGGGCATCCTGGGCAATGTCTCCTATTTCGCGCCCAAACGTTTTGGAGTTGGCCGCCATGAAATGGTGAACCAGGAGAGGAATGTCTTCTCGTCGGGTTCTTAAAGGTGGAAGGGTAATCTCGAACACATGAATCCGATAATAAAAATCTTCCCGAACCGTGCCTTCCGCCATAAGGACTTTCAAATCACGATTGGTGGCCGTGATGAGACGAACATTGACCCGCATGCCCCGATCATCTCCAACACGCCGTATTTCGCTTTCCTGCAGGACCCTGAGCAATTTCAATTGCAGAAGAGGGCTGGTATCTCCGATTTCATCCAAAAATAACGTGCCACCGTCGGCGGCTTGAAAGACCCCGATTTTATCGCGTATGGCCCCGGTGAACGCACCCTTCACATGCCCGAAGAGTTCACTCTCAAGTAAAGTTTCTGGAATCGCGGAGCAATTGATGGCGAAAAACGGTTTATCGTTTCGATCACTCAGGGTGTGAATGGCTCGGGCCGCCAGTTCTTTTCCGGTGCCGGATTCCCCGGTGAGCAATACCGTAACATCGCTTTGTGCAGCCAGTCGGAGCCGGCGAAACACCTCTTGCATCGCTGGACTTTTGCCGATGAGCTGTTGAAAGGACTCACGGGATTTTGCCTGTTCCTCCAGCACGGCAATTTTTTGGTTATTCAAAATAAAGGAGGTGAGGTCGGTAAAGGTTCCGACAGCGCCCCCGACCTGGCCTTGTTCATCTCGGATAATCGAGACATTGCCGAAGAGGTAGAGTTCGCGGCCGTCTTTCCCCAGCACTTTGCATTCCTGGTTGCAGATGCCCCAAGGATATGGGGTGGGGTTGTCCAAAAATTCCGTCAGGATGCGAAAGCCCTTACAATTTTGACCTTCTAAGATATGACAGGATTTTCCCAGGATATCCTGACTGGAATATCCTGTAATGCGAGCTGCCCCGCTGCTCCAGGCTATGATGTGACCTTTAGCATCGACCGTGAACACGCCATCCGCCATGACGTCTACCATGTTGCTGAGGATGGCGGGATTTTTCCGGAAATCTAGCTCCATGGTCTGTGGTTCAAAGAAAGTTCACCGGGTGAGATAGCGCGGGTTGAAAAAGAGGGTAGGCGAACCAGAAGGCTGGAGAACGTTTATGGAGACAATACCATTCTCCAGCCTTGCGTGATCGTTAGTTTGTCCGTAATTTCATAAGGTCTCACACATCTATTTTCTAGGTTCTAACTGTGCCGCCAGCAATGACTTGAAGGCGGGGTCATTCTCGACTAACCCCTTCAGCGTATCGTTGTGCAACATATACGCCCAGCTTTGCGGGCTTGACCCTGGAGTTTTCTCAAACCAGTCACGGGCCTGCTGGAGGAGATCCAGCATCGCCTGATTGTCACGGGGAACGTGAAACGCCAGGCTATAGGCCATCGCATAGGCTGCCGTAAATTTGTTGAGCGGATCATTCGTGAGCTCGAAGGCTTTCTGAGCCGCCTCAAAACCTCTCTGAATATCGGGATCGTCAAAGTGCCGATTCCAGGCCACTTTTCCGATTCGGGCCCAAGCCAACTCCAAAAGCACTTGTGCGCGAAGCTCTTCCTGTTCGGCTGGCACCTCAGTCAATAATTCCTGTGGAGCGGACAGGGCCGCCATTTGATCGTTCGTCCACCGGTAGGTCGAGGACAATCGAATCCGGTTGTTGAAATCACCGGGCTCCAGAGATGCCAATGCCTCCATCACAGGGATCATTCGATAGAGATAATCGGCTGGCATCGGCTCAGACTTCCCGCCTATTTCCATTCCCAGGGATAAATCAAATCGATCGGTTTGGGATTGCACCGTCCAATACAGTTCGTTGAACCGTTGGGCCAGACGCTCATCACCCAATTGGAGGCCGTTCAAACGACCTCCATAATCAAGAAATCCTTGGTACAGTTGATCTGAAAAAACTTCCAGTGCGGGTTTGTGGGACGGGCCAATCAGCAAAACCCGGTTCAGCCTCATGACGGATTCCAGTCTGGTCGGTGCGGCTTGTGCCTGTTGGATGCCTGTTTCGATGGCCGCCAGGCTCTCCGGAAGACCAAACCATTCTGTTGAGTGCGGAACATAACCACCCGGGTCTACGACGAATGGAATGGTGGTGCCACGGGGGCCATCGAGAACCAGATCCAGCACGGCACGATCCGTAGGAAAACCGAATTGTTTCAGATCTGAGAGTACGACCCACTTCACGTTGACGGATTTTACGACTCGTTGGGCTTTTTTGTAGGGCACGGCCCAATCCTCGGCACCGGGAGCATTGGCGATGGGTGCCGTCAAGGCATTTGGATAGGATACCTTGGTGGTGAGAAAGGCTGTAGGTGCGGCGACCACCCTGGATTCATCTGAAGAAGGAAATGAGGCATGGGGCAGGGTTCCCGATTCGACGGCCTCAATGATAAATGGGGTTGTGGGTTCTTGAACGGCAATGGCCTGCATGACGAAAAACGATGGAGCCAATTGCTGATTAAGCGTCTCCGCAATAAAAAATCGTTCGAAATCCGAAAAATCGACCAGTTTTCCCGGACCCGGCCAGACATTATCTAATGCCCGGTCATTTTGTTGAATGGCTCGTTGGTGGGCCTCCTGCCGACGCTGGTCACACCATTCATAGATGGGGTTTGAGGGGTCGGGAAATTTCCCGTTTGAAAACAACTGCTGTTGAGCCATCTGATATATGCACACAAAATCCCGTTGGCCCGCCGCGACTTGATCCCCCTTTCCGACCGCATGGGCATATTCCCAAACGGTGGAGAGCAGGGCTTCCTCATTGATGGACGCCGGTTCGGTGGCCCACACATGAGTGGAGGCCAAAAGCACAGAGCCGCACAGGAGACCCACCCGTATAAGTGTAGGCCACATCCGGTGAGCAGGGGACCCGGGACGATGATCTGCCTCAGGTTTCAGGGTATTTGTCTTAATTGGCTGACGACGAACATTACTCATGGAACCAAACTCCTCCTCAAACATGCTTGGTTAATGATTTTGTGTAGCAGAGAGGGAAATGTCCCTCATCATTCAGGTGGCTAATCTACCACACCCTCATTCTTATGCACCACGATGGTACCCTGCATCACATGGCCCGGTAAATCACAAAAATAGGGAAACGTACCGGGATGCGATGGGATAAACACAATGTCGGTTTGGCCTCGGGTGGGAAGCAAAACGCGGCTGAGACCTTCTTTGGAAAACTGTGGAGCACCACTTCCGCTGACGTTCAGGTGGATATCTGTCAGTAGGCCGATTGGCAGAAATGCATGCAGTTCCGAATCCAAGTTTTTGAGGACCAGCCGGGTTTTTTGCCCAACAGTGATTGATAGAGTGTTGGGGCTGAATTCCCGGGATTTAATATTGATGGTCACAACTGTTTCCTGGGGATCAGCAGCAGGAGCGAGACTGACCGGCGTCGCTCCCAGTACTGTTGCCAAGTCTGGAGGTGCAAACACCGTAAAGCCCAGTATCAGAATACAGGCCTGAAAAAATCTGAACAAACGCAGAGGAACCATCATAATTGAATCTATTATACCGGTTAGCGATTCTGGGGCGAAACGAGTAGGAGGAATTGTTCGGCAGTTCCATGCAAAAAGATGGCGCAACCGTAAGTGAAAATATGTATAAATGGGAAAAGAACCTGGGGAGGAAAGAGAAAATCTTAAGATCGGGCCGAAACGACCGAAAAATATGAGAATACATCAGGAGAATGGTTCACGGTGCATCTCTTAGAATTATTTTTCGGTCATGATCCTCTTTCGATGGTCATAGCCCTTGTGTTGGTCCTGGGCGTGCTGGCGTATGGATGGTTTGAGGTTCGTCGAACCGCACGTCTCCCTCATATCGGGATGGTCCTGATCAAAAACCGATTAAAGACGACCAGCAAAAGTCCGACTCCACGCCGATAGTCAGTCTTCCCCCGTCCTCTCGTTTTCCGGCCCAAAGACGCAACCCCGACCATCCGTAGCTGTTGCGATTCCCCGGTATGCAGCCGTGATGAGAGTGTTGAATAATAAAGATTTTCAAGGGAAAATTTGCCCAGGATTAGATTTCTCATCAAAGGCTCCGGGTCGGTTCAAAAAAGTCCGTCCAGCAAGACCGCATCCGTTTTTACGCGCGGAGCGTACGCTTAGTACGTGAGCACGGGAAAATGGCAAGAACGCCGCTGGCGGCTTTTTTCAACAGACCCGTGATGTATATCGGCCATCCGGTCGAGGCACACACTTCTGCCATCTACCATCCTGCAAGGAATTTCAGCATCAGACAAGGAGGAACGCTGTCTAATAGGAGGCTGAAGAGGGAGAGAGTGTGGCGGTTGAAAGAGGGCGAGGGCCAAGGTTTCGCGTGAACGCCTGGCGAAGGCGGATTCCATGATCATGGCAGATCCCGTGGGATACCGGTTCATTGATTTCCCCAGACTCCCCAGGGTTCCTTCCAAGAATTCCGGCCTTGCCTTCCTGTCGACACCATGCACAAATCCGAATCATGCGATCTCCTTTTCTTTTTTGAGGGCACACGGATACATACGCGTCCCCAATAACCATACGCTTCCCAGCATTAAGACTTCTGCCTTATAACAAAAGCAATTATTGAACCTAGAAAAATAATATTCGTAATATATTGTATGTATTCATGTTTTTCAATTTTCAAGGCAATCAAAAAAATGGTTGTTGAGAAAATACCACACACAGTTGAATCGAAAGAGATACGGTTCTGAGGGCGGCGTTTTAAAGCAAACCCTGATGTGGCATTTCTTGCCGAGGCTAGTAAAGGCTTTTGCGGGCACCGTTGAAATTTCAAAGGTCTCTGAAGTGATGCAATGATGTTTGTGGTTGCCCGACCCCGTCTAGGTCACGGATAATGAAGTCATGGCCAAATTAGAACATCTCAATTTTCAGAACACCTATGCGGACCTGCCTGATGTGTTTTATCAGCGGGTAAAACCCACGCCTTTTCCTAATCCCTCCCTTGTGAGTGTAAACCCGGCAGCCGTCGAATTACTCGATATTGATCCCACTGAATGGACCCGTCCGGAGTTTGCAGAATACTTCTGCGGGGCCAAACTGTTGCCGGGAGGCGATCCCATTGCCATGTTGTATTCGGGGCATCAATTCGGCCATTACGTGCCCCAGCTCGGCGATGGGCGGGCTATCATGCTGGGGGAGGTGCAGAATCAAAACGGGGAGCGGTGGGAGTTGCAATTGAAGGGCGCTGGGCTCACGCGATTCTCACGTGACGGCGATGGCCGTGCAGTGATGCGTTCGACTATTCGTGAATATCTCTGTGGCGAAGCCATGCATGGATTGGGCATTCCCACAACCCGCAGTTTATGTATTGTGGCCGGAGAAGAAATTGTCTGGCGCGAAACGCCGGAACCGGGAGCCATGTTGCTACGGATGGCACCGACCCATGTGCGGTTTGGAAGTTTTGAGGTGTTTTACTATCGTCGCCAACATGAATATCTGAAAACGCTGGCAGATTATGTCATCGAATATCATTTTCCGCATTTGGTCGGAGCAGAGAATCCTTACGCCAGGCTGCTGCATGAGGTGGCGGTTCGCACCGGCCAACTCGTGGCTCAATGGCAAGCCGTGGGGTGGGCACATGGTGTCCTGAATACCGATAACATGTCGATCCTGGGGTTGACGCTGGATTACGGTCCGTTCGGATTTATGGAACGCTACGATCCAACGTTCATCTGCAATCATTCAGACCATCACGGCCGGTATTCCTTCCAGAACCAGCCCGACATCGGTTTTTGGAATATTCGTGCGCTGGCCAGAGCTTTGTCACCGTTAGTGGCCCAAGACGCCGTCAATGGCATTCCGGAAATCTATGAAAAAGCGATGGTGGCGAAGTATGCCGAATTGATGCGGGCGAAGCTTGGGCTGATCGAAGCACACGCGGGAGACGACAAGCTCGTGACCGATCTGTTGAACCTCCTGGACTCCAGCCGGGTGGATTACACCAACTTGTTCCGGGGATTGGGAGCCGTTCGTCAGGAGAGGTCGTCAGCGCCGGACGAATTACGGGACCAATTCCTTCATCGGGAAGCGTTTGACGATTGGACCGCACGATATCGGGAACGGCTACGGGCCGAAAAAAGCGATGATGGAGAGCGCCAAGTCAGAATGGATCAGGTGAACCCCAAGTACATCCTCCGGAATCATCTCGCGCAACAGGCCATTGTCCAAGCGGTTCAGCAGAAGGACTATTCCGAAGTTGATCGATTATTAAATCTGCTGGGTGACCCGTTTACTGACCGGCCCGGTATGGAATCCTATGCTGCACCTCCGCCTCCCGGCGAGCCACCAATTATCGTTTCGTGCTCTTCGTGAACAATTCAACAACAATGTAGGTAAAACCTGGTCGGGGATTTCCAATCATCCGTCATGGGAGGAGAGTGTCATCATGAATCTGGAACTGAACGGTAAAACCGCCTTGGTGACGGCGTCCTCAGGAGGCATAGGACAAGAAATCGCGCGTGCTCTCGCCGCCGAGGGCGCTAAAGTCGTGATGAACGGTCGTACGCAGGCCAGCGTGGAACAAGCGATGGCGGAGGTCCGAGCCGATATTCCCCAAGCAGAGATGATCCCTCTTGTGGCAGACAACGGAACTGCCGCCGGGTGCAATCTCACCATCTCTCAAGTGCCCGAGGTGGATATTCTGGTCAACAATCTCGGCATCTACGAGGCTATCGGATTTTTCGAGGAAACGGATCAGGCATGGCAGGAGATGTTCGAAATCAATATCATGAGCAGCGTGCGTCTCGCCCGCCACTACCTCCATGGCATGCTTGAACGTGGTCACGGGCGTGTCGTCTTCATCTCAAGCGAATCGGGCGTCTCTCCGGCTCCCGAAATGGCGCATTACAGCGCAACCAAAACCATGCAATTAAGCATCGCGCGCTCATTGGCCGAACTCACCAAAGGGACGGAGGTCACAGTCAATTCAGTGCTCCCCGGACCTACCCGCACGGAAAGCGTGGAGAAGTTTATCCGGAACATATTTCCTGATCTTCCGCCGGCGGAAGCCGGACGCCGGTTTATGTCAGAGAATCGACCGACCTCCCTTATCGGTCGGCTGATTGATCCAAAAGAAATAGGAGAGATCGTGGCGTTCGTCTGTAGCGCCCGCGCCTCGGTGATCAATGGGTCTTGTATCCGGGCCGAGGGCGGTCTTGTGCGTACGGTCTTTTGATGGGATAGGCCAAGCAGAAAGACTTCTTCGAAAAGAAACCTTCGGTGTAATCAGGAAAACAACAGAAGGAGCGATCCCTCTCTTGGTAATGAACGAGCTGAGAAGATAGAGTAATTCATGCGCATGATTCTTCTTTTTCTCCTGCTCATGATGATCGTGTTGGGACCCCAACTGTGGGTGTGGTGGGTCTTCCGCCAATATCGTCAACACCGTGAGGATCTTGGAGGAACGGGTGGGGAATTGGCTCGTCATTTGCTCAATCGGTTTGGTCTGCAACAGGTGCGCGTGGAACCCACGCCGATGGGAGACCATTACAATCCCGAAACCAAAGTCGTTGGTCTGAATCCGCAGCATTACAACGGTAGATCCCTCACCGCGGCAGTGATCGCAGCGCATGAAGTCGGCCATGCTTTGCAAGATCATGAGGGCTATACCCTCTTGAAAGATCGAACCCACCTGATTAAATTTGCGCAGAAAGCCGAAAAGGCCGGGTCCTATCTGATGTTGGGCATTCCTGTCCTGGCTGGAGTAACCAGGATCCCTGCCGTGGGTCTTGCCGTCTTAGTCGTGGCGATCGGAACCATGAGCGTGTCCGCCATGGTGCATCTCATCACCTTACCAGTGGAATGGAATGCCAGCTTTCGGCGAGCCCTGCCGATCCTCAGAGAAGGCGGCTATCTGGCCCCTCCGGATTTGCATGGCGCCAAACGGATCCTCACCGCCGCCGCCCTCACCTATGTCGCCTCCTCACTCTTCAGCCTGGTGAACATGTGGCGATGGATTCGATTGGTCAGACGGTAAATCTCCTTGGAGACGTTCTGCGGATACCCTTCGGAATGCAACAAGATAAATCCCTACCCCTCCTCTTAGATCCCCCATCCGGAATCAACAAACTCATCGACAGTCAGGAAGTGGGGCGAATCTATTAATTTTTGATTTGGAAACCAGATTACTGGGGAAATGGATAATACAATATCGTATGCTTCTTATGGCTGGTTTTAAGTTGACGGAATTCAATTTTGACCTATGTGGCACCGATGAAATAGTAGATCCGATGCAATCCATAATCGCAGCCAAAATGGAAAAGACGGGAATTAGTCTGGTTATTCGATGGCATTGATCGAGTGAGAGAAAAGAATAGCCTTCTACAAATAGTCCAACCTGTGTAACTTTCCGGGAAGTTCAACAACAGTATTGCTTGTAAGTGACGATCCTATGGAGGGCACCGCCATATTGAATACAGATAGGCCTGAAGATACCTCATTTGTTGGAGAAATCGATCAGACCAGGATTTCTCTGCCTCCAGAAGGAATGGAATCCATGGATCGCGACCTCTATTTCTCAGACAAGGATGACTATGTTCCTTCAATAGCCAGATTATTGAGAAAACTCGAGATTGATGAAAAAAGAATTGAAGCATTTGAGAAAATTTTCACTCCAATCTATGCCTCCCAGTTATCGAAGCTGTTTCCCACTCTAGATTGTGTAAACCTGTATTTGCGTGGTCTCAATCAAAGCCTCCCTTCTTTGAAGGAAGAGGTTTATCTTCCAGATTTCCTGATTCTGGAAACCTTCAGGACCTTTTATCCTAACGTATACAAAGATGTCTTTGTATATCCGTGGATGTACCTCCCAGCATGGGGTGAGGCGGCATTCTTTTCTTTTCCCTATGAATTTACCACCAGAGATGACAGAACTTACCTCCTCATCAAAGAGCACATCGAAATGCTATGTGACAACGAGGAGAACCCGGAGGTCCTGTGCCAACTTCTTCAAGTTGTATTCTTTGAAGTGAGAAAGGGATTTTTCAAAACGAATATTGGAGATGATGCCTCGGAGCGAGAGTATCTCCGTCAGAAACGACTGAGTCATCCGGACATTTTCTGGAAATACTTCACTCTCAGTGTTCCGGCCAGGGAAGCGCCAGAACAGGTTGTCGAATCCTTCATTAATTCTTGCCGTCGGCTTGGCCAAGACGAGTGTGGAGAGGATGGTGATTCCCATCTTTCAGGTGGGAGGAATAGGAAACAGCTAAGTGAGTTATGGCAAAAGAGTCCTATGTTTATGCCAAGAATGACCCGTGAAACTACGGTCGTACTTATAGAATGCCTTTACCAGAATATGCATCTCTTCAGAAGAGAAGGAGCTGATATTTTTCATGACCCAGAATCCTTGGCCGCCATCCGCCTTCTGTTTGATCTTATAGACAACAAGTTGCACTCAGATGAGATGGAAGTTGTGCTGAGTGACCTCGTCCAAAAAACTCCGTCCTTTGAGCTTGCCGTTCGAGTCGTGGATAATGTTCGAAGCAGAATGAGAGATTTATTCAATATCCCTAGGCAAGGCAATTTTTATGCACTGAGCTCACAATTGGATGAGAGGCTCACCGCACATTTCATTGAAGGAAGACGAAATATTTTCAATGAAGAAAAGAATTACGGGTACATGTTGGCTCAATGGGTCACTTACAAGCCGCAAAATAATTTGAAGGTCAATGCTTATGTCTTTGAGCTCGTCAAAGAAGATCCCACTGCCATAGAGAAAGTGCTCGGTGTGTACACGAACCACCATGAGGACAAAACCGGGATTCGGATTAGATGGGAGGACCTTGCCAAAATTTATGATGTACATAAGCTGTACGAACTTGCAAGCCAATGCCTCGATTCTTCGTATTTTAACCGCGATGAAAGAACAGCCGTAGAACTATTTATGAGTCAGTTTGAAGCGCGTACCGAAGCTGCGGCACTTGAAATGACCCAGCAAGCAAATAAACAGAAGTTCATGCACGCCAGCAGCCAAGGGATTCAGTTGTTCAGGGGAGGCCAATACGAATTGGCATTGGAAGAATTCAATCGGACTCTTGATATCACTGATTGGAACGATGAGGTTCATTTGGTCCGATTTGTACAGTTGCAAAAATGGCATACCTTGCTCGAACTTGGACTGAAAAGTGAAGGGGAGGTTCGAACACAATTTCATTCGGGTGCTCAGAGGATTGCTTCAGATGATGGCGAGATTCGAGATTTATTCAATGCGGCGTTCCCAAAAGGTGCCGCGCACGCAGTTCAAGAACTGTACTGCTGTATTTTTTATTATCTCCAATGGGAGGCTGCGTCAGCCGTTGAAAAAAGATCAGTAAAAAAAGACTTTGATGCTCATTTCAGCCTCGCGACTGCCAAAAGAACTTTCGGACGGACCGAGGAAATAACGAAACGTTGCAGTGAGCTATTGGTGCTGTTAAGACAATGAAGAGAGAAAAGTTGCCGAACAAATTCACTACTGAGTGTCGCCTGAATCCCTCCCAATATGGCTATCCCGTTTGATTGTAAATCGTTACGCTTGCCGTTCCCTCACGGCTATCCCAATCGAATAATATCCTCGATCCAAAGGGTTCTAGAGCTGTAAGGCCTATTGGAAAGTGCCTGGAAGAATTTGTGATCGGCCGTGATCACAGCACCATCAATCGTCTCGGCCAAAGCGAGGTAGAGACAATCGTACAAGCTTTGATGAGTCGCAAGGGTCAGAGCATAGCCTGCGTGAAAGAGTCGTTCATCGGGATGGTATTGAAGCGGGAAATCAGCTGCGGCATCTAGCGAGTAGCGTCAGAGCACATTATCCCAGACGAGGCATTGAATCTCGTGCACCTTCCGAAGGCCTCGATCATTTCCGTAAAAGGGAAAGGTAAAGCACTCAAGAAGATGTTATTTATGGGGAACATCCAGTTCCTGAATCATTTACTTTTTGGTAATTTTTATTTAATGGGATTTTTCAACTTATTTAACTTCTGCCATACTAAAGGCCTGAGACATTAAAGTTTCATGGCTATTCGAATGAAATGGCAAAACATAGAGGATTTTAGCGACCCTATTACGAAGTGCTGGTGAATATGGTGGATGATGAGGAACAATATAAACAGTCGACCCAATGCTCTTGGCGACATTCATTCGCCGGAGAAATCCGTGTCTCTCGAGTTGTGGACCATCGGTCATTCGACGCGGCCTATCGAGGAACTCGTCGGGCTTCTTCAATCGCATGGCATTCAATTGCTGGTCGACGTCAGAACGATACCGTTTTCACGGCGCAATCCGCAGTTCCATCAGGAGACTCTTGCCCAGAGTCTTCGTGAAGCCGGGCTTCAGTATCACCACCTGCCTGCATTGGGTGGTCGTAGAAAAACACGGCCGGATTCGGTGAATGTGGGATGGCGGAATTCGGGTTTCCGGGGTTACGCGGATTATATGCAAACTCAAGCGTTTTGGAATGGGTTGGAGGAACTGGTGGATATCGGACAACAGTCACCATCAGCCGTGATGTGCGCGGAAGCGGTTCCCTGGCGCTGCCACCGCACGCTTATAGCAGATGCCATGGTCATCCGTGGGTGGAAGGTTCACCACATCATCTCGGCCAGTTCTCTCAAAACGCACACCCTCACGCCCTTTGCCAAACCTGACGCTGGTCGCCTCACCTACCCCTCCGAAGGCTCCTCGGATTTAACTCTCCGACTCTTCTAAGGGGAAGGCTGAAGATTCTCACGTACATTTTGTCAGCCTCAGGTATGTCGCGTATTTACACCCTTCGTATCCTGGCATCTTCAAAATGTATAGGCATCATGTTCTGGTGAGACGGCTCCTTAGTACTTATGAGTTTTTAATTCTTGCAGGCGGGGGACTTCACGGATTGAGGGATGATCCTGCCCTGCGGATAAGCGTTTTCTTGAAGGCCCAAGCAGGTTGACCCTCGGGCACCTGTGTCCCTGATGATTGTTCAGGGGCACAGGTTGAGAGGGAGGAAACTCCAAATAGGATTTAAAAATGATAGTTGAGACCAATTGTGACCATATGACCCTCGTCATGAAAAGAAACCGAATTTCCACTTTGATCTTTTGAATGAATTCGCTCCAACCACACCCACCGATAAGACCCGTCGATTGACCAGTTCTGGTTCACCATAAGTTGCAGACCGGCACCACCATGAAGACCAAATCGTTGTTGTGCATCACTATAGTTATTGGGTCCATCTACATCGGTGTAATACCAGCCCCCGCCGCCGATCAGATACGGACTCAACCGCTTTCCCGGAAGGAGATAGACGAGACCGGACAACTGTAGTGGAAAAGTCTTGGCCGTGGTAGAACCATAATCATTTTTTCGATAATCCATCGATCCTTCAAGAGCAAAGACGTCATTTAAGTACCATCGGGCCTGGGCTCCCCCATACCAACTGTCATCTCCGCCAATGGGATCGTAATACATGGCCCGACCACCAATGGAAAAATCGCCTTTGCTGATTTTCTGGGAAAAAATGCTATCGGCTGCCGCTACGGGACTATGAACCATGCTGAACCCAAAGACGAGGGCGGAAACTGTTCCGAGCCACGAAACTTTTTTTAAACCTTTTCCCGACACTTTCATGAGGACTCCTTTCCTATGACCTTCACCATCTATTTTAATAGAAGAGATTTGATCCGATGGTGGTAAAGATTCAAATCTCAGACGGACCTTTTTGGGCTAACACAAATGATTATTTTCGCAAGATTCCTCCTGTCACCAAGGCGTGAAACATCTTTCCCTTAATCCTCTTTTGGTTATCTGTCAGATGCGTGGGCATCATATGTCTTCTTTTTGAAAATGAAGGTCAATGAACCCATTTGGGTCATGACGTATAACTTGGCGATTATGATTCACCTATTAGCCTGACGTAATTGTTAAAAACCCTGGACGCCTGACTGAAAATATTTTTGTTTTTGGGTTTAGTTTCGGGATGGCGGAGAAGAGATTTCTTAGGGATTTGAGAGAGAGGGGATCACTTGCTTCACGGTAGAAGTTTAAAAAACTATTAAGTGCAGATATTGAAGGCTGGTCTGCTGCCTTCTTGAGGCTTCCTCAGGCTGTCATCTTGAGCGAAGGGTAAAAGATCTGTCCGCGTGGGGCCATCACTGTTGAGCGAGATCCTTTGTTTCACTCTGGATGCACTATTCCTCCAGAGCGGAGGTCTATCACCGGCAAACTGTATGTATTGCCAACCTGGATTGTTGTCGACAAAGATGAATTGGTGGTTGAATAAATGGGTTCCCTACCTTCTGCTTTTGTCTATTGGCGACGAAGGAACTGGCAGGTAGAGAAAGGAATTGATGGAAATCTTTCATTCAAATCCATCATGCCTTTTCTGTCCTTATTCACACTGAGAATGGGGTGAATAGAATTATCTCAAATTTCATTCTCCGTTTGAGGTTTTTTCTGTTTTACAGAGCCTTCATATGCAAAGGAAAACTTGTCCTGATGTTTATCGGAATAATTGCGCGGCGTAAGTGAGATGGCATGCCGGAAATAATGTATCCCGTTCTTAACTTCCTGGCTTTACTGATTATGACGGCAACCCTTTTGCCGCTTCTTCGGGTTGATGAGTGGTGGGTACGTATCTTCGATTTCCCACGCCTTCAGATATTGACAATTGGGTTGGCGCTCGCCGTGGCCCTGGTTTACTCGATGTTCTATTCAGAGCATGCGTTTGGGAAATGGGTGCTCATCGGACTTATCCCATGCCTCGTCTATCAGGGATACCGGATGTTTCCTTACACGCGGTTGGCTCCCAAGCAGGCGTTAGATTCTCTCAATTCATCTAGTGAAGATCTTTTGAGTATTTTGACAGCCAACATCTACAAGAATAATCGAAACGCATCAGGATTTTTAAACGTCGTCTCGACCGCCTCTCCCGACGTCGTACTCGTTATTGAACCCGATCAGTGGTGGGAACGACAGCTCAGCGGACTTGAAGCCTCCTATCCCCATACCATCAAACAACCCTTGGGGAATACGTACGGGATGCTGCTTTATTCACGATTGAAATTGCGAAACTCTGATATTCGTTTCATGGTTGAAGACCACCTTCCATCCTTTTTTACAGAAATTGAGTTGCGGTCGGGAAGGATTATTGAATTCTATGGACTCCATCCTCGTCCTCCGAGTTTTGGCCAGGATACGGATGAGCGGGATGCGGAAATTTTAATTGTTGGCCGGGAGGTGGCACGCGCCAAAAAACCCGTTGTGGTTACCGGAGATTTAAATGATGTGGCCTGGTCGTATACGACAACGTTATTTCAGAAGATTAGCGGAATGGTCGATCCTCGAATCGGCCGGGGGTTTTTCAATACGTACCATGCCAAATATCCGATCTTTCGCTTTCCCGTTGATCATATTTTTCACTCTCCCGCCTTTCGTTTGGTTGAGATGAAGAGATTGCTGCCCATCGGGTCTGATCATTTTCCAATATTGGCGGTTTTATCGTATGAACCGGAAGATCGAAACGGTCCCCGAGCTCCTGAGGCAGATTCAGATGATCGTCAAGAAGTCGATGAAACCCTAAGCAAGGTACACAAACATAATGACCTCCACACACCTGTGCCCCTGACGGAACGCCAGGGGCACAAAGTGGTTGGATGGCACTGAAACTCCGATTACGTGTTAATTTTTCTGGGACATCGCATTGGGCTTAATCGCTAATTTATTGACGACCTTCTGGACTCCATCCGTCTTTTTTGCGATTTCCACGGCCCTATCGATCTGATTTTGTGTTTCAACAAATCCACTTAACATAACCGTGCTTCGGTGCGTATCAACCTCAACTTCAAACGCATCTATCAGGTCATCGGCAATCAATGCTGACTTGACCGATGACGTGATCATAGCATCGTCAACCGTGGTTCCCACAGTCCGCCCATGTGGATCGCTGGCACATGCTGAAAAAGCAAATGCACATGCCACACTAAACACGACCAACATGGCATTAGATCTCAGTTTGTTTGTGAAGGTAGTGGTCATAACAATTCTCCCTTTTTGAAATGAAAGTTTTTGGGCACGGCCTTGAGGCCATTCAACAATAGACTAAGCCAGTATGCTTTAAAGTGGAGCTATGCAGAATTGATAAAAACCCTTGATTTTTGACTTGAAGTGCCTGGATTTTTGGGCGAGGTCGTCAGGGCAGAAAAAATTACGGTGAGGAGGCCTGAGAAAAGGTTTGGAAAGCAAATAGGAGGTGGGCCTTAACAGGTCGAACGGATGTTAAAGAACGTAATTAAAGATCGGGTTGTTTAATCTTCTTCGGCTTTTATCTGATCGAGGAGGGTTTCAACGGGAGTGGTGAGACTTTTGCTGCGGTTGCAGGCCTGACAGGCCGGGACGACGTTGCCTCTCGTACTTTTTCCTTTCCTGGCCAATGGCACCACATGGTCCATGGTCAGGTTTTCCGGTCCCACCTGCTGATGACAAAAGTGACACTCCCCTTTTTGGATCTGGGCCTTCCACCATGGGGTTTTCCGTAATTTTTTCCCGTTTTCGCGCTCAATCCGTATATGCCGTCGGATCGTGTCATCGTCACCGAGTGAGTAGAACTGTTCTGGTTGGGTCATAGGGAAAGGTGGCCTCCATTTACAATACTTTATGCGGACGAGTGACCCTTGAAGTCATGCGGCGGGGGTAACCTGCTTTGAAAGATTGTAACGCTTGGGGCGGCGCTTTTTAAAGACAAGAAGGTTTTATATGCCTGGGCACAGATCCTTCGCGGGGCCTCAGGATGACAATGATTTGAAGCGGGCTCTTACCGTCAAACGGTGTTCGTGCAGCTTTTGTTAGGGGAATCGATTTTTTACAACTTAATCCAGCGCCAGAGTCAGGCATTTGGCGGAGCCACCGGCCTTGAGGAATTCATCCAGTTCCACGGGGTGGGTGGTGTAGCCCTGTTTGTGTAGCCACGCCATCGTTTCCGGGCATCCGGTCGGCAGCACGACATGGCGGTCGATACACACCGCATTGCAGGCAAACCTGTCGCCTTCCCGGGGTGGAACGGCAAATCGTTTTTTCTGTTCTATGCGAGAGGCCAGGACGGTTTGGGCGTACGAATCGAAACAGGAGGGAAAGTAGAGAAGCTCTCCTCCACTGAGGGGACAAAAGCAGGTATCCAGATGATAAAACCGTTGATCCACCAGTTCCACAGGCATGATTTCTTTTTGGAAAATTTCCGACAATTGGACATAAGCGCGGATATCACTTCGTTGGCGGTAGCCGCCGATCCAGAAATCTGGAAATCCCAATAAGTCCCCGGCCCCTTCAAAGTTTATTTCGGGGTCGAGGTTGATGACTTCATAGCCCTTTTTAATGAACCAATCAATGAAATGCCGTTCCTCTCCCTGCCGTTCCGGGTGGCGGAACAGACTGGGTACAGCCTTGCCCTCGTGGATGACACCCGCATTGGCGGTAAAAACCAGATCAGGTAATCCTGGTACGGGTTCCATAAATTCGAGTTTGGCTCCAACTTCGTTCTCCAGAACCTGGGTCAGCGTTTTCCATTGGGTTCTGGCATGTTCTCCATTGGATTGATTCGACACTCTCATCCAGGGGTTAATCTCATATTCGATACCAAAATAATCCGGCGGGCACATCAATAAACGACTCATAATATTAATATCCTGTTATCCTTTCCAGCCAAGTTCACGGGCCAGTTCCCATAAAAAAGAAGAAGAATCCATCACCAGTCCGACGGCTTGGAAGCTTCCACGGTCACTCAGCTTTGTGGGAACGGCGGGATTGATGTCAACACAGACCGTAGGTGCCGATGCCGGTAGTAAATTTCCCGTCGCCACGGCATGCAGGGTGGAGGCTACTAACAAGGCCAACCCCACGCCGGGAATGGCCGCGCGCATGGCTTCCTGGGCCTTAGTGGAATCGGTGATGACGTCCGGCAAAGGGCCGTCGTCGCGAATCGTCCCGGCCAATACCATCTGGACTCCCTGTCGCACGCAGGCCGCCATGATCCCTTCTTTGATGAGACCGCTTTTGACGGCTTGTTGAATGCTTCCCAGGGCCCGGACTCGATTGATGGTCCGAAGATGATGCTCATGTCCATGGGGCACCGAGCGGCCAATCCCCAAGTTATATCCCAGTGACGTTCCGTAGAGGCTGGCTTCCATGTCATGAGCGGCCAGGGCATTTCCGCAAAAGAGCACATGGATGTATCCCGCTTCGATGATCCAGGCCAGGGCTTCCCGTCCTCCCGCGTGGATGATGGCCGGACCACCGGCAAACAAAACCTTCCCTGACCCTTTGCCCTCTTTTCGTTGTTGGTGGATCGCCTTCATTCGCTTGGCCACATCGGCGATAATATGACGGTGCGGACGTTCGGAAGAAACCTGGGCTTCCATGAACCCGAACACATCGCGTTCCTTTGGACGTTCCAGTGGGAATACCCGAACCCCTTTCCGACCGGTGACAACCAGGTCGTCTTTTTTTACCGAGCCCATGGAAACCATTTGCGCGGAAGGGGGGGAGGTCTTCAGCCTGATGGCTAAATCCATTTCGGGTTGCGGAACATCGATCCAATTTCCCTGCCACCGGATTTGAGTGGCCAGATGAGAGGTCGCGTAAAAATCCTCCGGTAAAATTCCATCAGCCGGGGCTGGCTCAACCGTGCAGTCTTCCTCGGTCTCAACTACTGCCCCATGGGGTTGGATGGTTTTCAAGATTTCCTGTAGTAACTCCATCGTGGAAGCTTCAATCAGGATGGTGGCATGAGAAGTGTCTTCCCGTCGGGTTCCCACCGTGACTTCCGAGAGGGTAAAGGTCCCTCCCAACATGACAATGTCATCCAGGACCTTCGCGAGGATCAGTGAATCAATGATATGCCCTTGGATGGTGACGGTTTGAACGATCATGGTTTTATTTTACCATGAAATTCTGTAAAGACTTGATGAAAAAATCGCTTGGGGGTTTTCCCTTCGCGCGATGGCGAAGAGGGGCTTGGAATAGTTCCCGCTCATGATGCCCATGGTCCATTCTGTCAGACCTTGTAAAGGAAATGGGAGAAGAATCATTCTCATGTGTTTCCTGACGGTGCTATACTAGGAACATCTATCATTTTCCTGGGGGAACCAAATTTGAACCAGTATCTTTTTCCTGTTCTATTCAGTATTGGACTCGTCTGGGGTTGGGGGGGGCAGTCTCTGCAGGCGACGGCATGGGCTTCCCCCGGCACGGATGTCTTTCAAGCCTTCACTCAACACATCGGTGCTCAAATCGGAAAAGATAAACAGGAATTTGCGATTGCCGATTCCTGTACGGCCTATTTTTATCAACTTTGGAACAAAAAAGCCCGGCCAGAGGTTGAGCGCATTCATTTCTCCCCTCTCCTAAGGACAGAGCTTGATCTCGATTGTGTGAGGCTCTTTCCCGAGGGGTTGGAACAGGCCCGGGAAGCCTTTGGGAATTCGCAACAACTTCTTTCCCTCAGCCTGACGTTTTATCAAATGGCCTTAGTGGGGGACGGAGACGATAATCAGGAATATAGTGCACATGAAATCCACGATCTGCTGGAAGCCTTCAGGCTCCCGTTTCAAGAGGGACGACCCTTGGGAGGGTATATGAACGCCCTGACCGGCCTATTCGATAGTATTCGCAGGGATGTTCAATTCAAATATCTGATGGAGGGCATGCAGGTGTTGATGAACAAGGGGTACCGCTTTTCCGAAGCTGATCAACAGGCATTGAATCAGGAGCTTAATTGATAGGTGTGCCGGGTGAATGAAGTCCCTATCGTATTCGTTCCAACGCTTCTCGGGACCGGCTGCGCACCGTCTGGTCCCAGTCTTCTTTCATCTTTTCTTCCAGTTTCGCCTTCGCATCCTGAGCCCGCATGCGGCCCAGCGCCAATGCAGCACAGGCCCGCACATGGGCATGGTCATCTTCCAACGCACGAATCAACAACGGGACCGAGGCTTGATGTTTCAAGACCCCCAGGTAACTGGCTGACATTCCTCGTATGCGATGTTGTTTGTCACCAAGTGCCGTCTTTAATGTCCAAATAAAGAGTTCCGCCATCGGTTCGGTGACGGTCTCCAATCCTTCGGCTTCAAATTGGTTCACTTCAATCAGAGTAAAGGCCAAATCCCGCCGTTTTTGGGCTGAAGGTTCTTTTTGAAAGCGTTGGAGGAGCCGATCACGAAGCTGAAGACGTTCTTTGCGAGCGCGCCATTTTTTTGTGCCAATCCATACGCCAATCCCCAGGACAAGAACGGCTCCGAGTATGGGGAGGATCTCATCGGTAATGTAATCCTGAGTGTCAAAGGTCAGATGATTCCATATCCATATGCCTGCTACGATCAGGCCCAGACCTAACAGGCCGATGAACGGGTTGATGGAACGGGTTGTTTCGGGTTGTGTTGCCATAGGAGGTGTGGTTACCAGAGAGTATTTATTTGCCGGCAGGGTATAACAATGAAGCTCACCATACTAGGTTCAGGAACCAATATTCATCCGACACGCGCTGCGGCCGGGTATGTATTCGAGACGGACCGGCCTATTCTACTGGATTTTGGTCCAAGAACGCTCTCAAATTTATTACAAACCGGCATAGATCGCCATACGATTCAACACTTACTCTTTACCCATTACCATGCGGATCATTTTTCTGATTTTATTCCATTTTTCTTTGATGCCGTATGCCATTCAAAGTTCTCGCAGGTTCGACCGGACCTCACGATTTATGGTCCGCGCGGGACCCAACGACTCTTTCGGACCATGTTCCGGACATTCCCTAGTTTTTCGGATTCACCCTTTCGGGTGACTCTCAAAGAGGTCCATGATCGGCCGTTTGTGATCGGCCACACACACATCACGCCCTTGCCCATGACCCATTCTGAGCAACAGATCTGTCTTGGCTATCGTCTTGAGTATCAGGGCCGGTCAGCGGCTGTTTCGGGAGATGCGATGGCCTCATCGAACCTGGTTCGCTTATGTCGGGATGCTGATCTGGCGGTCTTGGACTGCTCTTTTTCGTCTCATCAACCAGGTGGATCGCATATGCATGCAGAAGAATGCGGAAAAGTCGCAGAAAAAGCCAATATCAAAAAACTTGTTCTTTCGCATTTCTATGAAACGGCCGATCGGTCGAATGTCGTGGCCCAAGCCCGCCGATTTTTTTCAGGACCAGTCATCAAAGGCAAAGATCTTCTAACCTTGCAAGTCGGGAAAGCTTCCCAGGTTATCTAGATTTGATGACGATCCTATGACCCACTGCCTGCAGGTCGGCCAATCGGCATCACGCTCAAGCCCAGGGCGGACCTTGTCTGAGCCATAGCCAACCCAAATGATGTTACTTATCACACGTTTCCTCCATGCTTCTGCCCCAAGACTTGATGAAGAGCAATGGCAAGATCTCGAATCAAGAGAGGTTTCCTTAAACAGGTTTTAATTCCTGTCGCTTGGCCTTTCATAGATTCACTGCTTTGATCGAAACTGGTGCAAAGAATAATTGGGATGTTAGGTCTAATCTGCAAAACCTCGCGTGCCAACACTTCACCGGTCATGTGAGGCATGGTCATATCAGTAATCACCGCATGAAAAGCGTCCGGAGCGTTACGGAAAACCTCCAGTGCTTCCACGCTGCTCGTTCGAACCTCGACCGTATATCCGAGATCCTCTAAAGCTTGCTTCCAGAGAAAAGCCAGGACCTCCTCATCATCCACAAATAAAATATGTCCACTCCCTCCGGGGATGGAATCCTCAGAAGGTGTCTCAACTGCAGCAGGCACGTCGAGATGAGGGAGATCGATTTCAAAGACAGTACCCTGCTCTGGTGCACTTTCAACTCTGATAACCCCTCCGTATTTGGTGATAATGCTGTGTCCTATTGCTAGACCCAAGCCGGTTCCACCCGACTCCTCTTTTGTGGTGAAATAGGGTTTGAATATCTGCTCACGTACCTCGGAGGCCATACCAAGGCCTGTATCGGCTACGGTGATCCGAACATAAGCTCCTGGGTTCTGATGTAGTTGGGAAGCAGCGACTTCTGAGGTTACTTCGATAGACTCCAACCGTATTTTCAGGATGCCCCCCTTCTTCCGCATTGCATGGTAAGCGTTCGTGCAGAGGTTCATCATCACCTGATGAATCTGTGTGGGATCTGCCAAAATGACATCTGATTCCGTGTTGTAGTGTTGCTGGACCTCAATGGTGGCAGGCAGGGATGCCCGAAGCAGCGACAGGGCTTCCTGAATGATTGGGCGAAGCTGTATTGGTCTCTGCCCCTGTTCACTTTGACGGCTGAATGCGAGGACCTGCCTAACAAGATCTTTAGCTCGTTTCCCAGCCGCGAGCACTTCTTGTAGGTTGCTATAGATTCGGCTCTCCTTTTGAACGAGATGCATACTGAGATCAGCGTATACCAGGATCGCCGACAAGATATTATTGAAATCATGAGCAATTCCACCAGCGAGAACGCCCATGACTTCCATCTTTTGCGCTTGGCGAAGTTGTGTCTCCGCTTGATTAAGAGCCTCCTCGGCTTTCTGGCGTTCAGTAATATCAAGAACGATCCCCACGAACACTGGTGAAGATTCAAAAGTTGAGCACTCGAGATGCATCTCGACCGGATACGTCGTCCCATCCTTTCGTCGGTGAGCAGAGATAAACTGAACACGGTGTTGATTCCCAATCCGGAGTGCTTCGAGCTGTTCTCTAAGCGGCCCAGGAGAAACCTCTTCCAAAAGATTGGGAAGCGAGAGGCATCGAAGCTCCTCCATCGAATACCCAAGGTTTTCCCGTGCACCCTTATTCACCAGTATCAATCGTAGGGTTTCACCATCAAACACATAGAGCTCGTTCAAGGAGGTCTCTAAGATCCGTCCAAATTCTGCTTGTCTCTCTTCCGCATGTTTGCGCTCTGTGATTTCTTTTTCAAGGTCCAGCATCTTTTTCTCTAGCTTCATCACCAGCCGTTCGCTATATAACTGGAAGACTTCCTTCTCATCCTGTGAATCAGGCGGTTTAGAAATGACCTTGCCTTGTTTTCTATCGCTGACTATTCCTTTTATAATCTTCATGAATTCATCCGGCTCTTTGGGCTTCCGAATAAATCTGTCAGCTCCTAATCCTAGAGCGAACTCTTCATCTTTTTCGTCCGTATACGTAGCTGTATAGAAAACCAATGGGATCGCTTTCAATTGTTCTTCTTTCTTGACATTCCGACAAAGCTGAAAACCATCCATGACAGGCATAAGAATGTCAGAAACTATGAGATCAAAGTTTTTCACATGAAGTTTTTCCAGAGCCTGGGCTCCGTTATTCGCTGTCTCAACCTCATACCCATTTCCCTTCAACAGAAAGTCTAAGAGATAGAGATTCTCTTTTTTATCATCCACGATTAGGATTCTCATGTTCTTCTCACTTCATAGCGATTATCTACATGTGTTTTCCTAACTCTTCCATAAAGGTGTCGGGATTAAGGGGCTTTTCGATATAACCGGTACAGCCAGCAGCGAGGGATCTCTCCCTGTCACCAGGCATGGCATAAGAAGTAAAAGCGATAATAGGAACCTTTGACCCTATCTCAGAGGCTCGTATCCTTTTTGTGGCTTCAAGGCCATTGAGGTCAGGAAGCTGTATATCCATGATAATCATATCGAGCTTTTCTTTGAGTGCCAATTCAATTGCCTGCGCTCCATTTCTTGCCTCGATGACCTCATGCCCATGTTGCTGGAGGATGAACCTTGCCAAATACATATTGGTTTCGTTGTCATCAACTAACAAGATTTTCTTCAATCCTTTGATTCCTCCTTATACCTCAGGGGTAGAACAACGGTAAATTCACTCCCCTCGCCATAACGACTCTTGGCCCAGACCTCGCCCCGAAGTAGATTGACCAGCTTCTTGGTGAGATACAATCCAAGTCCGGTTCCCTCTTGCCGTTTGGTAATGGACACCCCAACCTGTTGAAAGGGTTCAAAGAGCTCATGCATGTCCTCTCCTTTGATCCCTATCCCGGTATCCCTGACCGTGATCTCTACTTTTTCATCGTTTAACGCCTTGGCTGCCACCTCTATGGTTCCATGGTCAGTGAATTTTACAGCATTGCTGCACAGATTCAACAAAACCTGTTTTGTGCGTCTTTTATCACTGAAGATCGTGATGTCTTCGGGTACGTTCGTGAGAAGTTCCAAGCCCTTGGTCTGAGCAGCAGGAGAGACACTCTCCTTCGTCTCGGTCACCACCTCATCAATGCCAAATTCCTCAAGGCAAAAGTCTATTTTCCCAGCCTCAATCTTAGACACATCCAAAACGTCGTTGATGAGGGTTAGAAGATGATTGGCGCTGTTCTTCACCATGCCAAGCTGTTTGCTTTGCTCATCGGTAATCTCGCCAGCCATTCCCTTCAACATGATCCCCGTAAAGCCAATAATGGAGTTCAACGGTGTCCTAAGCTCGTGGCTCATGCTGGCAAGGAAGACAGATTTGTGACGATTGGCACGGTGAAGATAAATGTTTGCCTGTTCAAGCTCTCCAGTTTTGGCCTCAAGATCACGGGTTCGCTCCTTGACTAGCTCTTCTAGCTGCTCCTGATACTTTTGCAGTTCTTCTTGTGTCCTTTTCCGTTCATCGATTTCCTCGATGAGCTGTTGTCGAAGAGTATCGTGCCGATGCGAAACGATGAAAGCCACTATACCAGCGCAAAGACTGCCGAAAATGATGGTAGTCACCTGCGATTGCCATCGTTCGAAATCGGGATAAAAGAATTCTTCGACCAACTCAAATGTAGTCAACCCCAGGAGAACAAGCAGATAAGTGAGAATTACCGAGTTCATTGTTTTCTTGGCCGGGATCGACCCCCAGATTTGTTGAAGGTATTTCATCACTAGGGCTCCACGGCTTGGTTGTGAAAGCCTCACGGCAGGAATTGCCAGCCTGTTTTCTGCCGGATCAACTTGATTTTAACGTCCCTCTATTGCACTCAACACGATTTCGTTGTTGAGCCATACCGCGTATCAAGACTTCGGATTAGGTGGCTTAGACTAGCCCTTGAGGTGAAAAAGTGCAAAAAACGACTGATCGAGAGATCAGAAAGCACAAAACTTTAAAAGATCGGCTGAACTGGGAAAGGAAAAATAATGGCCCTATTGGGGCAATCTTGGACGCATCATGCGCTATCTCGAATGATGGTCACTTATTTGGGAAAGTCTTTAGGAAGAGGGATCCTGATCGGCGGAAGAGTCCTCCAGGATTTGAAGCAGGGACTGTATTCGCTCCGTCATGGGATTCTGTTCTTCCCGCTCATAAATACTCAACAGGTTTCGGAGCATGCGGGCAAGAATCAAACGTGTCGGACTCTTTTCCAAAAACTCAGGAGAATAGTCCAAACCGGATGCCGTAATAAATTGTTCACAGTCTTGTTCCCGTAAGAGTGCCCCACCGTTAAAGCAATCCACAAATTGCGGAATCGGCTCTCCTTCAATCTTCACCAGGAAATGTCCCGGCATTCCGACCCCGGAGAGGGGCAAATTTAAACGGTTTCCCACAAACACGTAGATGGCCGAGAGAGAGATGGGAATCCCTTGCCGGGATTCGATAACCCGATGCAGATAGCTATTGTCTGGGTCGTGGTAATGGATGCGGTTTCCGGAAAATCCCTTGTCTTTAAAGAGGAACGCGCTGAGGAGTCTGGCGACTTTCCCCGGCGCTGAATCTTCGGAATGCCATTTTTTTCGAAATTCTTCCGTGAGCTGATCGAGGCACTGCTGATAATGGGGAATATCGACATCCGGATAGGCGATCTTGGCGATGAGGAAGGCCCCCTGCTCCCAATCCATCTGCCGGGAGCAATGGGTAACAAACGTGCTGAATTCCTCTTTGAGTTGCTCAAAAAGAATTTCATTTTTGACAAAAGCAACCCGGGATTCCAATGCCGTATCATCTGCGCCGGCTTTTTCCAGAAATGGTAAGGCTGAGGGCCCAATACGGACGAATTCGTCCTGGATCGTTTTGGCGACCTGTTCGTTGGGGTCGGATAACAAACGAAGCAGAGCCTGAATTTTTGTCTCCGAAGGCGAGTGCAAGAAAGTTCGTCCCGGGTAAATACGACAACGCCTCCCCAAAGAAAAAGAGGCGTCCCGTCGAGGAGTTTATAATGTGGTAAAAGAGCGTTAGCCGACCGAGCGCCTGAACGCGCGGGCACCCCCATAGAGACACAGGGCGTCGAAGACGGCGAGGACTCCAAGGGCGATAGCTACCTGAGGGAGCGCCTCGCTCCAACCGGTAAGAATCAACGGCCGGATGGCATCAATGACCCAGGTCATCGGATTGAAAAATGCCAGTGATTTCATCCAACCCGGCATTGCCGCTAATGGTACGAGCGCGGAACTGAGAAAGATCATCGGGAGCGAGAGGAAGCCCAACACCGAGAAGAAATCTCCATGACTTTTCACGGAAAACGCCATGGCCATGGAAATGGCGGTGAGCCCGACACCAAACAGCATGCCGATCACCAGAATGAGTGCGATCCCTAATATCCCGGTTTCCGCACTCACTCCAAATAGAAAGGCCACGCCCAGAATAACCAGAATTTGCATGGCGGTGATGGCCATCACAAATAAAAACCGGCTAAGGATTACGGACGATCGTCTGATAGGGGTTGCCATTAGTCGTTCCAGGAACCCGTTTTCTTTATCAAACAGTAAGTCGACGCCACCGGCCAGCCCGTTATTGAGAACGGTCATCACGACAACACCGGCTGCAAGAAAACTCATGTAATTCGGGGCTTGGACGACCTGTATATCGGCTGCTCGCTGAAACAGGTTGCCGAAAAAGATGAGCCAAAACAGCATGGGCTGTATCAGCGTAAACAACATACTGAACTTTTCCCGGCTCAATCGCTTGACCCATCGATTGGTCAGGGCAAGTACCTCTTGAATTTGCTCATTCATGGAGAAAACCTTTCCAGAACAGTGAAAAACTACAGGATAAGATCTTAGGTCGTGGGTTCAGGGGGTTGGTCTTTGAGGGACCGGCCTGTGTGAGCCACAAACACGTCGTCCAGCCTCGGCCGATGATATTCGATTCCATCGAGGAGACATCCTACTCGATTTGTGGCCTCGAGAATAGCAGGCAATGCCTTCTCGGGAGCATCGACGCGGATATCAAGCCCTTGTGGAGTGGGACGAATGGCACGTATGAAGGGCAAGGCTTTCAAAGCGGTTGAGAGGGTTTCGAGAACCTGAGGCTGCGGGTCTCCAAGAGTGAGCCAGACGCCATCGCCACCCAAACTGGCCTTTAAGTCCTTTGGAGAGCCAATGGCGCGGATTTCGCCGCGGTCAATGATAGCAATTCGATCACAAAGCTGGTCGGCTTCATCCAGGTAATTGGTGGTCATGACGATGGTCATGCCCTGCTCGCGCAATTTCCGCAGGTATTGCCAGATATTGAGGCGGCTTTGAACGTCAAGTCCGAGTGTGGGTTCGTCCAAAAAGAGTACTTTGGGATTGGGCAATAAACCGCAGGCAATATCCAATTTGCGTTTCATCCCACCGGAATATCCTTTGGCCACGCGATCGGCATGTTCTTCCAGATCGACCAGCTTCAGGAGCGATGCAATCCTGGTGAGGGCTTCATTTTTTGGGAGATGATAGAGATCCGCAAGCAACAGCAGATGTTCCCGACCGGTAAGAAAGCGGTCGATAGCCCGTTCTTGCGGAACGTAGCCGATCATCCGTCGAATAGTATCGGCTTCTTTGGCGACATCATGTCCGAAAATGGTTGCGGTCCCGGATGTGGGACTGAGGGTCGTAATTAAAATTCGAAGCGTGGTACTCTTCCCTGCCCCATTGGGTCCCAGTAGGCCAAAAATTTCTCCTTGCATGACGGAGAGGGAAAGATTCTTCACCGCGGTCACGGTGTCGTAGGTTTTCCCCAGCCCTTTAACCTCAATGGCAACGGCATCAGACATGGTGTGTTATCCTTGTGCCGTTCGAAGATCGGCAAGTTTAAAGCGGATGAGATCAATCAGGCGGCGAGCTTGCTGGATGAGATGGCCGGATTCAAGTAAAAATTGTTTTTCCACGGGTGACAAATCAAGACCGGCTGAAAGGTTATGAACCAGAATGGAATCCGTGAGTTTGCCAGAAGCGATCACCTGACACAACTCATGAGCCTTTTTCCAGGTCAAATATTCTTGGGTAATTTGCTCCAGATTAATGCGGGTTTCGATGTCCAGGGAGGGTGCGCCCTTTTGTGCATTCGGAATAATTCGTGCTTGGCGGTAGGGCGTTGAGACCTCTTGCTCTTCAAAGGTACATCGCTGAAGGCCTTGCAACACAATATTAAGCCGACCGTCAGCCAGTTTGTGTGAGCTGATAATTCGCCCCACACATCCGATGGGATAAATCGGCGGATCCGCCTCATACTCGTCTTCCCAACCGTCCTTGAGCAAGACCATGCCAATGCAATCTCCCTGACCGGATGCGTCATGCACCATTTCCCGGTAACGGGGTTCAAAGATGTGTAGTGGCAAATAGGTTTCAGGGAAAAACACGACGTTGGGCAGTGGAAAAATTGGCACGCTGTCCGGTATCGGAAATTTGCCGAATTCGGCTGATGGAAAATCTGAAGGCATAGGGTACGATAGCGGAGAATTTTCGGGAAAGTCAACGTAAAATCGTGACCCAAAGGAGTTCGGCAAACTGAGAAAATCCTTGTGTGCCAAGGGATTTGTACGCTATGTAAGGTCGTGGTATAAACGGAAGGATGAAGTGGACGACGGCCTTCACCCACGCGACGATTCTGCAGGTCTTGAGGTGAGCACGAGATCTTTGTGGCGAGAGATCTCGCTCCTGTTCATGTTTTCACTCCCTGGGGTTTCGGAAGTCTTTGGAGAGACCCCAGGCGTTGGATATCACGAATTTACTCCTGCCCGCCCCGGATACGTCTATGCGTTCCCCCGGGACCATGGCAGTCATGAGCAATTTCAGACAGAGTGGTGGTATTTTACCGGACATCTGTCCACCACGACTGGTCGACGGTTTGGGTACGAATTGACCTTTTTTCGTCGTGGAATTGACTCACCCGATGCCTGGAGCAATCCTTCTGCATGGGCCATGCGACACCTGTATTTTGCCCATTTCGCGTTAACCGACGAAGCGAATGAGCAATTCCAGTTTGCAGAGAAGCTGAGTCGTGCCGGAATCAACAAGGCCGGAGCTGAAGCGGATCGGCTCCATGTGTGGATCGATCGGTGGGTGCTGAAGACGGTGGCACCCGATCATGGACAATTTCATCTTCAGGCGCAGGCTGAAGATTTTTCCATTGATTTGATACTCGAATCGAGTAAACCCCCCGTTATTCACGGCACAGACGGGGTGAGCCGGAAAGGCCGGGAAGCAGAGGCCACTTCCCATTATTATTCAATGACTCGACTTCAGACAACTGGATCGGTGGTGGTACAGGGGGTGCCTTTGGCGGTCAACGGCGTAAGTTGGATGGATCATGAGTTTGGATCTGCAGACCTCTCGGACGGTCTCGTTGGATGGGATTGGTTCAGCCTGCAACTTGAGAATGATTATGACATCATGGCCTATGGTCTTCGCCGTGAGGATGGAACCTTTGATGCGGCATCCAGTGGAACATTGGTGAGGCCGGATGGATCCTCGACATCCATTTCTCTTGAAGCCCTTAATGTAAGCGTGCAAGAACATTGGATCAGTCCGGCCAGTGGTGCGCGCTACCCTAGTCAATGGACGTTATCTATTCCGTCTGAAAAGGTGGAGTTGAATATCTCTCCCAGAATGGCCAATCAAGAACTTATCACCAGACGAAGTACCGCCGTGACATACTGGGAAGGAGCCGTGGATGTCACCGGGCTTTGGAAGGGAGAGAATATTCATGGTCAGGGTTATGTCGAACTGACCGGATATGCCGAACCGTACCGCCCATCACGATGACGTGTGACTTCTGGACTTTTATCAATGACAATTCATTTTAAGATGTCCCGAATTCTTGTGACCTTCCTTGTGTCCCTGGTGCTCGGATTGACGGCCTGCGGTCAACGAAGCGATACCATTGTGTCCATTGCCTTACATCCCACCAAACCCAACATTATATATGTGGCCACGGATGAAGCTGTATACAAGTCTTCCGATACGGGGGCCACATGGACCAGATTTGCGGGCGAATTAGCCCGGACCCGAGTGATTAGTCTTGCCCTTGACCCCCAACTGTCTGCCACCGTGTTTGCGGGAACGATGGGCGATGGGACCTATAAAAGCCCGGATGGGGGCCGGACGTGGCATCCCTACAATTCCGGGATTCAGAAAGGCACGATCTCGGCCATTGTCAATCAGATTGTGTTTAATCCTTTGGGGACGGAGATGGTGTATGCGGCGACAACCGTCGGGGTTTTTCGAAGTTTGGATGGCGGTCGACATTGGACTGAACGGATGCAAGGCATGACGGAGGTGAGTTTTGTGGTCACCCTGGCAATCGATCCCCAGCGTCCAAATGTCTTATATGCGGGGACGACGGGAGGTGTCTATCGCACGCTCAATGCCACGGAAAGTTGGGAAAAAGCCTCGACGGGCATGGTGGCCTCAGATGCCAAAATGGCTTCAATGGTGTTGGGAGTCAATGGAATCGTGGTAGATCCAACGAATAGTGACGTGGTGTATGCAGGGACCACGGATGGATTATATAAGTCGATCGACCAGGCCGAACATTGGACAAAGGTCGAAGGTAGCATTCAACACGCCTATATTAGTGCCATTCAACTGGATCCCACTAACCCGTCAGTTTTGTATATGGCGACCAGTGATCGGGTTCAAAAAAGTGAGGACGGAGGAGAAACCTGGCAACCGAAAATACAGGGATTGGAGGCAGCTAGTATTCGCAGTCTTCAGATGAGCCCCCTGGATTCCCGCACTCTGTATGTCGGTACCAATGGAGGAGGGTTGTACCGAAGCACGGATGCCGGAGAGACCTGGAGCCGGTTACCTCTTACTCCGGCATCTGGTGATTAGGTGAATAGGAGCCACGGGGCTTCCCGGACAAAATCCGTTTTAGAGGTGTATACCGGAGCGAGAGTCAATGCCCTTTCCAGGAATCAGGAAGCAGGAACGAGAGATCCATCATGAGTTTGCCTCCATACGTTGGGCCGAAGTCTTGGCCGCTTAATTGATCGTTCCATGTTTCGAAAGTAAATGGGTGGGCACGGATCGCAAAAGTCCAAAAGCTTTCCTCCAATGAATTTCCCTGGTTTCCATTAAACATTCCGGAATCAATGGTGGCCCCGATTTCGACCTCAAACAAGGGCCGAAATGTTTTCTCATCATACCAGCCATAGCTAAGGGAGCCTTGGGCGGCAATAGAATGATTGGCTAAATCATGGAACGCGGCGCCGTTGAAAAGTCGCCCGGCCCTCACCATTCCGGACAATCGGAGAGGTCTGAACACATCTGCAATCCAGCCATTATGTGTTCCGCTCAGATTGTCGATGGTTTTTAACGGTGACCAGCGGCGAAAACCCCCACGGGCAAAGAGTTCCTGATAGAGGCTTCCGGTCTGTCCCCCGCCCCCAAGAAATAGTACCCGGCGTTGTCCAGGGAGTTCTCCCCATCGGGTGATTGAACCGGATATGGTAAAATCGGTCTCTTTTCGTTTCGTTTCAACCGGAACCTGAGGGATATCAAACAGGCGGTCATGGACGAAATCGTTCTGGAGGGATTCTGAAGGCTGATTTCTTGTAGGGCCAATTCCGAAGGTCAGATTGGTGCTCCATCCTTCGAGGGAATTTGACCAGTGGCGTGTCCAACTGGTGGTAATAAGATTTAATCCGATGGTTTCCCGAATGCCATTAAACCGCTTCCCTTCCCCATTAAATTCAGTAAAGCGAAATATGGAGAGTCCGGTGGTCAGCACCGGTTCTTGATCGGGAAAGTCGAGCGCACCCCAATGAATACCTGGCGCGGAACTTTCCGCCTTTCCCGGTTGTGGGAAAATCCACCAACTCAAAAAGGCGATCAGGATCAGGGAAACACTTAAAGATGAATAGAATCGGCAAGCCATAGACTACGATGGGAAGTTCATTATTACCGAGCGGTAGTTGACTGATTCCTAGCACAAGGGCAATGCCGTAGAACATTTCCTGAATGGTGGGGGATGACCCGACAGCGGCTTACTCTTGAAATGTCTAGGTCGAAACGACCCTTAGTGCGATCAACCGGGAGGGGGGAAATTAGAAATCGAGAGCCTCGTTTACTTTTTCGACAAGTTCACGGAAATTACAGGGTTTGTCAATGATCGCATAGGCGCCAAGTCCCTTGGCTTTGTGCTTGTGTATTTCGTCAATTACTCCACTGAGCAGGATGACCCGAGGGGTTCTGCCATTCAAGGAACCGTTGACTCGTTCCAACAAGGTCAGTCCACTCATAATAGGCATGTGATAGTCAGCCAGGACGAGATCGACTTCGTTTTCTTCCAACCATGCCAGTGCTTCGGCGCCGTTTTCCGACTCGGCGCATTCAATGCCAGAGGATTCTAATGCACCCCGTACAGTTCGGCGGACGGCAGGCTCATCATCCACAATCAGCACAAGTTTTCTGAGAGAGGGAGAACGGTTGCTCACCACGATGTGTTCCTCGGAAACACCATAAGAACATTCAACTTTTCCCGGATCAGTTGTTCGTTCTTTTAGGGAAAGTGTACCCTATTGTTGCATACGTAATGTGACGGGGGGAATACCCTCACCGTATATCTTGTGTTATTTTTTTATTAACAACACAATAATTGAATTCTTTGAAAAATTGATGATGGTTTTGTCGGCGATGTGTTTGACGCTTTATGCATACCTTACCAACAGGATTGCGCACAGCTTTGGTAGGGGGAAAAGGGTGGATTGCCGGGGTGATAAGCTGATGGATGATTTATGACGAGAAAACCGGTGACACTTCGTGGCTTTGGGAAGAGTCAGAAGGTGGATTGTGCCGGATAGCAGGATTTTCAGAGACTTGCCATATGGTCCATTAAAAAATATTTTCCAACCAGTAGCCCTGGATAACGGCCTGGGATGGAGAGAGGACTAGTCAGTGCGATAGAAAGCGAAAGACTCACACCGGCGATTTTTGGAGACAGGACCCTGATAATTGGGATTTGACTGACTCGTATATAGGACTTCCTGGAAGAAGTTCTATCCCTGGCATTCCGGACGCAATCGCATGATGCACAGCCAAACGGGCGACTCTCATGCGTGGGATAGTCTGGGAGGGAAGTGCTTCTTGAAGAGCGATGAACGTACCAGGAGGAATCTTGACAGAAAAGAGGTCGTCGTCAGGTGAAGAAAAAATAAAACATTCAATATTGGAAGACCCGACACGATAGGTCAATTTGAATGTGATGTTGTGGGGTTGGAGGGAGTCATCATCAGAGGGAAATTGTTGAAAGGTGCTTTCGACAATATCCTTGGATACGCCGGAGGGAATTCCCGGAACCCACTCTGGCATGGTCGAAAGGCCACGGTGGCAATAGCCCGCAGGGGTTTTCGCCACTCGCCAGGTGACGCCTTCGATGAAAAATGACAGAATTCGCAAAGCCATACAAAGTTTTGGAAAATTTTTGGGCGTTTATCGTTTATCCAGGTCTATCGGCTTAATTACTCACTTCACTAGCATACTCGGGAAGCCGGGGCTCACGCAATTCCAGTCCCTACAGGAAGAGTGATGGAAAGGTAAAGTGTTCGGTCAAAAGGCTAAAAACCAATCTTTTTTTCTGTTATGGACGTCCAGGATGATCTTCAAACAAGAGTCTACTCCATTTATCAGAAAAGAGAAAAATTAACGGGTCTCTCTCCGTAAAGGCTCGACTTGTGGTATTTTAATTTTTCAAGACGGTTGTCATATGCTAATTTTTCAGTTGAAACCGGACCGTATACGCAAAATCCTCCAATTCTCAAGTGAATGTTGGGCAGGAAACCCGGATCACGTCATTATTGAGCTGGATTTCTGAAAAGCTTCTTATCGGGCCTACAAACGCGGCTCTTTACAATAGAAATGGTAATGAAGGGAACATCACTATGTCGGATCTAGGTTGTCGGCACATGAGAAACCTGATCGTTCTGCTTGCTTTTGGTATTTCGTTGGGATGCGCTGGCGGTCCCAACGGGAATGAAGCCTATAAAAAAGAAGGGTTTCAGGTGACGCAACCAAGCCCGGGAACGAAGGTGGTAGTGCGCGGGAATCATGTGGCGGCCGTCAATCAGGCTTTGGATTGGTTAAATGACCATCAATTACTGGTGGTCAATCGACAGGTTGTACAAGAGGAGGGAGGTCCTGAATTTGCTTCTCGAAAAGGGACGGAAGGACAAGCTCAGGCTCTAGGTGGAGCTCGTAAGGTTGGGGCGACATTGGTGGTATTTGTGCATGTAAACGAAACTTCATTGAATTCCACAATAGAGCCGGTAAGTGGGGGATCTCCACCCATGAACAAGGTCGTCGTTGATATTCTTGGAATGAATGCCGGTGCAGGCGAGGTGGCCTTTGAAGGAAAGGCTTGGAGTTCTGACCCAGTGGTGGTGTCCGAGCGGGTGATACAAGATCTGACCATTCTGGCCCTTGAGCAGGCTTGGCAGAAACCAGTATCCTCCCCTTCCCCGTCACAGGAGGTGAACGCAGAGAGTCCGAGCGAGTCTCCTGCTCCTCAGATGGCTCCGGTAGCTCCTCAGATGGCGCCGGTAGCGGTTGATCCCTCCAGCTCACCTGCTACAACTCAGTCGGCGACGGTCCCATTGGATTCACCTAACGCAGGTGCTGCTACCCAGTCAGAGCCGGGTCCGCCAACTGAGATGGCACAGGAGCAAGTGACCCTCTTAACTGAACCGGTTGCTGAGGAAGTCACGCCCGCGTCTGATGTGGCGGCGCCGGTGGTTGCCGAAAATTCAGAGAACTCGGACGATTCGTCTTTGGGACTTCAAGTCGCGAGTGGAGCGTTATCGATTTTGTATACGCCCTTCAAAGTGGTCTATGCCGGCGTGGGCGGGTTATTTGGAGGTTTTGTGTATCTGTTGACCGGAGGGAATGAACCGGCGGCTCAATCAATTTGGGATGCCAGTCTCAAAGGCACATACTATCTTACCCCGGACCATTTACAAGGCAACGAACCTGTTCGATTTAAGGGAGAGGCCGCGCATTAATAGGACTGTGGATTTATTCAATTTCCAATAGTTTCACCCCTGACTCTTTCATAGTAGAGGGACCACGTGCAATGAGAGGGGGTGCAAAAAGTTCTGTCCAGCAAGGCCGTAGTATGGCCTGCTCCGTCCGATAGCCTCACTCCCCTTTGACGCGGAACCTGCAGGTGAGTAGGTGAGCATGGCCAAGAGACGAGAACTTCGCTGATGGCTTGTTCAACTCCCCCTTAATCCTTCCAATCCCAAAACAACACTTCAACCGAAGGACA
The DNA here is from genome assembly GCF_032051675.1 of Candidatus Nitrospira neomarina. NCBI lineage: Bacteria > Pseudomonadati > Nitrospirota > Nitrospiria > Nitrospirales > Nitrospiraceae > Nitrospira > Candidatus Nitrospira neomarina. The sequence continues at coordinate 3,823,543 of NZ_CP116968.1, forward strand.
GTCTACGGATAGGGCTCCGATGTGAGCCTGGCCTGCATTGATGCGAAAGAGTAAACAGTCGTTCCCCCGATCGGGTTCATATGTTGACCGCACAGTAGCCTTCAATCCATCCCGGTCGAATGCGATCTCACATTGAGCTATTCCACCTGATAGCCCAATCCCCTGCATTTTGAGATACGCTTCCTTGCAGGTCCAGTAGGCTAAAAACTCTTGGGTCCGCTTGTCAGGTGAAAGGGTAGCAAGGTACGCGGCCTCTTGGGGAGAAAAATACCTTGTGGCGATATCCTGATCGCTGACATTCCGGTTGACCTGTTCTACATCAATCCCCACAGCGTGTTCAACCGTGAAGGCCAGCAATGCCATTCCATTTGTATGAGAGACATTGAATTGTAATGATGGATGGGGCGGTTCGGTCAGAGAGGGTTTCCCTTGTATGTTGTTCTCAAGTCCGAGAGTACCAGGGGGAACTCCCACATACCGACCAATCAAATTTCGAAGAATGCCTCTGGTTGAAATAAATTGGTATTGGTGGTGAGGAAGCCGATACCGTTTTGCCCGTGCTCGTTCATCTTCAGATAGGTCGGCACGATAGAGAGCAGCCTGCCGGGGTGACATATCCAGATGAACACGCCACACATGGACCACGCCTGGCGACAGGCTCCTAAAAATGTCAGGAGAAGAGGGGCAAGCCCAGGGGGTGGAAGGCAACATAGATTTTAGAGGGATTGTATCGGAAGGAAGGCTTGGCTGAAACCCTTTAGGAAGTCTGTGACCCTGAAACATCTTCGAATCTCGACCGAAAAAAAGGAAAATTATCGGATACTTTGTATTTCCCTCGGCCTACGCAAAAGCATTCGGCGCTCAGATTGATTGCCAAAGGATACGCAAAGAAAATGGTTCGCCGTCTCTCGTCAAATAACCGGACAAAGAATCGGAGCCACTCAAAATCAGCGAGGCCCTAAAGCTGCGCTCATGTGAAAGAACGAAACACATAAGTGTGTGTGATAAATCGGCAGCGGCATCGCCTTTTTCAGTTTTCTTAATCCTCTACAACTACACAAATTACCAGTTTTAGTTGGTATTCCCGGATAGCGGATCGATATATGTTGCTTGTTGTAAAAAATGGGAAACACTGGAAAATTATCATTCTCGACCAGAAAAATATTTGATTAAGTTGACATGGGCCTCAATGAAATGAAGGTGGTTGGAAATTTTCATTTTCCATATGGTAGTTCAGAAGTGGGAAAAGCGGAGTTGGCAGTAACAATAAAATCAGGGAAATATCAATTGACTTCATCAAAGTTGCATGGGTGTTCGCAGGAAAAATTCTTGATCAAAATTTGTAGACATTTTGAATATATGATGTGTACCATTGGCTCGGCCGCCGACGGAAAATCTTGTAAGGAGGTATGGACATGCGTAATAAACCCGTACAATGGAGCGTCAGGGGCTTTGTCCTGATAGCTGTGGTCGCCGGTTTCCTGGCAGGATCGAATGCCATCGCGACCAATCCTTCGGGCACTGATGGCACGCCTTCCGGCATGGTGGCGTTTTTTACCACGGCATCATGTCCCACGGGCTGGAGTGTTGCCACCAACGTCCAGGGACGCGCCGTCGTCGCGGTTCAAAAATCATCGGATTCTGGCGTCATGGTTGGTACTCCGCTTCAGGATATGACCGCGCCGGGGCATGTCCATAGTTACAAGACCGATCTCACGCTTCCCAACAAGCATGCTGCGCTAGCCACCGGTGAGAAAGACTACGCTTATGCCAAATCGGGCACGTACACTATCTCTGGAGACGTGCAAGAGGCGACATCAAACCTGCCGTTTATTCAACTTGTTGTGTGTCAAAAAGAATAGCAAGGGGGTACGTATGCGCATATCGAGCTTGACACAATTCCTCGAAAAACTCTCGCCAGCCCCACTCGTCATCATGATTCTTGTGGCGACGGCATTCAGTGTTCCTCTCGTGGGGTATGCTCAGGACCCGTATCCAAGTCAGTTCATCGCCTTCTTTAACGCCAAGGAATGTCCCGGAGGATGGACGCCCACCGGAAACACCCTAGACAGGGTGACAGGGCGTTTTCTCGTTCCGGTGATGCCGAACGGGACCACACAAGATCAAGTCGAAACAGCGCTCGCCAGCGGCGAGAATCGGACCCATACCCACAGTTTCAGCTCGAGTATTACACTTCCATCCACATATATTTATGGTGCTGATGGTTGCTGCGACGATAGCCAGACTTCGGAGGGAAACTATACGTTCGGCGGCACGACAGCGGCTTCTACCTCTGAAGTCCCATACGTGCAGCTTCTTGTATGCATGAAGTCTAATGAGCCGCCCGGCTCGGGCGACATTCCAACCGGGGTCCTCATGTTTACCGCGGGTCTTGACTGCCCTTCGGGATGGACTCAGCCGGCGGCAACCCAGGGACGGTTCATGGTCGGCCTCCCTGCGGGCGGCAGCCCGTTTGCCACTTTTGGGGGAGATCCTTTAGCTCCACATGAAAATCGCACACATGCGCACTCGTTTTCGGGTAGTTTTACGCCGGGCAGTAAGTCATTAATTCAATTTATGATTTGGAAGGCTTGGGGCTACGGCCATTCGGGAACCCAAAACTATTCCGGAGTTTCCGGCACGGCATCGACCGGACTTCCTTATATGCAGATACTCCAATGTGAAAAGAGCTAACGGTTGAAGTGCTACGGTCTGAGGAGACCGAATCGAAAAGGCCGTCTTTCCGGTTTTGCTCTTCGATCGTGCTGCCGCGCAATTCTTATCGCGTTTCCATCATTCAATCCAGGGAGGGAGACATGACGCGCATCGCTTCTGGTATGACCGTAAGTTCGAGCCTGATCGAAGACTATTTGTCCGTGATGACTCCGCCTGTCGCCAACGAACTCACCGAAAAGTTTATCGTCGTCACAAATCAGGTGAACGGCACTTTGGTAAACGAGTTGCTCACTGTGGGGCATGACAACACCAGTGTGCTGCATTTTGTGCGGGATCAATCCTCCCATTCCGGCTGGAACCAAAACCTTATTCCCATTCCAATTATGGTCCCGAACCCCATCTCGACACTCCTCGGGTTTTACGAGCAGGGAGTGCTAAACGTTCTTGTCTTTTATCCGGCAACATCTGGAAGTAGTACACAGGCCGTTATATGGATGCAGCGCTCATCGGAGGGTTACTGGAATTCCATGCCTTCTCCGCCGGCTGTTCTGGGTATGACGACGCAGGCGGATGTGTATTGCGATCCCAAAGGCAACCACTTCCTCTATGGCATATCCGTCACAGAAGCGCAGCCCACGTTCTTTCTGATCTCTCGTAACGACAGTACTGATTTGTGGACGAAAAACTTTGAGATGGATTCCGCGTCGACAACTCCCGCATATCTTGTCGTCATTGGACTGCAGTCGGCCCAATTGACCATATTGCAGCCGGTAGCCTCTGCGGAGGGGACGACGGTCAATTACCGGTGCGGTTCAATAGTGAGTGGGGAGTTTCAGTGGGCGGCCAACTCACAATGGAAAAATTTCCCTCTCGCGACGGGTCCGTTAACAATTACCCGGTTCCATGGTCTGCCGGCGACAGCGGGGCAAAGCGCCTTTCTGGTGCGTACCAACAACAATCAATTATTCTACGTTGGAGATTTTTCCGCCGGGGCACCCACGACCTTGGATTTGCTTGCCACGGGAACGGCACCGACAGGCGTACAGTCTGTGGCCCTTGGGGTTGATAGTGAAAACCGCTACATGGTGTTCGCGCTTGATCTTCAGGGTCAGCTCTGGTTGCTGCGGCAAACGGCGACGGAGTCATCCGGCAATCCCGTCTTCAACCAGAACTGGGTCCCGCTGGGTAACGCGTTAAAAGTTATTGCATGTCCCTCCGTCATGCCGCTTGGTCCGGAGGTGTTCGATGTTAGCCTCACTGAAGAGGTCCAACACTTAAGCCAAAAGTTAGTGCCCGATGGGACGAGTGTGACCTATGGATCGTGGTTCGTACAGCAGTTGGACGGTCCCACCCCGCCCGCCCAGGCACCCCAGAGGGTGAGCACGTACAGGACAGAGATTGTTGCTGTCGATCAGTATGGAAGCCCGGTGCATTCTGTGGTGATGAACATCAAGGCGGACCGTCCCGCAGTCATTATCGCCAACGAGTTGGCCTATCATATCAGTCCGCAGGAATCTGCACAGATCGTCACCAACACACTGGGCAAGCTAACCGTCGCCATACGGGCTGTGACGCTGACCGCGCCGGTGTTAAGTATCAACGTGCCCGACTTCATGTCCTCAGGCGAGTGGAAAGCGTGTCCGGCCGACGAGGGTACCCTCAGCCGTCTGGCAGGGCAGGATCCCAGTCTTCCCGTCACCGCGGCCTCTCTTGAAAATGCCGGGGTCCTGCCGTCTGGCTATCCGGATGCTGATGCCGTCGCTTCGACTGTCCGAACGGCAGGACAGTTGATGCTTCAGAAAAGAACTGCACCGTCGGCGCATTTCGATGTGAGCCAACTTGACATGCCGCACTGGGAACTCGACTTTACCGCGGAGGGTGGGCCGAGAATCCGACCGCTTTCCCTGGAGGAGGCACAGGATCGTATACGGTCTCACGCAGATCTTGAGGCTGACTTTTCTTTTTCCGGTATTTGGGGAGATGTGGCAAATTTCTTTAAACATGTGTTTAGGGATATCGTGCATATTCTTCACACGGTCGAAAACGATGTGGTGAATGTGATCATTACTGTTGGCAACGCCGTTAAAAAATTTGTTCTTCAGACCGTTGACGACATCGGCGACTTTTTAGAAGTCCTGGTCAATTACATCAAGAAAGCCATTAATGTCATCAAGGAAGTGATAACCTTTCTACGGGAACTGTTTGAGTGGTCCGATATCCTGAATACGCATACCGTGATCAAGTATTACATCAATTCCGTCATGACGAACCTGCAGACAAGCGATCAGGATGCGGTGAGCCTCATAAAGGAAAAGTTCGCTGCGCTCCAAGGTGAGGTTCAGAGTGCCTTTACGAATGCGGAACAGGTCTTTGAATCAGGCCTGTCTTTCAACCAGTACGCCAGCAAGCAAAAGGGCGGCTCGTCAACCGTACTGCAGGGGAAGGCGTACCATGACACCTTTCATGCCCACGCCGCACGTTGTCATTACGTCTCTTCCAAAGCGCAACATCACTTTGCGACTACCTCAAGCCTGGCCGCGGCGTTGCCTTCTCTGGCAGACACGAGTCCGTTCGATAGTCTCTACAACTTGGTTCAGGCCCAGGCCTCGGAATTCCAAGGCAAAACCCAATCGCTTCAGAACTTTTTGCAAATTCAGACGAGCAATCCGAAAGCGTTCTTTGACGTCGCGATGCTGGCCTTCCTTCAAGCCGCTGAGGATGTGGTAATGTTCGTGTTGGATATTGTCGAAGATATCCTTGTTGCGTTGCTGGATCTGCTTGGCACGGCAATCTCCACTCTTCAGACAGCTCTGAACAAGACTATCAACATTCCCATACTCTCGTGGTTGTACAAGTATGTGATTACCGGCACACCTGAGAATCCGGGGGACGACCTGACCATCTTGGATGTGCTCAGCCTGATCCTTGCGGTGCCGGCAACCATCCTCTATAAACTGTTATTTGGAACCAAGAGTGACCCTGCCAAGCCCAGTCCTCCTTTTACCAGCACACAGGTCAGCACCATTACATCTTCTCCTATACCTTGGCCGTCCTTCGGAACGGGGGACACAGAGGCACCGCCCAAGTGTGGGCTTACCACAACAGAACTCACGTCGCTCCAGGAGGTCATGTCGCTACTCGCCGGCATCTCATATTTTCTGTACACAGCCGATGATCTCGCCAACGATGGTCTCGCTGCTCTATCCGAAGGTGAGGAAGATCCCATCGCCACCTTTCTTTCGTGGTCAGGTATTGTCCTGACACTGATGTTTCAAGGGTTCACTGTGCCTTATCAGGTGCTGGAGAAGTCACCATCCGATTGGTCGAACGCAGACACGGCGACCGTGACGTACTGGGGTGCCGGGTTCGTCCCAGTCGCTCTCGATCTGGCGTTTACAATATATTCATCGGTGAAGGTGAACTGTAAATACGCGCCTGTCGTAGGGCCCATTACACTGAGCGTGGCAGGGACGGGGCTCCTGGCAACCGGTATTTGGGCCACGGTCGAACAAGCGAAGGACCCAAGCTATCAAAACGGATGGACCGAGGTTGGTAATATCATGGCGCCGATCCCCACGAGCTGTGCGTGGCTTCTACCCCTGAAGGACGCAACCGAGGGCATTTCGGTAGGCTTTCTATTGGCTCTTGCAGCGATTTGTGATTTTGGCACGTTGGTGACGACCATTGCGAGTGTGGATTCGGATTCGTCCATGACATAACCTCGACCAATGCATCCCTCTGAAGTGAGTCCCGCTTGCTTCGCCCAGATCAGGATATCACGAAAAAGGCACCAAAGAGGTTTTTTTCAATGAATGCTTACCAGGGAGCAGTGGTGCCGGCCCCAACTTATGGCTCACACTACATATATGGGCAATCGGGCCATGGTAGGCGGCAATACCGCTCACAGAGTGACGGAAAGGCACGAGGCAATTTTATTGATGAGAGGATCCCGCGGAGTCATCTTGTTCAGCTTTGCGGAGAAATGTTGACTCCAAAAGTTTGGAAACCAACCTCCAATTTCCTGACGGGTTTGCCCTTTTCTCCCTATTTTGACACCATCTTGCATTGGTGTTTCGGTTTGATCGTGTTTACCACTCTTGTCTCATGTTCGGAGAAAGGCCTGTCCGATATGACCCCCGAGCAACTGTTAGCCTCAATTGAAAAACAGACGGCGCCAGTGATCGTGGATGTCCGCTCACAAAGTGAATACGATGCCGGGCATGTGCCGGGCGCTGTGCATCTGCCTTTTTACGGCCTTTGGAGCCGTCATAAGGAAACCAACGCCACACCGAAGGACACGATTGTCGTCTATTGCGAGCATGGCCCGAGAGCGTGGATCGGCAAATTCGCTCTCTGGACGGTGGGGTATAAAAATATTGTGTATCTGGACGGTCACATGTCAGGCTGGAAACAGCGAGGCCTTCCCATGAAAAACCGGGCCGAATAGCTCCATCGCACGTACCCTCCCCTACAGCTTATGCAATTTGCAACTTGGACAGACGGTTGGTCACGCCGATTTTGACCGCCCGGTGAATGACCTCGGGGAAATCCGCCGGTAGGACGCGTTCGATGGCTTCCAATGCCTGCCCGGCGGTATCAGCCATTTTCTCAATAGTCTCAAGGGCGGATTTTTTCGGTAGTCCCGCCCCTTCCACGGTCTGAATAAAATGCCGCCCGAGAATGTCGCCGATTCGATAGTGCCGTTTGGTTCCGACCGACATGGCCAGCTTCATTTGCTTGCTTTCAATTTGACGCACTTCGAAGCTCGGCTGAGCGGTGAGGATGTCATACAGGGGCGTCAGGTGGTAACTGCCACCTGGACTGAGAAAAATGCTGAAATTTTTGGCGTGCCCGTCCGTCGCGCCAATAAGCCAGAAGAAGATTTGGGCCTTTAACACGGTTTCCTGGTCTTCAATGGGGTGATCGCTGCCCTTGAGCAGATCAAGCACTTCGATCATTCCCGGTCCGCCTTCACGTTGATATTTCCGGGTGGGCGGCACCGAGAGTGCCTGGCAACAATCCTCCTGTGGTAGTCGCAACAGCCGCTTGTCTTTTGTCCAGCGCCGGTCGAAGCGTTCGATTACAAGCGATTTCGTCTCTCCGAACGTGTAGATGTCCGCCCAGTTGACCGGCAGGCCAAATGCGGCCGCCAGTTTCAGGCAATAAAATTCATTCTCAACGCTATTCGAGAGGTCCAGTCCGTTCGGCGATCGGCCGATCTGTTTTTTAAAAATATGGGAAGTGGGTGTGGTGCCACGGGGTTTGAGCCATTTGCCCTTATGCCGGAGCAGGGCGGTTTTTCCCTGCGCTCCAGCCAGTGATATTCGAAACGCGTCATCACCGCTCAAACCCAAAGGGGTTTGCGCCAACCCGTTGAGGAGCATTTCAATCGAATTCTCATTGACGGGCTCCCCGATGATCGTGGCGGAATCGTCGATCCCCTCCACATCATCGTCCGCCCCGACAAATTGCAATGCCCCCACACAATCACGGCCAATGGCAGCAAGCAGACTATAAGCATCGGTTCCGCCCGCTCCCACTTTTTCCGCAACCCGGCGGCGCAACGCATCCGAATCCGGCAATAGATTCTCGAACACGGCAGCGACTGGTTCCCCTCTGTAGGCGTCTTCACGCAAAGGGAGCGAGAGTGAGACCGGTAGGGCATGTGGCCAGGCTAACCATTCCGTGGTGTATTGAAAGGCAATGGCTCCGCTTGTGGCCTTGTGGAGTTGACCGACCGGGCGATTGTTCAGCAGCACGAGTAGCGGCGCATGCCGGCGGCTGCGGGCCATCAGAAAATATCCTCGATATCAGCGGCGGTCGCCTTTGATCGCGGCGCGATCCGGAACTCCAGATCGAGGACGCTGAGCACCGTCAGGATCGTCTCCAGCGTCGCGGCCGGATTACCCGTCTCGATGAGGGATATCGTCGCCTGGCGCAAGCCGGTCTTTTCCCCGAGCTGCGTCTGGCTCAAGCCGCGCTGTTTACGGGCCCGCCGGATCAGATTACCGATCTGTTTCGGATTGCGTGCAAGGTCGGACATGTTTACCCTCCGCCCTTATTATGCGCCAAAACGGATAATATGGCAATATTCTAATTAACGTATAAAATTATTTTATACGTCAAAACGAATAAACATTTTTATCTATATTTGGATTTGTGGAGAACGTATGTGTGCAATCGCGTCTTGTTCTATTGGCGCTAGGGCAGGAGAAGGATCGGAAAATACGCCATCTGGACGGTCACATATCAGGCTTGAAGCATAGAGGGTCTTCATTGGAATAGCACAAAAAATTGGGGATTTCTGAAGGAATTCAAATTTTCGAATGTACCATTTAAAATAAAAATTGAAACCCGACAGCAGAAACCGTTTTGAGTTTCGGAGATCTATTTTTATAAATAAAAAAACTTAAGTGCAACAGAACCCAAACCTTCTTATATCTTTTCTGGTTTACTAATCTCCGCTCCAACACTTATCACTAGCTCATGCGTTGCCTTTACAAGTGTGGGAATAATTGTCTTTAACTCAGTATCAGAAAATAGCTGGCCTCGATGCTTTGCTCCCTTACGCAAGTCTTTGAGTCTAACCAAATCATTTTTATAGTTTTTTGATAAAGCTCCTGCCTCAATTGCTGCATCGACTTTATTTTCCCAAGAACCGTCTTTACGAAATTGCATACAAAGGACTTCAATGGCCGTATGGCATTCCTCTGCATGTTGTCTGTGGGTAACCTCGCCTCTCAAATAGCCAATAAAAGAAATGGATAATCCGTGCAAGTATTCTCCAAGATTGGAACTTAATCCGTAATTAAAATTGATTGAATTGGGTGTACCCCTAATCAGATCTGCCGTATCAATAACAAAGGCATGAAAATGACTGAGACTTTCATTGTATTTCCGAATTAATTTCCCAATAACTCTTGACCGCTCCAAATTTGTCAATGGATCTCCACTAGCACATCCCATTACCGGGAAACATGTGGCTATGAGTGCTTCAAGAAATTGAATATTTATTAAAGATCCATCCACTAGGCAAATAAACGAACTTTCACTTATCTTTCGATAGCGGAATTTAACCTGATGCCCACGTCCCCATTCCTGCACTGATCTAAGAAGATTCCGCACAAAGACTAATTGTCGTTCGGTCACTGTGAGCGAAAAATCAAATCCTGCCAAATTCGTAGCCTCCAGTAGCTTTTATTTATCCCACACAAATTCCAAAAAATACTGCCGGGGGAGGAATGTGTGCTCCTTTGACAAAGTGAGTCCCACTTTCTCCATGTTCGCGATGACGCGTTCTCTGGGAACCAGATGATGTTTGGAGAAGCTGAGTTTGCCGGACCGCTCATCGTGGTAGAAATCAATGATGACAATCCGTCCATTGGGTTTTAACGCGGATTTAATTTTGGCCCAGTAATCCACATGATGTTCGACGTGATGATACGCATTGCACAGAAAGACCAGGTCCACGCTGTTTTCGGAAAGTGACGGATCGTGCGGTTAGCCAGAATGAATGTGGATCGGTTGGCCATCCCGAGTTTCTCCAATTCCTGTTTGTTGTAGTCCAGCATTTTCTGCTCGATATCCACGGCCAGCACGTGCCCCGTTTCGCCAACCGCTTTCGCGAACCGGCGGGTAAAGTACCCTGAGCCTGCTCCCACATCAGCCACCACCATGCCGGGGGTGATATTCAACGCTTCGACAACTTTTTCCGGCTGTTGGTATTCATCCCGTTCAGGTCGTTCAAGATTCTGGATGTAAGTGTCGATGTCCCACGGTTGATGTGAACAGCCGGCAGTCAGACCGGTAAGAAGAAATGCCAACAGGAGGCACCAAAACCCCAGGCGAGAATGTCGTGTGAATGAAATTATGGACTCTATGTTCATGATGGAATCTCCCATTTGTGAACGAAAAGGCCTATGAGAAGAACTGTTATTTTATGGTATATGCGTGGTCACGCTACAAGAGGATAAGAGATAGGTAGTCCAGCTCTCCTATCCTCATTTCCCTTTCGTCTCCTCCGGCGGGCCCAACGTTTCGATCCCATAACCGTGAGGATGTGAAGGATGAACCATCTCCGTTCGTAGCCGGGGATGTTGCCGTGGTGGGAGGTATCGCAATATACCGGCTCGAAGTTTCAGGAGTGAGGGCACCGCCCGGCGCATCAATCGCGACGGTTCAGGAAAGCCGAATGCCGTAATGAGCGGAGGCTCCAAGAGGGCATAAATAGCCGAGCGGACCATCGGGGCCAGCATTCTTGGAAACCAGCCAACAAACAGCTCAACCGTGGCGGTTCCGACACGGTGGTTGGATGGGGTGAAACGGAATCGTTCATGTTCATAATCGACATTGAAACGCTCAAAGGTCTGGTAATCCTCTGGAATTTCTTGGATCTGCATGTCCTGTCCGACGGCTCGCCAAAAGTAGAAGAGACCGAGGCGTTCCTGCTCACACATTTGTCGCCAGCCATAACGCCGATTCCACCGGATGGGTTCGAAGAGAAAAGTGGAAAGAACATACAGAAAGTCTTCGTTCGCAATCGAGAATCGTCCATGCAGCCGGTTGATTCGTTGGATGGCCCGCCGGCCCCGCTCGCTGCTGTAACCCCATTCCATCAGTTCACTGACCAGAATATCCGTATCGTCGTAGCGTTTTTGAGTTCTTTTCCCGAATTCTCCGGTCCGATCCAGCAACCCGGAAATACTCGGGACACAGAAGGTGCGAAACAAGGCCAACTCCAGAGCGCGGGTCGTGTCGAAGGAGAAATCGTAACAGGTGGACAAAAAGACAATACGTTCATGATCCTTTTGGGGATCGAGCGTTTGGATTTCCTTGAGTATGCGGTCTCGTGCCATCGTCACAATCTCTCAATTTTCTTACTTCCGGTCATATCCCACCATAAAATCCTAAACGGATCAATGAAAGGGAGGTGAATCGGAAGGGGCATCAAAACTCATATTTGGATAATGCCATGTTAGGGAGGATTCTCCCTAGGCCAAAGCTTGTGGTAATTCCCTGCCATATACCGCAAAGTCATACTACTCCATGACGTTGCCATTGAGTCCGGCTGGAATGATGTGTTGTCGAGATGAAATAGGGGATGGACTTTCCAATGTGACGAAAGCCTAGCGAGAAATCCCTCAATCTCTTTTTTAAAAATCCATTCTGCAAAATCAATCATGGCGGATTTATGTCTTTGGTATGTTAATGCCGGAGCCAATACCCTCTATGACGGGGCTTATCACCCTTGAGGTTGCTGCGGGTGTTTCAACGCGTAATGGTAACTGGTGTGATGAGCATGATTTCCTGGGATGCTCCCGTATTGCGCGGTGAAGGTCACAGGGTAGCCCACATGCTCGTACAAAACCTTTTCGGTAAATCCAAGGTACACGGACGGGGGCACCTCCGGCACCAGATCGCAACTGTTCACAATCCGATAAATATGAGCGAGGCCGTTGTTAAGAAAGGTGGCCAACCTTGGATCGCAGGCACGGGGACCCGCCAAATTGTATTGAAAGACTAATGGTGTTTGTAGCGTAAATGCGTTGGCCATCAAGTCCGGTGTAGACACCATGGCCAAGGCTGCACCCAGACTATGGCCGGTGATGTACAACGTGCGAATGCCTTCCAGTGAATTGAGTTGCGATAAGAGCGACTGACGAAGGGATTTATACAGGTCAAAGAATCCCTCATGCACGAGGCCAACATTGGAAACGTGTGGCACCTCGTAAGGAACTTGTTTGATTTCGGCGTCGTTGTACCAATCCTCCAGGGTTTCGGTCCCGCGAAAAATGACATAGGCCTTGTCGTCCTGCCGGGTAACCAACGCAAAAGGTTCCAAATCCCTAAATAAGAGCACCTCGGAATTTCCCCAGATCGGTTCGCCGAAGCGGTAAGGCGAGTCACGAGGAGGTTGCCAACGCAAATTGAGGGGCGTGTGTGGTCTGCCCTGCTGTACCCATTGGTAGTACATCCCATAAGCCAAATCCACGAGATCGGAACATTCCAGGGCCTCGGCCAAGTTGAACGGAGTCGATGGGAAATACATGGGTTTGCTCGACACGACAAGTACTTCTACCCTATTTCCGGCATATGAAGGGTGGTGGAGATATTCAATGCGGATCGCCTTTACGCCTTAATGCCGTCGATCATGATCCCTGGGGGACATCGGAGAATGTCCTCCCAGTAGTCTCCTTCTTCAGACGTTTGTGGAATGGGGGCGAGGGTCAGTTTATGGAATGTGACTTCTCGAAACCCAGCGTCGTGAAGCGCCGACTCGTAGACCTCGATCGGCATGTAATAATTCTCGATTTCAATTGATGAGTCGTCCAGGAGAATCGTCCAGACAAGAGGAGCGCCTTCGTACACGGAATCGTGCAACCGGACCTGGAATCCGTATTTTCCGTAGTCCGGCGGGTGAGCCTGCATCGAGTACAAATCAGGATTGACGATTAAGGTTACGAACCGTCCGCCAGATCTGATGCGCCGGGCCAGCCCGCGACACATGACTCCGAGTTCCTCACGATCGTGTGCATACACGAGCAGCCAGTTGGAGACAGAGATATCAAACTGTTGTGCTGATTCTGTTGCTCTTGCATCCTCTACGCGATATTCGATGCCGAGCGGTTCACGGGCCTCCTGCCAGCGAGCCAGTCCGATCATCTCTTCGGAAATGTCGACGCCGACCACTTCAGCCGCACCTGCCTTGCGGAGTTCTCGCGTCAACCATCCTTCCCCACAGGCAACATCGATCACGGACTTACCGGTAAGATCGCCGATTAAATTCATCATTGAAAACAGCTCGAGCCTGGAGCGCCACGGCTGCTCCTTACCTTCCTTGTATTGTTTGGCAATTTGATTGTAGTCCGTTGTCATGTTCACCTTTGTCCGTTGATATCCGCAAAAACTGTCGTTGTCGCGGCAGTGATCGATTTCCCACATTTACAGCAGCGCTTAACTTCATGGCAATTTTACCGTCTCGTTTTCGATATGTCATGGCATCACTTGAGGTCTTTACCAATGAACGGTGACAGCGACTTCATACGAAAATATCCACAAAAATTGTTATTCTGATTGAAACGAGCAACACTCATTTCGGATACTGGTTGAGTGCGTTCACAACCTGTGAGAGTGGGAGGAGGTTTAATCTGGGAGCAGTCATCAAGGTCTCCGGATTTTTACAGACCGGTCCGGCTTGAGGGCCAATAATCATAATTTCACATTCTTTTTTGGCTTTTCAAATATTGTTGGTTATTCCCATCTTTCCGAATTGAGCAATGAGTGTGGCGGGTCTGTTGTCGAAGAGTGACTGCGTCGTCCGTCCTGAAAAAGTTTGGTGATATCGCTTCCTTTTTTTACTAAGAAAAATGCATCTGTCATTCATGAGGACAAAATTTCAACCAATTGCATCATGCCTCGATCCTCATGGACCAGATTGTGGCAATGAAAGACATACTTGCCGGTAAACACCTCGTATCGCGTACGCATAGTTTCTGTCGCAGGCGGATTGGTTCTAACAAGGATAGTGTCCCGCCAGAGCGGATCTACGGGTTTTCCCATTTATTGTGATCACTTGGAATGGATTGACATGTATGTGAAACGGATGGTTACCGTTCTTCGATGATAATGTCCACTCCTGGACCCCATGCAGTTTCATCGTCCAATCCACACGGGTGTGATCGAACTCTTTTCCATCAATCATGAGGTCGAGTTAATGGGGATTCTTTCGGGGGCTTTTTTTGTCAGGCAATCTTCCATGGTCTGAAGCCATGGTGTTGCTCCTTTCCAATAAATGATCAAAACTTTCGACATTCATGCCATCTGGAATAAAAAACGGAATAATTTATTGGAGACTTCAAGATACATCTGATGGATCTGCGGGATATGGCTTTGTATACTATCGTTTTATTGATTTCCAATAAAGGTACATTTGCAGATATCTGAGTATAAGTGGAGAGAAATTATGTCAGCCCAATATGATGCCGTTGTGATTGGGAGTGGTCACAACGGACTGACATGTGCCTGTTATCTTGCGAAAGCCGGCCTCAAGGTCCTCGTACTAGAGCAGTATCATTCGATCGGTGGTATGACCAATACGGAAGAGCTGACCCTACCCGGCTTTATGTCTGACACGCATGCGATTTGTCTTCAGGTCGCGAACTTTTCGCCGGCCCTCCATGAGCTGCAGTTAGCCCGATACGGTTTCGAGCTGATCTATTCCGATCCTTGCCTTACTCACGTCTTTCCAGATGGCCGCTCGATCTCCGTGCGTCGGAACCTGGATGAAACGTGTCACAGTATCGCTCAATTCTCAGAAAGGGATTCTATAACGTGGCGCAGGCTATACGAACGATTTCTTGACGTGAAGGAGCAGATTGTCCGTTCAATCAATAGTCCACCACCGACTTTTTCTGACCAAGCGGCGGTCTTGCAGCGTTTGCCTGGTGGTCTCGACGAATACCGCTTTCAACTGCAAACATTCCGATCATGGTGCGACGGGATGTTTGAAGCGGAAGAAACCAAAGTTCTCTTCGGTTCCTGGGATTTGCATGTGGGTGCTTCTCCGGATGACGTGGGGGGGGGCGAGCTTAGCCTGGCTTTTTTCTATGGTCATCCAGCACTTTGGGAATAATGTGGTAAAGGGGGGTATGCGCCATCTTCCTCTCGCACTGGCCGGATATCTCGAAGCTCATAACGGGGAGATCAGGACAGGTGCTCGAGTTAATAACATCGTGGTTGAGAATAGAAAGGCGATTGCGGTACGGCTTGTCGATGGTGAAGAGATTCGGGTAGACCAATTGATTGCTTCAAACGTCGACCCCCAGCACCTCGTGCTGGACCTGCTTGGGGAAGATCAGGTAGGGATAAACCTTGCCAATAAGATGCGTCAGTATGAATTAGGAGAATCCGTGATGGTTATGTATCTGGCGCTTGACAGCCCCGTCGAGTACAAGGCGGGACCGCTTGCCGGGAAGTCGGTTTATGTGCATCCCACCCCAGCATCCCTGAACTATTTTTCCCGTCTTTTTTATGAAGTCCGTCGTGGTTGGTTGCCATCAGAACCATTTTTTCTCATGTGCAACGACTCCGTCGGAGATCCGACTCGTGTGCCTTCCGGAAAAGGATTAATGAAACTCGTTGTGCAACCGGTTCCGTATATCATCAAGGGTGATGCCACAGGGAAGATTGCAAGTAGGATTTGGAATGAAGCCAAAGAACCCTTTGCCGATTTTATCATCGATTGCATTACTCAGGATTATATTCCTAATCTCCGAGGAAGGATTTTGAAAAGAGTTGTCCATAGTCCCCAGGATCTCGAAGAATTAATGCCGAGTGCCCCTCGGGGGACGATTACCCATGGTGCCTTTGTCCCCTATCAGACGGGGTCCATGCGTCCGATACCGGAGTTGGGGAACTATCGATCTCCTATCTCGAACGTGTATCTTTGCGGATCGGGCAGCCATCCGGGCGCCGGAGTCACGATGGCGCCTGGACGTAATGCAGCCCAAAGCATTTATCAAGATCTCAACCTGGATTTCGCCAACACTTTTTCCAGGTCATGAACCTATTATTTTATTCCTCAGAAACTCGAGTTAGGTATTTTTAAAAATCCTGGCTCTCCCCAAGATTTATGGGATGGTTGTAATTAGCCAATCTCTGGTGACAGACGGATCGTGACACGCAAGGATATATCGAGATCAGTTTCTCCGCATGACGTTCGTCATGGTTGGTTGGCCAAATCCCTGATGACATGTTGCAGCCCTGTGACCACACGTGCGAGGTGGTCGAAGTGAATGTGATCTGGTGTATCGTTCGAGGTGTGGTAATTCGGATCCCTAAACAGAGCGGTATCCGTGACCATGAGGGCGGGGAATCCTTCCTGCCAGAAGGCCCAATGATCCGACCAGCCCACTCCGGGCAACCACTCAAATAATGCGGCCCCTTCTGAGGGAAACTGAGTGTGCTGCCGAAAGGATCCTACCGCCTGCTGCACCCAATTCCTGTTCGCAAGGTTACTCACAAAACCGATAAAATTTCCCTTTGACGGGTAAATGAGACTGAGGGGCGGTGGGTATCGTTGGGTGTTCGGTGCCTCAGTATAGTAGCCAATGGTTTCAAGGCTGAGCATGAGAATTATGCGTTCATTCTGCTGGCGACTGCGCTGGGCATATACGCGGCTTCCCATGTTTGGGGTTTGAAAAAAAGGGGGTTCTTCGTTGGCGAAGGCCACAAATCTGAGGGTGCGAGAAACAGGTGATTGGGCGAACTGCCGGGCCAGGGCCAACATTGCCGCGATCCCGGTCCCGTTATCATTCGCGCCGGGACTTCCTTTAACGGAATCATAGTGTGCGCCAATGACCAGGATGTCTTCCCGGCGATCCGTCCCGCGTACCTCCGCTTCGATGTTTTCACAGACTTTTCCGGAAACGTCGAATGTTTGGCGAAGGACCTCATATCCCGCCGATTTAAATTCAGCGCGAATGTATTCGGCCGCGAGCAGGAGTTCATCGTAGTGAAAGAGATTGCGTTCGCCGATTTGTCTGCTCAGCGTGTGGACATGGGTATGGAGTTTTTGCTCCAGGTCATGTATTTCGTCGGTCGCTAATGGCAAGGCTCCTTGATAACTGCTCCCCGGCATCCAAATCATTCCGTACCATCCTCCTGCACACACAACGACCAACGTTCCTGCCAAGAGGACCCACCGTGAAGTGTTCACCTTTCTCCTCCGACCTTGAGAATCAGGGTCGATTCATTCCTGTACGTGTATCCGCCCACAGAGGTGCGGTGTAATTCGGCATTCTGCAGGATTGTGGGATAGGCTTATGACATGAAACAGGGATCGGATCGTCATCGATTTCTAATACCCTTTGTATTTTTGGGTTTGTTTGTGCCACGGGGATGGCCGTATACGCTTGGGGTGAGCTCAAAGAAGATATGAGGTGATGCAGAAACATCAGATTCAGCAATGTTTTAAGATTCCGTCGCGGCATCCATCGGATTGCATCAGGCACCAAAACATATGATTCATATAAACGGGGACAATCGACTTCCTCACGTTTGCCATCTGGTGGGCCGTGAAGGTAATCCCTACATTCAATCGGGAGAGAATCAGCCCCAAAACCGGTCTCATTTGATGCCTACCACCATGGAATCCGCTCCGATTAAATGCTCCACGCGGGTTTCGCGAAATCCGGCTTCCCGCAGCCACCCGGTGCAATCCGCGCCGGTATAGTCAAACCCCCCTGGTAACTCGATCAACATATTCAAACTCATCATGAGACCGAAGGCGTTTGAGCGTCGCTCATCATCGATCAACGACTCGAAGATAATCAGGGCGCCGCTTGGGGGCAAGGCGTCATAAGCTTTAGCGATCAACATTTTCTTTTCTTCCAAATTCCAGTCGTGGAGAATATGGCCCATTGAGAGCACTTCGGCTTTTGGAAGGGGGTCCGAGAAGAAATTTCCCGGATAAAAATTCAATCGGGAGGACAGTCCGAAGGAGTGGACGTATTCCTTAAAAATCGGACCCGTGACGGGTAAATCAAACCCACCGCCGGTGATATGTTCATGCGCCAATCCCACCTGCACCGCTAATCCCCCTTGAGCGGATCCGACATCAATAAAGGTGTGGTATTGTTTCCAGGGAAATTGAGAGGCGATTTTTCTGCTGGCTCCCATGCTCAACCCTGTCATGGAACTTAAAAACTCTTTCAGGCGCCGAGGATCGCTGTACAATTCTTCAAAGAAATTTTTGCCTTCTTTAACTTCATTCTGCGGTAGCCCGGTCCGTAATCCCTCGGTCAGGTTTCCCCAAAATCGGTAAAGACGGAAATTGACCATTTCCAGCCACCCTCCCAAGTAGGTGGGTTTGGCTTTATCTAAAAACAGATCGGTCTCGGATGTATTGGCATAGTGTCCATTCCGCCGATCCAACATGCCCAGTGCGACAAGCGCATCAAAAAAATCCCGCGCGCTGCGAGGATGAAGCCCCAGACGTGCCTGCAGGGCCTGAGCGTCAAGCGGCTGTTTGGCCAACTCAGAGAAGACGCCGAGTTCTACGGCGCTCAATAGTGTCTTAGAGCCCCAGAAGGCCATTCCCAATTGCATGATTCGATCCGGCGTTACTTCCTCTGCCATTTCCCAGTTTCCTTTTCTTCTATAAGAGCCGTGTTAAAAATTAATCGTGCTAGTTGAATTCGGTTTGGGCCCCCGGATGCTTATGGTTTTGGCAACCAACCAGCCATGACACAGCGTTGTGCGAAAAGCGGCACGAAGCTTTGGGTGTCGAGGGAAATCGTATTCATGAATTGGTCTGCCAGTGTTTGATCGGCGAAGCATTCATAGACATCGTCTAAGAATCCCCCGCGGAGCAACGGATGAAACAGAAACTCTTGGCCTGGACCGGTGTGCACTTCCAGGGGATATTCTGTCACGTCAATGTTGGTCAATCCGCATGCTCCCAGCCATGTTCGGGCATCCACCGCCGAAGGCCGTTCGGCGAGATAGTCCGCAAATGCTTCTCGTTCTTTCGTGAGCCCTCGTTGGGCCATTTCCCGATCCACGCGTTTCCATAAGGAATCAAACGTTCCCAGGGAGGGGAATGTGAGAACCAATTGTCCTCCAGGCTTGAGAAGCCGAGTCAATTGCTGGAGGGCTTCAAGTCGGTGAGGCCGAAAAAACATAAAGGACAGATTTCCCGTGATGCGATCAAATTGGCCGAGATCGGGTGGCAACATTCGGACATCCCCAAGCCGAAATTCCAGCCAGGGAAAATATGGTCCCTGAACGGCGCGGGCACGAATGAGTTGGGCGTGATTGACATCCATTCCAATGACATGGCCACCTGGTCCAACATGATGAGCGAGATAAAAGGCAGGAATCCCATCTCCACAGGCCACATCCAGTATCGTTGCGCCTTCAGAGAGATCCAAGTGGGTCAACAGGCTTTCGGCAAATGGTCTCGACCAGGGATCTTTTTTCGGCAGTTCACACAACCATGCCGGCGGGTTCTTCAACGAAGATGAATGGGAAGGAGTGGGCATCATGAATCCCTGCGGCTGAGCATCAGCGAAACCCTAGCATGTCGGGGGCGTCTTACACGAGTGCCCTTGCATCCCCCCACTTTCTCAAAAGGACTGTTGCCCGGAAACTCATGCATGGAGAGCCATTACAACACTTTTCAATCTGCCCGACAGGCCTATCAATCGGTCAGAAGAAAGTTTCCGATCATGCGCCCAGATTCGCTTTTGATATGGGCCGTTCTCAAATGAGCGGCGTTGACGGGAGAGAGTGATTCCGTCGATGTGGATTGAATTTTGCCCGCATCTACCCTAGCGGGCAATCCGGGTGAGTAATCTGTGTTGTGCACTCATATCCTCGGTCTGAGACAGAGAAGGGGGTGAGCATGAATTTCCAAGAAAACCTGGTACTTTTTCGTGTGAGGGCGTTGAGATCTACTGGTTCCGTGGCGTAAAGCATCCCCCACATATTTGGAATCTACTGGATTGACGGAATGGCTTCTGCCTGCACACGCAGATCTCGTTCTTTGGGCTCTGAGCTGGGACGATCCACATCTTCCAGGGATTCAGGGGCTGAGAGGAGAAGTGATCGAGTTATTACAACGACTTCCAATTCATGCTCCCCTATTGAGAGAACGGGAGACCGGTTTAATTTTCTTCAAGGATGACTTGATGAAGCAAGGTCTTGTTGGCATCAAACCACTCTATGTGGACCGACGGCTTCAAGCCATTAGGATCAACGGTGATTTTCCCAAAATTTCGTGAGGCATCGTTAAAGTACTCAAATCGTGGCTCTCGATTGGAAATCTTGTAATTCATTTGGGCGGCCAGCGGACCGAAAATAAATTCTTTGCGATCCGTCAACCCAGGCATCCGGCTGACCGCTCCAAGATGCACATCTCCGGCAAGAAACAGCACGCCTGTGATGCCCATTTTGTCTATAAAACCCAAGATCTCATCTCGCTCATCAGGATACTCTCCCCATTTGTCGACCCGAGGATCGGAAAAGGGGACGGAGGAGATAATAAATTTGAATCTTGCGGAAGAGGACTCGAGCTGGGTCAACAGCCATTGTTTTTGATCAGCTCCCAACATTGTGTTGGTTCTTGGGTTTCGATATTGGCGGGTATCCAAGAGAAAGAGTTCCACAGCTTTTCCCCAGCGAAAGGTCCGGTAGAGACGGGTGGGATCCGGCGTGTATTGGCGAATGGGCCAGTAGGTAAAAAAGGCCTGGCGACCAATAGGCATCAGTGGATTCGTTGAGGTGAAGTCACTGTCCACCTCGTGATCGTCCCACATGGCATAAACACTTGTTTCGGCGATAAGCCGTCGGACAAATCCGTCACGGTTTTCTCGATACTTGTGCCAATAGCCTGATAATTCTCGGGCAGGCGTGTCTTTGTCAGCGTAAATGGTGTCTCCCAAAAAGACAAAAAAGTCTGGACTCATCATGCGCATGGTTTCCATAATTGAAAAGGGTTGAAAACTATGGCGCGTATCACCTCCAACCACAAAGGTCACGGTCGTCACGTCATCTTCAAGTGGAGCTGTGATGAATTGACACGGTCGTCCGGGATCATTACCCGGCACCAGGCTCCGATACCAATACCGTGTTTTCGGGGTCAAACCTGCCAGGGGAATGTGGGCGGTGAAATCGGTTTTCGGAGATGTTGAGACCATTATGGTTTCGTAAAAGGTGGACCACTGTGGGTCGGTGGAGTATTGAATTTTCAGTGTTTGGGCGCCAGTGGTTTGCAACCACACGATGGCTTCATGCGGCGTCACATCTCCCACGGCGCAATTAAACTCGCTGCCCCTCTGTTCTGCACTATCCGGCGATTCTATGGAGGCGCACCCTCCCAACACTCCACAAAAGCAGATGAGCAATACCCATTCTTTCATGTCGGCCGGAGCAAGCCTCCAATCCGTAACCGAGCGTGATGCCGTTTTCATCGTATGGTCCATCCTTTTTAATACTTACAGCCGGGAGAAATCCTCTGGTGCTTAAAATAGATAAGGTTGGAAGAGGATGAAGCCCACTTGGCATAATTTCCTCGAACCCGGTAGCGCGCGGGTACTTCGAATAAGATTTAACCGGGTTCGATCCTTCACCAAAATTTGCACCTTTGCTCTTGCAAAGAATACAATTTTTCTAGTGTCCCTGAATGACGAGGATAAGAGCAACATTTATGACGCCATTTCCCTTTCTCTGTATTGCATTGCTTGGGGTTTTTCATCTCACTTCCCGCGAGGAGGCTGTCTTCCCTTATCAAGCTGATCACCAACCTTCCTTCCGGATTCAGTCTGTGGCCATGAATACCAATCCGTTTTCGTCGATTCAACCTCGCCCAAAGCTTCCGGTCGAACCCGACGAATTCGATCCTCGGGAGATCAACGCCTACTATGATTGGCGCAACGATATGTTCTTCAGGGAATTTGACCTGACCGGCTCCGGGTCCGTTAATTTTATGACGGCACGTCGAACTTATAAGGTTTGGCTCGACGAGTTCGGCACTCCGGTCGTCTTGACCGTTGGCGATCCGGTGTTTTTTTGGATTGATTTAAATGGAAACGGGAAGTTTGAGCAGGAGCTGGGTGAGATGTTCAAGGATTCCTATGAAGATGGGGTCACCGGCAATGAAGAGCCTTATGATAATAGCGATCTTCAAGAGCCGGCGGGCCCTGGCCCGGAATGGAACCCTCCCCCACAAGGAGGTTTTAAGCTCCCGCCCTGCGATTCACGGTTCGGGTGTTGATAATATCCCAGGAAAATTCATTCTTCAGTTGCCTTTCATTCATCCACGAACGCAAATTCCACCTGCAAATATCCTTGTGCATCAATGGTGACCTCCTGGCGCTGTTCACCCAACACCGGATGCCGGACTAACAACGTATACGTTCCCGGCGGAATTTGGTCAATGGTGAACCGGCCCTTCTCATCAGAAATGGCATAATACGGGTTATCTACCACGTACAACCAGTTCTGCATGAAGTCATGCCGATTACAAATGATCCGCACCACGACCCCGTCTTCCATTTTGTCTGAGGGAAATTCCCGGGCGATTTCATCATGAGGTTGAAGATCCTGATTATGAACCGTGCGCAGAATTCTTCCTTTGCTATCCTTGGAAACAAAGGAGTGCAGGACATGCTTGATCGAATCCTGGTTCTGAAACCGCACGGCTTCATTAGCTGCGATCACACCCGTGAAAGGACCAAAATTGCAATCGTGGGTCTTGACCTGAAGTCCGAGGGAGTCCCCTCCCAGGTATCGAAATTCACCCGTTCCAGGTAAATTCCCCGTGAAGGTTTTTGAAGAAAATGGTTTTCCCGTATTGATGCCTTCAAGCACGACCACCGCACCAGCCAAGAATCCATCCCGAGCTTCAACTTTCATGAGGCTTCGTTCCTGACCACAAATCTCTGGATTTTTTTCTACTTTAAAGTGTAAGGGCTCTGGGGGGGAGCCTAGGAAAGAAACCCTTCCATGGATGGATCCACCAGTTTGAACATTCCCCACTTCATACGCATGGGACGCACCGGGGTCCATGACCAGGAATAGACTAGCCAGTAATATCCACAAGGCATTGCTATTATTCATGATCCATCTCCTTTTTTGCTTTTTCTAGACTCTCCGGAATTTGAGCCATCTCTACCCAATCTTTTTTCTACATGACCATTTGCCATCCAACCCAAAAAGACCAGGCTTGCTTCAATTGCGGACCGTCGAGATACTGATAAATAGGCGCGCCGGCTTCAACATTCAGACGATTCTCGAGGCCCATAAAATCCGGAAACAAAATATTCACACCTCCCATGAGGTCCAACCGCTGTCCCCCTTGTCGATCAGGGTCGGCAGTTGGGACAAGAGGGATTTGCGCGGGTCCCACTGTCGTTTGGAGTTGGCCGTCTTCTCTCTTGATGTTGTACCATTGTTGCCAGTTCAATCGCGCAGATGTGCTGATCCAATCAGCCCAACGGTAGGCCCCCCAGGAGTTCACCTTATATTGATTGCCTTCCTTATAACCCTGCTGATTGTGTCCGATACGAACCGTTCCAAGTGCCTGAAACCCCCACGACACATTGTTCCGGACCCCGGTATAGGTCAGTCCGGGTAACAGATCGACGGTGCCTGAACCCAACCGCATTGGGTAGGGCAGCAATGAGTTGTTCCCTAACGGTGTGTTATCCGTAGGATTGATATCTCCGGTCGGCAGCGATACACCCGTATTCAAATGAAACCGATGGGAACCGATACTGGGAGTTTCAAACGCATACAGTCGCCAAAGGGCTGCCAACTTGGTATCCCCGAATCCGCTGGAGTTGGTCGTAAAATTAACCCCGGCTCTGTTCTGATGTTCCATCTCTTTCATGACGTAGGGGAGCATGGCCATCAGGGTAACCGTATCATTCAAGCCATACATCGCACTGAACATGTGCATCTGCGTCGTCATGTTTTTAGGAGTCACCGCAAAATCTTTTAACACGTCATTGATGGATAGGTTGTCGGTACCATTCCGCATCTTGTCCATATACATGTACATATATCGGTAGGTAAACATGAACTCACCCTTGTTATGGGTATGATCCTGCATGACCCCGATGGGAGCGTGGGAATCGGGGCGCTCCGCCTGATAAAAATTGCCGATGACGAGCCGTTCCCCTTTTTCTTCGGCCTTCTTTCCTAAGGATTCTTCCACTCCCCCCATGAGGCCATCCAATAATGCCCCTTCAGCAGGCGGGAGGGCAGAGACGATTCCAAAAATTCCGACGATGAGCCCAAAACAGAGATATCGAATACTCTTAGTCATATCTTGGCGATCCTTTTTTGAATAAACTTTCAGTCAATCCAGCTCCAATAAAATGAATGATGGCAAATTCTTTCCGAATAAAACCTGTTTGAAGAAAGGGTGTTTCCAAGGAGCAAAATTCCGCTCGGAAGCTTGTCTAGACAAGGCTTACGAATGAAACACTCTCAACATCGAATGTTTTGTATAACGAATGAATTGCGTAATGATGAATGCTAAAGGCAGGAAGGCGGGGCACGGGAGGCTGGAGGGATAACGACAATAACTTGATGAGTGATTGGACGCCAATCTTCAAATTGAAGAAAAGACTCAACCGGTCCATCCACCAGCACCCGGTGAGTTTCTAGTGTTTGGCCTGCAGCACAAAACCAGGTGCAGAGAAGTGTGGAATGAGTCCCTTGATGGTGTTGGGAATGGTGTTGGCTGTGTTCAACAGCCTGGGCGGTGAGTATGCCACTCAGGATCAGTAAACAAAAAACCAGGCAAATAACAAATAGGTGAGAAATACGGTTCATTGTGTGAAAGCATAAAATTCTTAAGGCCTGTAATTTTACTAACAGATAAGGAGACCCCACTTCAACCCTATGATGGTGGGGCATTTTTCTACAAAACCCGCTTAAAAAAGGGCTTAAGGATAATCAAGGGAGGGTTTTGGGGGAGTTCCGAACCTGCTTAAAAGAACAGACCCCCAGGATTTGCGAGTCCTGCCCCATACGGGCACTTATTCCTTTCGACTCTAGTGTACTTTCTTAATGTTTGAAAGATTCCCTCCAAAAATACAAAAAGGTATTTTTGCCAGCTTACTCGGTGGATTAATCTACCCCGATTCTGGGTTCCGAAACACTTCCAAAATATACCAGAAGATCCCGTGCAGAAATTAAACCGACAATTTTCGGTCCATCACATACAATGAGATGGCGAACGCCTAAGTCACCCATCAAATCCAACGCATCATGGGAAGTTTGGGCCAACTGAATCGTAGGGAGAGGGGAGGTCATGAGACTTTCTACCTTGGTCTCATCCAGGTTTTTCTTGAGGCCAACGGCCTTATGGACAATAGCTGTATCAGTAATGATTCCGACTGGAATTCCTTTCCGTTCAACCAACAAGCTTCCAATTCCTTCTTTCTGCATCTTTTCGGCCGCTTGAGTGATTGAAAAACCTTCAGAAATGGTTTTCAGTTCTTTCTGCATAATTTGGACGATCATGTATGGTTCCCTTCTGATGATGTTGTTGTTTGTAATCTATTTATATTATACCAATTTTTCGAATACCGTCACCGTTCTTTTTTCTTCTAATCAAACGCCAATCGATTAGGCAGGACCGGTCATCCCCGAGCGATTTATCTTATATAGGCCAGACCAGCTCCGGGAAATCATAATGAAAGACGAAATTCCTTCGCGGATTATTGCCACTTCGAAAAACGGGTGTTGGAAATTTTTTCGAAAAACCAATATCGGCCTTGAGCTACTTCGCGAGTCGTAACCCAATTTTTTAACAAGAGTTAATAAATGGATTTTTCCACAAGTGTTTTTAACTCACTCATTTAATCCTCCAAGCAATGACCACATTCCGTATTTTCTCCCAAAAGGCCCCTCCAATTCCCCAAGGAGCCGGGGTCTGATAAATACAGCTTTTTAGAGTCTAGAGGTGTTACCCTATTGTTATGTATTCCGAACGTTCACAAAAACCCCAAAGTGATCCAGAAGGAGAACCCTCGCCTTCACCCCAAAAAAGGATCCAAACTCAAATTCACCGTCGTCAGAAAGCAAAAGCGGTTTCTCCCCTGGAAGACGAGTGGAATGACCAATCAGATACCCCCCCTAATCTTCGGACTCCTTCCTCGGAGATGAAAAAATCCTAAGTTGTTCATTTGTTGGGGGGGTGATCCCCAAGCAGGGCAGGCTTCTAAGACCATGTGCGCGTTTGAATTCAAGACAGGAGTTTGAGGAAAACCCCCCTCAATCTTCTCCCTCGTACGTCATTACTTTATCGTTTCAAATTGGGTGGTGTATTTTGGCTTCTTCAGGGACCTTTCTCCCCTTAAAAAGGGCATCGGTCACACACAAAAATTTCAGATTTTGCTTAGGCTCTAATTTCTCTTTCCTCCATTTAGGGTGAAAATTGGAGGCGGATGTTGATTCAAAAGAAGTTTTATAGCAAAAAATATGACATATTTCTAGAATATATTTAAGTTATTTTACCTATTTGTAAATATTCCCCACAACCATGAGATCCTAAAATATCAAATGAGTAAAAGGATAACCTTTGCCTTTCTGCCTTGAACAGAGGAACACCATACATGTGCCGAACCTTGACTGAAATGGAAGAAGTCCCAAGCCATCCGGTCTGATGGGTGGTGGAATGTATTCTTTTCCACTCTCGGATATTCATAAACGCAGGATGGTGGGAAAATTTTTTACAGGACTATTACCTGTCTATGTTTCATGGCACAGTATGCTATGAGATCTTATGAAAACTATACATTAATCTTCATTTTTAGCCGTGTTGGTCTGAATGGTCCTTACACTGTTAGGTCTTTCGTTCCATTGATTCACAAAAAAATAGAGTGCTACGATGCCGGCCTCGGTAGAAGGCTTTGAATTGTAAACTATTTTAGGGGAGTCTCCGGATGTCTGGCTCAGACCTTCTCCTTGAGTATCTGACCAAATTCCTTCCTATCCTGATCTTCATCGGTCTTGCCATGGGGTTTGGGCTAGTCACTCTTGCTCTGTCCTATTTGGTTCAACCTAAATATCCCGAACCCGAAAAGCTTTCGACCTACGAATGTGGATCTGAACCCTTTTCGGATTCACGTATGCCGTTCCCCATTCGATATTATGTCATTGCGATGCTGTTTGTGATTTTTGATATCGAGGTGATCTTCCTTTATCCTTGGGCAATTACCTTTAATCAATTGGGCATGATCGGGTTTATTGAAATGATGATATTTATTGGATTATTTGTCGTGGCGTATGTGTACGCTTGGCGTAAAGGGGCCTTGGAATGGGATTAATTCAAATCGGGAAGCCACAAAAAGACGGCGATCTGGGGATTATGACCCTTTCCCTGGAGAAAGCCGTAAACTGGGCCCGAAAAGGCTCTCTGTGGCCCATGACGTTCGGTTTAGCCTGTTGCGCTATTGAAATGATCGCCGCCGTGTCGTCCCGTTATGATATTGACCGGTATGGCGCAGGAGTGTTCCGTGCCTCGCCCCGTCAATCTGATTTGATGATTGTAGCCGGAACCGTCTGTCGCCGAATGGCTCCGGTTATTCGCAAAATTTATGACCAGATGCCTGAACCAAAATATGTGATTTCCATGGGGTCATGTGCCACATCCGGCAATATTTATGATAGTTATAGCGTTGTTCAGGGGGTCGATCGATTCGTTCCCGTTGATATTTATGTGCCGGGTTGTCCTCCGACCCCGGAAGCATTGTTTGATGGGATTTTGAAATTACAGGATCGGATCATGCAAAAACGGGTGTTCACCAAACAACCGGAACAGGTGAAAGTCTAAGGAAAGTCACGAATCATTCATGCATCCGATCGCAGAAAAGATCCAAAACCGATTTCCTGAAGGGTTTGTGGGAGCCAATGAATGGCGGGGAGACTTGGCGATTACTGTCAAGCGGGAAGCCCTGCATGATGTCTGTTCATATATCCGGAAGGATCCTGACCTGGACTGCGATTACATGGTACATGTTAGTTCAGTGGATTGGCCTGATGATGAAGAACGATTTGAAGTGGTCTATGAAGTCTACTCGATTCGGAAACGCCATCGCATCCGAATCAAAACCCGGGTTCCCGAACACGATTGTCTGGTTGATTCCATGACGGATCTTTGGATGGGAGCGGATTTCATGGAACGTGAAGTGTTTGACATGATGGGGATCCGGTTTAACCGCCATCCGGACCTTCGGCGCATTTTGATGCCAGATGATTACACCGAAGGATATCCGCTTCGCAAAGATTTCCCCGTTCAGGGGAAAGGCTGGCGTGATACTTTTGATTTTTTAAACGACCCGACGTGATTGCGGAGTCCCTTTGGGAGCAAGGTGAGCCGGCAGGCTCTAGGCTAATATCATGAAACTGGAAGATCAACGTACGACCGTTTATAAAGTCGATCCGAACCACCCGGAAACGGAGTCATTGCCCACGCTCCGGACGGAAGAGCTGCTTTTAAACATGGGGCCACAACACCCGAGTACGCATGGGGTGTTGAAGGTGATTTTAGAGCTTGAGGGTGAGCGAATTGTGAAATCCACGCCGGTACTTGGCTTTCTTCATCGAGGAGTCGAAAAACTGGCTGAGGGTGGAACGTATCACCAGTTTATACCCCATACCGATAGGCTGGATTATGTTTGCGCGATGTATAACAACTTCGCATACTGTCGGGCTGTGGAAAAACTCATGGACATCACTCTTCCCGACCGGGCGGAATATCTCCGGACTCTTGTGGCTGAAGTGCAGCGTATTATCGGCCATTTGTTCTGGTTGGGCACCCAGGCCTTGGATATCGGGGCAATGACCGTGTTCTTTTATACGTTTCGTGACCGGGAGATATTGTTGGATTGGTTCGATGAACTGTGTGGGGCCAGACTGACAACCAGCTGGTATCGCATTGGCGGGGTCGAACGCGATTTCACCCCTTCGTTGACGGAAAAAGTCCAAAAGTTCCTGGACTACTTTCCTCCAAAAATTGAGGAATATGTGGTATTTTTGGAAAAAAACCGCATCTGGTTGGCTCGGACACGGGGTGTGGCAGTGATCTCTGCCGAAGATGCGCTGAGTTTTGGATTGAGCGGTCCGACCTTGAGAGGATCCGGAGTTGATTACGATCTGCGGAAATATGAACCCTATAGCGCGTATCCTAAATGTGAATTTAGCGTGCCTGTGGGAAAAAATGGAGACACCTACGATCGGTACTGGATTCGGATTGAGGAAATGCGTGAAAGCCTCAAAATTATTCAACAATGCTTGCAGCAAATGGAGCCAGGGCCGATTTTGGCTGATGTGCCGAGTGTGACTTTACCTCCTAAGGATCGGGTGTTCACGAATCTGGAGTCGATGATTCAACAATTCAAACTTTTTTCGCAGGGATTTGATGCACCAGCCGGGGAGATCTACTGCGGAACGGAAGCGCATAAAGGCGAATTGGGATTCTATATTGTCAGTACGGGCGGAGGTCGGCCCTATCGTCTGAAAATTCGTGCGCCTTCTTTTATTCATATGGGCGCCTTCGATTATATGGCCAAAGGCTATATGATTGCCGATGCGGTCACGATTTTTGGAACATATGATATTGTTATGGGAGAGTGTGATCGGTAGTGTTGCTCTGCCGCACTACGTTTTCAAAGATATGTGGTTGGTTATTTTTAGAAGAGGACTTCAATGGGATTAAAGCCTGTCACTACGCCTGACGTCGAGGCGGCGACGATTGAACTCACCTTGGATGGCGAAGTTGTCCAGGCCAAGGAAGGAGTCTCCCTCTATGACGTCATATCCAGCACGGGAAAAATTGTGCCTGCGATGTGTTACCACTATACATTCGACCCATTCGGATCCTGTGGAATGTGTCTGGTTTTTCAAGAGGGGAAAAAAGCCCCTGTCCGTTCCTGTACGGCAAAGGCCGCAGCTGGGATGGTCATCCAGACCGAAGGCGAAGAACTATTTCTGGCCAGGAAAAAAGCTGTAGAGAAGCATCTTTCCGTCCATCCACTGGATTGTCCGGTGTGCGATGCCGATGGTCACTGTGAACTGCAGGACATGGCCTTTGAACACGGCGTGACCAATTTAGCCAACGCAAAACAAAAAAATATTCCGGAAGATACCCGCAGCCTGGTTCTTGATTTCAATATGAACCGCTGCATCGCTTGCGGAGAATGCATCAATATTTGCAAAGACGTGCTTCGCATCGATGCCCTGCAATTTATGAAAAAGGGCGGGTTTACCCAGGTCGTGGCGAAAGGCGATCAAGCCCTGGATTGTGAATTCTGCGGGGATTGCCTGGCGGTGTGTCCGGTTGGAGCCATCACCAATAAATTTTCAAAATATGCCTATAAACCCTGGCAGCTCAAAAAAACGACCACGACGTGCAATTATTGCGGCGACGGTTGCCAAATATATGTGGAAACCAAAGATACCGAAGTGGTTCGGGTGACCTCCCCCCTTTCCTGGAAAAACAAATGGGGAGATCGCACAGATACGGTAAATGGCCATGATGGTATCTGTGTGCGTGGCCGCTTTGGATTTCAGTTCATTGATAGTGACACCCGTCTGAAAACGCCATTGGTTCGTACCGAATCCGGATTGCAACCTTCCCCCTGGCTTGATGCGTTAGATTTGGCTGCAGGTCGTTTAGCCAATGTCAAAGCGCAATATGGGGCGCAAGCCATCGCCGGGCTTATTACAGCCCGGTGTACCAACGAAGATCTGTATGTGTTTCAAAAATTTATGCGTTCTGTTATTGGTACGAATCATCTGGACAGCAGTGCCAGATATGGGCATCTGAATTTTGTCAGGGCCATGAAGCATGCCTTGGGCCTTCATCGCATGATGAATACCTCGGAAGAGATTAATAAAGCGAAGGCATTCCTTATCATTGGAGCCAACATTACAGAGACCAATCCGGTTGCAAGTTTGCGAGTAAAGTCGGCTATGGGGTTGTATAAGGCTCAAACCATTGTAGTGGATTCCATGCAAACCAATATCGCGAAGTTGGCCTCTCACCCCATGATGGTGAAGCCAGGGACCGAGGGCCTCTTTGTTCAAGGTTTGGTGAAGTCGGTCCTGGATCAGGAGTTGATTGACGAAGAAGCCACGTCGGCATTTCCCGAAGCCTTGCATGCGTTAAGGCAGGCAGTCGGGTTACTTTCCCTTGAGGACATGGCCAGTCAGATTGGAGTGGGTCAGGAGCAAATTCATGAGGCAGCTCGAATATTTGCTGAAGCGTCCCGGTCAATCATCATTTGCGGGGAGGGCATTCTCCGCCATGCCGGGGGCTATCAGCATATGTTGAATCTTATCGATCTAGCCTGGGTAACAGGAAAGCTTGGTCGAAAGGGATGCGGCATTAACACCTATACCGAGGAAGCGAACGAACAAGGGGCGGTCGATATGGGTGTCGCACCGGAATATCTGCCGGGTCCGGTTTCCTTCCCTGATTCCCAAGCCCGGGAAACATTTGCTCGTGTCTGGGGCAACAACCTTCCGGACGTTGACCGCGGAGCCAATCTCACGGAAATCCTGGATCGTTGTCAAAATGGGGAAATTAAGGCTCTTTATCTGGTTGGGGAAAATCCCTTAGAAACGCTACCCGTTTCCTATGATGTCACCAGTGCCTTGGCAAAGTTAGAAGTCCTCATTTGCCAGGACCCCTTCTTAACGGAAATCGCCAAAATGGCTCATGTGGTGTTTCCATCTTCCACCTTTGCGGAAAAAGACGGCACAGTGACCAATCAGGAAGGAAAGGTCCAATTTCTCCGTCCGGCTCTGGATTCTCTTGGCGAAAGCACCTTGGATTGGCACATCATGGTCGGAATGGCAAACGGGTTAGGCTCGCCCATGGAATACGAAACCACCCAGGATATTCAAAAAGAAATCCGAAAAATCCTTCCGGGTTATTACAATCTGGGGAAGGTCTCTCACCTGGCTCCTGACCTTTCGGAGTACTTTTCGAAAGCTTTTCCCGAGGAAGTGGCGTCGCGGTATCCCGTTGGGATGGACAGTCCTACTCCACGGCCTTTTGCCCTACGCATGATTCAATTGCTTTATCATTCAGGGAAGCTTTCCACCCGGGCTTCCGGCCTGATGGAAATTTCACCCAATACATCTCGTCTTCGCATGAGCATCAAGGACTTCAACAGTCTTGGACTCGGTGCTCATGACCGCGTGCGGATCACATCAGATCAGGGCACAGTGGAGATGGGAGTGGAAGAGGATACGTCGTTATTGCCAGGGACCTGTACGGTTCCTGAACATTTCAATGATCCACCTGTAAAAGACCTGATGTCGGTTCAGGTCGATCCGGTCACAGGGGTTCCTTATTTCAAGTTGACCTATGTGTCTATTGAAAAGGCCTGATCAGAAAGGCCAGTCATCAGACCATGAGTAATTCTCCAACGACAAAAAAGTTTTTCGACGCCGTGCTCTTCCGAGAAATCTGGGATGCGATGAAGGTAACGCTCAAGCATTTGCTGCATCGCCCCATTACGTTTCAATATCCCCGGGAGAAACGAACGATTCCTGATGCCCATCGTGGCGCACTTTGCCTGTTACGGTATGAAGATGGGACAGAACGCTGTGTGGGCTGTGATTTATGTGAAGCAGCCTGCCCTTCACGCTGCATTAAGGTTATCAGCGAAGAAGACAAAACTCTCCCGCTCCAACGGTATGCTTCCGAATTTTACATCGACATTACGAAGTGCGTGTTTTGTGGGTACTGCGTCGAAGCCTGTCCGGTTAATGCCCTGGCGATGACGAAGGTTTATGAATTTTCGACCCATGATAAGCGGACCCTCCTCTTTGACAAGGCGCGGCTCTACCAGATTGGAGAGCGTCATATAGATGATGCCAAAAAGTATCTCTATGCTCATAACCAAGAGAAGGAAGGGGAGGAAGGCCGCGCCTACCGCTACCATTTCCCTGTTTCAATAAAAAGTACCCAGGAACCGTAGTTTCATCATGATGTGGCTTCTTTTCGGATATTTTGCCACGGTGAGTGTCGTGGCAGGGGTTTTGACTGTGGCATTGCGAAATGCCGTGCACTGCGCGTTGGCCTTGCTGACGCTCCTCCTCCATGTCGCGGGTCTGTTTGTCCTGTTGAATGCGGAATTTCTTTTTGCGGTGCAAATCATTGTGTATGCGGGAGCGATTCTTATTCTGTATCTTTTCGTGTTGATGTTGATGAATTTAAAAACGGAGGAACAGCATCTTCATAAAAGATTTGCCTTTTTAGTTTTTGCCGGAATCGCAATTTTTGGAGAACTTCTGATTCTTCTCTTTCAATCGCCTTATGGCGGTGTGATTGGAGCGGCCACGCCTGACCTCATCCTGCAAACGGGCCCCAGCCATGCCATTGGGATCACGATGTTTAGCGATTATTTATTGCTCTTTGAAGTGATTGGAATTTTCCTGTTAGGGGCTGTGATCGGTGCCATCGTTCTTGCTAAAACACCGGCGAAGACTGACCCACAAGAAGAACCAGGCCTTTCTTCCATGCCCTAAAGCCCCATAATTCATGATCCCTCTTTCAGCCTATGTGGCCCTCAGCGCTATTTTGTTTATGACCGGACTCGTCGGCGTCCTGATCCGGCGGAATTTTATTGTCGTCCTGATGTCCGTAGAGATTATGTTGAATGCCGCCAATATCAATCTGGTGGCTTTTTCTCATTACCTGCATTCCATGTCCGGGCAAATGGCGGCCCTTTTTATCATTGCGGTGGCCGCAGCGGAAGCCGCTGTCGGATTAGCGATTATCATTGTGGTGTTTCGCGGGAAAATGGCCACGAACGTCGATCAAATTAATATTTTAAAGTGGTAACGTGTTCGATCTGCTCGTTCTCCTGATTCCTCTTTTCCCTCTGCTGGCCGTGTTGGTCAACGGGCTGGTGGGCTCTCGCTATTCCCATGACATGGCAGGACGCCTGGCTTTTGGCTCCGTCGGATTGTCATTTCTCTGTGTGCTCGGTGTTTTCGTTTCGATTCTCGGAGATCCTACACCGCGAGAAGTCATTGCCTACTCCTGGATTTTCGGAGGCGATCTCTCCATAAATCTTGCCTTCCTCATCGACCCGCTGAGTGTCATCATGCTGTTAGTAGTGACCGGTGTGGGGTTCCTCATCCATGTCTATTCCGTAGGCTATATGCATGGTGAAGAAGGGTTTACCCGCTTCTTCACCTATATGAACCTTTTTATGGTTTCCATGCTGCTGCTCGTCATGGGAAACAATTATGTCGTGCTGTTCATTGGGTGGGAGGGCGTGGGGCTCTGTTCCTACCTATTGATCGGGTACTACTATGAGAAAATCTCGGCGGGGAAGGCCGCGACCAAAGCCTTTGTCGTGAACCGGATTGGCGACGCCGGATTTTTGTTGGCGATATTCCTGATCTTTTCGCATTTCGGCACACTCGATTACACGGCCGTGATGGCCCAAGCCTCGACCCTTTCAACTGAAATGGCCACCGCCATCTCGCTCTGTTTGTTAGTTGGAGCGATTGGCAAGTCGGCGCAATTACCTTTATACACCTGGTTGCCCGATGCGATGGAAGGCCCAACTCCGGTGAGTGCGCTTATCCATGCAGCCACCATGGTCACCGCCGGGGTCTATATGGTGGTGAGAAACCATGTGATATTTGATATGGCGCCGATGGCTTTGGCTACGGTGGGCATTGTTGGAGGCGTCACGGCACTGTTTGCCGCCACGATTGGACTTGTTCAAAACGATATTAAACGTGTGTTGGCCTATTCAACCGTCAGCCAGTTGGGCTATATGTTCCTGGCCTGTGGGGTTGGCGCCTATACTGCCGCCATCTTTCACCTGATGACCCATGCATTTTTCAAAGCACTTCTATTCTTGTCGGCCGGTTCGGTAATTCATGCTTTGGGTGGGGAGCAGGACATCCGGAAGATGGGCGGACTGCATGACAAGATTCCAACGACCTATCGTGTATTTCTGATCGGTACTCTCGCCATTGCGGGTATTCCTCCCTTGGCAGGCTTTTGGAGTAAAGATGAAATTATGGCTCATGCCTTCGTCCATGGCTATTATCTCTTGTATCTTCTGGCCGCTGTTGGAGCGTTTTTGACCAGTTTTTATATGTTCAGGCTCACGTATCTGACGTTCTATGGGTCATCTCGAGTTGATCCCCATGTGGCCCACCATATTCATGAATCACCTTCGGTGATGACCACTCCGCTCGTGATTTTGGCCGGGTTGGCCCTTTTCGGAGGATTTCTTGGTGTACCCCCGGAGCATGGCTGGTTCCATGGATTTTTACATGATGTGGCGACTCCATTGGGTGCTGAGGTCCATGAAGTGGGGTGGGGTATGTTGTTGAGCCTCATGGGTGTGGCCATAGCGATCGCCTTGGGTGGATGGGGTTTAGCGCATTATATGTATGCTATGCGTCCTCAGATGGCCGGCGAATGGGCTGCAAAATCTCCGCGAGCCTACACCACAATTCTGAATAAATATTATGTCGATGAGATGTATGACGTCTTAATTGTGGAACCCTGTAAGAAATTGGGATTGCTATGGGATTGGTTTGATCGACAGATTCTTGACCGCTTCGTCGTGGGGATCGGGCGAGGCACGGATGTCAGCGCTGGTGCGATTACCTGGGTTGAAAAATATGTGATCTACGCAGGATTGAATGTGGTGGGTTATTCCAATCATCTTCTCTCGTGGTCGTGGCGAAAAATACAAAGTGGCATGGTCCATCATTATGCCGCCATTATTGTCATCGGGCTGGCGCTGCTCATTCATCTGGCCCTGGTGTGGTTTATTGGATCTTCCGCCGCCGGTATGTCCATTCGGTAACCGACTATCATGCAAGAAGAATTACAATTCGGGTTCCCTATTCTGACCTTTCTGACTTTCTTTCCGTTTCTCGGGGCGATGGTTATTTGGGCTTTGAAGGATCAAGACCTGATCCGGAAGAGTGTGCTGGGGATTGCGAGCCTGGAAATGGTCGTGGCGTCGCTGATGTTATGGCGATTCGTCCCGGAGACAGCGGCCATGCAGTTCGCCGAACGTCATGAATGGATTCCTTTCCTGGGGATTAGTTATCACCTGGCGGTCGACGGAATCAGCGTTCTGTTCGTGGGCCTGAACGCTTTCCTCATCCTGCTTCTGGTTCTCTACGCCTGGGATACGGTTCATGCTCGTCCCAAAGCGTTTTATATGTGCCTGCTGGGCATGGAAGCGACGATGATGGGGATTTTCGTCTCCATTGATTTGATCCTCTTTTTTGTATTTTGGGAACTCATGCTCATCCCCAGTTATTTCCTGATTAAACTCTGGGGCCCTGGAGAACAACGTCAATATGCGGCCTTAAAGTACGTCCTCTATACTCTCCTGGGGAGCGTGTTCATGCTTGTGGGCTTTTGCCTTCTGAGCTTGAACTATTTTGAAGCGAAACAGGTGTATAGCTTCGACTTACTCGACTTGCTTGCTGTTCAGATTCCTCTTAGTCAGCAACTGCTGATTTTTTGGTTGATATTTTTGGGGCTAGCCTTTAAGGCGCCCATATTTCCATTTCATTCCTGGCTGCCCGATGCTTTGGTTCAAGGGCCGATCCCCATGTCTGTCATGCTGGCCGGGATTAAGTTAGGTACATATGGTTTCCTGCGTTTTTCGTTCCCTTTGCTCCCCGATGCCTCTCAGCACGCCACGGTGGTCGCTATTCTCATGACCCTGGGTCTGGCCGCAATTGTGTATGGGGCGATTGTCGCCATCATCCAGCCTGACTTCCGGCGTCTGCTCGTGTTTAGCAGTATTAGCCATTTGGGTTTTGTGGTCGTGGGTATGTTTGCGCTGAATTTCCAAGGAATACAAGGCAGCCTGATAACCATGATTAATTTGGGATTCAGCACTGCGGGATTATTTTTCCTGGCCGGCTTCATTTATGAACGTCTAGGCCATAATGACGTACGACGATACAGTGGGTTGGCGAAAAAAATGCCGCTTCTTGCCACGTTTATGCTCATCATTGGAATGGCCTCCATTGGTTTACCGGGAACCAACGGTTTTATAGGGGAATTCCTCATTTTATTGGGCGTGTTCCAAGCCTGGTGGCTCTATGGAGCCATTGCGGTTACCGGGATCATTTTTGCCGCA
Organism: Candidatus Nitrospira neomarina; assembly: GCF_032051675.1. Lineage (NCBI taxonomy): Bacteria > Pseudomonadati > Nitrospirota > Nitrospiria > Nitrospirales > Nitrospiraceae > Nitrospira > Candidatus Nitrospira neomarina. The sequence continues at coordinate 3,860,889 of NZ_CP116968.1, forward strand.
GCATACTTTTTGTGGTTTTATGAGCGGTCCATCTTTGGACCATTGAAAGAGAGTGTGCCGGCAGCCATTAGGGATTTAAATAGCCGTGAATGGGCAATCGGTGTGGCATTGTCGGTCATGATTTTTTGGATCGGCATTTATCCTTCCCCGTTCTTGCGGATGGTCAATGGATCCGTGCAGGAGGTCGTCGATCGGTTGCATCCAGGAATGGCAACAGCTCACCAGCATGACTCCTTGCTTGCCACTGAGGTCACCAGGAATTAACCACTATGGGTGAATATTCCCTACTCATTATTCTCTTTGCGCCATTTTTTGGCGCGATTGCTTTGATGTTCGTCCCCAGGGAGGAAGCGCTCCTGGTGCGAATGACGGCGGCTATTTCTGCGGGTATTTCCCTCCTGGCCTCTTTCTATATTTTTCTTGCTTACGATACGGCGAAAGGCGGATTTCAATTTGTCCAGCGGTATGTCTGGTCTGAAGAATTAGGCATTGCCTTTTACCTCGGGGTGGATGGCATCGGCGGCCCATTGGTCTTTGCCTCCGCAATCCTGTTATTTGCGGGCATTTTTGTTTCGTGGCACATCAAGGATCGGACCAAAGAGTTCTATATGTTCCTCCTGATCCTGGCTGCCGCGACCATTGGAGTCTTCATGTCGCTGGATCTCTTTTTCCTCTATTTCTTTTATGAAATGTCTGTGTTGCCCATGTACTTATTACTGGGCGTGTGGGGAAGTCATACCAAAGGGTATCTCTCTATGACCGATCCCGAAGAGCGAAAGCTTCGGGATTCCATTGGGTTCATATTTAACTTCGGATCTAACAGTAAAGAATACGCAGCCATGAAGCTGACCCTGTTCCTGTCTGCGGGGGCGGTGGTGGCTTTGATGGGGATCCTCCTCATTTACCATCTTTCCGGTCTCCACACCTTTGACATTGTGGTGTTGCGTGAACAGGCTCATTTTTCGGATACGGTGGCTACGTTAATTTGGTTTCTGATCTTTTTTGGCTTCGCCTCTATCGCCCCGATATGGCCCTTGCATTCCTGGTCACCCGTCGGCCATGCCGCTGCCCCGGCAGCTACCAGCATGCTGCATGCCGGTGTGTTAATGAAGCTCGGGCATTTTTCCATTATACGCGTGGCCTTTGAAATTCTGCCTGATGCGACGCGGGAGTGGATGTGGGTGGCGGCTGTTCTCTGCGTTTTCTCTATCATCTATGGGGGCCTGGTGTCTTATTTCGCCAAAGACACCAAATACGTCATTGGTTATTCCAGCTCCAGCCATATGGGCTATATCTTCCTGGGCATGGCCGCCTTGAGCTATATCAGTCTCTCGGGCGCCGTTATTTATATGTTTGCCCATGCTCTGGCAACCAGCATGTTGTTTGCCATGGCTGGCTGGGTGTATGACCAAACCCATTCACGAGACATTCCCTCCTTGGGAGGACTCGTTCAAAAGATGCCATTTATTGCAGGGGCCTTTATCGTCGCCTGTATGGCCTCAATCGGCATGCCGGGGACGATCAATTTCATTGCTGAAGTGATGATTATTGTGGGGAGTTGGGATGCATATCCCTTTCAAGTCGTTGTGGCGGTGCTCGGCATCGTCCTGACCCTTGCGTATATGTTCAAAATGATGCGGGGGCTGTTTTACGGGAGATTGGATCCGGAATACGCCCATGCCACCGATGCCAGACATTGGGTGGATCGCATGCCATTGCTCCTTTTAATAGTTTGTAGCATTACTCTTGGGATTTTCCCCGGGCATTTTTACGAAGTGGTACGGTCGACGGTGGAGCCTATGGTAGACCGGATAAACCAGGTGGCCCCACTCATTACCCAAAACACTCAGGGCCTTTTACCGTGAACGATTCAACATTGAACCTTCTGAGGACTGTCTGATTACGTTGTAATGATCTTCCAACTTGACCTTTCCATCGCTGATCTGCTTCTGCTTCTGCCTGAGATTTTTCTCACACTCTGGCTGTGTCTCCTTCTGTCACTGGACTTTTCGCTGAAACGAATGACGCACCAGCAATTGGCCTACCTGAGTATTGCGGGGTTAGCGGTCACCGGTCTGATCCTATTGGGATTTGACCAAACCGGGATCACAGGGGCCCTGTTTAAAAACATGTTCGTGCTCGACCGGATGGGCATCTTCTTTAAGCTCGTTATTGTGGGCGCCACCGCTCTTATCCTGTTTATGTCGATTGATTATGTGCAGGACTTCAGGTTCTTTCGTGGCGAGTATTATGTCATGGTCGTGATGTCGGCTCTCGGTATGATGTTCATGGCTTCGTCCAATGACCTTCTCTCGGTCTTTGTCACTCTGGAATTTTCTACATTTGGGTTTTATGTGCTGGTTGCCTATCTCAGAGATGACCAACGGTCATCGGAAGCCGGCCTCAAGTTTTTTATTTTAGGGGTATTTGCAGCCGGATTATTAGCCTATGGCATCAGTTTGGTCTATGGCGAAACCGGGACTCTGATTTTCTCTGAAATGACCGGCACCCCTGGAAGTTATGGATTGGCGATTGGCTACATTTTGATTTTTGCCGCCCTGGGATTCAAGATCGGGGCCGTCCCTTTTCATGCCTGGATTCCTGACACTTACCAAGGCGCGCCGACACCTGTGACGGCCTTCCTCTCCATTGCCCCGAAGGCCGCAGCATTGGCTATCCTTATCCGGATGTTTTACGTGTCCTTGGCTTCATTCAAGCCGATGTGGGTGTTGTTATTTGTCGTCGCATCCATATTCTCGATGACTTACGGCAATATCGTGGCCATTGCCCAAAAGAATATTAAACGACTTTTGGCCTATTCCGGCATTGCCCAAATTGGAAATATCATGATTGGATTAGCCGCAGGGACGAAACAAGGCAGCGATGCGATCATGTTTTTTCTCCTGACGTATCTTTTTGCGAATTTGGGAGCTTTCGCAGTCATCATTGCCGTGAGTCGGGTCATGAAAAGCGACGAAATTGAAGATTATAATGGTCTGAATCGACGTTCCCCGTTTTTGGCGGCGTCCATGCTGCTCTTTCTGTTGTCGCTGGCTGGAGTACCTCCGCTTGCGGGCTTTATCGGGAAAATCTATTTATTTATTGCTGCCATGAAAGAGGAGCTATACACCCTACTAATTGTCGGACTCATCAATATCGTCATCTCCATGTATTACTATCTCATTGTCGTTAAAAAGATGTACATCAACGAACCCACTGATTCTTCACCAATTCTTGCATCCATGCCGATCAAAGTTGCGGTGTATGTCGGGATTGCCGGAACCGTGTTGTTGGGAGTGTACCCAGGACCGTTTATCGACTGGGCCGTTAGTGCCTCCCTTATGTTCTCCAATATCGCAGGACCCACCGCCGCCGCGTCCCTTCTTCCTGGCGGATAATCGCCGGGCTTGATATTTGCGCGTTCCACACTCCTTCTCCGATTGACAGGCTCAATCGCTTTTTTCCGTGTTTCAGATCACCTTTTTTGAAGCTTGATGGGTAGTAGAAAACAATGGAAATTTCGTGGCCTTACATCCGCCAGGAGAGGATGGTTTCTAGAGGATTGAGCCCATTAAGTTGCCAAATTGCGCCGAATACCACGGATATGGTCACAATCACTAGGAGAATCAGACCGATGAGAATCGAATTTTTTTTGCTACGTGGATAACGGGGAGGAGGAAATTTTTGGGACCCTGACGGGTCTTGCCACAATGCAGAGGGTCGTCGTGGTCCCAGGAGTGCAGTGGTTTTCCGGAGAGGTTCCACTTGGCTGGCTCGTGAGCCTTTTGGGGCTACCCTTTTCACTGGGGCGATTGAGGGTATCTTCCCTGGTGGCATGGTCTCTGGCTTCACAGGTTGAGGAACTTTCCTGGTATGGATATAGGATGCTCGACAATGCGGACACACCAGCGTTTCCTGGATTGATTCGCCATTATCCTCCTGCTGTGGGTGTCCACCGGCTAACGATACCCGGCAATATGGGCATGTGCGGGCATCCGGCGAGACCAGACCGTGACATTGTGGACAGGTGTGTATTCCGGATGCACGTTCCTCTTCTAATGCGTGCTTCCCAGGAGAAGGGAAGGCGCATTGAGGACAGGCTCGAGCTTCGGTCGAGACCTCTTTGTGACATTCAGGGCAGGGAACAAGGGCCATGGAATGGAATTCCGTTTTTGCTATTTCACAGATTTTTCGAGCATATTTCTTCCTGATCTTTCAGGAAGGCAACGTCGATATCTGGAAAATTTGCGTGAATTATGTGTAAATGCAGGAGTGTCTTCCTCCTTCTTGAACCGAAACAGAGATGAAGGGGAGAGTCTAACCTTCCGCTATTCTCTCTCATCTGATTTGCTCTTCTCAAGGGAGGGCGGTTTTTTCCATAATTGGGTTTTTTGATTTCAGCTCTCTGTTCTCTTTTATGAGTAAAATGTGTAACATTTCCGGGCATGTCCAGACAGTGTTATCTTGGGGTGATACCTTGTCTTATGCCTGATATTGACAGGACGCAAGTCACTAACAGGCTTTATCAAATTTCCATGAGGGTACTATGGCCAATGAAACAAAAGAGGAAAATCATTCTATCACCCAGGCGGTCAGCCAGCGATACGCTAAAGCGGTGACCAACGGTGAACAGTTGTGTTGCCCGACCGGGTACAACCATGAAGATTTGGGACAATTTATCCCAGAGCCGGTCCTAAAGGTGTCCTATGGCTGCGGAACTCCGGTTGGCCTTTCAACTGTCCAACCTGGGGAAGTCGTCCTGGACATTGGTTCTGGAGGCGGGATCGATTGTTTTGAAGCGTCCCGGAAAGTCGGGCCCCGAGGGCGTGTCATTGGAATTGATATGACCGATGAAATGTTGGCCTTGGCGCGTACGCATGCACCAACAGTTGCCGGCAATCTGGGTTATCCGGAGCCGAATGTGGACTTTCGAAAGGGATTTGCCGACGCCATGCCTGTTGAAGACGATCAGGTGGATCTCATTATTTCGAATTGTGTCATAAATCTCGCTCCGGATAAGAAGAAGGTCTTCCAGGAAATGTTTCGCGTGCTCCGACCTGGTGGACGGTTCACCATTTCCGATATTGTTGCCGACCAACCAATTCCTAATTACTTAATCTATGACAAGGCCAAATGGGGCGATTGTTTGTCTGGTGCCCTTACGATCAAAGACTATTGGGGCGGGCTTCGGGAAGCCGGGTTCAAAGGGCTTCATCAGGTTAATAGTATTCCATGGAGAGTGATTGACGGTATCCAGTTCTTTTCTGTGACTCTCACCGGGTATAAACTGGTCTCCACATCGACCACTCCGTCGTCGGTCTTTGCAACCCTCACCGGGCCATTCTCTCAAGTGCTGGATGAGCTGGGTACCACTTTTACTCGAGGCAATCCTCAGCAAATCGATGAACGAACGGCCGAATTATTGGCCTTAGCTCCTTATCATGAACGGTTCATTGTTGACGAGAAACCGGTGGCTCTGGCGGTTCAAGATTCCCGAATGCTGGCCGTCTTTCCCGAAGAAGCGCCTTGTATTTGGGAAGGACAATTTGCCGTGTTGACAGGACCGTTTTTAGAGGTCTGTGACGATGACCACCACACCTTTCAATGCGGTGAGCCGGTAGAAATTTGTTCTAAAACGCACAAGGTCCTCCAGACCACTTCTTATCAACCCTATTTTGCGATTATCAATCGATCCAGAGAGGGCGTGGACTCCGAACCCGTCATTTGCGGTCCATCAACGGGGTGTTGTTAGGAACCCCGAAAAATCACCCTGTCGGTGTGTGAGGAATTAAGGCCATCAAAACAATGAAAACTTCAGCTCTCCCCATGGTTGCCCCGGATCAATCTTCCGGGATAGTTCCGTCGTTCGAGAAAGCGTTGGCCCTCCATCATTCGCTTCCCCTCATGGCTCAATCGATTTCCACACTTCAGGTCAATGTCGGGAAGGTTTGTAACCAAACCTGTCACCATTGCCATGTCGATGCCGGACCTCAACGGACGGAAAGCATGAGCAAAGCCACCATGGATCAGATCCTGGACGTTCTCGATCGCACTCCTCAGATTATGACGGTAGATATCACCGGTGGGGCGCCTGAGATGAACCCGCATTTTGAATATCTGGTTGAGCAATGTCGGGTACGAAATCGAAAGGTGATCGACCGCTGTAATTTGACGGTGTTCTATGTCAAGGGGAAATCGCATCTTCCTCAATTTCTTGCAGACCATCAGGTTGACATCGTCGCCTCCCTCCCCTGTTATGAAGCAAACAATGTCGATCAGCAAAGGGGAAAAGGCGTGTTTAATCGGAGCATTACCGCGCTGCAGACTCTCAATGACTTGGGGTATGGTTTAGACGGAACCGGTCTCATGCTGGATCTGGTCTATAACCCGCTGGGCCCTGTCCTTCCACCGCCTCAAGTCGAACTAGAACAGGACTTTAAAGAAGAATTGGGGCAGCGATACGGCATTCAGTTTAACCGCCTATATACGATTACCAATATGCCGATCAGTCGTTTCTGGGATGAATTACGCGAGGTAGGACAACTTGAGCATTACTACACGCTCTTATTAAATAATTTCAATCCAATGGCTGTCGATGGGCTGATGTGTCGGTCTCTGCTGAGTGTGGGATGGGATGGGCGCCTCTATGACTGTGATTTCAATCAAATGTTGGATCTGCCGGTACAGCCGGAATCTCAAGCCTGGATAGACCGGTTCAATTCGACGGAACTGAAACACCGACGAATTGCGGTCGGACCCCATTGCCTGGGATGTACGGCAGGTTCCGGTTCATCGTGTGGTGGCGCCCTGACCTAACCCGCCTGCCTTCCATCATCAATCATCAGTTTCGAATCCGGTCTTTCTTCAGGTGACGTCCTCAGGCTTGAAATGCCTGGCGCAATCCTGGCTGCAGAAATAATAATTCTTTCCCTTTCGCTCCTGTACAATCGCGGTGCCCGCGGCTACATATACTTTACAGACGGGATCTTGAATCATCACATCTTTCCCTGGGGTGGCGGGGTCAAGTTTGGGCTGACTCCATTCACGGAAAGCTCGACGAACCATAAAGAACAAGATCACTAAAAGAATGAGAATGGTAATTATTTTATACATGGTGTGTGATGAGCCTTTTGAGACTGATAGCAATTTGTACCATGTTTTCAGGTTTGATTCCACATATGCCGTAAGCGGCCCTTTCCCAAAATGATTGGCGATGCACATGGCTTTCTTCCATTGCTGTGCCCTTTCTCAACTTGTTAGGATTTTCTCTATGCTGCCGTTGATCGTTTTTCTGAACCTTGTGGGTCTCAGTCCATGTTGATCCGGGTCATGCTCATGGTTCTCGCATTCGGGGGATGCACCATGAGCCAACCCTTTAGGGGAACAATCGTCGATCTGACCTATCCCTTTGATGAGCATACGGTGTATTGGCCAACGAATGAGTCCTTTCACTGGAAGAAAACGAATTGGGGTCCCAGCAAGCAGGGGTATTGGTATGCCTCGGCGATCTTCTCAGCCTCAGAGCATGGTGGCACCCATCTGGATGCCCCTATTCATTTTGCAGAATCCGGATGGAGTGTGGATGAAATTCCCGTCGACCAGTTAACAGGTGAGGCGATCTTGCTGGATATTCGAGCACAGGTGGAGTCCAATCCGGATTATACTTTGCAGGTTGAGGATATTACCCAATGGGAAATCTCGTACGGTCCAATCCCTCCCAAAGCCATTGTGTTACTCTTTACCGGGTTTGGACAGTATTGGCCGGACAAGGTCCGATATCTTGGTAGCTCCACTCCGGAGGATCCCACTACGCTCCATTTCCCCGGGTTTTCTGCCAAGGCCATAACATTTCTGCTTACGAAAAGAGATATTTTGGGAATTGGGATAGATACAGCCAGCATTGATGCCGGTCAGTCACAAGATTTTCCCGTTCATCAAATACTTGGCCGAGCGAATCGCTATGCATTGGAGAATGTGGCGCATCTCGAACTCTTACCACCCAGAGGAGCTCGAATGACGGCCCTCCCTATGAAGATTCAAGGAGGCACAGGAGGACCGGCTCGAATTATTGCAACCGTGCCATAGGGGCTCATCAGATCCACCACTGAATGAAAGGCTCATGAAGATACTTGGAGAATTAGTGATGATGAACAAAAGGAAATTATGGTTACGATTACGTTAATGGGTGATTTGCAAACTGTTGATGGGGAGCGATCCCTTGGATGCGAGATTGCTGACTCCGTCACCGTTAAGCAACTGATCAGGAAACAAGGCAAACCGCTTCGGGAAATTTTTCAGTTGTTAAAAGAAAAAAAAGTCATGGTGACCGTGAATAAACGAATTGCCAGTGAAGAAACTAAAGTCTACGATGGAGATGCCGTCTATATTGTCGCCCACGATGGAATGGGACAAAGCGGACTGACGCTCTCACATTATTAATTCTAGATGACTATGCTGATGGGCCTGGGCCAACGAGGTTCTCGGTGGAGCATCCATGGGTTTCAGTCTTCCGGCAGAGACTTCCGTCCTGAAGCAGACTTCCTGTCAGCGTATTAAAAGGCTCAAAATCACCCATATCCGGGGAGCGATTATTCACGCAAAAAAAGGGAGCCGCCTTACTCGAACGGCTCCCCCTCGAATGTTGAGATTTGATTACCCTTCAGTGATTTGAATCTTGCGAGGTTTGGCAGGCCCCACCTTTGGCAACGTTACTCGCAATACTCCATTATTCAGTTTGGCTTCGATATGTTCCTGATCAATCACTTCCGAAAGAGTAAATTGTCGGAAATATTTCCCGGTCTCGTACTCGCGTAAAACATGCTCCTCCTTCTCAGGAACAGAAACTGACGGCACACCGCTCAAAGAAAGCACATCGTTACGAAGATCAATTGAGACATTTTCGGATGGCACCCCGGGCATATCCGCCACAATGGTCAGGGCCTGATCGTCTTCAAAGATGTCAACATTGGGTGAAAACACCCGACCAGGGATTGTTTGTTCCGCATCCGATTTGACTTCCCGCTTATCCCGTACTTGTATGTCCTGCGTCTGTGTTGTCATGTGTTCATCCTCCTTTGTACTGAATGAGGTTTTCCTCATCACTCGCCTCTGTTTCAATTCTTACCCTGAAATGGCGATTTTTTTCGGTTTAGCCTTTTCGGCTTTCGGCAAGACCACCATTAAAATACCGTGTTGATATTTTGCTTGCACTCGCTCACTGTCCACATCCGTGGGTAATGTTAACTGTCGTCGGATTTTTCCGGCCTCCCGTTCTCGACGATGATATCGCACATGAGATTGCTCATCCGGAATCGCCCGCTCCCCTGTGACAGTAAGATTCCGGCCTGTGACCGACACCTCCAGTTGATCGAGCGTCATGCCTGGAACTTCTGAGCGAACATACACATTTTCGCTGTCCTGTGACACATTCATCAGCGGATAGACACCTGCTGGAGAATCCCACCCATTCACCCTGGATAGTCCATTGAACAAGTGACCAAGATCTCGTCGAAGCCGGTCCAGCTCTGAGACTCCGCCCGAAAAACCATCAAACGGCCAATTTTCCAATCTTCGAATGACCATAGCTTACCCTCCTCTTTGAACTTCTCGTACTCCATTCTTCCAAATGCTTGCTAATTCCTCGTGATACCTTCGAAGGTCAAACATGCATCGATGTTACTTATAAAATAATTTCAAATTTCCGGGAGTCAAGTAGGACGATCATATTCGGGGGAAATGCGTAAAAGGAGTGAGAGATTGTTCGGTACCAACGATCGAGAAAGGGACGAGAATAAAAGCGGAGATAATGAGAAACACAGGGAACTCATTCAGCGAAATTGACCTAAAGAAAGCCATGACCACATCCCTCTCGCTTCAGTCCGTCAGGCTTTTTTGATTATCCGGGAAGGACTTACACGACCTTGTATGGGCGTGCCTGTTCGTTTGAAAAAGAAAAGACTTGTCCTGACCGGAGGGGGGAATTGTTCGCCGACATTGGGAGAATGTTTGGAAAACATCTTTGCGTAAACCGTCTTTGTGTTGGTGCATGGGTATTCGGGCTATGACGACCATGATGGTGAACAATATGGCCGCTATTGACATTGCTCAATCCAAATCGTGAATGTATTACATTCTCAGCAGTGTTTCGCGGTCTGCGGTAGGGCTGCTCACCATTTCAAATAAGGAGGATACGATGAATCAGCGATCTTTCGGTCTCGGATTACTGTTCCTCATGATGTTGGTATGGAGTGGATGCGATTCCGGGGAATACGGAAAAGAAACGAAAACGGAACCCAAAGCGGAAAGTACGCCAATGTCGCCGGCCGAAGCTCCGGGCATGGCGGAAACTCCACAGGTGGAAGGTGCCCTGATGGCAACTGCCGGAGTTGCCGGTGCAGCAGAAAATGAGGAAGGGGTCAATCATTTTCAACAGGGTCATTGGGATGTGGCCCAAGAACATTTTACGAAAGCCATAGCCGCGAATGCTGACCTTCCGGAAGCGCATTATAATCTTGCGCTCGCGTTGGATAAGTTGGGAAACCACGCCGACGCGACGAACCATTTCAAAAAAGCCTTGGAGCTGGCTCCTGCTGATCCGATGATTGCCGGATCTAAAATTCTTCAGGCCCATGTGGGCGGGTGAAATGCCCACGTTGCTATTGGTCTGACAAGTCAGCAGGATTGTCATAGGTCTTTCACGGGCGTTCTTGGTGTTCCCGTAGTGAGGTCCAACGCTGCGCGGATTCCGGTAAGACCTTTTTCACCGGTGGAAGAAAGGTATGTCTTGAGTGCTGGCAGGATATTGAAAAAGTCCGCCAGCGACGTTCCCCTGCCTCGCCGGAGCGGCTTCGCGCAGGCAGGTCGTCCCTTGGCCATGCTCACGTATTTCTCTGCCAGCTCCGCCCGTCCACGTGGCTGTGGCCTTCCTTTCGAGAGGCCTCAGGGCGGGACTGGACGGGCCTTTTTGAGCATTGTGGTTTGTTCATGGAAGATCTAAGATTTTTCAGTACGATAAGCCTCAGAAGAATTTTGAGTTTTTAAAAGGCCTGCTAGGAGCCTTTCTCAAAAATGAGGTTTCCCCGGGATTGATTTTCCCACGACCACACGAGTGACGATAACCGGTTTTTTACTCCACACTCCCTGAAGCAAATTTGCCAGACACTCTCACCATGGATGCGCTGTATTATCCCTTTCATTTGTGCCACGAACAGACGCTTCATCAGATTTTGAAGGATTATTCCCCTGTCCACTTTCTGGATTTTATGGCCTTGCAATTCACCCCATTCATGGGGGCAACAGGGTTTCCAGACCGGATGGGAGATTATTATCCGGAACTATTAGAGAGCGGGAGAATCATCCAAGGGCATGATGTCAGCGGGCCGCTGAGCCCGAGGATGGTTATGGCGGTCAATCAGGATCTCGCCGATCCTCTTTGGCGATCGATCGTTCATGCGGCCTTGAAGGATGATCGACGATTTCAGCGAGGATTAGTAGCGTTCTCTCAGGATAGCCAAGGTCGAAGTTCTGTCCCGACAGACGCAGCGCTATTGGCGGCTTTCCAACAGCCGGAAAGAGAGTTCGCGTTTTATACCGTCGAAACCCTTCAATCCATGAGCCGAAGGCGGTTGCCTGAACGGGAGAACCTGATATTTGAGTATGGATTTGGATTGATTAAAACATCTGCGGCTCTGGTCTATAGTATTCAGCTCTGCCAACACCTGGGCCTTGTTGCCGTCACCGATTCGCCTGCGCATCATCAGCTTCTGAGAAGGACATGTCTGCGGGACAATGTGGATTTAAGTTATGCCTGTGTGAAGCGGGAAGGGTACTAAGGAAGAAAATAGAACAATTCCGGCTACCGGGGTTCCTCATCGCGGATTCGCAGAAAAACCGGAAAGCGAGGGATGCCGTTTTCAGTCAGTCCCTGGTGGCGAAACGAGACCCGGCTATGTAACGGTGGCGGGCGCCGCCGCTGCTCATGACTGAGCCCGCTTCCGATAAAGAAGATGATCCCGTTATCGGTGCGCACCTTGAGTGAACCAATCAGACCGGCAAACTGACCTTTGCCAGGTCTATACCCGATGACTGTGGCCTCGGCATCAGTGAATAATTTCAACTTCAGCAAATCCTGGCTACGGCCACTAGCGTACAACGCGGTGTCCCTGTGCAGCATCAACCCCTCACCGCCTTCATCGATCACCCTGTTCAACCATTTCAACAAGTCTTCTTCGCTCTCGACCCGCTGTTGTTCAATGATCCCCAAATAGGGAGAGGCGCTTTCCGTCTTCAAGCCATTCATCGCGATCACCCGTTGGGCGAAAGTTCCGCCATGTGCCGGGAGATCAAAGGTCATGAAGCGCACATGCCTCCACCCATCATGGGGGTGTTGTGTCCGGACAATGGATGATACTTCTTCATATCGCCCTCGCCCCATCCATAACTCTCCATCCAAGGGCATTGCTGGAAACCCTGTGGTAAACCATTCTGGTGCCGCAAACACATGGCCTCCTCGCGAAATCAAATGCGTCCCATCCCAACGAGCGCGGACGCCGTCGAGTTTTTCGCTGACCCGGTAATGGGTGAGGTCAAGACCCTGCCGATAGATGTCCGCCAACATCAGTTCGGGGATCGTGCCGGCTTGTGGGACAGAGAAAGGAACAAGAATGATGAGGAGAATGACCGCAACCAAGCAGTTTTGAAGCCTGCGGCCAGACCCCGACAGGCCCAACCAATCGGGCGTCAAATTTGGTGGGGATAATCCAGGAAGGGATTGGTCTACATGATCTCCCCCTCGGGAAAGAGTGGTCTGGTCATTCGGCAATGGTGGCAAGAAGTTCGATTTCTTCAGGTAATAACGCCAATTGTCCGGACTGGAGATCGTCTTTCATATGTTGTTCGCTGGTCGTTCCGGTCAACGGGAGCATCCCGATCTGCATGGCAAAGCGAAAGACCACTTGCGCCGGACTCGTCCCTAACCGTTTGGCGATGGCCCGTATGTCGGGATCGCCCACCACGTCCCTGTTGGCCGTAAGCAGTGAAAAACCCTGGTAAATGATGCCATGAGCCTGGCAAATCCCCCTCACTTCTCTATCCCATCCATGGGAGGCATAACACCGGTTCTGCACGACCATGGGTTTAACCCTCGCTTCCGCACAGAGTTGGGTGAGTTGTCCGGCCGTGACATTGCTGATGCCAATCATTTTAGTCTTCCCGGATTGATAGAGCTCCTCCATGGCCGCCCACACTTCCCGGTCCGATTCTCCCAATCCGAATCGTGAATACGGTCCGTGCAAGACATACGAGTCCACATAGTCGGTGTGGAGGTGAGTCAACGAGCTGGCAAAGGATTGCTGCACCTGAGTGGTGAGACTGGCTGAGGCATCATAGGGCGTCCGATGGTCCTGCCCGTTCACCGGCGTAAATTTCGTCTGCAAAAACAGGGCTTCCCGCTTTACTCCTTGCTTGTCGAGGGCCAGCAGAGCTTCACCTACCAGGTCCTCCCGGTAATGAATGAGCTGGTTGGCCGTGTCGATGGCCGTGAATCCCGAAGCCACCGCCAATTGCACCAGATGGGTCGTGGCACCTTCTTTCCATGCCGTGCCATACATCAACGAGGGAAGTGGGACATTATTGTGTGCTGTCAATGTCATAATGATTCCTCCAGATTCAACGACCTACCCGGTTTGTCATCTTCCTGTCCAGTTTTCATTGCCGAACGATGGAAATATGGGACCCTATTCTAGCTACTTCACTTGTATTTTTCAGGTCTTCAGAAGGTATTTTGGGAGAAATGGAAAGGACTGTTGAATTTGCCCCCATTAGGAATGAGGTCATGGACTGCCTGGGCAGCAGATATCCCGGGAGAGACGCTATCAATGACCATAGTTCCGGCCGTCACTCTACAGATGTTCCCGTCCATGGGGAGAGCGAAGATCCTGGTCGGGGCCGAGGGGAACGATACCCGTGGGGTTAATGTCATCGTGGGTGATGTAATAATGGCGTTTAATGTGATCCATATTGACGGTGTCCGCCACGTCATCGTATTGAAAGAGATCTTTGAGGTAGCCAAACAAATTGGGATAATCAATGATTCGCCGGATATTACATTTGAAATGTCCGTGATACACCGCGTCGAATCTGATAAGCGTCACGAACAGACGCCAATCTGTCTCTATCGGGTTCATGCCAAAGAGAAATCGTTGTATGTTTAATCGCGATTCTAATCCATCCAACGCCTCAAATAGACGCCGGACAGCATGTTCATAGGCTGATTGAGACGTCGCAAACCCTGCGCGGTAGACACCATCATTTACCTGTTCATAAATATCGTGATTCAGGTGGTCAATCTCCTGCCGAAGATCAACCGGATCAAGGTCTAACGTACTCACTGTGAATTGATTAAAGGCCGAATTGAACATCCGCATAATGTCGTCATCAGAATTACTCACAATACGCCTGGTTTCACGATCCCACAACACGGGAACGGTCACGCGCCTGCGATAGGCCGGATCGGTCGCACGATAAGCCTCACTCAGAAACTGAAACCCGTTGACGGGGTCGGTTGAATGTCCAGGGCCGTCTCGAAAGGCCCAACCCCGCTCATCCCGGATAGGATCAACCACCGTCATGCCAATCACGTCTTCCAATCGCTTAAGCTTTCGCACAATAATCGTGCGATGCGCCCACGGACATGCCCAGGAGACGTACAGATGATACCGCCCCCGCGCCGCTGGAAATTCTGAACTACCATCATCAGTCACCCATTCCCGGAATGCATCACCTTGCCGGGCAAAAGCGCCTTCACTTGATTGTTCTTCAGGAAATTGCGGTTTTTTGTTCATGGGATCCTCAATGACTTCACCATGATTCTTAATATGCCTCAGCGGGCGTGGTTTTCTCTACTTGATGGCTTCCCGGGAGCAATAACTTCGATGCACAAAGTTTTTCCCCACTCTATCATGGGTGGCAATGGCGTTCATCTCATCGAGAGTGGATCTCGGAACTGGCCGAATCGATTCAACAGAAATTTGCCCAATTTAAAATTTGAAAAACCATGCAATTTGATGAGAAAAAGGCTGAAGTTTATGGAATCCAAAAATTGGTCAGGCGATTCCTTGCTAGAAAAACGGCATGAGAAGTGATTTGATTTTGCTATGGATTACTTCTGCTTATAGGTGGCGTGGCTCCTGTTGCGCCCGGGCATTTAAGTTTGGGGCCGCCTCTTTCCGGCACCAGATACCATCATCAATTTACTGGAGAATCGGTGTTTTCTGAGAATATGGGGCGTTGGCGGGAATGTCAGAGTAATTGAAAGGTGAATTTTGGGAACGGTTCCTTATTCGATCACCTCGGTTTCCATGCGGGACTGAAACGGGCTGGTGCCGGAAATCTCGGTGCATCTGCCGGTTCCCCACCTCCAGGTGAACTCTCCATTGCATGTCTCCGCCAGGCTTGCAGGATCACCGAGAATGGATGATTTCGTGTGTGCCCTGGAGGGAAATCGTGCATGTTCCAAACGAATCACGGGCTTCAGTCTTTTGAGCAATACTCATCGACATGTGACTGCGAATTTGTGAGACCTAGGGATTCCTGCAAAGAAGTGCGCCGTTTAATTCTTCATGGAAAAATTTGCGGTAGGTTTCCATTTCGAACATATTACCATTGCCCGAGCAATCACATGCCCTCCGACAATTGTCCACTCCAACCCTCAATGTATCCGGGGAACAGGAGCAGGCTGAAGATACACAATTTTACATTATCATGCTTATTCCTAATCCAATTTTCAGTCTTAAACCGGCAGACAGTTTTGGCAGCCCGGAGACCCTTTAACTGGAACCGAAGCAGATGATGGTGAATGTCCCAGGTTAAGAGACTTAAAATGTAAAACGGGTGTTTTTCTAAAGCACGCCAGGAGATTTTGGCCCCTCAAATTGACTAGATCTACAGCGCTGGCCTTAGGGTCTTACAAAAGTCGAGATAGCCTTGAGCAATTATATTGAAAAACCCAGGGTTTTATAGAGTACCCATTTCTGAGTTTTACCCTTATAAGTGTCAATAAGTGCCGAGTTTTTTTTCGAAAACGTTCGGAAAGGCAGATTACTCATGGAACAATTTTCCTCTTGTCCTTCACTGGCCTCCCATCTGAATAAATCGGAGATTACATCTTCCAGGAAGTCTAAAGCTCAATGGAATCCCCACGAAAATTGTCAATGTTTAATGATTGTGGGTAATGATTCTGCGACGGGAATGTTGAAGTATCCACTAGAACAATGGGGATACGATGTTGTTTCGGCAAGAAATGGATGGGAAGCCCTCGTTCTGGCGGGTCGCAGACCGGTGGATGGAATGCTTGTTGATATGGATATGCCCATTATGGACGGGCCGACCATGCTTCGTGAATTGCGATGGTTGGGATATCAGATTCCTGTGCTGATGATGTCAAACGAGTTGGACGAAGACGTTCATCGTCAACTGTTGATGGAAGGAGCCCAAGCCTTCGTTTTGAAACCGCCTCATCTCCAATCTCTCCAGCAAACTTGCAGACAAGTATTTGCAAAGGATGCAGTTGAGGAATATGCCGCTTCTTATTTCCCTGCTAGTTCGAACAAGAAATAAAAAATCTGGTTGGGAGGGATTTTTAAAATCTACCTTGCCCGGTGTCCACCATACCTGAGGTTGTCCCTCCCCGTTCGTGCCTGCCAAGTAGCTCCGGTTTATTTCTTTAATTCGATTTTTCGCATAGCAGGCAGCCTGTCTGCAGTCACCAATTGGCCTCCGTCTTGCTCTATTTTAGAATTGTCTGGTAGGTTCAAGACTGGTGTTTTGCCATCAGGCTTAAACCCTTGCAGGGAGGAATACGACTATGGGAGAGGTTGATACATCGCCAGCAGTTGCCTCCAAGGTCATGGAGGATCTCACGGCGTTAGATGTGGATCCGGACAAATGTCAGCGTCTCTATAAGGCTGCGCTGATTCAGTCGAGTACAGGCGTGACCTATCGGATGTTGTCCAGGATCCTTGAGACCGGAAAGGTGGATATCGTCCACTATGCCTGTGACTTGGATGCAGAAGGTAAGCCGACGACGAAGTGGAAGATCAGGCGTATCCTTGAGCAAGCCCCCGAACGGTTCGACAAGGAGGTTGAGGCCATCAAGAAGTCCATTGCCGACGAGAGTGAGACCGTGAAGGGCGCATGGGTGCATGATATGACTGAGCTCCCTGACGTGCCGGCACAGGGGAAGAGCCTGGATGAGTGGTCGCGCAGCATGACCACAGAGGTGAAGAAGAAACCAGGCTAGCAGGGTGTTGAAAAAGTTCGCCAGAGAATGCCAGGTTGCGGATCCTGGTGGTTACATTCAAAATCTCATGGCTTTTAAGTGAGGTGAGGATGGCGATATGTCGGCTGTCGGTGGTGAAGCGCTTATGACGACCGTCAATCGTTGGTGAGCCTCACGAAGCGAGCGCTCCACATCATCCGGTGTCTTGCCTCGTGCTAAGAGAAAGCCTAAGTAGCGTGTCCCTTCCGGAAGCGGAATGAGTGCTTCTCCAGGCTCTGCTGTTATCGTCAGCTCGACAATTCCTGGTACCGCCTTGGCTTCAGTTTGCCCCCTTACTTCATGTAACCTCCCGCTATACGGAATCGGAAGCATCATGACTCCCGCCGCCTGCTCTTGCCGGATGAGAGGAGGAATCGGCATCCGGAGTGCGTGGCGAAGGATCAGTTCTTCGAGCGATATGCCTGCCGAAAAGTCCAGCGTTCTGGAGCAGCGTCCGCCGATGGCTCGTGCCGCCATCTCAATGACCCACACGCCGCTCTCATTCAAGCGGAACTCCCCATGCACCGGCCCTTCCCGGAGTCCGAGTGCCGTTGCCGTTCGATCTGCGCAGTCCACAACTTGCTGTTGTCGGGTGGAGGAGAGACGGGAAGGCGTGATATAGAGGGTCTCCTCAAAGTAAGGGCCGTCGAGCGGATCAGGTTTATCAAACATCGCCAGCGGCTGGAAGACTCCCTTTGTGAGCAGACCCTCCAACGCCACTTCGATTCCCGGGACAAAATCTTCGGCGAGGATCCAGTTGGCCTGCTCGTCCACTGCTGCCAGATCTAAGTTGATGAGGAGGGTGCCCACCCGACGGAACGCATTTTCAAACTCCTGTTCGTCATTGGCACGAATCACCCCACAACTGGCGGAAAGAATGAGAGGTTTTACGACGCAGGGATAGACCACCTGCTTTGCGAAGGCTTTCGAATCGCCGTCGAGGGGGAATACCTTATGGGAAGGAACAGGAATGCCCTGTCGGGACAATAATTCTCGCATCTGCCGCTTGTTTCTGGCGGCGGTGACGGACGCGACAGAGTTATGGGGTAATCCGACTGCTTCCGCGATGGCAGCAGCTGTGACAGCGGTCACGTCGTCGACTCCGATCACCGCATCGATCGGGTGATGTCGGATGAATGCGATTACAGTCCGGGCGGCGGCCTGTGGGTGTCGAACATCGAGTAGCAACACGTTGTCCGACGCGACGAGAAGGTCTTCCGGAGCCTGCTCTGTCCCAATGGTTACGGATACCTGCACCCGTTGGGCTGCTTCGAGAAACGCCTCTGCTCGATAGGTTGTGGTCGGCAAAAGCAGGAGGAGCCTTGGCATCGTGATTTCTTAAAAGGAGGCTGGAAAATTCCGTGAGCTTCGTGCCTGCATGGTTCGGATTTTTAATATACAGGAGAGAGGGTACGATTAAGCGGTTCTATGGTTTTCCAACTTCCTGCCAGGAGGCAGTTGGAGCGAATATTTACAAGCGGGATCGATGAAACACCTCCAATTGGCGATTGGCCTCGGTGATGACTGCCAACTTACCCACGACGTCGGCCACTCTGGCACCGGGAATGGCGTAGTAGCCCTCATCGTTCCCGAGTCCGGTGTAGACGCGGTTTCCGATACAGCCAAAACTGGTCGCCGCATGTCCCGATTGCAGTGATTCCGGCAACACAGCGCAGGTCGGCCGTCCCATGGTCGCACTGCCGCCGGGTACGCCCGCTGCCTGTGTCGCTTCTGCCAGAAGCATCAGCTGTTTGACGGTCCCTCGAACCAGCACCACGTCCGGAGTGAAAGTGGCCTGGATGAGTGGCGCATAGACGGCCACGTGAAAGGTCTCTTCTCGATGCGGGATCATCGGAATTTCTTTCATCGTAAGGTACTGCATGTCCACCATCGTCTGTACCAGACCGTTCAGCTCCGTCGCGACCTGGGGTGGGAGCTCCACACCGTGGGTATGGGCTCCGACCGGACAACCAAAGTGATCCGATCCTTCCGTATAGAAGGCCTGGCCCTCAGCCGCGAGCTTCCAATAGCCGCATCCTGCCGGTGCAGGAGTGGTGACCCGTGGAATACCCGGAGGTGCAGTATTCCGAAATGCGATGGCCACTGCGGGGATTTTTAATCCTAAAAGTTCCTGTATCTTCGTGCCTTGAATTTTGAGTTCAGATTCCACGTCTCATCCCCTTCTCAACTCTATATGTGCCTCATCTATCCATTTTTGTAGGATGCTAAAAAATCCGCCAGCGTCGTTCCCTGCCTTCGCCGCGCTTCCTTCGCCGAAGTAGCTACCAAGGCTGAAAGCGGCTTCGCGTCTACGCGCTGGAGCACGCTTCGACGCGCAAGCGCGCAGGCAGGTCGCTTCGTTCAGACCCTCAACGTAGAGGGTCTGCCTCGGGCCTTCACTTGCTGCGGCCTTCCCTTCGAGGGCCTCAGGACAGGACTTGACGGCTCTTTTGAGTATCCTGCGTGAGCATTTTTCTATTTTGCCACATTTGGGGTCTATCGAGGCCTCAGCGAGCCAACATCGTTCTCTGACAGCCTACTAGATTTCCCCATGCCCCTTTGTCAGCAACGGCCTGAACTGCTGGGTTGTCGGCTCAGCGCAGCAGAACCATGATTCCGTTAACCGGGGGGGCTTCGGACGATCATGCCTGCTCACCCTTGTCCGAGTCGAGGTCTCAGCGGGCCGCCCGGCTATTTTATCGGCACTCGCTCGAATACGATCAAAGGTTACCATCGCATCTTCCTCTTCCTTGGCACTCGCTTCCACGATCGCACTCACCGCCTGATGTAGTTGATCCATCCGCTCATCCGGATGTGTCCATGGATACTGAAAGCTGGCTTGATCCAGTGGACCGAGAAACTTCTGAATGTCGGACTTGGCGAGAAGTGCCGAGCCGGGCGGCACCAAGAGACGAATGCTCAACTGTACGGGGTCGGTCGCGTCGATCAGATCGTGGTCTTCCACCATGTCCAACATATGAAGGTAATCGTCTAGGCTGGTCCAGGGCGTGAAGGCCACGAGCGACGGGCGAAGCGTGATGCCGGCTTCGCGCAGAATGGCGAGCGCCGTGATGATATCAGTTCCTGTATGCCCCTTGTCTAACAGTTTCAGAACATTGTTGCTGAACGACTCCACTGCGGAGATGATGAACAGACAACCCTGTGCTTCAAGGTCCGGCATCAGAGTACGGTGCTTCAAAAGGTGTTCGATCTTTGCGGTGAAATCAAAGGTCAGATGCGGAAACTCCTCATGCATCCTGCGAACAATGTTGAGGGAATGCCCAGGCCCGTTCAAAAAATCAGGATCGCCGAAAGTGATATGCGTTGCGCCTGAATGTACTTGATGCCGAATGTCCTCGAGGACAACGGCCTCCGGGACAAGGAAGAATCGCCCTTCATAGACCGGCACGATGGGGCAATGAAGGCAAAGATGAAGGCATCCACGACTGGTCTCGACGTACCCGACCAGTCGTTCTGTCCCGTTCTCTTCGAGCCGGGCATATTGTTCCAGCATCGGGAGTCCTGTCCGACTTGGGATTGGTTGGGACGTTGTTGAAGTGGTTGAGTAGGGCCGCTTCAAATAGGGGGCAACGACCAGGTTTGGAAAGCTCACTCCCTCGAGATGTTTGATCGTCTGACCTCCATCGAGTGTCTCAATGAGTGATCGTAGCGGAAGCTCATATTCTCCGCCCACCACAGTATCGGCCAACTCCTGAAGCAAATATTCCGCATTGATCGAGGCGTACAGGCCATAGAAACAGATGTGGCAGGCTGGATTTATTTCGCGAATCAGCTCGGCTACGCGCACCCCAAGCCTGAGGGCGGTGTGCATGGGTACCGAGATCCCGACAAATCTGGCGAGCCTGAGAGCCGGTTCATCAATGGTTTCAACGGCGATGTCGAGGCCAACTGGCGAATACCCGGCTTGCTCGAGAAATCCCATCGGCTGGGCGATGCCAAGAGGTTGGTGGCCCAATTCATAACAGGAGACCAACATGATCGCGCCCGGTTCCCTGAGCAACAATCGTTCTATTGTAGGTTCGGTAACGTGTTCCATGGTCCATTGCTGCCTTCCATATGGGGAGATGTCACTGGTAGCACACCCCTGAGAGTCGGCGCAAATGAGGTCTATGTGGGCCCTGGGGACAATATTTAATGGCCAAAGCCGTGCTTTGGCTCGGTCATGTCCTGAGGCCAAACTCTTGAGTATTGTGATCGAACAAAAAGGTATGGAGACTTTCTCTGCCAGTCCAGAAGAACCAAGGGGCTGCTCCCTCTATTGGGAGCCGCGTTTTTCGTTTTTGGAATAGAGGTGGACTCTGCCTTAAGGATTCTCTAACTGCCATGCTGAAGGGTTCACTGTCGTTCCCTCAGTTCCCAACACCGCAAGCAGGGGTTACATGCTTGTTCTTGAGGTTCCCCCTAAGGGAGTTGCCCGTTAAAACCAGGGACAAGTTATGAATTGGCTTTAAAACTTTCTGCTTGCTTCTTAATGCCTATAATCGATCATTCTGCATATATTTTTTTATGGTTGGATGTCTACCGGAAAATTTTTTCAGTCCGTCGGATAGTTCCAACCTTCACATTGTAGGATTTCCCCTAATGTCTTTGTGTTTTTTAAGGCATAAACCTTCGCTGAAATTGAGGAATAGAGATGCCAATTCCCATCTATTTTATGAAAACAATATGAAATATAAGACATTTTTAATTTAAGCCTCGCCCTATATTTTTTGGTCTATATTTTGCTTTGAATTATGAATTAGTTCTTTTGCTCATCCAATCATTTTTGTACTTGTTCATCCCCCTCCCCCTTCACCCAATGGTTTTCAGTTTGAAACCGGTTTGAAAGAGAGGCTCTCTCATGAACCATCTGCCTTCATCTCCTCCATTGGCAAAAGATTTAATGGACCCAAAAGCCTTACCACTAAGAAGTGGAAAATTCGAGAACGATCTGGCCTTGCAATTCCTCTCCGGTCAATATTGTGGATGGCCGGTGGTTGATTCCACCCGCAAAATTCTTGGAGTCGTGTCGGACCTCCGGCTGTTCGAGGCCGTTTCACGATTACATTCGCTGGATGAACTCAGGGTCGAAGATACCATTACCCCGCCCGTTTATGTGCATGAGAGTGAATCGCTTGATTCCGTGTTGCATCTGATGACCCAAAAACACATCCAGAGAATGCCTGTGGTGGGTGATCAGAATCTTGTCGGAGTCATCTCCAAGGCCAATGTGTTACGGCATTGTCTCCCAACCTCGACTCCCTCCCAAGTCGTTTCTTCGTGCGCATGGTGTGAACGCGTGCCGGATCCCCTTGTACCGCCGGCTGGTGCGAAAGGAAGTCAGACATTAGCGTCCTTTTTGTCGATGGACCATCTCAAATTCTCTGGGGTCGATCTTGTGCATACCTATTGCCCTTCTTGTCTGCAAACCCTTCAGGCACTCACCACAGCATCCGGGAGTTTGTCCTCCGACGAGACCGAGGACCAGGAGGTCCGTCCATGTCTGTTGGTGGTTGATGATGACCCTTCTGTGGGCAGGCTGTTAAGTCAGACGCTCAAGGAATGGGGATATGAGGTCCTTGTTGCGAGAAATGGATGGGAAGGCTTGGCTGTGGCAAGCCGCCAAACGGTAGATGGTATTCTATTGGATATGGAGATGCCCATTATGGATGGGCGGACCATGCTGGATGAATTACGATGGTTGGGACATCAAATGCCGGTGATGATGATGTCTGGCGCGTCGGACGAACGAGCCCTCCGGCAACTGCTACAGGAGGGGGCTCAGGGGTTTTTTGTCAAACCGTTTCATCTGAAATCTCTCAAGGAAGCCTGTCGCAGGATCATGCAAAAAAAAGAGGCACCGTACTTTTTTGCCCACCATGTGGTCTGAGCAAGGTACCGAAACCGAGGGCACAAAGGTGGCATTCGGCTGCTGCCTGGAAAACCCTTTTCAGCTGGCAATGCCTTCCCGACCCAACAAGCTTCTTAAACTCTGAATCACCGGAAAAACTTCCTGGTTCCAATCGGCGCCCTGGCGATCATAGGCTTTCTGTTCTTCCTCGACAATCCACCGGTCTTGTGCAAAAATTCCATTGGTAAACCACACAATAAACGGCCACAAGAGGTGGATGAGCCCGGGAATTGAAGGTTTCCTGACCATCATCAACCCAAAGGTGTGATTGATTCGTTGGGCAGGATCAACGGGAACATACACATTCCAGAGATTTAATGCGGGGTGAATACTTCCGGCTGTCCAAAACTGGAGCGTTTGATAGGGATAGTTGGTACAGATGGTCATCAGATCATGCTTTGGCCCACCTGCTGATTCTTTGGTTCTTCCTAGAATGAGTTTCTCTCCGAGTGGTTGGGCGCCTTTGATTCGAGAGAAGGTGTAATCGACTTCCACGGCATGCGGCCGCTCTCGAAGTTCCAGAAAGACCGTTCGGATCCCGCCCATGAGTCGACGATGCAAAAACTGATGGTTCATATCCATTAGGTTCTCATGCATGAATGAGTAATGGCAGCCCACCTGACGGTCAAGGTATCGAGTTTTATATTGTGGATCATCTGCGAAGGATATATCAGGGAACTCGATCTCATTCACCCGGCCCGCTGCCCCCGGAAACACAAATACCAGCCCATAGGCTTCACGACAGGGAAAACTCCTGACTCCTGCTGGTCGTGGTTGGTTTTTTTCTAAATAGGGTACACCCATGCATCGCCCTGTCCGGTCAAATGTCCAGGAATGATACCCACACTGGACATGCTCTCCATGCACCACCCCGCAATGGAGCGGTACCTGCCGATGGGCGCATCGGTCTTCGAGCGCATAGACGATGCCGTTTTCGGTTCGGACTAACACGATGGGATTGCCGGCAAAGGACACTCCAAGCATTTTTCCCTTTTTCAGATCTCTGGAGCGTGCGAGCGGATACCAATTGTCCGGGTGAAGACCTGTTTTTCGTAAATCAGATGTGAGAGGCGATTTCCCGGGTCGGGAGGCAGAGCCTTCAAGAACAATGAGAGCGTCGCTTACTTTCTGTCTGTCTAAGTGCATTTGAGATTGTTTATTCATGAATATCTCCAAGAAAGAAAACACTCGTGAAGGGAAAGGCCTGTGAAATTTCAGCGATATAGAGCAATAACCGGAATCGTATGAGGTTTTGGACTGGCATTACGCGAGATGAAGAGTGAAGAGGGTAGGGACTCGAATGATTCGTTAATGGAGCACAGTATAGATCCTGTGATCAAAAATATCGAGTCGGAAGGATACTTTTTCGAAAGCCTCCTTAGGTCATTGGCCACTCACATACCCGCAACCCATGGGTTGGAAAAATATCGAAGAGTTTGGGGTATGATGAGAAAGTCAGGAAATTCCTTTATTGTATGGATTGAGCGACCAGGGTCGACCTTAAAGGATGGAAAGTCGTGAAGCCACCAAAACGTGCATGGCTGGGAACAGGATCAATCGGGCGAGCGTTATTGATTCTCTCCACCATGTTTATTTTAGCCTTGTTCGGCATCCTCCTCTATACGATCACCACCATTCAGAATCAAAAGCTCGACAGTGTGATGGTAGATCTGGCGGGACAACAGCGAATGTTGTCTCAACGACTCATGAATGAAATTTTATTGATTTCGCAAGGGATTCCTGCTGATTACCGGTTCACCCAAAAGATCCTGAACCAAAATCTGGATGCCTTACTCGTGGGTGGACAGGCCATGATAAACCAGGAAAGTGGCGATACGGCGGTCCTTCCTCCCCCCCCATCCCAGGAAATACGACAGGCATTAGGTGAGCAACAATCACTCCTGGGCGAATTTATCCAGCGGGGCGATACCTTTTTGAAAACGCGTTCCGATCTTCCCGGATATTCTTTGGAGTTAGACGGACTCCTGGCTTTAAATGCCCGGTTGATTGACGTTGCCAACATGGCGGTCAAGTTATACAGCAGAAATTCCCAGGAAAAGATCTCGAACATGATCGTTTGGGAATCTTTGATCGGTACCTTAGTGATCATTTTCGGAATTCTTATCACGAGAAAGGTCAAACTGGCCAATCAGGAACTTGAGCATGAAATCCAGGAACGTTCCAGGATAGAAACGGCTCTACGCTATCGAATCGAAATTGAAAATCTCATGACGAATCTTTCAACCCAATTCATCAGTCTTGAAGCAAAAGATTTGGATGCGGAGATCAATCGGGCGCTGGAAGCTATCGGAACGTTTGGAGGGGTGGATCGAAGTTATGTGTTTATATTTGAGGATGATGGTACGACCATGAATAATACCCATGAATGGTGTCAGGCGGGTATTGAGCCCCAACTATCAAGACTTCAGGGCCTTCGAATGCAGGAGATACCCTGGTTTGCAAAACGTCTGATCTCCGGTCCGTTTTTTCAAATCTCAAGCGTGGCAAATCTACCACTCGAGGCGAGTGCCGAAAAGCAGGAATTTCAGAAGCAGCAAATCCAATCGCTGGTGATTGTGCCCATGGTCTTGCGGGGAAAGTTGTTCGGGTTTCTTGGCTTTGATTCAGTCCAGCATGAAAAGACCTGGTCCGAAGAAGACATCAGGCTCCTCCAAATGGCCGGAGAAATATTCGTGAATGGGTTTGAACGACAACAGGTAGAGGAAAATTTACGAAAAAGTGAGGCCGCAAAAGTTGAGGCCTTTCGTCAAAGCGATGCCCTGAAAACCGCTCTTCTGTCTTTGGTTTCTCACGAATTACGGACTCCACTGACGGCCATCAAGGCCTCCATAGCCGGGTTGATTGAACTTTCGAAACAGGATGCATCCAAGGTGCAGCAGGAATTTCTCCAGAGTATCAATCAGGAAATCGATTTTTTAAATGGATTGGTTGATAATCTTCTGGACATGTCAAAGGTTGAAGCGGGAACGCTGGTCCCTCATCGTGAATGGCATTTATTGGAAGATTTGGTCGAAGGCGCAATTAGACGATTGGAAATGTCTTTGAAAAGCCGATCTTTGCAAGTGAACCTTGGGGAGAAAATTTCACCTATTTTTGTGGATGGGATGGAAATTCAGCAAGTCCTGATCAACCTGTTAGATAATGCCATTAAATATTCTTCCCCAGGGTCCTTGGTCAGCATTGTTGGCCGCATGACGCCTAACCAGGTGGAGGTAAGGGTCTCCAGCGAGGGAGAAGGAATCCCTCAGGAAGAATTGGTCAGTATTTTCAACCGATTCTATCGGTTAAAGGGTCCGCGGACCCGACTCATTCGTGGGACCGGTCTCGGATTGGCGATCTGTAAAGGTATGGTCGAAGCCCATGGTGGTCGAATTTGGGCCGAATCACGGAATCGAATCGTGACGATTAGCTTTACGTTGCCGATTCCTGATGCACCCCCCATGATAAATTTTGACCGGGAAGAGGAGTAAACGGTTTAGCCATGGCGCATGGATCTCGAATATTAGCTGTGGATGATGAGCGGCAAATTCGTCGTTCCTTACAGATCAATCTTGAGGCAAAAGGATATGAAGTCCTGATGGCCGACACCGGAGAAGAGGCCCTCCAAATTATGAGCCACCGCCTTCCGGACCTGGCCCTCGTGGATTTACTGCTTCCCGGAATGGATGGCATCGACCTGACCCGCCAGATCCGTGAAACCTACCAGATTCCAATCATTATCCTTTCCGCAATTGGGGAAGAAGCAAAAAAAATTGAAGCTCTCGAAGTTGGGGCAGATGACTATGTCACCAAACCGTTTAGCATGGAAGAACTGACGGCGAGAATCCGTTCAGTCCTGCGGAGGACATCCTCAATTTACGGCACCGATCCCGTGTTCACATTTGGAAATTTACAGATTGACTTCGAGAGTCGAAATGTCTGCATTCGAAACCAGGCGGTGAAATTAACCCCGACGGAATATGATCTGTTGAAGTACCTCATTCAGAATTCGGGAAAAGTTTTGACGCATGGAACCATTCTCCGGGCCATTTGGGGTGCGGGATATAGCGAGCAGGCTCAATATTTACGTGTATTTATTGGAAATCTAAGGAAAAAATTGGAAAAAAACACGGCACGACCTCAGTATATTCTCACCGATCCCGGAGTCGGCTATCGATTTGCCACCGATTTTAAGGACGATGAGAACACCCACTGATTGTCCGGCATGTGAGGTGTTCTTTATCAATGATAGTCCCCTACCTTCCCAGTTGCTGTAACCATTCCCTCTCTTTGTGGTTTCTTTCCTAATTTCTTAGGCCGCCTTGGCTTGACCTTCTTCCAGCGCAACGTCCTTCCAAATACCTTTTGGCAGGTCCTGCCATGCTCATCCGGATTGAATGTATGGCCTCTTTACTCGCTCCTGGGCTGGTGAGTGACTCAATCCGTTCTTCTGTATTTCATGAAATTTGTCACTGCCAACACCGTAAGGATCTATACAGGAATCAGGAATTGGGGCCATCAGGAATCTTTATAAAATCTTTATTTGAATGGGGCACAAATCAAATAGATCCTTTATGGGTTTGAAAATTACCATATGGTTAAACACAACAACAGATTGGAAGAAGTAAGGAATCGGGAGGTGAACTGATGAAAAATTTGAACTGGGCAAGAACCTCTCCCACCCTGACTGTGTTAGGAATTTTCCTTTTATTCCTATCGATTTGTGGCCCTGCACGGGCCTCCACCCAGCATTCGGATGTGAGGGTCTCAATGGATTATTGGGCACCCTATTATAGACCGGCTTTGGCTATTGTCCCCGATGGAGTCTCGATTCATATTGTGAATCCGACTTCATCACCGCACAGCGTCACACACGATGGTTGTCGAACAGGTGGGCCTTGCGCATTTGATACGGGTGGCGTTCAACCCGGGCAGGAATTCACGATCCCTTCCCTACCTCCCGGTCGGTATTCCTATTATTGCGTGCTTCATCCCATCATGAAGGGTGAAATTATTGTTCTTCCCCATCACACGGTCATTAGCCAAGGTACGGTACACGATCACCTCACGATCACTGATGTCAAGGATTTTCAGGAGTGAGATGGTGGTAGGTATGCATTACAACGTCATGGATGGGACGACCTCTCCATAAGATGACGGCTAATTACGATGAAAAGTCAAAAGCGCATTCTTATTGTCGACGATGATGCAGACGTCCTCCTGTTTCTAAAAGATCGTCTGAATGCCCTGGGCTTTGAGGTTCTTACTGCTGCCAATGGGAAGGAAGGAGTTGAGACTCTTCAACATCATACGGTCAATGGGGTCCTACTCGATTTATGCATGCCGGTCATGGGAGGCCTTCTTATGCTGGAACAATTAGCGCAGGCTTCAACGCTTCCGCCAGTGATCGTGATGTCACCCTCTGAACATCGACCGGAAATGCAGCTTGCCCTTATTAAGGGAGCGATGGACTATCTCATCAAGCCGATCGCTCCAGACGTATTGACCGATAAATGTCTGCGACTCTTTTATTAGAAACCTGTGAACGCAGGAAGGATTTTTATCCTCAGAAAGGCAGCCATGAAGAATGGTAAATTGAATATTACTCCGGGAATTCCCACTCCTGATATATCACGAATCCAGGAAAGTTTTGAGATCGTGGCCTCTCACGGAGAGCAGATCGTTTTTCGATTTTATCAGGTGTTGTTTGATAAATTTCCGGAGTTTCAGACCTTTTTCCCTCAGGCCCAGTTAGCCCAACAATATGCGGCGTTTCTAAGGGGATTCCGCACACTGGTCTTGCACATGGAAAACCCTGAGGAATTACGTTCTTTCCTCGTTCAATTAGGGGAACGGCACAAAAAATATGGCATTAAAAGCAAGCACTATCCTCCTGTCGTATATGCGCTCTTGCATGTGCTGACGGAATTGGGTGGGGAAGGCATGGATGGAAAAACATATGATGCTTGGGAAAATTTTATTCACCTGATGAGAGCCATTATGCTTGAATGCTACTCTCTGGAGATGTTGGCTGGTGGAGATCGCCAGGAGAATTTTCTCAGCACTGGGGCAGGAGGCAACACAAAAAGAATTCTGCTTATTGATGATGACCGTCAACTTTTGGACCTGTATCAATCATACTTGGAACTCGAAGGGTATCTATGTAGCCAGGTTTCTGATGTGGCCTGGGCATTTACCCACATCCAGATGAGTCACTATGACCTCGTCCTGACGGATTTTCAAATGCCTGCGATGAATGGCATTCAGTTACGGAGAAATCTTGAATATGTGGTTAATGGTTGTTGCCCCCCATTTGTCTTGGTGACAGGGAGTCCAAATCAGGAGATTCGAAGGCAGGCGTTAGAGTCCGGATTCGAGGCAGTGCTGAAAAAGCCGCATGATCTTCCTGAGCTGAGTTCTCTCGTAGGAAAAGTTTTAAAGAAATCCACCGGTTTTCAGGGAAATCTTCAGAAGATGTGAAGCGGGATGGAGGAGATGGGGAAGTAATTTTCCCTCAAACTACCTGAATGTATTTGTTAGGGGGTTAAACTGCTGGGTTTGCCAGGAATTTTATCAGTCAAGTCTTTTTGGGCACCTGCCATCTCCGGGTTTGTTGTGGTGTTTTTTTTGTTCGTTCCCCATGAAACGTCCATTTCCACTCATAAGTCTACTGTGGGTCTTGACCGGCTAGACATGCAGATGTAATGAACAGTTTGGCAGGCATCCTGAAAAAGTTAACCCACGTCCATCACCATCTCTTCGCTGTCCATACCCTCACAAAATCGAAAACTACCTCCCCTACCTTGAGAAAAGAGTCAATCTTTCTCATCTTTTCGGCTGAATGGGAATATACAGGTCAAAAGGCACCGAATTATGAGATGGGATTTGATGGATCAAGGTGACAGGAATGGGTAGTAATTGTTTTTTCCATTCGTGAATTTGTCTTAGTGAGCATGGGTTACCATTGGAGTGGCCGATCTTTACCTCTCGTCTTCTCACAAAGAGGTGAGGGTGTGCATGGCATGTGGCCTTCTGGCTGATCCCTTGAAGGGGATGGTATGATGGGAGGCTACATCAATATTTTTGGGGAGGATGGTTATAGCATGGATATTGATATATTTCGCCAAATGGTGGCGAAAAAACCCGATGGGTTTTTAGGACGATATGGGCTTGGAGACAAGCTACTGAAGGAAGGGGAGCATCTTGAAGAAGCCGTGGAGCACCTGCGTGTTGCGGTCACATTAGATCCCATACATGTCGCCTCCCATTTGGCTTTAGGACGGGCATTGGCTGGACTGAAGCGTCATGAGGAGGCCAAGACTGTGCTGGCGGCTGGTATCGATGCGGCTTTGTCAGGCCGTTCCAGCGGGGGTGGGGATCTCGTGCCCGAGATGCGTGCTCTGATTCAGGAATTGGGATAAGGGGCTCTTTCTATTAACGTGCCTGAAGATTGGTTGTCATATTTTGCCAAAAATGTTTTGTGCAATGCCTCCGGTGAATTTTCCCGACGATGGTGAGATGGACCTGCTGATTTCCACGACCACGTTTTTGTCGGGACATAGCTTCTAATGGCCTCAATTATCTCGTCACAGTTATGAGGGCTTCCCCAGCGATTTTGGAGAGACTCGAAACGTTCGAATGTAACTTGGTCCTTCGATTCCAGGGGATTCTCGGAGAGGCCTGAATTCCAATCGCCACGGATCCATTGGAGAGTCCAAATTCACTTACATAGTCATCCTTACTAGACATACAACTTTCTATCGGCCTGGAAGCACTTATTTCAATCAGATTGGCCCCGTTATCCATGGTGGTCTGGATGCATGGAGCGACGAGCGTAATGCATTCGCTTGTGCCGAAGAAAAATTCGGCTGGGTAGGTATTTGAATCTGAGATAGTTCAACGGGGTGGAAAGCAAAAAAAAATTGTTGCGATAGAATTTTTTGAGTCTTCGGAGTTCTCTGAGCCTGCGAAATTGTTTCCAATGTGAGGTGTGATTGACGATGGGGTGGTCAAAGGAATCTAATAAGAAAAAAACCATCGATGAATTGGTCCATTGTTGCCCTGTCTGATGAGGGCAAAGGGACACTTTTCTAACACTCTAACTTGTGAGGTTTCTCATGTTGGTGAGGATTTCCTATCTATTTGGACCCCTTGTTTTTTTAGGTTTTGGCCTGATCGGGGTGACTGGTTCCTGGGGACAAGGAGTACCTGGTCAATCTGTGGAAGAGTCAGGTGGTTTTGTGATTCCGGAATCGATTAAGGGGTTTGATGAACAAAAGGTCAAAAATGATCCCATCTGTGATTCCAGCGTCCGTCCTCAAATTGATCATGTAAAACCGGACGAAATGAAAACCGGTGATAGTGTTGTGGTAGAAGGAAAGTATTTCGGAAAGAAAAAAGAGTGTTTGCACGGTGTGACTTTTGGTTCAGTCCCGGCCAAAGCATTTTCGTTTGTGGATGATGAACGCGTGGAAGTCGTCGTGCCAGAAGGGTTACGATCCGGCGTCACATTTTTAAATGTTGAGACGGGTGGTGGAACCGCACGAAAGGGTATTTTGATTCAATCAAAAGACTGAGTGCATTTCGCAAGTAAGGGAAACCATTTTTGAAGATCTCACTCCTTTCCTGGGTTTTCGTTTTTGAATCATTCATGGATTGTTCCCCTTTTTTTTCTGCCAATTATAAAGGTTGTGTCAATCAGCATCTCCTCTCATCAGCAATTGGCTTAATTGGATCGGAAAGGTTTCAAATTGCTGAGAACGTTTTCGCCCCTCTTCCTATCTCGGGTCTGTGTTCTTGTTCCTCCCACTTAGCGAATCCTTAAACGGCTTTGGCAGGGGTGAGTGTCGAAGGGTTCCTCGGACCGCCGCGCAGGACATTTCTTTGTCCTGTCCTGTTCCCATCTTCTTTCCCAACAAGATTTGAAACATTATTGAACGAATTGTTCGCGTTTAAACTTCGCCATGGCTTGTTTCTCACATTCCGGGCAAATGCCATGGGTAAAGGTCATATTGGAGTGAGCGGTAAAATAGGTTTCCAGTTGGTGCCAGGTCTCCCTCTCATCACGAATTTTTTTGCAATCCGCGCAGATAGGTAAAAGGCCTTCGAGCAATTGGATTCGTGCGAGGGATTCTTCTCTTCGGGCAATGAGCGCATTGCGATGATACAACAGTATGGCAATGATCCACATTGAAAAAAGCGCTAATCCACGATTCGTGAAAACTTTCCAAATTGGGACAACCAAGGGTTCGGGTGAATAAAAAATCCCGACAATGGTCAAGATAGAACAGATAAGGACTATTGCGGGCATAGCCCATGCGGGATGCAGAAAAGACCCGATCAAGACGGCTAAGATATACGGGATGGCACAGGCAACTCCCAAGGGTATGTGAAGGTCTACATAGAATGTCGCGACAATTAGGAGAAGGGACAAGGCCCAAATCCTCGATTGTGGATGTTGGAGGCTGCGGTTTCTTTTCTTTCCGTTCTGCAAGGATATTCTCCAAGTGGTCGAACGTGAGAATCGAAGTGCCCTTCCGAGATCCGGCCTTAAGCGCCAAACAAATTTGCGGCATTATAAATGAGTGGAGGACAGTATGATAGTTTCTGTTGGGAGTCTTAGCGGAGACTTGGCAATTTTGTCTTGAAGGGCAACAAGAGATTGAAAATCGCGAGATCGAGTCGGAAGTCGTTCCCTGTGACAAACAATCGCCAACCCGTCATTCCCATTATCCATGCTGCCAGATGGTTAACACCGGGTCTGCTGTTCCTGGACGGAGGGGAGCTTGGTGAAGATAGTATCCGGCGCAGACGAGGCCGACGTCTTCCGCGATGCCTCGCGCCACCTCTGCCTCGGCGGCACTATGATTAATCATGACGAAGGTTCCACCAATGACGAGATTATTGGCGACTTGGGCGAATACCGCGCTCGGATTGAATAAGCTAAGCGGTAATCGCCAGGCCAGTAAGGGTTTGGGAGTGACGAATGGATACCAGGCCGTAATAATATCGGCCTGCCTGGTGAACCGGCGAAAGTCGGCAATTACATACTCGGTTTGCGACAAATCTTGAATGTGCCCGCGGGCATAATCGATGCGGCTTCGCCCGTTACAATACAGACGATGCCCATCTACCTCGACGCCTGTCAGGCGCTTTGGCTGGAAGAATGTGTGTAGGGCCGCAGCATAAGCGAAATTGGCACTCCCGAGATCACAAACCCGTTGATTGAGAAGAACAGGCCAACCAAGAGCATGTCTGGCACGATCCAGTATGTCCAGATAGGAATAATTCAGAAGAGCAGTTTCGGGAGTAAGCGATGTTTCGAAACGCGAGCGATATGACTTCGCCAGTTCTTCAATTCTGTGTTGTTGGATCGGTGTAAGATTGGTCAGTGGCCCCTTGGAGGGTTCGCGGAACGGTCCCCGAGACCATCGGAAAGCTTGCGAGGCTTCGTACCAAAATCGGTGATAGCCTGATCGGAGCCGGTCGGTCAGGGATATCCCTTTTGGTCGTTGGCTATTAAGCCAACCGGAGTTGTGTTCCGCATTTCTCATCTCTGGAAGGACTTGTTGAAGAGGGGCTGATGTCTCGATTGCTCTTTATGTATTTCGGTAGGGATGGGAGTGGTCTTAAATGATCATGGGTGAATGGTCTTCAAAAATGGCCTGAGGGCCTTGTCAATGGTTATTCTCCTTTTACCAGACAAAGGGATTATGATATGTGACAAGGAGGGAAGCGCATGTTTATGAAGTGGAAGGTGACATTTTTTTTCAAGTGAGGCCGTGGCTGTCGCCCATGGGGTGTAGCTCCCAATGACAATTTCGCGAATGGATTGGCGCTCGCCTTACCGGAGCGGTGGCCCGCGATGTACAAAGACTTACGTCATTATTGCCAGGTTTCCACCCCGAAGTCCGGCGAGTAATGGAGTTGGGCGGGGCCGGGAACGTGCGGATTACCATTCTCTTAACACAGGAAGCTCCACCGAGTCATGGGGCCAATCCCGAAAAGCACCGGTTGAAAATATCAATCATTGTTTGAAAGCACTTCGGAAAACAATTGAATCTGAAAAGTTCAGTAGTGTGGTGTACCCACGGCTTGCGACCGGAGTGGGGGGATTGGATTGGAAGGGTGTGAAATCATTAATTGAAAAGCATCTTGGAGATGTACCCATTCCCGTGTATGTCTATTCCACCTATCATCCAGGAGTAAAAGCCAAAGAACGCTAATGTCGAACGCAGCCCGTCCTGTTTACCGAATCACGAGAATGGATCGCGTGGCCTGGTGGAGCACGGTATGGGACACGGTGCCCAACACAAATCGAGTGATCGTTGAAGGATGGTGCATTCCCATCACCAGGAGATCTGGTTCCGTGATTGAAGCCTGTTCCAATATCGTATTCGCCGGGGCTCCTAATCCCACATATCCCTTGACTGAATCGTAGCAGCCCTTGAGTTGACTGACGGCCTGCTCAAGGAAGGCTTCGGTGCTCTCTAAAGCCTGTTCGATTTTGTCCTCCGGTGCAGAGACGCCGCCTCGAAAGAGGGAACGTGGAAGCGGTACCACCGACAAGAGCGTGATCGCTGTCTGTGGTTGAAAGGGGTGTTTTGTTAAAAACTGGTGCACCTTTTCAACATCAGCGGGGCTTTGGATGGCAATCAGAATTTTCTTGATGTCCGTTAATGGCCCGTTGATGATCAGGACTGGACATACTGCGTGGGTCAGAACCCGTTGCGAAACACTCCCCAAAAAAAGTTCCTCGACCTGTCCTCTTCCACGAGCGCCCATCAGAATAAGATCAGAATGTTCTTCCTGGGCCACCGCTAAAATGAGCTCGGCCGGTGAGCCTTCTTCCAATCGGGTTTCCAGCGATTTCACCCCGTCTGAGAGGAGAGCCTTGCTGCGTGTTAAAGCCTGCTCACCGTCTTTGCGGAGTGCTTCTTCTGCGACTTTGGACAGATCATAGGCAATTTCAGGTCCGAGCATAGAAAAGGTTAAACGAGGGAGATCAATAACGTGCAGAACGGTCAAGGTGCTGACTGAGGTTAAACTCATGACAGCCTTGGTGGCGTGGGAGGATTGTTCCGATCCATCAGTGGCCAGGAGTACTCGCATTGTTCATTTCTCCTTTTTCATTTTTTTTAGTGATCCTGCATGGCCTTGCCTTCTTAGACGGTCTGTGTCTGGGGCTGGGGTCATTGGTCAGCGCTGCATGGTGTTTATTTTGAATCAGGTATTCAAGTCGAGATCTCACGAAAAGGCTCAAAGAGTTGTTGAGCTTCCATGTTTTGGGGAAGCCTGTTTCGGGCGGAGCATGGTCTTGAGGGCCCCCGTAATTCGTGATTGGGGATCCTGGCGAAAGATCTGTTTCAACATTGCATAGAGTGCGGGATGTTTCTGTTCCATCTTCACCGGCGCTTCAAAAAAATATTCCGAGACCACTGCGAAAAATTCCGCCTCGTTCGTAAGCCCATAGGGATTGATGTCCGAATGCCCCTTTCGGATTTTGTTCATTTCATTCTGAACCAGGTTGAGCCAGGGTCTAATGGCCGGGCCGGGCAAGGCAATCTCAGGAACCCCGTCTACGGTGCCATCCGATTTATCCAATAAATGGGTAAACTCATGGATACCCACATTATGTCCGTGTGAGGGTTGGAGAAATCCTTGTAATAAATCCGGTTTGGACAAAATCATCATGCGGTTCATTGCCCCGGTTCCAACCATGCCTGAAATAGGGTGCTCTTGCGCTGATCCCATTTGATACCCCTCATCGAAGGAGGTCGGATAAATCAGGATTTCCCTGATATGTTCCCATTCCCAGCCTGGAAATCCAAATATGGGAATGATGGCACTTGCTGCAACCAATACCCGGACGGTGTCATCAACCGACGTATTAATGCCGGTGATTCGCTTTTCACGAAGAAAAATATGGATTTCTTCTCGAAAACGGTTTTGGTCGCGGAGAGAAAGCGCCTGATAGAATGGGACATGCTGTGCGAGAATTTTTTCCCATTGAGTAGGAAACGGGGCTTGACGAATCATCGCCCGGTGCCGAATATGACGAGTCAGGAAGCGGTACAACCAGGCCCCGCCCAGCGCGATGCCAAAAACCCGTATGACGATGTCGGATGAAGACGGTTGATTCGGCCAAAGGATGGCGAAAATGAGGAAACACACAATTCCGGTAAAGATGATGGCGAGAACACGGGTGAGATGTTCCTGGGGGTGAGGTTTTTTCCTCTGATGGATTCCAGGCTTGTTTGTCAATCGTGCCATGTCGAGTAAGCCCTAAATTTTTCTTGACGTTACCAATTTTCGTGGCACTCTCGATGCCAACAAAAGGATCTGTGAGGGGCAATGAAATGACCTTGCAAGCCTGGCCCAGCATTTCATTTTTTCCCTGGGCCCTACCCATTTTAGTACATTGATATGGCCAAGGATTCTTTCAGGAATCCGGAATGTGCCAGATAAGGGGGACTCTACCATGAAGTCAAAAGGCAAAGGGCGTGGGGTTGTCTGGTGGGGGGCAGGGACCTGCCTAGCGATTGCCGTGTGGGTGGTCGGTGGCGGGATAGCGAGGTCTCAAGAGCCATCTTTTTCCACACCTCGCCAGGTGGTGGAGCAGTGGGTTGAAGTCTACCCGGGTAATATGGAACGGGCCGCTGAGCTGACGACAACGGCCTTTAGAGAAGGTGTATCCAAAGAAGAATGGATTGCCATCCGAGGTCCGTATCTTCGGGACCTCCAGTTGAAATATGTGCGTGCCAAGATAGCCCATGAGAAGATTATGGGAAAAGAAGCCCACGTGATTGTCCATGCTCACATTATCACGCTGATGGGTGATCAGCCGCAGGATGAATTGTATGTCCTGCTGAAGAATCCTGAGGGCAGGTGGGTGATCGATCAAGTGGAGGTATATACGGAATCGTTTAATACGGGTCCCTGAACCGGAAGGAGTCAGGAGTTGAACAAAAGATGATGCAGCCATGTCCTGCCTTGTCTTCTACCCCGCGATTTCCTTAATGATGTCCCAGGCAGAAATAATTCCCACCAGTTGACGATCTCCTTCCACCACGGGCAGTAAATAAATCGTTTTCGGATTTTTCATGATCAAGGCTGCGCAGGCCAGTACGGAATCATTCGGTCGGGCACATGGAGGATGGGGGTTCATCACCTGCGTGACCGGGTTGGGTTTAAGTTCTCCAAGCCGTTCGTGGAACTGGGCAAGGTCCGGAGCAAAACGAACATCGGGAAGATCCCCTTGAGAAATGTAGGAAGGCATGGCCCGTTCAAGAATCTGCCAGAAATTCAGTGTTCCCAGTAACATCTTTTTCTCATCCACGACCGGTAAGTCTTGGTGGCGCAGATCCGCCATTTGGCGAAGGGCTTCCCCGATCGTACATTGTGGAAGGATGGTATGTGGCTGGCGGATCATGATGTCCTGAGCCTTCATAAATACCTCATCCAAATGTAAAGGGTGCTGATCAGTATTTGTAAGATCATGAGTGGAAATGCCATTTTCAAAAATGGCAGAAATCGAAATGGCACGCCATTGCGTTCCGCGATCCCCGCCACAATCAAATTGGCGGAGGCTCCCACCAGTGTCCCATTTCCTCCTAAGCACGCACCCAACGATAATGCCCACCAGAGGGTTTCGGCCTGTTCAAGTGGAATCCCGGTCTGCTGAAAGACCGGGAGCATGCTTTTGATCATGGGAATCATGGTGGCCACAAAGGGTATATTATCCACAATAGCGGAAAGAATAGCCGAAACCCAAAGAATGGTCAGGGTCGTAATCATGAAATTTCCTGCGGTGAGACTTAAGGTCCAATCGGCAATGGACTGTAAAAGGCCGGTATGTTCCACACCGGTGACGATAATGAACAAGCCGCAGAAAAAGAAAATGGTAATCCACTCCACCTGCCCGAATAATGCATGAACTTTATGCCCTGCCTGTTCGTTGTCTAAGGAAAATGTGACCAGTAACAGGAGCAGGGCGGCGCCACCCAGTGCAATGGTGGCGGGTTCCATGCCAATTGTATGGGCTAAGATAAATCCGAGAATAACCAGGCTAAAGACCAGGAGACAGTGTTTCAATAGACCAACATCCCGAATGGCCTCATATTCGTTAAAAGCCATAATGCGGGCTCGAGCTTCCGGTGATGCGAACATGGCTTTTCCAAACATAAACCAAAGAGGGATGAGTGTGGCACAAAAGGCCACAATGGCGACGGGAGCCAGGTGAATCACAAAATCATTAAATGTCAAACTGGTGGCAGAGCCAATCATAATGTTGGGGGGATCACCAATTAGCGTAGCGGTGCCCCCTGTATTCGAGGCATTAATCTCTGCGAAGAGCAGAGGATACGGATTGATTTTCAGCTCGTCAGCAATGAGCAGGGTAACCGGTGCGACCAACAGCACCGTAGTGACATTATCTAAAAATGCCGAGAGCACTGCGGTCACAATTGAAAGCATAACCAGGATGCCCCACGGACTGCCCTTGGCTGCCTTCGCGGCTTTGATCGCGAGAAATTGAAAGATGCCGCATTCTTTGGTAATTCCGACCAGGATCATCATGCCGGTGAGTAGGCCGATGGTATTGAAGTCAATGCCTTGAATCGCTTGGTCTTGTGTGAGGACTCCTGTTCCAATAACGGTAGCGGCTCCAAGAAGCGCTACAATTGCGCGATTAAACCGTTCAGAGATAATGACCGCATAGGTCAATATTAAAATTGAGGTAGCCACCCAAAGTGGCGAGAGACCAAAGATGGTTTGAATAGGTGTTTCGTGCATCTTTCTAGTAACCTAATTTTTAAGGTCCAAAAATCAGGCCTGTTCAGAGGGAGTCGCAGGAAGATTTTTGTTTGGTGCCGAAGGTCGTGATGGGTCCTGAGAGGAGGCTCCTTCTACCAAGGAGGCTTTCTGCAGGGCCTCCAAACGGCTGGCAAAGCGATGGCCGGGCCGAATCTGCACCAGCACTCCCAAGCCATCCAATGCCTTGGTCACGTGAGGCTGCATGCCAACGAAGAAGAGATGTTGGTGGTGGGCCTTGACGATATTCAACATATCTTCCACCGCCAACGCCGCTGTCCCGTCAATGGCCGGGACTTTGGATAAATCCAAAACAACGCTAGAAAACGTATTAAAGCCCGGGACCGTTTCCAAGCGGCGGACCATGGTTTTGGCCGATCCAAAGCTCATGGGGCCATCCACATGAATCAAGAGAATTTTCCCGTTGGCTTGTTCCAGAATGATGGCTTCTTCCGGTAAAAGAGGGGTGCTGGGAGTTGGATTCGTCACGATGTGGAGATTAGCCAGCTCTAAATCCGCCATGCGTTTGACAAAGAACAGACTGGCAAAGACCATTCCCACCGCCACGGCGGTAATGAGATCCACGAGAACGGTGGTCAGTAACACCACTGTCATGATGACGACATCGATACGGGGGGCTTGCAGGATGTGTCGTAAGAACCGCCAGTCAATAATATCAATGCCAACTTTGAACAAAATCCCCCCGAGAACGGCTAAGGGAATTTTTTCGGCCAAAGGACCAAGTCCCAAAAGAACTGCCAATAAAATTATGGAGTGAAATACGCCGGAGATCGGTGTCCGTCCTCCGGTTCGGATATTGGCTACCGACCGCATGGTGGCTCCGGCACCTGGGAGACCTCCAAATAGCCCGGCGACCATGTTCCCTATGCCCTGGCCGATAAGCTCACGGTCCGGGTCATGTTGGGTCCGGGTCATGTTATCGCAGACCAGGCTGGTTAACAGGCTATCGATCGCTCCCAATACAGCCAGGATGGCAGCTGATTCCAGTACGATTTGCAAGGTGTCCCAGGTGAAGGTTGGCATGAGAGGGGCGGGGAATCCCCGTGGAACCTCTCCGATGGTAGGAGCATCAGGAAGAAAAGCATAGGCGAGTGGGGTAACCACGAGTAGGGCCAATAAAGAAGGAGGAGCCACCTTCGCAATCCTGCCGGGAGTCAAATACATAATGACCAAAACCAGGACTCCGGCAAGGGCGGCATCCCACACCGGATTTCCATAAAATCCCGGAATTGACTTGAGTGTCGTGACTACACCCTCGGGGCTGGAAGCATGGCCAACCAGGGGGCCTAATTGCAAAATGAGAATGATGCAGCCGATGCCGCTCATGAACCCGGAGACCACTGGATACGGGACCAACGCGATGTACTGTCCCACCCTGGAAATTCCCAACAGAATTTGAAAGGCACCGCCAAGAATCACGGCCATCAGGGCCAAACCAGGATTGCCTGCGAAAATTGTGACGATTCCAGCCATCACCACAGTCATGGGGCCGGTGGGGCCGGAAACCTGAGCGGGGGTACCTCCAAAAAGCGCAGCAAAAAATCCGACGAAGATGGCCCCGTATAAACCGGCAATGGCTCCTAGGCCAGAAGCGACGCCAAAAGCGAGCGCCAACGGTAGGGCCACGACAGCGGCAACCATCCCTCCGTAGATATCACCGCGAAGGTTGTTGAAATGTAACCCGTGAACAAGCCCCATAGGGCATATCCTAGGATAAAAATGAAGACAAACTGGGCGAGGATTTCACTCTATCACACCGTTCTTCGTCAAGTGGGAAGCGAAAAAGGTTTTTAAAAGGGTAACGAGAAAAAATAAATAAGATTGGGGAAAAGGAGGTGACCGAAAAAGGGTTATAAATTTTGATGCAGTGAAGGTTAGTTAAGGGGAATTAAAATTTCCAGTCCTCCCATGACATCATTTAATTTAAAGTCCCGTTTGGGGCTTTTTTTGTGGGCATTATGGCAGTTGACACAGGCTCGGCTCACCGCTCGATCAGGAAAGATAGCTTGATAATAAGACTGGTTGTCTATCTGGATTTCTTGTTCAGTCACTTCTCCATATTTCACAACTTGTTCCAGGGCTTTACGTTCACGGTCATTGTGAGGCGCATTTTCTGGATTCAAAGGCCAAAGACCCATCAACCGGTATCGAAACGGTTTGCCGGCAACCTGTAATCCACGGGAGGCTTCTTTGAAAAATTGTGCGGGCAAAGGCAACGTCCGTTCTTCCCGCCAATTTTCCGTTGCGGTCACAATGAGCATGTCTTCCATCCGTTCCACGACATGTTGGGTGTAAAAGGTCCGGTCTGCTTGGAGAACGGCATGTAAATAGTTTGCAACCACACGAATAGGCATGCCTTCCTGTGGTACAAGTCGTCCTCCGATACCCACACCAATACCCAAGGAAATGAGAATGGAGAAAAGGAGTATGAAAAAGAACTGACGGGTCATAAATTTACCTAACTTGTGAGCCTACATGCCATTTTTCTTGCACAAGTTCATTCTTTGCTTGAGTGGGAGTTATACAAAACTATAGCAGGAGATCAACAAGACCTCATACTTTTTAAAACTTTAAATTGTGTCTAGAGCAATCAGATGAGGGGCGAAGAGCAGACCTTGAGCAGCAACTAACAGAATTA
Source organism: Candidatus Nitrospira neomarina (assembly GCF_032051675.1). Classification (NCBI taxonomy): domain Bacteria; kingdom Pseudomonadati; phylum Nitrospirota; class Nitrospiria; order Nitrospirales; family Nitrospiraceae; genus Nitrospira; species Candidatus Nitrospira neomarina. Next base: position 3,902,583 of record NZ_CP116968.1, read on the forward strand.
GGAAAAACCAAAGGGATACGGAAATTAATCCAAACCCAATCGATTCATCAATGCAATGACTATGATTGTCAAAATTGCGATGAGAGGGACATGTTCCATGTTAGAACCTCGAAAGTACGGCCCATGTAATAAGTAAAATAAGAGTAAAGCCTTCCATTTTTATCATTCTCCAAATACTTTTTTTATCTCGTATGACTACTAAAGAAGCAAGGCAAATGCCAAAGGGGTTTATTGGGATGATTAATAAATTCATTAAATATTTCATTATCTTATATATCAAAAAGAAAAGTGCATTCATTTCTATCCATGAAAACGAGCGGATTTATTAAGTAAGGACTGTGCGATATCGCTCTAATTTGGAGGTAATGGAATAGATGGGAGAACTCCAAACACGGATGGGTAGAATGGAAAGCCGCTGCGGTTAAGAACATGTAACCTTTTGAGAAATCACCGAGGACTTTCAAAATTTCACCATACTTGAGGTAGCCAGGAATAGGATATGCCAGGTGTGAAGATATGAAGGCTTGGATGTCCAAGGGCTAGTTCCCTGAACCTATAAATTTCACCATTGCCTATAGAGTCCAGGATTTCATTTACATTAGGAATCTGGCCGGTTAAGTCTTGATGAAATCGCCAGAAGGATTGGCCCAATCAGGGTAAATCCCTGAAATCGGCAAGATCTTTTTTTTTGTTCATTGAAGTGTTGTGAAAGGTTTCCGGCTTCACTCAATTATCCAATGAGTAATAGCGTTGCCCAACAATAATTTGATTTAGTAGAAAGAATTTGAATTTTTAAAGTAATGAGTTTCTTTTCCCATCAACGAAAACATAAGAAGTTTCAATCCAAATCCAGTCTTTATGGGTTGGACCGTGAATTTGCACACCGGTAAATACCGCATAATCGGTTTTGTTGGGATCGACGGTTAGTTGGATCATCCGTTCAATATCTTCTCTGATGATATGTTGGGTTGCTTTGGTCAAAGTGACCAAATCGGGAATTTCTCCGAATCCAAATTTTCTAAACAGGCGATGTGTTAGGAGGCTCTGCTCCACGTCGTCTGGGTTTAGGTGGAGGCTGGCTCCTCCTCGAGAAGGGTTTTGGAGAATCTTAATCAATGCGCCACAAGCTTGGGCCAAGGTCTGGCGCCCTGTGCGGCGACAATTTCCGAAAGTGCCATGTTCATCGATGGCGATATGGGGAAAGGCAAAATATACATACCTTTCTCTGCCATCAATATTGGGTGCATGATGATGGACGGCTTGAAATCCCGTAACTCCCAGAAACAACATTCCTGCCAGACCTGAAAAGTTAAATGCTCCATTCCAGGCATTATGGGGTCTGTTCATGAATGGGGTGGCTATCTCGTCCCGACACACGCTCACGCAGGCGATTGAGTTCTTCTGATTCATGCCGAAAGGGTGTAACCGGAATTGGGAATATTCCACGAAGGCATCGGAGGGGTAGGCACCTGGAAAATTCTGTTCCAAGGTTTTCTTGAAATCGAGGGATCCTGGAGGATTTTTTGTTGAAGGAGAAACGGGTGCTGACAGAGTCGTCATGGGTGCATTTTCCTTATTCGATGGGTTTTCGGATGGATAGATTCCCAATAAGGAATAGGTCATCGCAAAAGAAGTGCCAGCCATGGGATCTGCTTTTCTCTGCAAAACACAAGGATTTACTGGGGTTATTGATATTTGTTTTTCCTTCGACAACCCAGGGGTAGGGAATGGGTGCGGGACCGCACCATGTGAACTGTGCTGAAAATTTCTTGAACAATAATTATTCGGGTTCAGCAAAGGACAATAGTTGGAGCGATGCATAGCCCTATTGAACTGGTAAAGAATCTTTCCCAGGCAGAAGATTCGGCGGCGTCTGGAAAGGAAGCTTCACTGTTTAGAAACTTTTACGCCGCTATTCAGCGGAGAGCTTTTAGGATGTTGATTAGGAAGGAAAGTTATGGCGAATGTGTTTAAATAATCGGTGGGGCCATGACAACTGCCTGTTAAAGGCTTGGAGGCCTGCCTTTGAACTCAGTGAGTATGGAGGAATCTTACCTCGTATCAAATAAAAGAAGAATGTGCCAAAAGAGAAAGGCGAATGAATGGAGGAACTACCGCCTGCTTCCTCACGATCTCTCTGTCTCGTGTGAGAAGTTTTTCCGTAATTGAATATGTTCATCCAGTGTCCGTGTAGAAATGTGAAGATAGCCAGCCGCCTGTTCTTTGTCCTGCTTGGTGAATCTCAAGACTTCATCAATCACCATGACCTGGATATCCTGTAGACTGTGTTGGCCGATTTCAAAGAGCACCCGTCCAGTATTTGGAGGGAGACCTTCTCCGCTGCCAGGATGTTGAGAATAAAAGTCTAGAGAAGTCAAAACAGGTCCTTGCGAGCACAACACCGCCCTGCGAATCATAGCCTCTAATTCTCGAATATTTCCCGGGAATTGGTACGTGTCCAATAGCGGAGGTACCGAAGAATCAATGTCGAGTTTTGGACGGCCGATCTCTTCACCATAGGCGTGAATGGTTTTGATCACCAAAGGGATGATATCTTCTTTCCGTTCCCGGAGGGGAGGAATGAAGAGTTGCTGTTTTTCGAGTAGCGAACGTAACTCTGGATGAAATATTTCCTGGTGGCCCGTTTGATCCAGTGGAATCGAACTGGTCACCACAAGTCGGTTGTTGATGGGGAGTCGGTCAAATCCTCCCATGCGACAAAATGCACGTGTGCGAATGGCCTCGGCCAATGCTCCCTGAATAGGAATTGGTAGATGTTCAATCTCATCAACAAATAGGGTTCCCCCATCGGAATGTTCAAAGGCTCCCGGCATGCTTTGGCTGGCACCACTAAATGCCCCACGTTCATATCCAAATATTTGAGGTTCAAGGAGTGATCCCCTCTGTTCGTTGCAACTGACGGTGACAAACGGGCCGAGCTGTTTGTGACTATTATAATGAAGAATGCGTGCCAAGAATTCTTTCCCCGTCCCAACCTCCCCTTGAAGAAACACGAAGGGGACGTCCTGGGCGTCGAAAAATTTGAGTTGTTCAATGACCGTGGTCATGGCTGGACTCCTGGCGATCACATGTTCCCAGGAATATTGCCGTTGTTTCTCAGAAGCAGAGAACTCAATTCGACGCCTTAGCTCCAGGAAGGTGATGGCTCGATGTAAGGCTGGTTCAACCGTTGAGAAATCAATGGATTTTATCAAAAAATCATAAGCTCCGACCCGCATCGCCTCCACCGCATCTTCCACGCTTCCATAAGCAGTCAACATGACAATCAGGGTTTTCGGGATCTTTTGTCGAATTTGGCGTAAAGTTTCGAGTCCATCCATCTCCGGCATTTTAAGATCCAGGAACAGCAAATCCGGGAGTTCATGTTCCAAAGCCTCAATGAGTGCGGGTCCTGAATGGAAACTTCTTACGAGATGCCCTTTTTTCACCAACCGGCGACTTAACGCAGAACACACGTTTTGATCATCGTCGGTCACATAAATTGTTGCACGCATACCAGTCCTTGTTCAGGAGATCAATAAAGAAGTTGTACCGCCATTTCATTGTACTTTCCCATCTTTGGTCATCGATTTCAACCGCAGAGCAGTTCTGGATACGGTGATTTTTTTTGTATGAGTCTTTTGGATTCATTGAAAAGAGAGCCCCAGCCATCGTCCTGAATCCAAGGGATATTGGAAAACTGTCAGGACTGACTTTCGGAAGATTTCGCCCTCAAGAACCATGAATGGAGAGGCCATGCTTTTGGATGTCGTATGTCCTCTGTCATTGCCGCACTCACCATGGCTCCCACGCAGAGCGTAGAGGTTCAACCATTTCCATGTAGTTGTACGTTTTGGCTAGGTAGATGCCGATCGCCCACACGGGAATAACAATACACAGCCATGCTTTCGTGAATGTGTTCATTGTCCCGTCCTCTTTACAATCTATAACGCAAAGACTATACCCATAGGGCGCCTCTGGCATTTTGGTGTTCAACAGTTGAACCTCACCAAAAATATTCGTTGGTTTCACACAATTATCAGTCATGTCCGTATCATAAAGTTTGCGCCTTATTGCCGAAAACAATCAGCCCGCGTGCGAGGATGCACAGGGGGTTATATGTGAAATGGCGCCATTTTTTAAGGTTTTGGTTACTGTGCATGAAGGCAGAAGCCGGGGGAAATTTGAAAGGAAGGTAAGACAAATTTTGAAAATCAATCATCGAAATCAACTGCATCACTGACGGTTAAGGCGGCAGGGACGCATCCTATGATGGTGTGCAATTAACCCTTGGAGGAGATAAACGCTCTGATTGGGGTCTCCGGGCCTTTGTCACGCAACCGGTCCAACGTCATACAGTTAGCCCGGATTGGACTAGCCCCATTAGCTACTTTTCCGGTGCGGCGATTTTCAGCCGCCATGTCCCCTGGGCTAATGGGGAGTTATATATTTTTCAGTTGAATGAGGGGAGTAATCTTCAAAGCGTAATCTTTCCACTATGGGATTTCGAGTCTTTTCCAAGCCTGCAAAAGAACAATTCGATTACGAAATAGAATCGATGTACCAGGTTGGAGAGGTCGATCAAACGAATCACTTTGCACATCGACATCACGGTGAGGTGGGCTATAGTTTTGCGACTCAATGGCCCTTACGATTTGTCTATCTGTTCGACTACTCCTCCGGAGACAGGATTCCGAAAAAGAATTTTGATTTCTTGTTCGCCAAACGCCGAGCAGAATATGGACCAACCGGAATTTTGGGAATCATCTTTCCATCCAATATTTTTTCACCTCTTGGGTTTCGCTCGACTCTCCAACCGATCTCCACGGTCAGGTTGATGGTATCTTATCGTACCTTCTGGCTGGCAGATGGTCGCGGCCCTTTTGTGGGTAGCGATCTGCAGGACCCGACCGGTCGAGCGGGCACTTTCCTTGGCAATATGTTGGATAACTCCATAACGTGGGCCCCTCAGGCCGGTTATTTCCGACATACAACGTTCGAGGTGGGATATACGCGTTTTTTCAAAGGCTCCTATTTCGATCGAGTGCCACAAAGTCCTGGCACCGCCGATGTCAATTATGTCTATACCATGGCGACATTGACTTTCTGATTTCTCAATTAGGTCTGATAGGTTTTCACCTGCCACTCCCTTCATCCTTCCTATAAGGGAAATGTCCTCTTCTCTTGTTCATGTCGTATCGGGAGTTATTTCGCACAGTTCACACCGTACGAATTCGCACAGGAGGCCTTCGCGAGAAAAACGTGTCTTGAACTGGGAGGGGATCAGGGCACAGATATTGTTAGAATTATAAAGAAAAAATCAAAGAAATTTCTATGATTGCTAACTATTCGATTATTGGCATGTAAGTTGCGCATGAAGCTTGTCGTAAATTTCAATGGCATATTTTTGCCTTTTTGTTTAGGCGATGACGAGATAGACGATGAGTCGGAGAAAGTTAACCATGGAGCACCTGACTGCGGGTATTCGTGTATATCTTAAGGATTTCAATTTTAAAGATAATTTTAAAGGGCTTGCCAGCAATGTGAGAGGGGATGTGTTGGCAGGGATCACTGTGGCGATGGTGGTGCTTCCCATGGCCTTGGCCTTCGGTGTGGCTTCCGGGCTCGGGGCGATTGCGGGCATGTGGTCGGCAGTGGCGGCCGGTCTTATTGCGGGCCCCTTAAGCGGATCAGCGTGGTCGGTTGGTGGGCCGACCGGACCCATAACCATTCAAATCCTTTCAATGACTCAGACCAATAAATTAGCCGATGGGAGCCCCGATCTGATTTTCGTATTTACGACCATCGCCTTAGCCGGTTTTATATTGATTGTGTTGGGACTGTTGAAGCTCGGACAATTTATCAAGTTCACACCCTATTCAGTCATCTCCGGATTTATGACGGGTTTGGGTGTGTTGTACATGCTGTTGCAACTCAACCCATTTTTAGGGCTTCCCGGCGTCAAAAGTATTACCTCCGCCATTACCGAATTGCCCTCCAGTTTGGTCCATGCCTCGCCTGTGGCCTTGGGAATCGGCTTGTTGACCTTACTCATTGTCATCGTTTGGCCAAAAATTTCTCCTGTGACCTGGCTGCCCGGTCCATTGATCGGATTATTAGCCGGTACGGTAACTACGGTTGCCCTCGGGCTAGACATCCCTAAAATTGGAGATATTCCCACTGGCTTACCCGAGCTGTATCTTCCCGATCTTAACATTCTAGAAAAAGCCTTCGTCCCGGCTGCGGCTCTGGCGGGGTTATGTATATTCGATAGTCTTCTGACCTGTCTCATCGTCGATAATATGACCGGCACACATCACAATAGTGACCGTGAATTGGTTGCCCAAGGATCAGCCAATCTCTTTTCAGGATTGGTCGGAGGGCTGGGGGGAGCCACGAATACCATGCCATGTGTTGTGAATATCCAGAGTGGGGCTCGTACCCGCTTGTCGTCCATAACCATGGGCCTTGTCCTGCTTTCGTTCATTTTCGGACTGGGTTCATTGGCCGCATCCATTCCTCTTTCCGCCTTGGCCGGTATTCTCCTCAAGGCCGGCTATGACATTCTGGATATGCGAGTTCTGCCGGTGGTTCGGAGATTGCCCACCTCTGATTTAATGGTATTTGGTCTGGTGGTTTTCATGACGGTGTTTTGGAATCTTCTGTCGGCCATGGCGATGGGACTTGCAGTGGCGTTTTTCCGTTTTGTAAAAGACCAGTCTGATCGCTATAAAGCCGATCTCACTCAGCGGGATGAAGATGTAAAACAGGAAGAAGAAGATCTCATTTTTTCCTTCGCCAGGGATTATGCCAGAAAAATAAGCCAGGATGGGGCCAATATAGGAGAGCTGAGCGGTCGTTTTGAGCATATCGTTCGAGACCGGATTCTCATCGTTCGTCCTCACGGTCCATTATTTTTCGGTGCGATCGATTGGCTGAACGAGACGGTGGAACATCTTGACAGCAAAGATGTGCTTATCATTCGTTGCAAATGGTTGGATGAATTGGATTTGTCAGGTGCTTATGCGTTAGGTGATTTAATTGAAGCTGCCAACAGTCGCGGGGTAGCGGTGTTAACCGCTGGCATGTCCCCTAGAACCCGACAAATTCTTGCCGATTTAAATGAGCTTTCCAGACTGAAGGAAGACTATATCTGCACACATTTTAATGAGGCTTTGGATACCGCTATGCAGATCGTGGAAAAGAAGGCCGTGGAGATTAGGCTACACGCCCACAATGAACCGGTTTTGACGGGAGGATAGCATGGTCGTTTTGCCCGCTTGCGAGTCATGGGAGTGACGGCCTTGAATGGCATTATTGAGGAGCATCAGTTGAGGAGGCGTTTTAAAAGGCTCTCCCCTTTACGGCCCTCCTTGTAGTGTTTTTTCGGTTGTGGTGGTGCCCAGGAGCAACAACTTTTTTAAGACATTATCCAATAGGTTCTGTCCAGGGATGGTGGATACCAAATCGGCATGTTTTTTATGGCCGATGCCTTCTTTCGGCGATCAGCGACAACGTCTTTGTCACCACGATCTATAGGCCTTTTCGTATGGTCGGATGGTGTGTATGGCTCTTCCCTATATGGTTACCATGATTCTCGGGGGACACCTGGCTGGGTATGTGTTGTTGCAACCAGAAACGGAAACGTACTATGCACAAGGGGTCTTGACGCATTATGTGGCGGCTGTTGCAGCCCTCCATTCAGCTTAAGGGATTCCCGCATCCATGGTTGGTTCACCCTTTTACATGTAAGTCTCGGGTGCGTCTACCTCTTACCTCTTCCTCATGCTTGCCGGCTCCCGGATTTCACAATGCGATTTTGCCGGCCATGTATTTCCGCCCGTGGTCACAGGCTCCCCTCATCTGACCATGGAATCTTTCCCCCTGAGTTGGGAGCGGACCACCGGGTCAACCTGTTCAAGAAATAGACTCTAAGTAGAGGAATGATCCTAAGTTGGGGGACCTTCCATAATGAGATTAGGCCAGCTATTGGGGTATAGTGGCGTCAAGATCGGGCTGTGTCAGGCCTGTCAGCGAAGGGTTTGATGGGATTGTAAGAGAATTTCGGAGAATTCGCTATGTCTCTCAATAAATTATTTTTAAATCTTCCGATTGCCAGAAAGCTACTTTTAGTCTCCGGAGTCCCGGTTTTGGCCGTCTTGATTTTGAGCCTGGTGACCTATAGAAGCGTTCAGACTTTTTCTCTGGATGAAGATCGCCTGAATGATGTGTATCTGGTGCAAAGCGCGTCGGCTGAATATATGCGCTTAGTTGTGGATCTCGAAACCGGATTTCGCGGATTTATTCTGACTCAAAAGGCTCCCTTTTTGCAGCCCTATTTGGCAGCCAGGCAACGAGTGTTGTTACTCGGGAATTCATTGAGACAGATGGTCAAGTCTGTTGAGGAACAGCGACAGGTAATCGAAACTGTTCAGGGAATGGTCGAACAATTGATGAATGACAAAGATCGGCTGATTGAACGGGTCAAGGCGGGTTTTCCGCAGGAGGCCACGGACTATGTCGAGAGTGAAACAGGGCGTATCCTCATGCTTGCCATCCGTGAAGAAATGGCTCGATTTGACCGGCGAGAAGTCACGCAATTGCAACACGCCCTTGGGAGTAGTGCCGCAGACCGGGCGGCCCTGATGGGGGTGGTCGTGTGGGGAGGGTCGTTGGCGTTGATTTTGTTGCTGGTGCCTCTTCATCTCATTGCGCGGTCCATTACAGGACCATTAACGACCTTGGTCAAGGCGGTGGAAAATGTTTCCGGAGGGAATATTCCGAATATTCCAGTTTTCCAACGGGGCGATGAAATTGGCGAATTGACGAAAGTCATGCAGACAATGGGCACCCAAATCCGGAATCATATCCGGCGTATTGAACAATCCGAACAGGAACTCCGAACGCTGAACCAGGATTTAACTTCTTCTGAGGCCAAATATCGAGGGATTGTGGATTATGCGCCCATCGGAATATTCACGGCAAAAAAAGATCATCTGATTTTTAGCAACCGGCAGAATTGGGTCCTGGCCGGGAGGAATCCCGATGAGGTGTTGGATCCTGAACATATGTGGGAAGCGATTCATCCGGACGATCGGGAGGGAGTGCGCGAAACTTTTCAAGATGCCGTCCACCAAAGTGAGCCCTTTGAGCGGGTCCTTCGCTTCCTGCATCCAGACGGAGCTGTGCGCAAGGTCTTATGTCGCGCGGTTCCAATTCAAGATCACGGTGGGCAGACCATGGTATACCAGGGATTCAATGTGGATATCACGGCTTTAGAGTATATGCGTGCACAATTGAACCGGTCTGACCGCTTGGCCACATTGGGACAAATGGCTGCAGGTATTGCCCATGAGATTCGAAACCCGCTGGTGGGTATTGGGTCAACCACGACATTGCTGATGGAAGATTTTCCTGATGGTGATTCGCGGCATGAAGACCTTGTAACCATTCTCAAGGAAACCCGACGACTGGATCGCATTGTGAACCAAATTGTTGACTTTGCGCGACCAAGAGACTTGCTCCCGGTAACCTTTCAATTGCAAGATCTGATACAGGAGTCTTTGCAGGTGCTCAATGAACCCATCAAACAAATGGACATTCAGATCGATTTTCATCCGCCTGCCAAACTGCATTCCATCCAAGCTGATCGAGATCAACTGAAGCAAGTGTTGCTAAATGTGATCCAAAATGCCGTTGAGGCGATGTCGGAGGGCGGATGCCTTCGTCTGTCCGTTGAAGAGGAAACCATTGAACGAATACCGGGGTTGCGTATTACAGTCCAAGATAATGGAAAAGGAATCAGTCCAAGTGCTCTCCCGAGGATTTTTGAGCCGTTTTTTACCACCGGCAAGCATCGTGGAACTGGACTGGGGCTGCCTATTTGTCGAAATATTATTGAAGCCCATGGAGGCGAGATCCATGCGGAAAGTCAGTCAGGTATTGGGACCACCATGACATGGTGGCTGCCTTGCGTTTGCCAACCCCAACTTCCCACGGTGTAACCCATGCGCGCGAACATTTTTGTGACGGATGATGATGATGTGGTTCGGCAAGCCATCAGCCGACGGATCGCAAAACGACACCATCATGTGCGAAGCTTTGCTTCGGGAGAGGCCTTATTGGAAGCCCTTGATCATGATGCGCCAGATCTCATTCTTTTAGATTTGAAAATGGCCGGGTTAAGCGGACTGGAGACTCTCAAGCATATTCGTGCGAAATCTCAACAGTCCCTTGTCATTCTCCTCACAGCCTATGGCACGGTGGAAGATGCAGTGGAAGCCATCAAACTCGGGGCTTATGATTTTCTGATTAAAAGTGTCGATTTCTCCAGTGTGGAACCTGTGATCGATCGTGCGCTTGACTATCTATCCCTACGGCGCCGTATCGATTTTGAAACGCAGGATAGGCCTGGTCGATATGCCTTCAACAGTTTGATTGCCAATAGTCCCAGTATGAAGGAATTGATTGGGCAAATTCAGGAAATGGCAAAGAATTTAAAAACGACGGTTCTCCTGTTTGGAGAAACGGGAACAGGGAAAGAATTTGTCGCTCGAGTCCTTCATCATAACGGGCCCCGGGACAAAGGTCCCTTTGTGGGGGTGAATTGCACAGCCATTCCTCAGGAATTATTTGAAAGTGAATTATTTGGCTATGAGCGTGGGGCCTTCACGGGTGCGAATCAGCGCAAACCCGGTCTCTGTGAGCAGGCAGAAGGCGGGACGCTTTTTTTAGATGAGATTGGAGACCTCAATCCTTCCATGCAGGCGAAATTGCTTCGAGTGTTACAGGAGCGTTCGTTTAAACGGTTGGGTGGACAAGAGGATATTGAGGTGGATTTTCGCCTGATTGCGGCCACCAATCGGGATCTGCGCAAAGATGTGGCGCAAGGCAGGTTCCGGGAGGACTTGTTTTTTCGGCTGAATGTGGTGTCATTGAATCTCCCACCATTACGAAATCGGATAGAAGATATTATCCCTCTGGCTCTTGCGACGTTGATTCGACAAAGCAGTGATCTTGGTAAAGAGGTTTCGGCTATAGAGCCGGAGGCCCAACGGCTGTTGGAGCGCTATCCCTATCCGGGAAATATTCGTGAACTGGAAAATATTATGGAGCGTGCGGCTATTTTTTGTCGTGGAAAAAGTTTGACGGAAGGGGATCTGCCTCGTGAAGTCCATGAAGAGGCCCGTTCCTCAGTCAATGCGGTCACTCGAGGGGATCAAAAGGTGGTGCGCATGGAAATGATTCTCGGAGAGCAATCCCTTGCTGGCATTGAAAGCGATTTGATTGAAGAAGTCATGCGGTTATCTGATTATAATAAAAGTCTCGCTGCCAAATATCTTGGTATTACTCGCTTCGCTTTGGACCGCCGTCTCAAAAAAATCCCCGAGTCTTGATCCTATCTGTTGGTGCCTGAAATTACCGCCAAATGACGGTGTTTTTATGTTCGTCTCTTCAGAACAAAGGAACAGATTGATGCCTTGAGGTGACCAGGGGGAATTGTCCGGTCATTTTTGAGATTTTTTTCGACTTTTTACAAGAACAACGATGCCAATGATTCCAATCAACAGAGCCAAGATTCCCAGTGTTTCCAAGCCTCCCATCTTGCTATCCTCCTCCTCCTCCTCCTCCGATAGCATGGCTTCGGTGGTTATTTCTCTTTCGGTGTGTTGTAGGGGCGAAAGCCTGTGAACCGACCGATTCTTTCCTAACCGGCTGGAAAGGATTTCAGCCGGTCGTTTCAATCTTTCCTGTTTTCATCGAAATCGTCAAGATGCCGTATCAAATGGGAATGCTGGAAGCTTCAGGGATGGAGCATGATAACCTGGTTTTCTTCTATTTCGCATGGTAGGCCGTGATTTTGAGGATGAGCATGCAGGTCGGTTGGAAATTTCTAGACTCAAGACTGACCTGCTTGTGGCTCCAAATATATTTGTTGATCTGAGGTTGAGGTGGAATAGCGTTGTAGGCAGAACAACTCGCTGATAGAATTGTATGCTCATGGAATCCGTAATCACTCATGCTTGCTGACGTTGTCCTGCCGGCCAGACGGTTCCAGGTTTTTACCTATCAAGTTCCTCCCCATCTGCTTTCCCTGTTGTATGTGGGAAGTCCCGTGGTGGTCCCTTTAGGTTCTACTGTCGTCTCTGGAGTGGTCGTTACCCTCTTTGAAGCTCAAAACTCTTATTCCCAGCAGACGAAGCTCCGTAAAAAATCGTTACGTGCCATTCTTTCGTTGGAGGCAGATGCCGGGAACCGTCCTTTAGAACACAACCTTCTTCGGCTGGTCGAAAAAATTTCGGGTTATTATCTGGCTCCTCTCGCCGCCTGCTTGCGGTTAATTGTCCCCCCCCATTCGATACCAGTAGTAAAGCGAATATCCCTAACGGACGACGGCCGCCAGGCCTTATTGGACCGCTCGCTGGCATCTGACGTCCAGTTGATGCTTCGCAAGTTAGAACAGGCTCCCAGGGGATTACTCCGTTCGTCTCTTATGCGAACGATAAAAAATGGTTCAAATATATTAACTCGTGCGAAAAAGAAGGGATGGATTACTGAACAGACGACCCTGCCTTCAGGGTCCAAGGTTCAAAGTCCGGTTCGTGGAATCAGAGTTGGACGAAACCCCATGCATTCAGTTTCCCGAGGGCTATTTGATCCTCCTGAAGAATCAGGTGAACTCCCGGAATCTCTTCAAAGTTCGGCATCCAGCTTTAAAGACAACCGGATATGGAAACACTTGTTCTCTGCCGTCCAAACCGGCGGTTTTCAGGAGGTGCCTGTTGTAGGATCGGAATTAGTTCGACAGGATCTGTTGTTCACGATGATTGAGACCATTTTGAATAAAGACCGTCGCGTCCTCATCCTTGCCCCAGAAGTTCAACAAGCCGAAATCCTTGGCGAACAGGTACGACGTGTTGGCAATTTTCAGGTTGAGGTCTACCATGGCCACCTCTCGACAATGGTTCGTGCTGCTCGATGGGAACGAATTCGACAGGGCGACGTGCAGGTCGTGGTGGGGACTCGATCAGCACTATTTCTGCCAGTTCCAAATTTGGGGCTCGTTTGGATCAATCAGGAGGAGGATCCGTCCTACAAAGATGAGCACCTTCCGTATTTTCACGCCCGGGAAGTCGCGCGAATGCGGGGAGAATGTGACCAGGCTCTCGTCGTGTATGGTTCGAGGTCGCCTTCCTTGGAACTCTTCGGACGATACACAGAGCAGGTCTGTGAGTCATTGGAACGCTCCTCACAGCAGATTCCCCATGTGAATATGGTTGATTTACGAACCTTACCGTATGAGACCATCATGTCCCCGGCTTTAATCACCAGGATCACGCGGTCCTTGGACGAGGGGGAGCAAGTCATTTTACTTCTCAATCGTAAAGGGTTTTCCGGTGCGCTGGTGTGCCGGGATTGTGGAAAGGCTCCGAGCTGTCCCACCTGCGGAGTGGCCTTGAAACTCTATCAGCGACCTTCCCGTTTGGTGTGCACCTACTGTGAGGGAGTTCAACCAACACCTGAAACCTGCCCCACGTGTCAGGGCAGGGTGTTTCGATTTTCCGGCATGGGAACGCAGCGACTGGAAGAAGAGGTGAGGCGACTTTTTCCGGCGGTTCCGGTTGCTCGGTTCGATCGGGAGAATGTAAAAACCCCCGACGCGGCTGATACGATGTTACGCCAATTCCGGCAGAGGGTTATTGGGGTAATGATCGGGACGGAATTTTTAGTTCATCAATCAGAGCCACCTACGGCGCCGGTCATTGGGTTTCCTCAAGCTGATTTTGGGCTCCATATTCCTGAATTCCGGTCAGCCGAACGAACCTTTCAGATGTTGTCGAAGGCTCTCAGTTTGGCCCGGAAGGGACAGGAGCCCGGAGAGGTAATTCTCCAAACCCGAATTCCTGATCATCATGTACTCACAGCCATTACGCACCAATGTCCTCGAATGTTTTATGACCAGGAACTGGAGTTGCGTGATCTCTTAGGGTATCCCCCGGCTACCCACCTAATATTATTGGTTGTGACGGGGGAGCAGGCGTCACGCGTGCAAAAAGTCGTGGACTTTCTCCATCAACGATTGAAGGAGTTTGAACGAAAAAGGCCTCCAGGAGCGGCGGGAAAAGGGGGCATGGGAACTCCAATGGTTCTGGGTCCGATGGCATCCAAGAAACCAGGACGGATCAAGAAAAATCGTGTAATCTTTTTGATGAAAACGGCTGATTTATCGGAAGCACAGCGAGGCCTTCAAAGCCTTCAGCGGGAGTATGAAGCAGAATTTCCCAAAGATCCTGTCGTCGTTGAATTTAATGTGGATCCTATGGACATTCAATAGCAGGGGTTTGGCCTTATCATGGGATTAGCCTGATCGCCTCCTTGACTGTTTCTTCTGGTTTTTTGTTTTGGGAAGGGTGGTTGAAGGGGAGGTCGAGGTGTTCTTCTCTCGAGTGCGTTTGAAAATGCCATAGGCAAAGGTCATCCAGAACACGCCGGAAAACAGGCCAAACAACACGGCGGTGAAAATCCGTTCCAATTCTTCTAGCGGAGGTTCTGGTCCCAGCTTTTGAAGATCGGCCATTTGCATGATGGGCCACGCCAAACTTTCCACTCCTAAGAGGAGTGTGGAAATCGCCCAGATAATTCCAATAGACGGACTTTTCCAGGCCAACAAGAGGGCCAATCCGATGGCTAGAGCCATCCCCATAGGTACCGATAAGGCCCCCACTAATAACCAGAGTCCCACCGTCACGGTGAGGCTACCCAACACAGCGTTCAGTTGATGCCACACATGATCATTCATCTCGAATCGTCCTGGAAAGTCCTGTTAATGTTGCCCACCTTATCATAGACGCTCGTTCCCCAGCATCCTGTATGGTTTTGGTGACTGACCAACCGTGCCGGAATTCGATCTAGCGACCAATATCAGCCAAAGGTTCGGTGGTGAGGGTATAGGCTCCGCGAGGGTTATGTGCCAAATGATTTGACTGAGGGAGGTCATCAGATTTTGGAGTGCTTTCACAATCCGGAGTGAGCACGATTCCCCAATGCGCATTTTCTTCACAAGTATTCTCGAGAATAAGCGCCTTGGCGAGGTGAAAGAGCAGAATGCCGCTTAGCATATTTTCCCGACAGATGTTTTTAATCATATCGGGTCGAGTGCCCTCGTCCCGTGCGGCCATTCCAAAATGATGATTTCCAAAACATGTATTTTCGCGGAGATACGGTTGAGCTCCGGCAAACGAAAAAATACCGGACTCCCGATTATGAGTGATCTCGTTGTCGAGCAAGGTCGGGCGGCAATCCGGTCCATAAATAACGACTCCGGATAAAAGCCCTTCTGTGGCCCTGCAGTGAGATATGGTGCATACCGAATCTAAAATATTCAGGGCGGAGTGTTGGTCGCTGCCCACATACCGAAACGTGATGCCACTGATCTGTCCGCCGGAAACTCGTTGAAGATAGCAAGGACCGCTCCGCCGATTGAATATTGTGACCTGGTCCCGACCGGCGCCGACCAGATGGATGGTTCGCTCAGTCATTACCAACCGATCTTCATAAACCCCCGGTCGAATAAATATTTGATCATCTTGTTGCGCGTGAGCGAGAGCTTCGCTGGGTAGGGTGAAGCAACCTGGGCGCTCCGCATCTACAATTAACGTTTTTCCCCCGAAAGGATTGGGTGGCGGTTCGTGAAGAGGTGATTGTTCAGTGGACAAGGCCATCTCCTATTTCAAAATTGTTCCGTCAAACTGGGGCCATGAAATCTACGGTGAAAAGGTATTGAACGTCCTCAAGCAGACGAATACAAACCGAAGGGTGAACCATACAGAATATTCTTAGATTGGCATTTCATTATCTAAAATCCAAAGGAAAAAGTGCCTGTATTTTTGCCCTTCCCTCTTCTGGTATTGAAATTGCTCGGGTTTTCCACTTGTACAAAAAATAAATTCTAAAGTCTTTTTTGTCCAAAGTTATGTTTAATGATCGAAGAATTATTCTGCATGAGGAGTGAAGTTTGATTCCCCCTCAGTAATTTCAACTGCTTTTGTCAGAAAAATCTGACTCCCCCTCAGTAATTTCAACTGTTTTCCCCCAGGAAAGCGAGATTTTTTATGCGACGGTATGAGAGGAGTAGTATGTCCACGTTCTTTTTGTGCCTAGTGCTGGCCACGATGTCGTTTATAACAGATTTACCTGGAGCCCAGGCACAGGAAACCGATATCTTTCAACATCCTAATACTGAGCTGGCAGGGATTAAGAAATCTTTAGAGCAGCAAATTGGGGCCGGCCGGGGAAATATCAATACTCCCGATTTCTCGCTATACATCATTAACCGGGATCCGTTCCGCTCCATTCGTCGTGGTCGAAATCTCTTTCAACGAAAGTTCACCATATCTCAAGGGATGGGCCCACGCAATGGTGACGGGTTTGGAGATATTAGCGCTGATAACTCGCTGGGTGCAGGTTTAGCCGATAGTTGTGCGGCCTGTCACGGACGTCCACGTAGCTCGGCGGGGTTTGGTGGAGACGTGTTTACCCGTCCGGATAGCCGGGATGCCCCGCATTTATCCGGGTTAGGGATTATCGAAATGCTTGCCGATGAAATTACCCAAGATCTTCGACAAACCAGAGATCAGGCCATTGCCAAAGCCAAGGGTGGACGAGTTTCGGTGGAGGTCTCATTGAAGAGTAAAGGTATTTCCTATGGAAAAATCCGAGTCAATCCTGACGGTTCGGTGGATCCATCACGATTAGAAGGCGTCGATGCGGATCTTCGGGTCCGGCCATTTTTTCATCACGGGGGCACGATTTCCATCAGAGAATTTGTGGTGGGGGCATTAAATGGGGAAATGGGTATGGAAGCTTTTGATCCTGATCTAGCAAAGGCTGCTGGCGGTGAGAAAGTGGTGACGCCATCGGGAATGGTGTTAAATGGAAAGACCGATACTATCGAAGCTCCTCCGGCTTCCAGTGAAAGTGATGATCCGGATCGAGATGGGGTCGCCAATGAAATTCCTGTAAGTGTGGTGGACCATCTTGAGTTTTATTTGTTGAATTATTTTAAACCCGCCATTGGGCGTGAGACGAGAGATAGTCAAAGAGGACAGAAACTTTTTCAAGACATTGAATGCACCCGTTGTCATATCCAAAATTTGGTCATTGAGAGAGATCGACGGGTGGCTGATGTGGAAACTTCGTATGACGAAAAGAAAGGGATATTTAATGACCTGTTTGCTGTGGCCACTCCTCTGTTCCAAGAAGTCCGCGGTTCAGGGGCGCCGTCGGTAAAAAAACCCAACGGGAAGCGGTTTGTCGTCAAGAATATGTATGCGGATTTCAAACGGCATGACTTGGGCTCAACCTATTGGGAACGCAATTTTGATGGTTCCTTGACCAAGGAATTTATGACCGAACCACTCTGGGGAGTGGGTTCGACTGCTCCTTACGGGCATGACGGGCGGAGTATCGATCTATGGTCGGCAATAATGCGACATGGAGGAGAGGCGAAAAATTCCCGAAATCGCTTTGCAAGGTTATCAGAGGAGCAGCAAGGGCAAGTTATTGATTTTTTACAGACCTTGGTCTTGTTTCCGCCGGACGATACGGCTTCCAACTTGAATCCTGGAGATTCTCAGGCCCCGAATTTCCCCCAGTACGGCCATGGCAATATTAATTTGCCTGTATTATTTAATAATCCCAGAGATTTGGAATAAAGGGACTTTTTGGGTCTCATCTGCTTCATGGAATCACGCCCATGAGCTCAGAGCTCACGGGCGTGAACCCTTTCTTGCGATGGGAGATGTTCCCCATTGCCTTTTTATAATTTTTGTGCGGTGAAACAAGCAGGAAAAACAAACTACAGGGTTTTCATATTCCTTGGTTCTCATTCCCCTTGCTTTTCGACTCAGCTCTGATTGTTAGGCCATCCAAAACAATGTTGAAAGTCTATTTTTGAGCCATATCGGCCTGCAGCAATCACGATCGGAATGAGAGTGGAAACTGGAGAAGATTATGCTTCCCGACAAGAATGTCCTGAGGTATAGCAGGTGAGCGAGTTAATTGTTCTCAAATGCTTGACGGGTTGCGAAGACCTCGCCTGGATGAATCAGAAGAAGGCAATCGCCATCAACCGGATCCTTGTGAAATAGCGCAAAGGTGAGGCAGAGCTGAGGGGTGGGTTCAGGAGGAAATTGTAACAAGATAGGAACATCCACCAGCGGAGTGGGCGTTTTTAAGATGGCCAACCTGAGACGGACAGCCACGAGGGTATCACGTAGACGGGTTTGAATAAGTTCTTCGTTATAATCCGGGGAAGGAGTGATGTATTGATCCCAGAGCGGGTTGGTCATGCCCACGCAGAAATCCAGCCCCACGCTTTGTGCGATTGGTGTGACATCTTTAAGTATTCCGGATTCAATGGCTTCTTTTCGGGATCGGATCGGGAGTGATTCAAATTCAGCAGGAATATCCCCAGAACTAAGTGAAAGAGCCGATTGGGACGGTTCAGAGATATCGGAAGTCAAAAGATCCGATCTTTCCGGAGACTGGGTGTGTTCTTTTTCTAAAGGATTAAGATTGTTCAAAGGTGTCTTTCCTAATGCTTGGAGAAGACCTTCATAGACAGCTTTGGCAGAATCCGTCCACGAATCATTCATCGGCAATCCCCGAAAGGCCGCCTCAGAAGCTTTTTTCTCATCGTGAGATAAAACACGTTGTGTTTTCATACTTCTAAGATAAGGCAAATCCACCGGAAGTCAAGACTCAAATTTTCTGTCCATCCAAAAAGCCGGGAAATGGAGAACAAAGGCAATAAAAAGCCGGTACATGAGAATTCGCGGACGGTCTCACCGCTCGGGTATTTACGGGTATCTGTGAGGTGGTAGATGTCCCAAATAGAGCACTTTTACCGGAATGTCGCTTCCAAATCACGATCTAAAGTCAGGACGATGATGCGTTCTTCTATCCGGGTATCGATATCCGTAAATAGGGCAGTTGTCTCCACACCGGTGATCTCCAGGATTTCACGGCACAGTTGCTCTCTTCCTTGTGAGATGAGATTTTGGCGCATTTGTTTGACCATTCCAATGCCTTCTTCACTCTTAGCCAGTTGGCGTTCGGCTGGCGTAAGAACGCCTTTGAGCCGAATGAGGATGGTGTCGCGTAGAATGCTGGCTCGAACATCGGTGGGTCCACGTCCCATGAATTCCTGTTCAAATTTAATGATGGCATTTCGGATCGCCGATTCCATTTCACCTCGTGTGAAGAGGGGTTTCATAGAGTAATGCTTTCCGGCAAGACGATTCTTGCCCATTCACTATCGATCTATCACAATCCCGTAGGAAAGAATCTCAGGAACTTGAGGAGCAACCTATCCCCCTGATATAAGCGTATTGTTCATGTGAGGTCAAGAAGAGATTGGGCTTCTCCTCGAATGCCTGAGGAGGGGGTAAATGTGTTGGTTTTGACCTTGATCGTAGAACGGATTTGTCGGATCGCTTGCCTCATTCAGCGTGGGCTTGAGGTACGCGATAGAATAAGCCAACCGAGTGATCTCCTGAAGCTCAGAAGAGGAGACGCCCATCGGTTGGCTTTTTTATTGTAAATAGAATGAGTTGGGTGCATGGTCTTGTCAGGCTTTCCCCTCTGCCATTTCACCCTGATTCCCGGTATTTTAACCAGTTAAGAGCACAAAGGATTTCTTTTAACCTTATTTGACGCTATGAGATGTCCGTGCACTTAAATGGTGTAAAGGGGGCAATGAACAGCCTTGACCAAGATCGTTCAACGGTGACGAATTGGAAATGGCTGCGAGAAATCGTTAATGAGGCGTGTCAGCCCATCGGGCCATATTGGCCGATGAAAACCTTTGCCTATTACAATCCCATTCGGGACCTCGAGCATCTACCATTTGCCCATGCGATTGAGGAAGCGAATCAGTTGCTGGGCGCCAAGGGATTTCTGCCTGTTGAAGAGTATCGCCAATTCTTTTATCAAGGTCGGATTACTCTGCCGGCGCTTGAACGGGCACTTCGGCGGGTAGGTCCCCCATTACCTTCACGGGATACCATTCGAGTTGGAGCACGCACCATACATGTCCACGATGTCTGGCGCATTCATGCCGCATATGGGATTGAAATCTTACCTGCTGTGCTCATGACGTGGACCCTGGAATTAGAGGGTCTGACCACACGATTTCGATCCGATCTTCCGGAGGAGTCTCGTTCCTCCATTATTGACCGAACGATTCGGGAATGCGAGAAGTGCCGCCATGATCCGGAATCCGCCTATCTGCATAACCTCTGGAAAAGTTCGTTGGCGGCGTGCCAGTTATCTGACCCTGTGTCGGGTCTGTCTTCATTCCATGCACCTGATTCCAGCCGGAGCGCTAATGCATCAGAGCGTGAGACTGCACTCGTCCCGGTTGATGTACCTATAGACAAGACGCTGGGTGATTGGCTGGATCGTGAGACGGGTAGCGTGCTGGTTGAGACCATCAATACCCACATGATCAAATGGATTGGGGCATTTGTCGACGAAGGTGTCGCGGGCTGGAGTATGCCTTCAAGAGACAAGGGGTTTTACGCTGCATGGAGAGAATTAGCCGAAGGGGATCTCTCAGGCAGATTCCTCGGTATTCCAGATCTTCAACAAAAATTCGATGAACTGTCCGAAGCACCGGAGGAAATGTTGTGCAAACATCTGGAAGATCTCAAAATTCCAAAGGAACGCTGGCAACGCTATCTCTCACGGCATCTGGCTCAATTGCCGGGTTGGGCAGGATTTATCCGATGGCGTAGTGATCATACCGGGTATCCTGCTCAACAACACTATCCCATTGATCCACTGCAATATCTGGCCGTCCGCCTTTTTTATGAATCTGGAATGGTAGAGGGACTTTGCCAACGGGAATGGGGCATCATGGGGACATTACCCGCACTCCTCGCTTATTGGAACGAACACCGTGAGCGTGAACAGGCGTTGAACCTTCCTCCTTCTCATGACACCGACCCTAATAATCATGCGGTGTGTCATCAAGCATGGCGACTTTTTCATGTGGCTCAGTTTTTGGAATTGACCCCAATGGAGGTCCATGACTTGTCGTACAGCGATATGTCAACCTTACTGGAGTGGCTGGACCTCTTCCCCCAATCTGCACATGGACCGGTATGGCTTGAAGCCTATGAGGACGTCTACCGGGAGTATTTGCTGAGAAACATCAGCGGACATCAAGGGAAAACACCCGTTAACCATGAGCGGCCGCGGGCACAAGGGATCTTTTGTATCGATGCTCGCTCGGAGTCGTTTCGGCGTCATCTTGAAGCTCAGGGGGCGTATGAAACATTTGGGTATGCGGGATTTTTTGGCGTGCCCATGAGTCATGTGGCATTTGATAGCCACGACCACTTGGCTTTGTGTCCGATTTTGTTGACACCAAATGCGGAAGTGACCGAAGTGCCTCGAGTCGGGCAGAATGATCGGGTGAAGGACTACCTCTCGGGAACGAGGTGGCATCAACTCAGTCATCATCTCTTCCATGATTTGAAACACAATCCATTTGCTTCTTTTATGTTGATTGATGTGCTAGGAATGTTTTTCAGCGTCGGATTGGTAGGAAAAACGCTGTTTCGAACATCCTTCGATGCCGTCAAGCAGTGGTTGCAGCAGTGGTTGGGGGGCACCGTTGCCACGCACATTCCCCTTGAGCCTTCACGTGAAAACGAGCAGGGACATCCACGGTCGGGAGCGCTGGCACTAGGTTTCACCCCATTGGAGCAAGCGGCCTTTGTGGAGGGGGGATTGCGAGTGATCGGGCTCACGAAAAACTTTGGCCGGTTTGTGATGATCTGCGGTCATGGGAGCCTGTCCGAAAACAACCCTTATTATGCGGCGCTGGATTGTGGCGCATGTGGAGGCAGTCATGGTGACCCGAATGCCCGTGTTTTTGCAGCCATGGCCAATAATCCGGAGATCCGGAAAATTTTGAGCGATCATGGTCTGGTCATCCCAGAAGACACCTGGTTTCTCCCCGCCAAACACAACACGACCACAGATCGAGTGACGATGTATGACCTGGTCGATGTTCCTGCTACTCATGTAAAAGATTTAGCACTGTTGGTGAGGGACTTGGAGCAGGCTGGCACACACCAGGCATTGGAACGATGCCAGCGCATTCCAGGGGCTCCCACCGGGGTTTCTCCCAGTGACGCATTCAAGCATGTCAGGCAGCGGAGCATGGATTGGGCTAATTCGCGTCCTGAATGGGGATTGTCAGGGAATGCCGCATTTTTGATTGGAAGGCGGGCACTTACCAAAGGTCTGGATTTGGACGGGAGAGTCTTTTTGCATTCTTACGACCCTGTCCCGGATCCGGATGGGAGTCTTCTTGAAAAAATCATGACCGCACCGCTCATCGTGGGCGAATTGATTAACTTAACATATTACTTTTCGTCGGTGGATCCTTGGGCCTACGGGGGTGGGAGCAAGGTCATTCACAATATGGTTGCCGGAGTCGGTGTGATGCTAGGAAGTCAAAGTGACCTGCAAAAAGGTCTTCCTCTCCAATCGGTAAACGATGGGGAGCGGCACTATCATGAGCCCATGCGCTTATTGGCCATCATTGAGGCGCCGCCGGATCGAATACGGTCTATCATTCAGAAGCACGCGGTGCTTCAGCATGTTTTCCATAACCAATGGATGCATGTCATCGCGTTTGATCCGGACTCCAACAGCTTTTCACGGTATCTCTCAGACTTAACCTGGGAACCGGTCCCGATGAACATATGATTTCACGAGAAGAATGAACGACTTTTTGACGTCTGCGGGGCTTTGAATTCCTGATCGAATCTCCTATCATCTCCAACGTGGGATGAGTATTCCTTTTGATTCGAAGTTGTGGATGGAAGAGGGTGCCTGGTATAAGGTCGGAGGCTTGCAGATTGTTCAAAAGGATGAAGCCCCTTTTTTTATTTGGCGCAGGCTGAGTCGGGAGGGTGGGAGCATCCGGTTTGCCGAAATATCATTCATCATGGCAGTAGGGTTTCCGGCATTTGGTTATTTCCAATTGGCTGGAGACAGTACAAGCCAACCAGGTTTTTTGAACACCTCATTCGAAAAACATTTGGTTGGCTTTTTTTATACTTTATCGGGTTCGTTAATTCGAGCCGTTCAGGTTTTGATCCGAAGATGATATAAGATGAAATCTTCCTTCACCAAACAGTTTATCGCGAACACCTTGGCCTTATTTTGTGGCTGGCTTGTGTTATCAGGGAGGTACGATAATTTTCACCTCGTTCTCGGATTCACGGCCTCTTGTGGAGTCGCCTGGTTAAATACGGGGTTCCCTCATTCTCCCTTTCAGCAATTCCCATGGGGCCGGATGGTGCTGTACGGCCCGTGGCTTTTTTTACGGATTGTGGAGAGTAGTCTGCATTTGACGAAACTCATTCTCAATCCCTCGTTACCCATTAAGCCCAGACTAATCACCTATCGATCTCAATTAAAACATCCGGGCGCGATCGTTGTGCTTGGGAATTCTGTAACCCTCACGCCCGGGACCATTACCGTTGAAATTAACGACAATACTTTTCTCGTGCATGCCATAGATGAGGCAGCAGGGAAAGATCTTACCACCGGCCGGATGGAGCGCAGAATTGCCCGGGTCTTTCAGGAAGACACAAATTTGTGATGATTGATTTTTTTCTGTTTTTATTAATGACGTTGTCATTTCTGATCCTCGTGTATTTGTACCGGGTGATCCAGGGTCCGACGGTGTTTGATCGGGTATTAGGATTGGCGGGAATATCGACCAAAGCCATCATTCTGGGCGTCGTCATCGGAACAGTCTATGGCCGTGTGGAGATGTTTGTGGACATCTCCACGGGGTACGCGCTTCTGAACCTGGTGGGAGCGTTTGCCATTGCCAAATTTCTCGAGCAACGAGGAGCACCCTAAATGGTCGTTATTGCCATCGGGTTAATTCTGGCGGGGGTATTTTTCCTGGTGGTGGCCGCCATTGGCACCATACGCCTCCCTGATGTGTTTTCGCGATCCCATGCGGTCTCCCTGACTGATTCCCTAGGCGCGATTTGTGTTCTCGCGGGCCTTGCTTTGTACCAGGGTTTCGGGATCCATATGTTGAAGATACTGGTCGTCCTGGTCTTGCTCATCCTGTTGAATCCGGTCATTGCTCATGCCACGATTCGAGCGGCCTATCGGTCTGGCCTCAAACCTCAGACGGAGGAAGACCAATGATGTATTCCGTGAATATTGCCTTGCTGTTACTTCTGGTCCTGACCGCGGCCAGCGCCACATTTTTGGTTAAGGAATTGATGAGTTCAGTGTTTATCCTCGGGTCGTATAGTTTTTTTCTGTCCCTGGTTTGGGCTTGGTTAGGGGCGGTGGATGTGGCATTTGTCGAAGCCGTTATTGGCGCCGGGTTGGGTACCGTGTTGTTCCTTATCACGTTGTTTGATACCGCTCCCAAGGATAGCCGCCTTCGTCGTCCCCCTCCTCCTCTAGCGGGAGTCCTCGGACTGCCCTTGCTGGGCCTGCTGTTGCTATTAGCGGCGAATGATCTTCCTCAGTTTGGCGACCCTACCTCTCCGCCCAACGTGCACATTTCTCCTGTGTACTTACAGAATAGCTATGCAGACACGCTCACGCCGAATGTGGTCACCTCGGTGCTGATGGACTATCGGGCATTTGATACGTTGATAGAAACCGTGGTGATATTTACGGCCGGCATTGCCTGTGCCTTGTTATTACGGGAGCCAGGCTCATGAAACAGATCCATGACAGCATCATTGTTCAGACCATGAGTCGCTTGCTTATCCCTCTGGCCCAGTTGTTTGCGTTGTACGTCTTGTTCTTCGGCCAGTACGGTCCTGGAGGAGGATTTGTAGCCGGCGTCATTTGGACCACCAGTATGATCCTGACTTTTTTGGTGTTCGGGCTGAAGTCACCCCAGGGACGTTTGGTGGAAAGGGTCTTGCATGGCGATGGGATCGGATTGATTATTTTTGTGGGAGTAGGTGGCTTATGTCTTATCGGAGGTGGGGAGTTTCTGAACTATGCCAATTTGGAAATTCCGGGTTTAGATGCTCCCGCCCGTCGGTATACAGGGATTTTGCTGGCACAAATCGGCGTGGCCGTGGATGTTGCGGTGACAGGGATTTCTATCGTTCTCAGCTTGGCCTACCACGATACCGAGCAGGAATATGATGTTTGAGATGATCGGGGGGTGGCTGCAGCGCCCCAACTACATTGCCTTTGTCCTGCTGTTTCTGTGGGGCATCTATATTATGGTGACCCGTTACAATCTGGTGAAAAAACTCATCGGGATGTATCTCATGCAAACGAGTGTGATTTTTTTCCTGGTCACCACAAGTGCCAAGAAAGGCGCCACGGTGCCCATTTTGCTCTCCACGACCGAGATCGTGCAACCGGAAGTCTATGCGAATCCCCTCCCTCATGTGCTGACATTGACGGCGATTGTGGTGGGTGTTGCCACCCTGGGAGTCTCGTTGGCGCTGGCCGATGCCATTTATAAAAAATACGGCAGCCTGGACGAAGAAGAAATTCTCAAAAGGCTGGAATGACGCGTCATCTTCCCGCAATCCTTTTCCTCTTACCTCTCGGTTTGGCCATTTGTTTACCATTGATCGGGATCAAGCATCGGGAGTGGTGTCGGCCATTATCGATTGGTGTGCTGGCTGCGATGGTCCCGGTTTCCTTCGCTAATCTGGTAGGAGTTCTTCAAAACGGGACCATTCATTATGACTTTGGGGGATGGGCCGCTCCGGTCGGGATTGAGTGGGTGGGGGACGGTTTGGCCAGCGTCATGACCGTGGCTTTGAGTCTGGTTGGATTGGTGTGTATCACCTTCCTCAGTTCAGTCTTGTTTCCTTACCTTGGAAGTCGGATTGTCCCGTTTTATACCCTGGTCTTATTATTGATGGCCAGCCTGATCGGCATGGTGTTTGCCGCGGATCTCTTCAATCTTTTCGTGTTCTTAGAAGTATCCGCCCTGTGTGCGTATGCCTTGGTCGGGTTGGCCGGCGGGAAGGCGCTTATGGCCGGATTCCGGTATTTAATTTTAGGGACCTTCGGAGCCTCTTTGTATCTTCTGGGAGTGGGGTATTTATACGCAGAGACGGGTACGCTCAATATGGCAGATCTGGCTCAGCGGGTGCCCCCTTTGGTGACATCCAAGGCCCTTGCCGTTGGTGTGTTATTCATGTTCATTGGGTTGGGCATCAAGATGGCATTGGTACCGCTCCACGGGTGGTTGCCGGATGCGTATACGTATGCGCCAGATAGAGTGTCACCGATGCTGGCATCTTTGGTGACGAAGGTCGCGCTGTATGGATGGATTCGCATTATGTTTTGGGTCCTTGGCGCCCAGGCGGTGGTCTACCAGATCCCTATCCTGTTTTTGGTGGGAGTGTTGGGTGCTCTTGCAGCTCTGGTTGGCGCATTCCTGGCTCTCTCCCAAGTAGAAATCAAACGCATGTTTGCGTATGGAGGGCTTTCGCATATCGGATTGATTCTGGTGGGGATTAGTCTCGGAAATCAAACCGGTTTTGTCGGAGGAGTATTTTATCTCTTGAATGATGCCGTGATGCAAGCGGGATTGTTTTTTTGGGCGGGGGCAATCATTCATTTGTACGGGGTTCGCACTATTGAGGATCTTGGACGACTGCAGGGAGGAGCGGGATGGATGTCGGTGGCTCTGGTCGTCATAGCCCTGTCGATGATCGGGATTCCTCCAACCGGGGGGTTTTTTGGAAAGTGGTATATCATTCTTGGGGCGGTGGAAGCGAAAAATTACCTTGCCATTGTCGCGGTGCTGATTGCGACTCTGTTAACTCTGGCCTACTTCGTGAAATTATTTGAACGGGTATTTCGGGACCGCTCCGCCCAGCAGCCTCCTCTCATACGTGAGATTCCGTTGGCGGTGAAAATTGGTCTCGGCGCCACGTCAGTGGCGGTCATTGTTCTGGGGCTGGTCAGCGATCATATTGTCAGCTTTCTGCTCAAGAATGCGGTTCCACCAGGGCTTTAGCAGGATCGGGCGTTGGTGACCTCCTAATATGACATTCCTCATTCTCATTCCCCTCCTTCCTCTGATGGCTGTTCTGGTTCTCGTGCTGGGGAAACCCTGGCTTGGAGAGCAAGGTCATAGGATCGGCATTCCTGCGATGGCGCTCTCCTTTGCTTTCTCCGCCGTCGCGTTTGCTCGAGTGGCATCAGACGGGGCTTTCTCCATTCCACTCTACCGGCTGTTCAAATCGGGAGACCTGGTTGTAGATTTGGGTCTCTACGTCGACCAGCTCACGGTCTTGCTTCTGCTCTTGGTGACTGGTGTGAGCAGCGTGGTGCATGTGTATGCGTCACGTTATATGATCGGTGATCCCCGGTATAACCGTTTCTTTGCGGTCATCGCGCTATTTACGTTTTCGATGATCTTGCTGGTTATGAGCAATAATCTGCTCATGCTATTTGTGTCCTGGGAGATAATGGGAATTTGTTCTTACTTGTTAATTTCTCATTGGGGGGAGCGGCAATCATCGGCTCAGGCGGCGACCAAGGCCTTTCTTGTAAATTCGGTCGCCGATGTGGGCTTAGGATTTGGAGTTATTCTGACCTATTCCACTTTTGGAACACTGGATATTCCGACGATTTTAGGGGAAGCTTCATCCATACAGGGAAATACCGTCAACCTGTTCGGCTGGCTAGGGCTGGACGTGCCCGTTCATATTCTCACGCTCATTACACTTTTTCTTTTCTTGGGAGCCATGGGAAAGTCCGCACAGGTGCCGTTCCATGTCTGGCTCCCCTTTGCCATGGAGGCGCCCACCCCTGTTTCCGCATTGATTCACGCCGCGACCATGGTGAATGCCGGCCCATTTTTGTTGGTGCGCATGAGTCCCCTCGTGATGCTTTCGCCAGAAGCCATGACCGTCATTGCATTGATCGGAGGGGTGACCGCACTGTTTGCAACCCTTGTTTCCCTGACTCAGGTGGATATTAAGCGCATGCTGGCGTTTTCCACCATTGGTCAAATCGGTTTCATGATCATGACCTGCGGAGTCGGAGCCTTTGTTATCTCTATTTTTCATATGCTGGCCCATGGATGTTTGAAAGGATTTTTATTTCTATCGACGGGAAATGCACTTCGTTCCGTTGGTTCCCATGGAAATGCGTCTTCGTTGCATGTTCCTCATGGGTCATCAATGCGTTCTATGGGGCCCTTAGTGTTAGGCGCTTTGCTGTTGGCCTGTCTTCCGCCGTTCCTCATCTTTTTCGGGCCCTATGAGCAATTATGGATGATTCAACCGGGATCCTCCGCCCAATGGACATTCTGGATTTTGGGATTTCTAACGGTATTTTTTTCTGCCATGTATGTCATGCGTGGTGTCCTGGTCTTGTTTGGTCAACCCCATTCGATAGGTTATGGAAGTGAAATGGGGAGACAGGCCATCCAGGCTCGCTTCTTTTCCCCCATCCATGTACTGGGAATTTTGGCTGTCATGGGAATTTTTGGAAGCCTGTTGCTGGTCTTGTGGAGTTGGTTTTCGGGATTTCTGTCCCCTGTCGTGGGACATCGGATGGCTCAGATTCCAAAGGAAACTTCGAGTGAGACGGGCTTACAACTTCTTATGGCATTTGCTGTGGCTGCACTCGGTATCGCGGTTGGGTACTTTTCCGTGACAAAATTTTCGGGTTCCTGGTTCCAACAATCGGAAATGAGCAAGCGATGGTACGTCCACTTTCTGAATAAATTGTATTTCGATGAAATATATGAGGCGTATGTTGTGGTCCCCACTCTCCGGTTGGCCCGATGGCTCTGGCGGGTTGTCGACCGGAATGTGTTTGACGCCCTGATCATGGGAATCGCAAATGTGTCGGTGTTGGCGGCGAAGTGGATGTGGCGTGTGGTGGACCTTCGGGGCATTGACGGGCTGGTCGTAGGTTTGGGGCGGA
The DNA here is from genome assembly GCF_032051675.1 of Candidatus Nitrospira neomarina. Classification (NCBI taxonomy): domain Bacteria; kingdom Pseudomonadati; phylum Nitrospirota; class Nitrospiria; order Nitrospirales; family Nitrospiraceae; genus Nitrospira; species Candidatus Nitrospira neomarina. The sequence continues at coordinate 3,931,569 of NZ_CP116968.1, forward strand.
ATAGCGTCGGGATAGCCGGTTGGCTCTGGCGGGTGGTGGACCTTCGCGGTGTCGATCGGGTCGTCGTGGGTATCGGCCAACGGAGCCTAGGTATCGCCAACTGGCTATGGAAAAGAATCGAGATCAAGGTTCTCGACAAGAATGTGGTCCGTGCCGGGAATCAAGCCGCGAGCACAGGGAATATGGTGCAGGAACTAGAACCTCGCACGTTACAGCACCATTTACTGGTCATGATTTTCTGGCTGATTGTGGGGATTGGGTTGTTGTTTTGGTTTGTCGTGTGATTCCGCAGATAGCTTGTCAGTGATTCATGGGTAACGAACACGAACGGCAATTCACACTCGGAGTGTGTGAAACACGAGAGGGCGTCTTTCATGTCCTGGATGTACCATGACCGGCATGTCATGAAGGGGAGACTATGAATACCATCTTCACTGAACATCTTTTGAGTATCATGATTGCGATGCCGTTTTTGGGCATTGGGATCATTGCGTGTATTCAGGATCAGGAATGGATTCGGCGCGTGGCTCTGGGGTGTACGCTGGGTGACGCTGTTCTGGCACTTGTGCTGCTGAGAGAATTTGATTTTTCCACTCAAGGCATGCAGTTCGTGGAGCGGATGGCATGGATGCCGACCTTTAACATTCAATATGCTGTCGGAGTGGATGGTATTAGTCTTCTTCTGGTTTTACTTACGACTCTGCTCTGTCCCTTTTGCGTCCTGTGCTCATGGAAGTCAATTACCACTCGTGTACGCTCCTTCATGGCCATGATTCTGTTGGTCGAAGGGGCCATGATTGTGGTGTTTACCGCTTTGGACCTGTTTTTGTTTTTCATGTTGTGGGAAGTCACGATGATTCCTATGTATTTTATGATCATTCTGTGGGGTGGCCCCCAACGTATAGCAGCCGGCATCAAATTCGTTCTGTACAGTTTGTCAGGCAGCCTGATCTTACTCTTGGCGATACTCGGATTGTACGTGGAAGGGGGGCGGACATTTGATATTTTAGCATTGGCGGAGAACACCTATTCCCCCGACGCCCAGTTTTGGATATTTTTGGCGTTTTTCCTGGCCTTTGCCATTAAATTACCCATGCTGCCGTTTCATACATGGCTACCGGATGCCCATTCCGAAGCTCCCACCGCTGGAAGCGTCCTGCTGGCTGGGGTGCTTTTGAAAATGGGTGGATATGGATTTTTACGATTTTGTCTCCCCATGTTTCCTGAAGCCTCAGTGACCTTTGCCCCGTTTATCTTGTGGTTATCCGTGGCGGCTATTGTGTATGGGGGGTATATGGCCTTGGCCCAGTCGGACCTGAAAAAGCTAGTGGCGTATTCGTCCATTTCGCATATGGGATTCGTGACATTGGGAATTTTCGTGTTCAATAACCATGGTATTCAAGGAGCCATCTTGCAGATGGTGAACCATGGAATTACCACAGGAGCCCTCTTTTTGGCTGTCGGTCAATTGTATGACCGGACCCATAGCCGGTCGATTCAGGATTACGGAGGATTGCAAAAATCGATGCCCCGGTTTGTAGCACTTTTTTGTTTGTTTTCAGTGGCATCCTTCGGACTTCCTGGTACATGCAATTTTATTGGAGAATTTTTGGTCTTGGTCGGAACGTCTTTTGAAAGCTATGTCATGGTGTTGTTGTCCATGGGGGGCATTGTTCTTGCGGCGGCGTATATGCTCTGGATGCTCCAACGGGTGGTATTGGGTCAACCAAAAAATTCGACCATTGCACAACTACCGGATCTGAATATGCGGGAGTTGGTCACGGTGATTCCTCTTGCGGTTTTAATTTTGGGGATCGGCTTGTACCCGTCACCACTTATGGAAATGATGGATTCGAGCGTCACGCACCTGACTCAGCATATGGCGCAGTACCAGCTGGGGATGATCCACGAGGTGTCCCTTCGGTGAAGGACGAAGCCGGCAATCGCGACAAAGACGATAGTTTCTCATGAGCTATGGCTTGGACAGCTCTCGGTGAGTGTGCACGAGAGATAACGATCAAACTTCTCTCATTCCCAATACCCCTCCGCGCCAACATTTTCTCTCTTCATCTTTCCGCATTGATTCCCTGCGAATTGAAACAGTGTCGGTGGTGCTCTTTGGGAATATTGACAGGTCATTCTGACCTCTTTGAGCAGCTTCTTCCTTGTTCCTGCAGGTTTTCTCAAGTGTCCTATCCAGAATGCCGAGAATAATTTTCACTACTCTCTCTGGTGGCGAACGCCTTCCGGTTACTAAGGTTGGCCATGGCACCCAGATGAGAAGATTGAAGTCATATAGGCCCAAATTTACCAATCAGTCTTGAATGCTCAGGTGTCATTGATAGGAGAGAACCTGGGGTGAGGAGAGGCGGTAAACGTGAAGGAGCAGGCACTATGAAACTGGGAAACACTTTACTTTTGGTAGTGGCATGTACGGTGGTGGTAGGGTGTGTGAGTCAACAATCACATGAACGTGCCCTCCAAGAATACGAAAAAAATCATGAGTCCACGATAGCGGAACTTGAACGCTTGCAGCAGGCTGTTGAAGAAAAGCAAACTGAAGTCCTGCAACTCCAAGATACGAAGACGGCCCTTGAGCATACCGTTGAAGTGCAAGATCAAATGAAGGAAGAACAATTAGCCGCGGTCCAACAAGAAGTGGAAGCGTTGTATACGCAAATCCGAAAACTCGTAAACTCGGAAGGAGGCGGTTCTTTGACCGATCCTCTTTTTGGAGGAGAGCCGCTGGATTTTCATGATTTGGCAGCCGCGCTCACAAAGGTCAGGTCGGGTTTAGACGGGCAAATCAGCCAGATGTCCCACCTTCGTGAACAGAATGGTCAGTTGGAAAAAGAACTTTCCGCGCTGGAGGCCCGGCTTAAAGAAGTGGAACGTTTAAAACATGAATTGGAATTGGTCCGAAAAGCTCGGGAGGCTCAGGAAGCGCAACTGGAGAAAGTCAAATATGAAGTACTCACAGTCGGAGAGGAGATTGATCGTATTACCAAGGCGCTTGAGGACAAATTTGGCAACAGTCTGGTGGTGACACAACACCATGATCGATTAGTCCTGACCATGCTGGGACAAGTTTTGTTTGAATCCGGTGAAGCAGACTTGACCCCTCTGGGCCTCAGGATTATGAAGCAGGTGGGCCAGGTGTTAGCGACCGTGCCGGGGAAAAATATTCAAGTTGAAGGCCACACGGACAATCACCGCATCTATGGACAACTACAAAAACAGTATCCCACTAATTGGGAACTTTCAACCGCACGCGCCACGACAGTGTTACGGTATCTGATTGAACAAACCGGAATGGATCCAAAACAATTTTCAGCGACGGGCTATGCCGATATGCGACCGGTGATGACGAATGAGACCGAAGAGGGAAGAGCTCAAAATCGTCGTGTGGAAATTGTCCTCTATCCGGAACGAGTGATTCAGGGCAATGAAACTGTGGCGACACTCGCCCAGTAATAAAAGGCGACGGCTACAACAACCAATCTGGCTTCAGAAATGATTTATCATTTCCTCCTCTCTTGTATCGAGCCATGGGTCAACCTTGCTGCAGAGACGCTGTTTCTTTTCCCTATCCTATTATCTAACCTCTCGAATCATTAATGTGCCGGCGGTTCTGTGGGATTGCCCGAGCTGCCCAAGCTATGGTGTTGGATGAGTCCGGTCTCGTATAAATAGGCTGTCGCGGGATCCAAGAAAAAATACACGGAAAACAGGCCGACACTTGCCATGGTCAACGTATAGGGAAGTGCCATCCATACCATTTTCCCATAGGATAAGCGGATAACCGGAGCCAGTGAGGAGGTTAATAAAAATAAAAATGCGGCTTGTCCGTTGGGAGTTGCCACACTGGGGATATTCGTGCCCGTATTGATGGCAACGGCCAAAAGATCAAATTGGTCGCGGGTAATGGTACCCGCCTGGAAGGCACGGAGCACTTCCTGAATGTAAACCGTCGCAACAAAAACATTGTCGCTGATGGCCGAAAGAACACCATTGGCCAGATAAAACATGCCGATTTGATGAGATCCTTGCAAACTTAATCCATACCCGATGATGCCGGAAAACAGATTCTGATCCTGGATGACCGCCACAATAGCGAAAAAGACGACGAGTAGAGCCGTGAAAGGAAGCGCTTCCTTAAACGCCTCTCCAAGTTGATGCTCTTCGATAATCCCGTTAAAGGCGGTAATAAATACGATCACCGTGAGTCCAATGATTCCCACCTCCGCCAAGTGAAAGGCTAAAGCGACAATCAGCCAAATGCCGGCAATCGCTTGAATAATAAGCTTGGCCGTGTCCCCGGCATCCCGTCGGTTCTGTTGTTCAGTTTCGAATTCCACCAAAATGAGGCGAACGGGATCCGGGAGTTGAAAGCCATAATCAAACCATCGTATTTTTTCAACAAACATACAGGTGCACAATCCCGTGACTAAGACTGGAAGTGTCACAGGGGCCATGCGCAAAAAGAATTCCACAAATTCCCAGCCCGCCTTGTCCGCGATCAATAAATTCTGGGGTTCCCCCACGAGAGTACAGACTCCCCCCAATGCTGTTCCCACCGCTCCATGCATTAATAAATTTCGGAGAAATCCTCGGAAGTTATCTAAATTTTCCCGGTGAAGCGAGCCGATTTCATGATCGCTTGTCGAATCATGAATGATTTGAGACGATTTGCCAGAGGCCACCCGGTGGTAAATGTTATAAAAACCCAAGGCGACGGCAATGATCACCGCCGTGACCGTCAAGGCATCGAGAAATGCCGAAAGGAAGGCACCCATGATGCAAAACAAGAGTCCCAACAAAATTTTTGAACGGACGCCTAATAAAATTTTCGTAAACAGAAATAAGAGCAGATCTTTCATGAAGTAGATCCCGGCCACCATGAAAATCAATAACAGGATCACCTGAAAATTATTGAGCGCTTCATGATAGACCGTAGCGGGTGTCGTCATCCCCAATAGGACGGCTTCAAGTGCGAGCAAGCCACCGGGTTGTAGCGGATAACTTTTGAGAGCCAGGGCCAGCGTAAAAATAAACTCCAGGATGAGGATCCATCCGGTGTAAAAGGACCCAATGCTCATCAACAAAATGGGATTGAGGATTAAGAATCCCAGAATGGTCAGCTTGTACCAGGTTGGGGTATGGTTCAGAAAATTCTGTATGAGCGCTTGAGGGACTGTTGTCTTCATTTCAGTTGGGTAACCTTTCGGACCGGTGGTCCCAGATAGAGTCTGACTGATTAAACCAATACGATTAGGGTCACTACACTGATTGGTGATCTTTCTCGCATCCAGGCCTTTAAAGGGGTGGGTGCAGGGCAGAGTGTCTCAGCTACACTATGAATGCGTTTTCCGAAACAGAGAAGGCGACGTTATCAAAAAACATACCTCATGAAGGTGTTGAATGTTTAGATTGAATTTCTGTGGGAGGGACATCGTACGGATGGGTGGATCCACCTATATGAGCGGCGTGGCGTAATGCATCCAACCGAAGAGGGTATCGATGCTCAGGTGGGACCTTATCGAGCACCCCGAGTCCGTTGAGAACTCGAGCGACTCCCGGACGCATACCCACAAAAAAGACATCCTGCTGATGAGTTTTCACCATCACCAGCATGTCTTCGATGGCTAACGCAGCGGTTCCGTCTATGGAAGGTACCGATGTGAGATCGAGAATCACGCTGGAAAAGGTATTGAAACTTTTTACCGATTCTAAGCGACGAACCATGTCTTTAGCTGATCCGAAGCTCATCGGCCCGTTCACATGAATCATGATAATGCGCTCGCGGTTTCGGTCCAGGATGCGTTGCTCCTCCTTCGACAGCGGTGTTTCTTTCGAGGCGCCCGTGATTACACTGAGGTTTTCAAGTTCCAGATCGGCCATTCGCTTCACGAACATCACGCTGGCTAAAACCACGCCAATGCCCACCGCCGTGATGAGGTCGACCAACACCGTGACGGACAAAACCACAATCATCACCAGAACCTCGGTTCGTGGAGCTTGCGCCATATGTTTCAGGAATCGCCAATCGATAATATCGATTCCGACCTTGATAAGCAGACCGGCGAGAACCGCAAGTGGAATTTTTTCAGCCAGAGGGCCTAAGCCAAGCAGAGTGCCGAGAAGGACGACCGCCATAAACATGCCAGAAAGAGGTGTGCGGCCTCCGGTTCGGATGTTTGCCACGGATCGCATGGTGGCGCCGGCTCCAGGAAGGCCTCCGAAAAACCCCGAAGCCATATTGCCAATGCCCTGCCCGATCAATTCACGGTTGGAGTCATGTTGGGTCCGTGTCATATTGTCACACACGAGAGAAGTCAGTAGGCTATCAATTGTTCCCAATAATGCCAGGACGAGGGCTTCTTCAACCATTACGACAAGAGCATTGGTATGCATGGTCGGCCAAATCGGCGCGGGAAATCCTGTAGGAATATCCCCGATAACCGGAAGGGTTGGAAAGAACATCTCAGCGACCATCGTTCCAACGATGAGAGCCAACAACACCGGGGGAAGGCGTTTGCCGATGGAGGGTGGAGTGAGATAGACAATGGCTAATGTGAGAGACCCCACCAACATGGCGGGGAGAGAAAACGATGCGAGGAACTCGGGCATGGCCATGAGGTTGGCCACGACTTTGGACTTTGCTTCCAAACCGAGAAAGGGGGCAACCTGAAGAATGAGAATAATTCCTCCGATGCCGCTCATGAATCCTGAAATGACCGGATAGGGGACCAAGGTGATATACCGACCAAACCCCATCAGTCCAAATAAGACTTGGAAGGCCCCGCCGAGGATGACAGCGGTAAATGCCAATGCCGGTTCATCGGCAAAGTTCAAGATGATGCCGGCCATCACCACGGTCATCGGACCGGTCGGTCCTGAGGCCTGTGCAGGAGTCCCGCCGAAGAGGGCTGCGAAAAACCCCACGAAAATAGCTCCATACAGACCGGCAATTGCCCCGAGTCCGGATGTCACTCCGAAGGCCAAGGCTAACGGTAAGGCCACGACCGCGGCCACTAAACCACCATACAGGTCTCCCCGTATGTTATTGAAATGAAGGCCATGAACCCATGAAAGCACTGGAGAAGTAGCAGCCATTTTTCAGGAGGGAGGGGGTAGATTCGAATGATAGGTCACAAAAGCTGCCAGGAAAAGATACCCCACGTGCATGTCGTTGGTTACCAATCAATCAGGCCGAAATTAATTGACGAGACCATCGATTATCCATTAAGACTTTGCTTGGTGGTCCGCTGGATGAATTGGCCAATTTGAAGACCAATGGAGGCAAACATGGCCAACAATTCTTCGTCGGGCTTTTGAATATCTCTGTGGAAAAATTCGATGACGCCAACGATTTCAGTTCCCGATTTCATGGGGAAGGCAAATCCGGAATGGAGCCCTTCTCGTGCGGCAGCAGCCGCGCGCGGGAAATTCGGGTCGGATACCACATCGGTAATCCATGACGGTTTGCCGCTTTTCCAAACCCGACCGGGTAATCCCACTCCCCGTGCAAACGTGATTGATTGGGAGGCCTGCCGAAAGGCATCGAGGTTTAAGTGAGGGGAATGCCAGACATTGAGACAACGCATGACCTGTTGTGAGGAGTCCAGTGTCCAAATAGCTCCGAGATCCCATCCTAAATTGTCACCAATGGCTTCCAGGATAAGGGAAGCCGCCTGAGTCATTCCAGCAGATTCCGCGAGAACATTGGTTAAACTGTGATGCGTGGCCAGTCGACGTTCCTTATGCTCCCGTTCAATATACTGACCGATTTGAAAACCGATATTCGAAAGCCGTTGAAGCAACATATCGTCCGCTTCTTCCGGGAATGAGGAGAAAAATTCGAGTACCGCTCTCGTATTCTCAGCCAGGCAAATGGGAATAGCGAATCCGGCGTGAAGTCCCATTTCCAGAGCCGTCTGGCTTCTAGGATCTTTGGGGTAATCGGCAAGGTCCTTGATCCAGAGAGGGCTTCGAGTGGCCCACACCTGCCCCGCCAGTCCTTCAGCAGGCGTGAGCGCCCAACCGGAGTGTGCTGATGACATGGCTTGAGCTTGAGGAGAGTCCGAGGGCCAAATGAGGGCCGCTCCCAGGGCCTGTCGCTGATAGTCCATTCGCCAGAGGATGCCCACCTTCCAATCCAGCGTGTGGCAAATGGCTTGGAGAATTTGAGGATATGTCTCTGTAATGCTAGACGCGGTGGTCAGGATGTCTGCGATAACATCATGCAAGGCCAGGCGTCGTTCCGCACGCTTACGATCAGTAATGTCAATGCCAAACCCAATGAGGCCCGGTTGGTCGCCTTCCAATTTGCACAGACAATTTAAAAACCACCAGGGCTTCCCCTGCAGGATTCCATTGCTTTCGTAAAACACTGAATTGGCCAGAGTGCCTTCCTTGACCTGATTTTTTATCTGATCGGGTGGCTCCAAGGGAATACGGCCGATGGCGGCCAATTCCTTTAAGCCGAAACGAGCCAGGCCGCGACCGAAGGAATCATGCATGACCCCTTCCTGATCGATCCGAAATGCCACGGCCGGCATATTCGACAATATGCCGGTCAGCATGGAACTCTGGTCACGAGTCGCTTCGTCAGCCTCTCTCACCTGCATGGCTAACAGGGCGGTCGACCAAATCGCAAATAAGGCAATCGACCGATTTGTTATACCTATCCATGGTTCAGCCCCGGACGGTGAAAAATAAAACCCGATGACTGTTAAAAAAGTACAGAGTCCTGCCAGACGCAATGGATCATTTTTATCTGGAGACCGGAGGGCAATCAGGACGCAAGCGACATAAGGGACCGCTTCGGCCACTCCCATAGGAAGAAAGAGGTCCACGACGAAGACTACTGTAGCCACAAGCAAGGCTAAAGCTAAAACCTGCCCCCTATTTTTTTGAGGGCGTTCAACCGAGTTTTGAAGGGACAACGGACTTGGCATGGGGTCTTATGGGAATACATGAAAAGGGGAATACGACACAAATATCCCCCCCGCATTCAGTGACATTACTTCGGGAACACGATACGAAAAGCACACCGGTGAGTGCAAGAGGAGTCAGCGGAAAATGATGGCCTAATACATCAGTCGAGAGCGCATACCTGGACGAAGGCATGCTGTGAACGAAAGAAAATCTATATGTGAACGGGGAAGGGGGGAAATGGCTCCAAAGGCTCGACGGCATTTTTCCTCTTATGGCAAGATGACAAGTGGAGGTATGATAGGCCCTACGCGTATGAGTTCCACATCTCCTCACGTCCATATCTTTCATGTTGCCGGGTTGGATGACCGTGACCGTGGGTTTAATCGGCAAATCCATGTCATTCCTTGTGAAGGAGGATTCCAGGCCAGGCTCCGCTATGAATCGCTTCAGATAGATATCGATCCCGTTCCTACGGAAGACCAGGTCCTACAAGCTCTCATTGCCATATTGCAGGAGAGGGGCTTTCGGCAATTACGAACCCAACGCATCTTTATTGGTGAGCAGTATCTTGGGAATCAGGAGCTGTGGGTGGAGTATCCTGATCCTGAGGCTCCTCTTGAAGCGAAGAAAACATGGGTGGACTGGATCCGACAGATCGTTGGGCAGTCTTTTCGCTCATAGGACTCCACCTAGCACAAGACAAACGGTGTGTTCGTGAGGATAGTCTATCGAGGTGTTCGTATGCAGGGATTATGTGGATCCGGCCAGAGTGCGCAGACCTCCGACTCCGGATTCTGTGGAAGAGGCAGAGGGAAAGTAGCTGATGATTCGACGAGGATTGAGGCATTCCCTGATTTTGGCAGAAAGGTCAGCGGGTCGAATGGCACTGACAATAGAGAGCGACTCATCCTCTTCGGACAGGTTCAAAATAATCGGTACATCCGAAGAGGTGTGCTCATCATAGACCAGAATGACCGGCCTGAGCCTGTTCGCGAGATTCACGCTGGTGACGATTCCAATCTTCTGATTACTCAAGTTAACCAGTGAGCCTGGAGGGTAGACACCCAACTGACTGATTAACGAGACGACCACGTCGTGCCATAGTCTATGCCGGCATTTGACGTATAAATAGGATAGGGCCTCTGAGGGAATGAGGGATTTGGCTGGGTCCGGGTGATGGCACAATTCATCGTACTCATCCACCACCATGACAATTTTGGCGAATTTACTGATTTGATCGTCTTTTTTTCCTGTTGGGAACCCTGACCCGTTGAGGCGTTCATGATGTTGGCGAATCACGTCAATCGCTTCATAAGGGAAATTAGGCAATTTTTCGGCCAACTCCACGCCGTATTTCGGATGCGTACTCAAAAAGTTCTTCCGTTCGGCAGCAGACATCGACCCTTTTCGTAATAATTGCTCTGCCGGAAACTTGAGTTCGCCAATGTCATGGAAAAGAGCTCCGAGAGCCAGTTTTTCAGCGTCTTCACGCGATAATCCTAAATCCTGCCCGACCATGAGAGATAATGAACAGACATTGAGCGCATGTAGAAAAAATTCCTCATTCGGTTCGTTGGAACCGATGAGGTTCAACAGTGCTCTCGAGTTGTCAGCGATATCGAGAATCTCATAAAGCTCTCCGACAATTTTCTGGGCCGTTCGGAGTCCTCGAGGTCGACCGGTGATCACATCCTGCATGACCTGTTTGGCTTCTTGCACCACCTCCTGAAATTGACCACCAACTGCTTGCAAATGTTCCTGGTAGACCTGGAAGGCTTGGTGTTGGGCGAATTTTCGTTGTATAGGATCTTCCGGAGTTGCTTCCTCCTCTGAGGAATCGTGGGGGGTGATGGCCTCAGATTCGTTTGAAGGTTCTTCATCCTGTTCTACGGGGCTTTGAACCTTCTTCCGGTCAAGCGCCATGGTGTGGTCGGGAGGAATCCCTTCCGGGTCTGAACGATCTGGATCGAAATACAACTTGACCTTCGTGAGTCCACGAAGTGTTTCGAGATTCTGTGCCGATTCGATTTTGAATGAATTGGTTGGAAACGGATGACTGAACCAGGATCCCTCAATCTTGATGTACAATCCCAGTCGCAGAGCGGTTGGATGAAGTGGTACGAAAGACATGTTAACTCTCGATTTTAGTCATACGTCATGATCGGGTTTGTCTGACAATTGAGACCTTTGGTTGTGTGTGGTCATGGGGCAAAGAATATGCAGAATATCTGCCCCGTTGTGGGCTGTTTTTCTACAACAGTGTTGCTACTGACTTTGTCGGAAGGAAGGAATGTTAAATTAAGGGGAGGTCCGGGAAAAACGTAACAAAGAAATGCGGATGGAGTGCAATGGGCTATGAGGGAAGTTGATGCAGGTCATTTATCCCGCGTTACCAAGGGGTCATTACATCCACGCATCAATCAGACTCGTGGGGAATTCGCCTGGAGCCAAAGGATTTTGGAAAGAGGGCCTAATCCTCTTGACCACACAGGTCTATTAAAATACGCAATGAAGGGAACACTCTTCGAAGGTCAAATGTGGGTGAAAAAATTAAGCATACTAACAAAAAAGGAGCAAGTGGGTGAATGAGGGAAAGAGGGACGAAACAGATGTTTTGAGCCCAAAGCGTGGGAGCGAGTTCCTTAGGCGTGGTTGTGGGTTTTCAGCAGGTCGAATTTGGGAATCTCCATATCCGTGTGGGTTCGCTGAATGTCGGTGATCACAGGCATAAGTTCATAAAACAGGTCTACTAGATGGGGATCGAACTGTTTACCTATTAGGGAGTGAATCTCCTTGAGCGTTTTCTCCAGGGGCCAGGGATCTTTGTAGCATCGTTTGGATGAGAGCGCATCAAAAACATCAGCGATGGCGCAAATTCTGCCGACTATCGGAATATCTTCCCCGGCAATGCGATTCGGATAGCCGGAGCCATCCCATTTTTCGTGGTGGGTGAGTGCAATCACCTCACCCATTTGTAGGATGGGTGATTGGCTGCCGGAGAGGAGTTTGGCCCCGATGACGGTATGCTGTTTCATGGTTTCAAATTCTTCGTGATCCAATTTTCCGGGTTTCAGGAGGATCCGGTCCGGGATCCCCAATTTCCCGACGTCGTGCATGGGGGTCGCGTGAAAGAGGACATCACACTCGTCTTCGGACATGCCGGCGGCACGTCCCAAAGCTACGGCAAAGTGAGCCATGCGGATGATATGCGCGCCGGTTTCATTGTCTCGATGTTCGGCTGCACGGGCAAGGCGGTGGACTACTTCCAGTTGAGTGTCTTTGAGCTCTTGGGTACGGATCCGGACGGTTTCTTCCAATATGTCATTTTGTTGGGACACCGTTTTATTGAGTAGGCTGGCTTCCAGTAAATTACGAATTCGCATTAACACTTCCACCCTATCGAATGGTTTAGGCAGGAAGTCTTTGGCCCCTGATTCTAATGCTCGGAGGCGGGTTTCCCGGTCCTCTTCTGACGTAAGGACCAGAATGGGGAGAAACCCGTGCTTGTAAATGATCTGGAGTTGTCCCATTACCTGAAACCCATTAAGTTCAGGCATACGGATATCAAGGCAAATTAGATCTGGATCGAGTTCTTTAAACAGAGGTATCACTTGAGTGGGATCTTGGGTGGAATGGACTTGAGTGTACCCGCCATTTTTTAGAATGCTCTCCAAGAACATGATGTTGGTCATTTGATCATCCACGATGAGAATCGTGGCATTTTGGCATTGCTGTAGGGAAATCATTGTAGTCCGTATGACATCAAAAGGATCAACGTCATCATCCAGAATGAATCCTGGTTAACCGGCCACCAACATGGAGATCGGTTAGACGTTTCATCGATTTCTATGTGATTCTTCTCTCCTGGGAATGGTATCGGACATTTATTTTTGTCGGTCAATCCCAATGAAACTTGATGTAAGGGTCTACTTGATATCGAAAGAAGTGAGGAGCAGAAATGAATGGTTCTGGTGGAAGAGTCTTTCGGGAAAAGTGGCGGGGACATACAGGTGAGATTTTCCTATATCAATGTGTCCCTTCTTTCGATCTATCAAAAATACCCTCAAGTTCCTTCCGGGTTTGTTGAAAGACGTCTTGAATTTGGGGTTCCCAGCCTGACAGGGCGGCTGGCTCTCCGGCCTTACAGGTGGCTTCAATTTCACCCGCTAATTGTGCTAATGAGTCGGCACCCATGTTTCGGGAAATCCCCTTAAGGCCGTGGGCAGCCTCATTCAATTGGGTGGGGTTGTGTGTGTCCAACGCGTGCTCGATGAGGGTGACGCACTGGAGGGCGTCCTCGACGAATTTCTGAATCATGGACTCCAGAAACGCCCGGCCTCCAATTTCTTCGAGTTCCTTTAAGGTTTTGGTGTTGACTGCAGGCTGTCCGGAGGGAGGTGAATGGGGCAGGAGGTATGGGCCTTCTTCCTGAGTGGGAATATTGAAAATCTGCCGAGGCAGCCATTTTGTCAATACGCGGATCAGCTCTTCGGGACGAATAGGCTTGCTCAGGTAATCGTCCATTCCCGCTTCCAAGCATCTGAGCCGGTCCCCCTGCATGGCATTGGCGGTGAGGGCAATGATGGGCATGTGTTTGGAAATGGGCAGAGAGGTATCAGAGGATAGAAGAAAGGGTTGAGAGTGTATGGGCTCTTTCCCATCTAACTCTTTATGGGTTCCTTCTTTCGTTTCCTGCCCACGAATCGCGCGTGTGGCCTCATATCCATCCATTTCGGGCATATGACAATCCATCAGAATGGCATCATAGGTAATCCGGGACAGGGCTTCGAGGGCCTCTCGGCCATTCGCCACCACATCGGCACGGTGCCCGAGGCGTTCCACCATCATAACCGCTAATTGCTGATTGACGTGGTGATCGTCGGCCACCAGAATACGCGCCCGCTTTGGCCGACGCCATTCCTGCAGCTGGTGGGATGTGATCAACGGGGGCGAGAGGGCGTTGGTGCCCACGGGCTCATAGCCCATGACTGTTTCCAGGCAGACTTGTAACTGGTTTTTTCGAATGGGCTTGGTCAGATAGCCGACAAACCCGGCCTCTTGCGCGGCCTTGTGATCGCCCCGCGTCCCCAAGGAGGTGAGGAGCACGAGGCGCACGGCCGCGATGTTCGGGTCAGCTTTAATGGTGCGAGCTAACTGCAGTCCATCCATACCAGGCATTTCCATATCAATGATGGCGAGGTCCACGGGCTTGCCGTGGTGAGCCGCCTGTCGGAGAAGAGCCAGAGCATCCGTGGGAGTGGCGGCCAGAAAGCCGGTCATACACAAGTCTCGAAAGTATTGCGCCAATAATTGACGATTCGTGGGGTGATCGTCGACTCCGCAGACGGTGGCGCCCACCAGGCAAGTGTTGTCGGGTGTAGGGGACCGTGCGGGGGCAGGTTGTTTAGTCAAACACGCGGTAAACCAAAAGGTGCTGCCCTGCCCCAGTCTGCTCTCCACCCCCAGGTTTCCGCCCATCTGCTCTACGAGTTGTTTGGAGATGGCCAGGCCCAGGCCGGTGCCACCAAACTGGCGGGTAGTCGAACTATCGGCCTGCGAAAAGGGTTGAAATAGTTTGGCGTGGGCCTCAGGGGCAATGCCGATACCGGTATCGAGAACCTCCACCCGAATGGTGACGGTGTCGGAAGTATCATCGAGGACCTGAATTTGGACGACGACCTCACCGCGGGCCGTAAATTTGATGGCATTGCCCACGAGATTCATGAGAATTTGCCGCAGGCGTCCGGGGTCGCCTTGCAGAGCGGTCGGCACCGTGCTGGAAATCAGCCCCACGAGTTCTAATTGTTTCGTGCCGGCTGGCCCGGCCAGCAAGTCGAGCGTGTCCTCCAGGGTGGTGCGCAGATCGAAATCAATGATCTCGAACTCTAGCTTGCCGGCTTCGATTTTGGAGAAATCGAGGATGTCGTTAATAAGGGTTAGCAGGGTTTCGCCGGAGGACCGCACGGTGTTGGCCAGCTGGCGTTGCTGCGAGGTCAGATCGGTTTCGAGTAAGAGGCCCGTCATCCCGATCACCCCGTTCATGGGGGTGCGAATTTCATGGCTCATGGTGGCTAAAAATTGGGATTTGGCTTGTACTGCGGCCTCAGCCTGGGTTTTCGAGGTCTCTAGCAGCGTCAATTGTTTGTGAATCCACCTGGAAATAATCCATGCCGTGGATAAAAATCCGGCTACACATATTAGACTGAGGGTCAACATAAACCTCCAGCTTTGCGCAAAGGAGTTTTCGAATTTGTTTGTCACTTCTTGGGTTTGTTGGGACGCCAGTTTGGCGAATGACACTTGAGCTTCACCAATCTGTTCTTTTATGTCCTCCAAGCGTACATAGAATTCCGCACGTTCCGACTCCAGACGAAGAGAATTTTGTTTAAAACGATACAGACCTCCAGAGCCTAGCCCTATGGTTTGATGAGTCCTGTCTATCGTATATCCTTGACCAAAGAAGATTGACCCTAGATCCTGAAGAATCTTTTGAACGGTGTCGTTTGGAATGGGCGAGTCCCCCACTAGCATATTCATTCCCAGCGAGAGTCGAATCAAATTCTGTTGCAATTGGGAATCTTTTAAATCGACGAGCCGATCGGGATTGCGTTCGCCATAAAGAGTTTCCAATAAAACGGACAGGTTCCCCAATTCTGTCTGAATAATCGAAACACCTAGGGCGGCATTGCGAATCTGATGTGCGAGCAAGTCCTCGGAGAATACCAAGGCTTCCGAAGGAGGGGCCTGTTTCCCTTTGCGATAGGCCATGGTTTGAGCCAGGCGTGTCTTTTCTTCCCAGGATTGAATTTGGTTCTTCAAGTTTTTTAACCGTTCCCTGGCCGTTTTTATGGTTTGCTGTGATTGCAGGTCTTTCAAGATTGGCCGGGAATGTTGGACCCACTTTCGCACATCTACGCCCAGGGCTTGCAGACGCTGACCAGTCTTTAGCATTTGACTCAAAATGTCGTGGGTGTCTCCGGTGGGGTACTCGTCGATTCGCTCATTCAACGTTTTTTCGTAGGATTGAAATGGATCGGGGTTGAGTGTGCTCGCAAGAGGATTTTCCAGGGTGTTTTCTATTTGTTTCACTGCCTGCACGCCGAGATGATTCAGCGCATTACCCATTTCCCTCTGTAACGCTCCTGCTTCCATCGCAATTATTTTGTTGGTTTGTACCTCAAAGAGCGTATATCTCGTCAGGCCCAGGGTGACAACACCAAGGAGAACACCAAGGAATACGAGAAACCACACGAACCAAATGACGCGATGTCCAGTCGGAGCGAATGTCATGGGATTAATGGGCCTTCACTAGTTGGGGTAAGTTTTTCAAATAAAAGGAGACTACCGTCCCCTTTTTCAATTAGATCGCTCAGACCTGCAGGCTGCCCTGGTAATGGGAGGAGTTCAACTGAAGAGGATGTTTCATCCTCAATCGAAGGTTCCTAATTTTTCCAGGGCGGATACAGCCAAGACTCGTGTGGGAATCGGTCTGCATTCTTCCGGACCGAATCCCGAAGTTAAGGAAATTTTTCCCATTAAAAAAACCTTCAAAGGGACGGCGCCTAGTCCTGCGTCCTGAGCGAGCCGAATGAAATTTTGGCATGGTGCATAGCCGCCAACCATAATGACTCCTTAGGCAGTGAACCGGCCGGGAATATGGTGGCGAGGGCGTCTTCAGACGCCAGTGATTCCGTTGGTTATTGCTCTTTCCTCAGGCCTGGGGAGTTGTCCAATATTGAGCCCCGCGTCTTGGTTAGTGAGGACAAGCGGGCAAACAATTTTTTTCTGGTAGAAAAGAACTCCGGCTGGCCTTCTGTTAATTGTAAGAACCTACCAAAATATTGATTCGCTAACCGATTATTCCCCATTCGTTCATAGGCATAGCCCATATTCAAATGGATATGGGGCAATTCCGGTTGGAGTGCCTCGGCCTGCCGAAGTTCATGCACCGCAAGTTGGAAACTCCCTTGTTGTTCCGCTACCAGAGCTCGTTGGATCCATAATTGTGGGACTTTGTCGTTGCGTGCGAGGCCGCTTAAGAAATACTGATCCGCCTGTTCAAGCTGTCCTGCTCCCAAATACGCCGTGCCCATCCAGAACCATGGTTCCCAGGTGACGGGAGGATCATGGAAGAGGGGGGAAAGCATGGCATGCGCCTCTTTGTATTCACCGTTTTGGATAAGTTCTCGGGCGCGATGGAGCAAATTGGCAGAAGATCGCTGAGGTGGACCTGTGTTTTGAGCGTTCACCTGAACCCCCTCGTTTTTCAGAGTAAGGGCTGCCGTGTTAACAGGGGCAGAAGGCGCGTCACTCACAAGAGAGGTGATGGTTGTGAGTTCATCCAGATTGATTGGTTCTTCCTCTAAATCGGCTTCTAACGGGATGGGTTTGCCTGCCTCATTGACGGATGCGACTTCGACAAAGGTCGAATCACGTTGTTCTGATTGGGCAAGGACTGTGATTGGAGGACTGGTTGCAAATTTCTTCGGATCAGTGTTGGGCTGGTTCTGTGCTACGTCTGTTGTTGTGCGTGGCGTTGAGAGGGATGTGCCCGCGGTTTTCTGGTGAGGGTCTTCGGATGTGGGGGTTATTAATCGTGTTGCAGGTGCGGGGGAGGCCGGAGTTTCTTCCACGGGTTGTATGGGGAGGGCATGTTCGACCTTCAATGGAGAGGATGGCTCCATTGACGCGCCATCTTGGGATGTGGGCGATGCCTCATCCGGTTCCCGGGCAGCTGATACTGGAAGACTCTCTTCAGGTTCAGCAGTTGGTAGCTGCGTGGCTTCAAATGAACCCGAATCATCAGGTGGAGTCCCTAAAAGCGGAGAAGAGTTCGACAGAGCCACACGCTGTCCGGGCAAAGAAGAGGCTTCCGTTGGCATGCCGAAGTCCAGATGTAAGCCGATCCAGTAGGCACCCATGCCTAGACTGCTCAAGCCGATTGTCATGCCGATCCCGATCAACCAAAACTTTAATGGAGAGGGCCGGTGGTGCCAACCAGGTTCTCTTCTCACTTTAGGTGGAAGGACAAGGGGTGCCTGCTGGGCCGTCTCGGTCCCGTCATTTTTGGTCTGGGTCTGAAGTCGCTGGAGGGTGTCTGCGATGATACTCATGGTCTGTTCGTTTTCCGTGATCCTCTTGTTACGGAAGAAATTCTTTGGTTGCGCGCCAGATCATCATGGGAGTCACCGTATGTCGGCCCTGAGCATAAGCGGCTAACAGGGCCCGGTCGCACAGTTGATTGATGCGGCGCGGGACTCCACGACTCCAAGCATAAATGAGCCAGAGGACTCCCTCACCAAGATGAAATCGGTGTCGGGCATCGGCGATATGCAGTCGATGTCGGATGTACGCACGAGTCTCCCGCCAGGTAAATGATTCAAGGCGATAGCGAACGCTAATGCGCTGCCGCAATGGTCGAAAGGCCCGAGTCGCCAACTTTTGTTCCAACTCCGGTTGTCCAACCAGCAGGAGGCACATCAATTTATCTTTTTCGGTATCCAGATTGGAGAGAAGCCGAAGTCCTTCCAGGACTTTTCCACTGAGCCGGTGGGCTTCGTCCACCAACACGACGACCCGTTCCCCTTCCACGGCCAGACGGAGCAACAGCTTAGGCAGTTCCCGTTGCAAGGCCCCAAGCGACTGATCTTCAGGCAGTGTTCCGGTCAAATCTTCATAAATGGATACAAGTAAATCAGAATAGGACTGATCCGGATTCATGAGATACGCAAACCGAACCCCGGTCGGCGGATGGCGAAGCAGGTGCCGGCACAACAGGGTTTTACCGAGACCCACTTCCCCCGTCAGCATGGTAAGTCCACCACTGGCAATGCCAAATCGGAGATGATTCAGCGCTTCCAGATGGTGACTGCCGGGAAAAAAGAAATCGGTATCGGGTGTGAGGCGAAATGGGGGTTCAGAAAAACCCAATTCCTGATAGCACATGCTGAGATCTAACGTCGTCATCATGAGGCTCGTATAATCTTAGGGGAGAGAAAGATGACCAGCTCACTTTTCTTTTTAGCTGTGTACGTTCCCTTAAATAAGCGACCAAGATAGGGAATGTCACCCAAGAGAGGAACCTTGCGTTCGGTTTCTGAGGATTCTTCTTGGATGAGTCCACCGATAATGACCATTTCTCCATCTTTCAACCTGACCAATCCGGAGGATTGCTTGACATCTAAGACCGGGGCGGTGGCTCCGCCCTCTCCTCTTTTAGCACCTGGTGATTCCCTAATTTCACGGAGCCGGGAAAGAATCGGGGTCACATCCAGCATAATCCATCCATCTTCGGAGATCTGGGGTGTAACGGAAAGGACCAAGCCTACCGTGACGGATCGCACCTGCTCAGTCACAATATTGCCACTCCCGGCAGTTCCTTGAGCAACGGTTGAGGAAAAAAATGGTTCATCGGTGGCGACTTTAATTAAGGCCGGTTGGTTATTCATCGTGACCACCCGAGGTTGAGAGATCACTCGAATTTCGCCCTGTTCTTCCAGTGCTGTGAGCACTCCATCAAAACTCCCATCCTCGAAGGAGATAGTGGTCGTGGCAGCTTTTGCCATGAAACCTCCGAAGGGCGCGGTAATTATGTTTGCGAGGGCAATGGCGCCATTTGTGCCATCAAAATTAATCCTGCTCCAATCAATACCCAGACTGTACTGATCATCCAGAGCAACTTCATAAATCCGCACCTCGATCTCTACCTGTCGGTATAGGGCCTCGTGAACGCTTTTGAGAAAATCGTCAATTTCATCGACCCGTTTATACCGATCAGATATCTGAATAGTTCCTGAGAGACGATTGACCACGAGTCGTCCCTCTTCGGACATCAGAGTCTTAATTTGCATTTCCAATTCTTCCCAGAATTTTATTTCGTCCTCCTGGTTCACCGTGATTTGTCCGGTGTCCTGGGATGCGCCGCCTCCGCTCCCCCCGCTGGAACCGGAGCTGAGCTGCGCGCGGTTTTGTCCTGTTCCACTCCGAACGAGACGGATGTAATCGACGTTCAATGTTTTCGTTTTGAATTGCCTGACCTGAATCAGGTTCTGGTGGTGTTCCCAGTAATAACCATGGGCCTCCAAAATGGCTGACATCGCCTGTTCCAGGGGCAGATGATGAAAATCAACGGTAATGGTGCCGGTGATTTCTGGTCCGGCCACAATATTTAAATGGTTGCTCCGAGCAAACAATGCCAACGCGTCAATGACAGGCAGATCTTGTGCGCGAAACGAATACAAGGGCCCCATGGAAGGGGCAGGTGGCGGTGTCGGAGGCTTGGGGAGATCGCTGGTGAGCAACATGCGATCCTCCAGGGAAAATGTCGCCTGAGGGTTGTTCACGGATGATGCCGCCACATCTGAGCTCAGGGAAAGTCTTTGTGAAGTCTGTGTGGTGGTGGCATCTGAGATTGACCGGTCTGCATCTGGATTGGCGATGGTGCATCCCCACAGACTGAGCATGCCCAAAAGAGCCAGACTTTGAAAAACTCGTACGCCATATGTGAAGGATGCTCCGTTGGACGGGCGAGTGGATATAATGAACGTCTGAGGATTCACTATGGTGTTGTGGCGCATGTCGTCTTTCATGGAGTGATGAGGAAAGTTATGACGTCGTTTTTTTGGAAAATGTTATCCATTGGTTTTTGCCCTGATGTTTGAGCCATACCCCTTTGGGCTGAATGGACAGGACCTGATATCCGTTAATCATTTCTCCTTCATACACGACGGTCCGGTTGATCACGGCACTCCGATGTTCGCCTTCGACGGCAATGGCTTTAAGGGTAAAGGTATTCGTCACCTGCTTCTCCCCTGTTTGGGTTGCTCCCAACGAAGCTGGGTCCGGTTGCTCCCGAGAGGCCGCTACGATGGGGGCAAAAGGATCACGGCTTGAGTATTCGATCCATTGACCAGCCTCATCCTCATGGGGTCGCCCCGTAGAGGTAAGGGGAGGGAGAGTCGGGGCAGACAGCAGTCGATTCAGTCCCACGGAGATGATTCCCGGTGCATCGGATGCCGTATCCACGATATTGGTATAGACTGCGAATCCTGCGAGAAAACACAGACCAATCGTGACAAACGGATTTTTTAAAGCTCGACGGAATCGTTGATTTTCATCCATACCGACAATCCAATGGTTAAATGAGTGGCTTGTTGACCATCTCCCATGACCGTCACATTCTGAATGTCGACTCTTGGTCCGGATCTGGTGAGAGCTTTTAGGAACTGAAGATAGGAACGATATGCATTGTGATTTCCCTCCGAATTAACTTGAATTTCCAACGGAACCAATGTCACTCCCTGTATGGGAGCCGTGGTGCGTTCTGTGCTCAAAATCCGATATTGGATGAGGAGGTTCCACTGGTTGCCGTCGGTCTGAAGCGTTTGCGCCCATTGCGCCAAATGGGTGAAGTTTTGGAGTAAGCGTTGTTCAGCCAGTTGGAGGTGAGTGGCAAGCGCTTCCGGACGAGCCTGAAGGTATTGAGAGCGAAGCTCCGACACCTGTTGTTCCAAGCCGATCGCATCTTGAGTCAACGATTGGCGCTTCTGAATGGCGAAAAGTTTATCCAGACTCACCCAGCCCACAATGGATAACGTGCCAATCAGGAGCATCACGAGGGCCGTGCTTCTGAGCTGTTGGGGATTGGGCCACTCAAAACGTCGAAGCCACTTCATGACATGGTTCCCTTCAAGGTGAACCGATAGAGCGGGCGTTCGTTGCTTGAGGTGGCGGTTTGGGTCAAGAGTTGATCTCGCCAATCCTCATGCAGGGACACATGATAGGGTCCATCCGCCAGCTGTTGCACGAATTGATCCACCACAAGCAATGTGGCGGCAAGATTGGTAGAAGTGCTGCCGTCCAGCTCCACGTTCCATCCGTCCTGGGTTCGCTCCACAAAGGCTTTGCGCAAGATGACCTGGGTGGGGATAATGGATCCCAGATAGTTGAGAAATGGGCCTTCTAATTCCGGCGTGGTGGTTTCGCTGACGGATTGAGCCCATTGTCGTTTCGTGTCTAACGACATGAGGCGACCTTCCCATTGCGCGTAATCCTGCTGGAGGGCGCTGACCTGGTCGGTCATGGTCTGCATCGCTGTGCGATGTCTGGCTAAATAACCTTCGATGACGCTGGTTGTTCCGACTCCGAAAAGAATAAAAACCGCAAGCATGGCGACGAAAGCCTTGGTGAGGGTCTTTCGTAGCGGAGCTTGGAGAACCTGCGTGGGTGTGAAGTTGCTGTGCAAATTGACCGGAAGCATCGCACCGACCCACAGCCAGTAATTCCAGTCCGGCTTGATGGGGTATGGTATGAGAGGAGTATTGACGTGTGGCTGTATTTCACCTGCCGTTAATCGTGCTTCATCGTTCCAAAACCAGATGCAGGGAAACTGTAAATTGGTTTGTTGTGTGATAAACATGATCGTTCGGTTGGCCTCGGTTCCGACCCGCTCTCCTAGTGGAACCCAGTCTTGAGCCGGGAACAGATGTCGGGTCCAGATCGGGGTTCCATTATCATTTCCTGCGACAATCATGATTTTGCCTTCGAGCATGGTGATCAGGATCGAACCTTTTCCAGGTTCGACAGGCAACGTGCTGAGTTGACTCTCAGCCAGAGTAGAAAGAGGAGCCAACTGACGAAGAGATAAGCCTGACTCTTGGCAGATGTGCACGATCTTCTCGATATAGTCTTGGGGCCATATATCAAGGTGGACATGTAATTTCCCTCGCGCTTCCAAGCCTAGCTGATATCGCCAAGCCGCTGGGCCCTCCCACGGTTTTTCCTGTTGGACCTTTCGTTCAAGAAAAGGAAGGAGGTCAGTGGGGAGCATCGGAGGGATTTGAATGGTCCGGGAGGCAAGCCGCGGATGGTCAACGAGCATGGCGAGGTGCGTGCCGGGAAATTGGGTGTGGTGAATCGCTTCTTCCAACGCTTCGCGAAGTGTGTCTAGGGAGACGTGCCGGCCTGGACGTTCCCAACTCCGTCCAATGGTATTTTTCACAATTGATAAGGCTTTCAATCGACCATTGGAAAGGCTGACGCTTAAAATCGTCTGTTTTTTCTTCACCAGGGTCTTCTGGAGGTTCAGGGGGACCTCCGGCGTAGGTGTCTGAGCGTCGGCAAAAGATGTGGGTGATTGCAAGGTGTTGAACATCGTATTAGGGGCTATAGCAACCGCTACTGTTGATTCGCCATTGGGATCCTGCCGCGCAGTCGGGGTCGAATTGAAATCCGGCTTCGGTGGTCAGGGTGAATTGTGTTTCTGGAACGCTAAATGTATTCGCTTCGTCTAAACTCACCGTGGTTCCCGAGAAGTGATAGCGACTATGCGGCAGAAGTGTGCCGCCACCGGAATTAGTCGGGCTCCCATCGACCGCGTAACTACCTCCTGCCCCATTGGCCGAGAGGCTGAGGAGATGAAATAAATGGCCCACGTGCCTGCGATGAATTTTCAGATCCGGTGTTCCTGTTTCATCGGTGTTCCACCAGGTTTCAAAGTCGGCATCCGTGGTAATGGAGGGATTCACATTTTGGGACAGATGGGTTATGACCATAAATCGTGCGTCCGCCAAGGCCGTCGTGGAGAGACCTGCGGCGTTGGTGAATCCACTGATGTTGGGTTGCACGAAGTAATAGCGGAGAAATCCATTAGGGTTCGTGGTGAGTTGTCCTAGCGCGGTCGCGACATAATCCGGACTCAGCGCGGTGAGTGTTGCCGGAAATGAACGTGTCTGCCGAAGGTAGAGTTCAATACCTCGGGCGATTGTGGCCAATTGTTCATCCTCCGCATCCCGCTTCGCGGCGGCCAGTTGATTGATCACATTTGGCGCAATGAGGCTCGCGAGAATGGCGATGATTGCCAGGACGCCAATCATTTCCACAAGCGTAAATCCATGTGTAGATAGACAGCGGGCCTCAAATAATCCGAAAAATTTCCGGCCTATTCTTTGAACGGTGTTCCGGTTACCGCACTGAATCAACTGGAAGCCGGTGCCGGGACGCCAGCCTGTCTCGAATGCGATCGAGGCCGTCTGGAGCCCTATGGCCTGAGTGGGAAAGTCATTGCGTCTTGTCATGAGTCCGATCCCGTCTTGCTCCTTCTCAGCGAGGCTTTTGTCTCGGGGGTGCGTGTACGTACTCTTCTCTCAGTCGGGCATATCCCGCCTGTTAGTCCACCAACCTTTCTTTCGGTGTTTAAAAAGCCAATCTTAATTTTCTTAAATTTTTCAATTGATCATGGCGGGTTTGTGAGGACCACAAGGGGGCGGGACGATCCGCCGGAGGTCAGGTTAGGGAGGTGGGGAAGCAGTCATTTTTTGCCGGGTCAGGGAGCGAGAATAACTCGAGAATGTTTCCGCCTAACAGGGAGGAGACAGAGGATTCCATCGTTTGGTGGCCCCGCATAAGGGGTCGAACCAATAACCGGTATTGGTGGTGAGAGAGAATTCAACATCAGGGATGTTGTAGCTATCGTCCTCGTCCAAACCGATTTCGGTGCCTAAAAGGTGAAGGCGGCTATGGGTTGGAAGAAGAGCGCCGTTGGAATGAGTGGGTTGATGGTCAATGGAAAAACTTCCCCCATTTCCCTTGGGGATAAGGTCTACCATATAAAAAAGATGGCTGATCGTTCCACGATGAATAATGAGCGGAGGAGTCGTGCTGTCATCCATGTTCCACCAGGTTTCAAAGGAGGCGGGTGTGGTAATGGCGGGGGCCGCATCTTGTGCGAGATTGGATATGAGAAGAAACCGGGCATTGACGAGTTCACCGCCAGTCAGTCCGGTCGAGTTTTGGAATCCGGTTATGGAGGGATGCACCGCATAATAGCGGGGAAATCCTCGTGCGTTTTGCGTCATGCGGGCTTGAGGCAATGGCACAAAGTCAGGTGCAAGGATGAGTAACGAAGGGGGGAACGCGTGGTTCTGTCGAAGATACGAGATGATTCCGTTGGCGATGAGCTGAAGATCACGGATTTCACGGTCTTCACTCGTTGAATCCCAGACTCTGACCATGGAGGGCGACACAACAGCAAGCCCTATAGATAGAATCGCCAACAGGCCGATAAACACAATGAGGGTGGTTCCGGCTTCCGGGTCAGAGGCATTCTGGTGGCGGGGCGGGGAAGGTAAGGCAACGCCGGGGTGGCGAAGGTTGCCTGTCAATGGATTCCACCCATTAAACTCATCATGGGCATAAAGAGGGATAGGGCGACGATACCCACAATCGCGATTAATCCTAAAGTAATCAGAGGTTCGAGAATGCCAAAAACTTTTTTGATTCTGCGCGGAATTTCCCGATTATAATAATGAGCCACATTCATGAGTGTGTGGGGTAATGTCCCGGTGGCTTCCCCGACCGAGATCATTTGAATCACCATTGGCGGAAAGACCGGATGACGGCTTAATGATTCATTGATGGTGGAGCCCTCGGACACGGCGCGCTGTGTGTCCTGAAGCGCCCGTTCCATGACAGAATTGCCCACCAGTCCCTGGCACAGTTGCAGGCTTTGCAGAACAGGGATGCCGGCTCGATACAAGACGGCAAAGTTTTGAACAAATTTGGATATCGTGAGCATCCGGATGAGTTCCCCCAGAACTGGGAGTTGTAAGACCATGCGGTCCCGCCAGTGCGCGAATCCCGGCAGGTATTTTCGTCCCAGGGTCCACACCATTGGGCCGAGCAGGAGGAACGAACTCCAGAGCCACCAGCTCCCCACGATCAGTTCACTGAGGGTGATAATGAGGATGGTGATAGTCGGGAGAGGCACATGCAGACCTTCCAGGATAGGGACAAACCGGGGAATGACGAACGTAAAGAGCAACACCAGTAATCCGATCACCGCTATCATGACAATGCTCGGATATATGGTGGCCTGGCGCATGTCTCCACGGATCTGATCCAGCCAATCCAGATATCGTTCTAATTCTTTGAAGGTATCGGTCAATGTGCCGCTGTCTTCCCCGGCATGCACCAAATTAGTGATTTGAGGAGGAAAAATTCTGGGGTGTTGCTTCATGGCATCATGCAAGGTGTTTCCAGCCTCGACTTGTTGAAAGATGGCATGTAAGGTCGAACGCAAATGAAGGTTGGGTGTCTCAATCGACAAACTCTGTAAAGCCTGGGTAAGGGGAATGCCGGCCTCGAGGAGGGTGAACATGTGTGTGGAGAATTCCATAAGATCGCGGGGTTTGACTCTTCCTTTTTTTTGAGTGGGTCGTGCAAGGGACTTCGGTTTGGATTCCAACGTGCGCACAAGCCAGAGTCCCATGTCCTGGAGCTGGCGTTCCAGGTGGTAAAGATCCGGCGCCGCCATTTTTCCCTCAATCGGTTTCCCATGGGCGTCGATGGCGCGGTACTGAAAATTAGCCACCGGTCACCCTCAACACTTCTTCGAGCGTGGTAATTCCCTGAAGGGCTTTCATGAGTCCGTCATCAAACATTGTTGGCATTCGATCCCGCCGGATAATGGCCCGAATACCCGCCATATCCGGGCCGTGCACGATAGGCCCATGTAGTTCCTCTGAAATCTGGATTATTTCGTAAATGCCTGCTCGACCTTTATAGCCTGTCTGGCCGCATGCGTGGCATCCTTTTCCTATCCAGAGAATCGGGGGGATGTTGTCCGGCAATTCCACTCGAAGATCTGCAAGGACCGTGGCGGCATCCGTTCGTTCAACCTTGCATTCGGGACAAATGCACCGAACGAGTCGTTGGCCGATGATGGCGGTCAGGGCGGAGGCGAGAAGGAACGCTTCCACGCCCATGTCGATTAAACGTGGAATGGCTCCTAGCGCATCGTTGGTGTGAAGTGTCGAAAAAACCAAATGTCCGGTTAGGGCCGCGCGCATGGCCAGATCGGCCGTTTCTTGGTCACGGATTTCACCAACAAGAATGACGTCAGGATCCTGCCGAAGTAGGGCACGAAGTCCGGCCGCAAAGGTCATGCCGATGTCCGGATTGACTTGCGTTTGGCGAATGAGAGGCATTTGATATTCGATCGGGTCCTCCAGTGTAAACACACTTTTTTCTTTGGCATCGACATGACGGAGGGCCGTATATAACGTCGTGGTCTTTCCACTTCCTGTGGGACCTGTCACAAGGATAATGCCATGGGGACGTTGGATCAGGGATTGGATGCGCGATTGGTCGTTGGGTGTAAACCCCAAAGCCAGGAATTCTAATTTCAATGCCCCTTTATCCAGAATTCGGAGGACAATGCTTTCTCCGAAATTCGTTGGAAGGGTCGACACACGAAGATCAATTCGACGAGTGCCTAACGTAAAGGGGATCCGGCCGTCCTGGGGAGTTCGTTTTTCTGTGAGGTCAAGATTGGCCATGAGTTTAAACCGAGCGGTAATGGGCGCTTGAAGCGGTTTTGGAATGAGAATTTCTTGTGTGAGAATGCCGTCAATGCGCATTCGGACCCGTAAATAGTACTCATCCGGCTCGACATGGATATCTGTCACCCGTGATTGAATGGCGGCGGTAATGAGTTGATTGCACAAGCGAATCATCGGCGCCACCCGGCTCCCGTCTTCCCCGAGATCCGAGATCCCTTTGACCATTAATTCATCAAGCAGTTGCTTAATGGATTCCCGATGCGCATAGTGCCGCTCGATCGCTTCAATTAACTCTTGGGCAGGGGCTGTGTGGGTGTGGACGTTGAGCCCGATGCGACTTTCAATGGTATCCACCGCCACAATATTCAACGGATCTGCCATGGCCAGGTTCAACACATTCCCCTGTTTGCTAAGAGGGAGGACTTGAAACTGGGTGGCGATGTCGTAGGGAATGAGATTGATAATTTCCGATGGGATGAAGATCGTTGAGAGGTCGACTATGCCGGTTTGGGTGCCCTCAGCCAGATAATGGGCCAGGACTTTTTCGGTAATGAATCCCAGGCCAATGAGGGTTTGGCCGAGCATCACACCTTTTCTCTTCGTCTCCCGGACCGCCAAGTCCAATTGTTCTTGAGTGATCCAGCCGTCTTGGAGGAGAGACGTTCCGAGGAGAGGCCGTGCGGCTTTGGGTGGTGTGGGTGTGATTGGCATGGGCGGGACTGCTAGGAGAAGTTTATGGGCGACAGCAAATGGGTGCTCGCCTGTGAGGAACGCATAGGAGGAGGGAGCACAGCCATTGTTGGCTTTTTCTCAATCATCCCTCAATGAACGAGGATGGGAATTATTGATGTGTAAGATAAATATACATGCGATCATTGCCCGGATTGTATTTTACGCGTCCGCGTAATTGGCGTTCGGTTATGCTTGCACCGATACCGGCATCGATGACTCCATCAATTTCATTGAATTCCGTATCGGAAACTCCGTCGACTCTGAGATAGGCCACTCGGGCTCCAGTGGGGAGATCGCTGTTGCCATCATCACCTTTCAGATCCCATCCGACATTCGTCCCTGTTGTCGCTGTCCCGAGTGCCACTGCCGTTTGCGCCGGCATGTACATGGTTGTGCCCAGTCCCGGAGGCGTATTGGTATTAAATTTTTCCAGATAGGGTCCTCGGAACCGGCTCCATTGATTGGTTCCGGTATTCAACGGATCGGAGGCGTCGAGCGTTAAGCGAGCTCCAAGAGAGGTAACGGTGGCGCTGTTCCCTCCGGTCTCTTGTGCCGGAGTTCCAGCGGCATTGAGAGGCCAGATGGTTCCGATATCTCCATAATACTTTGCGACGGCGGTCTCATACGTTCTCACAGCGGCAGCCATGGAGCTGGCTTTAGACGACGCAATCAGAGTGAAAATTTTTGGCAGTAACAAGGCAATCAGTATGGCGATGATGGCCAATACCCCGATCATTTCCACCAGGGTAAACCCCTGGGAATGATGAAGCGGCCGGAATAGTGTTTTTGGCATCTGTCAGTTCTCCTTTACGAAGGGCGTGTCGTTTGGCCGAGTTTCAGGCTGAATATGGAAAATGGTATGGATGACACGCCCATACAAAATCCATCGGCATCTGGGTTGGCATTCTTAAGCCCACTCGTATTCTGGAAATTAGGATTGCGGCCGTGAGCGGGATTGCAGGTCTAGAAGTGCGATGCTGGCAAATGGATCCCCGAGTTGAGATGCTTGACTGAAAAGTCGGTGAGCGGCTTTGGAATTTGATGGGCCGATGTGGCCATCTGCATAAAGATATCCCAGATGAACGAGTGCTGAAGAAAGATCAGGATTGAGTTCAAGTGCCTGTTGAATGGCATCTTTGGCATGGTCAATAAAGCCCAGGCTTTTCAGCGCGATGCCCATGCCGAGATAGGCCTCGGCTGATTTGGGGTCGATCCTGAGGGAATCTTGATAAGCCGCTATCGCGTCTTCCGGCCGACCATTTAACAATGACCGCCATCCCGTATTCGTCTGGTCTTGGGTGACATTGTTGTTAAGCAGGACTGCGATGTGTGTGGGTTTCTTTTTTGGAGGAGAATGGGATGGCTGAGATCCTGTAGGTTTGGGTTCGTTGGGCGAGGGGTGAAGGGGATTGGTAAGAAGAGTGGATTGCTCAACCTTTAATGAGGCGGTGTTTTTGCGATCAGGCTGAGCGTGAGGAGGGATATAGTTGTTGATCTTTTCTAGTTGCCGGATGAAAGGCTGAGGGTCGGATTCATCTCCATGACTGAAGTCTTGGGAGCCGGGAAGCGTCAAATGACTTCCCTGGGCGGAAGACCAGGTCATTATTCCTAGACCAATGATCATACTGAGGATGAACGTGGCCGAAGATGACCCTAGGGCTTTAGATGTTCCTTTGGTTTTTGCCCTTGGTACTAAGGTGGGATGTCTCATGTTGGCTCATTGCCTCAGTGGTTCCAGGTTGAACCTATCGGACAATAGGCAACATGCTTAAGGGATTACGCGTGAAGTGTTGACCAAATTTCCAAAAACCCAACTCAAAAAGCCGGGAACGGCCAACAAAAGAATACATGTGGTTGAGAGGTAATCGGAGGGCTGAGAGATGTCTGATAGTCCTGCCACGATTCAACCCCTGAGTCAAATTAGCGCCACAGGATCCTTAGAAGTATCAATGAAAGACGTGTCTGAGATGTGTGGAGAATTTCGGGATGAATATGGGAAAGGTCGGAACTCGCTGGATGAGTGTCCCGATTGGAGTAAGGTCTGAGACACATAACAAAGCCCACCTGTTATTGAGGTGGGCTTTGTTGAGCCAGGAAACGCTTGGTTTGATGATCAGGTGGCTTGATCGGGAAACGCGGCTTTTAAAAGAGGCTGCAATTCCCCTTTTTCTTCCATTGGACCTAAGACATCCGTATCCCCATAAAACTGGCCATTAATGAAAACTTTTGGCAAAGTCGGCCAATTGGTCATTTTAGAAAGAGCCTCCCGTTTTTCAGGATTTGGCAAGGCGTTGATTAATTCATAGGGATAGCCGAATTTGTTAAAAAACTCCATGGTCTCCACGGTAAATCCGCACTGTGGGGCAGACTTGGTGCCCTTTCCGTAAATGAGAATTTTGTGTTGGGCGATTTCTCTCTTAATTTCGTCTTCAATGGGCGTACTCATAAGATTATCCTCCTTGGGCTTCATTGCGGGTTTTGGCCTGAATTTCTAGGGCATGAATGCGTCCGTCTTTCATGGGCGCGTCGAGGGCTTGGTAAATCATTCGATGACGGTCCAACAAATTCTTTCCTTCAAAAGCATTGGAAATGACTTTGACCGTAAAATGGTCCATGGTACCGGTTCGATCAAGGACCGAAACTTCGGCATCGCCTAACGCTTCCTGAAGTTGAGTGCTCAGCTCTTCAAATGTCATCATAGAAAAAATGTAATCCTAGTAAAAATTGATGGAATACTCAGGTCCCACTATACCGGAGAGAGAATTTTCTGCGCAATGCGGGTCTGGTATCTTTTCATCATGAATGGTTCCTGGGGGGCATGAGGTGTAGTTAGGCCCGTCCGTGCGGTGCGGAAAAAGCCATATCCGAGGTGAGGTCAAATGCGAGGTGTGAAGAAAAAATGTCGGTTAGGGAAGAAAGAAAGGTGAGGAGGGGCCTCATATTGTCTCCTGACTTCTCAATTTTTTCCCACATTCTTTTTTTAGAGCGGAGAAGGATAGAGATGTGTTTGCAGAAAGGCTCCGAGACCCTGCAACACTTGAATGGGAATTTCATGGCCACCACGAAATTCTACCCAACTGACGGGTAAACCAGCCATTTGGATATGCTCACGAAGTTGCTGCGCCATGGAAAACGATAAAATAGGATCGTCGGTGCCATGGCTTTGAAATACCGGGAGACCCTGGCGATTGGGTAGGCGGGTGATCCATTCTTGCTTAGCAATGAGGGTGCCCGATAATAGTACTAATCCTGCGAAGGGAATATCGGTATGAAGGGCCAAATCAGTCGCCAGCATGGCTCCCTGTGAAAACCCTCCTACGATCACCGATGATGATGGTACGGACAAGGTTTCTGTGGCAAGAGAAAGGACATCCTGCATTTGGGTACGGGCCGGAGGCAAGCCACGGGGGATTTCTTGTGACAATGCCTCCCATTGCCCTTGGGCCCTGGCTTGGTTGAGGCGTTCCATGTCCAGCATCCACCAAGCTCGGGCGTCCCCATAGCCCATGCTCAATTGGAGTGGAGCGGCAGGAAAGAGGAAACGGACTTCCTCTGGGACATTGAGATAGCGCCATAAGGCGACTAAATCATCCCCTGGTGCTCCGAATCCATGCAAGAGAACCACAAGGGGTCCCTCACCGCTCCCTTGGCGATCCACACCCCCTGTAATGCAGACATCTAAACCGGCCCAATGTTCGTGTCGCATACAGTCAAAAGTCTAATGATGAAGAAGAGAGAAGGGGAATATGTTCAATTGGCGATGATTTGGTAAACACGAGACTCTGATGCTGGAAGGGAAACGTTCAAAAATCCTAATGTCCCATTTTTGGAGCGCCGGCATTGGCGCCTTCTGTGATGAGCGGAATTCGCAAAGTCTGGTGACAGTGATTGCAGACGACTTTCAGGGTATTCTCGTCGGCATATTGGATCTCTTCTTCTTTTTTCCAAAATAACTTACTGCATTTTGGACATTTTCTGACTAACATCGACATCGACACGACTCCAGTTTTTTGTCACGTATTTCTAGTAGACTTAGTGTAATACATCTTGCCACAATCTGCCAACGCATGATCAATTTTTTGGATTCCCATGACGTCAAGGCGCAACAGCTTTTGGCATTGTTCTGCCAAACGGATTGGGCTTGTCATCGTTCACTGGAGGACACTGAACATATGCTCGCTCATACGGATGTGGCCATTTCTGCCTGGGAGGGCTCAAGACTCGTCGGGTTTGGAAGGGTGTTGACGGATTTTATCTATCGCGCTTCGATTTGGGATGTGATTGTGGATCAGGCCTATCAGGATCGGGATATTGGTAAAGGGATTATCCAGCGAATTTTAACGCATCCCAAATTGGAACGGGTGGAGTTGTTTTGGCTTTGCACCAGGCGTTATCAGGGATTTTACGCCTCTTTGGGATTTTCTGATAAGGAACAGACTGGTATGGTCTGGGATCGGAGCAAGCATGTTGCTCCTCCCACGAAACCATTGAATGGGTAGAGATGGGCCATGGCAGGGCTTGCAACATATCGAGTGTCATGCGATTGAGGCACGCAGGCCAATGAATCGAGGTAAACAATGATTGTTGTGGGGATGATGTCAGGGACATCGGCAGATGGGGTGGATGCCGCAGTTGTGGATATTCGAGGAACCGGACATCGTCTCAAGAGTGTCCTGCTCAAACATGTTGGTCGTCCGTATGCTCCCAAGCTTCGGCAACGAATTTTACAGGTTTGTGAGCAGGGAACCGTCGGGCAGATCTGTCACCTCAATGTGGTCCTGGGCGAAGTATTTGCTAAAACCGCGTTGTTAGCTATCAAGCATTCCGGGATTTCTCCTCAACGAGTGGCGTTGATCGGCTCGCATGGTCAAACAATTCATCATCGGCCTGCCGCGATCTATGAGCCCGGTATTGGTCAGATCCGTTCGACATTGCAAATTGGAGATCCCCATGTGATTGCGGAGCGTACCGGAATCACGACTGTATCGGATTTTCGAGGCAGAGATCTGGCTGCCGGTGGAGAGGGAGCTCCATTAGCTCCTTATGTCCATGCCCTTCTTTTTGCTCAGAAACGTGCCACACGAATGGTGGTCAATCTAGGAGGGATTGCGAATGTGACCCTATTACCCGGCGGGGGAAATCTGTCAGCGGTTCGGGCGTTTGATACAGGCCCTTGCAATATGTTGTTGGATGGATTGGTGGCGATGGGGACAAAGGGCATAGCTGGATTTGACCGGGGTGGTCGTCTTGCCATGAAGGGGCAAATAGATAAGGGCTTGCTTCGTTGGCTGCTGACGCATCCCTATGTGTCTCGTAGGCCTCCCAAATCCACTGGGCGTGAAATGTTTGGAGAGCACTATATCCAACGTGTGTGGGCCCAAGCGAAGCGTCGCCATTTGGGTATTTCTGACCTGTTAGCGACGAGCTGCCGGTTTATCGCCCAGGTGATCCACCAAGCGCAAAAGTGGACGAGGAAAGTCCCCGATGAGTTGGTATTTGGCGGTGGAGGGGTACGAAATGCTCGTCTCTGGTCAGAACTGTCCGGAGTGTTCGATCCCATTCCCGTGATGCGCATGGATGAATGTGGGGCCTCCAGTCAGGCCTTTGAGGCGCAAGCCTTTGCGGTGCTGGCGTATCAAACAGTGAAGGGGGTCTGTGCCAATTTGCCTAAGGTCACGGGTGCTCGCCATTCGGTTATTTTGGGGACGGTCACTCCCGGTATTCACGGACTTCCCTAGAATGTTCCTTGTTATTTCGGGCTTTTTCCCACTGGTGAAATGACGGACCGATTGATGTCTCAGAACGGACTTTCACTGATTCTCCTGGCAGTGTTTATGCTCGGAGTCGTGTTTTTGTTGCGATGGATCTGGCGCCGTCCTCTTCCAGCAGGGGTTCTACCAGCTTTGAATCCTGAATCCGGTGAGAGTGTGGTAACCGCTCGACCTATCATGTCGCCGGAAGAAGCGACTCTCTACAATCTGATTACCTTAGCGGCTCGTGATCATATGCTGGTTTTGGCCAAAATCCCGCTCCTGAGTGTCCTGTCCGTTGTCGATAAAGATGAAGAAGCTCGAAAGGCAGCTATGCGAACGATTCAGCCTGTTCGCTGTGATGTTGTTCTTGCCCATCCTGGGACGCTTAAAGTCATGACAGTCATTACCTTGAACAAGGAGATTCCTACTACATCAGGACGCGAGGACCGAGATCGATTTGTGGAGACCCTGTTGAAGGCGGCGGGAATTCAATCGATCATTCTTCAGACCACACAGACGTATTCGGTAGATCAGCTCACCGGATTGCTTGGCTTGGCTGAGGAAGAATAGGACCGGGAACCGACGGGCTTCTAAGCCGTAATGACCGGTAGGATCGCCTGAAAGGTTTTCAGACCTTCATCCACGATGGTACCTGTTTGTACTGCCGGATCATGCATGGGAAGAAACCTGGCAATTTTAAAGAATGTACGATGGTCGAGTGTTGCCGCGATTTCTGATCGTCGACCGTGTGTAATCGGAAGTGTCAACCCAGGTCCCGTTTTCCACTCCCAGAGAGATGGGCTGAGACACAGGCAGAGATGATGGTCTGCCACCTCCGAGTATCGATTAAATACATTGCGTCGATATTGCTTCACAAGCGGGCCCTCAACTATCAGAGCGAAGACTATGTGGTGTCCCCACCAGATGAGGGAACGGAACGCGAACTTGTTCTCACGCGTATAAAATCTTGGGATATCGACATATTGATATGGAAAATTTTCCAGATGTTCGCCTTTGACAAATTGACTGGCTTGAGGGTCGAACCCTTCAGGAGCCAAAAGGTGATGTAAGCCGATTTCTGCCTCGATCCGCTCATGGAGGTGTTCAAGGACCTGCTTGATTTTGACCGAAATTTCCGCTTTCTTCCGAAAAAAATCCTGATCGGCCAAGAGGGCCAATTCGTCAGGAGTGAAGAGAGGACTGGTAGTCATAAGTTCATGTACCTCACATACCCTTGGATCGGTTGTGGAGGAGGATCTGCCCTTGTTCTATTGGAGGAGTGTCTGCAGCGTGATTGGTGAATAGGAGTTTCAAGAAAAATGAAAATTGCGACTTACAATGTCAATTCAATTCGAAAGCGAATCGGTATTCTTCACAAGTGGTTGCGGCAGCACAACCCCGATATTATGTGCCTTCAAGAGACTAAAGTACAGGATCATGAGTTTCCCCTTCAAGCATTTTCCGACTTACCCTATGTCATCAACTTTTGTGGTGAAAAATCCTACAACGGCGTCGCCATATTCAGCCGGGCAGCGCCGGAAACGGTGGCCTTTGGTTTTGAGGACGGGGAACTACCGGAGGATTCCACTCGCCTGGTGCGAGTGGTGGTCAATGACATCATGATTATTAATTCCTACGTTCCACAGGGATTTGCAATTGATTCGCCGAAGTATGCCTATAAATTACGGTGGTTCCAGCGATTGAAGCGGTATTTCTCGCGTGTGGTCTCACCAGGACAATCCGTGATTTGGTGTGGAGATATGAATGTGGCCCCTGACCCGGTTGACGTCCATAGCCCCGAAAAACACCTCAAGCATGTGTGTTTCCATGAAGAAGTGCGCCGTGCCTATCAGGAGACGGTGTCCTGGGGATTCGAGGATGTGTTCCGGCATCATTTTCCGCATCGTCAGCAATTTACGTTTTGGGATTATCGACGTCCGGGCGCTTTGGAAGCTAACCGTGGGTGGCGAATTGACCACATTCTGGTTACCCCGCCGCTTCTTCCCCATTCTCATGCGGTGGAGGTGGATGTTCAGCCGCGTCGTGCGGAATGCCCCTCGGACCATACCGTCCTGTGCGCTGAATTCTCACTGTAAGAGGGTTGAATCATACTAATTTCCAAGGGCATATTGACCCACAGGCACGGTGCATATCAGAGGCCTCGGGGCGGTTCAAAAAAGTTCGTCCAGTCCTGCCCTGAGATTCTATGGTTCATGTCAAGCATTGTGTGATCCGCTCTGGATTAAAGGTTGTACGGTAGTGATGAATAGACCAAGCGGCCCGGGCGATTTTGCGAGCGATGATCACCAATGAGGCCGTCGTGCTCCAGCCTTGAGTGCGGTAATGCTCGTAGATCGGTTTCCAGACTTTAGTTTTGATGGCCGACATCGCGGCGTTAAACAGCAAGCGGCGCAACTCGGCGGGGCCACGTTTAGACAAACGCCTTCGACCGGCTTTGCGCCCCGAGTCATTCGCCCGCGGATCCAACCCGGTGAAGGCGACAAAGGCATCCGCCTTGCGAAACGGCACGCGCTCCAACGTATTGGTCAAACTGATGCCCACCAAGGGACCAACGCCCACAATAGTTTCCAACCGGTGTTGCGCCTCCTGATGGTGAGGTGAGCTGGCGGCTAGCGCGGACATGGTCGCATCAATTTTGGCAATCAAGGCCTCCAATTTTCCCATCACGGCCTTGAGTTCGGCGGCAAAGCCGCCCAATTCGCGCATGGTCAGCTTGAGCGTGCCTTGGAGGCGGACGATCGTGGCGCGCCGCCGAATCAGTCGATCCAGTTTGCGTTGAGTGGCTGTCGGGGGCGTATAGGGCCGCAAGCGCGTGTGCTCTTGCGCGATGAGTCGGGCGATCAATTCCGCATCGACCCGGTCGGTTTTGGCCCGCGTGCCCATGGCCTTGGCGTAATGCCGAGTGTCCAAGGGATTGAGGAGGAAGACGGTATGGCCTTGGGCCTGCGCCAGGTCCGCCAATAATTCGTGATAGCCGCCGGTGGATTCTAAGCCAATGCGGCTGCCTGCCGGCAGCGATTGGAGCCAAGCCCGCAACGAGCCACGCTGATTGGGAACACTCTGGACCGGGAAGCATGCCTCGGCGCAGGCAACCACGACGGCATCTTTGGCCACATCCACGCCGACATTCAGACAGGTGTGCATGATGGTACCCTCCAAAAAGTAATTGAACGAGGCTGGGGTGGCACACACCAACGTGAGCTTGCGGGTAAATCGGCGGTCAGCAGCCCTGCCGCGAGATTCTTCATCGACGTTTGAGGTGTGGGTGGGAGAGTTCTCAGGGAGTCTGTCCGCCGGGCGGCAGATGTCAGTCGATGTCCCTCCACCCCAGTTCCTTTTATTTTCTCAAAAAATGAGCTATAGACACCATACAAGTCATGCCGAAGGGAAGGCCGCAAATTACCTGGCGTGTCCCGGAGGGCACAACTTTTGTTTTGCGCGCAGAGCGTACTTCCAGTACGTGAGCACGGAAAAATGGTGAGAACGCCGCTGGCGGCTTTTTTCAACAGTCCCACTGTGAGGGAAAAGGGCGGCTCCTGCAAAACCGATTGTGGTAAAGGAGGGGTAATCCTACTGCATAAAAGGATGTTCGAATGTGGTTTTGTCAGGTTGCTAAAGACTCGAGAAAGAAAAACAATTATTCACTAGAAAAGGTTGCCCAATCCACGACCCTACTTTGATTTTTTCTGAGAAGGCTTTGGATCCTCAGTGATGTTTTCAAGGGGAATAAAGACTGCGCACGCCACCACGGTCGTCCAGAGGTTGGGTTTTCCGATCGCAGACTGGGTAATGTTCTGGGTTCGAACAATATCCCTTCCCATTTTGAATACCTGCTCACGTTCCTTCCATGCAACATTTGGATCGAATTTGATACCAAGGGTGGTTGCGAGCATTTGGGCCGCGAGGTCTTCGGTATATTCTCCCGCTTCCTCGTCCGTTTCGCCATAAGCATGATGTTCCGACAAGTAGCCATAATTCACCTTCCTACCGGAGGGAATGGCCACGCCGATTGAAGCCGAAATCAAGCGATTCCGCTCGTTGGTTTCAGATCTGGCCATGACGCAAAAGGTAATTTCGCCTGGATTGAGTAACTGTTCGCCACGTTTTCTCGAGATGATTTTACAATCTGGAGGAAGAATGGAGGAGACGGTCACCAGGTTGCAATAAGCAATTCCCGCGCTCCGGAGGGCTTCTTCGAAAGATGCCAGTTTTTCCTTGTGGATGCCCACACCTCTGGTGAGAAACATTTGCGTTGGGACCATCGCGACTCCTTCGTCGATCAGTTAGTGGTGGATTGGGATAGGCAGGAGATGACTAGGTGATCGTCGAATCTGATTCACAACCTCGCTCTCCAATCTGTCGGCGCAAACTCTATATGGGAAAGCCTGAACGATTCGAACACCACGGGAAAGAACAACCTTGCCACGTACGCGGGTATTTTTACCAAGACTGGTTGGCAAGGTGCAAGATTATAAGGATGAACGTTAAAGAAAAAATAAGGAGGCCTTAAGAAGGTCTTTTGACCAGCAATAATTTAGGCTCGGTCAGTTCCTGAATAGCATACCGCACCCCTTCCCGCCCCAATCCTGACTGTTTGATGCCTCCATAAGGCATGTGATCGGCCCGAAAAGTCGGAATTTCATTCACCAGAAGTGCGCCGACTTCTAACCGTGAGTATGCCTGATACATAGTGTCGATGTTGCTGGTGAAAATTCCTGTTTGGAGCCCGAAATCAGAATCATTGTGGAGGGCAAACGCTTCTTCAAGGTCTGCATAGTGTGTGACGGTCACCACCGGCCCGAAAATTTCTTCACAACAGACTTTCATATTGTTGTTGACGTGGGTCAGGACTGCAGGCTCGATGAATGAATCCTTTCGTGTCCCGCCAGTCATGACTCTTGCTCCATGCGAAACGGCTTCTTGGATCCATGTCTCGACCCGGCGGGCGGCTTGCTCGTTAATGAGGGGACCGACGACGGTGCTTTCGAGGGAAGGATCGCCCATGGGCAATGATCGGACTCGCTCGACAAAGGTCCTGAGGAAGTGGTCGTACCGTGATTCATGGACGAAGATTCGTTGCACAGAGATGCAGGTTTGTCCGGCATATCCGTACCCTCCGGCTACGCAACGGTCTATGGCCACATCAAGATTGGCATCCGGTTCTATGATGACCCCGGCATTCCCTCCGAGTTCGAGGAGAACCCGTTTGTATCCGGCCTTTCCTTTCAGCATCCACCCAATCGTCATAGAGCCGGTAAAGCTCAAGGCTTGGAAATTGGGATGAATCACCATCTGTTCTGCCAGGCTATTGGAACAGGGGATGATCGTCAGCATTTCCGGAGGCAGTTCTGTCGTCAAAAAGACTTCCCCCAACATCAGCGAAGTCAACGGGGTTTGGGGGGCTGGTTTCAATACCATCGGGTTTCCCGCTGCCAGGCAAGGGGCCACTTTGTGGGCCACCAAGTTGAGGGGAAAATTAAAGGGGGTAATGCCAAGAACCGTTCCGATCGGAAAGCGTTGGACAGATCCCGAGTACGCCTCTCCTCCTGGGGTGAGATCCATCGGAATGATTTCCCCAGGGATGCGGGTGCTTTCCTCTGCGGCCAAGCGGAAGGTCTGAATGGCCCGATCAACTTCACGGCGTGCATCGGTAATCGGTTTCCCGGCCTCCTGACAAATTGTGGCTGCAAACATTTCCCGTCTGGTGGAAAGCCCGGTGGCGATGTGCAGGAGCGCCTTTGCTCTGGCATGTGCCGGTATCCCGGCACATGCGGCCGAGACTCGTTTGGCAGAGTTGGTGACCTGGTGGATATGCTCAGGCTCGGCCTGGCAGACCATGGCCACCACGTCATTGGAATAGGGGTTGCGTACCGGCTCCGCAGTGGAGGTCTGGACCCATTGGCCGCCTATAAGGATTGGCTTTGCCGTGGCCACAGTCATGGAAAGGTGAAAACCTCGTGAAATAGAGGTGGTTAGATTGATGAAGCTGGCTGGTCAGAACCGGTATGGGATGAAGAAGGCAACCCTTCAGCTTTCTGAATAAGATTCTCCGTTCCCCATTCCCTGATCGCA
This sequence comes from Candidatus Nitrospira neomarina, assembly GCF_032051675.1. Lineage (NCBI taxonomy): Bacteria > Pseudomonadati > Nitrospirota > Nitrospiria > Nitrospirales > Nitrospiraceae > Nitrospira > Candidatus Nitrospira neomarina. The sequence continues at coordinate 3,971,425 of NZ_CP116968.1, forward strand.
TCCAAACTAAACGGTTCGAATGCGGCGATGGCTCCACAGCCAGGACACCCGTCGACCGGCATCTTGGCTTTGAATACTTCATCAAAACAGGTTAAGCACACAAACAAATCAGGTTCACCTTGCGCGCATTCAACAGGCCAGAAGGATTGGGATTCAGTCATGACTCAAAACCATTCTGTGGATAAAAACATGAATTTCAAGATTGCCTGAGCAAATGTACACCTAATCACGCTGTCAGATCAATGAGGAATTGCGTAGAGCACGAATGCATGGGGGGACCTATGCTCCTTCGATGTGAGTAGAGGACAGTACTGGCAAAGACAGTGAAGAAGTCGTCGAGCTTCCATGAAGCTTGAGCAATTTATCAATTTCTTCCTTGAACGTCTCATAGGGAAAGGCGCCGGGAATTAAAATAAGATGAGGATCTTCTGGCAGGATTGTAGGAAAGAGCACGAAAGCCGGCGTGCCCCGAATTCCCAGGGAACCCGCATCCTGTAAATCTTTCTCAATATCTTTCATGTAGCGATGGGAAGCCAGGCATTCTGAAAATTGTTCTCCGTGGAGGTTGAGTTCCTTGGCATATTGTTTGAGATTATCCGGAGCCAACTGGCCTCCACTGTTAAAGAGCCGATCATGCATGGGCCAGTAGGCGTTTTGCTCTCCTGCGCATCGAGCGGCATCGGCTGCTCGAAGTGGACTGCCCATGCCTCTCGGGAAATCCCGATAGACAAAACGTACTTTTCCGGTCTCAATGTACTCTGAAAGCAATTTAGGAAAGGTCTCATGAAAAAACTTTTCGCAAAAGCCACAGGTGAAATCCGAGTATTCCAACAGGGTGATGGGAGCCTTGGGATCGCCTCGCACCACATCATCATCCTGGATTAAAAAGTCAGGAGTTTTCCCGTGAATCGTGGGACTCATCAGCAGGGTGCCAAGAAGGATGGCGAGCAATACGGTCGATTTGAGGGTTTGGGCAATGTTCATCATCACTCCATGGCTATGGGCTGTTATTGTTGCATTCCTGGCGGACCGTGTCGAGAGAAGAGGTTGATCGTGCCAAGGAGTTGAATTTATCGGCGACGGGCTTTTTCCAGGAGCCCCATCATGAGAAGTGGCCACACTACTGTGGCATCACTCAACACTTCAGCAAACATTCCCCCCTCTTTTCGAGGCACAAATTTTCCCCATGATACACCCTCCTCATACGTGCATCCGCTAAGACCACCCCAGTAGTCAGGCTCCGGGCAGATGCGGACACCGTACTGATACCGCGGAGGGGTTAATTGGGTACCCATCCGGAGGTTGAGAATATCGATATATGGTGGCGTTTGTTGTGCCCAATTTCGTGGCACTCCGCCTCCGATAGTGAAAATCCCCAACCGTTTGGCAGACAGTAGTTTTTCCGTATAACTATTGAGATCTAAGAATGGATTAAATGACGGTCGAGATTGCTGCAAAATCTTCCATGTTTCCTGGTCGGAAAGATCGGGGGATTGAGGTGTGCCTTGAGATTGTCGTCTCTCCTTCATGGCCCAGATGGAGACATCCAGCCCCATTTCAGAATCGGTAAATGCAGGAATATAGACCGGGACACCCTTCTCATAGGCACTTTTCAATATCCCTGGTCCTTCGTAATGGTCATGAAGAGTTTTCCCGATTTCGCGAGTCAGAATTTCCGAGGAGATGGGTGTGTCGGGAGTCATGCGCTTTAAGGTTTGGCTGACGACCCGTTCGACGTGGTTGAGATTGGATTCCATCTCCAGCGTATCGTAGACGCGGTTATAGCCCTTTTCATACAGTTCGGTATCCGTCATGGATGGATGGTATTTATAGTGTGTTTTGCCTACGGCTTCACTTAAGCCATGGGCAATTAAAGCCCCTGTGGATACTACGGCCTGCACCATATTTCGGTCGATCATGCTGCAGATAATCTTTCCCATTTTCGCGATGGTCATGGCCCCAGACAAGGTTAAGATCACGGTACAATCGGGATCCTCGACCATTTTGTCCAAAATCTCAAAGGCATCGCCCAGACGTCGCCCGCCAAAGGCGGTCTTTTTCATGGCGGAGAGCAGGTCGGAAAAAGATTCAATCGTTTCCGGATCCAGAGCCTCCAGGGCTTCAAGGCCGTCGCTTTCGCCATCGTGAAAAGTTCTCGTAGTCATCACAGATCCTTACAGCATAGATGAAAGAAATAACCAGACGGAGTAAGAGAAGTCTGATTCTAACGGGAGCGGGTGCGAACAATCAGGAAGGGGCGGACATCAGCTCCTAATAGCGATTGGTGATCCCAACGGGATTTGAACCCGTGTCTGCACCTTGAGAGGGTGCCGTCCTAGACCAGCCTAGACGATGGGACCAGTCTGTGTCTGTGTATTAATTGAAATTCGTACTCTCTGCCCATACCAGGCATGTCAGAAATGTACCATTAGGGACTTATGGCATGCAACGAAAAAAGGGCAAATGACAGGGACCACAGACGTACAATCACCTGTGTTGACAAGGGAGGGAAAGTCGCGACAACAAAATTATGGCTTTTGAATCAGATATCAGAGGACGGAGAGTGCGGAGTATGGATCGTTAACAGGCCCCGCATGAAGGGGTGGAGTCCACAATGGTAAGGGTACTGCCCGGGGGCTAATCGGGTTAAGACAAACTGATGATCGGGACGAATGACGCCTGAGTCAAATGAGCACTGGGAGCGGGACAGACAGTCGTCTGCCACGATGGAATGGGCTTCGCGAGTGTGATTTTTCCACGTGAGGGCGGTATCCAGGCGGATGTTCAGGTGGTTCGGAGAAAAAAATGGCGGTTCAGCTTGGATGGCAATCTGCGGAGAAGAGGCCCACAGAATTGGTTGCGTGGAAACAGGGGATAGGAGAAAAACCATACAGCAGAGGAATTGGCTTAGTTGAAGGAATGTCCCGGATGAACGAAGTGGTGTCATGGATGTTCGGCTCCCAGTGTGTCAGGTCTGGCCAGGGAGAGGCTCTGGTCCAGTCGCTAGGGTTTAATGGTCAGGAAAATGGCGCCCTTTCCGCGCTGCAAGAGCACTAAGACGGAGTCTCCAGCTTCCAGTCGCTTCACAAGCTGTTCGAAGTCCTTCACGGATCCAATGGGAGTGCGATTCAATTCCAGTATGACATCACCCGGTTGAACGCCTGCCCGTTCAGCCGGAGAGTTTGGTGAGATTTGGGTCACGACCACCCCTTGGCCATCTCGTGTTTGTCCAGGTTGGACGGGTTCCACTGAAAGCCCGGAGAGAGCGTGGTTACCTGAGACTGAACTGGGAGCTATTTCTGTCAAGGCAGCAGTATCTTTAGGCATTTCAGTGATGGAAACCGAAAGATTGATAATTTTGCCGTTGCGCCACACCGCAAGAGGAATGGCACTCTTCGGTGTCGTTTCGGCCACCAGCGTGCGCAAATGGTTTGGATCCTTCACGGTGACGCCATTGTAGGTGCGGATAATATCACCACGTTTCAAGCCGGCCTGCCCCGCCGGGCTTTCGCTAAAGACATCTCCCACTAACGCGCCCTGGGTATCAGGTACCTCGAATTGAGTCGCGAGATCCGGCGACAATTCCTGAATGGACACGCCCAGCCACCCACGAATGACTTTTCCGTGCCCGATCAGGCTTTGCATCACGCTTTTGACCATTTGGCTGGGGATGGCAAAGCCAATGCCCATGTAGCCACCCGTTCGGGAGAAGATGGCGGTATTTATGCCGATGAGATGGCCTTGGAGATTGACGAGAGCACCTCCGGAATTGCCTGGATTAATGGCGGCATCGGTTTGAATGAAATTTTCATAATCGACAATGCCGACATTGGCGCGGCCTACGGCGCTGATGATCCCCATAGTGACCGTTTGATTCAATCCAAAGGGATTGCCGACCGCCAACACCAGTTCTCCGACATCCAGTGCCGCAGAATTTCCCCAGGGTAAGGTGGATAATCCGGTGGCTTCAATCTTGATCACCGCCAAATCGGTTTTGGGATCTGTGCCAATAAGTGTCGCCGGAAGTTTCCGTTTATCTCCCAAGAGGACCATCAAATCATCGGCCTGTTCTACCACGTGATTGTTGGTGACGATGTATCCGTCATCACTGACAATCACTCCGGAACCTAAGCCTTGCTCCTGCCGTTCGCGGGGCTGTTTAAACCGCCGTTCAAATTCCTCTCCAAAAAATCTTCGGAAAAATGGATCGTCAAACAGGGGATTCGTGCCCGGAGATTGCACTGTGCGTTTGGTCGCTGAAATATTCACGACTGAGGCCATGGCCTCTTTGGCGATTTTCACAAAGGTTTCGTTAGAAGCCAGAAGCGGGGTCGAGATGTTCACGGCCGGCGAATCAGCTGCATGGACGGCTGGTAGGGGCAGCTCGGTCTCCATGGGGGCTTCGGTGATCGCAGGTGCAGTTTCTGGAGGGGAGGAGGATGGTGCCTGAGAGCATTGAATATGGGTGAGTCCCAGGAGGGCCACCGCGATCGTGACTCTCCAAAAATGGTGTCTGTTTCTCACAGAGGATGTTTGCCCCTGATATCGTCCTCTCATGCAGAATACCTTCTTCCTCTGTCGGTTAAGGGAGTCCTCACAGCAGACCCCTGATTTCTTGATCCTTATCCATTTTTCTCATTTTATCAACTTTGATTGCAAGGGCGGTAGCATGCAACGGTAAACGAATGTTCGATTAATTCTACCAGAGAAGACTCACGACTCAAGATGCGTGGGTGAGGACGGGACCATCATTCGTGCCGATAATCAATAGTGATGTCATCATCAGGAAGAGCCCGCATTCAACCACGCCCGGAATTTGGCTCAGGGACGATTCGACCGCGGCGGGGTCGGTAATTTCAGGAATATGGAGATCCGCCACATAATTTCCATTGTCGGTGAGAAAAGGCTGGCCGGCTCTGTGGCGCAACGGGGAAGGCCATCCCAGATTTTCAAGATGCCGTTGTGTCGTTCGCCAACCGAATGGCACGATCTCAACAGGTAGGGGGAAGGGAAGTCCAAGACGGTCCACCTGTTTGGCCTGATCCACAATAACAATGAATTGCTGAGCGGCGTTTGCCACAATTTTTTCCCGCATTAACGCTCCCCCTCCTCCTTTAATCAGATTCAGTTGTGGGTCGACCTGATCGGCGCCATCCACGGCCACATCAATGTCCCAGGGATCATCATTGTTCAGTAACGGAATGCCTAATTGTCTGGCATAAACGGCTGTGGCTTGTGAGGTTGGCACCCCACGGACCCGTAATCCCTGTTGTACGAGCTGGCCTAAGGCCGTCAAAAAATAATGGACCGTGGAACCGGTGCCGAGTCCCAGGATCTGGCCATCTTGTATAAATTCAAGGGCCTTGCGGGCGGCCTGGGCTTTTTGCTGATCCGGTGTCAATGGCGTCGATGGAGAGGGCATAGAAGGGATTCACGCTCGGGAATTATTCGTTGGCAAACGGCCGGAGGCGTTGTGTTCATCGAAACCAGCAAGCATTCTTTCTCAAAGCCTGGTGCTCTCTGCGAGTGTTTTCGGGCAACACGGGAGGGACGAGGGTAAAAAAACCTTGCGAAAGGTCTGTCTGTATGCCATCGAAGGGAGGATGTGGGGTCTGAGCCCTGAGGAATACCCCAGATGATGCCTTAAATTTCATGGTGTTAGCCAGCCATGCCTGCAGCAACGGAGGCCGCCCCGAGCAATGCGGTATGGGGATTTAAAATCACCCGAACGGGAATTTTGGCCAATAACCGTTTGTACCGGCCCTTCGCCAGAAACGCTTTCATAAATGTGTCTCCCCGTAGGGCGGATATGATTTTTGGGGCGATGCCCCCACCAAGATAGACGCCACCCATGGCCAGGGCCTTGAGGGCCATATTGCCGGCTTCGGCTCCGTAAATAGAGACGAAGATCTGCAGGGCTTCTTTGCAAATTTCTGGTTTGCCTGTCAGTCCGGCTTCCGCAATCAAGGCTGTCGGATCCCCGGTTGGGAGCTTTTCGGCAAACCAGGTTGGCTCGTTTTTTTTGGTGTCCCGGAGAAACTGATAAATGCTGTGGAGACCGGGGCCGGAAAGAACCCGCTCGTAACTCACATGCAAATAGCTGGTTCGCAAGTATCGCAGCAGATCGATTTCCAAATCGTTGTTGGGTGCGAAATCGGCGTGTCCCCCCTCGGACGGACAGACGTGGTAGTCCTCGCCTGTCCAGAGGAGCAGCGATTCTCCCAGGCCTGTTCCCGCAGCCAATAAGACCCGAGTACCATCAGATTGGAGAGAAGCGGCGGTAGGGTTGAGATCCTCGATTTCATCCGGTTGAAGGAGCCGTAGCCCATAGGCAGTGGCCTCCAAATCGTTTAACAAACGAACATGGGGAATGTGCAGAAACTCTGCGAGTTTGTCTCCTTCAATGATCCACGGAATATTTGTGGTTTTGCAGGTATTATTTAAGACTGGTCCCGGCACCCCAAAACAGGCGGCGGTGAGGGGTCCCAGTGGAGAAGGAGTGGTGGGTTCAGAGGAAGAAGCATCGCTGTCGTCCGGGGATTCTTCCGATTCGGTGTCGGGAGAGGCCGGTTCTTCCAAAAATTCGGTCAACACTTCTTCGAAGGACTCATAATCAGCTGTATAGACCGTGTCTTCCCGGATAGGCTCTACCCGTTCCTTGTTCCAGTCAAACAGGGCCAGATTGATTTTTGTCCCACCAACATCAGCTGCTAGAATCATGACATGTTTCCCGTAAAAATTCCTTGACGCGTCAATTATCAGACTTGCGGCACCATAGCCCAGGTAAAATACTCAGGGCAAGCAAGGGCACGAAGAACCTCTCCTTAGCCCATCCGTATAAAAGGGAAAAGGTCGGAGAGGCGGTGAGGAAGAGGTGTTCGACGACTCATATGAACGTCCAGGTTGAAAATGTGGCCGCCTGTCCGAGCGGAGTTCCGTCCGGTTTGCGAATGTTCCACACCGTGGCGCGTTCCACCAAAAATCGTTTTCCTGATCGGGAGATCCGGACTCCACGATAATCGGCAATGAACCCCTTGGTTTTAGCCTGATGCAGCATGCGGGCCCGTTCTTCACGATTCACAGGTTCGGCCGTTTGCCGGGAGGGCGTGAGAGTCAGTTGGTCCCAATCCATTTCCCACAAAGTTAATGCGGTCCGGTTTCCATAATTGAGGATAGGGTCATTCTCCAATCCGTGAGAGACGACCACAAATGGGGAGTTAAACAATCGTTCCGCCTGTTCCAGTGAAGGACCCTGACGGGGAATTAGTTCTTTGTTCAGCCAATAGGCATAACTGTCCAATAAATATTGGGACCATTCGATAACCCAGGATCTTTGCCAATGATCGGCTAACGGGTTCATCTGATTATTTTGGGAGGGATTCATTAGGGTGATGATGCGGAGCGTCGAATCAGAAGCAGTGTAATCTTCTTATGGAATGGTTGAAAAGAACTAATCATCATTGTTGCCCAAAGCATCAAAAGTGAACACATTGAATTCGGTATCCATACCAACCTGCCATTCCCGACATTTCACACGTCCTGTTCGATGATTTTCGTCGAACCAGCTGCTCTTTTTCTATTCTAGAAAACAGTAAAACACGCCAGCAAGGAATTTCCCTTCCTAATTAACTAACGCTCTTTCCCAAAGCCTAAGGATTGACTCCTTAAATCTGAATGCTAAAGTTCGCCCTGTTTACCGATCTGGCAATGCCAATCAACCGAAATGTTGAACAGCTATTCGGGCGCCATGTTGGTGATCGCTCAAACGAGGGGATGGAGTATGTGGACATGACGGAAAAGACAAAGAACCTACAAAAAATTTCACCGGCTGAGCTGGATGAGTTGCTCTCAAAAATGAAAAGCGAGAAGTATTCCGAGTTAGCTCTACTCGGCCCTCGTGCGAAATTAAGTTCATCTCCTGAAAAATGGGCTGCCCACCTCAAAGATTACCGATCTGTTTTTCAGTTGACAGAATTTGTGGAAAACCTGGCCGAAAAACTTCTCTCTCTCCCCAACCTCACGATGCTTTCCCTGTCCGGCAACAACCTTGGAGACGCAGGGGTGCAGGGGTTGAGCGGGTTGACAAACCTTACGTCGCTTGCCCTGGCCGGAAATAACCTTGGGATCGCAGGGGTGCAGGCGTTGAGGGGGCTGACGAACCTCACGACCCTTGACCTGTCTGGCAACTACCCTCTTGGGGAGGAAGTGGCGCAGGCGTTGAGCGGATTGACGAACCTCACGACGCTTAACCTGTCCGCCACCTACCTTGGGGACGCAGGGGCGCAAGCGTTGAGCGGGCTGCGGAACCTCACGACCCTTGCCCTGTCCGGCAACTACCTTAGTGACGGAGCGGCGCAGGGGTTAAGTGGGCTGATAAACCTCACGACGCTTGACCTGTCCTTCAACGAAATTGGGAACGCGGGGGCGCAGGCGTTGAGCGGACTGACGAACCTCACGACCCTTGACCTGACACGCAACGAATTTATTGGGGAGTTAGGGGCGCAGGCGTTAAGCGAATTGAGGAACCTCACGACGCTTGTCCTGCGGCAAAACCAGCTCGGGGACGCGGGAGCGAAGGCCCTGGGATCGCTGATGAACCTCACGACGCTCAACCTGGGGCACAACCAGCTCGGGGACGCGGGAGTGAAGGCCCTGGAATCGCTGACGAACCTCACGACGCTTGACCTGGCCGGCAATAACCTTGGAGACGCGGGGGCGCAGGCTTTGAATGGGCTGATAAACCTCACGACGCTTGACCTGGCCAACAACAACCTCGGGGACATGGGAGCGAAAGCCCTGGGGTCGCTGGCGAATCTCACGACGCTCAACCTGGAGCACAACCAGCTCGGGGACGCGGGGGCACAGGCCTTGGGGCAGCTGACAAACCTCACGACGCTTGGTCTATCCAAAACCGAGGTGACTGACTTATCTCCTTTTAAGCTTTTATTTGAGAAGGGAATATCTGCCAAATGTGAGACGGGGACCATTTGGGAAGATGGAATATTTGTGAAGGATTGTCCGCTCATTCATCCTCCGCCAGAAGTCGTTCAGCAAGGACATGAGGCGGTTCTGAACTATTTCCGGGAGATAGAGGGACAGGGAGTAGACCGGCTTTATGAGGCCAAGATGCTTATCGTGGGCGAGGGACGGGCCGGGAAAACGAGTCTGTTGCGCCGGCTGTATCAGGCGGATCAACCTTTGCCGGATGAAGACGAGACCACCAAAGGCATCGATATCCATCGGCATGACTTTCCACTGGCCAATGGCCGGACGTTCCGGCTGAATGTATGGGATTTTGGCGGACAACAAATCTACCATGCCACGCACCAGTTTTTTCTGACGAAAAATTCACTCTACATTCTTTTGGACGATACGACCAAAGATTACAAGTCCGTCACCGATGTGGGGTTCAGCTATTGGCTGGAGGTCATCGAGCTCCTCAGTGACCGGAGTCCTGTGCTGATTTTTCAGAATGAAAAGGGTGGCCGGAGCAAGGCGATTGACGAGGCAGGGATCAAAGGCCAGTTTCCAAACGTGAAGGAAGTCTATCGAGGCAATTTGGATAAACCCGATTCTGTCAAGCCACTCTCTGCAGCGATTGAATTTTCTGTGCAGCGTCTCCCCCATGTGGGAGAAGAGGTGCCAGCGAAATGGGTTTCTATTCGGGGCGATCTTGAGGAGGAAGCTAGGCACCAGCCCTATATTCCTCAGGAGGACTATTTCGCCGTCTACAGTCGGCATCTTGAGTTTGACCGCACAAAGGCCCTTCATTTGAGCCGCTACCTGCATGACCTGGGTGTCTTTCTGCATTTCCAGGAGGACCGGTTGTTGAGCCGGACGGTGATTTTACAAAATCCATGGGCGACCGAAGCGGTGTTCCGCATTTTGGACGATCCCACGGTTGTTGTCAGTCTCGGCCGTTTCACATCGGTGGATTGCGAACGGGTCTGGGCAACCACCGAATACGCCGACATGCATCCTGAGCTGCTGGCGCTGATGGAAAAGTTCGAATTGTGCTATGCCCTGAGGGATCAGGAGGACACCTGGCTGGCCCCTCAACTACTCTCACCTTCCGTTCCTCCGGCGCTGGAGGGATGGGCGAAAGTGGGGGATCTGGTGTTGAGCTTTAGGTATGGCTTTTTGCCCAAAGGCCTCATCAGCCGGCTGATGGTTCGCATGCATCGGTTTGTCCCCCGTCCCGAGATGGCGTGGGCTACTGGCGTGTTGTTCGAACGGGAGGAGACCCAAGTGCTCGTTCGAATCATGTCCAGAGGCAATGAAATTGTCCTCCGGGCCCGCGGGCTTGAACGTCAAGCTCTTTTGAGCGTCATTGCCAGTGACCTTGACGCGCTCAATGCGGGCTTCCCTGGCCTGGAGGAAAAACTGAGTAAATGGGTTCCTTGTATTTGTTCTAAATGTGTGGTCTTGGCTTCGCCGGAGATGTTCGAACAGAAACGTCTGCTCAAACGAAAACAAGACCGTAAACTGGCCATTGAGTGTCCGGGAAGTTACGAAGATGTCAGTGTGCTTGAGTTGCTCGATGGCTTGAAATTGGAGAACCTTCCGCGCTGGGCCGACAAGCCGTCAGATAATTATGCTGCCGCATCGGACGCTTCTTCCGCCGGACAGGCTCCGATAAAAACCATTAAAGTTTTTCTCGCCTCTTCTGAGGAGCTACGGGAAGATCGAGATGCGTTCGATCTGTATTTCAGACAGCAGAATGACCGATTGCGTCAACAGGGCGCGTACTTGGAGATTGTCCGGTGGGAAAACTTTCTGGATGCCATGTCCGACAGTCGGCTTCAAGATGAATACAATCGTGAGGTCAGGTCCTGTGACATTTTTGTGAGCTTATTTAAGACAAAAACGGGCAGGTATACCGAGGAGGAGTTTGATGTGGCTCATCGCGGATTTAAGGAGCAAGGGACACCTCGGATCTATGCCTTTTTCCAAGATGCTCAGGTTTCCACGGTTTCGGGGAACCGGAATGATTTGCTATCACTATGGAAGTTTCAGGATAAGCTCAGTGAGCTTGGACACTTTTGGACCAAGTATAAAAGCACCGAGGATCTCCATCTGCGGTTTCGAGACCAACTCGACAAACTGTTGGACCAAGGCCTGGTTTGACCTGAAGAAACCGCTTTGGATGCGCGCTTCTTTTCTCCCTGGTAAAACCTCAAAGCCCACGAAAAAGCCCTAGAACGCATTCGGGGTTAAGACTGGCAATCCTGCATCTTTCAAATCGAGACCATCTGAGCTGGTCCTGCGGTGGCTGCTCCTATGCCTGGTTCCTGGGCAAGGGTGGCTTGTATCCAAAAAATGGAACCGGCGCCTTCTTGATATCTTTTTGTGCCGGCTTTCGTCCGGCGGACGAGGTCCTTTTGTTTCGGCAAAAGGACCCAAAACCATGGTGGCCGTGGCGTGGCCCTTCGGGTGCCCTGCGCCGTGTTGCCGACTCCGGCGGCGCGCAAACTCGCTATGCTCAAACAATGCGCGCCTTCCTTCGAAGTCGGCAACACGACTTGGCCTCGCCACAAGGCCACGGGATTCCAATGATGCTCTGACCTTTCGGTACGAATTGCGGCATCACAAAAACCGCTCGTTCTGCTTTGGAACCTAGTATGTTAAAACCCACCTTCCCTTTCCCTCTTTGTTTTATCCGACGCCTGCTGACAGGCTCAAGGGACAGACGCTCTGGGCATTCAGCAGACCTTGTCTGAGCGCAGCGAGTTGGTCTGCTATTATGCTCGCGTCTGTCCCATCCAATGAAGCCTGTCTGGGCGTCACTGGTTTTGGCCACTTTTGCCGGAACAAAAGTGGCTCGGCTGCCGGGACGAAACCCCGGCATCACCAAACACGACATGGATACCATAGAAGGTTAGACTGCCTTAATCCCCACTCCTATACTGTTTTGGCGTCTACTCTTCCCCCAATGGGGCGAGGATTGAAGGAGAACCTGGTCTGTGGCCGTGGGAAACCGTATAGCCGACATGGAAGAAAAGGAGGACAGGATGTGAGCCCAGGGGGGGCTTACACTCTCTTTTTTCTTTGGTAATGACCGATGTCTCCTGTTTGGTCCTCTGATTGAACGCTCTAGATCGAAATGCGGGAGAGAATGGCATCAGCAATTTGTTCCGGGGAGTTTTGATCGGTTGGAATGACATGATCGGCGGCGGCTTGGTAGTGAGGTTTGCGAATCTCGAGAATTTCTTCGATTTCTTCTACGAACGTTTTGGTGCCTGACAGAGAGGGCCGCTGCGTATCGCCGGAAATCCGGCTGGCAATCGTTGGAACTTCGGCAGTCAGCCAGAAAATCTTTCCATTCTCTTTCAGCATTCTGACGTTTTCTTCCTTCAGGATGAGTCCCCCGCCCGTGTCGATAACCAGATTGTCCTGGCCGGTGAGCTTCTGACACATTTGCGTTTCCAGCCCGCGGAAATGATCCCACCCGAATTGCTCGATAAGCTGAGGAATGGTTTGCTTGGCCTCTTTGACGATTTCCTCATCAGTGGAGATGACTCTTCGTCCGAGACGTTGACCCAGGATTGCTGCCACAGTGCTTTTCCCTGTTCCCCGGTATCCTATGAAGACAATATTCATAAATCTCCTGTTTTGAAGTAATGGTAAGAAGGCCGTTTCGGACAGGTTGGAGCAGTACCGGAGAGAACATTCTTGTGAGAATCGTTGAGAAAACCGGAGGGGAGGCAGGGCGAATTTCGTTCCGGCCAGCGTGTAGGTGACACATGTGGAGGAATGTCACCACGGCCACTTCTTTCTCCTATGGAATTTTCCATCGCAAGGATTCTCATTGAAACTGGGAATAAAATCCGAACCCGATATCCTTCATTCATGAGAAGTGTGAGGTGAGCACCTTACGCATCACCTCGAGTGGTGCGGATTTGCCGGTCCAAAGTTCAAATTGCCCCACAGCCTGATAGAGAAACATGTTGATTCCTTGGATGGTGCGGCATCCTGCCGCCTGTGCATCCTGCAATAAACGCGTATTGAGTGGGTTGTAGACAATATCCATCACCGTCAGATCGCGGTGCAACAGATGCTTGGGGACGCAGCTTTCCTCGACCTTTGGGTGCATGCCAATGGGGGTGCAATGAATAAGCAATTGGGCCTGTGCCAATGCAGATTGCAATGTTTCAGGTGTTAAGGAGTCGTCGTGCAAGAAGATGGGTGTTTTAGCTTTGAGGTCGTTTGCCAAGGTTGTTCGTTCCTGATCGTCGACGCCGAGGAGGGTCAGATGTTCAATTTTGCCTTCCACGCCGAGTGCGAAGGCAATGGCGCGAGCAGCCCCCCCGGAACCGAGAATGACGACCCGTTGTCCGGTGGTTTCCACTCCACCTTGTCGCAAGGCTTGGAGCGCGCCGGATGCATCGGTGTTGGAGCCCACTAACAAGCCCCGGTCTTTGACGATGGTATTCACCGAGCCAATGTGTTTGGCGGTCGTTTCGACGGAATCTAACAAGGGTAGAATGGTGACCTTATGTGGGATGGTCACGCTGAGTCCCCGAATGTGGCCCAAAGCCCGTAGGCCCCGAATTGCGCCTTCGAGATCCTGGACGGGAAATGCCAGATAGACAAAGTTTAATCCCAATTGACGAAAGGCCGCATTGTGAATAGCGGGAGAAAGCGAATGATCGACCGGGTTGCCTAACAGGCCGCAGAGTTGGGTTTGTGCATTAATGTCCATAACGGGTGCTCTCGCAATACATGGGGAATAGTGATCAGGAGTTATCACATAACCTGACTGCAAACTCAACTTGTGCGAATGCGAACATGGGTTGTGAGGTCGAAATGAATGAGGAAGGGAGTGTGGGATCGGGGGAAGAAAAAGTGTAATCCGGGGAGTAGATTCGACTCCCCGGACCTACACAGTGTGATGTCCGGGGGCGTTATCGTGACGCCTTTTTCTTCCCCGGAGACTTTTTCATTCGCACCGCGGCTTTTTTTGCCGGTTTCTTTTTTGCGACTTTTTTCATGGTTCCACCTCCCTTCCAATAATGTCGTAGGCAATACTATCCACGTTTATCGGTAGGTCGATAAAAATCCTGAGGGATTACACGGAATTTTCTGCCGACCTGTGACAAGTCGATGAGAGAAATGGATTCTGAGGGAAGGGAATTGCAGTAAGCCGTCTATGGAGCATTCTTAGATTAGAGGTTCATGGAAGGCTTGAGCGGAGGGTGAGAGCGTTGAAGGGCAGACTGCCGGAAGACGAAGGTGAAACGTGGCACCTTCTCCAGGCTGGCTTTCTACAGAGATCGTCCCGCCGTGCAGTTCCACCAATTGTTTCACAATTGAGAGTCCCAACCCCAGCCCTTGCGTGCCGATTTCGGGGATCCGGTGAGCCTGGAAGAAGGGCTGAAAGAGGCTGGCTTGAGCTTCCAGAGGAATCCCTGGACCGGTATCGGAGATCGTGAGGAGGATGTGACCCGGAGGAGCGGGAGAAGCTCTCACCAGGATGCGTCCCTCTTGGGGAGAAAATTTATGGGCGTTGTGGACGAGATTGGTGACGATTTGATGGAGACGGTCCTGGTCTCCCCAGAGGGTCAAATTGTCCTCGGTGAGTTCGACCGTCAGGTGTTGGGCCTTGGTCTGGGTGAGTGGCAGTAATTCCTGCGTGACATTCTCAAGGAGTTCGAATAATGACACAGATCCATGGGCTAACCGGACGGTCCCTGCCTCAATGCGCGATAAGTCGAGAAGGTCGGCAATCATACGGGTGAGGCGATTGGCGTTCGCACTGATTCGGGTGAGGTAGAGGTGTTGGCGTTCGGCGAGCGGTCCCACCATCCCATGAAGTAGATTTTCCGTGAATCCCTTAATCGAAGTTAAGGGTGTGCGCAATTCATGAGAGCAATGTGAGAGAAATTGAGATTTCATCCGGTCAAGTTCCTTGAGACGGTGATTGGCGGCTTCCAGGTCTGTGTTGGCCTGTTGTAATGCCAGCGTTCGCTCCTGCACTTTGTTTTCCAAACCGATGTTCAAGGCTTCGATCTCGTCATAGGCCATCGCCGTATCAAGGGCAATCGCCATTTCGTGGGCGACCGTGGATAATAAGTTTTGTTCAGCGATGGGGATGGATTTCTGGTGCGTACTCCCAACGATCAACACCCCAAGTGGTTGATTCTGACTAATCAGGGGAAGCGAGAATCCGCTTTGCGTCCCGGCTTCCACCAAGATCTGTTGAGTGGCGGGATGGCACTGACTCAGAATATCCGTGATGTCCTCTATGACGATGGATTCTTGCATGTGGAGGGTTCTGTGAAGGAGGTCCTGTGGGGCTGAGGGAATGTGGATGTTTTGAACCAATGCCGCCCACTGTTCCGACATGCCTTCTGATTGAATCTTGTGAAAGTGTTGATGCGGTGCATCCCATACGGCTGCCCAGGCATGGTCAAAGGAAAGTGAGCTCACAATGGCTTTGAGGCCTGAGCCGATAATGGTTTCGCGGTCGAGGGTTGAGCCGATGTGGAGGGTGAGTTGATGCAGCATGGTTAATTCATCGACTCGTCGCCGGATCTCGATCAATGTATGCTCTTGTGCTAAATAGGCCTCCCGCAGTTCTTCGTGCCGTTGCTCGGCCGCTTCCAATTGTTCTTGAATGATTTTCCCCCGCTCTTGAATCTCCAGCCGATCATCCCAAAGCCTTTTTGCCAAGGGGAGAATGAGCAAGGGGAGCAGGGAGAGTCCTGCACTGACCCACCAGGGTTGATCCGGAGCAAAAACTCTTAATGTGGCGACCGTGGCCAGCCCCAATGCGAGTCCGCCAAAAATCCATCCCCGCATGGTCTGTTGCTCGGGTTCCCAGGTAAAGGCCCATTCACAATGGGGGGCACCCTCGGCGATACAGCTCCGATCCTGGATCGAGGCAGCCCGTTTTCCAAACATGCGGGCCGGGACTTCTGCAACCGTCGCCTTTGTGGTGTGGCATATCCGTTCGGCACAGCCCCGGAGATACGGGCCGAATTGTCTGTTTGTGGATTCGGACAATTGGAGCCGCATCACGGCATGGCCATTGGTGACCGATACAACCTCCGGCTTGAGCGAACCCTTGGTGAATTTTTCGACAAAGTGCGGGAAGAGCCGGTATATCTGAGCTATGGAAAAGGGCCGCCCGAGGATTTGAATAATGGGCGAAAGAAATTTTTCCCGCCCCAGATTGAAATGAAAATTCTCCTCGTGCGAGAGCTGAACAGAAAATTCGGCTAAAAACATGGCAAACTCATAGGAATAGCTATTCCAGTGGTTCTTGAGGAAATCGACGGTCACATGATAGGTCCGGTCGGGAATCCGCTCGTTCAGCAGGGCGACCAGTGTGCGCAACGCCTCTTCTGCGGCCTCTGGTCCCTTGTGTTGTTGAATGGCCTCTTCCAGATATTCAAGATTGGCGCGGATGGTGATTCCGCTCACATCCTGAATCGTGACACCCTGAGTATCCTTCCCGAATGGACGAAACTCCATGAGTGGACGCTCCACAATGCGATGGGATTTTGGTAAGAGCGACATGAATCTCCCTATTGAAGAGGTCAATCGGTAGAGGGACTGTAATGGAATCGGCGAAAAGGGTGAAGGGGGGGGACAAAAAATCAGGGAAGACGCATTAGAAATTCATCCGCACGGACAAGGCTCCAACGTGAAGGGTGGTATCCCATTTGCCGTTTAATAGCGGTTGTTGGTTATTCTGAACATTCCGTTCATCATACAGCAACGCTTGATAGGCTAAATCCATCCCGATGGCTTTTGCACCAAAAATGTCACAGGGGAGGATCCCCAAAAATTTTCCTGGAGCATGGCAGAGAAAGCCCATCCCGGCTGAAAAAGCATTAAAATCGGAATCGGGAACCGCCGGCTCGAATGTCCGGTTGGGAATTGGGCTTTCCGATCGGACGTATCCCGTTCGAAAGGCCACATCCCAATGAGGGAGCGCAGAGGGGGAAAGGGCTTTGAATTCCGTTCCCACCATGAGTACCCAGGCATCGCCATAGTCGCGGGGATTTTGGATGACTGCTCCATTAGAGAGTTGCAGGTTGAGGTCTTTGAATCCGGACCAATCCGCATAATCGAGATCCACTTCCACCTTCCACTCATGTTTCGCGTTTCGAATAGGCCATCCGGCGATGGCCCACGTGTAAACATCGGGGAGTTCAATGGTCGTGGACGCACCGGCAAGGCGGGTTCCACCGGCTAAAAAATCCCCTTTAAGGTCCAAATTGGGTCCGTTCCGATAGACAAACGCAAGATTGACGAGTGGATGGCCGTCTTGATTGCGGAAGGGTGTCCAGAGGACACTGGCGTTAAATCCCAGGGCGGTGTCAGTCCCGTTTGCTTCCAGGCTTGTCCCAGCGGGTATACCAAACGGATTGCCTGGTGCCGCATTCTGTTGGAGTTCTGCCTGACCTTCTCCCAGAAAGCTGGCAAAGGTATAAATATCCAGCCCGCCTCCTACAGAGATATAATCATTTACCTTATAGGCGAGAGTGGGCTTGATATCAATAAGAGGAAGGGACGCTCTCGTGAGTATGGGAGAAATCAGGCTATCATCGGGGTATTCGATATTCAGCGCATACGGGGTGGTGACACCAATTCCTACGGTCCAATTCGGGAGATTGTCCAGGCCTAAGGCAGGAAGGTTTGCAGTGAGAAATAATGAACTGGGTGGGGGAGTAGAGATCGTCCCACCAACACCACCCTTCACGGTTGGTCCGAGGTCGCTTTTGAATCGAACCGTGCCTCCGATCAAGAGAGTCCCTGCATAAAATTGGATGCCTTGTAACTGGGTCATACCCGCTGGATTGTAATGCAGGGCTGAGGCATCATCGGCTTGGGCGGTAAAGGCAGCGCCTTGGCCGGTAGCGGAAGCGCCATGATCGAGAATACGAAATGCTTCAGCACGAACTGTTTGAGGAGTGATGATGGTATTGAAGAGCCCAAGGATGAGGCAAGAAACGATCAGGCGGCAGATGATCAATGTCGTCACGTCTCCTCCTTGAGAACGGGGAACCGATCGAATTTCCGGGGAAGTCTATGAAAAACAAGAGAAGATAGCAATCTTGATCAGGGAGGAGCAACGAGTGACAATAGCGAAAGTGATACCTCCCGACCGGGGATCGCGGACTTCCTCTCTGTTTTTCGAAGAAGTTTGATTCATGCAGAGGGATTCCTTCAGAGAAATTCTGTTCCCGAAGTCGGACAGGTGAACGCTGAAAAGGAGAATGGCATGCGGGTGAAAAAACTGTTGCATACGAGAATGCGGGTGAGTGACATGGAGCAGACGCTAGGCTTTTATCGAGAGGTCCTTGGGCTGGAAGTCGTGGAGCAAAAGGTGTCGCCACGAGGTTCGCATCTGGCATTTTTGGCTGTCCCCAATAGTGAGGAATTGATTGAGTTGTGCAGTTTTCCGAGTAGCGGGACGGTCAAGGTTCAAGAGGATCTCGTGCATTTGGCCTTTGAAGTGGAGGATTTGGAACAGACGATTCAGGAACTCCAAGCCAAAGGTGTGCCGATCACGGATGGCCCCACCCAATCTTCATCCGGCAGCCGGCTTATTTTTATCGATGCGCCGGATGGCTATGAAATTGAGTTGATACAACGGCCCGAGGGCGTCGCCATCGTCTGATGATTAAGGTGGCAAAATAAGAGGTGATGGATACACCCATGCGGACTTCTCAGGTCCTCTCCGACCAACCCGGTCGCTTGAGTGGAATATTGAATAATCTTCCCAAGCAACCAGGGGTCTATCTTTTTAAGGATCGACGAGGCGACATTATCTATATTGGAAAAGCCGCCGTGTTATCGGACCGGGTGCGATCATATTTTCAACATGCATCCGATCTCACGCCTAAAAACCGGGTGCTGTATTCGCAGATCGCGGAATTGGAAACGATCGTCACCCACTCGGAATTCGAAGCCCTCATTTTAGAAAGTAATCTGATCAAGCGGCATCGCCCACGGTTTAATGTGGTCCTCAGGGACGATAAACAATACCCCTATCTCCGGTTGCCGATTCACGATGATTTCCCGAGGCTGTCGATAGTCCGCCGGGTTAAACAGGACAAGGCGTTATATTTTGGTCCGTATGTCCCCACGGGAGCTATGCGCGACACCCTGAAAGTTATTCGCAAGGTGTTCCCCCTGGCCACCTGCACGATCGATATTAATGGAAGCGCCGAGCGGGCATGCCTGGAATTTGAAATCAAGCGTTGCATGGCTCCTTGCACGGGAAATCAGACGAAGGAAGCCTATCATCAGATTGTGAAGCAGGTTCGTTGGTTTTTAGAAGGACGGGACACGGAATTGCTCGAGTCCTTACGATCAGCCATGCAGGACGCGTCGGAGCGGGAAGCGTTTGAAGAAGCCGCTCGGCTGCGTGATCAAATAGGGAACATTGAGCGGATGTTGGCTAAACAACGGGTGGCACAAATAAACGCCCGGGAGCAGGATATCGTGGGATTGGCCAGAATGGGAGGGGCCGTGGATGTCCAGATGCTGTTTGTGCGAGGCGGCCTGTTGATCGGCCGTCGGGATTTTTTCTGGTCAGACGCTCACGGCGTCACGGATGAAGAACTGGTGAGGTCGACCCTCGAACAGTTTTATGCCAAAACAGTCGTGCCTCCCAAAGAGGTGTTGCTTCCTGTGGGTTTTGACGATCAATCGCTCGTCCAGCGGTGGCTGTCCGAGAAAAAAGAGAAAGCCGTTCGTGTGCTGGTTCCTGAGCGAGGGGTTAAATATGAATTACTCCAGCTCGCACAGGAAAATGCGGCGGTATCTCTGAACGAACATCTTCGGGTGCAAACCGAATCCAGTGAGTCGGTGGAAGAACTTCAATCGCTCTTAACGCTGCCACAGATTCCGACCCGCATTGAATGCTTTGATATCTCCAATACCATGGGGACTTATTCAGTGGCGTCCATGGTGGTTTGGGAACAGGGCAGAATGAAGAAGTCAGATTATCGGCGATTTCGGATTAAAACGGTGGAAGGAGCCAACGACTTTGCGAGTATGCATGAAGTGGTGAAACGCCGATATGGCGGATCGTTGGCCAACAAACCAGGGAAGATCTTGCCGGAGCCGGACCTGGTGGTGATTGATGGTGGAGCCGGACAATTAGGCGCGGCCATGGAAGCGATGGCGGCCGTTGGTCTCTCACGGGTCGCGATTTGTGGGTTAGCCAAAGCGAAGGGTGACAAAGACGAACGGATTTTTCTGCCGGGTCGGAAGACGCCCATCATACTGCCCCTGAAATCACCGGCAACACGGCTGGTCCAAACCATTCGAGATGAAGCCCATCGCTTTGCAATCACCTTTCATCGCAAGCTGCGGGGTGACGCGATGATTCCTCTTCCTTCCCTGCGTTCCGCCAAATCTTCGAAGGGGAGTTCCTAGCTGGTCCTTCCCCAGAGTACAGTGGTGGTGTCGGCTATGGTTGTCGATGCGCACCAATTCCCGCAAAATGTGATCGGGGACTTCTTTGGGAGTGTTGAATAATAAGGATGTTCAAGGGCAAATTGGCCCAGGATTAGCTTACGCATCAAAGGCTCCGGGTCAATTCAAAAAAGTCCCTCCAGCAAGGCCGCAGCCGTTTTGACGCGCGGAGCGTACGCTGAGTACGTGAGCACGGGAAAATGGCGAGAACGCCGCTGGTGGATTTTTTCAACAGACCCTCTTTGAAAACAGGTGCGGGCAGATTTCCGAACTGCTGCCTAGGAATCTTGATTGGAGCAAGTGGGTTTTTCGTTTCCTTGAAAAAAATGAGATGGCTGTGATGAGAGTAGGAGGAAAATATGTGTTTTCTTAAGGTTGTATTGTCCTGTTGTCCATTGTTCGACGAACATGAGGCGTCCCCTTCTCCGCTTTGAAATATTTAAGGTCTGTGAGGGCCTCACCGATGGATACATACATCACGTTTAACGAGGAGGTATGACGGATGCAATGCCCTCGATGTCAGGGAACCATGATCGTCGATCACTTTGTGGATTTGGCCACGAGTGGCGAGATTTGGATGCCTGGCTGGCGGTGCTTGATGTGTGGCGAAATCGTTGATCCCCTCATTGAGCATCATCGTCAACTCCAGCGTGAACATCAGGAAGTGGTTGGTGCCATTTCCGGATCAACCGCTCGTCCTCCCTCACCCCTTTCCGTAAAGTCGCGCAAGGCGAATAAGCGGTCCTTCTAACCGTTCTGTTTTTCCCTTTTCCCTGTGCATTTATGTGCGATCCTATGATCTGAACGGCCTCCTTGCGATTTGCTTGTGGGGTGGGTTTCTCTATGCTAGATTCCTCAGGATGCTGTTGAAAATGCAGCGTTTCTGATCGTCAAATCTGGAGGCAAGCACCCGCACGAGTTTCCGAATTTCTTTATCTCATTTGACACGGAAGAAGTGTTTTCCCATACCGACATTTCATCGGACCTGTGACGAGGAAGCCGGGATGTATTTGTGGCGTAATCATCGAGGCGATCACCGTATTTTCTTTTATAAGGCATAAGCATGGCGCATACGTACGATCATCGGGCTGTTGAAGCAAAGTGGCAGGCATATTGGGCTCAATCCGGAACTTTCCGGGTTCAGGAGGATTCGGACAAGCCCAAATATTATTGTTTGGAGATGTTTCCCTATCCCTCGGGCCGGATACACATGGGCCATGTGCGCGTCTATGCCATCGGGGATGTCGTGGCCCGCTATAAGACGATGCGCGGGTATAACGTGTTGCATCCAATGGGATGGGATGCTTTCGGATTGCCCGCAGAGAATGCCGCAATTGAGAAAGGGGTGCACCCCAACGTCTGGACTCAAGAAAATGTGGCCTATATGAAAGGGCAACTCCAGCGGATGGGTCTGTCTTATGATTGGGATCGGGAGGTGAATACGTCTCAGCCTGAATATTATCGCTGGAATCAGTGGATCTTTGTGAAAATGGTTGAGCGTGGATTGGCGTATCGAAAACGCTCGGCAGTAAATTGGTGTCTTTCTTGTGAGACTGTCTTGGCCAATGAACAGGTCTTGGAGAAAGAAGGAAAAGACGGAGGGGTGTGCTGGCGATGCGAGTCGGTCGTTATTCAAAAAGAATTGGAGCAGTGGTTCTTTCGTATTACATCCTATGCACAGGAATTGTTGGACGGCTGTGAAAGGTTGGGGACCTGGCCGGCTCGTGTGCTGGCCATGCAGCGGCATTGGATCGGGCGGAGCGAGGGAGTGGAGCTGGATTTTCCCTTAGCGGAGACCGTAGCCGGGCTACAGGCGATCCGGGTGTTTACCACCAGACCGGATACCATTCATGGCGCGACCTTCATGAGCCTTGCTCCGGAATCGCCCCTGGTCGAACAATTGATAGCCGGAATACCTGAGGCCGCCGGTGTTCGAGAGTTTGTGACTCGCGTGTCTAGGGTGGACAAAGCGACGCGTACGGCCGCGGACAGGGCAAAAGAAGGCGTGTTTACCGGCGCCTACGCCATCAATCCGTTTACCAAGGAACGTATTCCGATTTGGGTGGCCAATTTTGTGTTGTATGAATATGGGACGGGGGCGATTATGGCCGTTCCCGCGCATGACCAGCGAGATTTTGAATTCGCGAAAACCTATGACATCCCCGTTCGGCTGGTGATTCAAGACCCGGAAGGCCGACTGGGCACTGAAGCCCTGGAATCGGCGTATGAAGAACAGGATGCCGCCGGACTCCTGGTGAACTCGGGGAATTTTTCCGGCATGTCCGTGTCGCAGGCCAAACAGGCCATCGGCGAATATGTGGAAACACAGGGATGGGGAAAGCGAACCATCAATTTCCGGTTACGAGATTGGGGCATCTCCAGGCAACGCTATTGGGGGACGCCCATTCCGATGTTGTATTGTGATCGCTGTGGCATTGTCCCGGTTCCCGAAGGCGACCTGCCGGTGCTGCTGCCTGACGATGTGCCGTTCACCGGAAAAGGTGGGTCTCCGCTTAAGGAATCTCCGTCGTTTTCACAAACCACGTGTCCTACATGTGGCGGTCCGGCACGCCGGGAAACCGATACCATGGATACCTTTGTGGATTCGTCCTGGTATTTCCTTCGTTATTGCTCGCCAAAAGACACTACACAAGCGGTGAATCCCCAAGCCGCACACCATTGGATGGCGGTAGACCAATATGTCGGCGGAATCGAGCATGCGGTGTTGCATCTCTTGTATGCGCGCTTTTTTACCAAAGTCTTACGGGACCTGGGTCTCACAACGGCTGATGAACCCTTCATCCATTTGCTCACCCAGGGCATGGTGACCAAAGAAACCTACTGGTGCGAAGAGCATCGATGGATGCTTCCCACCGAAATCAAAAAAGAGGGCGAGCGGCGGGTCTGTATTCACTGTGGGCGGAGTATTGTGACAGGCCGTACTGAGAAGATGTCCAAGTCTAAAAAGAATATCGCTTCCCCTGAGGACTTGTGCGATCGCTATGGGGCGGACACGGCCAGAATGTTTTCGTTGTTTGCCGCACCACCGGAAAAGGATTTGGAATGGAGCGATACCGGGGTGGAAGGGTGCTATCGGTTTCTCAACCGGGTCTGGCGGTTGGTGCAGGATCTTCTTCCGGTCGTGAATGGGGTGGCTTCCAATCAGGGGTCCGGCGAGTCGGTGCTTCTCCCTCAATTGCAGCGGGCGACGCATCAGACGATTAAAAAGGTCACAGAAGATTTTGAGCGGGGGTTTCAATTTAACACGGCCATTGCGGCTCTTATGGAATTTGTGAATGAGTTGTATAAGTTCTGGAAAGAATTTCCTGGGGAGACCTTAACTGCCGGCGAGCGAGCCGGGTGGCAAACCACGCTGGAAACGTTAGTGGTGTTGCTGGCACCCTTTGCTCCGCACGTGACTGAGGAGTTGTGGGAACTCTTAGGAAAGCGCCCGGGGATGAGCCGGCAGGCGTGGCCGGACTTTGATCCCGTTCTGGTGGCCAGCGCCGAATGGACGATTCCTCTACAAGTGAATGGCAAACTTCGGAGTAAGATCGTAGTTCCAGCCGGTTCGACAAAGGAGCAGATCATTGCCGGCGCTCAGGCGGATCCTAAATTGGTGGAATGGTTACAAGGCAAGGTCGCTCGCAAAATTATCTATGTGGAACAAAAGCTGGTGAATTTTGTCATCTAACTCAGGCCCACCGGGTTGGCTCCTTCAGCGGGTGAGATTCCTGATGAGCGGATGGGGCATCTTGCTGTGTCTGACTGCTGGATGTGGGTATCAATTCACGGTTGAGGGGCCGGGGCCGGTCATCGGGGGGAGTGCCGACCACGTGGCGCAAGGCCCGCCGGTTCGTCTGGTCCTTCCTGTGCTTAAAAATAACAGCTTTGAACCAAACCTGGAATTCAAATACACCAGGTACCTTCGCCAGGCCTTCCAATCGGTCGGAACCGCCGAATTTGTCGATGATGCCTCGGCCGAATTTGTGATGGAAGGCGCGATTCTATCGGTCGGGCTTTCCTCATTAGCCTTTACTCGCACGCAGACACAAGAAAGCCGGGTTATGGTGAAAGTGTTGTTGAAGGTGAAGGATCGGAAAACTAAGAAAGTCCGATGGTCTCAAATCGGAACCGGTACAGCCGAATTTTTTGTGAATGCTACATCCACGTCGGATGCCGAGAGGGGATTGCAATTTAACCGGGTTTTGCAGGACCGGGCGATTGAACAAGCGGGGCAACAAGTGGCTGCCGATTTAGCCGATCAATTTTTGGGGGCCAGGGAGCAGGGGGTTTTTGACAGTAATAGAAAGGCGACCATCCCGGATCCGGAATCGGGTGGTGGTGAATCCCCCGAGATCTCAGCGCCTTACGGAGATCTCATCACTCCAGGGGCTCAATTGCCTTGATTACCTGAATGGTTTGGCAGGATTGTCTGCTTCTTGAGGCGTATTCACCGTGAAAGTTCATGAACTTCAAAGTCAGATCAACCGGCATGGGTTATCCCCTCTGTATTTGGTGATTGGGGAAGAACCCTATTTTCGCGATCAGGCCTTGAGCATGCTTCGTGCGGCAGGTCAGGAAAAGGATGCTTCAACGTCATCGGACCATTCAACGGCCCATGATTCCTCTCAGATGTTTCATGTCGATGTCGTCTATGGCGATGAAACCGATGCGTCCGAGATATTAGCCATTTCGGAAGAGGCCTCGTTTTTTTCATCGAGACGACTCCTCATCATAAAATGGGCAGATAAACTCTCTGCTCGAGATGGGGAAGCTCTCATGCCCTATTTTCAGGCTCCCAATGAAACGACGACGATGGTCATCACTGCAGGAAAATTAGACGGGCGGACGAAATGGGTGCAAGAGCTTAAAAAGCGGGGGACGGTGGTGGAATGCGCCCCCCTATTTGAAGGGCAAAGAGCAGGGTGGGTCACGCAGCGAGCGCGGGAGTTAGACTTGCAGTTGGAAGACAGTGCCCTCGAGATATTGAAGGATCAGGTTGCCGAAGGGTTGTATGGGACCGCCGGTGAATTAGAAAAATTGGTGGCATTTATGCCGGAAGGCCATCGAGTTCGGGCACAAGACGTGGAAACGGTCAGAGGAAAACCGCCGGGTATTTCGGTATTTGATTGGTCGGAAGCCGTTGCGCGAGGGGATCAGGGGCGGGCATTGGATATCGTGGCCAAAAATTTAGAAACCGGCGAAGCACCCTTACGTATGTTGGGTGCCTTTCTGTGGCAGATGCGGAAGATCTGGAAAACGCACGAGTTGATGCAGGAAGGATATGATGCGGGACAGGCCGCACGCCAAGCAGGTATTCCTCCGTTTCGTGCGCGGGAATTTATCCAGCAGGTGCAGCGGTGGAAGCAATCCCACCTCCGTGGAGCATGGGAATTATTCGCTCAAGCTGATTCGGCTCTTAAAGGAGGGCGGGCATCACGTCCGAAGCTCATCCTGGATGACCTGGTCATCCAACTCTGCCGGGCCACCAAAGCCGGTCAAGGCAACAAGGTCTTAGGTGGCCGCATGAAATCTCACAAGGCGTGAGAACCCGTAACCCTTTTTACCGTATTATTTGGGTGAGACTGCGTTGACCCGGGATGCGAGACGGGAAACCCAACGAGAGGCGGTGTTCCGATGAAGCGTGCCTTTGGTTACGGCTTTATGCAGCTCAGAGGTCGCTTCACGCAAAGAAGCCTTAGCCTCGTCGCCCTTGTTCTCTTTGACCGCTCCATGAACTTTCTTGATAAAGGTTCTGACGCGTCGCATGATAGACCGATTGCGTTCTTGTCGCTTCAGAGTTTGACGAGCTGCCTTGATTGCCGATTGATGCCGATTTGCCATATTTTCCTCCAGAAAAAATCGAAGTGTGTTTTCTAACACAACTTTATGAAAGTGGTCAATTGAACGCGGGGTAAATTGTTGGATGCTTAAAAGGCTTTATGCCCTTGAAATATGAGGTTCTCTCGAACAATTAGGTCAACGATCCTCGATGGTCGCGATCGGTATGTGGCTTGCGACACCTATGGCCCTCTGATAAGATTGCCCTCTTCTTCCGCTCGAAACTCCCATGTGATGGTGGGTGTAGCTCAGTTGGTTAGAGCGCCGGATTGTGGATCCGGAGGTCGCGGGTTCAATTCCCGTCACTCACCCCATTTTTCTTCTTTCCTTTCAATGCCTTGACCGTTTTTCCCCGTTGGGGTTCACCAGGGGTGCAACTGTCGCCCTCTGGTGGCCCTACCAAGCGGTCCACTTCCAGCACCGCATTTCGTTCCAATTTCTTAATCCAGTGGCCATAGGTATCCACCGTCAATTGGATGCTGGAATGTCACATTTGCTTTTGGATGTAGACGATATTGGCCCTGTCTTCAATCAAGCGGGTCGCAAGCGTGTGCCGCGGGGATAGAATTCAGAGGTAGGACAACTTTGCCGCCTTCAACAACGGCTTCCACACGCGATCTCGAAAATTGTTCGAGTGAATCATGGATCCGCTTGGCGTGGTGAAGAGCTATCCATCATGGGTCCGGCCATTCAACATCGCTTCCGCTTTTTTGAATCACCAAATAATCCTTTAAGACGGTTATCAGATCTTGCGACAAGTCCACCTTGCGTTTTTGCCGACTTTTCGGCGTGTTCGACAACTGTCCGGCTGTAAAATTTCGGTTTTGTGGTTGAGGTGAAGAGCTATGATTGGATCAGAGGAGAAGGCACTAGGAAGAGCATGGGGTTACCTTCAAAGACCGGGAATGAAGCACGTTTGCAAGTTTGTAAACGCTTTTTGTTTTATTTTAATTGATAAAAAGACCACCAGGCTTATTAGACCTTTCCCTCACTCCAAAATTGCAGACCCCCTATCCCTCTTAGCTGAATTAAGATGGAAATTGCCTTTAAAAATTATTTTGGTTAATTGAACTTTTCCTTTTTTTGTGACATCCAAAAGATAGAGCGCCTACCAGATTTGGAAGAATACTTATTGACCCTCCCCATAGAAAAAACCAAGAGCAAAAAATCTAATGTCATAAGTGTCCGAAAGAGACCTGAAGAGGGTCGATTACAGACCAAGAGCGGCAAAGATAGGCAAAGCAGCTAGAATGGGAAAACACAATACAGGATATGGGATCGCCAGTCTTCCAACAACTTAGACAATCCCCTTTGCCCGATTCCAAACAAGTAAGTTTTCAGTTGTTCTTTTTCATTGATCTGGCTAGGATAGTCTTACCTCCCGTTTGGTCTGACAGGGTATGATTCGAGTATCCCTCATTGTGCTTTTGGTTTTAGCTGGCCTCTCCCATGAGGTTAGGTCTGAGAATCCGTCTCCGGCTACGCTTCTGAATGGAATCGTCAAAATTCAGGCACAGAATTATCTGACGGGTTCCTCGAAACAGGGGAGTGGCATCATTGTGCAGGTCGATCAAGATGGAGTGGTAATTCTCACGGCGTCGCATGTGGTCACCGGGGATCCTCATCCCCGCATTGAATTTTACCAGCATGCGGGAAGGATTCATGAGTCGACCGTAGTGCCAGGATCCGAATTGGACAATGAGCAGGATGGGTTGGCCTTGCTGCGGGTGTCCCCTTCCGACCGGGTACCGTTTGATATTCAGGTCTTGCCTCTCTCACCCTCCAGTGGTGACCTTGTCACAGGAGAAGCGGTCTCGGTCTTGAGTCTCCCGCGAGGGGTGAATGATTGGACGGTATTACACGGGAGTCTTGTAGCACGGCGTGGGCGGGAAATAATAGTTGATGTACGGGGATCAGAAGGGTCATCCGGCGGGGCTATTGTGCGGGGCGGAAAAATGATCGGCGTGGTTCAGCGACTTGATGAATTTTTGCGGGGGAATTCTGCACAAAGTGTGCAGGATTTTCTGGTGGGGTTGGGAATCCGTGTGGTGATTCAAATGCTTCCCCCAACCATGACCGGTGCAGATGGTGCACCGATGATCCTGGTGCCGGGTGGGGAATTTGTGATGGGATCGGACGATCGTTCCTTCTCAGGTGTTTCGCCCGCCCATCGAGTGTATCTGGATGCCTTTTATATGGACCAGTTTGAAGTGACGACGGCACGCTATCACCAATTTATGGAAAAAACTGGCCATGCTCCCCCCCATGATAGATATTGGAAAGTTGGGGGGATTTTGGGGGTTGGAAAGGTTGCTGCCTCAGAAAAATATCCCCAGCTCCCAGTTGTAAATGTCACATGGGAAGAGGCGGATCAATATTGTCGGTGGGCGGGAAAACGCTTGCCCACCGAAGCGGAATGGGAAAAAGCCGCTCGTGGCAATGATGGACGAGCCTATCCTTGGGGCAATGAACCACTGTCTGCGGAACGAACAAGTAAATTTTTATCGTATGGAGATAGCCCTAATCATTATGAATGGATGAAACCAATTGGCAGTTATCCTGGAGGCAAAAGTCCCTATGGAATCGATGATCTGGCTGGAAGTGTGAGGGAATGGGTCGCAGATTGGTTTGATGAGCTATATTATGCGGAGAGTCCGAGAAGTAATCCCCAAGGTCCGCTTGTCGGGCGTGCTGGGACATTTTCTAGCGGCCATGACAAAGTAGTACGTGGTGGAGATCGTGCTTATGACTTTACGTTCCTTTCTGTGTATCGCCAATATGCCCATGTTAGTCATGGTTTTAGATGGGACATCGGGTTTCGCTGTGCCCAGAATCCCTCCTAACCCTTTGGTATTTGGTTTTTTACCCTTTTCCTGTAGACAAAATTGGCGCAGTTTTTAAATCCCTTCCTACGCTGATGACCCGACTTCAATTTTTTGGGGTTGAATTGGTGTATTTGTTTTGGGGGAAAAAATTAATTTGGTTTAAGAAAGGACAAAATTAGGTTGCGGCTGGGCTGCGGAGGTTTCGGACAGATGTCCCTCTTTGCCCCTTACTAAAATTCGAAACCCGTCACTCACCCCATTTTCTCATCTGCACGTGAACTGGCCACCTTTAACAACCATTCACAAAGCCATGATCCCACCTTATTTTCTCAAGCCTGTATCCACTTTGGGCTGTCGACATACATCTAGTGATCCCTCTCCTGGCAAAAAAACGAGATTCCCTCTCGAAATTTCAGCCTTTCTTGCGTCAAGATTACTGCCCAGAAGGGTAGCTATCGATCGGCATCATCAAGTGGGCATAGGGGGTATCCGCCCACATGACCCAAGGACCGCCGGATTTTGAATTAGTGGGGAATGCCTTTAAAAGTGCTTGATCGGGGAGGAGCATCATCATATGGGCTTCTAACCCCTCGACCCAGTCATCGCCTGGCTTGGGCTGGGTTGCAAAGGGATCCGTATTGCTCACAGCAGTATCCCCTTGAAGCATATATGCGATTCCTACCCCCGTATACGTGGGATTCTTCTTATTAGTTAAAGCCTCCAGAAGGTTAAGCCATGGATCATTCACACACCAAGGGTCATTTCCGGGTGTGTCTGGATTATCCGGGAGACACGTCCATCCATTCGTTCCTTCTCGCAAAACGTTCATCTTCCAATCCTTAATGGTGGCATTTTTGGAAATGGAGGCGGGAGCAGCGCTTTCAGCGCTAGCGATGCCGGTGGATTCTTCCGCAAGTGATAGGCCAGGTATAAAGAAAATGAAACAGAGTGGGAGAGAGCATAAATACTTCATGAGAACCTCCTGGGTGGATTCGGACCATGAGTTGTTAATGAAATGACCTCCTCTACCAAGCATTTGGAAGCTACTGTTGACCAATAGTTTATTATTGAGCCAACCCTACTGTAGCTCGCCCAGCATAAGATAAAAGCCCCGTACCTGTCTCCACCATTCTTTGGGTTGCGAACGTTGCGAGCGGGTGTCCCTATTTTGCCCTTCCTGTCCGCCATGACCTGGCTAATATCCGCTACACACCCCATTTTTCTCTTTTCTACTCAGTATCTTCTGAAATTGGACCGATAGGAGTGCCGGTAAAAGTGCCGACCTAAAAATCTCTGGCAACCCATGCATAAAAATTTTTAGATTTCTAAATTAATTATTTATCGGTACTTTGACTATATCCCCGATTAAAATGTTATTTAATCAGTTGAAGCAACTATTGTTACACGTTTTCATAGCTTGACATTATCAAAAGAACGAGAGACCATTTCGGCCTAAAGGTAATTAAGAAATTAACCGCACAGTGATGATAAAAATGATTACTCGAAAAGATCCGATTTTCTTAAGTTGCCTTTAGTCCTTGGAATGGGTACCGGAATGGCGCGGATCCCCCTGACAACTATCTGCACATATTAGAAAGCGAACCCTTTCCTATTTGCCTCTTTAACGGCGGCAACTTCTCACCACTTATCCGTGTTTATCATTTCGCTATTCACCAAAGAAGTTTTAATTCTGGATACGTTTTTTTAACTAATCTACTAGATTCCAGGAAGTGATCTCTGAAAAATCCGCTGAATTTCACGAGTTCGATGTGCGGTTCTATCTAGATCAGAACCCAGGCCTACAAACGGCTTATGGGACCAATTATGTGGCTAGGATTAGGGATTGTTGAATTGTGGAAGTTAAATTTTTCTTCGCCCTGAATGAATTAAAATTATAAGGAGAACAATATGAAACCTTTTTGGGTTTTTTGTACTATCATTGTTTTCTGCTTCACGGGGTGTGGAGGGTCACAAACACATTCTGAATCCTCGGGAGAGGAAATAGGAAATTTTCAGGTTCCGGAAATTATCGAGGCGAACCTGCAAGTCCAAGTTTTCAAAGGAAATCCTAATGAAGTAAAAAGTATTTTTGTTTTTTTGGATGGAACGCGAAATAATTCCCAAACCGGAACAAATGTTTGGCGACTGTTTGATTTAATCAAAAGGATCAATAATCCTCAAACCACGAGTATTTATATAGAAGGAGTTGGGCTGGATAGTCCGATTTTCGGGGCAGCCATTGGTGGAGGGTTAGAGAGTCGCATTAGACGAGGTTATGAGTTTATTACAAATCATTATAAGCAGGAAGATGACATATACATTTTTGGATTCAGTAGAGGTGCCCACGCTGCGCGTTCCCTCGCCGGTCTTCTTTCCTACGCTGGTATTCCAATAATTGATACGGAAAGCAATCAAGGCTCCTCAAAAGTAGGAAATAAGATTATAGAGCTTGTAAAGCGGAGGGCCGAGAAAGATTTTTTAGAAAAATGGGAAAACTGGAAACCAGGTCAACCGCCTTTACTGACTGAAGAAATCAAACATCAACTTAATTTAAATGTGCAATCCACGGAGGTAAAATTTTTAGGAGTTTGGGATACAGTCCCAGGTTCTTCTTTTAAAAAATACTTGGATTGCAATGAAAAACGCGGAATTTTTAAAAGATTTTTTTATTGGTTACCGGGCATCAGTAAAGAAGAGCGATACAAAACTGATTCGTATCCAGCCATTAGACATATTGCCCATGCAGTCTCTTTTGATGAAAAAAGAAGCAAATTTTTCCCTCTTCTGCTTTGTCCTGCCATAAATCAAGAATTTACCACTATACAAGAAGTGTGGTTTCCTGGCGCTCATTCTGACGTCGGTGGAGGATATGAAGATTCCAGTGAACTCCCAGCCGTTTCACTCAACTGGATGGTGAATAAGCTCTCAGAACATTATCAGTTTAAAACTGATCCTCCGAATTTTGAAGAAAATCCACAAGGCTTAGCACATTGGTCTTTTGGCGAAGAGCCAGGAAATTTTATGAGCGATTGCGAGGATCGGCAGCCTCCAGAAGAAGCCCTAATCCATGAAAGTGTAAACGAGCGACAAAATTCTGTGGGTGGAGTGCCAATTTTAGATAGGGGAAAGCTATTGAAATTGCCTTATCCTATAAAATGTTCCGACATGAATTCTTAATTGTCGGAAATACCATCCTATTCATGGAAAGGACGGATAGGCAGGAAAATAAATTTGGCTTTTTCTCTTAATTATCTTCCCCCAAAAAGAGCTCAGGACCTATGAATACTTGAACGAGAAAAAGTCTCATGCTGCCTAACCCAATGTCTGGCCCCGATAGGCAAAATAAAAAAGGCCGCGACTTTACTCTAGGTCTTTATTAAAGTCTCGATTAATATGGAATGCGTTAAGGGTTCTCATCGAAAGTAACGTCAAAATGCGGTCGCCGACTGATTTGGTGTCTTGGTGAATGACCACTTTGGGGCCTGCTTTCGCTTGGCCAAACCCCTCCATGATGTCTTTGAAGTGCAAAGGTATCAGCCCCTACCAGCTCCTCCCCCAGGGTATTCGAATGCTAGGGAAGTTAACCGACTTGTCATTGCGAAACCATTTCGAGGACGCCGATTTTTTTATTTTTTATGCAATTTCTTGCAGGTCTTTCCCAAGCGAACTAGTGGACAATCTTTGCAAGCATTGGGACCAATAATATGGCCACTACTGTCACAAAACTTAAGGTGTCCAAAGCACTGGGTATGCCGTTTCCTTACCCCCGAGGACCCGAAAACGGTGGCTTACGGTCTAACCCTTTTCATGATGGGGTGCCCATGCCCTTACCTGGGCTGATAGGCCCCTGATCTACATTGGCCTGGTGCAATAAGGCCCCCGAGGGATAATCTTCGTCTTTTCCGATGTATGCAAGACGACCACTACCAAGCGGCCCAATCTCTATACCTGATATATTTGTTTTTTGATCTGATGTGTTGACCGGCGTGTCAGCGGGCATGATTTTCTCTCCCCAATGGCACCAAGGTATGAGAACCCGAAAGGCCCATGAGTTGGGTCTAACACATTATTGCTTATTGCAACATCAATCGTTAAGTAATGGCATTAGGCTTGATCGGAACCGGACACGATATTAATTACAGGAATTTCCGTCTCGGCGATTGTGCTATCGGGATATTCCCGATGCCGCCTCGCTTCTGAGATTGTGGTTGGTTTCCTATGACTACAGCCGTTTTCATTCCTCTCCTTCCCCTGCTGGCCGCCATGCTCATCGGGTGGCAGGGCAAACGCCTGAAGTCTCGCGTAGCGTGGCTCGGGATTGTGGCCACCGCCGGGTCCACCCTTTTTTCCTTTTTGACCCTGTATCAGGTCAGTACAGAAGGCCCGTTTCAACTCACCTTCTGGTCGTGGGGGCACGGACCCTCGCCTTCACTGACATTCGGGATGTTGGTCGATCGGCTGACGGCGGTGATGATGGTGCTTATCTCCAGTGTCAGTACCATCATTCATCTGTATTCCCGCCGATATTTACAGGGTGATCCGGGATACGAGCGGTTTTTCGGGTTACTCGGGTTGATGACCTTCACCATCCTTTCATTGGTGGCCAGTTCAAATTTCCTAGTGTTGTTTCTGTTCTGGCAATTATTGAGTTGGGTGTTGTATCTCCTCTTGGCCTTCAATTTTTCTCATACCCTGGCGTGCGAATATGCGCGAAAAACGTTATTGGTTCATCGAATCGGGGATATCAGTTTTCTCTGTGGCCTCCTGCTTATTTTTCAGTATTTTGGCACGTTCGAATTTGCGGCCGTGTTTCAGCGGGCGGCTGCGGATCCGCCGATGATCCGGTTGTGGTCCGGGTCTTCTTTTGAAATCAGCATCGTGCCGGTCATCGCGCTGCTGATTTTCGTCGGCGCGATGGCCAAATCCGCACAATTTCCATTGCACGTCTGGCTTCCGGACACGATGGACTCTCCGACCCCGGTCTCCGCCCTCATGCATGCCGGAATTATCAATGCCGGAGGGTTCCTGCTGAACCGGTTGGCCCCATTGTACGCTCTGTCCCCCACCACCCTTCATCTCGTGTTCATCGTGGGAGTCCTCACCGTCCTGCTCGGAGCCTCGATGATGTTGGTTCAGAATGACATCAAGAAAACTTTGGGTTTTTCTACCATGGGACAAATGGGGTACATGATCATGGAATGCGGGCTTGGCGCTTTTGCCTTAGCCATCTTTCACCTCATCGCCCATGGATTTTTCAAAGCCTCCCTCTTTCTGGCCTCAGGCAGTATTATTCAGGACGCGCGGCATGAACCGAAATTTCCTCCGGCCTCCGGCCATCAGCCGACCCGGCTGCCGAACAAACTGACGTGGACGACAGGATTGCTCGTCACGCTGTTCATGCCGCTGATTATTCTATTGGTAGCCCATGGGGTCCTGGACGTGCCTCTTCAAGATGATCATGGAGCGGTGATCTTTCTCTTTTTCGGATGGGTCACGGCCTCACAAGCCATTTTCAGCATCTACCGCCTGCATGCCGTGGCTTCCTGGAAGGTCGCCGGTGCCATGATCGTGACGTTGTTTTTCATCGGATTCGTCTATTTATGGGCCGGTGAAACTTTCACGCATTTTCTTTATCCGGCTCCCGGCGTGGCGGATGGATTCTTTAAAGCCGCCGCCTTCCCCCCGCAGGTGTTCGATGCGGTGATCATTTTTTCTACGCTGGTGGTGCTGTTCGGCTGGCTGGTTCTGTACACCACGGCCCGCGGCCAAAAAATACTCAATCCGAATTGGGTGCTCGCAATACGGCAAGCCGGCTGGGTCCTATTAATCAACCGATGTTATGTGGACGGCATCTATAAAAAAACCGGCAGCGCCCTGCTCCGCTTGGCGCAGAAAGTCGCGTACCGGTATTAACCGTCATCAGGTGAGTTGTCGATTGATCATGATCTGTTGCTGCTATTCTCTCTTGTCCCGGTCTTTTTCATGGCGGGAAACACCATGAAACGGACCTCGCCCTCAGCATGGTGGGGTGTGGGATTAGCCTCTATACTGATAGCCGGGGTGGCCTTCGTCGCGTTCAGTTGGGAAGCGGAGATCTCTTCCTTTGTCAGTCTTCCGGCCGCCGCTATTCTTCTTTCCTGTTTTTGTGCCATCCTGTGGCAAAAAGACACCTCCCGTATATCTGATGAGGCGGTACCTATCATCCTGCTTGCCGGCCTGGGAATGGGTGGAGTGATCGCGGTGGAGCCGATCAACCGGATATTCATGATCGGCCTGCTCGGCTATGGGGGTTTCTTTCTGTCCCGGCAGATGGCTGCCTCTCTGCAAAAAACCCTGGCTCTGGTGCATCTCGGATTAGCCGTGGTGTTTGGCATCGTGACGCTCTTCCTGGATGAAACCGGTCTCATGGTCGCCGGGCTTTTTCTGTTAGTCACCTTTTTGCCACTGGTTCCGTTTCATCTTCCATTTTTGGGAGTCGTGCGGTCTTCCCGGGAGTCCCTCGCCGGGGTGTGGGTCGTGGTCTGGCTGGCAACAGGTCTGTCCCAACTCAAGAACGTCGAAGAATTTTTTCATCTGGAAGGACTGTGGATCATTCCGGTGTTTGCGTTGGTGAGTGCCCTGTACGCTTCCTTGAAAGCCACGGGATATCTTCTCCCTCGTGAAGGCATTGCCTATGCCGCCATCACCCTCCTCGCCTTACTGTGGGGTTTGCTCGCCACGTTTTCTCATGTGGGGGTATGGGGAGTTCCCTATGGAATCGCGATCGCATTGCTGATGAGTGCGATGTTGCAGTCCTTTGCCTTTTTACACGAACGGTATGGGACGCATAATCTGGTATCGTTGCAAGGGTTGGGTTCCGGGTTGCCGCGCTTTCGGGGGGCCTTCACGTTCATGATTTCACTGGTCATGCTGCTACCGCTTCTGCCGGTGGTAGCCGGATTTTTGACCATACCGCTCAATGGCCCCGAGGCCCCGCTGTTCCCCGTGTTGCTGTTGTTATTTATCGTGTGGTTCTCAGTCAGCTGGGTCTTCACCACCATGCTACATCAGACCGCATTTGGAAAGGCCCGATCCGACGTCCCATATCGCGATTTGTCGCTGTATGAAATGTGGACACTCATCCTGTTAATGGGCACAGCAGGCTTTTTCGGAATACCTGCTTAATCTGACAACTCCTATGCAGAACACCAGAGGATGCAGAAGATGACGGTTTCCACGGCACGTGAAGTCGAATCTCATAAAGAATTAGAACGCATCGAGGTCAGATCGCTGATTCATTTGGCGGGGGAAACCATTTCCCAATTTTGGCCCATGCAGACCTTCATTCACCACAACCCGCTGCATGGCCTGGAACACTTGAATATCCACCAGGCGATTGCCCAAGCCGAAAAATTTCTGGGAGGCCGCGGGTATCTTCCCAATGAGGAATATCGAAACCTATACCGGCAGGGCCGGATCCTGGATGAGGCGATTACCGATGCCGTCATGCCCTTCTCAGAGAACCGGTATGTCACCATCGGCACGCGAAACATTTCTCACATCGAAGTTTTGCGGACGATCCTGATTCATGGAAGCGGGACGATCCCTCATGAAATCAGTGATGCCGTATTCGACAGTCTGCGTCGAGACTCTCAGGTAGAGGATTTTTTCACCCGCCTGCAATCCGGCGGCATCCTGAAGGATGCCGACCTGTCGTTGCGCCAACAGACAGACCAGGCACGCCATGATGTCGTCAATCAATATACACTTGCTGCATGGTGCGACCGGACATTTGAAACTTCTCTTCAGCAGCAGATCAATGATGAACTCATTAAATGGTGCGCCGGGTTTCTGGACCAAGGCCACGCTCCCTGGTCCATGCCTATGCGGGAAAAGACCTTCTATGGAAGTTGGAAAGCCCTGGCCCAGAAAGAAGGCACGGGATTTCTGCTGAGCATCCCGGACTGGAAGCTGAAGCTTCAGCAACTTCCTGACCGGCCGGAAGATGCCGTGCTGGCCTGCCTTCAGGATCTGGATCTGCCTCAGAGCCTTTGGAGCAACGTGTTTACCCTCCATTTGGCCCAACTGCCGGGATGGACGGGATTTCTCAAGTGGCGAGCCGATCAGGTTGACCATGAATGGCAGAAGGCGTTTCCCGTCGATCTGGTTCAGTATATGGCAGTACGGCTCTTCTATGAGCGTGAGTTGGTGAGCATGGTATGTCACCAGCAACTCGAGATCCCCGGCACCTATTCGGCCATTACGTCCTCCCTGGAGCGATTCCCGTTTGGGTTCGGTCTGTATAAGGCATTTCGTACCGGAAACCTGGCCCAGAAGATGCTGCCCGCTTTGGACGAGGGGATGTTCACCGTGACCCCGCTTCCTTTGCAAACGCTTGATGGATGGGGACGGGAAGCGGACGGCACATGGGGCACGATTCAACGTGAACGAACGGCCAAGGGCCACGCCTTGATGCTTCATCATCTGGCCCGTTCTCTCGGAATTGCGCTAACGGACCTGACGGCTTGTCCCCCCGAAATCCTGGAAACATTGTTGGGATGGACCACGAATTTTCCCGAATCCAAGCACGGGCCCTTGTGGCTTCAGGCATTCGAGATGAGCTACATGAAACGTTTCGTCAACAATCTGGCCCCCAATCTGGCTCTCGTTCGTGAATGGGATTCCAAACAGGAAAAGCCCGAATTTTCCAGACCGCCGGCCCAGGCCATGTTCTGCATCGATGTGCGATCTGAGGGATTCCGGCGGCATCTGGAGGAAGTAGGCGGCAATGAAACGTTCGGATTCGCCGGATTTTTCGGAGTCCCCATCTGCTTTCAGGGGTTCGGCAGCGAACAGGAAACGGATCAATGTCCGGTGTTGCTCAAACCCAAACACCGGGTCAGGGAAATCCCTCGGGCCTATCAGGGAAAAGCGGCTGAACAATACCTCCAACGTCAGAATCTGGCGAAAACCGGACATGCGCTACTTCATGATCTGAAAGAAAATGTGATCACACCCTATGTCATGGTCGAAGCGATCGGCTGGTTTTTCGGGTTCCGGCTCTTCGGTCAGACTATTGCGCCTGCCTGGTACCGGACATTCACGTCGTGGGTGAAGGAATGGTTTGCGATTCCGATTGGGACCACGTTAACCGTCGACAAGCTGTCCCATGAAGAAGCGGAAGAAATGGTGGCGGCCGAACATCGGGCGACCATTCATCGTCTTTTAATTGAACGGTACGGCCGCATGGGCCTAGCCGTTTCACATGATCAGGTGGATCGTCTTCGCAAACAGGCTCTTTATCAAGCTGGGTCGGACAGTGAGGACGAAGAAACCTTAAGCCGGTTGTTAGGCTGGAATGCCGCAGTCCATGAACAATTTCTCGCGGAATTACGTCAGAACCACGGGATTCATCAACGGGCGGTGAGCCGGCGCATGCACCGAATCACGCAGGTGGGGTTTACTCCTAAAGAACAGGCCTATTTCGTAGAAACCGCCCTGCGGATCCTTGGCTTTACACAGGGTTTTTCAAGGTTGATATTGATTTGCGCCCATGGAAGTGTCTCGGAAAACAATCCGTACGAGTCGGCGCTGGACTGCGGCGCCTGCGGCGGCAACGAGGGGTACTCCAATGCCCGGGCCTTTGTGGAAATGGCGAATAAACCCTACGTCCGGGAGCTTCTGGCCCAGAAAGGCATTCACATTCCCGCCGACACATATTTTTTACCGGGGCAGCACAATACCACCACGGACGAGGTAGAGTTATTCGATTTGGAGGATGTCCCGGCCACTCACCGGAAAGACCTCCTGCGCCTTGAACGCGATCTGGAAGAGGCGGGACGCCGAAACAGTCGGGAACGATTGTCCCGCCTTCCGGACGAACAGGGCATGCCGTCGCTGAACAGAAGTCTGCGACTTGCCAAACGGCGAAGTATGGATTGGTCTCAAGTGAGGCCCGAATGGGGCTTGTCGAGACACACGGCATTCATTGTCGGGCGGCGGCTTTTGACGAGAGGCATCAATCTGGAAGGACGGACATTCTTACATTCCTATGATTACCTGCAGGACCCCACAGGGAAATATCTGGAAATTATCATGACCGCGCCGTTGATTGTGGGCAATTGGATCAATATGGAACATTATTTTTCGACGGTGGACCCGGAGGTATACGGAGCCGGGAGCAAAGTGTACCATAACGTCGTCGGCCGGATCGGGGTGATGTTTGGCTCGCAAAGTGACATGCGCATCGGACTGCCCGTGCAGACCGTCTATGACGGCCCCACGCCCTACCATGAACCGATGCGGCTGATGGCCATCATCGAGGCGCCCTTGGAGCGCATATCCGCCATCATTGCGAGGCATGATCTTTTGCAGAAGTTGATGGGCAATCAGTGGGTCAATCTGGTGGCCCTCGATCCGATCACCATGGAGTTTTTTATGTACCATTCATCCGACGATTGGCGGATCATTCTTTAATATCATTGCGAGGAGGCAGGACAGGCCATGAGCATCAGGCTATTTCCCATGAAAGAGATCAAGATCATTATTGAAGGAGAACATATCCGTTTTGTCACGGATGTCCTGGATAGAATCAAAGCGAGCGGGT
Organism: Candidatus Nitrospira neomarina; assembly: GCF_032051675.1. Taxonomy (NCBI): domain Bacteria; kingdom Pseudomonadati; phylum Nitrospirota; class Nitrospiria; order Nitrospirales; family Nitrospiraceae; genus Nitrospira; species Candidatus Nitrospira neomarina. The sequence continues at coordinate 4,011,115 of NZ_CP116968.1, forward strand.
ATACCGTCTTCAGTAATATTTCGGGAAAAGGCCACAGCGGATACCATGAGGGTCACCTCATGTTTAATGATACGAGCAGTTTGCAAATGGTCCTGACCGTCGTTCCTGAGGAAAAGGTTGAGCCCATTCTTTTTGCGCTGAAACCTTTCCTCGAGCGGCATTCGGGAAGCGTGTTTGTCCTGGATGCCAGTGTTTTGAGGCCCGATCATTTTCTCACTACCGATTCCTAATCCCCTAGTGGATAAGTATGTGGAACGCAGATCGAGTGCGACACTCTCCCGGGGTTGCAACATTAAAGACGACAATGGGTGTTGTTGGCATGAAAGGATTGTGTGTAGAAAGATTGTCCGCTTTGGTCCTGCCATTCCTCATCTGCAGGGCGCAAAGTAAGTCATAGGAGAATTTAATAATTACAAGGAGATAAAATTCATGCGAGGCATGCCAGAATTTTTTCTCAAAAAATTCTCATAATCGTTCCTTCATCCTTCCCCTAATCGGTATTCTGTCATACCGTTTTTGCCCTATAAACATTTTAGTCGGAGTGTTCGGGGATTCCTTTCCTCTCGTCTGAAAACCCGGACAAATATTTAATTCTCTCCATGCTTTTTTAAATTTCCCTTTTGAACTAAATACTGTTTTTCCATTAAACCTGGTCTTACGGCTGATCTGAGAGTTGGAACAATTTCCTACCCCCGATCATCCGGTAATCCGGTCAGGTAGAACGCTGGTGGTGTGAAGCGGTTCTGAGGGGACAATGAGCTTGTCTAAGGATTGGACAGAATGTGTTGGTTCCTTGCCTGGAGCGGAAGTAGAGTAAGAAAGTGAGGAAGCAAAATAGAAAGAGCAATTCACGTGTTTATTTTTAAGCCATTTTTGTGCGTATAAGAAAACCAGAAAGATGCCAAAAATGACAAACATACTTTCCCTTTCTGTGAGTTGGATGTTTCTATTTATCTGCGGGTGTAATTTTGAGGATCCCTACACCCTGAACCTTTCAGAACAACCAGCCTCCTCTTCGGCGACGGTGTCACCGACCATTGATCGACAAAAAATGGCACACAACGTCTATGACTTCACCCTTTTTGATATATCGGCCCAGCCGGTGTCCCTTGAACGGTTTCAGGGCAAGGTGCTTCTCATTGTGAATACGGCCAGTCGTTGCGGGTATACAGCACAGTTGAGGGAATTACAGACACTCTACCGTCAGTATCAATATCAGGGTTTGGAAATCTTGGCTTTCCCTTCCAACGATTTTGGCGGACAGGAACTTGAAACCAATGAGGAGATTGCTCTCTTTGCCACCAGACAATTCGGGGTCGACTTTCCTCTGTTTGCCAAAACCCGTGTGCGAGGAAGTGATCAGCACCCTCTCTTTGCCTATTTAACGACCCAGGGCCCTGCTGATAAACAAGTCCGGTACAATTTCGAAAAGTTCCTCGTAGACCGGACCGGTAAGGTTATTGCCCGGTATTCTTCCGATGTTGTTCCCCTCGCAGAAGAAATCCGTGTGGACATTGAACGGGCGTTGGCCTTTTCGGCTTAAAATGGCTCGAGTGAGGTCAGCAGCCGTAGCACCCTTTCGCCTTTTGATATTTTCGACAGTATTTGAATATAACTGGAGAGCCACCTCATGGCTGATTAGAGGTGACCCGTCAGGGTAAAATGGAAAGTGAGGTGGTCATCGACCGGATCTTTTTTTTCAGGACACCTATGAAAGATTTGGGTTTCCTCCATAGGTCATACTGGCTGGGGTTGTGCAGAATTCTGCTTTTGTGCCCCTTTCTGTTTTCCTGTAACACTCTCCACATCACATACTCGACCGCTGATTGGATCCTCCTATGGAAACTGGATCGGTATTTTGCTCTGTCTGCCTCTCAAGAAAACTATTTGGATCTCCAGGTCAAGGCATTTCATGTCTGGCACCGTCACCACCAACTTCCCCGGTACGCGCAATTTCTGGGTCAAATAGATGAATTTTCGAAAGATGAACTGAGTCAGGCAGAGCTGGAGAACATCTTTGCTTCGGTCGAAGACTTTCGTGTTCATCTTGCCAGACGAGCCTCTCCACCGGGTGCGGAATTTTTAGCCAGTGTCACGCCTGCCCAAATCCGTCATCTCGAAGAAATGTTGGATCAAGACTATCGACGGCTTGTGTCCGAAATCGGAGACGACCCGGAGGTCCGTTTGGATAAACGCGTGGAAACCACATCGGAAACTCTGACCACATGGGTGGGAGAGTTGTCGGTGGACCAAGAGACATATATTCGTGAGAGAATGAGCAAAATCCCCGATACCACGGATATGTGGCTGGCCCATCGCAAAAGCCGGCAGGAAAAATTGCTTGAACTTCTTCGTTCCGCTCATGATCCTTTTAGCTTGGAACAGGGTCTCTTTCAGTGGCTGGCCGACTCCAAGACCGGTGCCACGGAGGAATATCTCGTGGTCTTCAGGAAATGGCGTGAAGGAGTCCAACGAGCCGTCTTGGACATTGACCGGATTCTGACTCGGGATCAGCGGGCACATTTCTCCAGGAAGCTGCAAGGGTTGATCCACGATATCCATGGATTGATCGGGTAGGCAAACACGACACACCTGGGATTTTGATCGATCCGCCCGCAAGGAATGAATGATCTTTTGGAAATTGAGGTCGCCTAGGGGCGTTGAGACATTCCAATTACAGAGGATTTTTCCAACAAATTATCGCTCCCATGTGGTACAAAATTCTTCTCACAGTTTTGGGCTGCCTTCTCCTTGGTGAATTGTTGATTATCCTTTGGGCATCTTGGGCCATCCTGACCTTTGAATAATCGAATGAGGATGATGATGCCCCCATCACTTTTCCGGAAAACCTTGGGAATCTCATGACCCAACATGTGCCTGAATGGCTAGGGGCGGCTCGTTCCAAATGGCAATATCGGGGACAGGAAAGACCGTCATTTGCGGAAAAGCCGTCTCCTGGCCAAGAATCTGTTTGGGATTATCCGAGGCCTCCTCGCCTGATGCCTGATCATCGCCGAGTAATGGTCCGTATTCGGGATAAGGTTCTGGCCGATTCCTGCTCCACGTTTCGATTTATGGAGACGGCGAGTCCTCCGACTTTTTATCTTCCTTCCGCAGATGTGGATGTGTCCGCTCTGGTTCTCACGTGCGCGTCATCTCTCTGTGAATGGAAAGGAACTGCTCAGTATTGGATACTGGCTGAAGGGCAGAAAGAGGCGGAACCCGTTGCCTGGACGTATCCGCATCCTTATCCGGGATTTGAATCCATCGCCGGATATTTTTCCTTCTACCCCGGCCAGGTGGAATGCTACGTCAATGATGAGCGTGTGCTGCCACAACCGGGCGGGTTTTATGGCGGGTGGGTGACCAGGGAAATTGTTGGTCCGTTTAAAGGCCGAATGGGTACGGGGGGATGGTAGAAGCGGCACGTTTCGATAACAGAGTTTTCTGGCTAGGTTGACCGAACAGGCAAATAAATTTGAAAATTTAGAGAAGAGTCGGTCATTGGTTCCGAATAAGTGTAAAAGGAAGCCTGAGCATGAGTCTGCCGACACGGGTATTGGGAAAAACCGGAATATCCTTACCCATTCTTGGATTTGGGACTGCGCAAGCAGGAAAACGACTGAGTCGCCGCGAGGCAGTGCCTTTATTTGAGGCTGCCCTCAATGCGGGCGTGAAATATTTTGATACCGCACCTGAATTTGCAGGATATGGGAAAGCCCAAGAGCAATTGGGCCACCTGTTGAAGATGCGGCGACAAGATATTTTTTTAGTCACCAAATGTTATGACCCCACCTATGATGGCGCACTAAAGCTTTTAGAGCGCAATCTTAAAGAACTCCAAACGGATTATGCAGATTTGGTCTTTGTGCATAGTCTTGGGGCTGACAAAATGGATCCCGCTGTGGTGTTTGGTCGCAAGGGAGCTTACAGCGGGATCGTCAAAGCCAAATCTTTGGGACTGACCAAATACATCGGCTTGTCCGGCCACAATCGCCCTGGAAGGTTTGTCGATGCCATTCAACGCGTTGAGGTCGATGTTCTGCTCAATCTCGTCAATTTTGTTGACCGGCATACCTACAATTTTGAAGAGCGAGTGTGGACGGTTGCCAACCGCTTGAACCTGGGACTCATTGCCATGAAAGTGTTTGGAGGGGAGCCGGAATCAGGGGGAAACAGCCTAAGCCAATGCTTGATGCCCCTCTCCCATTTAGATAACGCTTTTCGCTATGCCTTGGGCGTGCCCCTGGTGACGTGTGCAGTCATCGGAATGGCCACACCAGGAGAATTGAAGGATAACCTTCGACGAGCGCGCAATTTTACACCTCTGAATGACCGGGAAGTGAAGAATCTTCTCAAGTCCGGCCGCGTTCTCGCTTCTCAGTGGGGAACCCATTTTGGAGCGTTGGTGTAACTCTCCACCTCTTTAGCTAGAGGTCGAGAGGAAGGCAGGGAATTCTGGTTCCCATCGTTTCATCCGGAAATTTCTAACGTCCTTCGGATACCCTAGCCTTAATCCACATCAAATCCTTCCAGGGAAAAACCCGACGACAAAGATTTTTTAAGATTCCAGGGAGGTGTCGGGATAGTGGACAGGTGATCCCATGTCCCTTTCCTGTCTATCCACACCTTGCGAATCAGTTGAGATGCTTGATTCCCACTGTAAATTTGAAACCCGTCACGCGCCACATTAATTTTACAAGGAAGGCAAACCCGTTTGTGTAGATACGTTTTTGATGCCACGTACTCCCATCGCGTGGCGAAGGCTCCTAGTCATAGTCAAAGGGCAGGTATTGGTAGAGCCAGGTTTCGGTCAGAGTTCGATCCCCAAGTTTGAGGAAAAGGCGGAGATTGACGGGCTCCTTGCCTTCGACATAGAGATCGAAAAACGCTCGCCACTTCTTGGTGCCGACTATCTGCAGCGCGTATTCGTTGTCGATCCGGCCCTTGGACGTGCTGAGTACCGGTTGAACCTTGTCCAGCTTTTCAATTTCGTTGAGCGGCCCACCCTCGAAGTCGATCACGAACTTCCGGCCGCCTTTGGGGCGCGGCTGACCGGGAATGCCGGCATTGCCGAGCCGGGTATGGATGACCCGGGCGACGGCTTCGGACAAATAGGGCTCGGTCTCCACCCAATGGAGTCGATAGGCGTAGTGCCACTCAGAGCCGGCCTTAACTGGTTCCTTCGGCAGCCAATAGATGACGATATTGTCATGGATTTCGTCGTCGGTCGGAATTTCGATCAATTGGATTGCGCCTTCGTTCCACTCACCTACCGGCTCGATCCAGACGCTCGGTCTCCGGTCATAGAATACACCGTCATCCTCATAGTGGTAGAAGGCGCGATCCCTCTGCAGCAGCCCAAAACCCTTGGGGTTCGTGTCGATGAAGCTGTTGGTCATGACGGATGACGGGTTGTTGAGTGGGCGCCAAATACGTTCGTCTGCGCCCGTCCACATTGCCAGACCGTCGTTGTCATGAATTTCTGGCCGCCAGTCCCTGATCTGATGGCGATTGTTCTCGGCATACCAGAACATGCTGGTCAGCGGCGCGACCCCCAGACGTTTGATGTCCTGGCGCGCATAGAGATTGGCGTCGATATCCATGACAATCTGCTGGTTCTTAATGCAGACCATGCGGAATGCGCCAGTGATGCTTGGGCCGTCGAGCAGGGCATAGATCACATATTCGTTGCTGTCCGGGGCTCCTGGGTCCAACCAAAATTCGGTGAAGCGGGGAAACTCCTCAGGGGTGGGAAGGGCCGGGTCGATCGCCACGCCTCTTGCTGAGAGGCCGTATTGATTGAGTTCCCCGGAGCTACGGAAATAGGAGGCGCCCAGAAACGCCATCCAATCGGTGGTGGCTCCTGGTCCATCTTGGAGGCGAAATCCGGAGAAGCCAAGATCATCCGGAAAGATTTTACCGAGACTGGTTCCGCCGAAGGTGAAGTACTCGGAACGGTAGAGAATTTCTCTGGACCGGCCATCCTCAATCGCATGAACCTTTACCGGCACTTTGAAATAACGGCCGAGATGGAAGAATTGAGCCGGAAAATTCACGCTACCGTCTTCGCCCAGCCCCCGCTCGCGTTTAAATACGATCTGCTGAAAGGCGTCGTAGTCGATCGATTCCAAGACCTCGTCATGACGGACCACCGGTTCCTGATAGGGCGTCGTGGCCATCGCTTTGGCGCGCCGCTTCAGCTCATCAAATGAGAAAGGTTTGGCCGTACCGAACTGGATTCCAGAGGTTGTCTCGCCTCTACTTCGCGCCTGCGGAAGGCTGGACAAGGCACCGAGAGCGCCCATCACCACGAGGAACTGTCGGCGATTCAGCATATCCTAGCCTCAGAATATTTGAGGAGATTCGAGGGGCAAGTGTTCTCCAGGAGCTGGTTCCTGTGCGAGAGAGGAAATACCGTTATCGACAGCTTAGGCATTTTCCCGACAGTTTGTGAAGAACTGACAGGCAATCCTGAAGCAGGGGGACTTTTGAGAAAACGACCACCCACAGTCATATTTTGGACTCCGTTGAGGGCTTCCGATTCTGACCCTCGGTTCGACGTTTGGTGATAAGAATATTAAACGGGATGTTGGGAGGATCAGATAAATACCAAAGAACTCATCGGAGGGTCAATTGGCGCGCGGGCCCGGGATCGGAGGGAAATACGCAAAAAAAATCATGTGTGCGCGAATTTGAGGATAATTTTGATGGAAATTGGAAAGAGCTACCCTGGATTGTCACACGAAGAACTAATAATAAGCACTCGAATAGTCATGGGTGCCATTCTCCTTGCCATCCCGTTCCCTTTTTCTCTTGTTGATTGGTTTTTCCGCCTGACTCGCATAGGTTCGTGGTTTTCCCGTGAAGAAAGAAGAACGCATTTTCTCAGAAAATTATCGGCATATGGTCTTTGTTAATGGCATGAATGTTTTAATCATTTGGCGGTTCTCTCAGTGCATACTTTTTTTGTTCCATTAATATGTAGAATGATGTAGACTACGACATCTTTCTTCATAATTAAGCTGAGTCATCGTGGACCAGGATAGTGTCATGCCCCCAACGTCCTTTCCTGACATGCCTACCTGCCTGATCCAGGCAATTCCCAAACTATTTCTATACATTCCTCCGGATCATGGCTTCCCTGATCAGAATCACGACGCCTTGAAAACTAATTAAAATGCCATATACGGTGGACAGAAATGCTTTTTCGTAAAACGACAGCCTGAAGATATGTAAAAGCCATAAGCGCTCTAGAGAATATTGATGAAACGAATTGAGAAAGGACGCACCATGCGGAAAGCTCACGTGAAGGTATTGCCTTTGGGGGCTATCGTTTTTGTCCTGGTATTGTTAGGTGGAGTGTTTCCGTCCATGGCTCAGGCCGTTGGCCTCACCATCACCTTTGCCGGATCAGGCACCGGTAGGGTTGAAGCAAATTCGCCTGGGACAGATACCTTGAACATTTTTTCGAGTAACACGCTAGACTATGATCAAAATTCCTCTGTCACGCTTACCGCCGCTCCGACCGGGATTGGGGCATCACAGTCGGTCTTCAGCAGTTGGTCTGGTTGTGCAAGCACATCCGGAAATCAGTGTACCGTAGTTATGAATGCTGCCAGGTCGGTAACCGTGACCTTTAATCTGGCCGCTGCGCCTCCCCCGCCTGTCAACCTTACTGTCAATTTTGCTGGAACTGGAACGGGACAGGTTGCTGGAAGTGGGGCGGGGACCGCGGCGTTCACTATATTTAATAGCCAAACCATACCCTATGACCTTGTTCAACCACCATCTTCTGTCACTCTCACAGCCACTCCGACTGGTTTAGGGGCATCTCTGTCAATCTTTGCTGGTTGGAGCGGTGCCGGGTGCACAGGCACAGGCACGTGTACGGTAAGCATGTCGGCCGCGCGGACGGTGACCGCTACGTTTACGCTCGTGCAACGGACATTGACGGTCACGAAAGCCGGAACGGGCAGTGGGACGGTGGCCAGTACGCCGGGTGGCATCTCTTGCGGGAACGACTGTACCCAAGGCTATGCCAATGGGACGGCAGTGACGCTGACAGCGGTGGCGAGTGCCGGCTCGACATTTGCGGGTTGGAGCGGGGGCGGCTGTTCGGGCACGGGCACGTGTGCGGTGAGTATGACGGCGGCGCGGGCGGTGACGGCCACGTTTACTTTGGTGCAACGGACGTTGACGATCACGAAAGTCGGGACGGGCAGTGGGACGGTCACCAGTGCGCCCGACGGCATCTCCTGCGGGAACGATTGTACCCAGGGCTATGCCAATGGGACGTCGGTGACGCTGACGGCGGTGGCGAGTGGAGGCTCGACGTTTGCGGGCTGGAGTGGGGGCGGCTGTTCGGGCACGGGTACGTGTATCGTGACCATGACGGCGACGCAGGGGGTGACCGCCACGTTTACGGCCGTACAACAGACCCTGACAGTCACAAAAGGCGGGACGGGCAGTGGGACGGTCACCAGTAATCCCGCGGGCATCTCCTGCGGGAACGACTGTACCCAGGGCTATGGCAATGGGACGTCGGTGACGCTGACGGCGGTGGCCGCTTCGGGCTCGACCTTTGGGGGTTGGAGCGGGGGCGGCTGTACGGGCACGGGCACCTGTACGGTGAGTATGACGGCGGCGCGGGCGGTGACCGCCACGTTTACGCCCGTGCAACAGACCCTGACAGTCACGAAAGGCGGGACGGGCAGTGGGACGGTGACCAGTAATCCCGCGGGTATCTCCTGCGGGAACGATTGTACCCAGGACTATGCCAATGGGACGTCGGTGACGCTGACGGCACTGGCGAGTGGAGGCTCGACGTTCATAGGCTGGAGTGGCAGCGGGTGTGAGGGCACGGGCACGGGCACCTGCACGGTGAGTATGACGGGCGCGCGTGCGGTGACGGCTACATTTACTCAGAATCCAGGCAATCAACCGCCGTCGGTAAGTGCGGGGCCCTCAATCACCGTTGCCCTGCCGAATACGGCTTCGCTGAACGGCACGGTGACGGATGATGGCCTCCCGGCTACCCCAGGGACGGTATCCAGCACGTGGAGTAAAGTGAGCGGGCCTGGAACGGTGACCTTTGGCAATGCGTCGGCCCTGAGTACGACGGCCAGTTTCAGCCAAGCGGGGGCGTATGTGTTGCGGTTGTCTGCGACGGATGGTGAGTTCTTACGTAGTTCAGATCTGACTATTACTGCGAACAATCAGGGCGCAAGGAAGTTATCTAACGATTTGAACGCTGACGGAACGGCAGACCTCCTTTGGCGAAATAGCCTCAATGGGCTTGTGGTGGGCTGGCTCATGAACGATGCTGCGGTGACCACCACCGGTGTATTGGGTGGTGTTTCATCGAATTGGCAGATCATGGGAACGGGGGATGTGAATGGTGACGGCCAGGCCGACGTGATTTGGCGAAATACGACGACCGGGGTTGTGGCGGTGTGGTTTATGAAGGGGTTGACCCACACCTCGACGGGATTTCCAGGGAGCGCATCCCTCAAATATGTCATCAAAGGAATCGGTGATGTGGATGGCAACGGTACCGCGGATCTTATCTGGCACAATAGCGTCAGCGGGGGCTTGGCTGTCTGGCTCATGAACGGGTCGACCATTATCAAATTTGGGTTCCCTGGCAGTGCGCCGGTGCAATGGGAGATCGCCGGTGTCGGTGATGTGAATGCCGATGAAAAAGCCGATGTGATTTGGCGGAACACGACGACCGGGGCGGTGGCGGTGTGGTTCATGAACGGCTTGACCCACACGTCGACGGGATTTCCAGGGAGTGCCCCTCTCAGTTATGTCATTAAGGAAATCGGGGATGTGGATGGTAACGGAACGGCGGATATCGTTTGGCACCATAACCTCAATGGTTCGGTGGCCATCTGGATTATGAACGGGCCCACTGTGGCTTTTGTCGGATTTCCTGGTGGAGTGCCCCTGGACTGGCAGATCACGGGGTTGGGTGATGTGAATGCGGATGGTCAGGATGACGTCATTTGGCAAAACCGCACGAGTGGCGCGGTGGCGCTGTGGTTAATGAACGGGAAAGACGTCATGGACACCAAATTTCCGCGGGGCACCTCTACTGACTGGGAGGTTCAATAAGGATGATCTCGTGATTTTGTACGGTTTTAATGTTGGAGGCCAACCGCAAACCCAAACATGGGAATGATGGTTTTATTGGAGCTCTACGGGAGGCACTCGTTTGACTAAACGCAGAGTGAGCCGGGCTGTCAGTCCGGGTGTTTCGACAGAAGGCGAAACTTAAGATACAAGCGGTAGGACAATATCTTGTTTCTTTATGAAGGCCTCACATCTTTGGGTGTGAGGCCTTTTTTCATTTTGCTCTCTTGAGAATACTGCAAAAGACTTTCCCTGCTAATTAATGGGGAGGGTCTTTCATTGATCTTCTGTGGCATGTCGACGCATCTCCCCGATTTTGTTTTTCGGGACAAATCCCTTATTCCCATTGCTTTTTTGGCTTTCTCTTCCACGAGGGTTTGCTCTCTCCTGCTAATTTATAAAGATGTGTCCGTCCGGTTCATGTGCCCTGCTTTCTGATCAAACCATCCGAGTAGGATGATGTCCTACCCCTTTTAGACCAGATCTGCCTGCTCTTCTTCCGATCGAAGAAACGAACAGCCATTCGGGTCCCTTCTGTGTTCAACCCGGAATCTCTGTAGGGGCTGTTGAAAAAAGCCGCCAGCGGCGTTCTCGCCATTTTTCCGTGCTCACGTACTGGAAGTACGCTCTGCGCGCAAAAATGACTGCGGTCTTGCCGGACGAACTTTTTTGAACCGCCCCGAGGCCTCTAATAGGCAACGTGCCTGTGAAGCAATATGCCCTTGGAAATTGGTTTTATTCAACACTCCCCTGTAATTTCCGGGTTTTAATAGAAAGGCTGACGTTTTTGAGGAGTCTGGAAAGAAAATAAAGAAATGGCGAGGGAGAAAAGATCTGGAATGTGGTGCCTGATTTTTAAGAATGGAATGGTCTATCCGATAAGGTTAGTCAACCTTGCTCATGTAATCTCTTATGTCAAATCAATTGATGTCGAAACACATAATCCCCTACGTGACCGGTCTGAGCCTGACTATCATATCCCTCATTCTGGTGGGGATGGTTTGTGTGTCTGTCCCGTCACAGAGCCATGCGTATAAAATTGAAATTGGTGTTTCAGGGCCGATTGGGGGGAATTCCGTTGTCGAGGAAAATGGACGCACTGAAATCCAATTGGACACGGGTCCGGTAATCGGACCAGACGGTGAAACCGGCTCTGCCTATGCCACAGCTAATTTAGCCACTGGAACCCTCGCGCTTAAAGTGACCTCGACGACACCGGATCGAAGTTCGCAAGAGGGCATGGGATTGGCCTCCATTCAAATCAATGATCGATTGAGGTTTAGGCTGGATCCGGGCGTGGCCATGGCAAACATCAGATTTTCTATGAGGGTCGATGGGTTTCCCTCTTGTCGGGATTTGTCTTCCAATTGCTTTACCAATGCCATCATTCGTTTGGGAGAGATGAGTGACCAGGCTCTTGGGCTTCCTTTACCGGAGCCAAAGGAGTTGGAGGTCAGAGTTACAGTTGTTGATGGGCAGGAGCTTCCCATTGAAGCGTTTTTATCGGCCAGGGTCGAGATGAATAACCTCATTGATGTCAGCGATCCAAGTGCGACTATCCGATTAATTCTGCCAAAGGAGGTAAGCTTTACCTCAGAATCTGGGGTATTCCTTGGCCTTCAGCCTCCTTTAGAGGAACCCTCTCCTCGTGCCCCTGTCAGTTCCGATCTCAATGGAGATGGCAAGGCGGATATTGTCTGGCGCAATGTGAGAACCGGAGAGGTGGCGGTGTGGTTAATGAATGGAGGTTTGATTGGTTCCTCTGGTTTCCTGGGTGGGGTTTCATCCGATTGGCAGATCGTTGGAGTGGGTGATGTGAGTAATGACGGAATGGCTGATATTGTCTGGCGCAACACCCTAAGTGGCGCGGTGGCTGTCTGGTTTTTGAATGGGTTGACGATCACCTCGGCCAGTTTCCCCGGGAGCGCTTCCTTGGATTGGGTGATTAAGGGAGTGGGCGATATGGATGGCAATGGAAGTGCCGATCTCATCTGGCACAATATGCAAAACGGAGCTGTTGCGGTTTGGCTCATGGATGGGCCCTCAATTAGCAGATTCCGTTCACTGCCCGGTGTGCCCTTAGCGTGGCAGATCGTTGGGATCGGTGATGTGAATGCGGACGGCCTGGCGGACATCATTTGGCGCCATAGCGGAGGGGTATCTGCCGTGTGGGTGCTGGATGAGGCGAGGATCACCTCGGTGGGATTCCTCGGAGGGACCACACCAGAGTGGGAAAAAGCAGGCTTTGGTGATCTGAACGGGGATGGGACGACTGATATGGTTTGGCGCCATACCGGTACCGGGAAGGTGGGCATCTGGTTGATGAACGGAGGGGCGATTGAGGAATCCGGCTTTTTGCCGGGTATGCACTCGGGGTGGCGTATTGCGCAGGTCGGTGACGCAGATGGAGATGGGAAGGCCGATGTGATTTGGCATAATCGCAGTACAGGACAGGTGGCGGTCTGGCTCATGGATGGCCTGACCTTGTCCTCGACAGAATTTCCCGGCAGCACGTAGATATCAGTTTTATGACTACAGAACCTAGGTTCGATAAGCTTCCCTATCAAAGATCGTTTCTTTGTTCCAACTCTCAATGCTCCCAATGAAAATGGGCGGATCTATTCGTTGAAGCCTGCTCTGAATGCCGTGTTTATTCAAATCCTCTTTGGGGGGAGAGAATCATCATGTGGCGTGTTTCCCGTCTAAGACGTTGATTCCCCTATCCCCGGGTTGCCCTCCCTTTCGTGTGTTCAAAAATATTCTGGATAGCTCTAGAGACGACAATCACGGGCAGGGTGAAGACCGATTGTTTCAGAGCGTGGGCACGCGCAGGCGAGTACCAAGAGTTGCGGATTCTCGAATCACAATATCTCACGGGGAAAAAAAGGATATGCCGACATTGAAGAGACAGCCGTTCAACCCAATATTCCGTTCGCCAATTCCTGCGTTGGAAATATGATGGAAGCGAATACCGAGGGTCACCGCCGTGTTCTCTGTCACAAAATAGGAGACACCCGGCCCCGTTTGAAGGACGAAATTAAATTGCGTGCTTTGTTCGGGAATCCGGGGTCCCAGGTCTGTCCACAACATGCCTGCTCCACCATCCCAAAATGGCATCCACCGTCCAAAGTTAAGGAAGTTATATTTCACCATTAACGAGCCTCCGAACGCTGAGGCGCTAAACGGTTGGTAATAGTGCGCAGCCAACGGTTCAATTAACACTTCGATGTTCCCGGAGGTCCAACCTGAGCTAATTTCATCCGTCAACACCAGGCCCAATTGAGGTAGGAAATAAACGGCGCTACGATTAGCTGACGGTTCATTTCCAAAGGCATTATTTCCTTGCCAATACCCGGTGAGAAATCCGAATTCGAGAGTGCCCTTGGTCACACGATTTCTGGCGTCAAAATCCACCCCCCACGCCGTTCCAACCAAAAAGAGCATGAACAGCACGCCAGTCATTTCGATGATGAATTGTTCCCTTTTGAATCCCTTTAACATTAAAATTCCTTTTTTTGTCTTCAGAACATCCCGATGAGTTAGTCAGAGAATTTGCAAGTTAAGCCTCATTCAGCTTCCGTTTTCGCCAACTCTCTCATGAGCATTTCATGAAATTCCAATATTGAGCAGGAATTTCCCATAATTGGAACCAACAATTCAATGAACTTTTTATTCTAAAGGGTTACAATCATTAGATTATTGAGGTCAAAAAAATGGAATCTTCACCTTTATCTTTGAACATGCCATCCAAGAAACCTGTGAAAGATCCTCTTGCGCGACTGTCTTTGGCCGTCCGCGAGTTAGATAAACTCATCAACCGGGCCAATCAACTGGCTCATCTTTCAGAACAAGCCCTCCCCATGGATCACTCAACCCAGTCTGACCAGTGTCCTTCACCTCAAAAGACCTGACTCTAATCCTTTTAGTCAGAGCTATTTTCCTCAATCTGCATAAAATCCTTTCCGTTCCCCCACCAAAGAGAATTCCCGTTTTTTTAGTGATCAAGCTGTGAAAGTTTCTAACAAAAAATCTATGCAACTCACTAACAAGTGATTGTGCGGACAAAGAGTAAGCCATGCTTTAGATGGATTCCAAAGGCTTGTGAATCTTGGGGTGCTTAGAGTTAGGTAAACTCAGAGGGGAGTTTTCCCGGGTTGCCGAATAGATGTTTGGGCCACGGCTGCAGACAGGGATTCGACCAGGCTTCACTCCGGGTGGATGGTTCGTTTTCTGATACTAAATCGCGTTTTTCATTTAATGGGATGAATGACAGAGTTGAACGATGCTTGCTAAAGATTCACCTAAATTAACAGACAAGAAGTATGGAGGGATTAATGGGTGATCGATGCTGTCCCTTGGCTTAAAATTCCGGTGGCCATAGCCACCGTTCAGATTGAGACTACTTGTGGTTGGCGTGCAGGGCTTTGGCTTCCAATGAAAGCGATACTGTGTCTTGGGTGGAAGACGGTGACGGGTTTCCTTGGGATTGGGGAACGACGGCTGCTTGGATGAGCGGAAGCGAAGCTTGGGTAAGAAAGTTGGCGGCCGCTAATGCAGAAAATTCACTCATGAGGCATCTCCTTTCCTGAAGGTCTTATCGGTTTAGTTTCCGGGATTCTTGATCCATATTCGCCGGAAAAATCAGGACGTCTGTCTCATGCGTGCGGGAAAGATTTAGGGAAAGTTGCCGTCCTGCAGGCTATAGAATGCCGATCGCGTTGAGGAGGACAATAAACACAGCAACCGGGGCGATGTAACGTACGAGAGCCTGCCAGGCAAGGTAGAGGGTAGGGTTATGTATGTTGAGTTCGGATTTAGTGCTTTCGGCCTTCATGAGCCACCCGGCAAAGAGAGCAATGAGAATCCCACCCAGGGGGAGCATGAGATTGGATGTCACAAAATCTAACAGATCAAAAAAGGATAGACCGAAAAACTTGATTTCTGCCCACCAGTTGAATGACCAGACTGTTCCGAGGCCAATCAGCCAGGTGGTTACCCCTGAATACAGAGAAGCCTTGATTCGTGAGAATCCAAAAGTTTCAATGAGCCAGGTGACCAGGGGTTCGATCAAAGAAATCGACGAGGTCCAAGCGGCTACAAGCAAGAGAATGAAAAAGAGCGAGCCGAAGGCGAGGCCGCCGGGCATGTTGCCGAACGCGACGGGCAGTGTTTGAAAAATGAGACCTGGTCCGGAGCCTGGTTCCATATTGTTTGCAAAGACGATTGGAAAAATGGCCATGCCGGCTAATAAGGCAACAAGGGTGTCAGCTAGGCCAATGATAATTGAGGTGGAGGCGATTGACGTGTCTTTGGGAACATACGAGCCGTAGATCATGATGGTGCCCATGCCAAGACTGAGGCTAAAGAAGGCTTGCCCCATGGCTGTGAGCATGCTCGCGCCTGTCAATTTACTGAAGTCCGGCGTAAAGAGAAATTCCAGACCTTTTCCAAAAAAACCCGTGGTCATGCTGTAGGCGACCATAAGCAGCAAAAGCAGGAAAAGAGTCGGCATAAGAAATTGTATTGCTCTTTCCAATCCTCCTTTGACTCCCCCTGCCACGACGGTCATGGTCAGGGTCATAAATACCGTGTGCCAAAAGAAGAGCGTGGTTCCGCTCCCTATAAAATTGTTAAAGGTGTCTGCAGCAAATTGGCCCGAGGTTCCGCTGAAAGTCCCCGCACCTGATTTGAAAATATAGGCCAGTGTCCAGCCGCCAATGACACTGTAGTAGGAAAGGATCAACATGCCCGCCAAAGTGCCTGACCAGCCAACAATTTGCCACCATTGGGTGGTGTTGGTTTCTTCCGCCAGCACTTGCATGGAACGAATTGGGGTGGAACGTCCTCTTCGGCCCAACAAAATTTCGGCCATCATTAAGGGGATCCCCAGGGCTGCCACGCAGAGGATATACACCAGAACAAACGCACTACCTCCATTTTCTCCCGTGAGGTAGGGGAATTTCCAAATATTGCCCAACCCCACGGCCGCACCGGTGGCCGCAAGGATGAAGGTCCATCGGGAGGACCATTGGCCATGCATGGATTGTCGATCGGAAATATTCATCGAGGATTGGATTTCTACCTGGAGATCCGGTGGAGTGTAGTGGAGGTGCCAGGCACTTTCAAGGTCTTTTGAGCATACCTGGCGGAGAGATAATGCCTGACTTGAGATGTCACTCCTGTCTGACTATAGTGTTGTCTTCTCTGTTTCGATGGTGTTTTCTTCGGGATAAGTTGAAAGGATTGAATCGATGAGCGACGAGCAACGAAATCGGAAAGTGATTGCTCTGGCCCCCATGCCGCCGGAAAAATCTGCCTATGCCCTGGCTCGATATAGTCGTTCACCGGATTCTATTGAGGAGAGTCTGCGATGGGTCCATTCCCATTCTTCCGAAAAGTTTTGGGAACAGTTTTATTTTGCCTATGGGCACGGGTCAATTGCCGATCTTGGGCATGCAACGGTGTGTTTCGAACATATATCTGAACTGGCGGCTATTCGTCTTGAGGATGAACCTCTGTGGGATGGGCAAGCCAAATCCAGCCGCTATCAAAACTTTGCGGCAGCCGGCTGTTACGTGCCTGGCGAGATCGCTAATACGGAAATCGAAGGGGAATATCGCGGTATCCTTGGCAGCCTCTATAATATTTATCGGTTGCTGAAAGATCCGATCCAAACCTATTTGGGGAAGCGGTATCCCAGGCCGGAGAGTATGAAACCCGCAGATTACGATCGAACCATCGGTGCTCGAACCTATGATGTCATTCGCTATCTGCTTCCACTGGCGGCCATGACGAATGTGGGGCAGGTGGTCAGTATTCGCACATTGGAAAAGCAAATTACGCGGTTGCTGTCTGCTCAATTGCCGGAATTGAAGGGGATTGGAGAAGATCTGAAGAATGCGTGTGCCAAGTCACCCTCAACGGTGTGGGCCGAGTTGCAGCAAGAAGAGACCAAAGGGTTAGAGCCCTTGGCGCCGACCTTAGCCCGGTATGCGGGGGCAAACGAATATCAAGGTTCGGTATATAAGGACGTGCTTCGCCAGGTGAAGGGGCGACTCAAACAGGCCAGCTATGATGATCCGCAATCCTGGAAAGGGAGGGATCAGCCGGTTGATTTGCTGGAACCGCATGCGCCGTTGGATGAATTAGTGACGACGCTGGTATATCGAGTGAGCCATGCCCCGTACCGGTTCCTCCTTGAGTGGGTACAACAGTGGTCGGAAAAAGAGAAACAGGAAGTCGTCGATGCCGCGCTACGCGGTCGTGGTCCTCATGACGATTTGATAAAGGAATTCCGCTCCGGGTATGCCTTTATCTTTGACATTCTGATGGATATCGGTGGGTGGCGGGATATGCACCGGCACCGGCGTTGTCAGCAGATTCAGCAAAATTTTACCACGATTCATGGGTACGAGGTGCCGTCTGTTTTGTCGGAGGCAGGGGTGGAGAGAGAATATCGGCAAGCCATGGATGCCGTGCGACTGGATATAGAGCGGTTGCGTGTCAGCAATCAGGAGGCGGCTCTCTATGCCATTCCATTTGGGTTTCGTGTTCGGTGTTTGTTTAAAATGGATTTTGCTGAGGTTGAGTACATTGCCAAATTGCGGTCTGGAGTAAAGGGCCATTGGTCGTATCGAACAGTGGCCTGGGTTATGAAGCAAAAGATGCTTGAGCGACATCCGTATCTAGGAAGTCTCATGGAGGCCACGTCGCCGGATATTGAAGATTCGCTGACGCGTTAGCGAATGAATAAGCATGATTGAACTCGATTAAAAGGATGTGGGCATGAGTGTAGATTATGAGCATGTAATTAATGACGCCATTTGCCAGGGAGAATGGGATGTGGTCTACGCAAAGGCGCGACAGTGGTCTGAACAGGCTGACTGCGGGCCTTTGCCCTATTTCGCGCTGAATGTCGTGTGCATGTTGCGTGGGGATTTTGCTGAAGCGTGGAAGATCTATCCTCGGGCTTTTGGTGAAGAGGCCGATGTGCAACTGCTTCAGGAGTGGATGGCGCGCTTGCGGGTTCAGGGATCGGATGCGCCGGATTTTTTGTTATTTGAAGGAGTGTTTTATACACAATCCGGACGGATGGAGGAGGCGGTGGCCAGTTATGAACAAGTAGGAGCGTTGGCTCCTCACTCTCCCTATCCATACTTTTTCCTGGCGCAAATTTATCAGGCCAAGGATCGTATCGATCAGGCCGTTAAAGCCTACCGCGAAGCCATTAAGCGGGACCCCTCTTATGTGGCAGCTCGCCTTAAACTCGGGGTGGCCTATCAGGATCAAGGACAGTTGGAAATGGCCATTCCACAATATCGGGAAGTCCTGAAGCTCCGTCCTGATGATGCCTTTGGGCATACCAATCTAGCCTGTGCCTTAGCGGAACAAGGTAAAATTGAGCCGGCGATTGAAGAATATAAAAAGGCGTTGCAGATTGATCCTCATGATGCTGAAGTGTATTTCGCCCTGGGAGGTCTTTATGAAAACAAGGGGAGACTGGATTTAGCGAAACGACAGTACGAAGAAGCCCTTCGGCTGGAACCAAACTTTGCTCCGGCCGCGACCGCGATTGGCTGGTTTTTATATGATAAGGGGCAAGACGATTTTGCCATGGATTATTTTAGCCGAGCGCTCAAAGCCAACCCTGATGATGCCCAAGCGACATTCGGGGTTGGCCGGATCTATGAAGAAAAGCGTAAGCCGGAGTTGGCGGTGCAGCATTATCAGCGGGCACTGTCTTTAGAAAAAGACCCGGACAAGAAGATGCGCATTCTCAATTTTATGGATAAATTGCTTGGATAGATTAGATAGCAGTAGGGAGCGGACGGGCATCAGGCATTCTTCGAAAGCGGTGTGAAGTTATTCCTTCCGAAAGAATTCTTGAATGGCTGATATTTGAGGATTAAGGTCTCCGGTGTTTCGTACTTCCCGGCGTATCTGCTCTTGCAAGTAGGATGAGTATCCCACCTTGTTGAGGAAAAGCGCGAAAAATTGATCAGGTGGAAGCGCAGTCTGGTTTCGCAATTCCTCAACAATGTCATCACTGATGGGGATCAAAGTACTCCCGATGTGGAGAATGACTTTATAGTAATTCCCGTCCCCCCGTTGTTCCAATCTCAGACCTGTTTGTGTTCCCAAGTTGTGCTCCAACCTTCTTGAAAATCTATGAAAGCCTTCTCCAATCGCGGGTCATTGTAGGGTATCCAAAATTGGAATAACAAGGTTCCGTCCTCTTCTTGACTGGTCTAGGACCCTGTGCTAGCGTAACCTCTTTTTCACACTGGTGAGATTTGTAATTCAATAGGTATGACGCCAGTTTAGGGATGGAGGACAAGTCAGATAATGCCGCGGTTATATAACTTTAGTGCGGGTCCGGCGATCTTGCCGGAAGAAGTGTTAAAACAGGCTCAGACCGAATTGCCGGATTGGCGTGGCTCTGGTGCATCAATCATGGAGATGAGCCATCGTGGGAAAGAGTTTGTCTCGGTGGCTGCAGAAGCCGAGCAAGATGTTCGCGATTTATTGGGAGTCCCTGCTAATTATAAAGTGCTTTTTTTGCAAGGCGGGGCGTCCACGCAATTTGCCACGATTCCCATGAATATTTTGCGTGGGAAAAGTAAAGCTGATTACATTTTAACCGGTGCGTGGGGCAAAAAAGCCGTAAGCGATGCAAAAAAATATTGTGGTGTCAATGTTGCGGCATCTTCCGAAAGCGATAAATTTACGAGTATTCCACCATTTGAAGGTTGGGCATTAAGTCAGGATGCCGCCTATGTGCATTACACGCCCAATGAGACGATCGGTGGGGTGGAATTTCACTGGGTCCCAGATACCGGCGAGGTGCCGTTAGTTGCCGATTTTTCATCCACTATACTATCGCGTCCCATTGATGTCAGTCGGTTCGGAATCATTTATGCTGGCGCACAAAAAAATATCGGCCCAGCCGGCTTGACATTAGTGATTGTGCGGGACGACCTCATTGGAAATGCGTTGCCAATTACCCCAAGCGTGTACGATTATGCCAAACAAGCAGAAGCGGATTCTATGTTGAATACACCGCCAACTTATGCCGTGTATATTGCCGGTTTGGTGTTTAAATGGTTAAAAAAACAAGGTGGGCTTTCGGCGATGAGTGCCATTAATCAACGGAAGGCCGATAAACTCTACGCAGCAATTGATGGGTCAAGATTTTACCGAAATCCCGTGGAAAAGGCCTCTCGGTCCTGGATGAACGTCCCCTTCGTATTGGCCAAACCGGATTTGGATAAGGATTTCCTTGCAGGAGCGACAGAGGCAGGATTAACAACACTTGAAGGCCATCGTTCTGTTGGCGGAATGCGCGCCAGTATTTATAACGCGATGCCTGAAGCTGGCGTTGATGCGTTAATTGACTTTATGGCGGACTTTGAGAAACGCAAAGCCTAACGTCGCCTTGGGAATCTGATTACGAATGACCTGCCAAGTTACAAGATAAAGATAATAATACGAATATATTTGCGACAACCTTGCGTGTGGATGAGGCAAGACTGCTCAAGATTTCCCTGTAAGAACTAAAGTGGGGCCTCCCCTATATTGGAGATACTATGAATATATTAGTGAGTGACAGCCTTTCCCCTAAAGGAGTTGAAGTCCTAGAGCGGGCCGGATTTTCTGTGGATGTGAAAACCAAGCTCACGAAAGAGGAATTGCTTCAAGAAATTCCCAAATATGAAGGGTTGGTTGTTCGGTCTGCAACCAAAGTCACGAAAGACGTGATTGAGGCAGGTAGTCGTCTTCGTATTGTGGGGCGTGCCGGAACCGGTTTGGATAATGTTGACAGCGAGGCGGCAACCCGGCGCGGTATTGTGGTCATGAATACTCCAGGTGGAAATACGATTACCACTGCAGAGCACACCATGTCGATGATTGCGTCGATGAGTCGAAAGATCCCACAGGCGACCATGTCCATGAAGGCAGGTAAGTGGGAAAAAACCCGGTTCATGGGAACAGAACTTTATAATAAAACTTTGGGGTTGGTAGGGTTAGGACAGATTGGGTCGTACGTTGCAAAATTGGCCCAGGGATGGTCCATGAATGTCATTGGCTATGATCCCTATCTGGCCGTGGAGCGGGCCAAACAAATGGGGATTGAAGTGGTGGACTTAAATGAATTGTTCCATCGTTCTGATGTGATTTCGGTTCATACGCCCTTGACCAATGAAACGAGAGGCCTCATTAACACCGAGACCCTAGCAAAGATGAAAGATGGAGTCATGATCGTAAATTGTGCCAGAGGCGGTATCATCAATGAACTGGATTTATGCGAAGCATTGAAATCCCAGAAAGTTGCCGCCGCGGCCTTTGATGTGTTTGAAAATGAGCCAGTGGATCCCAAGCATCCTCTCATGGATCTTGATAACTTTATCTGCACGCCTCATATAGGTGCTTCTACCGAAGAAGCTCAAGAGAATGTGGCAGTTGGCATTGCTGAACAATTCGTTGATTATTTCAAGCGAGGCATTGCCAGAGGGGCTGTGAATGTTCCCTCTGTGGCACCTGAAGTGCTTCCCCAACTGCAGCCCTATTTGGTCCTGGCCGAACGTATGGGTCGATTTCAGGCTCAATTATTAGATGGAGGGATTAAATCCGTTACCGTTGAATATTTTGGTGAGGTGGCTCAACTCACCGTGGCACCCGTGACCGTTGCTGTGTTAAAGGGCCTTCTCTCTCCTATTTTGGAAGATGTCATCAACTACGTGAATGCCCCTATCGTGGCAAAAGAACGTGGTATTGAAGTTAAGGAAGTGAAAAGTAGTGATGCCGGAGACTTCTCCAGTTTAATCCGGATCAAAGTCGAAGCCGGTTCGCATACCTATTCTCTGGGTGGAACTCTTTTTCATCGTCAGGAACCGCGTTTTGTCGAAATAAACCAATTTCAGGTTGAGGTGGTCTCGGAAGGGCAAATGATTTTGATCGATAACGTGGATCGCCCTGGGGTGATTGGTATGGTTGGTCAGATTTTAGGCCAGCATGATGTCAACATTGCCAGGATGCAATGCGCCAGAGTCGAGCGTGGTGCATCAGCACTGCTGATTATTGGTCTGGATGCCCCGCTTGCTTCCGTCGTGTTGGATCTTCTCAAAAAAGAGAAAGATATTCTGTCCGTTCGCATGGTTGATCTCAGCTAGCTTGACGGCTTCTTTCTGCAGACTATCTTGGCCAAACATTTCGAGTTGGCAGGTTCGCTTCCATTCGCCTCATGAAACCACTCCGCTCGCTTATCCCCATTGGTACAGCTACATTACTTCCTCATACGGCGCAAAGCGTCCGGTGGTTGGAAGATCAATTGTTGGCGCATTGTTCGACCTGGGGCTATCAGGAAATCATTCTTCCTACCTTTGAGTATCTTGATGTATTAGCCGTGGGCTTGGCTCCTGAGATCCTGGAGAAATGCTATAAATTTGCGGATTGGGGGTCAGGCCGAATTCTGGTCTTGCGACCAGATGCGACCGCTCAGATTGCCCGGATGGTGGCCATGGGCCTCGGAGGAGATGCTCTTCCCTTGCGGTTTTCCTATCGGACCACGGTTTTTCGGTATGAACCGGAACATCGTGGACGGGACCGGGAAGTATTTCAGGTCGGATTTGAACTGCTTGGCAAGGATACGTCTCAAAGTGATGCCGAAGTCGTGACTTTATTGGCGGGGCTTTTGGAACGGATTGGATTGCCAGAATGGAAAATTTCTCTTGGTCATGTCGGATTTTTTAAAGCGTTGTTGGCCCAATCCGGTTTATCTCTTAGTGGGCGAAAGCAGGCAGAAATCGCGGCAGCCCATAAAGATATTCCTCAGCTGGAAAAAATTTTAGAGACTGAACGGTTATCTCGTTCTAAGGTAAAGGACATATTGCAGGTGCCCGAACGGTACGGCCGGGACGAAGTGCTGGAATGGGGAATGCGAATCGCCGGGAAGGATAAGCAATTGCTTAAGCCCTTACAACGTCTGACGCAGGTGTATCGTCAATTGATCGCAAACGGCGTGCAAGATCATATTCTTTTAGACCTTGGTGAATTTCGCGGGTTTGACTATTACGATGGTGTCGTATTTGATGTCTTTACCTCTACGTTCGGCAGTGAAATCGGTGGAGGAGGACGTTACAATCATTTGGTTGGGCGGTTTGGCCGGGACCTGTCTGCCATTGGATTAGGGCTGGATTTGGACCGCGTGTTTTCCGCCTTGGAGCGGGGAGGAAAGGTGGGCGGCAATGGATTGAAGCCTGTCAGAATTTTTACTTCTCCTCATCAGTCTGAGGCATCCTTCGCTCTTGCTCAGCGTTTACGGGGGGCTGGAATTTGTGTGATTGAAGAAATGATAGAAGGTTCTCCAAAATCGGCCTTGAGTTGGGTTACCACAGTTGCTCGGCGTCGAGGGGTGCCGTGTGCAATGATTTTTGAAGAAAAGACTTCCACTCCGCAATCGGTGCTCTTGTTAGAATTCACTTCTTATTCTCAAAAACCCCGGCAAACCAGGATGCTAGTTCAAGAACTTCCTCAACGATTAC
The DNA here is from genome assembly GCF_032051675.1 of Candidatus Nitrospira neomarina. Classification (NCBI taxonomy): domain Bacteria; kingdom Pseudomonadati; phylum Nitrospirota; class Nitrospiria; order Nitrospirales; family Nitrospiraceae; genus Nitrospira; species Candidatus Nitrospira neomarina. The sequence goes on from NZ_CP116968.1 coordinate 4,034,793, forward strand.
AAGCATTCAACCATGGCAATATCTGAAGCACCAGAGATCCGGGTTCCTCCCCAAAATCTCGAAGCGGAACAATCCGTTCTTGGCGCCATTCTTCTTGATAATGCGGCGCTTAATCGAGCGATGGAAATTTTGTCGGAGGATGACTTTTATCGAACGGGAAACCGGATCGTGTATCGTGGCATGGTGGCATTATCCGAGCGGAATCAACCTGTTGATCAAATTACGCTGACAGACTATTTGCGAGGGACCGGCGAACTCGACCAGATCGGAGGCGCTTCGTATATTGCAGAAATTGTACAGGTGGTTCCCAGTGCCGCCAATATCCGGTATCACAGTAATATTGTTCGAGATAAATCCCTGCTTCGTGGCCTTGTTCAAACCGCCACCGAGGTGGCCATGCGAGGCTATGAGGGGACGACGGGGACGAATGAACTCCTTGAATTTGCCGAACGGGAAATTTTTCGATTAGCCCAGGGGCATTTGGGAGGAACTTTTGCGCCTGTCAGTAGTATCATTAAGGATAGTGTTGAGATTGTTGACCGGTTGTATAGCCGAAAAGAACGGATCACCGGAGTGCCCACCGGGTTTTCGGACTTGGATAATATGCTGGCTGGGCTTCAACCATCGGATTTAATTATTGTGGCGGGCAGGCCGAGTATGGGGAAGACCAGCTTGGCCTTGGGGATGGTCGAATATGCTTCACTTCGATCCAATGCCGTAGTCGGAATCTTTAGCTTAGAAATGTCTCGTGCGCAGCTGGTTTTGCGTATGCTGAGTTCCCAGGCGCTGTTAGACTCTCATGCTCTCCGGACCGGGCAATTAACGAAACATGATTGGGTAGCCTTAACTGAGGCGGCGAGTCGGCTGGAGCAGGCCAGGATTTTCATAGACGATTCTGGAAATTTGACTCTTCAGCAAATGCGCGGGAAAGCTCGACGGTTGAAAGCCGAACATGGGTTGGACCTTCTGGTAGTCGATTATTTGCAATTGATGGAAGGGCGTGGAGATTCAGAATCTCGCCAACAAGAAATTTCGGATATTTCCCGGGCCTTAAAAGGATTGGCAAAAGAATTGAATATTCCTGTGATTGCCCTTTCTCAGTTAAGCCGGGCGGTGGAAAATCGAAAACCGCCCATCCCCGTGCTGGCTGATTTGCGCGAGTCGGGTGCGATTGAGCAAGATGCCGATGTGGTAATGTTTATCTATCGCGAGGAGGTCTATGAGCCTGATACTGAGCAGAAAGGCATTGCGCAAATCCTAGTGAGAAAACATCGGAATGGACCCATTGGAGAAGTGGATCTGCAATTTCATGACCGGTATGCCAAATTTAATAACTTAACGAGAGAGAGACAGGCTGGTATAGTATAAAGAATTATTGTTGAGGGACGGTATATGAATTCTACAAGGGTGCAAGCTATGGCGAAGAAGGTTAGGGCAGGAGAGACATTCCCAATGTGGTTGGGGCGTCTGAGAACTCTTTTGTGGGGAATTCCACTTCTGGTGGTCTCCTGTGGGACAGCTCCCCCTCCCACTTTGAATGGACAGGAAGCGTCCATGGTAACGCGGGAAACTGTCCATCCTCAGGCCTACTATCACTTCCTTCGAGGTTCCCTTGCCGAGTTGAATAACAATGCCACAACAGCTTTAGAGGAATATCAGGCAGGTTTGGCATTTGACGCGGATTCGAAGTTTTTAAAATTTCGGCTTGCCAAACTGCATTTCTCTATGTCGCATTTGACTAAAGCCGTGGACCTAGCAAGACAAATCCCTGTGTCGGAAATTTCTCAGGCGGCAATGTTTTTCGATTTGGCGAAAATTTTTGCCGGGGGAGGGGATACCGGGCGAGCTGTGGAAATTTTGGCTGAAGGGGAACGACATTTTCCTCAGGATGAACGAATATACATTTCTCATGGGACTCTTCTGTTGAATATCAAAGAGCTTCAAATGGCTGAAGATGTATTCCATGATTTATTAGTTCATGTCCCTGGCTCCGCTGAAGCCCATTATTATTTGGGGGTGATTGCTTTGGAGGCGAAAACGAAACAGGAAGCCAAGGACCATTTTCAGGATGCCATTGCTCTTCATCCTACCTTTGAAAGGGCGTACCTGAAGTTAGTGGCCATTTCCGAAGAAGCAGAGGAGCCTCAGGAGGCTATCGATCTTTTGGAACGCTACTTGATTGAGGTCAATCCGCATCATCGGGAATTCCGGTTGCGTGTTATCCGGCTGTATATTGGCCAACATAACACGGACAAGGCTTTGAACCATTTGGATTATTTTCTCCAGCAAAATCCAGATGATTTGCATGCGCAGATTCTCAAGGCTCAAATTTATGGTGAAATGGGGAATTTTCCGGCTGCAATCGAGCAGTTAAACGCCATCTTGCGCGTGAGACCTAACGAATTGCGCGTTCGTGACTTTCTGGGATTGTTATATGAGGAAATGAAAGATTATGACCGCGCGATTCAGGCCTATCGAACGAATGTCCAAATGGACGACACTTTTTTTGATAGTATTCTGCATTTAGGCTTCGTGTCCTATCGGTTAAAACGCAACCAGGAAGCTCTCTCATATTTGGATCAGGCCGTTAGCCTCAATCCTAAGCGGCCAGAGCCATATTTATTGTTGGGGCTGACCCATTTTCAAATGGAAGAATATCACAAGGCCAAAGCCAGATTAGAGGAGGGTATTCACCATGACCCCTCAAATGCCGAACTCCATTTTAATTTAGGCACGGTCTATGACAAATTAGACCATTTCGATAAAGTGGTCCGGGAAATGGAACAGGCTTTGGAGTTGGATCCGGAACATGCGGATGCCTTGAATTATTTGGGGTATAGCTATGCCGATCGCGGCATCAAGGGGGAGCAGGCCTTGTCCCTTACGCAACGTGCCGTTGCCTTAAAACCGAATAATGGGTATTACGTGGACAGTTTAGCTTGGGCACTCTATAAGCTGGGACGTATTGAAGAAGCACTGGAAACGATTCAACGAGCGGTCTCTTTAGTGTCCGATGATCCTGTTATTTATGAACATTTGGGGGATATTTTCTTAAAGCAAGATGAGCGAAATAAGGCACGAGAGGCTTGGCTTCATTCACTGCAACTCGATTCAACAAATAAGTTGCTGGGCAAGCGGTTTCGTGAGGCCGGTTTTGGGGAACCGATTCCCACCCTTTCCCATCAGTCTACCCTGACCCCCTAGGTTCCCACCATTTTAGATATTTCGCTGTGATTTACTCAATAAATTTTTCAAGTGATACCTCCAGTTTATTTTAAAAGGTGATATGAGCCTTCTTGATAGGTTCCGTGACTGAGTCATTTTCAGCCGCTGATTCTTAAGACTTGCTTTCTTTCTGGCGAATAAATAGTCACACCTGTTTGTATTTGCCTTGCATGAAGATGTGGCCCTCCATTTTTTGTGTCCCTGACATGGTCCGTTATATGAATTTTTGTGACGTTTAATGCCGTTTCATTGCCGTCTTTTAGGCCGTGTTAATTTTCATTGGAGCCCTGGCTACTTGAGAAAACCAGGTGTACCATCATCCGAGGGTGAGATATATAACAATCTGTTGGAGATAGTTCTCCATGGAGGATTCGTAGGATGCTGACTCAAATCAATGAACAAAAGGGTTTCAGTTTAACGGAGCTGATGATTGTGGTGGCAATTATTGGAATATTGGCGACTATAGCCATTCCAAATTTTTTGCGTTACCAAGCCAAGGCCAAGCAAACGGAGGCCAAAAGCAATTTGGTGGCAATCCATACCGCAGAAATTGCCTATTTTGCTGAAAATAATGGGTATATAGACGATTTTAATGCAATTGGATTTGGCATGAGTGGGTCTTCGCAGCGATATTTTTATAAAATCGGCAATGCCAATCTTGGAACTTTACCTCCCGGGTGTACCGACCCGAATTTGGATTCTGTGAGTGCATTAGGCTTTACGGCGGTTGCCATTGGAAACATTGATGGAGATGCAACCTGCGACGTGTGGACCATTAATGAGGGAAAGGTCATCACGAATGTGACGAATGATGTGTCTTCCTAGATTTGTTGTGTCAGAGCGCAATGCATTCAACGGGAACCAACTCAAGAAAAGTTGATTTTCCCCGAACATAAACTGAATCGGTTAACGTGACCTCAAGAGGGGGCAACAGTGGACATACTTGAAAAAATAAAAAATCGGTCAGCCAATGTTGGAGTGATTGGATTGGGTTATGTGGGGCTTCCCTTAGCCGTTCTTCAAGCCAAAGCGGGTTTCCATGTATTTGGAGTGGATGAAGTGGTAGCCAAGGTTGAAATGGTAAACCAAGGGCGTAATTATATTTTAGATGTGGTGGATTCTGAGTTACGAGAAGTCGTAGAGCAAAAAAAATTACAGGCGACAACTGATTTTTCCGTGTTGCGGCAGTGCGATGTCATACTTATTTGTGTGCCGACTCCACTGACCAAAAATAAAGAACCGGATATCTCGGCAATTGTGAAAGTTCTTGGGCATCTTGCCGATTATTCACATCCGAATATGCTCGTTGTATTAGAAAGTACAACCTATCCAGGCACAACCGAGGAAGTCATTTTACCTGCCCTGACAGCAAAGGGCTTAACGGCTGGAAAAGATCTCTTTGTCGCATTTTCCCCAGAACGGGTTGACCCAGGAAATGCTGAGTTTAAAACTCATAACACCTTTAAGTTGGTGGGTGGTGTTACAAAAGTGTGCGGGGAAGTTGCCAAAGCCTTTTATGAACAATCCATCGTGAAAATCTTCCCTCTCAGCTCTCCACGTGTTGCGGAAATGGCGAAGGTCTTTGAAAATGTTTTTCGCTCAGTGAATATTGCATTAGTGAATGAGCTGACTTTGTTGTGTGACCGGATGAATATTAATGTTTATGAAGTGATTGATGCGGCAGCCACAAAGAACTTTGGCTTCATGGCTTTTTATCCTGGCCCTGGTGTGGGTGGACATTGCATTCCGCTGGATCCATATTATTTAGCGTGGAAGTCAAAAGAATATGATGTCCATACCAGGTTCATTGAACTGGCTGGGGAGATCAACGAAAATATGCCCTATTTCGTCATGAATAAAGTTCAGCGGATTTTAAATCAACGAGGTAAATGTTTAAAAGATTCAATCATTTTAGTATTGGGAGTAACTTATAAAGCCGACATTGAAGACCCACGTGAATCGCCTGCCACCAAAGTCATGGAACTATTGCAACATGAAGGAGCAACGCTGCAATATTCAGACCCCTTTACTCCTTCCCTTATTATTCAAGGAAAGGAATATAAATCTCAACAGATTAATCCTGAATTGTTAAAGCGCAGTGCGTGCGCCCTGATTTTGACTGCGCATTCTGCTTTTGATTACCAGTTGATCGTTGAGCACGCTCCCGTGGTATTTGATACCCGGAACGGAACTCGTCAGGTGAAGCATCACCGTGATCGTATTGTGTTGCTTTCAACCTAAGGAGCGTTTCAGTAGAAAAACACATTCGGCTTGACAGTCTAACGGTATTTAGTTATAAAGCCCTGTTTAAACAGGGCTTTTTTGTGTCTTGTGAATCTCTCATTTGTTGGCAGCACTCCCCCAAAATTGCATTATTAAAAAGTTGAATCGCTGAAAGAACTACCGCATGAAGTTGCTCAAGCAATTCTTAGTACGGTTATCGGGGAATATCTTTGAGACCCTGACTCCAAAGTTAGGACCTTATCGTGTAAAGCAAAAGCCACCGCCCCTCAAGCTGGTTTCCCATAACCCTCATCCTGAGGTTTCTCAGGATCGTACCCTCCAACGAACAGCCAATCTTGGCCATATGAGTGCTCTGGAATCAGCTCTTCAAAAAGGGGAAGACTGGTTACTGAACATGCAGGATCCTGAACAGGGATTTTGGGTTGAAGAGTTGGAAGCGGATACGACCTTGACCTCTGAATATGTGATGCTTCGACGGTTTCTGGATGTGATTGATCTGGATAGAGAGCGGAAAGTCACTCGGTATTTGCTTCATACTCAGCTCGAGGATGGGGGTTGGCCGATTTTTTTCGGAGGGCCTGCAGATATCAGTGCATCAGTAAAGGCCTATTTTGCGCTCAAACTGGCCGGGTTTTCTCCTGATGAGCCTGTGATGCAGCGTGCGAGAAGTTTCATTCTCGGCAAGGGTGGTGTCGTTCAGGCCAATGTCTTCACCAAAATTACCTTAGCATTATTCGGGCAATATGATTGGCGCGGGATACCATGTATGCCTCCAGAAATATTCTTAGCCCCTCGATGGTTTTATTTTAATTTATATGCCGTTTCATATTGGTCCCGTGCAGTCATTATCCCGCTTTTAATTATTTTTGCCCATCGACCCATGTGCACCATCTCCAAGGAACAAGGGATTGATGAACTGTTTCTTCAGCCTCGTCAAGAGGTGGACTATGCTCAAGTGCCACCGTTGCACAGGGATTCCACCCTCATAAGCTGGCGGAATTTTTTTGTTTGGGTCGATGGGCTGCTCCGTTTATATGAGGCTTATCCCATAAAGGCCCTCCGGAAAAAAGCTTTGAGTAGCGCACAGTCTTGGGTGCTTGAACATATGGATGGGGAAGGAGGATTGGGAGCCATTTATCCGGCAATGGCCTATTCGGTTTTTGCCCTTCGAGCTTTGGGATACTCTACCGATCATCCGTTGGTTCAAAAAGCATTGAGGGAAATAGAAGCACTTGAAATTTACTCGAATCCTGGAAATACCTCAACGCCCACTATGCTGCATTTACAGCCTTGTCATTCTCCAGTTTGGGATACAGCCTTAACGATGAATGCGCTGATCGAACGGGGCCTTGCGCTGGACCATTCGTCATTGCAACGTGCGGATGCCTGGTTGCGATCCCGTCAGTGTCAAAAAGTGGGAGATTGGGCGGTGTCGGCTCCAAAAGCTCGGTCTGGTGGATGGGCCTTCCAATTTGAAAATGAATGGTACCCCGATGTCGATGATACCGCGGCTGTGGTGACGGGGTTGGCCAAGATCAATCCTGCCGACGTGTTCGGTTCAGATGAGGCCCTTGAACGAGGTTTACAATGGGCTTTGGCGTTGCAGGGGTCGGATGGTGGTTGGGGGGCATATGATAAGGATAACAATAAATTAATTTTCAATAAGATTCCCTTTGCGGATCATCAGGCTCTTTTAGACCCCAGTACGGCCGATTTAACCGGTCGATGCTTGGAAATGTTAGGAACGTTAGGGTATGACCAGTCTCACCCTGCCGTGAGCCCCGCAATTGGGTTCTTACGCCAGGAGCAAGAGCCAAACGGAAGTTGGTATGGCCGATGGGGGGTCAATTATATTTATGGGACCTGGTGTGTCCTTTCAGGTCTTCGTGCAATAGGCATTGATATGACCGTGCCGTGGATCCAGCAGGCGGTGATTTGGCTAGAGTCCGTTCAGAACTCTGATGGGGGTTGGGGGGAATCCTGTGATTCCTACGCTGATGTGGAGAAGGCCGGGCGAGGAGAAAGTGCGGCGTCTCAAACGGCCTGGGCGCTCATGGCCCTCCTTCAAGCTGGAGAATCGGACTCCATTAGTGTTGTCCGGGGAGTCAACTGGCTCATTCGCCATCAACGTGAGAATGGAGTTTGGGATGAGCCGTTTCATACGGGTACCGGGTTCCCCAGAGTCTTTTATTTACGGTATCATGGGTATTTTAAGTATTTTCCCATCTGGGCCCTGAGTATGTACCGGAATGTAAAAATAACCGGGGAAGCAAGGGCCGATCAATTACGAAAGGCCGCACAAGTGGCCAGACGCCAGAGTAAGCTTGTGTAATTTCGGTCCTGACTGCCTGCCTTTTGCATATTTCCCACTCCCCGATGATGGCAGGAGCCTCCTCTGATCAGAATCGTCATATTGACTGCAACCCATCTAGAGTTTAACGCTGTTGGCCGGACTCTTCCCTGTGTGGACTCTGTCAATCGCCATGGGTATGCCGGCCTAGAGAGTCAAGGCGCTTCAATCCATGTCTTGTTAGTGAAGACGGGAATAGGTCCAGGAAATGCTGAAAGGGTTACCCGGCAAATTTTAGAGAGCGAAGCATGGGATGTCGTCATTTCTACCGGTTTTGCCGGCGCTCTCAATTCTTCCCCAATCGGATCGCTGGTGATCGGTCAAGAGGTTCTGTTTGGGGAGACTACAGAGATGGTCTCTGATTCTAATCTGCCACGAATTGTGTGTCATCCGGAGTGGGTCAAGGCGGCATTAAGGGTCCCATTGATGGATGGGTGCCATCTTCAAGCTGGACGGTTTGTCACGACGGATCGAGTGCTCACACAGACTTCACAAAAACGTATTCTGGGGGAACGGACCGGAGCGATGGCTGTAGATATGGAGAGTGGAGCTATAGGCGAAGTGGCGAAGCAGTACGGTTTCCCTTTTCTGATTATTCGTGCGATTTCTGATGGTATTAACGAGGATTTACCGGTAGACTTCAATATGTTTCTTAAGCCATTTGGGTGGGTTGGTGGTATAGGACAGGTCCTATCCTCACCTCGATGTTGGAAGGGATTTATTCGTTTGTACCGGCATTCGAGGCAGGCCGGAATCCAACTTTCTGGTTTTTTTGAAAATTTTTTCCCGACTGTTTCGGCACAAACTTTCTCCATGGCCATTAATAAATCTGGCGCGGAAATTCCATGATATTATTGCAACAAATTGGGAAACGGACTCTATTCTTAATAGAAGAAATGGGGGCCATGTTTGTGTTTTTGATACGGACGTTTGGATGGTTGTTCCGACCACCGGTGAGAATCGCTCAAATTATCAAGCAAATGCATTTTGTGGGGTTCAAGTCTTCTTTTGTTGTGATTCTGACGGCGTTATTTACCGGGATGGTGCTAGCGCTTCAAGGGTACTATTCCCTGAGGAAGTTTGGGTCTGAAGGTTTGCTGGGGTCTGCGGTAGCAATAAGCATGATCCGTGAGCTAGGTCCGGTATTAGCGTCATTGATGGTGACGGCTCGCGCGGGATCAGCCATGACCGCAGAAATAGGGATAATGCGTATTACCGAGCAAATTGACGCATTGGAGACCATGGCGATCAATTCTTTGCAGTATTTGATTACTCCCAAGGTGGTTGCGTCGCTTATTTCGGTACCCTTGTTGGTTGCTATGTTTGACGTGGTGGGAATTTGGGGGGGGTATCTGGTTGGGGTCAAGTTGCTTGGAGTCAGTGGGGGATCCTATTGGAGTTCAATCGAATCAGCGGTGGAATGGAAAGATGTTTATGGGGGGATCTTAAAGTCGATTAGTTTTGGCCTGATTATCAGCTGGGTCTGCTGCTATAAAGGGTATTACACGAGAATGAGTGCCGAGGGTCTAGGAAAAGCTACCACTGAATCTGTGGTCTTGGCGGCAGTTCTCATTTTGGTGTGGGACTATTTTTTAACCTCCGTCCTTATGTAACGTTACGCATGTCTACGAGTCTACCGATGGTCATAAAGCTGGAAGGGGTGGAAAAGACCTTAGGGGGACAGGCTGTGCTCAAAGGGGTCACTCTCGATATTCCTAAAGGTAAAATTACGACGATTATCGGTCCGAGCGGTGAGGGCAAAAGTGTGATGCTTAAGCACATCATTGGATTGATTCGCCCGGATCGAGGCCGAGTCATTATTGATGGAACGGACCTCACGCAAATTAATGACCAAGAATTGAATGACATACGCAAAAAGTTTGCTATGTTGTTTCAATCGGCTGCCTTGTTTGATTCTATGAATGTATTTGATAATGTCGCTTTTCCCTTACGAGAAAAACGCATGATGACTGAACAGGAAATTTGTCGATGGGTACCAGAGATGTTGGAGAGGGTAGGGTTGGACAAGATGGGCCATAAATTTCCTGCAGAACTGAGCGGAGGAATGAAGAAACGTGCAGGATTGGCCCGGGCACTGGTAATGGGGCCGGAGATTATTTTGTTTGATGAACCGACGACGGGGTTGGACCCGTTGATGGCCCATGCCATCCATGACCTCATTTTGGCTATGCATAAAACCTTTGGATTTACCGGTGTGATGGTGAGTCATGAAATTCCAGAGATCTTCCCTATCTCTGATTGGGTTGCTATGTTAAAAAATGGGAAGATTATTGCTATGTGTCCTTCAGATGAATTTCAGCAGACTGCCGATCCTGTGGTGCGTGAGTTTATTTCGGTCAATAATGGCATTCACCTCGCTCAAGTCTAAATCTCCTGGCTCTCGAGTGTGAATTAGGGAGTGAGATGGATTTTAGTGTCACGCTGAACTATATGCATTATCCTTCCTGGGCTTTGCCCCAATAACAATATCAATTACCCTAACTTCATTTTTATGATTGAACGTGGAAAACTTGAATTAATCGTCGGAATATTTGTATTAGTGGGGGTCATCTGCCTGGGGTATTTGGCAATCAAGCTTGGAAAGCTTGAGCTGGTTGGAGGGGATTATTACGAACTCCAGGCAGAATTTTCTTCCACTTCCGGGTTGAAAAACGGAGCGTCGGTAGAAATCGCCGGAGTAGAGGTGGGCCGAGTAAAAAAAATCGGACTGAACGAAGATCGGGCTGAAGTGGTCCTAGCGATCCAGGATGGGATCCCGGTGTTTGACGATGCGATTGCTTCAATCAAGACTCGTGGCATTATCGGAGAAAAATTCATGGAATTATCTCCCGGCGGGGCGGGAGAGCGTTTGAAGACTGGTGGGACCATTGTGGACACTGAATCTGGAATTGATCTAGAGCAGGTGATTAGTCAATTTATCCATGGCAATGTTGAGTGATGCTTGTTGGTGAAATAAATGTGGAGGAAATATGCAAAGGGAATTGGTTAAGAAACCTGAGTTAAAGGTGAGAACCAGAGCAGGTGAACCAGGAAGAGTGCAGTTTAAAAATTCCTCAAGAAATGTGGCAGTAATATTTCTTGGTTGTATAGTAGTTTCTCTTGCCTGTATGACCGCCGCATGGGGAGGAGGTACTCCGACCGGGGCAGTCAAAGAAACCGTTGATCAGGTTTTTGTGGTGCTGAGGGATCAAGCGTTGAAGGATCCTTCGAGAGAGACGGAGCGGCGAGCGAAGCTGGAAGAAATCATCGGAAAGCGATTTGATTATGCAGAAATGGCCAAGCGTACCCTGGCTTCTCAGTGGAAGGGGTTAAGTACAGACCAACAACAAGAATTTGTGACTTTATTTCAGCAGTTTTTGGCTAATTCCTACGTCGGCAATGTAGACGGGTATTCGGGAGAAGAAGTGGAGTACCTCAAGGAGCGCGAAAAGGGAGAATTTGCTGAAGTCCAGACCAAAGTGGTGTCTCCGAAAGTGCAAATACCCTTAGACTATCGCCTGTTGCAAAAAAATGGAGAGTGGCGGGTGTATGACGTAGTGATTGATGGAGTAAGTTTGATGAAAAATTACCGTGGGCAATTTTCCCGTATTATTAACTCCTCATCGTTTGAAGCTCTTCTCGAGAAGCTTCGTTCAAAAGCCGACCTGGGGACTTCGTCCTAAGGAGTCGGTTTTGTGATATCGTTTCGTTCGTGGGGCCTGGTGTTGTCGTGCCTGGCCTTAGGCGGCGTTATCCTTCCTTCCTCTACAGTCCTCGCCGAAAATTCTTTTTTTGTGGTTCCTGCGTTTTCTACCTCCAAAAATGATGGACAAGACTTTGGATTGATTGCCCCGTCATTGAATTCAGATGCGGAAGGTAACCTTCGCTCTCTCTTTGCCCCGATGCTGATTCACAATTCATTTTTAGGAGTTCGGGGAACCTTGAACTATTTTCATTATTGGTCTGGTGGGAGACAAATGGAGACAGTCGGTTCGTATACTGAGGAAATTGAACGAAAGCTGAAGTTTCGTTACCAGGATCCTGGGTTTATCGAAGGACTGTTCTTTGTGGATGTTGGAGCACAGTTTTTCAAAAATGCGACCAAGCGGTTTTATGGTTTAGGACAAACCACTCCCAAAGGTAACGAATCAAACTATACGGGGCGTGAAATTCAAATTCATTGGAACTTTGGTATCCATTTGAATGATGTGACGCGATTATCCGTTAACCAAAGGTTTCGAAATGTTGACATCCAACCGGGAGGTGTAGATGACGAGCCATATACAAAGGATCGTTTCCCGGGAGATCCGGGGATACAGGGTGCGACGATTTTGGCCCACCGTCTGGTGTTCCAATATGATTCCAGAGATAACCTGAATACCCCGACCGCGGGCACCCGAGCTGAAATATTTGGGGAATTGGCGCAGAACTTCGATTTTGGGAACGAAGAGGATCTGTTGTATTTTCGTTCAGGGTTTGATATCAGGCACCTGATACCGAGTCCCTCCAAACGGTATATTTTTGTGGCCCGAGCGATGCTGCAATTAAGTTTTGGCGATGGAATCCCCTTTTACGAACAAAGTTCCTTGGGAGGAGAAGACAATCTGAGAGGATATGGGAAGGATCGGTTTATTGATAAACATATGGTGGCATTTAATGTGGAGGAACGCATACATCTTTTCGGGATGAAGATGTTCAATGTCAGTATTGAATGTGAATTAACACCATTTGTGGATATGGGGAGAACCTATAAGGATTTTAAATTTCGCCAATTTCATGATTGGGAAGTTACACCTGGAGTAGGCTTCCGAGCCATTGTCCGTCCCAATGTCATGGCCCGGGTGGATTGGGGGTACAGTAGGGAAGGTGGAGCAGTTTTTGCTGGCCTCAACTATCCTTTCTGATACAGCTCATAGTCAATCTGCTTTTCCGAAACAACTTGTATTGACAAGATCAAGGACTATGCGTCTATTTGTGCCAATAAGGTTAACCTTACTGATGGGGGTCTTCCTTCTCCCTTGTGGGGCGTTGCAGGGTGAGGACTCAACCGACCAGCAATATCCCGAGAGCCTTGAAAGGGAGCTGGAAATTTTGGTGAGGGAGGGAGCAGCCGATTCCAGCGACCTTACGCGATTGCTTCGGATGTCCGGATTGTATTTGGATCTGGGTTATGGGGTGTACCTTGATCGGGAGCAGAAGTTGGCAGCTTTCCAGGAAGGAGCCCGTCTCGCTCAAAAAGCCTTTGGCCTTCGTGAATCTTCTGCAGATGCCCATTTTTTGTACGCCGCCAATCTTGGGAGTGCGGCGGAGTTGGAGGGTCTGGTTTCAGCGGCTTTGACGATTCAGAAGTTAAAGAAACATGTGAATCGGGTGTTGGAGCTTGATCCAAACAATGTTCAGGCTCACCATATGTTAGGGCGGATGTATGAGGAGTTACCCTGGGTGTTAGGAGGCGATCAGAAGGTAGCTGGAGAGCATTTGAAAAAAGCGGTTTCTCTCGATAGCAGGTATGCCCCGGCAGGGTTGGATCTTGCGAAATGGTACCTGAAACACGGACAACATTTGGAGGCAGTGAGGGAGCTAACCCGGGTGGTAAACACCCCCCCTCTTAAAAAGCGATGGATATGGGAACGGATTCATCGACCGGAAGCCCAAGCCTTGCTCCAGCAGACCCTACGCCAGGTGGATGTTGACCGTTCCAATGCTCATCCCTGAAGTTAGATAAAATGCTTGACAGGCAATAGCAGCTATGGGAAGATTTTGTTTAATCATGTCGGAATTTGGACATTTTTAGTTATTCCCCTACAAAACATTAGGTTCTTCAAGAAAGGATGCCCAATGTCCTTGTTAAAAAGGATTGAAAGTCCAGCAGATTTAAAGAAACTTTCTCGGGACCAATTTCCCGAACTTTGTCAGGAAATTCGGGAACTCATTATAGAGGTGATCTCCCATGTGGGTGGGCATTTAGCTTCCAATTTAGGCGTGGTGGAATTGACGGTGGCTTTGCAGTATTTATTGAACACGCCAGAAGATAAAATTGTTTGGGATACCAGTAATCAGGCTTACACACATAAATTATTAACGGGCCGTCGTGAACAATTCCATACGGTCCGCCAGTTTGGGGGAATAAGCGGATTTTGTAAACGAGAAGAAAGCATCTATGACACGTTTAATGCCGGACACGCCGGAACCGGAGTGTCCGCTGCCGTGGGCTTTGTAGAGGCACGTGAGCAGTTAGGCAAGTCCAATAAGGTAGTTTGCGTCGTAGGAGACGGGGCCCTCACTGCTGGAATGACATTGGAAGGATTGCAGCATGCCGGAGATATGGGCCGGGACTGTGTGGTGATCTTGAATGATAATCAAATGTCGATTTCCCGAAATGTCGGAGCTATTTCCGCCTATCTTAACCGGACCTTTACCGGGGAGTTCTACACAAGACTTCGTGAGGAAACCTCTCAACTCCTGGAAACCATTCCGCAAATTGGAGAGCCCGTAAAGCGAATGGCGATTCGGGCCGAAGAGCTGGCCAAAGGCTTGCTGCTCCCGGGTCTGCTATTTGAAGAATTGGGTTTTCGATATGTCGGTCCAATTGATGGGCACAATTTTGAGCACTTACTCCCGACGTTGGAAAATGTTTTGAAATTAAAAGGGCCAACTCTCCTGCATGTAATTACCAAAAAAGGATTGGGCTTTCAGCCGGCAATGAAGAATCCGGTTTGGTTCCATGCCTGTTCACCGTTTGATTCGAAGACTGGGCAACCGATGAAAAGGCCCGGCCACCCCTCGTATAGTTCTATCGCCGCTAAAACACTGATTCGTCAAGCCAAAAAAGACAATCGGGTGGTGGTCATTACGGCAGCGATGTGCGAGGGAACGGGAATGTCTGAGTTTGAAAAGGAGTTTCCCTCCCGTTTGATTGATGTCGGGATTGCTGAGCAACATGCAGTGACATATGCAGCTGGTCTCGCTGCGGATAATATGCGGCCGGTTATCTGTATGTACTCGACGTTTCTGCAACGGGCCTATGATCAGGTTGTGCACGATGTGGCAACCCAAAATCTGCCTGTGACCTTTTGTATTGATCGGGGAGGATTGGTGGCCGAAGACGGAACGACTCATCATGGGGCTTTTGATTTTGCGTTTCTGCGGCATGTTCCCAACATGGTAATTATGGCCCCAAAAGATGAAAATGAACTACAACATATGGTCCAAACAGGATTGGTGCATGATGGTCCGGTGGCGGTTCGATATCCTCGCGGCAGTAGCCTCGGGGTGCCTTTAGATTCTGAGCCCATTCCGCTTTCAATCGGCCAGGGTGAGCTGTTATCTGATGGGCGAGATGTGGCGATTATCGCGATTGGGGTTATGGTTTCGGAGGCCATGAAAGCGGCTGAGCGCTTACAAGAAGAAGGCGTATCGGTGGCTGTCATTAATGCACGTTTTGTGAAGCCTCTGGATAAAAACCTCATTCGAGAAATTGCCAACAAAGTGAAATGCTTAATTACGGTTGAAGAAGGGTGCCGAATGGGCGGATTTGGATCCGCTGTATTAGAGTTTTTATCCGAAGAAGAATGTTGGAGTATGCCGACCAAAGTACTCGGATTGCCAGATTGGTACATTGAACAGGGGCCTCAGGATTTGCTCAGGGAAAAGTATGGTCTCACGGCGGATGGAATTTATGATCAGGCCAAGGCGTTGCATGACCGGGTTTCCCTGCAAGCCGTGATACGCTAGTCTATTCTCGTGTATATTTCTCGACGAAAAACCAAACAAATCCAGGTGGGATCGGTCAAAGTTGGTGGGGATGCCCCCATATCGGTCCAGTCTATGACGATTCCTCATCCGAGGGACGTTGCTGGGACTCTGGAGCAGATTCACCGATTAGAGAAAGCTGGATGTGAATTAATTAGGGTAGCCGTGCCCGATATGGAAGCAGCTGACGCGCTTCCAAAAATAAAATCACAAATGACGGTACCTTTAATCGCAGATATCCATTTTGACCATCGTCTTGCTCTAAAAGCCGCCAAAGTTGTGGATTGCGTCCGTATTAATCCAGGGAATATTGGGCCATGGTGGAAAACCGAAGAAGTGATTCAAGCCGTCAATGATTATGGCATTCCACTCAGAATTGGCGTGAATGGGGGTTCATTAGAAAAGCATCTTCTTGAAAAATACGGCTACCCCACCGCTGAAGCCCTTGCCGAGTCGGCATTGAACGCGGTTCATGCTTTGGAGGATGTTGGGTTTACCAATATGAAAGTGTCCCTGAAGGCCTCTGACGTGCACATGGCGATGGATGCTTATTGGTTGTTTGCCCAGCAAGCCAATTATCCATTGCATATCGGCATTACCGAAGCAGGAACGGCGATGACCGGTGCGGTGAAATCTGCTATGGGATTAGGTTGGCTGCTTTCTCAGGGTATCGGAGACACCCTTCGGGTCTCTTTAGCGGCCGATCCGGTAGAAGAAGTCAAAGTTGGATTTGAAATTTTGAAATCGCTGGAGCTTCGGCATCGTGGTGTCAATGTGATTGCTTGTCCGACATGTGGGCGGGTGGAAATTGATGTGGTGAAAATGGCTAACGAATTAGAGCATCGACTGGGACATATCACCACCCCAATCACCGTATCTGTCTTGGGTTGTGTCGTGAATGGAATTGGTGAAGGGAAAGAAGCTGATATTGGAATTGCCGGAGGTCAAGGCGTAGGAATTCTATTTAAAAAAGGGAAATTATATAAACGTGTGCCATCTGAAGACCTTCTTCATACTTTGATTGAAGAAGTGGAGTTGATGGCCAAAGAGCAGGGTGGTCAGGGACCAAGCGTCAATGGTCATGAGACGCCCGATGGCGTTTCCATTCATCAATCCCCAATGGAAGATCTTTCCTTAAGCCCGATACGATCTGTCTCCAGAGAGCTTCCCGTGTTGCCTCGTCAGTAATGATTCCAGCCTTTTGAGGACTAAAAAAGAGAAAGTCAGACTTTCTGCTTGTACAAGAGAAAATAGACTTCTTATAATGAGCTCGCAAAGGCGCCGTACCCAAGTGGCTAAGGGAGCAGTCTGCAAAACTGCGATTCAGCGGTTCGAACCCGCTCGGCGCCTCCATTTAATATATCCTGTTTAACCCAGGCCTTGGTTTTAAAATGTATGCTCGGGGTAGGAGTGGATGCTCTTGAAATATGGTGAAAATCTAGAGGGAGTAAAATAACAATGTCGGTACCTGTATCTCAAATGTATACCGTAGCTCATTATGCCCTCTCAAAGCACTTACGGGGTGTGAAGCGATACCCTCTTGTGCTCATGTTAGAGCCGCTCTTTCGGTGTAACCTGGAATGTGCAGGGTGTGGGAAAATCCAGTACCCGGATCATATTTTGAATCGGCGCCTGACGCCTGAGCAATGTTGGGCTGCTGCGGATGAATGTGGTGCACCTATTGTGAGTATTCCTGGAGGAGAGCCCCTGATTCATCCTGAAATGCCAGCCATTGCCGAAGGGCTTGTGAAGCGAAAGAAATATGTTTACCTCTGTACCAATGCCATTCTGCTTGAACGAAAATTACAGGATTATACTCCCTCGAAATATCTTACATTTAGCATCCATATGGATGGTCTCAAGGAAGAGCATGACCATGCCGTTTGTCGAGATGGCGTCTATGATGTTGCCGTGAAAGCCATTAAAGCCGCTTTAGCCAAAGGTTTTCGAGTGACGACCAATACGACATTATTTAATGATGCGGCGCCAGCTCGTGTCAGGCGATTTTTTGATGAAATGATGGAGTTAGGTGTGGAAGGCATGATGATTTCTCCTGGATATAGTTATGAAAAGGCTCCAGATCAACATAGTTTTTTGAGTCGTGATCGGACGCATTCGTTATTTGCGCAATTGCTGGCTCAACGTAAACGCGCTTGGCAGTTCAACCAATCTCCGTTATTTCTTGAATTCCTGATGGGAAAACGGGAGTATGAATGCACCCCTTGGGGGAATCCCACGTACAATATTTTTGGGTGGCAGCGCCCCTGCTATTTGTTGCAGGATGGGTACGTATCCACTTTTCGAGAATTAATGGAAAAAACGGAGTGGGAGCGATATGGAACGGGACGTCATGAACAATGCCGGGATTGTATGGTGCATTGTGGGTATGAAGCCTCTGCCGTGAAGGATACCTTCAGCTCATGGAGTGGGTTTTTTGGAACCGTCAGGGCGACCCTGTTTCCCAATGCTGTGTGAGGCTTCTTCTCGTTGGTTTTCTTTCCCCTCCTTAACTTTGGGTCATCTGGAAATTGTCTCCACGTTTCGCTGTAAGTAAGAGGTCATCATGGGTTTAGATGTCACTTCAACAGATCCTCCTCAATCATGGGAAGGCCGGCATCTGCAGCCTTCGAATGAGAAAGAATTGCACGAAGCCATGGATTGCGTATTTGATTATCGAGGCGATGTGACGATTCATCTCCAAACAGGGGAGCAGGTTATAGGATTTGTATTTGATCGTCAGGAGAAGGCTCCTCAGCCGTATATTAAGCTATTCCTGCCAGGAGATCAGCAGCCTCGTACGGTTTTATACCAAGAGGTGGCTGGAATCTTATTCTCGGGGCAAGATACGGCGTTTGGTCGATCATGGGAAGACTGGGCGCAAAAGTGGAAGAAGCCCGAGGCAAGCTCTTAACGATACGACTCACCCAAGCCTTCTTATCCCTTCAATGTTCTGAAACATCCATATAATCCAAAGCAGATTTTCCTTGTCATCGGACTCTGGCGGGATGAGAAATTTAATTCTCTCTCGACTCATTCACTATTCTGTTTATTCTCTGAAAACACAGGAATGGCGAGTGGGAAACAGCGCGCAAGAACGGAAGAAATAATTGACGGTTGGCTTCTGACTGTGATAGAAGTCCTGAACTTTTTTGGGCCCAGGAGACCTATGTAGCCCAAAGATTTTTGAATGGGAAAAATGGGGTTGGCAGAGTGTTGTCAATGAAGGAAATATAAAGGCTCGTGAAAACTGAGTGATGTAGGGTGTACGCATATGTTCACTCCCGTCACCTCGTTTTACCTTTTATTCATATTCTGTTAAACCACTTTTCCTATCCGTGTGTTTTATGCTCTTCATGATGTAGACCATCGCCTTACGATGGATGGCCGATTTTGTGGTAATGGCGGGAATAACTTTGAATCGGCTATCGTTTCCGTGCTGGATGCTCGGACAGATGTTTCGAGGAATGGAAAGCAGATAACATGAATTTAACAGAGTGCTTTTCTATTATGACAATGAAAGACAGGGGCATCTCATGGTTATTCGATCTGGAGCGTTTTGGTCGGCGCGGTGAGTGGAATTTGACCGGGCTGATACTAAGGACAGATCGAATCATTTTGGCAAACATTTGGCACCCATGCCATGTTGTCCGTAGTTACTAAGATTTTGTGAGGAATGTCGAATTTAAATCAAGTATCAGGTAAACGAGGGGGAACAATGAACGAGTTTCAAACAGTAAAAAGCCTTTTTGTCAGTGGTTTGGCCGTCATGGGCCTTTTGATGTCAGCATGTGGTGGTGGCGAAGGTCCCCCGCAACCGCCTCCTCCTGCTCCACCGGAGTATGCGGATAAGCATATGCCGGCTGGCTATTGGAATAATCCAGAGATACTCGAAGAGGGAAAAGCGATTTTTACTGGTCAGCAGAATATTGATGTAAATTGTGCGAGCTGTCACGGAAAAGATGGAAAGCCTGTTAAGGCCGGTGCGCGGGATTTCCGTCGGACAGAGCAAATGCAACTCTATTCTGATGCCGTATGGTTTTGGCGAATTTCTGAGGGAGTGAGTGGGACAAAAATGAAAGCGTGGAAGAGCAAGCTTTCCGAGGACGCCATTTGGAAGGTCATTGCGTATGAAGCGACATTTGGGCTCAATGGCATGGAATATGATGTTGCGAAAAAGCAATGGGTTCCTGCGGGAACAGCCGGGTCAAGCCCTGGAGGTGATGCTCCAGCCGCCGAAGCTCCAGCTGCCGAAGCTCCAGCCGGTGGAGAGGCTGAAAAAGCGGCAGAGTAATACAGGAATTGAATGAAAAATAAGGAGGGCGGGGACCCTTGAAAACACTGAATCGAAGTCTATGGATAATTCTAACGTTGGGCCTATGTGGTGGGGCTACGGCCTTTGGACAGGTTCCGGATGCTCCACTTGTGGACTTTCCTTATTCGGGAAATCGAACGGCGGTGTGGGTCGTCGCTCAACTTCATATTTTGTTCGCGGCGTTTATTTTAGGTGCTCCGATATTTGCCGTGGTGGCTGAATGGCTTGGGTATAAGAATAACGACCCTAAATATGACCGTCTGGCCAAGGAAGTCATTAAGGTTACGGTCATCTTATACAGCATGACTGCCTTAACCGGTGGATTGTTCATTTTTGTCCTGCTCGGGACCTATCCTGACTTTTCGACATGGTTGATCAAGCATTTTTTCCTTGTGTTTGCGGTAATCTATCCTCTGCTGTTTATCCTTGAAACCATTATTTTATATACCTATTTTTATTCATGGGATTCCATGAAAGGAGCGAAAAAGGGACGCCACATCGCTCTTGGCATTCTGTTGAATATTGTGGGAACTGTGACACTCTTTGTCATTGACGGTCCAACGTCTTTCATGAATACCCCGGCTAAAGCGGCAGGAGATTTATCCCTGGTAGAGTTTATCCAAACGGCTAGCCTGTGGGATAAAATGGCGAATTTTAGCTGGATGCCCCTCAACCTGCATCGCCTGGTTGGAAATGTGACGTTTGGGGGTTTTATTGCCGGGCTAATTGCGGCTTATATGTTTATGGGGTCAAAAACAGATGAGGAGCGGGCCTATTACGACTGGATGGGATTTGTGGGTAACATGATCGGTGTAGGAGCGCTCTTGCTTCTTCCTTTCATGGGTTATCTCCTAGCCTACGAGTTGTGTGATTATGACGCCTCAATTTGTCCCTATATGATGGCTGATCAGTTGTCCATGTTCTTTGAAATGCAAGGTGCCATGGTCGGACTGATCTTCCTGGCCAGTAACTACTATATATGGTTAAGTCTAAAGCGAATACAGGGAGTTGAACAGGTACGAATATCAGGATTTGTCGCGGTAGTTGTGCTGCTCATGCCAGCCATCATGGGATTTACATGGAAAATGTTCCCTCCGCCTGAATGGCAATCGTTAATTGTTTTAGTAATAATAGTCGTCCTTCCTATTATTCTTGGTAAAGTGCCTGGCCTCAAGAATTTCACGGTGTCGGCATTCACCATGATCAAAGTCGGCTTTTTAATGATAGTGGTGGCCGATGCGATTTGGATGACCCCTCATGGTTTTGTCCCGACTCAAGGGCTGGCCACCGAGGAACTGGAGCTGCCTTCTTGGGCGAGTGAATTAGCACTCATGCCGGCGAAGAATGCTGCAGCCTTTACTCTCGTATTCCTGACTGTGGTCAATTATCTGCTTTATAACCGCGCCATTAAGCGAGGGACGATTGTATGGGGGAAAATTGATTTTGCATCCCAATTCGTCCTCATATTCCTGGCCTTTAGCGCCATCTGGACTATGGGCCTCATGGGCGCGGTGCGCTCGTTAACTCGAAAATATTACCATGTCTATAACCTCGTTCCAGATTTTACTCCTGAAGCGTTTACGCCGACTCTGGCCTACTCGGCCTGGTGGATAACGGGGGTGACTATTGTGTTTTACGCTGTCGTGAGTTTTGCCATCCTTGTCACGCTGAGAGCGGGAAGTCCGAAGCCGGCCACGTCATTGGCATCGTCAGTGCCGGTTGAAGCTAAATGAGTAGGTTGAAAAAAGAGGAAACAAATGGCTAACCAGAGTTTTGCCAAGAGTGTCATGAAGAAGACCGCCTTGGGGGTCATTATTGGGCTGTTGTTGGTGGTGGGCGCTAAATACACCCATTTCCCACCAGTCTTTCAGATCATGTTTTTTCTTTACGCGATCCTAGGGGCTTTGGTGTTCATTCTTTTAGATGCTCCAGCGATGAAACGGTTGGAAGGCGTGAAGGCGGTGGGAGCGTTGGTGGTATTTTACCTCCTACTCTCAGGTCTCTATATTGCCGGAGCGTCGATTTTACCACAGTTTGACCCGGAGGATGAGAAGGGGAAAATTGAAAAAGTCTTGAAGCTTCGCCGGGCCCAAACAGAGCAAGGGAAGGCTGATGAATTAATTGCCAGGGCAAAGGAATTGGATGAACGGGCTAAGGCTATTTCGAAGCAACTGAGTTCTTTAGGTGCTGATGCTAAAGTTGAGGTGGCGGTTGCGACCAGTGGAGGTGGGGGTGGAGCAGCTTCAGGCGATCTTGTAGCCCTTGGGAAAGAACAATGGGAACTACAGGAATGTTATAACTGCCATAAATTGTATGGACAAGGTGGGAAAAAACGTGGGCCTGAGATGGATAATATCGGTAATCTTATGACTGTTGAACAGTTGAAAGAAAAGATTATTGATCCAAAGAGTTGGAAAGCAGAAGGATTCGATAAGGATTTCGATAAAGGGAAAATGCCTGATAAGTATAAAGATCTCATGTTCCCACAAGAAATTGATGCGCTTGTTGCCTTTCTTGCTTCGTTAAAAGACGAGTCAGTTAAAACTCCGAAGCCAATAAAAATGAATTAATCAACATCTGAGGTTTTTCCCTGGCTATGCAACCAAAATTGACAGCAAAAGCAGTGTGTGCGAACAAGGAAGTCGGGAAGATTTCTAAGGTTATTGTTGATCCCCTTTCCCACGAAATCAGCCATATCATTGTTCAAGAATTGAATGGCCACGGGGCGCAACGCCAGATTCCTATTGACCAAATTCAGGAAGTAGTGAGCGAGGAGGAAATTATCCTTCGGTGTTCACCCGAAGAATTCGCTCAATTTCCGATACTCGAGCGAGATCAGTACGTCACGATTAAGGAAGTTGAAATTGCCCATTTGGAAGATCATTTGCATGTGGAGCCCGGTGAGATTTTGGTTCCTCTTCCTCGGTTAGAGCAAGGGGTTCCCAGGCGCACATTTTTTACCAATATGACGCATGCGATTGGGACCTTAATTGCCTTGCCCTTAGTGTTTCCTGTGTTGAAGTATCTCATGAAGCCCATGTTCAAACCCTACGATAATGCCTGGTTTTCCGTCGGCAATGTAAAGAAGGTGAATAAAGAGAATATTGGCTTCCAATTTAAATTTACCCGCGGGTTTAAAGAAGCCTTTATGCCAGAGCAACAGATTGAGAAAAATATTTGGGTGGTTAAGGCGACTCCGGCTGTACAACAAGCCGTATATGAGGGAAATGATAGAAAGTTTTATGATGATAAGGGGGATGTTATCTGGGTCAACAAGTCAAATTCTCCCTATATCGGCTACTCTGGGAAATGTCCCCATCTAGGTTGTGGATATAAATGGAGAAAAACGAAAAATTTCCCAGATGGGGTGTTTTTATGCCCTTGTCATCTGAGTATTTATGATGAAGCTGGAAAAGTTATCGAAGGGCCGGCACCGAGACCGCTCGATGTGCTTCCTCTGAAAGTTGATGCCGGGGGAGAAGTGAAGATCATTGATGTTGAATATAAAGCCGGGGTTAATAACCAAATTCGGCTTCTGTAAAAGCCTAGGATGGAATGGTGAAAGGCGCATGAAGGAAGACAGTCAAGTCGCAAGTCAACAAAACGCATTCGAGAAGGTTGTTGAATTTGTTGATGAGCGGGTAGGTCTGAAAAATATTCAGGCCAAAATGCTGAATGAGCCAATTCCTGGCGGCTCCCGCTGGGCCTATGCATTTGGCTCCGTTTTGCTATTTATCTTTGTTCTTCAAGTCGTCACGGGGATACTGTTGATGTTTTATTATGTCCCCAGTACCGATCACGCTTACGCGAGCACTCAATACATCATCCACGAAGTGGACTACGGGTGGTTTCTCCTGAGCTACCATTTTTGGGGATCCTCTGCCATGGTGGTGATGGTCTTCGCGCATATGTCCCAAGTTTTTTTATGGGGTGCCTATAAAAAGCCACGAGAACTCATCTGGTTGGTAGGCTTGGCTTTATTTGGCATTGTGATGGGTTTTGGCTTTACAGGCTATCTCCTTCCCTGGGATCAACGCGCATATTGGGCAACGGTGGTCGGGGTTGAAATCATGGATAAAACCCCGATTGTGGGGGATTTTATAGCTCGATTTCTTAAGGGTGGTCCCACCCCGGGGCAAATGACGCTAAGTCGGTTTTTTGTCATCCATGTCATGATCTTGCCGGCTGCATTAGCAGGGCTGGCCGGCCTTCATATTTTCCTTTTTAGAAAGGCCGGGCCCGCAGGTCCGTTTAGGGGCACACCTGATGAGATCAAGGCCAAAACAGATTATTTTTTTCCTCGTCAGATTTGGAAAGATATTGTGGCCATGGCCACGGTCTTTTTAATCATCTGTTCCCTTGCCTTCATTGAGCCAGTGGTGTTGCTGGAAAAAGCGACTCCTGATCCCGGTGATTATCATCCGGAGCCGGAATGGTATTTCTTGTTCTTGTTTCAGTTGCTTCGATTGAAAATTTTTGGCGGGGAATTTGGCCAATTTCTTGGGGCTATGGCCATACCAGGGGCATTTATGGCGTTTTTAGCGGCCCTGCCTTTTTTGGATACAAGTTCAGAGCGAAATATCTTTAAGCGGCCAATAGCTCTGATTGGTTGGACGGTGATTATGGTATTTATTCTGGTGTTTACTGTGTCAGCCATTATAAACCGACACTTTTTAGACTAATCTCTGGGAACATATGTCAAATACGAAGTTAGGGCTTTTAGTTTTCTGGCCTACATTCTGGACCGGATTTCCAATAAAGATGGTGGTCGCCTTGTTGTTGCTTGCGGCACATATGCATCCATGGGAGGGGAGCGGGCTTTTTCTTTTGTTACTTGTCTCCATACCAGTTGATATTTGGGCTCTTGGTCTCTGTGCAAGAACCGTATTTATTGACAGGTTAAAGGTCGATCCAAAACCAGGCTTTGGTCTCCATCTATGGATCAGATGGGCAGCCTTTAGTGCTTTGGCATTACCAGTCATCATGATCGTGGTGTCCACGGTGACCGAAACCACTCAGTCGGTGGTCTCAAATATTGTTGAATCTATTAAAGAAAATATATTCGTCATTCCCGTCGCTGAACAGATAAGTCTTGAGCTGGTGATGTGGGGGAGTGTGTCGTCTATCGTACTTATTCTTTGTATATTGGGGTGGCTGTATGGCCTAGGGTGGCTCGCTCAACCATTTGTAAAAAATGCGACACCGGTAAAAGGGTCAGCAGTGGACCAGGCTAAATTTTGGGACAGCTTGCGTATTCCATCCGATCAACCTCTGCTCCTAACTGCATTTACTGGGGCGGGGGTCGTACTAGTGTTTATCTTCTGGGTTCTTCTGCCTTCTACGACGCCACACCCACATGAAGAATATGTCTATACTTTTGAAAAAAAAGGAGTGGTCAAAGTTGAGCCACAAAAGGTGTTAAAGGAAACGGAGCAAGTTCTGGCCAACGCGGAACTTGTGGTGAGTAAGCTTCAGGAAGAAAAGTCTGGAGATACAAAAACGTCTTCAGAAGCTGGCGACCTTTCACCTAAAGCCAAACCGGAAAAAAAGGCTGAAAAACAGCCTCCAGTAGAGGATGGGGGAAAGCCATAGAAAAGGTTGGCGGGCTCTGGTGAATTGCCTTGAACAAAATTATGAACGATCGAAGGGGGGCCAGAATGACATCGGCCGGCCAATTACGACACGCAACCGTTGTGCAAGGAATGAATAGAATGCCTGGATTGCTTAAATTTGGAAGTTTTTTGGCCCTTCTCTTTCTCCCGGCTTTGGCTATGGCGGCTGGAGGTGCTGAGATTCAGGCCATGTCGGTTGAATATCGGGATGTCCCTGGAATCGGTAGTCGTAACCTGGTGTGGGTTGTCGCGCAACAACATTTGTTGCTGGCTGGTTTCGTGTTAGGTGTTCCGATTTTTGCCTGGATATGCGAATTGGTTGGATGGAAAACCAAGGAACAACGGTATGACAAGCTCGCCAAAGAGTTTACAAAGCTCCTAACGTCAGCTTATGCCACCACCGCCCTTTTCGGCGGAATCCTTTTATTCCTTCTGATCGGACTCTATCCAAAGTTGATGGCCTACCTGACCGATATGTTTTTCCCTTCTTTCCTTGTTTATTGTCTGCTTTTCTTATTGGAAACGGCCACCCTGTATATGTATTGGTATGGGTGGGATTACATGCAGGGCAATAAAAAAACTTTCCATCTTTTTTTAGGGTTTCTTTTAAATCTTTTTGCCCTCGGAATCATGATCGTCCCCAACTCATGGGCAACCTTTCAGGCCAGTCCAGTGGTGGTGGGGGAGGGAGATGCTTGGGCTAGGGCTTGGATGGCCATGCAAAACCCAACCTGGTGGCCTGTCAATATCCATAGATTGATCGCCAACGTGGTGTTGGGTGGATTCATAGTGGGAGCGTATGCGGGTGTCCGCTATTTACTCGCAGTTTCACGTGAAGAGCGGGAGCACTACGATTGGATGGGGTATGTCGGGAATTTTATTGGTGTGTTTGGTATGTTACCCCTCCCATTTGCCGGCTATTGGCTTATGCGGGAGGTCTACCAATACAACCAACAAATGGGGATTACCCTTATGGGTGGTTTCCTGGCATGGCTGTTTATCCTTCAGGCTATGCTCATTGGAGTGCTCTTCCTTGGAGCCAACTATTATTTTTGGTTGGGAATTACCCACCGAATTCCAGGGTCTGAAAACCAATATAAAAAACCGGTAATGGGGATGTTGATTGTCCTGTTATTGTGCCTTGGTGTGTGGATGACTCCGCATTCCTTGGTGGCGAGTTTGGCGGAAGCACAAAAAATGGGCGGTACTCACCATCCGTTACTCGGGGTGTTCGGCGTGATGTCCGCAAAGATGACCGTGTCCAATATCATGATACTCGTGACGTTTATGAGTTTCATCATGTATTGGCGGGCGGGAAAACAAGAGACCGCAGGATGGGCCAAAGCTGCCAAGGCCATTATGGGAGGTTTACTGGTTATCGCAGGTATCGCCGTTGTGGTTCTTGGGGTATGGGGATATTTTGTCCCAGCCATTATCCGGATTAATTATTTCTCGGTTGCCCAGGTGTTAATTGTGCTGTTCATCATGGTTACGTTCACCCCACTAACCGCTTTGTTAATGAAAAGTGCTAAAACGACAACGGAAATGGTATGGGGAAAAATGCCTATTCGGGCTGGCTATAGTCTGGTCTTAAATGCGGTGATGGTGATTTTGCTCATGTCCTTAATGGGATATGCACGCTCATCATCTCGTGTGCACTGGCACATTTATGGCGTCATGAGAGATACCTCGGAGTATGCATATTCCCCTGCGTTAGGGTATGCGGCGGCATTTATGTCCCTTAATACATTTGTGTTTTGCCTGATCGTCGCATTTATTTTTTGGGTGGCGACCTTGGGCGATAAGGCCAAAGCCCAGCCGCCAAAGGGATCTACTATGGGAATTCCTGGCCACACCGCTCCGGCAATGGCTGGTGGTGCACCAATTTCAGGGGAAAAACTTGAATAGGGATGGAGTAAGAGCAAGACTCAAGAGCCATACATCTTTGAAAAGCATGGGTGAGGAAACATGAGTGAAGTCGCGCTATTGCAGATAATCGGCATGTGTGTCATTGGGGTGGGTATCCTCATCCTGTTGTTTATTAAGGGCATGTTCCTTCGGGTGCTTGGATTCGTCGCGATGGTCTTGGGAGTCTTTAGCTTAATTGCCTTGAGTGTTCCCCAAATGGCGTCCTTGCCTCCGGCGGTAGAAACCTTCGATCTTGCCAGCGTCAAAAGTCCAGATGATTTGGCCTCGATTGGGCAAAAAATATTTTTCAGCAAGGGACAATGTGCGTTATGCCATTCCATTGGACCGAGCGAATCGGCCAGATGCCCTGATTTAAATGGCATTGGAGCAAAACTGTCTGCTGAATTTCTCTATGAAAGTTTAACCCAGCCTCAAGCCTATATTTATTTGGATTTCAGGCATGATGGTATTCCAAAAGAATATCCTGCACAGATGCCCCATATTGACCAGGATCCCATCGGCTTAAGCAATCAGGAAATTTATTCGGTTATTGCGTTTCTCCAAAAAATGAGTGGGGAGCCCATCAGTATCAAAGTTGAAGATATAATGGAAACTGCGCAAGAAACAGCCAATTCCTTAAAGGTGGCTTCGGTCTCCTCCACACTTAAATCTCAATTGCCGAATTTGGCGGACCGCTAAAGGAATAGCCACAATGAGGAGAATATCATGAAAGGCCCAATCATTAGTGGAGCTATCATTCTTGCTGGAATGTTCATATTTTTGAAATTCCTTCTTCCGTTAGTGACGGCACCTCTTCCAGCCAGTTTAATTTACCTGTATTTGGCCCTTGTTCTGAGTGGAATAATGATTTACGGAACCATGAGTGCGCCTTCCTTGGAGGCCATGATGGGGCCAATCTTCAGATTTTTGTCGGGGAAAGGACAGACGGGAGCAGGGCAGATGGCCCGGTTGGCGGTGTTGGTTATGTTCCCGCTTTTGGTGGGGTGGCAAACGTACAGTCGACTGGTCCCTAGCGACCTTCCACCTGCCGAAAACAGGACCATTCATCCGGCCCCGCCAGGTGAATTTGTCGGCTTATCAAACCCTTATCCCAAAACCCCTGAGAATATTATGATGGGCAAAGGCCTGTATGCCGCCTACTGCTCGCCCTGTCACGGAGCCAATTATGATGGAAAGGGTCCAGCGGCCCCTGGCTTTAATCCACCTCCTGCCAACTTCAGTGATCCGGGAACTATTGCGCAATTACAAGAGGCGTATTTGTTCTGGAGAATCAAAAAAGGGGGAGTGGGTTTACCCGTCGAAGGAATGCCTTGGAAGTCGGCTATGCCACGATGGGAAGAGGAATTGCCAGAAGAGTTTATTTGGAAAATTATTATGGGTGAATATGATGGGGCACACCAATCCCCTCGGACTTGGGAAGAAGAAGAAGAATAGACTCAAGCCAATTATGTTGTGGATGAATGAGTGGAGAATATGACATGTTGAATGGACTAGGAAGCCTCAGGACACTATCCATTATTGGGCTGTTCGGGGTCCTGGGATTTTCGTCAGCTTTTGCCAATGAGCCCCCTGCTTCAGATGAGCCAGGTAGTGTCTCGGTTCGATTGTATCAATTAGAAGGCAGCTTGCCGTCAGAAGACCCAAATTCTTCACAATGGGATTCGGTGCCTAGTTCGGAATTTAACCTGGCGCCCCAGGTGCATTGGCCTCCTAGAATCCAGGAGGTGACGGTGAAGTCGGTCAAGGTCAAAGGGGTTCATAATGGCCAGGAACTGGCTATTCTCGTGGAATATGCAGATCCTACCGAAGATGCCGCCGATGCCGCAGCACTTGAATTTATGGTGGGTGATAAAATGGCTCATTTCGCACATGGCCAAGAAATGTTGCAGGTTGAAGGCGGACCGGTAAATATTTGGTTTTGGAAAAATGAAAGTGGCAAAGCAGTTGATATGAGCGCAAAAGGGTTTAAGACCTTGGAAACCCAACCCCATCAGGATGTTCAAGCAAAAGGTGTTTGGCAAAACGGTATTTGGAAAGTGGTCTTTTCCCGTTTATTGAAAACCGAGGATGCTCAGGATGTGCAAGTAGAGGAAGGCGAATGGCGTAATGTCGCATTTGCTTTTTGGGATGGGGCGGTTGTCGATGGTCTGGTAAAGGAAAAGGGGGGCCAGAAAGCCGTCTCTACTTGGTGGTATGTTCGAGCAGAACCGAGTGCAGATAATTCCATTTTTGGTTGGGTTATTTTAGGATTAGCTCTCGCAGCGGCATTTGAATTGGTGATAGTCAGAAAACTGAGAAAGGGGCAATCAGTATGAAACGGGTAGCGGGAGGCGGTCGCGATATGACAGTCATCGGGTTGGCCGTCCTCGGAATAACCTTCACGTTGTTTTCTGGCTGTGCGCTTTTTGAGGATGAAAGAACGGCGAAGGGTCGAAAGCTCTATAACCACTATTGTAGTCATTGCCATGGAGAGACCGGACAACAGGGAGAAGGATTCAATTGGGATCGCATGTCGGACCCCCGACCGAAAAATCTCGCATCCAATGCCGAAATGTCCACTTTCAGTGATGAGGAGATTTTTCATACTGTTTATCGAGATATGAAAGATACCACGGATCAAAAAGTCCTTGATGATGAGGACTATTTTGCAGTACCAACCATGCCGACCTTTAAGTATACGTTATCGGAGGAAGAAATCTGGTCAATTGTGGGATATGTTCGAACCCTTCATGGGATGTCGCTGAGCTATGATTTGGAAACAAGAAAGAAGGAATTAGAAGAGGCATTGCAGGTGGCGCAGCAAGAGATGGAAACCACAAAGGCCGCCTATGAGGCAGCCGTTGAAAAAGCAGAGGCCGCACAAGCAGCGTATGAAGAAACGTTAACTGATGAGCAGCTTGAAAACTACGAACCCAAAGAAGTGACCATTCCTGAAGAAGAAGTGTTTCTTGCCGCCAATGAAAAATATGAAACGGCAAAAGCCGCCGTTGATAATTTTTTAAAACGACCGAAAAAGCCGCAAGTCTCACGACCTGATCTTACCATTGCTGAAGAAGACCGTGCGGCTCAAGCTAAATTGGGAAAGCAGTTATATAATGAAAAATATGGATGCCAGGGATGTCATAGTCTCAACGATGAAGGCGGGGTGGTTGGCCCTGCATTGGATCGAGCAGGCTTTCGCCTCAATCCTACATGGGTCTATCGATGGATTCTATATCCCCAAGCCATGAAAAAACATACCAGGATGCCAAATTTGGGGATTTCAGAGCAAGATGCAAAGGCTCTTACGTATTATCTCGGGACGCTCCAGGCTCCAAAACCTGAAAATCAAAGTTCGACATCAGAATAATCTCCCAACGGCCCTTTCTCTTTTTGAGAAGTGTATTTTTTAGGCTAAACCCTATCCTGACCAGGTGCTTTTCTATAATATTAGTTTCTAACAGGAACCGTTAAACGCCGATGGTCGTAAGATTAAAAGTACCGGCAAATGCTCTTGATGACCAGGGGCAGGTTGAAAATTAGAAAAAGAAGATGAGTGCCTAAGATATGAGGGAGGTGTTTGGCTAATAAACATTAAAGCAAGCGGTCGTTTTGTAATCCTTTCCAAGTGTACCTAACGAAGCCCCATCAAAATTCCTCCTAAAATAAGAATCCCAATCCAGATATGTTGTTTGAATAAGGACAAGGCTTTCTCCCCTGAAATATTTGAGCGGAGAAGAAGGACTTGATAGCCCAATATGACAGCTACTCCCCCTAAGGTGAAAGAATATTCAACTCCCAGCTGATTGATTCTGGCGACCAAGGCCAAGCACCCCAGCATAAACAAAGCGGCAATTCCCACCCCAAGCCAGGTGAAGGATCCAAAGAGAATGGCGGTGGATTTGACTCCAATCCTTTGGTCATCATCTTTATCCTGTATGGCGTAAATCGTATCGTAGACCATCGCCCAACATACCGTTGCTGCAAAAAGAATCCAGGCCGACAGGTCTAATTCGTTGCGAACAGCGGCCCACGCCAAGACGCCACCCCACCCAAATGCTAAGCCCAAAACAAATTGAGGAACATGGATGAAACGCTTGCAGAACGGATATCCTCCAGCAAGCACCAATGCCACAGGACTCAAAGCAAGCGTCAGGGGATTCAAGAACAATAACAAGATGGCTGCTAGCCCAAGCAAGACGGCCAGAAATGCTACTGCTTGGGAAGGGGTTAATTGGCCGGAAGCGAGGGGGCGGTGCCGTGTCCGTTGAACTTCCCGATCGAATGACCGGTCTGCCAGGTCATTCATAATCACTCCCGCACTCCGCATGAGGAATGATCCCAAAATAAAAATCATAAGAAGTTTAAGGCTGGGCCAACCCTCGGAAGCAAGAAACAGGGACCAAAGCGTGGGGAAGAGTAAAAGTAGAGTCCCTGTTTGATTGAACAACCGAATTAGATTGGCAAATGCAACGGAAGAAGGCATAGACCGTCTATAGGGATGACTAGAAGATTATGTGAAACGTTTATGGTGTGACATGAGATGGCTTAATCCGCCTGATCAGAGCAAATAACCCATGAGTTCTGGTTCATGTGAATGTGAATCCCATGACTAACGAAGTCCTACAGGTTTATTTCACCGTAAATCGGGCGATACAGAGGATTCGATCCGGTTCTTTTGAAGGGGCAACCACGATCATCCATTCGCCGATATGTAGATCTGGATGTAGTGATTTTCTGCTCCACATGCGATAGCCTGGAGAAGGCTGAATCGGGATGTCCACTTCTGAAATTTTTGTCCATGTTCCGTCGGTTTTGTGATGCCAACTGTGACGAATCTTTCCTGTTGAGGTTGCTTCGATTTTGGTCCAAAATATCACGTGGGAGGTTTTTGAAGTTTGAACCTCTGGAATGGCCGCTTGCCCGTTTTTATCTTTTTCGCAATAGGCCGGAGGCAGGAATATTCCCTGTGGGGTTCTCTTTTTCACATCCTTGGATAACACGACAGTCTTAACCAGAAAATCAGCCTGTGCCAATAGAGGTGTACCTGCCAAACCGATTATGAGCCCAATTCCGCTAAATATGTGTTTTACTCGATCACCCACTTCCGCCCTCATATGGATCTTGAGATAACGTCAACCCAAGAAACTAAAATATACCTGCTGCCTTGTCAATGGAGAGAGTGAGGTGAGGATAAATGGGCGGACTCTACGATTGATCGCCCAAAATCCTCTATTTTTCCAAAAGAGCCGGAATCTTTGGAAGTTGACGTTACCAAGCGACGAAAGGTATAAACGACCACAAAGAAAACCTACCAACCTTGTGCTCCAGAGCGTACTGTCTTTCGCGATTTGATTCCTTCCAATGTGAGCCGGCGTAGCTCAGTGGTAGAGCAGCTGATTCGTAATCAGCAGGTCGGTGGTTCAATCCCACTCGCCGGCTCCAGCCAATATCCTAATCGGACAGGCTTTTAAAGTTATAGGTCCAAGAGATTCGGCTTTTTTCTTCTTTCACAACGAGTTTCGGTAATCTGATCTGGAAGCATAGAGCCTACATGGCTGCTATTTCTTTTCCGGTCAGAGTCTAACTCGTTGGCACTTCTCCTTACCTTCCTCTGAAATTCAGGCTCTCAAGCTAGAGAAAATATTTCGACCATTTATCTAATTTAAATGTGGTGTCTCCTGTCAGATTCCCTAACGGATTTGTCGCCACTCAACTCTAATTAACCTGCTCTCAAAGCATATGATCTCACCCTACTGCCCAAGGTCGACTAGAGCCAACTGTCAACGGATTTAACACCGGGTTCTTGTCGATCCAGATTATCGTGGTGTTCCAATACTTCAATCATTCCTGTTCGTTTAGATTTTATGGAAATGGTGGTTGTCGGATGAGTTCGGAAGAGAGGCACATGGTTTGCACAACCGAAGCTGAGAACAGGAACACTTATTATTTTGAGGGACATTATGAAAATCTGTGAAAAATGTCAGGGATCAATGGTGCTAGAACGCGCCGTGGATTTAGAGGTTGGATTATGTCTTTTGTATTTTGCTTGCTTGAATTGTGGAAAACGGATTCAGGCCGAAAAAGAGCCGCGCCCTTTAGTACATTAATGATTGTAATCCATATAACTATGAATACGGAGGAGTTATGAAAAAACAGAATCGACCATTGACTTATGATGAACGGAAGGCGGCCGAAGCAGCGTTTCGAGGGGCACCGTTCGACCCGGAATTGTCCGAATCTGCCAGAAGGGTATATCTAGGAATTTCCTCTGCAATGGCGAACAAACGTAATGAGGCGTTCCAGGATTATGATCTTACACAACCGAACGTTAGGGCCAAGAGCCCGTCAACGGAATCGCAGAATCGATCAAGAGCAAAATCTTCCTCATGGTAATTTCAGTCCACTCTTCTCAGGACAACCCGGGAATCGGGTTGTCCTCAGCCATTCCCTTCCGTTAGCGCTCGACAGCGCGTTATTCCTCATCTACAATAATTTTTTGGTTACGGGATCTCCTTGGCGTTGAGCTTAGTCGGAGAGACTGTATCTGTATGGTGGAGTGGATTATGCCAAAGAAAGTTTGGATTCCTTCCTGGTATTGGATCCCGTTTTTTCACCAAATTTTGTGGTGGAGTATAATGATCATACTGTCATCACGCTACTCAACCCATCTATGAAGCTGGCAATCAATACACATAATTTATGGGCTCGACTTCCACAGAAGGCAGGAGCCATTTATGGGTCGGTGCTTCTTATAACTCTTTTTGCCGGGACCTGGGCGTTTGCCTATGCGGAGGGAATGAAGTCCGAGGAGGAGGTGATCAACCAAGCACGGGCTGCGTGGATGAAAGGATCCGCTAATCAAGCATTAGATATTCTTGACCAGGAAATTTCCCATTTTCCCCATAATACAAATTTCCAAAAACTTCGAGGAAACATTCTGACGACAATCCGTCGGAACCAGGAAGCCTTAGAGGTCTATGATGCCATACTGGAACGTGAGCCCGATTCGTTGCAAGTTCGGTGGGCAAAATGGAGTGTATTGATTCGGATAGGAGAGGGAGATTCGGCCATTACCGAGCTTAGAAGTATCGCCAAACGATCATCTCATAACCCTCTGGTTCATCTGCGTTTAGCACAAGAACTTCGGAAACTTGATCGTTTAGAGGAGTCCCTAGAATCATATCGCCAAGCGGTACTCCTGGCTCCGGAAATGACAGGATGGCGATTGTCTTTAGGCCGCGCGCTTTTTGATGTCTTGGATTATGAAGGGGCCAGAAAGGAAGTGGAAGGGGTATTGAAAAATGTCCCAAAAGGCTCTCCGGTCGAAGCTGCTGCTCGCAATTTGTTAATGGTGGTGTATGGGGCTACAAAGGAGAGAGGGCGCCGTTTTCAACCCATATTTACCCCGGAGGGCACTGGGGCAGATCTTAAGCAATGGGCGTTGATCCGTAATAAGGCCTGGAAACTTTTTACGGCTGGCCGGTATGAGGAAGCCGAGCCGGTATATCGAGAAGTTCTCATCCTCAAACCTTCCGATCATCGAGCGGCTTATGAACTCGGTCAGACTTTAATGGAATTGAATCGCTATCAGGATGCCATCGACTTTCTCCAAAAGGGGATTGATCAGGGTGCGTCCAATGAGGTGTATTTGGACTCTATTTTTCGTATTGGCCAGTGCCTGGTGGAATTGGAACGATGGCCTGAAGCGTTGATGCATTTTGAATTACTTCAGGAGTTAGGCCCTGCACCAAGAGTGACTTCAGAGGAGAGCCAGGAAAGTACCGATGATGCTCCGATCGTTGCCGGGGCACCAGTTCTCGATATGCAAAAGGTGGCACAATGGTTGGAGATGATTCGGACGCATCTTCCCAGTACCCCACAGTCCACTGTGGTTCCCAGCCCAGTCAGCCCTGATCCCGGTATCCCCGATCCGCCGCCGGTTCAAACTGAGGAATTACCAACAAGAAGTCTAGAGGGGTTGGAACCGGTTCATTCCCGAGCATCCCTAATGGGGCGTGACGCGGATTTCAGTTGGTTCCGATTCGCCATTCCCGCAGAGATGGTGATGCGTGATGACCTACTTATGGGGTCTCATGAATTTATTCCCATTGATCCGGGAGACACTTTTCCCGTTACTCAACCAGAAATTTATGTGGTGTTTGGCTTAGTCACCCCTTCCTACGATGAAATTCCTTTAACTGCCAAATGCTTTCTTGAAAAGTCTGAGATTTTGTCCAGTCAGGTCGCGTTAGTCCAGGATCGGGTCATCATGAGCATGAATGATCAATCCGGATACTTTCGGCTTCAAATTTCACCGGAAGGAGGCTGGGAACCCGGACTTTATCGTTGTGGTTTATTTGTGGGAGACGAGGCCTCGGCTTATAACGTGGCCGATGATGTGAGATTTCGGATTGTTGCCTCAGATTAGACAGGAGTGCTAGATAGAGCATTCGAAGGTCAAATGATCTCGTTCTTCTTGAAGCGCGTGTGGGTTGTGCGGGCTATTCCTTTTTGTCCTTCATCAATATTTTTTGGCTCCATTCCAAATCTTTTTCTGGTACTTGCATTTTCTTGCACACCTCACTTCTCCATTTAAACTACCTCCGATTAACCGACAAGAGCCCGTACCTACATGGGAGCTTCTGTCCCCCAATGGCCCCATCGCAAAATGATTTATTCGTTCAGGCGGATAATCAGGGCGATCGGTGGACAGATAATGGGATTCGGTGTTCTTCCTTTCTTTCCTCGTCCGTTTGTCAAAATCTGTTTACCCTCAGTAAGGATAAAGCTTCATTTTTCACCAATACGGCTTCGGCTTTCTTGTAGTAGTACGGTGTTTCCATCCCATCAATGGGTGCGGTAGCCAGATTACTTGGAGAGAGCTGTTGTTTTTTTGAGCAAACAAGCGAAATATTGGATTTTTGAACATGTGTGAAAAGAGTGTGCAGCCATTACCCTTCCGGCAAAACGACCAAATGCATATGGCAATTAATCACTGATTTTTGCGGGGATGGTGAATGTGGATCCGTTTTGGATGTGGGCCTGTTGTCAATCGTGAATGGATTGACCGATAAGTGGTTCGTCGGGGGTCGGATGGGGGCCAATGGGATATCGCATGGTGTATCCCATTTATCACCATGAGTTCCCGTAAAGTTTGTGACAGCTTCTCCGGTGATGCGGGCTGTGATTCATTCAAATATTTCATACCCCGCTCCGAAAAGCCAGACATTCGGAAGTGGCCAGACAAAACATCCATTGTCATGAGGCAAGAGGCGATTGTCTGAGTAGTATTTCACGTATGGAGCCGGCCGGAACCCATTCTTGATAAAAGCGGTCAAGACCGGCGAAGTGTTTCTGCCCAAGCAACCAGGCCCTGCATCCAGAAGTTCAGTGGAACCTCGGCGTACGTAGAATGTCCACCTAGGATGAGAGTAACTGCATGAATGGTGAGTAACTGATAGGTAATTGGGATGGAAGGGAATGAAGGTGAGCTTGCCTCTGGAAAGGGGGATGCCGATCAGAACAGAAAGTCCTTCCAGTAAACAGGCGAAACGGTCCTTGGATTTAACGGCCGATCAAAGTAGAAGAACCACTATTCCCAATATCCAAAAATGTCATATTTAGATTGAGGCATGCCTCTATAGGTTACGGAAAACGTCTTCGGTCCGTGTGGTCGGAGGTTGTGCCGCAGCGAAGCCTATTTCATTATTGTTTGAGTTTGCTTTAAAGGTACTTCTTGGACAGTCATTTTTTTGCCACTTTGTGTCCATGAGTTACCCGAAGATAAAGTCAATTGGGAGCACGTTCACTGACCGGTATTAAGGAAGTTGTGCATTTGATAGTTTTTCCAGTGCCAGTTGTTTTAAGGTGCGCAAGTCCAATTTTCCCGTTCCCAATACGGGGATGTGATCTACTTTGATAAAATTGTCCCGTTTGGGAATGAACAGATTGGGCAATCCACTAGCCGAGACCTTTTCCAAGATCTCCGGAATGGCCGATTCTTCGAGGGTGTGTAAGACGACCAGCTGCTCCCCTTTCCGTTCATCAGGTACGGCGGTGACAGCCAAAACCATGGTTTCGGCGTTTGACGCTTCCAATAACGCATTCTCAACCCGTCCATGAGGGATCATCTCGCCACCGATTTTGGAAAATCGGGATAGGCGATCCGTAATCGTAATAAACCCATCCTCATCCAGGGCCGCAATATCTCCGGTAGTGTACCATCCCTGTCGTATCACTTTTGCTGTCAAATCTTCACGGCCTAAATACCCATCCATCACGTTTGGCCCTTTGACTAAGAGCATACCTGGGGTGCCGATCGGCAACGGTTGCTCAGTATCAGGATCAACAATTCTAACAGACACGCCTGGAAGTGGCTGTCCGACCGTTCCCCGCCGAGAGGCGGATTGGAAAAACCCCGAAGCTCGAAAATCTGGACAATTGACTGCAATCACGGGCGAACATTCTGTGACTCCATATCCTTCAATGGGACGAATGCCAAATCGTTCTTCGAATGCGATCAGAAGCCGGTCGGGTAACTTTTCTGCGCCTGTGAGTACGATCCGGAGGGAACCGAATTGTTCCGGGGTGCAGCGGCGAAGATATAATTGCAGGAAAGTCGGGGTCGTTAAGAGGATGGTGATTCGATGCTGGTGGATTAGGTCTCCAATGGGCCCGGCATCCAAGGGAGAGGGATGGTAGATCACGCCGGCTCCATGGATGAGTGGAAACCACAGTGTGGTCAGATATCCGAAAGAATGAAAAAACGGCAAAATCCCCAAAAGTCGGTCATTGTGATCCAGGTGCAGGACTTGGGCAATTCCTTCCACGTTTGAATCAAGGTTGAAATGACTCAGCAGGACGCCTTTAGGTTCTCCCGTGCTCCCGCTACTAAAAATAATGGTGGCGATATCATCGATAGAAGGATGAATTGTGGCTCCACAGTGACGCTCCAACATTCGGACTGGAGCGAAGAGCGCTAACAACGCCGCGGTGAGCCGAGCCTGTAAATTAATTGTGTTTCGAATCTCCTCGATCCAGATAGGAGTAAGGTAAGCCGGGAGTTCGACTTTGGCTTTATTTAAGAAGATGCGGCTGGTGAGAACCGTTATTAATCCCGCTTGTTTGGCGGTGGCCTCCAACCCTTGTACCCCAAGGGTGTAATTCAAATTGACGGTGGTTTTTCCCGAAAGAGTTGCAGCCACATTGGCGAGTGCGCCGCCCACACTCGGAGGCAGTAGAATTCCAACCGTGTGTTGCCCTTCCCAGCGAGGTCTGAGTGCTCTTGCCAAGGCGATAGCGCCTGTCAGCGCCTTGAAGCAGGACACATGAGGTGTAGTCGCATCTCCAAACATGAGGCGAAAAGGGTGTTTGCGCATGGACCATACAAAACTGTGATGGAGAGGGCGTCGGCTGGGTTTTCGTAAACGCCAGGCGGCTTCTCCTAATTCTTGAACGGCTTGCCTCACCTCTTCAGCAGATGTGGTTGAGGGGAGGGGATCGCCGATAGAGAGCGTGATGGGGTAGGGGAAGCAGGTCGGCCATTTTGCCAAAAATCGTCCACCGATGAAACTGAAGATACTCCCCCAGACACGGTCAAGGTTGATGGGAACAATGGGGACATCCCGACCTTTGACGATACGGGTGAATCCCGACCGGAAGGGTAAGAGGTTACCGGTACGGGTAATTTGGCCTTCTGGAAAAATGCATACCAGTTCGCCTCGATCGAGACTCTGTCCTGCTTGCCGTAACGCAGATAAAATTTCTCTGGGAGATCCGTTCGAGGAAATGGGAATGACCCCCATGATTTTGGCAAAGGGATGGAGCACGCGATGGTCATAATAATGTTGGTCGACGAGAAATCGAATAGGGCGATCGGTGGTGGCGAGTAGGAGCAGTCCGTCAATGAAGGAGACATGGTTGGGCACCAGAAGTGCCCCGCCTTCTTGCGGAATACGATCCCGCCCGGTGATGGTGAGTCGATAAATGGTGTGGGTGAACAAGACTAACATCAACCGAATAAACATTTCGGGGAGAACCCGAAGCGCCCAAATGGTCAGAGTCGCGCTCCCGATGCCTGAGACGAGAAAGATATTGCTGGCGCTAAGCCCGATCTTTGACAGGAATCCTGATCCCAGAGATCCCAAAAGGACTCCTCCAAAGACCAGGGTGTTGGCAAAGGCAATCACGGCCCCTCGTCGATCAGCCGGGGATCGCCATTGGATCAGAGCGTTGAGCGGGACCACCACAAATCCGCTGGCGAGGCCGAGACAACCCATGGCCATGAGGGTTCCTCCTAATTGTGGCTCCCCAAACCCTAAGGCGAAAAGACTGGCGGTTATCCCTGTGCCTCCCAAGGGAAGGTAGCCTAATTCCACTTTGGCCGCTGAGAGTTTTCCGACCAACAGGGAGCCAATGCCAACCCCAATTCCGAAGGCTGCCAGGGGTAGCCCTGAAAGAGAATCAGATAATTGAAGGACGGCTTTTGCGTAGATCAACACATCCTGCCCAACCAAACTGGCCAACGTCCAAAATGCCATGGCCCCCAATATACCCAATTTCAAAACTCGATCTAACCGAAGGGCTTCAATGGCGGCTTTCCAGGTTTCTCGCACTCCGCCCTCAAGTCGAGCCCGTGGGACTGTGGGAATAAACAAAGAAGCCCATAAACCTATTCCCGAACACACCATAAGCACTAAGCCTGTTAGCCATGGGGTTTGGCCGGAAAGGTCCAGCAAGGGACCCGCCAATGCGGTCCCTGCAATGATGGCGATGAAGGTCCACATCTCGAGTTGACCATTTCCCCATGACAGGCGATGGTGAGGCAGGAGTTCAGGAAGAATTCCATATTTGGAAGGACTAAAAAGGGCGCTTTGGGCACCCATTGCGGCTAGTACCAGGAGGGGGAGGACTCCACCCAGCGGATTCCAAAAAAGGGCTGCGGTACCGGCTCCCATCAACAAAACTTCTACGGCTTTCATGACGACGATCACGGTTCGCTTACTGAACCGATCGGAAAAGACTCCGGCAAAGGCCGAAACCACCATCAGGGGAAGGGTAAAGATGACAAAAGCTTGTGTGGTGGTCGTCTGGGAGGCTGCTTCAAAATCCGGCCCAGATGCACCTACCGAGGCGGCGACTTGCTTAATAGCCAGGAGAGCGACAATAAGTTTCCAGGCATTATCATTAAAGGCTCCAAAAAATTGCGCGACTAGCAGGCCGCGGAGAGCTGCAGACTGAGCTGCAGGTGGTGGGGAGGCTGAGGAAGATTCAGTCACCGGGATTACGAGGTGTGAGTATTGGTTTTTTCTTCAATTATCCTTGAGTTCAAGGAGATATTAAACAAATATACTTCATAACGAAACCGAAACTACCTGTCGGTTGTTGCCCTGAATAGGACTCCAAGGGGGTATACCCTGAGGCCGAGAGGGTTCAATGGTAGGCATGGTTTGTATGGTTTCCCGGTAAAAAGAAGTCGAGACCGCCCTCAGAATTCAAAAGGGGGTACGTCATTTTTCGAATAGCGAGAAAAATAAGTTGAGTTATCTTGTAGGAACCATTCTTCCCCGTCAATCATTTTTAGGTCCATGTATTTTATCCTTTGAAGTGAGTTGGCGAAACACATGGTTCGATCCTTGAGGGCCACACATCTTATCAAAGAAAACACGCCAATACCTACTTGCAGTTTCGATCAATAC
Source organism: Candidatus Nitrospira neomarina (assembly GCF_032051675.1). Taxonomy (NCBI): domain Bacteria; kingdom Pseudomonadati; phylum Nitrospirota; class Nitrospiria; order Nitrospirales; family Nitrospiraceae; genus Nitrospira; species Candidatus Nitrospira neomarina. The sequence continues at coordinate 4,075,896 of NZ_CP116968.1, forward strand.
CTCTCGTGAAGGGATACCTCCGTTTTAAATGGTTCGGAAATCTTACACCGTTCTGGAAGTGCATACCGTAGGCCAGCTACAGCAGGTGCCTTTTCTTCCAAAGCTAATCCTTCTCCCTTGAGAATCCGGCTTTTCTCTGGATGCAGAAACATGCGAGCTAAGCTTCCAGGGCTCTTAAGGTTCCTTCGTATACAGCCGATTCATTCCCATATGCCGCGCCAAGGTTTCGGTTGAGATGTTTTGGCATGTTTTCTTCCGTTTTCATAACCGGGATTCCTAGAATTAATAGATTTCGCAATATAGTAGAAATGCCATCTCGGTAAAGGGGACTGGACGGCTATTTTCGCGATGACGACTCAGACGAAATCATCAGGTGTTTCGACCGGACAAATGGGAGGAGTGGGGGAGTCCATCTTCCATCGAATGCGAAACGTCTTGAATAGCATACATGTGTCTGCCGGTCTCATTAGCCATCGGCTTCGGGAATGTCATGTGGCAGATGTTGGGCGGGTTGCAGATATGTTGGAGGCCCACAGCCATGAATATGGGAAGTACCTCACTCAAGATCCCAAAGGGAAAAAAATTCCACATTTCTTGGGGCAGTTGAGTGAGGAATTGGCACAGAACCACCTCGACACTCTGACAGAATTGACCACACTCAATTATCACCTTGAACAATTGGAATATTTTCTGACGGTTGGGCAAGCACCCCTTCGGGTCGGGGGATTTAAAGATACCATTCAGTTTGCAACGATTATGGACGAGGCCTTGGCTCCCCATCAGGGGGAATTGGATCGGATGGGAGTCCAAGTGTGTCGGGAGTATCAAATGGTTGGCGAAGGTATTCTGGAGGTATCCAAGCTCTTCTGCATTGTGGTGAATTTGATCCGAAACGCGATCAATGGGATGCGGAAGAAAACCGACCGGACCCATCGTCTCACTCTATCTGTGTTGCCTTGCCCTGACCGCGAAGGGTTTGTCCGCTTGCAGGTCGCTGATACTGGCAGCGGAATCCCTTTGGATTGTCTCACGCGGGTGTTTTTCCCGCAGGCGCCGGGAGAGCAATCAGACCTGTTGCCGAATCTTCATGCCAGTGCTATAGCGGCCAAAGAGCTTGCTGGATCACTGCGGGTGTGGAGTGACGGTCCAATGCAGGGAGCAATTTTTACCCTTGATTTGCCAGTTATTCACATGGAGGGAGAACAGTAATGGAGAAGGAACAAGGCAACCGGCGTATTTTGGTGATTGATGATAATGTGGCGATCCACGATGATTTTCGAAAAATTCTTGAGAGATCATTAGACACCTCGCTGCTTCAAGAGGTTCGGGCCGAATTGTTTGATGATGTGGAAGAACAAAAAATCGTTGAGAAGTTTGAAGTTGAAACGGCGGACCAAGGGCAAATGGGACATCGAATGGTGCAGGATGCGATGAAGGCTGAACGGCCGTATGCGGTTGCCTTTGTGGATATGCGCATGCCTCCAGGCTGGGATGGCGTAGAGACTGTGGAGCATCTGTGGGAAGAAGATCCTGATTTGCAGATTGTGATCTGTACAGCATTCTCGGATCATGCATGGGAAGATGTCATTCAACGATTGAATAACAATGGCCAACTCCTCATCTTGCGGAAGCCGTTTGATAATATTGAAGTTTGGCAATTGGCGAATTCCCTCACCAAACGCTGGGCGGAATCGCGTCAAGCAAAGTCGCAGTTGGAATTATTAGCCAAATGGGCAGAAGAACGGGCCGAGGAAACAATCAAAGCCCACTGAAGTAAGTGAATCTCTCATATTCTGTCAATTCGTGCATATGGGATGTTCTCCTTTTTGGAAGGATATTTGTGAATTAGGGGATGGCGTCTCTTTACAGAGTGCGCAATATGTCGGCGTGAATTCGCATGGTCCCGATAATGAATACCATGGATGTTCAAGGCGAAATTTCAGTCGTCCACCGTGGACTGCTATTTTTTTTCGTTGATGAGCTATTTCTCCTTCATGATTGATCTTCTCTCCTTATCCCCTTCATGTGATGGCCCACGGCATGTCGGAATTTAATAGGCAGGTGCTTTCAGAATTTCCGCTTCTTCGTATGGGGATCGTGGGACTTCAGGAAAGGGATCTTCCCCCATCCTGTCAAAGGGTGTTGGCTTCTCGGGGTTCCATGCTTCAGATCACCTGGTTTGACTATACCTCAGTGCATCTCTCCTGTTTTAACTCTGACAACCCATTTGATCTCATTTTCGTGGACTGTCGCGTGAAGCGGAGGGGAGAGGAGATTGCGCGCGATATCAAAAAAACCTTTGGCAATGCGTTCATTTTGGGATTGATCCATGATGATATGCACGATGGGGAGGGAATAAACGAACCGGCTATTGATTGGCTGGTAAATGAGCATATGGCGGGTGTCGCGATTCCCTGGGCCATTCAAGAGGGGTTGGTTCGACGTCGGGATTTGATCGAGCGGGAACAATTGCGCAGGCAGGTGGAGGATGCCTCTTATAAAATTGAGATGGCGGATGTCGCCTCAACCGTGTTGCACAATGTGGGTAATGTGCTCAATAGCGTCAATGTGGCGGTGCATGTGGTCCATGAGTTGCTTAATCAGTCTTCAGTGATTTTGGTTCATCGAATTGCGGAACTATTAAAGCGGCATGATGAGAATTGGGAAATTTTCCTCACTCAGGATCCAAAAGGAAGGCGGATTCCACCGGCGATTATGAAATTGGGGAGCCACCTCATAGAAGAGCAACAGACGGTGCTAAAAGAATTGGAAGGTCTGGCTCGCAATATTGATCACGTGAAACAAATTATCATTTCACATCAGACGATGGCGAAGTCTCGGGGCACCAGCGAGGCTCTCTCTGTAGTGGAACTTTTGGACCAAGCGGTGGAGTTAAGTTTTCAACCTGGGGATGCGAAGTGGATCAGGATCAAACGAGACTATCAGCCTGTCCCGGCTGTTGTAACCGATCGGCATCAGCTCCTTCAAATTCTCGTGAATCTGCTACGAAATGCTAAACAGGCGATGCAATCAAAGGACGGAGTTGACCACCAGCTCACCATACGAGTCGAAGTTCGGACCGATGATGGATTTTCCGTTGTCATCACCATTCAAGACACGGGCATAGGAATTGCGCCTGAACATTTGGCCAGAATGTTTACTCGCGGTTTTACGACAAAACACGATGGCAATGGGATTGGTCTGCATAGTTCGATGGTCAAGATTCATCGTATGGGTGGATTGTTGCAGGCTCATAGCGAAGGGGTTGGCGCCGGCGCAATCTTGACGCTGATCCTTCCGGTTGAGGCAGAGGTCGGACAGACATGAATCCCGTCTGTACTCTTAATCGACGGATCTTAGTGATCGATGATAGCCCGAACGTTTTACAGGATTTTCGGAAAATTCTGTGTCCCGCCATAAGGTTCATTTCCGATGCGTGTTCGGAGGGGAGTCATGATCTTTTTGATGAGCTCTTCCTGCATCATGGAAAAGAACCCTTCGATCTCGATTGTGTGGACAATGGAGAGTCAGGGCGTGATCTGGTCACGCAAGCTAAGGCGGAGGGGTCTCCCTTTGCGGTGGTGTTCTTGGATGTCCAATTGCCCAATGGCTGGGATGGGTTTGAAACGGTTGAGCGAATTTGGAATGAGGATTCTGACGTACAAGTCGTATTGTGTACGGCCAATCTTGATTGTGGGTGGTCAGAGGTATTGCCTCGCTTAGGACGCCGGGATCAATTATTAATTTTACGTAAGCCCTTTGATCCGATTGAGGTGTGGCAATTGTCTTCGGTTTTGACGATGAAGTGGCATTGGGCTCAGCAGGCCCGGTTGCGGGTTCAGGAACTCGAGCAGATCGTCATGACGCGCACGGGCCTCCTTGAAGATACCAACCGTCGTTTGGAGCAGGCTTTGCTCAGGCGACAAGCGGTTGAGGTTCAGTTGGCTCAAGCGATCCGTGATGTCGAAGAACGCACTCTCGAACTTTCTGCTGTCCGTGACCGTGCGTTGAATGAAATTCATGAACGGGAACGGGTCGAAGTCATATTGCGTCACAAAACCGATGAATTGGCCAGGTCGAATCGCGACTTGGAGCAATTTGCGTCGGTTGCAGCCCATGATTTACAGGAACCGCTTCATTCCATCCAGGTATTCCTTGATCTCTTACGGCTGAAGTATGGATCAGCTCTTACCACTCATGGTCTGGGGTACGTTGATCGCGTCAAAAATGCGGCTGGTCGTATGCAACAGCTGATTCAAAGCCTGTTGGTGTATTCCAGGGTCGAGTTGCCGCAAATGGCAGAGGAGAAGCTTGTCTTGCGGGAGTTGGTTGAGGAAATCCTATCGGATCTCGGCGCCCGAATCGAGGAATCGCGGGCTGTCGTTCAACTTGGGGAATTACCCGTCATTTATGGAAATCCGATTCAAATCAGACAATTGTTACAAAATTTGCTGGGCAATGCCTTGAAATTTCATCAGCAGGGGGTGCCACCTGTCATTCGTATCACAGCAACGATCATGCAGGATCGACGTCACACAGGTTCAGGCCAGCATGGGAAGCTTTGTCAAATCGAAATTCATGATCAGGGAATTGGTATTCCGCCAGAACAGTTCGAACATATTTTTGGGATGTTTAAGCGACTTCATCGGAAAGAGGAATTCGAAGGGACAGGGATGGGGTTAGCAGTGTGTCAACGTATTGTCGAGCAGTGCGGTGGAGCCATCTCCGTTCGTTCCAAGCCGGGAAAAGGATCAACCTTTATAGTCACGCTTCCCATTCCGCGATGAGAAGAGTGGACGGCCAGTTCCAAAGATGACCCACAGAGCTTTACCGATTGGGAGAAGCATAGATTGCTGGCATTTGCTTTGTGAATATTGGGAAGAAATTTTTAAATTTCATTATAATTTATGGCACCGATTCCTGCGCATCGCCCTGTATTACTAATTTGGACGCATCCCGAAATCCAGGTCTTGTTGCGCGATGCATTGTCTGCGCCGTCTGTGGATGTCCGGCCGGTAGAAAGCTTATTAAGTGACAATAGTATTGTAAGCTCCGGTGTTCAGCCATATTTACCGCAGTTCACTCTTGTCAGCGTGGAAATGGGGCCTCAGGCATTAGCGACGTTCGCAGAGGCTCAAGCTGCCAACAATCGTTTTGCACTCGTTGTGATTGAGGGTCGTTCAGGGGATTGGGAGATCGTGCGAGATCTGGCTGAGGAGTTGTGGAATTGTGATCAGACCTTACGGTGCATCTTCTGTCTTCCCTCTAATCGCACATCCTGGCCCCATCGACTGGTTGTGAGCCGGCCCGAGCAATGGGCGATACTTCGGGTCCCATTTCTTGGAGAGGAGGCCTTTCAATTAGCCAGTTGTTTGAGCCTGCCGTTACCGAAACCCGTGCCGCCTGCGTTTGATAGGGCAACCGACTCTGAGGAAATCAGTTGCTCCTCTACCCCCTATCTGGATATTGATGCCCCTAATGGCGAAGAGGCGACAGGGGCATTGGCATCTGCACGTGGCGAATTAGCCGCTTCCAGATATTATGTTGAGAATATTCTCAGATCGATGGCCGACTCTCTATTAGTCATTAACGCCGATATGACCATCGGAGCGGTGAATCCTTCTTTGCTAAACCTTTTGGGTTATCAGGAGAATGAACTCATTGGGCAGTCGCCCGGCTTGATTTTTGGCGAGGAATTTTCCCAAGGTGCTATTATCGAAAATCTTTTACTTCAAGGATCGGTGAGTGGTGTGGAGTCCAGTTTCCTGACTCATGAGGGACAGAAAATTACCATTTCCGTCTCTGGTTCGATGATGCAGGATTTGCAAGGGCAATTTCAGGGGTTGGTATGTGTTGCTCAGGATATCACTGAACGAAAACGGATGGAAGAAGAGAAGCTGCAATTGCATGAGCAGTTAATGGAAACCTCAAGACAGTTGGGAATGGCCGAAGTGGCGACGGGTGTGCTGCATAATGTTGGGAATGTGTTAAATAGCATTAACGTATCCATCGGGGTCATCACAGATCTTTTGAAAAATTCGATGGTGGGGGATGTAGGTCGGATCTCACAGTTATTGGATAAGCATCGTGAAGATCTGGGAACGTACTTATCGCAAAACCCCAAGGGGAAACAAGTACCGCATTATTTGGGGAAATTATCGGGGCAATTGAAAGAAGAGCAGCGAGTGGCACTGTTGGAATTGGAGCGCTTGAGGGAGAATGCCGGGCATGCCCAGCAATGTGTTGCAGCCCAACAGGATCTGGCTAAGCCCAACGGGATGACGGAACAGGTAGGTGTACCTGAGGTGATAGCGGAAGCTCTGGCCGTGAATCAAAAGATGTTGGAGGAGACCAACGTGGCGGTGATTCAAGAGTTTCAGGAGGTGCCACAGCTCAACGTGGATAAGCATCAACTCCTTCAAATTTTAGTGGATGTCATTCGCAATGCCTGTCAGGCCATGGAATCGGCTGCCCAGAGGCACTTAATTGTGCGTATCAAGCTCATCGTTGGCCCTCCGGATTCTCTTTGCTTGGAAGTTCAGGATACCGGCAGCGGGATTCCTCCCGACGACATTACGAAAATTTTTGGTCAAGGGTATAGCACCAAATATGGAGGACGGGGCTTGAGTCTGCATCACGGTGCGTTAATGGCAAAAAATATGGGCGGGGCGCTTCGCGCTCAAAGTGAGGGTTTGGGGCAAGGCGCCACATTTTTTCTAGACCTGCCAGGGAATTTTCATTTTCCCGATTTGTAACTTCTTCTATCCAGCGAATTCCATCGTTTTTTCTGGCCGTCTCTTCATGAGCGTTGTGTTGTTCTGTTGCCTCTTCCTTTTGTTTGGCATTTTTCTTGGACTGTCTTACGGATTCCTACCTCAAGAGTCTGTCTGGTGAAACCGAGAAAATTTGAAGGAGTGATAAAAAACTTCCAGCCCCCTGCAATTTTTCTGTGTTTCCTGGAGTATCTCACGTGATTGAATATTGGCATCAAACCGATGATGACTTTTGGAAGGGGGAGGGAGAAAGGACTCATGAAAATCGGATGTCTTCGTTTCATACTGGAAAGCTACTGGCCCCCTGGTCCAGACCTTTTTCACCGCGGTTACTGATGGGAAGGCATACAACATTTGATGAGCTTCCATCTCAAGCGTCACCTTATCTTCACCTTGAGGTGGAAATGCATGTGCAGGCAGTAGCGGGTGATGCGGGAATGATTCCGGTTGATCTGGAGCGTGCGTTAGGCCTTGGGATCGAAGTATTTCTTTTATCCGAGGGATGTGCAGTAGAGTCTTCGTGTATTGCCGCCTTGTGGCGGCATAGCCTCAGAACGGGATACCTGGCTGCACGGATTGCCATGAATCAGGAATCGAATTCACGCATGGTCTGGCAATCGTTTGTGGGAGGGGTGCTTCATGATATTGGCATGCTTGTGTTTTTGACTCAGCATCCGGAGGTATTTTCGACGGTTGTAGAGACATCTCAATGCCGAGGAGGGAGCTTGGCGGAGTTGGAAAGGCGGGTTTTAGGATATACTCACGGGGAAAGTGGAGCCACTTTCCTGGCGCGATGGGGTATAGATGATGTGTTACTGACCATTGCGGCGTTCCATGATGATCCATGGAAGGTTCCCCATGCAACCTTCGGCTCTTTGACGGCGGTGTATGCCGGAAATTTTGTTGAGGGAGGAGGGATCGCTCAGGATGGGGATGGAGTCATTGGAAGAGAAGGAGAAGCCTATTTAACCCGTTTAGGTCTGTGGGAAGATCTACCGATTTGGCAAAGCTGGATGCCAAGTATTCCGAAACCGGCGATTCATTGAACCCTCGCATCGCTCAATTTAGTATCCGACGGTCGGCATGCCCCCCAATGTCCCGCCCATATTTTCGGAGATGTTTATCATTAACCTTCGTTAGTATTGGCCTCGTCATAATCTTTTCTTCTTTCTTTAGTCTGGTCTAAAATTCCGGAATTCTTTGGGTTCCCATTGCCAAGAAGAGGGTGTAGGATTTGTCTGAAGAGTGTCTTCCCGAGTTATCGAACTGAGGGGAATGAAGGTCAGCCATCCAGGTGGCTTGATTTATCGCTTTACTGATTGAAATTTTCTGGCATTCTGGTGATTGTATGCAGGACGAATACTGGGTAAGCTGGTAGATAATGATATTGAGGAAAGTCATGAAGATTCTGTCGATACATCTGCTTGTCGGAGTGTTCGTGGGAGGATGCATCCTTTTCCTTCCTCAGACCGTCGTCTCCTTGGACCCTCCTTCCGCCCCGTGTCAAAATTCTGATGGATGTGTCGCGCGATTTCTTGAACAACTAGAATCTTCCGGAACTGGTCCTGGAGCCCGCTTGGATCATGCCAAGTTTTTCAATGAGTTTGTCGCAGCCAATGATAATTCCGCTTTGGCCAAACATGCCGGGATTCGTTATGGATATTGGCTTAAGGAATCCTCCCCTCTAGAGGCCATTACTCTGTTGCAAACCTCTCTTCATGATTTCCCTATTCTGAGAGATTATCTCACCTTTTGGATCGGGCAGGCATACGTCCATGCTGGTTTGGGGAAGGAAGCAGCAGAGGCATTTCAGCAGTTTAGTGAGCATTTTTCAGATTCATTGCTTCGAGCTGATGCACTCTATGCTGGTGGGGATGTTTTGGCAAACCTGGGGGATTGTGAAGCCGCTCTCTCCATGTGGTCTCAGGCTCTCAGTATAAAATCTGACCATCCCAAATCTGCAAATGCCTTCTTTCAAATGGGTCTATGCTTTGCTCAGATGGGAGAACGTGAAAGGGCTGTTGAGATTTTCCGTGAATTATGGTGGAAATTTCCCTTAGCCCCGGAGCGGGTGCAGGCTGAGTCGTGGCTACGCCGGGAAGTGGGTTCTTTGTTTTTACCCTCACTAGACGAGCGATACAAGCGTAGCATGGCATTATATAATGGCGGGGCTTTAGAAGAAGCCGTACAGGAGTTTCAACACATTACGTCTCTCTCTCCTCCCACTCCTCAGCTTTTTCAGGTCCAATATACCATGGCCATGGCCTTAGTTCGTTTAAAACGCTATGACCAGGCAGAAGGGATTCTGACCTCACTATCGCGTTCCTCTTCCCCCAGAAGAGATGATGCATGGGTCTGGTTGGGGAGAGTGTATTTGCGTCAGGGGAAAGGGCCAGAATTAGAGGCTCTTGTCGGAGCCCTGGCAACTGAAAAAGTAACAGGTGATCAGCAATCATTGCTCCTCACCTTTTATGGCATTTGGTTGGAAGATCATGCGCGTTGGCTAGAGGCTGGGAAGGCCTATAAGCGGGCAGCGGCTGTGGCTCACACGCTGACGCAGAGGTTGGATGCGCTTTGGCGAGTAGGGTGGATTCATTATCAACAGAAACAATTTCTTGAAGCCATGGAAATGTTTCAGGAGATTATCCAGGCAGTTGGAACTCCCCAAACCGATTCTTCTCTGCATGCGGCTTCACAGGCCTTCTATTGGCTGGCCCGTGCCCAGGAACGTCTTGGGCAGATGGAACCCGCGCGAGAACGTCTAAAAAATCTAAGCCAGGACTACCCCTTTACCTACTACGGGCAATTGGCGGATATTCGACTCGGTCCCACGGAATTTTCGACTAAACAATGGGCGGTGTTGGCATCAACAGACATAATGAATGTGGAGACGTCAGCTCATCTTCAGCAGGATATCCATTATCAAAAAACTCTAGAGTTACAAACCCTTCGCCTGTATAAGGAGGCAGTCAAGGAGCTTGAGGTTGTTTTTACCCGCTTCGGAGCGGATCCCAAAGCCTTTCCTCAATTGGTCTCGTTAGCAAGCGAAATTGGGGCCTACGACGTCGGGATTCGATTATCTATTCGTCATTTTGGCGGGACGTTGCGGAAAGGCCAGCTTCATTCCTCGTCTGCCGCCTGGTTGGGAGCTTTTCCCATGGGCTACCAAAGTGTCATTCAATCGTTTGCCCCCAAGCATGTGGATCCGTTTTTAGTCGCGGGGCTTATACGAGAAGAAAGTCTTTATAGTGCTCGTGTTGTCTCACCGGTCGGTGCGATTGGCCTGATGCAGCTCATGCCAGAGACAGCCAAAAAAGTTGGTCGTCAATTGGGATTACAGGATTCCGATTCTGATCGAAAGGGCCTGAATGAGCCAAACCGCAATATTCAATTGGGGACGTATTACCTGGGGCAATTACTGAATGAATTTCAGGGCAATATTATTTATGCAGTAGCCGCGTATAACGCTGGACCTCAGGCGGTCAAACGGTGGGTTGGGCAAAATGGTCATCGAGATCCGGATGAATTCATCGAGCTGATTGGATATCGAGAAACCCGTGGATATGTGAAACGCGTGCTTGGAAGTTATCGAATTTATCGGACATTGTTTGGGGATGCCTGCCGAGGTGTTTCTCTTGACAGGTTTTGTTGAACGAATTATAGTCCGCCTCGTTTGACCTTGCGAATAAGGAGGCGTGCACGTGAGCGTAGAGAAATTAGAAACGTTGGAGGTTCGAGTTAAGAAATTACTCGATCTGGTCATTGAACTACGGCAGGATAAATCCCATCTTGAACAGGAGTTGGAATCGACTCGGGAACGGCTGGCCAAACACGAAGAAATGTCTGAAGGATGGGAAGAGGAGCGAACCACGATTCGATCCAGAATTGAAAAAGTACTCGGCGAGCTTGAATTTTTAGACCGTTCAAACGATTAATCTACAGGACTTAAAAATGACGAGGACCATTGAAGTGGAAATCTTTGGTCATCGAATCTCTCTCCAGGGAGAGGGAGATGAGGCGTACTTTCATGAGTTGGCCGGGTATGTTGATGCGCAAATGCGTACCCTCGCCCAAAAAACCCGAACAAGCACTCCCACAAAGCTGGCTATTTTGGCCGCAATTAACATTACGGATCAGCTCTTTCGACAGGAGAGACACCGGCAGTTTGGAGAGGCTGAAATTGAGCGACGGACTCAAGTCCTACTGGAAACGATAGAAAAACACCTCGCGGCCAACCCGCATTGACCATTCTCTCCTGCATTTCCTCTTGTCCAGGGTTAAGGTATTACCTTTGAAATCAATTGGTTGAAGTGCTTCGTTCCATTGGTTGGCGGAATGATGTCCGTCTATTCCCATTATTCAACTGGCACATTATTGAAATTCCTCATCGTCTTCTGATATTTTACTTTTCATAAGTTATTGAATTTCAAAGAAAGAAAGGAATATCCCTCTTGTGGAGGGAATTTAACTGGAGGCCCACTATGACAAGTATTTTCATAGTCATTGTGGGTTTTTTGTATGATGGGATTGTACGAGGTAGGGAAATTTTATTTAAGGGCAGATTGAATTCTTGGAAATCGTTGTTTACGAGACAAATTGCTCATTTCTATTCGAATGGCTCGCCTTCTGATCTAAAAATTTTAAATTTTTGGCCTGTGTTGTATCCATGTTCTTCTAATTCAAGCAGTAACTGTGAAGACTGGATTCATTGGGTGAGTCCTTTGCGTGTTGCTATGGGCCCTTTTGGCTTAAAGAGTTGCCCTATTTCTCCTCCTCCTCGTTTTCTACAAATATGGGCCTTCTGTCCTATCAGATAGGCTTTTCTCCAGTTTTTGTTTTCCTTCCTTTTCTGATTTTCCCCTGTGGTTTTGCGGGTTTGTTTCCGCCTAATAGAGGGAAGATAAATCTTTCTCGTGATTGTGACATGAGGAAACGAATAGGAGCTAACAAATGGACACGGTAATTCCCATACTGGCAGTGGTTATCGGGCTTTTTCTTGGATTTGTGTTATCGAAGGTGTATCAGCAACAGAGAGACTTGAAGCGTCGGTCAGCAGCTGAAGAGCAAGCTCAACAGCTCACCCAACATGCTCAACGAGAGGCCGAAAATCTGGTCAAAGAAGCAAAAATCGAAGTAAAAGATCTGCTGTTTCAAGCCAAGTCTGAACTTGAAACAAAAGAAAAGGAAAAGAGGAATGAGATTCAAGCCGCGGATCGAAAAATCATCCAGCGGGAAGAGGCCCTCGAGCGTAAGATCACCCAATTTGAAAAACGTGATGAGGAGATGCGACGAAAAGAGCGTTCCCTTAAGGAGAAGGAAGAAGCTCTGGTCAATAAAGCTGCTGCGTGCGACCAAGCCATTAAGGAGCACCGGCTTGCCCTGGAGCAGGTGGCAGGAATTACGGCCGAGGAAGCCAAGCGCCAGTTGTTGGGTGAAATTGAAAGTGAAGCACGAATGGATGCGGCGTTGTTAACTAAAAGAATTTTGGATGAAGCTAAAGAAACCGCTGAACGAGAGGCCAGAGAAATTGTAACCCGGTCGATACAGCGGATCACAAGAGATTACGTCAACGAGGCCACGATTTCAGTGGTTCCTCTCGCAAATGATAGTATGAAGGGAAGGATTATCGGTCGCGAGGGAAGAAATATTCGGGCTTTGGAGGCGGCAACCGGCGTTGATCTTATTATTGACGAAACCCCGGAGGCAGTGATCGTGTCCGGCTTCGATCCCCTTCGGAGGGAGGTCGCGAAAATTGCACTTGAACGCCTCATGCAGGATGGGCGCATTCATCCGACTCGGATTGAGGAAGTCGTAGAAAAGGTCAAAGGCGACTTAGATAAGTTAATGAGAGACGATGCTGAAAAAGTCATCTTTGAAGTCGGTCTTTCAGATTTTCACCCTGAGATTGTCAAATTATTGGGTCGTCTGAAATATCGAACCAGTTATGGCCAAAATAATTTATATCATGCCAGGGAAGCATCATACATCTGTGGGATTATGGCTTCAGAGCTGGGGTTAGATGTGAAATTGGCTAAGCGTGGAGCCCTTTTGCATGATATAGGAAAAGTGGTTAGCCATGAAGAGGAGGGTACTCATGCGATGCTCGGGGCGGAATTGGCAAAGAAGTATGGAGAGTCGGAGCTCATTGTGAATGCCATTGCTGCCCATCATGAACAAGTTGAGCCGCTTTGTCCTGAATCGGTATTAGTGGCTGCGGCGGAAGCTCTTTCGGCCGCCCGCCCGGGTGCCCGACGCGAAACTCTCGAAGCCTATGTCAAGCGATTGGAAAAGCTGGAATCGTTAGCTACTGGGTTTACAGGGGTTGATAAGGCCTATGCCATTCAGGCTGGACGTGAAATTCGGGTAATAATTCGTCAGGGAGAATTAAACGACAGTGAAAGTTTTGCCCTGTCTCGAGATTTGGCCAAAAAGATTGAACAAGAACTGACATACCCTGGACAGATAAAGGTGACAGTCATTCGAGAAAATCGCTTTATCGAATTTGCCAAATAGCTCTGAAAGTAAAGGAGATCATGAACGTACTGTTTATCGGAGATATCATGGGAGAGCCTGGCCGTCGGGTAATCTTAAAACATCTGTCAAAGGTCATTCAGGAGCATCAGATTGATCTGGTTATTGGCAATGGGGAGAATGCGGCAGGTGGGTTTGGCATCACCCAGGAAGTGGCTGAAGACTTGTTTGATTTGGGTCTTTCAGTCATTACACTGGGCAATCATGCCTGGGATAAGCGTGAAGCGTTAGAATATCTGCAAAAAGAGCAGCGCGTGATCCGTCCCGCGAATTATCCTGATGGAGTTCCAGGAAAAGGTACGTGTGTTGTAGAAACCATTCATGGGGAGCGTCTAGGGATTTTACAACTTATGGGGCGAGTGTTTATGCCAATGGTGGACTGCCCTTTTCGAGTTGCGGAACGCGAATTGGCTCAATTAACGACACAGACTCACTGTATTCTCGTGGACATGCATGCCGAAACCACCTCAGAAAAAATGGCAATGGGGTATTTTTTAGACGGGAAGGTATCTGCGGTCCTTGGAACGCACACGCATGTTCAAACTGCTGATGAACAAATCTTACCTCAGGGAACGGGATATTTAACCGATGTCGGAATGACCGGCCCTGTTCAATCCGTCATCGGGATGAAACCAAACTTGGTGATTCAGAAATTTTTGACCCAACTTCCGAAAAGATTCGAAGTGGCGACCGGACCTTCTGTTTTAAGTGCCGCAGTGTTAAATCTTAATTACTCAACCGGAAAAACCACTCACATCACGCGCCTTCGTGTGTTTGAGTAAACTATCTCCGTGCCAGGGCTTTTTCCTTCAGTACTTACCGTTTCGGCACTCACCCGACAGATTCGTTCAACGTTTGAACAAAATTTTCCTCCACTCTGGGTTGAAGGGGAAATTTCCAATCTTCGCTGCCCGTCGTCGGGACACCGGTATTTTACCCTGAAAGACCAATCGAGTCAGATCAGAGCTGTGCTCTTTCGCAGTCAGGTCGAACGCCTGAAATTCGGGCTTCAGGAAGGATTGGATGTCTTTGTTTTCGGTCGGCTTTCAGTGTATGAACCACGTGGAGACTATCAATTACTCTTAGAGGTAGTTGAGCCCAAGGGCATTGGTGCGCTGCAATTAGCCTTTATTCAACTGAAAGCAAAGTTGGAAGCCGAAGGATTATTTGAAGCTTCGGGAAAAAAGGTACTTCCTCTTTACCCGCATCGGATTGGTCTGGTGACGTCACCTTCCGGTGCTGCAATCCATGATCTGCTGACCATCATTCATCGTCGCTGGCCTTTTGCGCAGGTGCTGATTGCTCCTGTTCCCGTGCAAGGGGATGAAGCTGCCGGACACATCGCTAATGCTATCTGGGTGCTCAACCAATTAGGCAAACTGGATGTGTTAATTGTCGGGCGTGGTGGAGGATCGTTGGAGGACCTCTGGGCATTTAACGAAGAAATTGTGGTGAGGGCTATCGCCTCTTCCAGGATTCCGGTGGTGTCCGCTGTTGGCCATGAAACTGATCTGACGCTCGCAGATTTAGCTGCTGATTATCGGGCTCCCACTCCCTCTGCTGCGGCAGAGTTGGTGGTTCCGGATTCCTCAACGGTGAGGCATCATTTGGGGCATCAACGAGTACGATTGGAACGGTCCATGAGGAGCTTATGTGTCGCGGGGAGAGGGCAAGTTCAGGAAATGACCGGACGATTGCCTGAGCCTAGACTCGTGCTTGGACAATTTGTGCAACAGGTGGATGAGTTAGAGCGGCAACTCTATGCAAAAATGAAACAATGGTGTCGAAATCTCCAGGTGCAATTGCTGAAGCATCAGTCCTCAATTTGGGAGAGGAATCCCCTGATTGACATTCATCGGGAGCAACGGGCTTTGGGTGACCGAGGAATTCGGCTTGTACGAGGTATGTCGGGATGCGTTCTTGATAAACGCCATCAAACAGAATTGTGGATGTCTCAGCTGAATCAATTAAGTCCCCTTGCGGTTTTGGCGCGAGGGTATAGCATTGTTCACAAGCTGCAAAATGGAAAAGTTGTAAAGCAATCAACAGAAGTTTCTGTGGGAGAGTCTGTACGCGCCAGACTTCATGAAGGCGAATTGATTTGTCTGGTAAAGCGTACCCATCCTTCAACGTAAGAAATTTTCTTTCGCTTCATGTTCCGCCATGGCTATAATACAGGTCAGGTTCAAAGATCATAAACCCATGATACAAGAAAACTGAATCGCTGATTATCTCGGACAATATTTATGGCTGTACTGAAATTTGAAAAAGCACTGTCTCGCTTGGAAACTATTGTGGCCGAGTTGGAGCGCGGGGAGCTTTCCTTGGATGAATCCTTGAGGATTTTTGAGGAAGGAGTCAAGCTCTCAAAAACCTGCCTGAAAATGCTGGATGATGCAGAACGCAAAGTGGAGATCCTTGTGCAAGACAAGGATGGAAGAAAGCGTATACAGGCTTTTTCGATTGAGGATTCCAATTCACCAGAATCGTAAATTTTCTCCACGACTCTCTCTTTCAATACGTGATCTTCGCATTGTCTGCTTCATGGGCATGAACATATGAAGGCTGCTCACCCATCAGCTCCTTCCCGGAGACCTTCAAAAGAAAGACTGGATTCCCTTGTCCTGAATCAGGAATTGGTCGCAAGCAGAGAACAGGCCTCCCGACTTATTCTTGCCGGTCGAGTGAAAGTCGATGGGGTCCTTATTGATAAGCCAGGAAAGCTGGTTGCGACAACTGTTTCGCTGGAATTGACGAAGCCGGAATGCGCGTATGCCAGCCGAGCCGGTGAAAAGCTGGCACCTGCCTTGGATGCCTTTTTTATTTCCTGTTCAGGCTGTGTGGTGATGGATGTGGGTGCCTCTACCGGGGGGTTCACGGATTGTGTGTTGCAACGTGGCGCAAATCGAGTCTATGCCATTGACGTAGGGTATGGGCAGTTAGATTGGAAGCTGAGAACGGATCCTCGTGTTGTGGTCATGGATCGTTGCAATATCCGCCATTTGTGCCCCCAAGATATCCCTGAACCGGTTGATTTGGCGGTAATCGATGTTTCATTCATTTCCCTACGTTTGGTATTGCCAGTGATTTTGCCTGTCCTGCGTGATCAGGCATATCTTGTCGCATTGGTCAAGCCGCAGTTTGAAGTCGGGAAAGGACAAGTCGGAAAGGGAGGCATTGTCCGTGATGAACGATTGCGTGAGCAGGTGAGGGACGGTTTTGTGGATTATGTCCGTAGCCTTCGTCTCGACGTCATTGGTGTCATGGATTCGACCCTACTGGGAAAAAAAGGAAATAAAGAGATGTTGGTGGGAATGAAAAAACGAAACGATGAGTACTGAAGGGAAGCACGCCAATTACTAGCCCCTTAACCTAAGCATATAAAAGGAGAATGCCGGGCATGTCTACAAAAATTCTGGTGACCGGGGGAGCTGGATTCATTGGATCACATCTGGTTGACCGGTTAATTCAGGAAGGCAATGAGGTCATTGTTGTTGATAACCTTTCTACAGGGAAGCGAAAGAATGTCAATAAAAAAGCCCAATTTTATAAAATGGATATTCAGAGTAAGCGGATTGAACGGGTATTCCGAAATGAGCGTCCCCTCATTGTCGTTCATCTGGCCGCGCAAATGAGCGTACGCCATTCCACGGATGATCCGGGGTTTGACGCGCAAGTCAATATTTTAGGGACCATCAATGTTTTAGAGCATGCCGTGAAGCAGGGTGTGCGAAAGGTGACATTTGCATCGTCGGGTGGTGTGGTCTATGGGGAACAGGAAATATTTCCGGCCGCAGAATCACACCGGACAGAACCTCTTTCTCCTTATGGAATCAGTAAGCTGGCCGGAGAAAAATATTTAGCCTATTACGCAAATGCGACCGGACTCCGGTATGTGGCGCTTCGTTTTGCAAATGTCTATGGCCCCAGGCAGGACTCTGAGGGGGAGGCAGGGGTCGTGGCTATTTTCTCAAAACAAATGTTGGATGGTGGTCAACCGATTGTCAATGGAACTGGCAAGCAGACTAGAGACTTTATCTATGTGGATGATGCGGTGGAAGCGATCTTGGTGACCTTGGGAGAGGATGTTCGGGGAATTTTTAATGTGGGAACTGGCCAGGAGACGACTATCAACGAATGTTATGGAATTATTAAAAGTTTAACGAAGTGCCAATGCAAAGAGCTATATGGAGCGGCAAAGAAGGGCGAGCAATTCAGGAGTGTGTTGGATGTGACAAAACTCAGAGAGGTATTTGGCTGGGATCCTCAGGTTACTTTGCAGGAAGGGCTTACCCGGACAGTCGATTTTTTTCGTGGAACTGGAAAATAACCCCTCCGTTGCGTGTGGAAGGAGAATGATTTCACCTGGTAGCTTCTCGGTTAATACCTCGGAACGGATTGGTCGATTTCAATGGACCAGGCTTCAATTCCTCCAATCAGATTTTTAACATTCGAGAATCCCTGTTGCAAAAGAAATCCCACGGCATCCGCACTCCGCATGCCTTTATGACAATACGCAACAATCTCAGCGCTCGGGTCCAATTGTTTCAGGGAATGGGGAACCTGGCCAAGAGGAATCAGCACTGATCCCTCTATTTTTGCCATGGAGTATTCGTGGGGTTCTCGGACATCCAACAAGAAAATTTTATCGCCTTTATCCATCCGAGCTTTTAATTCACTGACAGTGATGGTGTAACTCATATTTGAAAGCCTCCTTACGTTCCTGAGGTATCTCTTTATAGACAAATGATCATAGCGGCTGAATTTTCAGGGTGTCAATTTTTTCTTTGCGAGAGCGGGAGGGAGCAGCATCATGCCGGAACAGTCGGTCGTCTCGATTGAACAGATTTCACAGTTTGAAGGGCAGGACATTACCATCAAGGGATGGATCCGCAACCGACGCTCGAGCGGAAAATTAAGCTTTTTAACGGTGCGTGATGGCACAGGAGATCTCCAGGCTATTTTAAGCAAAGGGGAGGTTGGCGACGACCAATTTTCTTTGTGTAGTCAGTTAACCCAGGAGTCTTCTGTGATTCTGACTGGAAAACCTCGAAGGGATGCTCGAGCGCCAGGTGGATTTGAACTTGATGTATCCACATTGGCAGTGATGCACATTGCAGAACCCTTTCCCATCCAACCGAAAGACCATGGAGTTGGTTTCCTGATGGAATATCGGCATCTCTGGTTGCGGTCGCGACGCCAGCACGCCATTTTACGGGTTCGCCATGAAATAATTCGGACGTGTCGGAATTTTTTTGATGATCGAGGTTTTACCTTAATTGATACGCCGATTTTTACCCCAAACGCCTGCGAGGGCACCACGACCTTATTTCAAACTCAATATTTTGACCAGGTAGCCTTTTTAGCTCAAAGCGGTCAATTATATGGAGAAGCGGCTGCAACGGCTTTTGGGAAAATATACTGTTTTGGTCCAACCTTTCGAGCGGAAAAATCAAAAACCAGACGTCATCTGATGGAGTTTTGGATGGTTGAACCGGAAATGGCCTTTGCCGACCTACCGGATGCCATGCAACTGGCAGAGGAATTGGTTTCAACGGTTATTCAGCAAGTCGTAGAAACTCGTCGACCCGAACTGGAAATCTTAGAGCGGGATATTCCAAAATTAGAAGCCATGGCCAAACCCTTTCCGCGAATAACCTATGAAGAGGCCCTGACGCGTCTTCAACAAAAGGGGATCGCTATTCAATTCGGCGATGATTTCGGAGCCGATGACGAAACATCTTTGGCACAAGAATTTGATCGTCCGGTGATTGTTCATCGATATCCGGCTGCTGCCAAAGCATTTTATATGGCGAAAGATCCAGAGAGGCCAGACTTGGCGTTATGTATGGATATGCTCGCGCCGGAGGGATATGGAGAAATTATTGGAGGGGGCCAACGAATCCATGATTTGGATGAATTGCTGACGCAAATTAAAGCTCACGACCTTCCTGAGGAGGCCTTTAAGTGGTACGTGGATTTGCGACGATACGGAACGGTTCCTCATGCTGGTTTTGGTATGGGAATTGAGCGAGTCGTCGCCTGGATTTGTGGATTGGACCATGTTCGAGAAACGATTCCATTCCCCAGGATGCTCTATACGTTGTATCCTTGAAAATATTTTTGGGGAATACTTTGAGGTTCACAAACATTATGGCCATGGCTCCTAAATTTCTTATTCCCTAGCTCCTACCTTCTTGCAACCTTTTCTGAGTGCTTGACATCATAGGCGAGGGTTGTATACTTCCAGGTGTGGGAGAAAGTGGGATGAATTCCACATATATTGCAAAAATGAAACAAGCTGTGCATGAATGATGTTCATATACCGGTACTCGTAGAGGAAATCTGTTTCTGGCTTAATCCGCTTCCTGGTGGAGTTTATGTTGATTGTACTGTGGGAATTGGTGGAACGTCGCTGAAGATACTGGAAAAAACCGGAAAAAATGCTCATATTATTGGTTTGGACCGTGATTATCAGGCCGTTGCTCTTGCGAAGAAGACATTAAGTGAATATGAATCGTCTGTAAAGATACTACATGGGAATTTCTCCCACATTCGAGATTTTGTTCAGGAGTCAGGCTATGAGAAGGTTGACGGGGTTGTGTTTGATTTAGGGGTGTCCTCAATGCAGTTGGACCAGGCAGAGCGTGGATTTAGTTTTTCCCTAAGTGGGCCATTGGATATGCGAATGGATCAAACCCAGAAAGTCACAGCAGCTGATCTGGTGAATCATCTTCCGGAAAAAGAGTTGGCGGATGTCATTTTTACCTACGGTGAAGAACGGTATTCCCGTCGAATTGCCCGTGCAATCGTGCAGGCCAGGGGGGCCGGTCTTATTCAGACCACGCAGACCTTGGTGTCTGTCCTTGAGGGTGCGCTTCCTTATGTCTACAAAAAGGGGCGCTTACATTTTGCGACTAGAACCTTTCAGGCGCTTCGGATACGCGTGAATCGTGAATTGGACTTGCTCGAGCCGGCTATCCGAGATGCCATCGACCTGTTGAAGGATGGCGGAAGGGTGTGTGTTATAGCCTTTCACTCGTTAGAAGATCGTATTGTAAAGCAGACGTTTCGTTCTCTGGCGCAGAGAGAGCATCCAAAAGTTGCATTGCTGGTCAAAAAGCCTGTGATTCCGAGTGTGTTGGAAATACAACAAAATCCTCGTGCCAGAAGCGCTAAGTTACGTGTGGCCGAGCGCCTTCCGGAAGGAGAGACTCTATGAGGAAAAACGTGTTCCTTGGCGTCATGATTCTATTGGGGGTGTGGTGTCTGCTCTATGTTGGGGTCAAGATAGACATGTGGCGACTGGGGTATGCCATTGAAGAGTTAGAAACTCAGCGTGCGGTATTCAAAAAACAGCAAGAACGCTTGCAGGTTCGGCTGTCGCAGTTAACGGATCCGCAACGAGTTGCCCAACGGGCGCAAAATCAATTGGGACTCACCGTGGCTCAGGAAGGACAGATCGTCATGGTCTCGCTGGATACGTTACCCCAGTCTGAATCGGATGGAAATTTTCCTGTTCGTTTGGTCCGTGAATATGGCAATACCGTTGTGAGCCTTCCGTGAAAACGCCATCTCAGGACATTCATCCCGTCTGTCGAATCCGAAGTGGCATTGTCTGCTTGGGCCTCCTTTGCGGGTTTGTCCTTATTGGTTGCCGGCTGTTTTACCTGCAGGTCCTTCAAGCGGACGTTGGAGCTCACCAGGCACAACAGCAACACGAAAAGACCGTGGTCGTTCAGCCTGATCGAGGGGTCATTGTTGATCGACAAGGTCATCCACTGGCTCTCAATGTGGAAGTGTCCTCATTGTATGTGAGGCCGCCGTCCTTGAATGATCCACAACGGGTAGCCCGATCCTTAGCGCCGATCTTACAAATGCCGGTCAAGGAATTACGCGATTTGTTCACACGCAATCAGCCATACGTTTGGGTTAAACGCAATATTCCGGAACCCGTCGTCAAGGAAGTGGAGGCGTTGAATATATCCGGATTGGGATTGACCAAAGAACCGCATCGTTTTTATCCCAAGGGAGAATTGGTCTCCCATCTGGTGGGGTTTGCCGGAATTGATAGCCAGGGCTTAGAAGGGGTGGAACTTCAATATGAGTCCTATCTACGGGGTGAAAAAAACCTGGTGAAATACCAAAGGGACGCTCTGGGCAGAAAGCTTGCCTCACCCCCAAGTCATGATTCTGTACCCTTGTCGACTGGGTATCATCTCACGTTGACCATAGATGAGGTTGTCCAATTCATTGCAGAGGCGGAGTTGGCCCAAGCTTTGAAGCAAAGCGGCGCGAAATCTGGAAGCATTGTGATCATGGATCCCTTGAACGGAGCGATTCTTGCGTGGGCACTGCATCCGACCTTTGACCCTAATCATTTAGGGCAGTTCTCCACTCAGGATTGGCGAAATCGACTGGTGAC
The DNA here is from genome assembly GCF_032051675.1 of Candidatus Nitrospira neomarina. NCBI lineage: Bacteria > Pseudomonadati > Nitrospirota > Nitrospiria > Nitrospirales > Nitrospiraceae > Nitrospira > Candidatus Nitrospira neomarina. The sequence continues at coordinate 4,097,625 of NZ_CP116968.1, forward strand.
GGATCCCTATGAGCCGGGGTCAACATTGAAAATTGTGGTGGCAGCGGCGGCGCTTGAAGAGCAGGTGATGTCTCCAGACACGTTAATTTATGGGGGAGACGGAAAGATGTCGGTGGCAGGGACCATTGTTCATGATCCGGCAAAAACCAGTTGGATGACGTTTTCCGAAGCGGTGGCGCAATCGAGTAATGTGGGTGCGATCAAAGTCGCCATGGAATTAGGGCAAAACCGGGTTTTTCGATATTTAAAAGCCTTTGGATTTGGAGAAAAAACTGAAATCGATCTTCCGGGAGAGTCCTCAGGGATACTCCGGGAGCCCAATAAATGGAGTGGTCGAAGCCTTTCTTCCATTGCCATGGGTCAGGAAATCGCCGTCACCCCGATTCAAATGGTCACAGCCATGTCAGTGGTGGCCAATGGTGGTTGGCTGATGACGCCCTACGTCGTCTCTTCGATTCTGGACTCAAGCGGACAGGCCGTCTTGACCAAAGAGCCACAACCCAAACGGCGACCGATTTCACTTGAGACAACCGGCACGTTAACTCGGATTCTCGAACTGGCCGTAGAGGCAGGAACAGGCAAGCGTGCCAGACTTGCCGGATATCGCGCTGCGGGAAAGACAGGGACGGCTCAAAAAATTGACCCGAAAACCGGGTCCTACTCTTCTTCACAAGTGATTGCTTCGTTTGTCGGATTTGCACCAGTCGAGCGCCCCCGTCTGGCCATGTTAGTCGTCATTGATGAACCGACGATTGGGAACTGGGGTGGGGAAATTGCCGCTCCGGTCTTTCGAAAGGTCGCAGAGCGCGTCTTGCCTCATTTAGGAGTGTTGCCAGGTGGATCCGCAGTTATTCGGACGGCTGCGGCCAATTCGCCAATTCCTTCACCGCAGCCCATTGTGCAGTAATCTGTGACGCTTCAAGAGCTTCTTGCCTCACTGGATACGGTGGTACGTGAAGGGAATCTTCAGGCTGAGGTTGTATTCGTGACCGAGGACTCCCGACAAGTGAAGCCTGGTTCAGTATTTGTGGCCATCAAAGGGGAGCACTATGATGGACATCAGTTTGTGAGACTGGCTCAAAAGCACGGGGCAGTTGGTGTGGTGGTGGAGGAGGGATTTGAGATACAAAATCCACCATTAGCAGGAAACTCGTCTGCGCTCATTCGAGTGACAAATTCCCGGAAGGCCTTGGGGTTGTTGGCGGCAAAACTTTCCGGTATGCCCTCTGCCCACTTGCGTATGGTGGGGGTCACGGGGACGAACGGCAAAACCACGGTGACGCATTTAGCCAAATCCCTGCTGGAAGCTCAAGGACATCATGTGGGACTGTTGGGGACCGTAGGCTATGTATTCGGGACAGAGCGCCGTGTGGCGTCACATACCACTCCGGCTCCTGTCGAGCTACAGAACATGTTGAGCGCCATGGTCAATGCCGGAATGGATGTCGCGGTCATGGAGGTCTCTTCCCATGCGTTGGCCTTAGACCGGATAGCCGGCTGTGAATTCGACATCGTCGTGTTTACCAATCTCACGCAAGACCATTTAGATTTTCATCACACGTTGGATGCCTATTTTCAGGCGAAACTCCGTTTATTTACCGAATACGTCGATAGCGGTCAGAAGACCCGCCCCAAACGAGCCCTCATCAATGCGGATGATGAACGGGCATCCCTGATTCTTCAACATTGTTCCATTCCGACCTGGACCTATGGGCTTCATTCCCATGCAGACATCAAAGCGGAATCTGTTCGCCTTTCTATGGTGGGAACGGAATTTCTGGTGAACAGTCCCAAGGGCCCGTTGACAATCAACAGCCAGTTGGTGGGAGAACATAATGTGTCGAATATGCTGGCTGCAATCGGAATTGGCCTGGAAATGGGCATGACGGTTCCAATGATTGAACAAGCCGTGCAGTCAGTGGCCAATGTACCCGGACGGTTTGAACGCATCAATGAAGGCCAACCATTTACGGTCGTCGTGGATTATGCGCATACCGAAGATGCGCTGTATCGATTGCTTCGAGCAGCGCAGGCCATTACAAAAGGAAGAATCATTACCCTATTTGGCTGTGGGGGCGACCGGGATCCAGGAAAACGGCCCAAGATGGGGCAGGTTGCGGCACGACATAGCAATGTGGTGATAGTCACGTCCGATAATCCGCGAACAGAAAATCCCGAAACAATCCTGAATCAAATCGAACAGGGCATTCAATCCCTGCTTCCGGCCGAAAGGTGTCCCTATCGGATCATTACCGATCGCGCCGAAGCCATTCATGCCGCGGTTTCAGAAGCCAGGGACGGAGATTTATTGTTGATTGCGGGGAAGGGGCATGAAGACTACCAAATTCTCGGCACTCAAAAAATTCATTTTGATGATCGTGAAGAAGCCAGGAAGGCCATCCATCGACAGATGGGTTCCCGGTAGCGCTGACGATTCAAGATGGCAGCTTTTGAGATCAACGAAGTGCTCGATGCGACGGAGGGGAGGTTGCTCCTACAGGGACCACAGAAAGGAAGAAAGCTTCGAGTGCAAACGGATTCGCGGGAGCTTAAAGCCGGTGATTTGTTTCTGGCCTTGAAAGGGGAGAAATTCGATGGCCATGAATTTGTGAAAACGGCCTGCAAGCTGGGAGCCCGAGGTGTGGTGGTTGAGGAGGCGCAGGCCCGGGAGATGTTGACGCAAGTACGTCAGGCTGGCCAGGGTCCTGTCATGGTGGTGGCGGTAACCAATACCCTGCGAGCTTACCAGGACTTAGCCAGATTCCATCGATTACGCTTTTCAATTCCGGTGGTGGCCATTACCGGCAGCAATGGAAAAACGACGACAAAGGAAATGGTGTATCAGGTGCTGGCGACCCGCTGGCGCGTCCATAAAACGCAAGGGAATTTTAACAATGCCATAGGGGTACCCAGGACGCTCCTGGGTCTGCACTCCAAACACCAGGCTGCCGTCATTGAAATGGGGGTGGATCAAGTGGGGCAGACGACTCAATTGTGTGACATGACCAGGCCTACGGCAGGGGTGATCACCAATGTCGGTCCCGACCATTTGGAATTTTACGGCACAATGGCCAGGTCGGCCACATCGAAGGCTGAACTATTGGATTGGCTTCCTCGAACTGATGGTGCGGCAATCCTGAATGCAGACGACCGATATTTTGAAATGTTTTCCCGGAAAGCGAAATGCCCGGTGATCTCATTCGGGATGTCGGCTCAGGCGGATGTTCGGGCGGTTGACTTGGAGTGGAACGGACGGAGAACGGAATTTCGCCTGTTCTTACCTCATCGAAAATTGGCCAAACGAGCCAGTGTGCGAATCATGGGCCCGCACAATATTGCCAACGCCCTGGCTGGCGCGTCAGTGGGTTGTGCCATGGGATTGTCGGGCGATGACATCGTTTCAGGATTACAAAAGTTTCGCCCCGCTCCCATGCGGTCGGAGATTCGCAGATGGGGTGGAGTGCTGTATCTCTATGATTGTTATAACGCCAACCCTGCTTCAGTCAAAGCTGCGTTGGAATCGCTTGTTGGACTGAATATGGCCAAAAGGACGATCGCCGTATTGGGTGACATGCTTGAGTTGGGCCCTAAAGAGGCGCAGTTTCATCAGGAAATAGGACGCGATGCGGCCAAGCACCATGTTACGCATTTAATTGCCTGTGGTGCGTTTGGACACAACATGTCCGAAGGTGCTCAAAAAGTACACGGACCCACCCACGTGTCCGTAGTGAAAGATGCCACGGAAGCCGGTGCCTTACTGAAAACCATTGTGAAGCGTGGGGATGCTGTGCTCATTAAGGCTTCCCGTGGAGCAAAAATGGAACGAGTGCTCGACGCCGTTCGCCCCGGGTCCTAGGCGGCATGAATCGGGCTGGGTACCAGGGCCATAAGGAGTCCTCGAGAGTGAAACGTCTAACCGTGATGATGAATGAGCAACAAGATCTGGGCGAGGCTTCTTTCCCTCTACCCGAAGAAAGTACATCCTAATGCTGTATCTCTGGCTTTATCCCCTTCATACCGAATTTGCCATCTTCAATGTCTTTCGGTATCTCAGTTTTCGCATTATTTATGCGGCAGTGACCGCTTTTCTGATTGTGTTTTTCCTGGCCCCTCCCATGATCAAAAAATTGCAGACCTTGAAACTCGGGCAAAAAATACGAACTGATGGCCCGCAATCGCATTTGGGAAAATCCGGTACCCCTACGATGGGAGGATTGCTCATCATCTTTTCGGTCTTGCTCTCAACCGTGTTGTGGGCGGATATCTCCAATTTCTATGTCTGGTTGGTCCTCCTATCGCTTGTGGGTTTCGGGATGATCGGATTTGTGGATGATTACATTAAAATTTTACGTGGCCAATCCAAGGGATTGACGGCTACGCAAAAAATCGTTGGACAGTTAGGAGTGGCGTTGGGCATTGGGCTCTTTTTTTATCTTTCTCCCGGCTATTCCACGGAACTCAGTGTGCCGTTCTTTAAAAACTTTACTCCCGATTTAGGAGTCTTCTACATCCCATTTGCCGTTCTGGTCATTGTGGGGTGTTCCAATGCGGTGAATCTCACTGACGGGCTGGATGGGTTGGCCGTCGGACCGGTCATTATTTCAGCGATGGCCTATTCGGTGGTAGCCTGGGCCGTCGGAAATAAATTGGTCTCCGGGTACCTGCTCGTTCCTCATATTGAAGGAGCCGGGGAATTGGCCATCCTGACGGCCTCCATTGTTGGGGCGGGATTGGGTTTTCTCTGGTTTAACACATATCCCGCGTCGGTCTTCATGGGTGATGTAGGATCCTTACCCCTGGGTGCGGCCTTAGGGACGGTGGCAGTGGTGTGCAAACATGAATTGTTATTGATCCTGGTTGGTGGAGTTTTTGTAATGGAAGCGGTGTCCGTGATTTTTCAAGTGGCATCGTTTAAGTCCAGGGGAAAACGAATTTTCCTTATGGCGCCATTGCATCATCATTTCGAACTGAAGGGCTGGGAAGAGCCCAAAGTGGTAGTGCGGTTATGGATTATTGCGATCATTTTGGGCCTCTTAAGTATTAGCACATTGAAGTTACGCTAAGCAGAGGATCTTTGTGGAACCCTGTGGAGCCATGGAAGCCGTGAATGTCACTCCCGTGTTTCCCATGACGAGTTGGCCAAATAAGCGTGTCACGGTGTTTGGCCTTGGACGAAGCGGCAGGGCAGCTGTCGATCTCCTTCTGGATCTTGGCGCGGTGGTGACGATCGTCGAAGAACATACAAGTCAGGAGGTTGAGTCCACGTCCGCAGAATATCGTCTTCGAGGGGTACGAGTGTTCGGAGGGGATGACGTTGCCGACGGGTTGAGGGATCTCGACCTCCTGGTCGTCAGTCCAGGGGTCTCCAAGGACCATCGTCTTCTCCAGGAGATTGTCCAACGGGGCATTCCGGTTATTGGGGAAATTGAGTTAGCCGGATGGTTTCTTCGGGCTCCCATTATTGCGGTGACCGGAACCAACGGGAAAAGTACCACGGTACGCCTCATTGGATCGATCCTGCAACATTGTGGAAAGCGGGCATTTGTGGGCGGCAATCTGGGCATTCCATTATGTGAGGCGGTGCGTAAACAAACGGACCCGTCTCCTGGGCCTGACTATGAGTATATTGTCGCAGAAGTCTCGAGCTTCCAATTAGAAACGATCCACCTGTTTAAACCCTGGGTTGCCGCATTGTTAAATGTGACGCCGGATCATTTGGATCGACATCCCACTCCAGAAGATTATCGGGCTGCCAAGCAGCGTATCTTTGAAAATCAGACGATTCAGGATTGGGCGCTGATTAATGTGGACGATCCTGTGGTGAGAACCCTGGCAATGTCGGCACGGGCAGGCATCTGTGAATTCAGTCTTACCAAAAAAGTGAATCAGGGGGTGTATCTCGAAGCAGGCGAGATGAGAGCGCGGATGCACGGGAAGGATTTTTTCATCGCTTCACGTGATGCCCTCCCCATGCGCGGAGACCATAACGTGGCAAATGCGATGGCGGCGATGTGTGTCGGATTGCTCTGTGGATGTTCAGCAGAGGATATGGTTCGTGCTCTTCAGGCCACGCCGACCTTTGAACATGCCTTAGAGGTGGTTCGGGAGTGGAAGGGCATCACCTTTGTCAATGATTCGAAAGGCACAAATGTGGATGCCACCCTCAAAGCCCTACAAAGCTTTCATGAACCCGTGGTCTTGATTCTTGGTGGAAAAGACAAAGGCGGTGATTTTTCGCAGTTGGCGGACAGTATCAAACGACAGGTCAAGGGCGTCGTGGTGATCGGAGAAGCGACTCAGAAAATTCTCCAGGCCTTGGATCAGATCAAGCCGGTGACCCTCGCAACCAGCTTAACGGATGCGGTGTCCCAGGCCGTGACTTTCGCGTCCAGTGGGGATGTGGTGTTGTTTTCCCCTGCGTGCGCCAGTTTCGATATGTTTCGGAATTATCATCATCGCGGACTTGAATTTAAGCGGGTTGTCGGAGAACTTCAATAAATGGGTATTCCAGCTATCTTGCGTCGTAAAAACTCCCATGTGGAATCGCGGGCATGGACGGATCTGTTCCCTGGGAATCAGGGCATCGGTTCCAAGCGGATCGATCCTCTGATCGTGGGAATCACACTGGCACTGTCCCTGGGAGGATTGGTCATGGTGTTTAGTGCCAGTGGGGTTATGGCGGAAAATAAATTTACCAATGCCACCTATTACCTCCAACGACAGATCGTGTGGATGCTGCTGGGGTTTGGCGTCCTGGTGGTCGGGTCTCTCATCGACTATCGCCAATGGAAGCAATGGATTCCCGTGGTTGTCGGAGGCTGTATCGTTGGATTACTGCTGGTACTGGCTGTGGGCCCTCAAATCAATGGTGCTCGACGATGGCTCGCACTTGGATTTTTTTCCATTCAACCCACGGAAATGGCCAAGCTGGCTGTTGTGCTGTACCTCGCGGCATTTCTCTCCAATCCCCAACGGCGAGTCACTGATTGGCAACGAGGGTTTCTTCCCCCTGTGGCGATGGTGGGCATCATGTGTGGGCTCATTGTCGTGGAGCCGGATTTAGGAAGTACCGTCGTCATCAGCCTGGTGTTCGTCGGCATGATGTATCTTGCCGGAGCGAGAGTGCGGCACTTGACCTATTTAGGTGGGCCGCTGATTGTGGGTGTGGGTGCTCTCATCTGGATGAGTCCTGAACGATGGGAACGGATGACGACATTTATGAATCCGTTCGCGGACCGACAAGGCGCAGGCTATCAACTTGTCCAGTCCATCCTGGCCTTGGAAAATGGCGGATTATTTGGTGTCGGTCTTGGGCAGGGCAAGCAAAAGCTGATGTTTCTTCCGGAAGGCCATACCGATTTCGTGTTGGCCTTGGTGGGAGAAGAGCTGGGCCTCATTGGAACCTGCGGGTTGTTAGCTCTATTTGCCATTTTGGTGTGTAAAGGATTTCGAGTTGCGGCCCTGGCACCTGATTTATTTGGGCGATATCTCGCTTTGGGCATTACCATGCTCCTGGGTATTCAGGCCCTAATTAATGCAGGCGTCGTGAGTGGGCTGTTGCCGACAAAAGGGTTAACGCTTCCCTTGGTCAGTTACGGAGGGTCGTCGCTGCTGGTCACCATGTTAGCTCTTGGAATTTTGCTGAGTGTGGCTCGACAGGGACGAGCCGGCCCTTAAGTGAAGAGAATAGTCTGATGCGGGTCGTCATTGCTGCGGGTGGGACGGGAGGTCATATGTTTCCGGCTATCGCGTATGCCAAAGAATTTCAACAGCATGACCCTGGGGGGAGCATTGTGTTTGTCGGGACGGGGAAGTCGTTAGAGGGAGAAATTCTGGGGAAAGAAGGGTTTGGGTTTGAACCGATCACGGTTGAAGGTTTTGTGGGTCGAGGGCTGGTTGGCATGGTGCGTTCCCTCATGCTGCTCCCGAAGTCGTTATGGCGTGCGATTCAGATTCTCCGCGGTCATCGAGCCGATCTGGTTATTGGGACGGGCGGGTATTTTAGTCCTCCCGTAGTGGTGGCGGCCTGGTTGTTGAATATTCCTAGAGTCTTGTTGGAACCGAATGCCATGCCGGGATTGGCCAATCGGGTGTTGGGTCCATTTGCCGACAAAGTCTTTCTCGCCTTTGACAGTGCAAAACCTTTCTTTTCCTCATCGAAAGTCAAGGTGATTGGCACACCCATTCGAAAGGCTTTTGCCTTGGAATGTCCTCCGGTTCCTCCGCAGAAGATCTCACATCTGTTGATCTTTGGCGGGAGCCAAGGGGCTCGGGCGATTAATTCGGCCATGTTGAAGGCTGTGGAGATTTCATCGAGGCTGCGGGAGCAGGTGACCATCACCCATCAAACCGGAGCGGACGATTGCGAACGGGTCAAGGCCGGCTATGCCCAATTGGGCGTTCAAGTAGATGTCCGCCCCTTTCTCTTTGATATGCCTCATGAGCTTGCCAAGGCGGATCTCATCGTCTGTCGGGCAGGGGCCAGCACATTGGCTGAGTTATCAGCATATGGAAAAGTCGGAATCCTCATCCCGTTCCCTCAGGCGACACACAATCATCAGGAGATGAATGCCAGGTCCATGGAAGCGGCCGGAGCGGCTCGAGTGCTCTTGCAATCCGACCTCACCGGGCAGCGGCTGGCAGAAGAAATTGAACGATTGATGTTGGATATTCTCCACCTGCAGAAAATGGCAGGACAGAGCTGGATCCTCAGGAAAGTCAACGCCACGGAGCAGATGGTGAATGAATGCCTCTCGCTGGTGGGGCATCCGGTCGCGTCGTGAGACACAGAGAAATATGGCACGGATGAACAAACAATAGAGTCAAAGTGGAAACCATTGTCTGAAGCTATTCAATCTTTAATGAGGAGGGACTCTTACAGGGAATGAAGAGCAAGTCCTGTCAGGGCCACGTCTGGAAGATCCACAATAGTCGTCGTGTCATACGAGAGGCTTATGGTGAAGTCGCCAACCCGGTAGGCCGACTCGGTATTGAGACGATCCCTCCAGATCTACAGGCCATGCGTTCCCAGCAGTGGACGCATCAACTGACCGTCTTCGGTAATCCTCCCTTCAACCCTGGAAGTCTAAAACATTATGTTTCGAAAAATTCAGCACATTCATTTGGTCGGTATTGGAGGAAGCGGGATGAGTGGCATCGCAGAGGTGCTCCTCACGTTAGGGTATAAAGTGACCGGCTCCGATGTAGGGGTGTCTGACACGATCCGCCGGTTAGAGGAATTAGGGGGCACCGTGTTTATCGGGCATCAGGAATCGAATGTGGAAGGGGCGCAAGTGGTGGTGGTGTCCTCAGCCATTGCCGGGTCAAATCCGGAAATTCGTGCGGCCCGCGCCAAGGTGATCCCGGTCATTCCGCGCGCGGAAATGCTGGCAGAGCTGATGCGATTGAAGTACGGCATTGCCATTGCCGGCGCTCATGGAAAAACCACCACGACGTCGATGGTCGCATCGATTCTTGCGCAAGCCGGCCTCGATCCCACATTCGTGATTGGAGGCAAGGTGAATGCCATGGGGACCCATGCGCGTTTGGGCCGGAGTGATCTGCTGATTGCGGAAGCCGATGAGAGTGACGGGTCGTTTTTGCGGTTGTCACCCTCCATCGTGGTCGTGACGAATATCGACCGTGAGCACCTCGATCATTATGGAAGCATGGAAGGTCTTCAGGAGGCATTTTTAGAATTTATCAATAAGATTCCATTCTACGGCGTGGCGATTGTGTGTGCCGATGATCCCTGGATTCGCAAGCTCCTGCCTCGGGTGGTGAAGCGATATCATACGTACGGCATGAGTGATTTTTCGGGTGTGCTGACCTCTGATTTGTTTGCGACGGACATTGAAACCAAAGCGATGGGTGTGGAATTTCGGGCGCATTACCGGGATCAAAAGCTCGGGCCCTTCCGCATTCGTATCCCGGGTGTGCATAACGTGGCCAATGCGTTAGCGGCCATCGGGGTGGCATTGGAATTGGATGTGCCCGTGGATTTGATCAGAGCAGGGCTGGCGGCTTTTGCCGGAGTCGAGCGGCGGTTCCAGATTCGTGGAGAAAAAAACGGCATTGTGGTCGTGGACGACTATGGGCACCATCCGACCGAGATTCGTGCCACTTTGGCGGCTGCGCGAGCCGCGTGGCAGCGCCCGTTGATCGTGGTGTTTCAGCCGCATCGGTTTTCAAGAACCAGGGATCTTGCCGACGAGTTTGCCAAGGCGTTCGAACAGGCGGATCGCGTGTATGTCATGGATATCTATCCCGCCGGTGAGGCGCCGATCCCCGGGATCACCGGACAGATGATGGCCGACACCATTCGGGGGTCTGGTCATCCCTCTGTCCAATGGCTCACTCGTGACTCCGGTTTGATCGCCAAATTGCGTGAGGAGCTTCGTGAGGGCGATGTCCTATTGACCCTTGGGGCGGGGGATGTCTGGAAAGTCGGAACGGAATTGTTGGAATCGTTGTAACCGAATGTGGTGAGTCATGGAAGTCGAGGATTGTACAGGTGAAGACCGGCCGGCCGACACTGACAGCGAAACGGCTTCAACGAGCCGTGCAGCATGTGAAAGGAGAAGTCCACTGGAACGAATCCCTGGCGCCTCTTCTGTCGTTGCAGGTGGGAGGCCCTGCGGATGTCCTGATTTTTCCACTGGATGTGGAAGACGTCATTCGCGTGCTGGTAGGGGCCCGAACAGAAGGGATTCCCTTCGTGGTGTTAGGCGGGACCAATGTGGTCGTTCGCGATAAAGGAATTCGAGGCATTGTCATGCAATTGAAACACTTAACCGGGATACATGAGGAAACCGGTCACGTGGTATATGCCCAGGCGGGCGTGCGGTTGCCCAGATTGATGCAATTTGCGGTGGGGCATCATCTGTCCGGAATGGAGTGGGCGGCGGGAATTCCGGGAACCGTCGGTGGAGGGGTGGTGATGAATGCCGGTACGCGATTGGGAGAAATGCAGGAGGTCTTGCATGCCGTCGATTTGGTGAATCTTCGTGGACATCGCGTACGAGTGGAAGCTTCCAACATGTCATTTGCTTACCGGAAGGCGACGCTCCCCAAAGGCGTCGTCGTTGGCGCGTGGGTCCAGTTGGCTCTCTCGAATAAAGCGCAGGTGGAGGCGAAAACCAAAACCTATCTGCAGTACCGTCGGGAGACCCAACCGTTAACCCTTCCGAATGCCGGGTCCGTGTTTAAAAATCCGCCGGGAGATTCTGCCGGACGGTTAGTTGAAGCAGCAGGATTAAAGGGTGTGCGGATTGGTGATGCGGAAGTCTCGACCAAACATGCCAACTTTATTGTGAATAGAGGAGCGGCCACCGCCGACCAGGTCTTGGCTTTGATTCGAAAAGTCCGGCAAACCGTGGCGAAAAAGTTTGGGGTCCGTCTTCAGCTTGAATGGAAAATTATTGGAGAATCGGAGTGATACCGGGTTTGATGGTGGTGACGAAGAGATGCGGTCAGAGTGAAAGGCTTATCATAAGGTGATGACACAGAGAATGATGACACAAAAATCTTTGCGAATCGGTGTGCTAATGGGCGGATCCTCAGCTGAAAGAGAGATTTCGCTCAAGACGGGGCGTTCAATCTGTGATGCGTTGAAACGACGTGGATATACGGTCATTCCCATTGAAGTCGATGCCACATTGTCGCATCAGATCCGGGCAAAAAAAATTTCGGTGGCCTTTCTCGCCTTGCATGGGCCCGGAGGGGAAGACGGCACGGTTCAGGGGATGTTGGAAGTCATGAAGATGCCGTACACGGGATCGGGCGTGACGGCGAGTGCCGTCTGCATGAACAAGGGATTGACGCGCGTGGTCCTTCAGGCTGCCAAGGTACCCGTCCCGCCAGGTATGACCGTATCCGGCAAAATGATCCCGGTTCGTCCACCTCCCAGCTTAGGCTTGCCTGTGGTGGTGAAGCCTTGTGCGGAGGGGTCTACGTTTGGTGTCTCGATCGTGCGCAAGCCATCTCAATGGACGGAGGCCTTAAAAGAAGCTTATCGATATGGGGAGCAGGCAGTGGTGGAAAAATATATTCCCGGCCGGGAAATAGCGGTGGGGGTTTTTGGCAACAAGGTCTTACCAGGCGTAGAAATCATCGTTCCCGGGGGCTTCTACGATTTCACGGCCAAATATGGAAAGGCGGCAACTCGTTATGAGTGTCCGGCTTCACTTTCTTCAAAACTGGAAACCGCTCTCCGTGATTACAGCCTTCGTGCCTATCAGGCGTTAGGGTGTCGGGGTGCCGCGCGAGTCGATTTTCGCATTCATACCAACGGACGTCCGTATATTCTTGAATTGAACACCATTCCCGGCATGACTGAACGGAGTTTGCTTCCCATGGCAGCGGCACAGATCGGGTGGGACTATGATGATCTGGTTGAACGGATTTTGCGTGAGGCTCTACCGAAAAGGATGGTACCGTCCTTCGGGAAAATAAGGAGCACCAGGAGTTCTGCGTCATGATATCGGAAGAATCCCTTAACACGAAACGGCCTCGAAAAAACCGGCCCCTTAAAAAAACCGGAGGACCGGGGAAAGCGAAGTCGTCATCGACAGCCTTGCGGGTCCGGCGTGTCGTGATTGGAGGTGCCCTGGCCTGTCTTATTGTGGTGGTGGTAGTGGGAGGACGTCAGGTGATGCGGTGGGCGGATGAGTGGACGGAAATCCAACAGATCACGGTTGTGGGTTTGGATCGAGTCACACGCGATGAAATTCTGACGAAGCTGGACTTGGCGCCACAGACCAGTTTGTTCTCTGTGGATTCAGAGCTGCTTGCGACCCGCTTGGAATCGCATCCGTGGATTGGGTCGGTCGACTTTGAGCGCGTGTTGCCCCATTCACTGGTGATCCAGGTGACTGAGCGTCAGCCTGCAGCGGTGTTTGCATCACCAACAGAACCCTATTATCTGGATGCAGAAGGGTATCTGTTGCCGAAAGGGAAGGTTCAGACAGGGACGACATTGCCCATTGTTGATGGGGTGACCTCCACATTTATGACACAGCACCAAGCCGAAGGCCATCGACGCGCCAAGCAGGGTATTTACATTGCTGAGTTGCTGTCCCGGCAGTTTTCGGGCAGACCACGGATTGATGTGTCGCAACCTCATACAACGATCGTGGATCTTCCCAATGTCCGGTTTCAATTCGGGCGTGAGGTGGAAGATCAGTGGCAACGATTTTTGGTGTTGTATCCCACCGTGAAGGATAAAATTGAAGGTCGGTCGCAAGAAGTGGATTTGCGATTTGCTCAAAAAGTCATTTTTCGCAAGAGGACACTATAGGACATGACCAAAAAAGAACACATTGTCGTGGGACTGGACATCGGGACAACAAAAATTTGTGCGGTGGTGGGAGAAATCCAGGATGATCGCTCCATTCATGTGATCGGAGTGGGCTCACATCGTTCGAACGGATTGAGAAAAGGCATGGTCGTCAACATGGACAGTACCGTGGAGTCCATCAAGCGGGCCGTGGAGGAAGCAGAATTGATGTCGGCGGTCCAAATCAATTCGGTGTATACGGGGATTGCGGGAAGCCATATCGGAAGTGAAAGTGCCCAAGGCGTGGTGGCCTTAAAAAAACGGGAAGTGACCAAGGCGGATGTCCGTCGGGCTGTCGATACCGCGCGAGCCTGCGCCGTGCCGGCTCCAGACCGCCAAATTCTCCATGTGCTTCCCCGGGAATTTATTGTGGATGATCAGGAAGGGATTCGCGATCCATTAGGCATTGCGGGATCACGGTTGGAAGTCGACGTGCATATTGTGACCGGAGCGGTCACCTCGGCACAAAACCTGATCCGGTGTGTCAGCCGGGCGGGATTGGATGTCGTCGATATTGTTTTGCAACCGTTAGCCTCCAGCGCGGCCGTGCTGACCCATGAGGAAAAAGACCTGGGGGTCGTGATGGTGGATATCGGGGGAGGAACCACTGATATCGCGATTTTTGTCGAGGGATGTATCCGGCACTCGGCGGTTCTTCCTATCGGAGGGAGCCATCTCACCGGGGATCTGGCAATGGGATTGAAAACCGCGCCGGAGGAGGCGGAAAAAATTAAATTGAAATATGGGGTGGCCAGTAGTCTCTTTGTGAATGAGGACGAATGCATTGAAGTGCCGAGTGTGGGAGGGCGGCCGCCCCGGGTGATGCCTCGAGCCTTGGTCGCGCAAATTTTATCTCCACGGGTGGAAGAAATGTTCGAGCTCGTGCTTCGTGAAATCCGTCGAGCCGGGTATGACGGGATGCTGGTGGCTGGAGGCGTATTGACGGGCGGAACCTCCCTACTTCCGGGCATGGCCGAAGTGGCGGAACACGTGCTTAATCTGTCGGTGCGGTTAGGGAAGCCAATCGGAGTGGAAGGTTTACGGGAAATAGTCAGTAATCCAAGCTACTCGACGGCTGTCGGGCTTATCGTCCATTCGGTGAGTCACGAAAATGAGTTTGAACTGGTGGGCCCGGGAGCCGGCAAAGGCAAAAAATCCGGGCGTTGGGCCGGTGGTCTCGTCGGGAAAATGAAGGGATGGATCATGAACTTTTTTTAAATCATGACAAGAAAGGAGGATCATGGATCCGTGCCTGCTTCGCGAGCCAAGGTGAGTCATCAATCAAATGTCCCCACGGGTGACCAGGGGAGTGGTAGAAAGGAGGAGTCGTATGTTTTCACTGTCTGATGAGGAGCAATCGGTTATTAACATCAAAGTGGTCGGTGTCGGAGGTGCGGGGTGCAACGCGGTGAATACGATGATTGAAGCCGGCCTCAGCCGGGTAGAATTTGTCGTGGCCAATACCGATTTGCAGGCCCTGGGCCGCTCCCTTGCGTCGTACAAAATCCAATTGGGTCCGGAGCGGACGCGGGGCCTGGGGGCAGGAGCCAAGCCGGAGGTGGGGAAAGAATCGGCAATGGAAAGTGAACACCAAATCCGTGAGGCCCTGGAAGGGGCGGATATGGTCTTTGTCACGGCAGGTATGGGTGGAGGAACGGGCACGGGCGGTGCTCCCGTTGCCGCAAAGATTGCCAAAGAGTTGGGCATTCTCACGGTGGGGGTGGTGACCAAACCCTTCCAATATGAAGGAAACCGGCGGACCAGCTTTGCCGAAGAAGGAATCCGTGAATTAAAAAAATACGTGGATTCCCTCTTGATCATTCCCAACCAGAAACTCCTGGGAATGGTCGATAAAAGTACGCCGCTTGTGGAGGCATTTAAGATTGCGGATGATGTGCTGCGTCAGGCCATTCAAGGTATTTCTGATGTCATTACCACTCCGGGATTGGTCAATGTGGATTTTGCCGATGTGCGAACCGTCATGGGCTATTCCGGGCGTGCGGTGATGGGCATGGGTACGGGTCGAGGTCCGACGCGAGCCAGCGATGCCGCCAGACTAGCCATTGCCAGCCCCTTGCTGGAAGATGGAAGTGTGGAAGGGGCAAGAGGGTTGTTGTTGAATATTACGGGGGGGCCCAATCTCACGTTACATGAAGTCAACGAAGCGTCCAATATTGCGCGGGAAGCGGCAGATCCTCAAGCCAATATCATCGTGGGGCAGGTCATTAATCCCGAGCTAGGGGATGAATTGACCGTGACAGTCATTGCCACAGGATTCGAACAGACCGAGTCGGTCATGCGGTTTTCCAATGCGCATCAACCGACCCTTGTGGTGGAGCCTGTCAAAAAACCTGCCTTGGTGGCGGTGCCTGCGGAAAATGGGGCTAGCAACGGTTCTGAGGATCTCGACCGGCCCACCTATATGCGACGACAGGCGACTGCCAGGCCGGCTCCTGAAAAGACCAGCCTGTTGGTGGATGATGATTGGGATGTGCCGACTTTTTTACGGAGGAAAGCGGAGAATTAATCCCATGAATGTGGAGAAACCTTCCTTCCCAAAGGGGTCAGGAGTGTCTGATGACGGATTGACGAGTGATCTGATCCCCGTGCGGCATTTCTTCGGGACCCGGAGTACGCCGGTAGGGTTAGCCACCCATATACAACTTGGGCACATTGCGAGCGGGCCGCGGGATTTTCCTGCTGTCGTCGCGCTCAAGCAAATCCATAGTACCCGGGTGGTCGTCATCCACACCCATAGGGGGCTAGGGACATTAGAGCAGACCGAGGGGGACGCGTTGGTCACCAATCAACCTGAGACCCTGGTGGTCGTGCGTACGGCGGATTGTGTCCCGGTGCTGCTCATCGAGAAGGCCAGGGGAGTGATTGGTGCCATTCATGCCGGATGGCGCGGCGCCGTGGGCGGCATCGTGGCAGAAACCATCCGGTCGTGCGTGAATGAATTCGGGGCAAAGCCGGAGCACATGCATCTGGCAATCGGTCCCTCTATCGGACCGTGTTGTTACGAAGTCGATGAACAGGTCATCAACCCGTTGAGAAGCCGGTATCCAGTATGGCCCGGGGTGCTTCAAGAAACCAACGAAGGCAAAGGGGTGTTAGACCTCAAACAACTGATCTACCACCAGATCCGCGCCGGTGGCGTTCCTGACTCTCAGATTGGACGGGTGGACCATTGCACACATTGTCGGGACGATCTCTTTTATTCCTACAGGCGGGAGGGAAAGGTCAATGGGACCATGTATAGTGGAATTATCCTGCCTGCTGCCTAAGGATTGATCTCGCTTGCCGGGAGTGGCAAGGTTTTATGCGATGTAGGGACGCATCGCTGACCCATCTTAAGCGATTCGCCCCATCTTGCGGTTCCAAGAAAAGGTGCTGGTAGAAGAAGGTATGGCATTGGTGCCCCCAATTCTTGTGTCAACGTGATGTTCTTTGTTGCCGGGTTTCGCCCCGGCAGGCGAGAACTTGCATGGCCCGTCCCAAAGGAGACGCAACCTTTGTGTGGACGACAATCCCTAAAAGCCAGTGATGCCCCGTCTGGCCCCATGTGAGAAGAAAGATGCTCGCCTGCAAGATGGGCTAATTCACTCCGCTTAGACAAGGCCCGCCAGGAAATGAGAACGGCCATCCTTTGAGCCGGACGGCAGGCCTCGGACTATGGCGACGAACCTTCAAGGGAGTGTTGAATAATAAAGATTTTTCAAGGGAAAATTTGCCCAGGATTAGATTACTCATGAACGGCTCCGGGTCGGTTCAAAAAAGTCGGTCCAGTCCTGTCCTGAGCTCGAAGGAAAGGCCGCAGCCGTTTTTACGCGCGGAGCGTACGCTTAGTACGTGAGCACGGAAAAATGGCCAGAACGGCGCCGCTTGCGGCTTTTTTCAGCAGACCCATCTAGAGACTCACAGGAAAGTGCGAGGAGCCAGATATTCGGTTTGATGCGTGTACATACTCCCTGCCCGTGACTCAAGCGGCAATCCCGTTTACAATAGAATTCATATGAAAAGTCTTCGGTGTTCTTGTTGAAGGATGACCACGTTTCCAACTCCATTACCCATAGGATTCAAATCATCCAGGAGAACATCCGGGAGGCCGCCATTCGTGTCGGGCGGGATCCTTCCGGTATTCGGTTGCTGGCAGCGACCAAAACCGTCCCTGCCGTCGATTTAGAAGAAGCCTATAGGGCGGGCGTGCGAATATTTGGAGAAAACCGGCTTCAGGAGGCTCAGGAAAAGCGACAGGTTCTGGGGCCACGAGAAGCCTTAGTCTGGCATTTCATTGGTCGGATGCAACGTCGGAAACTCAAAGATCTTGTCGGGAATTTTTCGTTGCTGCATTCCGTGGAAAGTCTGGAGCAGGCCGAAAATATTAATGCCGTGGCCGGGAAAATTGGGATTCAACAAGCCGTGTTACTCGAAGTAAATGTCGGGGGGGAAGCCAGCAAGGGAGGATTTACCTCACAGGAGGTGGAAGCCAGGATAGAGGAGCTAGACCGGCTCCCTCACCTCGAGATCCAGGGGCTCATGACGCTTCCGCCGTGGAAGGAAAATCCTGAAGACGTTCGTCCCTATTTTACGCAAGTCAGTCGATTGCGAAATGGGCTGGCTCGACAGACATGGCGTCGTGTGCGGATGACCGACTTATCCATGGGCATGTCTCATGACTATGAGATCGCGATAGAAGAAGGGGCGACGATGGTTCGGATCGGCACAGCTATTTTTGGAAGTCGAGGAACAGCCGTCAGTCCTGGCACCGTGGGATAACCCGCCCGATATCGATCACGCTGTTGAATATGTGAAAAAAATTTCAGTTTGTCAGCATGAAGGTAATCGGGAGCATACGAAAAAAGAGTGTTCAAGAAGGCACGGCCAGCAAAGCCCGGACATTGGACGGGCACGGATCGTATGAGGGAGTACGTGAGTCCGGCCAAGTGACGACCTGCCTGCGCGAAGCCGATCCGGCGAAGGCAGGGAACGCCGCTGGCGATACCTTCGGCCAGATTCAGGCCATGATTTTTCATCACTCTTATCTGTAAAGGAGGATCATGTTTATTGCGGGTAACGTTCTACAGGCGATTGCGACCATCCTGGATACGATTTTATGGATCTATATGTGGGTTATCATTATTCGAGCCTTGATATCCTGGGTGAACCCTGATCCCTGGAATCCTATTGTTCAATTTTTAGAAAGAATGACGGAGCCGGTCCTTTCTCAAATCCGGCGTCGGGTTGGCATGCTTGGACTGGGAATTGATTTATCTCCGATCATTGCTATCCTTATTATTATGTTTTTCCAGATTGCCGTGGTAGCATCCTTGAAGGATCTCGCGCTCAGAATGCACTAGCCGGTGAGGGGAAAGGAGTCGTCATGAAAATTACACCGTTGGACATTCAGCATAAAGTCTTTGATACCCAATGGCGAGGGTATCACAAGACGCAGGTGGACCAATTTTTGGAAGAAATCGCCGAGTCGGTTGAGGAGCTTACCAAGGACAACCTGGTGCTCAAAGAGAAATTGTCCGGGAAAGATGATGAAGTGGGGCAACTCAAACGAGCGGAAACCACGTTGACCAGTACGCTCATTTCAACCCAATCTTTTGTCGACCAACTCAAGCATGGGGCCCAACGGGATGCGGATCTTTTAGTGAAAGAGGCAGAGTTGAAAGCCGAAGAAATTCTGGCGCAAAGTCGGGCCGAACTCGCCGAAATGCGCCGAATGATCTCGACACTCAAACAGCAACGGGCGCTGGTGTTGGATCGCTTACGGTTGACGTTGAGTTCCTTCCATCGGTTAGTAGAAATTGAAGAGCGACCGGACGATGCGTTTGAAGGGGAAGGCGAGCCGGAAATGAGTGCTGAGCGAGCCTCCCATCGGGAAGCCGGCTAGACGTTTCGACCTCCTCAGTACATTGTGGATCAGACCGATCCTATGGTGCGTCTCCTCCTTGAAGGAATTCATGCGCAGGTGTTTCCTGGTGCGGTCTTGTTCGTTCGGCACCAGGGCTATCTCCGGATGCATCATGCTGTGGGTCTTACCTCCGGACTTCCGGATGCCTATCCTGTCCAGCTTCAGACCATCTACGACCTCGCTTCCCTCACTAAGCCTCTGGCAACCGCATCGGCTATTCTGCTCCTGGTGCAGGATGGGCATCTGGATCTATCAACGCCTATCGGGACGTGGCTCCCTGAGACTAAAAATTTTCCATTAGGCCGGGCGCGTCTCAAGGACGTGCTCTCTCATCAAAGCGGCCTTCCAGCCTGGCGTCCGTTTTACCGGTCTTTCCCTCCTGCTCTCCTCTCAGATGTCCCATCCCGTCAGGAACGAGCCACGGCATTTCTGGAGTTAATCCTCAAGGAACCGATTGAAGCAGGGACACACCCTAAAAGCCTCTACAGTGATTTGGGCTATATGGTGCTTGGGTTTATCGTGGAGCGGATCACGAATCAATCATTGTCTGATTTTTGTCAGAGTCGGATCTTTGGTCCCTTACATGCGTGCCCTCTTGGCTATCGAAGGACGAACGTGGCGGCAATATTGGACTCATCGATTGGTGGATGCGCACCCACTGAACAGGATCCATGGCGTGGGCGACTTTTGCAGGGGGAGGTGCATGATGAAAACGCGTTCGCGCTGGGAGGCATTGCCGGGCACGCCGGACTGTTTGGAACTGCCGAAGCCGTAGGACAGATTACCCAAGCCTGGCTGAAAAGTTATAAAGGACACTCCGGTGTATTTGATTCTCACCTGGTGAAAGAGTTTGTGGCGGCACAGTCCGGAACCAGTTGGGCCTTAGGCTGGGATACGCCCTCCCAACCCTCCTCCTCGGGTCAGTGGTTTTCGCCTGAATCGTTCGGCCACTTGGGATTTACCGGCACGAGTATCTGGATCGACCCGACTCGTGACCTGGAAGTTATTTTTCTTTCCAACCGAGTCCATCCAACCCGGGATAATCAAGCCATCAAAACCTTTCGCCCCAAATTGCATGATGCGATTATTCAGGAATTGGGGGCATGATCTCGCCTGGTATTGATGCTCGATGTTGTTCAGGCTACAGCAATTCCAGTAAATAAATTTCGATGTATTCGGGCACAACATTCTACTATCTGGAATGATTGGCAGTTTTGAGCATTGCCGGGTTTCGTCCCGGCAGCCGAGCCACTTTTGTTTCGGCAAAAGTAGCCAAAACCAGTGACGCCCTGCCTGGTCAGATCGGATAGGGCGGACGCGGGTCTTCGGAGGGCGGGCTAACTCGCTCTGCTCAAACAAAGCCCGCCGGGGAATGAGAGCGTCCGCCCCAGGGCCAGTCAGCAGGCGTCAGGGAAAAGGAAGTGGAGAGTCCCAGGGAATGAAGAGTTCTCGCTGGTCTTTCAGAGAGATGGCTGCCGATGGCGATCCCATTGGTACCCCTTTTATTCGAACGTGATTGTCATGAGTAAATCGCCGGGTAGCTCCTCACCTCGAAAAGCCTTTTCATTGATTGCTTGAATTTCAAGTGGAGGTACCTTACACGAACCATCCTGCCACAAGCGCTTCGCAATGGGTGACCCAACCGCGGCGACCACACTGTCAAAAACAAAATAGTTACGAACTTCGATATTGGCTTCCATGACGGCCTTCAGGCCTTCGGCAATGACAGCCACGGAATCGCCGAAGGTGTGCCGGTTGTCAGGCTCATATCCGCAGTGGTGCGCCTCAAAGAGCCAGTCATGGACAATATATGCAGGTGCATAACCCCAAGGGGAATAGCCTTCAATGCCCCACAAGAATCTGGGGATCGAGCCGCCGTCTGTGTACATCGGGCCCGGTCGGATTGACTGACCGTTTGCCCGGATCAGCATAAAGGGATTGTCTTTGCTAGGGAGAAATAAAAAGTAGTCGTTCTTGACCCATCGGACATCGAGCGCACCAGCAAACTTACTCTCTTGAGTCTCGCGGTATGTTTGACTGGCACAGCCGGAGATCACGATGGTGATGAGAAAGAGGATTCCTAAACGCATGCGAATCTCCTTGGCAAACCGTTGTGCGGCCTACCTAATGAATAGGAGGATCAGAATAAGCTGAGGATCTTTGATTTTCTGTTCGTATGAAACTTTTTTTCGAGCGTTGCCGGGTTTCGGCCCGACAGCCGAGCCACTTTTGTTTCGGCAAAAGTAGCCAAAACCCATGACGCCCTGCCTGGCCGCATCGGATAGGGCGGACGCGAGCTTTTGGAGGGCGGGCTAACTCGCTCCGCTCAAACAAAGCCCGCCAGGGGATAAGAGCGTCCGTCCTTGGCCAGTCAGCACGCGTCAGTGAAAAGGAAGTGGATACTTTGGGCAAGGTGTCCTTAGTCCTTTTATTCTCCCGAGATAACCAAGCGATTGAAACCCACTGTCACAACTCCACAATGAGATCTTCCAGGAAATTCTTAAATACAGTTCGGTTGGCGTCTTTAGGTAATTTAAATTCCTCATCCAATTCTGAAGTTGCCTGAATTGTCACCTGCTTGGGTATGCGGTGAGCTTGGAGGGTCCTTGGTACTTGTAGGTCAAACTCCTAAGAAAAGAAAAATTTCACTATGCCTTTTGTCCTTCCATGGAGTAAACGCCTCCTAACCTCTGAGGCGGGTCAGTAGTTGTGCTTGTGAGGCAAGAACATCAGCCAAAGAGAGCCCGAGAATCTGCGCGACGATTATCGTCGTGACCCGCACAAAAAGTTCAGCATCATGAATTGAAGCTTCATCAACAATACGACCTGCATGGACCAAATCATTTCGTATTTTCACGAAATTTTTGATACCCTTTCTATCCTTCATGTTAACCCGATCCATTATTTGATATTGGGTGAGAATGAACGAGATCTTTTCAAATGCAGGCAGCTTGATTATTTGCCCATCCGACAACCAAGATTGATTATGAAGTGTGAAAAGGATTTCCCATATGGTCCAGCATGTAATGAACGAGGTTTCAATGATTTGCCTCTTGCAGGCAGAATTAAATAGAAGCAAGAAACGCCCCTGTCCATATTCCTTTTGCCATGACTCAGTAAGCATCTTGTTATATACGTGCTCGATATTTTTTTGGAATCCAACGTTGCATTGGTTGCCGTGTTCATCTTCACCCTTTTCATATCTAATAGCGCTTGCAAGCCCGAAGGGACGTTGACGAGAATCAGCTGTTATAACTCCCTTACCTTTTTCTATCGGCTGGGGCTCAGCAAAAACATCCCGGTGTGTGAAAATTGATAAAAGGAGCAATATGTCATTTAATGCCGTTGCCTTTTTGTTTCCCCACTCAATAACTGGCTTCATTTCTTTTGACGGCAAATCGAGGTGCGCTGTAATAGCATGTGTCCCTGTGTTTATGGGCTGGCTAAATTCCCTATTGAAGGTAAGGAGGTGTTGTAAGGCCTGAACTCTTTCCTTATATTCATCAACCCTACTGAAAACATATCCATAAATCGTTAGCTGCTGGCACCTTTGTGGAAAAACCAAATTATAGACCCATCTTGCACCTTTATTAGTTCCTTTTTTCATAATATAAATCGTCGTACCTCAAAAATTGCCAGATGTAAAAAGCAGAGCGAGGAACAGAAAGTCATTTTTGCTATCCGGTTGCATTTGCTTTGTTAGCTATTTGCAGACTTTGTATTGTAAATGATATTCTCATCGGTGATAGCATTCGAATTAATTTCATTAAGGGTAAGGTACCCATAAAAACCCCCATTTTCATCAACTATAACAGGAGGATTTGAACCAATAGCATTGCATGGACTGTCAGATGAGAAATCCGACCCATACTTTCCTATGTCATTAAAAATGCTAGTTGATGAAATATAAGAACCATATTTCCCGATGTCATTATGAACTGAATCAGATACTACATCAGAACAATTGAGACATCCCAATAAACATCATGATTGTTCCCGCCAAAAATCAACAGCTTCTTCTCAGCTAATGCCATAGTTGGCAATGCCAGTATTAACCAAACAAGAAATTTGATCGTTCCCATTATTCCCCCTCTTACTACCAAACAGGGAGTCATAAGCGGCTGCGACACGGGATTGGGGCCCACCAAACTATTCAAGATTATTCTCAAACGTATTTTCCATCCGCATCGTTGATTCTTAGTCAACTGCAGAAATATGTCAACTTACTGGATGTCTTTGGCTGGTCTTTTTGTCCAGACCTCTGGGTCATGAAGAATTGAGGTATCCGTGAAAGGGAGATCGGCGTCTCTTTTATTAGAGACCCTGAAAGGTTCGTCTTCCATCATGGTCGACGCCTGCCGGCTGGCTGGCCTTGTTTGAGCCTTGCGAGTCGTGCCACCCTCCGAAAGCTCGCGTCCGCCCTATTCAATTTGGCCAGACGGGGCGTCAATGGTTTTGGGGCCTTTTGCCGAAACAAAAGGCCCTCGTCTGCCGGGGCGAAACCCGGCACCACAGACAATCACGTTAATACGAAAGTTGGGAAAATTAGTGCAATGCGTTTCTCCCCTCAAGGTGTTTTTTACTGGAAACCCCCAAGGTAGATTGCCGAGACACATCGTAAAGCTATAGGGCCAGAACCATATACTCTGTATGATCCCCAAAGTAATTCGTCTCACGTTTTCCAGAGTGGTTTTGTTACGCGGGTGCGGATTTTTTCAGGTGGTAGATGATAAGATTGCCTTCCAACGCGGGTATTGGGACAAGCTGTCATTTCTGCGATTACATAGCTTGCCCATTCCTGACCAGCAATACATGGCAGATATATGTCAGGCTCACGGCGGGGCAAACGAGTCGCCAAACGACATGAACGGAGGTGCTGAATGCCAGACTTCAGTGAGCTAAAGAAGAAACATCGAGCCACCTGGGCAGCCGGTGACTACAATCAGATCGCCCAAGGGATCCAAGCAGTGGCTGACCATGTCGTGCGCAGCGGGCGCATCCGAGCCGGCGAACTCGTGCTCGACGTGGCCTGCGGAACCGGAAATACGGCACTCATGGCACGCGCGCGAAACGCGGCGGTCACGGGACTGGATCTTACTCCGGAACTCCTCGATTTTGCGAAGAAGCGTGCCGCGGAAGAGGGATACGTCGACATCACCTGGAAGGCAGGAGACGCGGAAGATCTGCCATTTCCTGACGGTATCTTTGATGTCGTCGTCTCGTCCTGCGGGCTGATGTTCGCGCCTGATCAACAGAAGGTGGCCAGCGAGGTCGCACGGGTGACAAAGCGTGGTGGACGTATCGCGATTCAGGCCTGGACGCGGGAGAGCGGAGTCGGGCGCATGTTCACCGTCACAGGGAAGTATGTCCCTCCACCGGCTGACGTTCCGAGTCCGTTCCTGTGGGGCGACGAAGAGCAGGTGAGGAAGTGGTTCGGTTCGTCGTTCCGGGACTACCGCTTCGAACGGTACGACTGCCCGGAATATGCGGACACTCCCGAACAAATCGCCGATCTGTTCATCGACCGGTACGGACCCACTCACCGGGCCTATCATGCACTGCCTGCCGAAAAAGCGGCTCTCTTCCGCAAAGAACTGATCGATCTTTACCGTGGTTACGTGACGCCTGCCGACGGCAAGGTGCGTTGGGGCCGTGAGTACCTCCTGACCCTTGGGACGCGTGCATGAGTGAAAAGAGATCATCCTCGGTGTCTTCTGCGACACGCACTGAAACAAGAGTCATAGATGCCAATGCCATTGCCTGCCAGGGCACGCCGAAGCCTGACCCCCGCCTCACTTCGCCAAGGGGCACGGGCACTGGCGGATGTGGATTCTGATCTGGGTGCTGTCCTGGATCGCTTGGGGGAGCCTCCGATGTGGGGGCGGGAACCAGGATTCCCTGCTCTCATTCAGATTATCCTCGAGCAGCAGGTGTCGCTGGCGGCCGCCCGCACGATGTACCGGCGGCTTTCCAGCCATCTGGGTGGGATGACTCCGGAAGCGGTCTATGCCATTGAATTGAACGGGTTGAGGGATGTCGGACTGACGAGGCAGAAGGCCGGCTATTGTTTTGGTCTGGCGGAGCGCATACTCGACGGTAGTCTTGATCTTAGTTCGGTGGCCAACGGTCCGGATGATCGGGGGCGTCAGATCTTATTGGCGGTTCCCGGGCTCGGGGCCTGGAGCGTGGACATCTATTACCTTATGGCACTTGGACGTCCCGATGTCTGGCCTCAAGGGGATTTGGCCCTGGCCGTCGCGCTCCGTGAAGTGAAACGCCTTACTGACCTCCCGACGAAAAATGAGCAGAAACTCTTGGCCAGACATTGGGTGCCGTGGCGATCGGTTGCAGCGCGAATCTTGTGGGCGCATTACCTTGCTGCGCGAGGTCAGTACCTGCCGGAAAACAATGGGATGCGTATGTTGGGCTAGTGCATAACCATTCCTTCACGCCGACGCCGTAGCACGGATCGGCTTTATCCAGGAGTGCGAGCGAAAATGAAACCAGGGGGATTAGTTCGATCATGGGTGGAGGCATTTAATCGTGCCGATGCGGAGGCGCTTGCCGGCTTGTACGCGGATGACGCGGTGAATCATCAGGTGGCGAATGAGCCCGTCGTGGGTCGAGCGGCCATTCACAGGATGTTCGAGGAGGAATTTGCCAAGGCAGAGATGTGCTGCATCGTTGAACGCATATTTGAAATCGACGACTGGGCCATTCTTGAGTGGCGGGACCCGCTTGGGTTGCGGGGGTGCGGATTTTTTCAGGTGCTGGATGATAAGATTGTCTTCCAACGAGGATATTGGGACAAGCTGTCATTTCTGCGACTACATGGTTTGCCCATTCCTGACAGGCTATGAACAGCAGAATCCTGCCCTTTCGCATATCGTTGTATGGAACGTCTTGCCGTGCACTATACCCGTGATACCGGTGTTATGCGTCCCGCTTTGCAGAAGCTATCCTCTCTCAATTATGCCAGAGCATGCGAAGGGAAATTGATGTTCGTAGGTCCTGAGGTGTGGATTCCGATGCCACAGAGACATTTGCTGCTGGTGGACCGGACAGATAGACTCATAAGGAACCCAATAATCAATAGGTAGGCAGCTGGATATTCCTTCAGCTTAAAATCAGGAGGCACACTGCATGCGCAAGAGAGTGATCGGCCAGGTTCAGGAGGGAAGCGAACCGCCAGGGGAGTGGCTGAATGTTGAGGAGCTTGCTGAGGTGGAAATAACTTCGGAGGACGCCGCTTTTCCAATTGAGGCAGCGTTGGTGCCCGGTGGGACTTCGGGGTGGCGTGCCGCAGGGCCGGGCAAGCAGACGATCCGGCTTCTCTTTGCCACTCCGCAACCGCTCCGGAGGATCTGGCTGAATTTTCTGGAAACCCGCACCGGGCGGACGCAAGAGTATGTGTTGCGGTGGTCGTCTGATGGCGGGCAGTCGTTCCGGGAAATCGTGCGCCAGCAGTGGAATTTCAGTCCCGACGGCGCAACAAGCCAGACGGAAGACCATCACGTCGACCTTTCTGCGGTCACTGTGCTCGAGTTGAGCATCATACCGGACATCAGTGGGGGAAATGCGCTCGCTTCCTTGGCGCAGTTGCGGTTGGCCTAACCCTTATACGTGCCATGACCTTCGTGAGTGTATGCGCGTATCCGAAGGACGGGATCCATAAATGTTAAAATAGAAAGGTGGCGGCAATGGCAATGAGATCGTAGCTGGTTTGTACATTGTCGTTGTCATCGAGGGAAAAATTATTTTTAAATGTCCCTCGTAAATATTCAAAAGATAGGCTCAGGTTATCAAGGGGCCGTAAGCTTGTCCCGATGCCATAGATCTCTTGAGGTTCGTCTTCCAATTCGGTGCTATGTTCGTACCGGAGTGCAAACTGTATCCATGGGAATTGTGAGGGATAGTACGCGAGTTCAAGGTTGTAGGTCAGGGGTTTGTCGGCATTCTGGTCAAATTCCTTAATCGCCTCCGTGGCATGCACGATCTCTCCCGTAAACTCAAAAGGAGGCAAGGCTATGAGGCCATGGGCCGTCCATCCCGGGACATGTTGTTGAAAGGTATTGTTGAAGTCAAGAAAGAAGTCTGCATCGCCTTCTCCAAGATCCGAAATATATCCGCCACCAATTCGAATCGATTCGTCTTCATTCACAAACTCGGCGGCCAGCCCCCAATCAAATTGGTGCCTGCCAGAGTGCCCCTTTTTATCCACCTTGCCATAAAAGGTATAGGCGGATAGTTCCAACGCGTCCCACAGGGTATAGTCCACGATCAGGCCGGGTCCTCGTGTTTGAGCGAATTCCACTAATGGTCCCGTGACAAAGTGAGAATAAAATTCTCCGAACGGCAAGTATAACAAGCCCACTTTTGCCCCAAAGTCATCAAGGTCCACTCCGATGAGTCCTTCATCAACTTCCTGATAGTGCTCGCTACCATTGTCCTCTATTGCGAACAGCAGTTCAGCTTCCAGCCACTCAATTGACGTGATTTCGAACCCGAGTTCGATGGCCAACTCGGTATCCGGATTGTCGACCGTCTTGATCCCATTTTTGAAATTATTGGTCTGCCATTCCTTTTCAATGTCCACCACCGCACCAAATTTAAGCCAGGGCGTGAGTTGTGTTCCAGCGGCCGCCTCTCTTCGCTCTTCCGGGCTTCGGTAAATTCTCACTGTGGATGGGGGTCTTTTTAATTTGTCCTTGGAAGAGTCTTCCCCGTTTGACGATTTTTCCGGGATTGAAGGTTCTTCCTGAGCAGTGGCAAGGTTGGGGAGCACAAGACACATGAGCAGGGCCCAGCCTAAGAAACCGACTCTCAGAATTGTCATGTGAGATGGTCCCATAAGCGGCGGTTGGCGGGAGTACATCAAATTTTTCAAATGGACTATGGCAAGACACCGGGAAACTATTCAACGGCCTGAGTGCGAATTCACCATATGGTAATGTGGCAACCTGGACCTTTTTGGATACAATGAGTTCTTCTGTAGGAGCGAATGAGGGTCGCTGCAGGTTTTGAGAGGTTGGATGAATCTTGACTTGTTCCAATCCGGTTCAGGCAAGATACATTCGAAAAGATTGTGTATTGTCCGGAGGTCTCCGGTATGAGAATTCTTCTCATTGAAGATGATCAGATTATTGCGGACTTTATTCAGAAGGGTCTGAGGGAGGCGGGCTTTGCCATTGACCATTTTGCTGATGGGTTGATTGGACTTCATGCCGCCCTGACGCAGGAATACGATGTGGGAATCCTTGATCTCATGTTACCCGGATTGGATGGCCTGTCCATTCTTGATCGCTTACGCCAGGAGCGGAAGAATCTCCCCATCATTATCTTGAGTGCTAAGCGAACGGTTGATGACCGTATTACTGGGCTGAGGCATGGGGGAGATGATTATCTCGTCAAACCCTTTTCATTTAGCGAATTGCAGGCACGAGTGGAGTCTTTGCTTCGAAGATCGCAGCATGTCATTGAACCCACAAGTCTTTCTTTTCATGATCTCACGTTGGACCTGTTAGCGCGAACCGTCGTTCGTTCGGGAAAGAAAATTGATCTCCAACCCAAGGAATTCGCCTTACTGGAATATATGATTCGTAACGCAGGCCATGTGGTGTCCAAAACCATGATTATGGAGCGTGTGTGGGATTACAACTTTGATCCCGGTACCAATGTTGTGGAAGCCCGTATCAGCAAGCTTCGTGAAAAAGTGGACAGGGATTTTGAGTTTCCCCTTATTCACACCGTTCGGGGTCTGGGATATGTCGTAAAGAAAAACAATGATTAAGCTTCCCAATACCCTGAGTTTTCGTCTGACCTTCTGGTACGCCTCGACCTTCCTGGTCTGTCTGGTGGGGGCTGTTTTGGCTTTATACGTCTACCTAGACACTATTTTTAATCATCGCATGGATGAAGACTTAAAGGAAGATATCGCGGAATTTGCGGAGTTTTTGGATGAAGGGGGATTGGAAAAAGTTATCGCGGAAATAATACGGGAAATCAATTCAAGTGATGAAACCGAGGTTTTTTTACGGGTATTGGACCAGAAGGGAAAGGTCGTGTTTAGTACCGATGTTTCGGAGTGGGAAGACCTCGACGCCAAAACGGCCTCAACTTTCCAAAACAATATGACCCCAACCACTCCGGTGTTGAAAACCGTAGAATTCCCTCACCATGATTATCCCGTCAGGATGGTGTTGAGCCAAATTGGTCAGGATATGGTGTTGCTGATCGGTGAAACGCTAGAGAAAAAAGAAGAAATTATGGAGCTGTTGTTTAAGGTCTTTGCCGGGATGGTTTTTCTGGGCATTCCCTTATCGTGCGGGGTGGGGTGGATGATTGCCAGGAAAGCGGTCAGTGGAATAGAGGAGGTGAGCCGCGCGGCCAAGGATATCGAGCGAGGCAATCTGGATCGCCAGGTGACCGTCAGGGCGGGGGAGGAGGAAATTCAAACGCTGATGGATACCTTTAACGCCATGGCGGCACGCATTCGAGGCCTCATCCGTGAAATGCGGGAAATGACAGACAATATTGCCCATGATTTGCGTAGTCCTCTGGCACGCATTCGAGCCATGTCCGAGGGGGCGCTCGCCGAAACCAATTCGGCTATGAACGATAGGGGGCTGGCCACCGAAACCATGAGAGAATGCGATCGTCTCATGCATCTCATTAACACCACTCTGGATATGGCTGAAGTCGACGCCGGAGTTATCAATGGGTCGAAAGAACCGGTTGACCTTTCGAAACTGTTGACCGATCTCTGTGAACTATTCGAGGCCGTGGCCGAAGAAAAACACATCACCTTTAAGGTATCTATCGATCCGAATTGCCGAATTTACGGGATCAAGCACCATCTTCAGCGGATGGTGGCCAATCTGTTGGATAATGCCATGAAATATACCCAATCCGGCGGGCAGGTCAGTATTGAGTTAAGCCGATCTCCACATAACTGTCGTCTCACGATTACGGATACGGGTGTTGGCATTCCGCTATCCGATCAACCCCGCGTATTTGACCGGTTCTTCCGATGTGAGCACAGCCGCTCGCAAGAGGGTTGTGGCTTGGGATTAAGTTTTGCCCGTTCCGTGGCACGAGCGCATGGTGGCGATATCACCGTCACAAGTGAATCCTCCCAAGGCAGTAGCTTTACCAGTATCTTCTCCATTGTCACTTCTGCATCCTGAGTTCTTGTCTTTCGCCTGTCTTACCAGTTGGTAATCCTGCGGCCAGGTTCTCGTGAACCTCTCCAAGTACGGTCCTGAGTATATCGGGACGTATGGCATACACAATCATGCGCAAGAAAGGAGCACTGCTGCCAAACGGTTCATCGAACACTTCGTCCGTCGTGGTCAATGCTATGTACGGAAAGGGTTGACGCGTGTAGAAACTGGTCGCCAAGACCCCATGATGCTGAACGTGTCAGAGCGTTACCACAGTTTTTTAGCAAGGAAGAATTTCCATGAAGACCGCACCCCTACTCTGGCTTACGGTATTTGTTGCGTTGTTCGGATCAGGGTCTTGCCAGAATTCAGAGGCTTTCCGTTGAGTATGAAAGGGAGATGGTGGATGTCACTACACGCGTGATTGAGGAATATTAAACCGCTGACGGAGAATGTAAAAAGCTATCCCGGAATTTGGGAATGTGAAGGGACACAAGATGTGTATTAATTTGGTGAAGATGTAACGATAGCCGATGGTACTCATCCCGGACAATGGCGTGTCGGGGAAGACGATGCCTTACCGGGAATTATTTTTCCCGGAGGTGCCTGCCTGCTAGGAGCCAAATACTATAAGGAGCTCGCTCCCAACGCCGAAGCTCTTGATCGGGCCGATCATGTGGAAATGGGGTCTGAAATTACTGTCCCCGCCGGGACGTTCGAGAACTGCGTGAAAATCGATGAAACCACACCTTTGGATAAAAATGAACTTTCGGAGAAATGGTATTGCCAGGGTGTGGGACTCGTGTTGGACGGCGACCTGGCCCTCCGAAGAATTGATGGACCCTAATTTTAACTCAGGCCAAAGAGTTCCAATGTGAAGTGCTTTAAAACAGACGAGTGGGAATTAAACGGCCATTGAGAATTGCTGTGTGTGGAAAACCGTGCCTTCTGAGTCGGTGGCCATGTGGTTCTGGGGCTCCATTGTCAAAGCAACGGGAGCCTCATCTAGCGGGGGACTCAAGGGGGGAACGAGGGTCGATTGAAAAAATTGACCTTTAGCGGGGATCCTCTACTCCTGGGGGATCCCTGCTTCCCGCTGGCTGGTTGTGTACCTCATGATTCGCAATCAGTTGAATTTCACACCTAATCATTCGGCCGGATCCATTTAAGGAAAATGATTCCTTTAAAACTAAAATGAACCATTGTGACAACTGCCCCTCACGAGAGGGGTCGTGCTTGCGATGCAGTTTTGCCCGATCAGTGGCATGGACGCATAGCTGGTATGTTAACAGGATGAGTAAATCTTCCAAGACACAACATCTTCACTCGTGTCTTTCCCGTCGGATCTCCGCACCCTAACTCCTTTTTCTCTTCCCCTTCCTTACCAGTTGGTAATTCTGCGGCCATGTTCTTGCGAGCTTATCGTTGTAACTTCCTGAGGAGAACGGGACACATGGTGCATGGGCTTTTCACCGGATGAGCACAATTAAGTATGACCAAGAAAGGAGGCATGTTGTGAAACAGGTCACCTGCTCAGCACGGTTCAGCGAACAATGCCATGAATGGCATGGCATAGGTAAGACATGCACTATGGGAAGTTCTGTTAAGCAGTTGGGTAAAGAATTTTTATCACCACATATTTCAAAAGGAGAAATTTCAATGAAAAGTGTATTCCAAAAAATTACTGTTATGTCGTTGGCGGCCTTTGGCCTCACATTGCTGAGTTCTGTCCCTGATGTGTGGGCGGATGATGATGAGATTCCTTTTTCGGAAGCGCACATCTTCTTCGAACTTAATAACACCGACGGAGATTTGGGTATTCATGCGCTTATCGACGGCGACGCCTGGAAAAAGCTCGAAATCGAAGATCCGAATGAACGAAAAATGCTAAACGTCAGAGTCAGCGGGCGCCTGGGTCGCCAGGGATTGACAGAGTTTTTCTTTGAAAGTGCCGAACCAACGTTTGATGAGCTTTCGCCTCAACGGTTTTTTCGCCGGTTTCCTGCGGGAACGTATGAGATAGAGGGGGAAGCGCTTGACGGAAATGAGTTGGAGAGTGAAGTTCAGCTCTCCCATGTCATGCCGGCTCCACCTCAACCGTATGTGAATGGGCTGCCGATGGCCCAGCAATGTGACGAGGAGGATCCGGGGTACGACGTGACGGTAACCAGCGTCCCGGTCACCATCTCCTGGGATCCCGTCATGACATCACACCCAGACGCCAATGGGGGCGGAGCCGGCGTCCAGCCTCCCGTGGCTGTCGCCATTCACAATTATGAGGTCGTCCTAGAGATAGATGTGGACGTGATGGGAGAGGAATTCACCTCTAAGACGAGCATTATCCTCCCCCCTGGGATAACAGAAGTGACGGTTCCCGCGGAGTTTCTGGCGCAGGGCGAAGAGTTCAAGTATGAAGTGCTCGCCAGAGAGGCCAATTATAATCAGACGGCCGTAGAGAGCTGCTTTGTTCTGGAATAGCAGTCATTGCTGAACTGACGCAAGCGGGATTTCTGGACTCCACGCCCGAGTGGCGTGGAGTCCAATTCCGCCGGCCTCAGCATGCTACCGGATGATTGTTCGGGGTTCCCCATTCTTTTTATGCTCTTCAATTCTATCCGCTTTCCTAAGGTGATCTCACAACTTCCCCTCATGGCCAATGAGTTAGCTGGCGTCATTAGCCATACCGGTAAGGGAAGAAATTTTTCGATACGTAAAAATTTACCGGCAGTTCCTGGAAGTTTTTTCATAGAGTCCCCTTTAGAAAAGGGGAGTCCCAAATTTTTCGGAAAGTTTGTCAAATCGAGTAGGGGTTGGAAAACAGGCTGTGCGAAGTGTTACGGATGCTCACGGCTAGGTGTAGTGATCTGGTTGATAAGTTCCTGTTCTTCGGAATCGGGTTGAGGTCGGGATCGCTTCGTTGAGTACTGACTGCTCATTTGGTACAGGATGGGAACAACGAATAAAATGAGGAAGGTGGCGGTTAACATGCCCCCCACAACCACGCGGGCCAAGGGTTTTTGAGCCTCGGAACCGATACCACTTGCGAGCGCGGCGGGAACTAGTCCCAGCGCGGCACCCAGAGTGGCCATTAACACCGGTCGCATCTGCAACTCCGCTCCTGAAAGGATGGCCTCCTTGAGAGGGATGCCGTTTTGTTCCAACTCCCGGATACTGGAGACGATTAGGACGCCTCCAAGAATGGCGATCCCCAATGTGGAAATGAATCCTACGGCCGCGGAAATGCTAAAGGGGGTATGGGTCAGGACCAGAGAGAGTACCCCTCCGATCATGGCAAAGGGAACCGTGGCGAGCACGATAAAGGCGTACCGGAAGGAACCAAACGTGAGGTACAGCAAAAAGAGAATCAGGATCATGGTAAGGGGTACGACAATCATCAGGCGTTGTTGTTCTTTGACCAATTGGTCATATTGCCCCGCCCATTCGAGATGATACCCTTCTGGGAGTGTGATCCGGTCTTCGAGGTGTCCTTGGGCTTCTTGAATCGTACTCACCAGATCCCGGTCACGGATGCTGAACATAATAGGGATATATCGCTCGTGATTTTCTCGATAAATCATAAAGGCACCGGTTTGCCGAACAATCGTGGCTAATTGTTTAAGGGGAATGCCGACTCCTTCGGGAGAACTGACCTGGATCTGCCCAATCGTGGTTTCGTCTTGTCGATATTGGGGAAGGAACCGAACTACTAATTCAAATCGCCGGTCCCCTTCGATCACTTCCGTGACGGCTTCCCCCCCGATGGCGGCCTGAACCATCGCATTCACATCGCCGACTTGTATGCCGTAACGGGCGCAGGCTTGCCGGTCAACTTGAATCAGGAGGTTGGGTTGTCCCATGGTCCGGTTGATGCTGAGTTCCTTCACTCCGCGGATGTTTTTGAGTTCACCCTCTACTTTTTCCGCAAGGGATTGAAGTTCTGTGAGGTTGTGCCCGTAGAGTTTAATGGAATTTTCGCTCTTCACGCCCGACATGGCTTCTTCCACACTGTCTTGGATGAGTTGTGAGAAGTTGACCTTGAGGCCGGGGATCGTTTCAAGGCGTCCCTCAATTTCTTCGATCAGACCTTCTTTAGTCAGCTCTGGGCGCCATTCAGCCCGGGGTTTGAGATTGACGTAATATTCCACATTAAAAAAACTTTCGGGGTCTGTTCCATCATCCGGGCGTCCGAGCTGTGAGACTGCAGTGGCTACTTCGGGGGATTCCATAAACATTTTCCGCATGCGGCTGGCCAAGGCTGCGGCATCGTCAAACCGGATATCGATCGGCATGCGAATCCGCACCCAGAGATTCCCTTCCTCTAACGCCGGCATGAATTCTCCACCCATGAAGTTGAGTGCTAATACGGTCACGGCCAATAGCATTCCCACCGCGCTTAGCACCTGTTTCTGATGATAAAGTCCCCAGCGAAGAGCCCCCATATAGGTTTGCCTGAGCATGGAAACCAGTTGGGGTTCCTGTTCCCGCATGGGTCCATTGAGCAGGAAGGAACACATGGCCGGGGCAAGGGTGCAGGCCAGCAGCAGGGAGCCGGCCAGGGCCAGGCCATAGGTAATGGACATGGGCGCAAAAATTTTCCCCGGGACCCCT
This sequence comes from Candidatus Nitrospira neomarina, assembly GCF_032051675.1. Lineage (NCBI taxonomy): Bacteria > Pseudomonadati > Nitrospirota > Nitrospiria > Nitrospirales > Nitrospiraceae > Nitrospira > Candidatus Nitrospira neomarina. Next base: position 4,132,654 of record NZ_CP116968.1, read on the forward strand.
GTCATGGTGAAAAGGGGAATGAACGCCACCACGATAATCACCGTCGAAAATAAGATCGGTCGTCCTACATGTCGGGCGGCCCTCGCAATGAGCTGAGGAGGGGTGACCCCGGGTTTGGCATGGTGGCATAGATAAAAGAAAATGCTTTCGACCATGACCAGGGGGGCATCGACGATAATCCCGAAATCAATCGCACCCAGAGAAATGAGATTAGCGGATTGTCCCATGATGACCATGGCGGAAAAGGTGAACAGCAGAGCAAGTGGAATGGTACAGGCGACGATCAGGGCGGTCCGGAAATGTCCCAGGAAAAACAGGAGAACGATGAGCACCAGTACCATGCCGTTGATTAATATGTGCACGACCGTCTCAATGACGGTGTTGATCATGGTGGTCCGGTCATAAATGGTTTTAATTTGGACCCCTGCGGGGAGTTTTTTTTGGTTTAAGTCCTGTACCTTTTGATTGACGCGTGCCAGGGTGGGCAGAGCCTGTGTGTCCCGTTGCAGAAGAATCACCCCTTCCAGAGTGTCCTCCACCTCGTTAATGCCGACTTGTCCCAAACGGATCGCAGTACCAATGGATACTTTCCCGAGATTTTCAATAAAGATGGGAGTGCCATCTTTGACCGCCACGACGACCTTGGCTATGTCGTCCAAGCTGTCGATAAATCCCACTCCCCTGACATTGTAACTTTGGGGTCCTAAGGCCAAATAACTGCCGCCGACATTGGCATTGCTATTGGCGAGGGCGGCTTTGATCTGAGCAAGAGTGACTCCATAGGTGAGCAGGGCGCCGGGATCCAGGTCCACGTGATATTCTTTTGTGGTCCCTCCAAACGCTGTCACATCAATGATGCCCGGTACTTGTTTAAATTCACGCCGGACCTGCCAGTCCTGGATGGTTTTGAGGTCGGTGAGAGAATAGCCGTCTCCCACTAATTCGTATCGATAAATTTCTGCGATGGCCCACCAGGGAGAGAGTTCCGGTTTGACGCCATCGGGCAAATCAACGGTGTGGAGCCGATTCAGCACTTCCTGGCGGACGGCATACCAATTGGTGCCAAATTCAAAATAGACCTTGAGTTCACTTAATCCAAAAAGAGACAAGGAACGTACATTGGTAAGGCCGGGAATGCCCTGGAGAGCGGTTTCAATGGGAATGGTGATGATTCGCTCCATTTCTTCGGCGGACCATCCCGATTTCTGAGAAATGACTTCGACAAAGGGCGGCGAGGGATCCGGGTAGGCGACCACGTCAAGAATATGAAAGGCATAGAGGCCTCCAAAAAGCAGGAAGACCCCGAATGTGCAGACCAGAGCACGTTGGACGAGTGACAGCTCGACAAGTCTGCCGATCATGATTTCGGGGGAGAAGTGGGGGCAAGATGTTCCGAGGACAATCCCTCGTCCTCGACATTCATGTCCTGGCCTTTGAGGAGCACGACCCCTTTTACGACGATTGTTTCGCCTGCCTCGAGACCGTGGAGGACGGGCATGTGGCCGGAGGAGGGGAGTCCGGTTTTGACCGGACGTTTCATATAATGATTTTCGCCATCCGCGACATAGACATACATCTTGCCGTCAATTTCCACTACGGCTTCTTGAGGAATAAGAGGGTAGGGGAGGCTCTCGCTCAGTTTGACATTCAAACGGGAAAACATCCCCGGCTTGAGTTTGCGACCGCTATTGTCCACGACCGCGCGGAGTTTAATGGTCCGGGTTGTTTGATCCACGACATCCCCGATGGCTGAGATGGTGGCTGGAAATGCTGTTTCGGGATAGGCTTCGACGGTTACCGTCGCTCGTTGTTTGATTTGCACAAGTCCCAGATCTCGTTCGTAGACGTCTGCAATGACTTGCACGGTGCTTAAGTCCGCTACCGTAAAGAGTACTTGATTGGGATCCCCGCTGACCGATTGGCCCGGCGTCACGGCCCGATCCACAATGGTGCCGGAAAGGGGACTTCGTATTTGATAGGTTGACGTAATCGTTTGGTCGGCTATGGGTTTATCGAGTTCCTCCTTGGAAACTTGAAAGGCCAGGAGCTTTTCCCGGGCTCTCCGGAATTCCGCTTTGGCTTTCACGAAATCGTTTTCGGCCTGCTTTAAATCTTTTTGAGGGAGCGCTTTGATCTCATACAGGTCTTTGGCCAGACTGTAAGACCGTTGGGCGTAAGATAGGTCAGAATGTTCTTTGATGAATTCCGAATACGCCGAAGCAATCTCTGGACTTTCAATGGTGACCAGGAGATCTCCCGCTTTCACGAAATCTCCCAATTGTCCATGTATTTTTTGTACCCGACCGACCAGGGCTGAAGAGACTTTTGAATATCGATCCTCCCCATAGGACACTTTTCCTGCTAAGGATAAGACGGGGTGGGAGGGCCCAACGGTCACTTTGGCTGTGACAATTTGTGTCCCCGCTGATGTAAGGGAGCGGTGTGCCTTGTCGCTTCTCGCAGGGGCCAGGTCCGTCGTCGCTGAGGTTTCTGATGGGCTTTCCTGGGTGCAGGCGAACCCGCTGAGAATCATCATAAAAAGAACGCACGGGTATAAACGAGGTCCGGGTGTCATAAAATATCCTGGCCGGCCGCTCGTTCTAAGAGGAATAGGTTGCGTTGGTAATCAAAGAGGGCTTCCAAATAGTTTTGAAGAATGGTCTGTGAGGTGCGGGCGGCATCGAGCAAATCTATGAGCGTGACCCCACCCTTTTGATAGGCTTTCTCAAGAATGGAGAATGTGGTTTGGGCATCGTCCAGCACTCCTGCTTGATAGGCCTCCACCAAACGTTGAGATTGGATTAAATTCCGGTAATTCACTTCAATCTCATTTTGTACTTCCAAGGTTGTCTTGTGAAGATCGACTTGCGCGACTTGAATGGCGATTTCGGCCTGAGCAATGCCTCCCTGATTGCGGTCAAAGACCGGGAGCGGCACTTCCAGGTTGAGGCTATACAATTGTTGGTTGCTCCCGCCTTGCGGCCCCTGCATGGTGAATGCGCCTCCGACAATGGGATCGGGAATCCTGAGTGATTTGGCTAATTTTAAATTGGTTTGTTGCTGGGAGAGGACGAACCGTCTGGCTTGAAGGTCCGGACGTTTGTTCAACGCTTCCGTCCGAAGTCTTTCCATGTCAGGTGCGACCCGTTTATAAATGAGGTCGGAGGTTAACACCAGATCCATTGTGGGCGGGAAGGCCAGGAGTAGTCGGAGGTCGGCGAGTGCGGTTTGGACTTCCTGCGTAAATTTGATGACCTGTGCTCCGAAATCTACTGCCTGGAGGCGCAGACGAATGAGATCTACTTCGGCAATGAAGCCTTTTTTAAAGCGTAATTCCCCTATGGCTAGGATCCGCTGAAACCGCTCCTGATTATCTTTCGCAAGATCAAGACGCCGGGAGGCCAATTGGACCTGGTAATAGGTGTCTTTCAGGGTGAGCGTCAGTTGACGAATGGCATCCGTGAATGTCGCCTCAGAAGCCTGAATGCCATAGCCCGCGCTTTCCATCCGATAGCCCCGTTTCCCGGCAAGTAAAAACATCTGTTCGAGCTGTGGAGTGATATAGCGAGTGCCTGCAAAGGTTTGCTTACTGGTAAATGCGGCTCCTCCATAAAGTAAAAAAGTCGGGTTGGGAAAAAGTTTCGCCGTGATGGCGATTCCCTTGGCATTATCGATCCCATATTTCGTCATTAATAGATCAAGATTTTTTTCCAAGAACAAGGATAAAGAATCGTTCAAGCTCAAGGTCACCGTGGTGGATGCTGTGCCTGGTGGCTGCTTTAAAGCTTTGGTTGAATCCGGTTGCGCCCATGCGGTTTCGAGTAGACCCCCCCCCATGACCACCGTAAGAAACAGGCAGTGGATGAAACGTATGAGGAATGTCATGTTGGTGGCTAGAAATGATAATCCGTTGACGCGTGGATCACCATGAAGGGGAGGAGAGTGGAGAACAAAAGCTAACCAATGGCAACCTTCCTTTTCCGTATATCGAGACCTGGGAATCGGAGGTAAAAGAAAAAATCCCTGGTTAAAAGGGAGTGTACCATATCGCCCTAGAAACCCTGAGAGCAAGTTGATAATTTTACCACCCTCGGGAAATCTGGGGAAGATAAGTCGCACACGTTCCCTCTCCTATTTTTGGAAATAGCTTCGGTGAAGAAGATCCTCACATGGACTTCGTGAATTCCACTCTGCAAGAGGCATTCCATGGGTTAGTAACATTTGCAAAGATGAGGGCAAAAGAAAACCTCTATAATATACAACCAGTTTTTACAGTCTAACTTTGAAAGTAAGGGTTTCAGGAAGGAGTGGGAGGGAACTCCAGGGAAAGTTTGTTCCGGGAAAGGACAGCCTGTCGTCACCTTGTTAGGGTCGATGATTGGTAGGGTGGCTATGGGTGGGTAATCCGCCTTCATACTCTTTGGGATGGGCGACCCTGAAGGCGGAGATGATGAAGTTAAACCTCAAGTGTCTCACCCCAATGTTCTTGGAGGGAGAGGTAACGACATTTTACTCCCGTAAGCGGATTGGATCGTTTATGCGCATAATTTTCATTTCGCAATGGTGATACTGGGGACATTCCCTCGTGGGGCATCGGTGACCGTCATTTGAAATAGTTGATATAGCAGGCGAAATGCTTCCTGATTCCATGATCGCTTCTCCTCATCGGCAATGGAATAATAATGTCCCTCATGGGTGACGGAAAGTTTGGTATTAGGGCGTTCAATAGTGGATTCGATAATGTCCAAGACCCGGACCGGATTTTCGGAGACGATTCCCGTTCCTGGATCCGGATCCACATGATACTCCGGCTCACTCGCGATGGATCGACCCAGAAAATTGAGAATGCCGTGAAAACTCCGGAGCCGAAATGCCCCTTGTATCGGATATTCGCCTCCCGGGTTGTCGGGCCGGATATCGACCAGGATATCGTTCGGCGGCCAACGATCCGCCTTGGCCTGCAGAGCCAACCGCTCTCTATTGGAGATGGTGGTGGGGTCGTAGTTCGTAATCACGGTATGTCCGATCGACCGTTTTTGAATGGTAAAGATCTGCTTCTCCGCATCCACAATGACGCGATAGTTATTTTCCAGAGTTTGAAAGTCTCCGGCAGAAAAGGAGGATAATGGCAGGATCCATTCCCGGTCGTATACCAAGGGTTCTATATAGAGCTGATTGTTGTCCTGTAAACGGGAAAGATGAAGAACAATTTGTCGAAATTTGGGATATCCGATCTGATCCGCAGGTCGATTATAGTAGGCGGTTTCTTGATTATTCGTGGTCGTACGGATTTCCCCTGCCATGAGCCGGAGAAGTAAATCAATGTCGACCCCTTGTCTCAGCAGGAGGGTCAATTTTCCTTCCCGGAGAGGGGTTAGGAGACGTTGGGTAAAATCTTCTCCTTCAATGGGACTAATTGTAAACGTGGGGTTTTCAGCAATGCTGCCCCCAAAGACGGGCGCCAATGCAAATCCGCCATCTAACCCACCGAGCGGCGGAGTTGCCCCGGCCGAAAATTGATAATTAAAGGTGGCGGCAATGCTGGAAATGGCTGTGAAATGCACGGGTTGATGATGATGGGATCTGGCAATATTGAGGAGCAATTGTTCGACCAGGGATCTGGTGACCGAATGGTCATACGCAATGACCACATGTTCCAGTGCTTTCGGGGAAAAGCAGCCGGAGAGCATTAAAGGTAGGCTCCAGAGCATGATGCAGGCCAAAAAAGAGCTTCGGGTTTGTTCTTTTTGCACGGTGTCCTTTTTCCTATGAAGTGGGGGTTTTTCTCCCTATGTTGATCCATACAACACACAAAGTATTATTCTGTCGATGGTGTGCTTGGAAAACGGAATCTCGTGGAGCGATTTCTTTGTCCGTTCACGAGCGGTGAGACATTTTGACGTAACCAGAATTCCTGTAATGCGAGAGTATCAAAGCCGCGGTTTCTGTCAAGGGAAGAGGGCGTGCCGATCCTGAATTCACGTGACCTAGACGGCCTTTCCTTTAAGGGTGGTGTCTTCATCCCGGATAGTTTTTGCCGGAGATCCTGCTGTCAGACCGTGACCGTATTTCTCATAATTCCCTGAGCATCAATTAACCCAAAAAGCTGGAAAAAAGCGTGGCAAGTCCTAAAAAACTAAAAAATCCTGCCACATCGGTTACGGTGGTTAAGATGATTGATGATGATTGAGCCGGATCTTGTTTCAGGGATCGAAGGATGATGGGAATGATTGCCCCGGAAAATCCGGCCATGACCATGGAGATAATCATGGAGACGCCGATGACCATGGTTAATCCCCAGGATTGGCTCCAGACAAATACGGCGGTACAGGTCGTCGCGGCCACTGCCACGCCATTGGCCAAGGCGACATAGGATTCTTTCAAGGTCACGCGGAGCCATTGGGAAGGACGGATATCCCGCAACGCTAATCCACGCATGACTACCGCAAGCGCTTGAGCGCCTGTGTTCCCCGATTGCCCGGCCACGACAGGGAGCAAAACGGCCAAAGCCGTAAATCTGGCAATGGTGTCCTCAAATAACCCCACCACAAATGCTGCCAAAAAGGCTGTGAGGAGATTGATTTGCAGCCAGGGGAGACGTTTTCGAATGGCGAATCCGGGCGGCGACAGGGCTCGTTCGTCCTTACTGGCACCCACCATGGTTTGCATGCTAATGGTGGCCTCTTCTTTTTCGACCTGAATGATGTCTTGACTGCTAATGACCCCGAGGAGGCGGCCGTCCAAATCGGTGACCGGAATAGTCAGGACCTTCCATTCGTTGCAAATTTCTACGACTTGTTCCTGATTTTCCAAGGGATGAATGGTCGGTAATTCTCGTTTCATCAAGACCGCAAGACTCTTTTTTGGAGGGGCTAAAAACAAATTCCTGAGGGATAGGACGCCCACAAGGATCTGGCGCCGATCAATAATGTAGATTTCATTGAGATGCTGGGTGTCATGGGTGCGAACCTGTCGGATGGCTTCCTCGACGGTGAGGTCTTCCGGGAGCGCAAAGAATTTGACGTCCATGAGCATGCCGACCGAATCCTCCGAATACTCCATGAATGGTCCAATGTCGGCTGAGACGTGCAGGGGTAGGGCAGCCAAAATGGCTACACGAGTCTCATCGGGCATTCGTTGGAGGAGAGAGGCGGCCACTGCGGGTTGGAGGTGAGGAAGCGCACTCAGGAGTAACGGTTGCGGAATGATTCCGAGCAGGTCGGCGGCCAATGAGGGTGACATGACCGAGAGGACCTTTGCGATCATGGTGGGCGGGAGCTCGGCAAGTATGGGGATCACCTCCTGAGGATCGTAGGATTCAAACACATGGGCGGCTTCATCCGGAAATTTGGCAATAAAAGCCTGATGCATCTGTTCAGTCGTTGCAGGTGGCGTCATGGTGTTTCCTGTTCTTTCCGGGGAGAGGTGGGCGGTGTTGAGGTGCTCAGGGATTCTCCCAGTGCGGTCATCAGGCCAATTCCTGAGAGGGAATACGCTTCCCACAGTTGTAAGAGGGCATCGGAGAGAAATGCCGGTTGATACTCGCCGGTACGTGACTGGAGAAATTGCCTCAGTGTTCGATGTCGAAGCGCGCCAATAAACGTACGGTCTTGATCAATGACCGGAAGGCTGTCGTATTGAGCCCATGCGGGGTGGGCGACAATGTCGAGGGCATTGGCCGAAGCCGGGATCGCTTTAACGTCCTGCTGCATGATGGAGGACACGGTGATCGTCGATTCGGCTCCAAACAGCTCTTTCATGAGGATGACTCCGCGCAGGATGGTCTGATGATCAATGATGTATAAATAATAGATGGCTTGCCCGACGGTTTGGGTCACCCGCTGTAAGGCCTTGGCGACGGTGATGTCCGGGGGAAGTGTCAGGACATGCGGATCGGCGAGGCTGCCGGCGGTATGATCCGGCAAATTGATTGATCGCCGAAGATGTGCCCCGATGGCCGGGTCAACCTGATCCAGGAGAGAAGTTTGTGTGGAGGAATCATACTGACGGAGGATAGCCCGTGCCGAACGGGAGGATAACCGGCTGAGGATGACCGCGCTGGTTGCTGGTGGATACTGTTTAAGAATTTCGGCCGCTGGGCCGGGAAGACAATACTCCAGAAAGGCGGCGATATCTTGAGGGTCCAGGGTCTGCAACATTTCTCCCGCCGACTGGGCCGGAAGTTCCTCCACGTAGCGTGCGGCCTCTAATGGATGTTCCTGGATAAAGGTTTGCCGGAGCTGTTGGGTCAAATTCATTGGCCTATCCTTCCGTTGGAGAAAGAATGCTGGTGACTTCAGTAAATTGCGCGGCAGGAATCACGACCCTTCCTTTTGCCGTATCCAGGACGACGACCATGGGAGTGATGGCTGTGACGGTGCCATTGTAGGCGCCAACCTGAATTTTTTCCCCGATTCGGACAATGGGCTGAATGTAGTGGGCAGCAATCAGGTTCCTCACGGCTGAACGAGAACCGATTCCGAATGATAAGGCGGCTCCGGCAATGAGTCCGGCAATGAGAATGACAATGATTTGATTCAGCAGCGACGTGTCAATTCCCAACTCATTGATGGCCGTCACCAGAACAAGCAGAGTAGCGGCTATATAAACCGTTTGCGCAATGATGGTGCCTTGCCGGATTCCGGAAGAATCACACGCAACAGAGATCAGGTCGCGTACAAAGTTCGTGGCTAGGAGGCCCAGAACGAGAATAAGGATAGCCATGCCGATTTTGGGCAGATAGTGGACCAGTCCGGTTAACGTTTCGGACAACAGGGCGAGACTTAAGGCTTCGGTGGCGGATATCAGAAAGAGGAGAAAGACCAGCCAAAATCCTAGAAGGCCGACAATTTGTGAAATTGTTTTATGGCTACCGATTTTTTTGAGCAGCGTGAGAACACCGGTGCCGCCCAGCAAACGATCGACCCCAATCATATGCAACACACGGCTCGTTCCCGCTTCAACGATTTTTCCCAAGAGGATTCCCATGCCTAACAACATCAAGGCCCCGAGGCCTTTGGGAAGATAGGCCATAAACAGTTTGAAACTGTACTCAACCGATTCCTCAAGAGTTGCGGTCCAAAGGGTGATATCCATGGAATGACCTCCTTAGAAATTAAAAAGCAGAAATACGATAAACACTCCGACAACGAGCTGGTCGATCAGAGAGACCAATTTGCTCCTGCGTCGGCTGGACCGATAAGTTTCACGTGGCGTTCGATCATCCTGAGAGAGAATGTCCTTACCGGACTGGTACGTGACGTTGCTGAGCCCACATCTTCCCGTGGGGTTTTCTCTTCCCCTGGGCCCTCAGCCATTAATTGAGAGGGAGATGCGAAGGTTCTGTGTCCTCAGATGGCTCTCCCGATGCGGGGACCTGATTCAACGGAGAGTCCGGCAGAGGTTCGGATTCGATCGAAGATGGTGAGGGTTGAGCCGGTTCAGGGACCTGCCGTGTGAGTTTGTTGACTTTAATGACCGGTGGGTCAGTCACAAAGGGTTCATATTGCTTGACGTCCAACGTGACAGAGTCCTGTTCTTCCACAAGCAGGTCAATCTCCGGAACCTGTTTCCGAAAGGTCGCCAGGATGGTGCCATTCGGCGTGGTGACGGTCATTAACAACCGGTCCTGCTGGCGTTCCTTATGTGTGACGGTCCCCGTCAGGGGATGAACGGTTTCCTGAAGGAATTGGGGCAAATAGGGTTGGGCATATCGGGCGGCGAGATATGGTGCCCCTAAACCCAATCCTACTCCTAAAACAAACACCACAATGTAGACCATCAAGGATTTCATTCACGTTTTCTCCGCGGTTACAGTAGGACGTTTGGGCACTTTCCTTTTTTATACAAAGACTCTGACGAAGATGAATTTTCCTGCGTGACAATGAACGACCTCAGTCACACTGGGTGTTTCCGGGCATGCAGTACTTTCGTTCACTTGAAAGTGAAGTGGTTCAATTGTTGGGGATCTCGTGGATGGCGTTTAGATCGTGATCATTTATTTAAATGTTAGGCAACATTTAGAAAAAATGGCTGCAACATGTCGAACCGGGCAAGTAGATCTCAAGTGATGTCTACAGCTTTTGGAGACATCTCACCTGGCTATTATTCTAGCAATGCTGTGAGAGCTTCTCAAATACCATGGGGATAATGTGGAAGCGGCATGCAAAAGGAGTAACGGCCAGTATTTCTTAAAGCCATCGGAACCTTCCTGCTCCGATTGAGGTTTGGGCCCAATGTTCAGGTCGAGGAGGATGAGAGGGACAAAGGTACGGAGGTTCGGACATGAAGATCTCTTTGAGGGAAGGGAATTTCCACACCATTTCTCCGAAATTTCTTGACGATGGCGCAATTAATATCGGATTGAATCTGCCTTCTGCCTTGTGGATCTTCCACCCAGGCTAATAAACGCATATTCCAGGCAGAATCTCCGAAACTCATCAGCCAGGCTTTCGGTTCCGGGTGGGGTAACACCATAGGGTTTTCTTTTGCCGCTTCCAAAAGTGACTGTATCACCTTGTCTAAATCTGAATTGTAAGAGACTCCAACTTCAATCTCCAATCGGGTTTTGGGGTCACCGTGAGACCAGTTGACCACCGTGGAAGAGATAAATTCGGAATTGGGAACGACGATAGCCACGTTGTTCAGAGAACGAATGGTGGTGGATCGAATGTTGATTTCTGCCACATCTCCCTCGGTGTCTCCCACGGTGATGCGGTCCCCAATCTGGATGTGTTGTTCGAACAGCAACATGAGTCCCGCGATGAAATTGGACGTCAGATTTTGCAGGCCGAATCCGATTCCGACGGAGAGAAATCCAAAAATGACCACGAGGCCGCTCAGGTCGACGCCGATGACTTGAAAGGCAATCACGGTCCCGATAAGAATCAGGAAGTATTGAATGAGGCGGGTTAAGGTGTATTGTGTCGCCTTGGGCATCCTGGAGCGTTTGAGTAATTGGTTGATCAGAAAACGTCGTATCAGGGTGTTGATGATCATAAAGCCACCCAGAATGAAGACAAAAAATGCCAGAGACGAGAGGGTAATCGGGGTCTGGTTGATGGTAAATAAGGGGTAGGTAAAAAAGTGATCCAAGGCGTTCAGGACCGTTGAAAGATCCATGGTGATGCTCCTTTGAGGTGGTGTTAATTTATTGCCTCGTCGTAATTGAAGAAAAGACTTTTTTGGAGGGTTGCCATCTTTTTCCGTGGCGGATGAGATGAATTAACCAGAAAAATGTCAGAAAAGATAGAGGAGAACCAAGCTGAGGGAAGAACATATGAGAGATGAATCTTGCCACTTGAGATTAAAAGGTAACGTTTTTCCCCCAACTTTAGGTGAGAAGCTGTGCAACTCGTAAAAAAGAAGACCGATTTCGTACGTACGCCTATCGGGGGCTCGATATCGTGAATACCGCCATCCCGGAATAGTAGGAGAACCGACTCAAGGGGGTACAAGAGCGGAGCCGCCCTTTGTAGTGATTAAGCGGTTGAACGATCAGGGAGCGAGGGGGCAACGTCATCTGAGCGGGATCATGGGGCAACCCGTGTGCGGAGACGCATGATTCGTCGAAAGTCTTTGACCTAGCGAAGGCGCTGGTAGGGGAGGCTTCAGGCAGCCCGGTATTCCGACTTATTTGCAGATTGGATGGCTAGGGGGTGGAGGAGCGGTATCTGGAGCGCTTGGGGGAGCCAGCGTTCCATGAAGATTCCTATGGGATTCGTCAGGACGTGTGGTTCTGGTTGCGGTGGCGGCAACTCCTCAAAGAATGAGGAAACAGGTAGCTATTGTCGGTGATAGAGAAGAGGTTCTGAAATAGAAAGGTCCTCATAATGTGGTTTAGTTTGAGCCCAAAACTTTGGCTTCCGGATAATCAACCCAGGTTTCTTTTTCCGCCAGGTATTGTTGGCCTTTAAAATTGAGGCGGGTGCGCATGGTGGTAAAACCTAATTCCCGAAGTTGATCGATGAGGTCCTTCAGGCTTTCCTGCACGGTTCGGTAGACCTGGGACTGGAGATTTAGTGCTTCGTACATGACCGTTCCCGAGTATCCGCGTTCCACCCGTTTAATAGGGATCATTCGATTGAAATATCGGTCACTAGGGTCCATGCCCTCTAATTGATGCTTTTCCACGACGGCATTTCTGACTCGAAAGGATAAGGGAAGCGATGTCATGTGCTCTGGCTCCGGCTTAACGATGGGTAGCGGTTTTTTTCTTATTGTCAAAATCGATTATAGGCCGCCTCGATGGGGGTCGCAAGCGTGGTTGACTTCCCTCAGAATCCCAACGTAACCTTCCCTACGCTTAGGAAAAATACGTTTGTGGGAAAGGGGTTGTGGCGAAATGGTCCGCAAGTTATCGGGTGCCGACATTCCAATCAACCTTCCCAACAGCCTCACAGTCCTCCGAATTCTCCTTGTTCCGGTCTTCGTTGGGTTTTTGCTCTACGAATACTATGATTATGCCCTCGTGACATTATTAGTCGCGGCGGTGACCGATGGCCTGGATGGGGCCATTGCCCGTATCACCGATCAGCGCACTCGCCTTGGCGAGTATCTCGATCCTCTGGCTGACAAATTACTCCTCATGTCGGCCATCGTGACCTTATCGGTTCTCCATTTTATTCCGATCTGGGCAGTGATTCTTGTGGTGAGTCGTGACGCCATTCTCCTCACAGGGACCATTTTGGCTAATTTGACGGAAATCGATATTGATATTACTCCCACCTGGTTGGGAAAGGGTACCACTTTTGCCCAAATTTGCTATGTCATCATAGTGATACTCTTTGCAACCGGGCGTGTTCCTTCCGAAAGCATCATTCCCTTTCTCTCGGTAATGGTTATTCTGACAACCGGTTCTGGAGTGCATTATCTATTCCGGGGAATTCAACGGCTCAATTCGTCAGGCAAGAAATAAGGGTAAACAGGAGGATGCAGTTGAATCGAGAGCGGGTGGGCCTACAATTAGTGGATGCGAAAGTGATCTCTTCAGATGATTTGTCTCAAGCGCTTGATATTCAACAGGGAGAAGGAGGGCGCCTCGGGAGCATTCTGGTTCGGATGGGGGTTCTTTCTGAATCCACCTTATTGGAGTTTCTCAGCCAGCACTATGGAGTTGCCACCGTAGAATTGTCTACGTGCTCAATTGACGGAAGTCTTCGGGGGTTAGTTCCTTATGACGTTGTTAGTCGGCACCTCGTTTTGCCGGTGCGGAAAACCACTTCACGACTGAGTCTGGCTATGGCCGACCCCACGAATCTGTCATTGTTAGATGATTTGCGATTCCGGACAGGGTTGCACATCATCCCCATGGTAGCTACCGAATCGGATTTACGGACGGCGATCTCCCACCTGTATGGCCAGGGCCCAGATGGATCTTCTTCAACTACAGAATCTATGAAAAACGATGAGGAGGGTACTTTCAAAAACTGGGGAAATGGCGACCGGATTTTACCCGATTCGGTGGGTAAGCCTGTTGGCTGTTCTTCTGCTAACGGTTTGCATAATCAAGAAAGATCTATAATGCTTCATGACAAAGCAGAAATGTCTCGACTGAAACATCATGTGAAAATTGATAAAGATTCTTCAGCTGTGGAGGTTGTGAATGGGCTCGTGCAGCAGGCCATTGAAATGGAGGCGAGTGATATTCATATTGAGCCGATGGAGACCATGATCCGGGTTCGCTTTCGGTTGGATGGCGTCTTGTGCCCGATTCAAAATCTACCTAAAGACCTTCATCAGGCATTACTCGCCAGGGTGAAAATTCTTTCCGATCTAGATATTGCGGAGCGTCGGTTACCTCAAGATGGACGGATGAAGATAGAGGGCTTTCCCCACGTCGATATTCGAGTGGCCATCCTGCCCTGCTTGTTTGGCGAAAAAGCGGTTCTGCGTCTCTTGAATCAGTCAGGGCTTGCGTTACATTTAACCAATATCGGGCTTAACCAGCCTGATTTGGACCGGTTGACGACGGCTCTGGAAAATCCCTATGGGATGATCCTTGTGACGGGGCCTACGGGGAGTGGAAAGACGACAACCCTCTATAGCGCGTTACAATTTCTGAATACTCCTCAGATGAATATTGTCACTGTCGAAGATCCCGTGGAATACCAAATCCAGGGCATCAATCAGATGCAAATTCATGAAGAGATTGGATTGAATTTTGCCGCCGGGTTGCGTGCTTTTTTGCGGCAGGATCCTGACGTCATGATGGTGGGGGAAATTCGTGATCGGGATACCGCGCAAATCGCGATTCAGGCTTCCCTGACTGGCCATCGAGTTCTTTCGACCCTGCATACCATGAATGCCCCAGGGGCGATTACCCGGCTTATCGATATGAGCATTGAGCCATTTTTGGTGTCTTCCGCCGTCTCGCTCATTGTGGGCCAACGCTTGGTACGGAAAATTTGTGATCATTGTCGGGAACTGGAGCCGGTATCTCAATGTCAGCTGCGGGAGCTGGGTTTTGATGATGATGCGCTCGGGGCGGTTCATGCGATGAAAGGGCGTGGGTGTGGGTCCTGCCATCAGACCGGATTTAAAGGACGCATGGCCTTATTTGAGATCCTGCCTATTTTTGAAGGACTACATGAAAAAATTTTGGCACGGGCATCGACGAATGATTTGATAACCTGTGCGATAGGCGAAGGATTTCGCACGCTTAGACAAGCGGGGATGGCGGCGGTTCAAGGTGGATTGACGACTGTTGGTGAGGTGTTTGCCGAAACGAGATCTGATGCTTTTGTGTAGGGACGTCAGAAGACCGGATACCCAATGGAATTGACTGCACTCCTAGGTGAATTGTGCCGGCAGGGCGGATCGGATTTGCACCTGGTTTCCGGCAGTGTGCCTCGCCTCCGTGTGGACGGGCATTTACGCCCGATGGAGTCTCCGATATTGACCAACCAGGACATGTCTCAGTTAACCGCGAGTCTATTGACGGAAGCACAGCATCATCAGGTTCTGCAGACCGGAGCCTGGGATGGAGCCTACAGCGTGCCTGCTATCGGGCGGTTTCGGGTCCATATCTATACCCAACAGGGATCCTTGGCCATGGCCATTCGAACAGTGTCCGGGAAGATCCCGACGTTTGAAGAATTAGGGCTACCGCCCATTATTGCGGAATTGATGAGGAAGCCCCAAGGGCTGATTTTGGTAACCGGGCCGACCGGTAGCGGGAAAAGTACGACATTGGCCTCGATGTTGGATCATATAAATGAAGCGCGGTCTGCCCATATTATTTCATTAGAAGACCCCATTGAGATTCTGCACTCGCACAAAAAAAGTTTGGTATCTCAAATGGAAGTGGGATCCGATGTCCGCGAATTCCAGTCCGCCCTGAAAGGTATTTTACGGCAGGATCCCGATGTGGTGTTTTTGGGCGAATTGCGAGATCTCGAGACCATTCAGGCGGCTCTCACCATGGCTGAAACCGGACATCTTACGGTGGCTACTCTGCACACGAATTCTGCGATTCACACGCTGACACGATTGGTCTCGGTGTTTCCTTCCCACCAGCAACAAGAAATTCGTATCCAGTTGTCGATGGTGCTGGAAGGCATTCTGGCACAGAGACTTTTGCCACGTTCAGAGGGAAGGGGCCGGGTTCTGGCTTTGGAAATTCTGATTACCTCTCCGGCAATTCGAAATCTGATTCGCGAAGACAAGATCCATCAAATGTATTCCATGATGCAAACGGGACAAGCTCAATATGGCATGCAGA
Source organism: Candidatus Nitrospira neomarina (assembly GCF_032051675.1). Taxonomy (NCBI): domain Bacteria; kingdom Pseudomonadati; phylum Nitrospirota; class Nitrospiria; order Nitrospirales; family Nitrospiraceae; genus Nitrospira; species Candidatus Nitrospira neomarina. The sequence continues at coordinate 4,148,375 of NZ_CP116968.1, forward strand.
CCATGAATCAAGCGTTGGCCGACTTGGCTGGACAAGGAGTGATATCCTCTGAACTCGCTATGGGACTCACAACTCTTCCTGATGAGTTATCCAAGCTATTGGAGCGCACGGGTCGGGAGCGATCCGGAGCAATGTCCCTGGCCAGGTTGCGGCCTCGGATGTAAATGTCATTAAGAGCCTTCTTGATATCCCACAGAGAAAGCGGGCAATAATTCGAAATGCCCAGATTTGAATATCGTGCGAAAAATTTGGATGGACAGACGGTTCACGGGGAAGTCTTGGCTGCTACGTCCAGTGAGGCCTTGCAACTTCTTCGTAGGCAGGATGTCTTGGTAACCGGTCTGCAAGAAAAAGTTGAAAGGGTATTCAATTTCAGTGGCCAGCTGACCGGCTGGAGCCGCGGGTGGAGCTGGAGAGGCGTGAGCAGTAAAGAATTGGTGGTCTTTACCCATCAGCTGGCAACGTTGATTCGTGCGGGTGTGCCTCTTTTGGAATGCCTGGACATTCTCTCCAGCGAAGCTGAAAACCCCACCTTGCAACAAGTGGTTAAGCATATTCAAGAGGATGTAGAGGGCGGAACCTTGCTCGCTCATGCTTTAAAACGCAACCCGACTGTCTTTAGTGAATTTTACCGGAGTATGGTGGAAGTAGGAGAGACGACAGGTCGCTTGGATGAAAGTTTGACCCAACTGGCCGTGTACCTTGATAAACAGGCTCAGTTGCGGGCGAAAATTTTCTCTGGATTAGCATATCCGGCTCTGCTCGTGGCCGTGGCGATGATTGTCCTGGTCTTTTTATTGATTTGGGTGGTCCCTCTTTTTTCTGGCTTATTCCAAGATATGGGCGAATCGCTTCCCTGGTTGACGCAAGTGGTGATTGACGTGGCTGAGGGGGTTGGGGATCACTTTTTTCTGTTGGCGGGATTTTGTGGAAGTTTGGGTATGGGTATCCGTTGGTTTCTCAAAAATCCGAAAAGTCGACAGGCCATTGATGGGTGGGTTTTAGGGGTTCCCCTTTTGGGGTCCGTGATCCAAAAAGCCGCAACGGTGCGTTTTTCCAGAACATTAGGGTTTTTAGTTCGTCGTGGGGTTCCGTTGCTGTCGGCCTTGGGTGTGGCGGGAACGGTGACTGGTAATAAAATATTCGAGCAAAGCATTAAACTGGCGGCCATAGCGATTCAAAATGGACAATCTCTCTCTGAGACTTTGAGAGCGGGCCAGGTTTTTCCGCCGATGGTTCCCCAAATGATTAAGGTGGGAGAATCAACCGGTTCCATAGATGTTATGCTGGAAAAAATTGCGGATCTTTTTGAGCAAGAGGTCGATCGGACGGTAGCCACGTTAACGTCGGTGTTAGAGCCCTTTATTATCTTGGTCGTGGGGTGTGGGATTGCCCTTGTCGTTGTGGCGATGTATCTTCCCATTTTTTCTATCGGTTCAGTTATTGGGTGAGTCTGGAGGTTTTTTGTCATGAGTGGGAGTGATATGTCTGTGACCGAAATCGTCGTGCGGGCACCGGCCAAAGTGAATCTGTTGATTCGGGTATTGGATCGATTGCCCAATGGGTATCATAATGTGTGGTCTCTCATGCATACGGTCGATGTCTTTGATCTTCTCCGAATTAGGCTTAACCCTGATCGGGATGGTCTTGTCTTAACGTGTGGAGATGCTCCGTTGCCCTTGGATAAGGGAAATTTGGTGTATCGGGCGGCTGAATTGGTGCTTCAGCGTTCTGAAAAGAATGTAGGCGTTGATATTGAGCTAACCAAAGTTATTCCCTTGTCGGCTGGTCTGGGAGGTGGAAGTAGTGATGCCGCTGCCACTCTGTATGGCCTTACTCACTTGCTAGGGTTAGATTGGACTTTATCTGACTTGTGTGAGGCGGGTGCAACTCTTGGAAGTGATATTCCATTTTTTTTTAAAGCCCCTTGTGCAGTGGTCCGGGGGTGGGGCCATGAGGTGGAGGCCTGTTCTCTCAAAGGCGAACGGTGGGTCGTTCTCGTGAATCCCGGCTTTCCGATACAGACAAAATGGGCATATAAACAGCTGTCCTCCCAACGGGAGGCCGTCAGACCTTTAGGTGAATTTACGAAGAGAATAGATCGTGAAATGAGCCTTTCCTGGGAGGAAGTGATCGGGATAATGGAAAATGATTTTGAACCGCCGTTGTTTCCGTTTTATCCGATTTTGGGATTCATTAAAGACACGTTGCTTTCCTTTGGGGCTCAAGCCGCACTATTATCAGGTAGTGGAGCCACCGTATTTGGGATTTTCCGCACTCAGGAAGAAGCTCGGAAGGCTTCCACCCGGTTGCGTCGTGATACGAGCTGGAGAATCTTTGATATCCCGATGGGTTCGACTGATTTACCTCATGACCCGTTCCACGTTGGCTCCTCCTCTCAGGTTTCCAACGTGTAAATTCAGTGACTTGAGTTGACAAGTCACCAATCGTAGAATTACCTTTGCTCTGCTTTTTTTCCTGAAAATCTGCTACGGTTTAGGTTCACCTAGGCAAGTTGAGACTACCACCATGCTCAGAGATTTAAAATTGATCACGGGTAACTCCAACCTTGCGTTGGCCAGAGAAATTGCTCAGTATATTGGGCAGGATTTGAGTCAGGCAACGGTTACAACCTTTAGTGATGGGGAGATCAGGGTTAGAATTGATGAGAATGTGCGGGGAGGCGATGTTTTTCTGATTCAATCCTGCTGCCACCCGGTGAATACTTCAATTATGGAGTTGTTGCTCCTAATCGATGCGGTCAAACGATCATCAGCTTCCAGGATCACGGCGGTCATTCCTTATTACGGATATGGGAGACAGGATCGAAAAGATCAGCCCCGAGTGCCCATTAGTGCCAAACTGATTGCGGATTTGATCACCGCGGCCGGCGCGAATCGTATTCTGACCATGGATCTTCATGCCGGACCGATTCAAGGATTCTTCAATATTCCTGTTGATCACCTTTATGCCATGCCTGTGATGTTGGACTATATTAAAAAGCAAAATGTCTCTGATTTGGTCATTGTTTCCCCTGATGCAGGAGGGGTCGAGCGAGCGAGAGCATTTGCCAAACGACTGAATTCCTCTCTCGCGATTATCGATAAGCGGCGGGAATCGCCGAATCAGGCTGAAGTGATGAATATTATTGGTGATGTTCAGGATAAGCATGCGTTATTGTTTGATGACATGATTGATACGGCGGGAACAATTGTCCAGACAGCTCAAACCTGTATGGATAACGGAGCCTTGTCGGCCTGGGCTGGGAGTACCCATGCAGTCCTGTCTGGTCCAGCACTGGAGAGGTTGCAATCGTCTTGTCTCCGTGAGGTAATGGTAACAAACACCATTCCCTTAAATGGGAAGGATCAGCAATGTCCAAAATTGAAGACTCTCACCGTTGCTCCTTTGTTGGGTGAGGCGATTTTGAGGATTCATCGTGAAGAGTCAGTGACATCCTTGTTTGTATAAATTAGCTAACTGTTCATTCACTCTCATTTAGAAAAGGTCAAGACGATGAAATATGAACTCGAAGTTGAAAAACGGGATCAGGCTGGAAAAGGCGTGGCGCGGCAACTACGGCGTCAAGGAAAAATTCCTGGAGTTCTCTACGGTGGAGGGAAGTCTGAATTTGTGGCCATGGACCACAAGACGGCCCGTAATCTGGTGATTTCTCAGGTTGGTCATACTGGTTTGCTGACTGTCCGGATTTCCGGGGGGCAAGAACGGATTGCAGTCCTTCAAGACCACCAAATTGATCCCATTACCGGGGCGATTCTTCATGTGGACCTCTTTGAAGTCTCGATGAAAAAAGCCATTCGCGTTAAAGTTCCCCTGACGATTATCGGAGAAGTCCCTGTTGGCGTGAAAGAGGGGGGAATTTTGCATCAGGTGATGCGCGAACTTCATATTGAGTGTTTGCCGGCTCAAATTCCGGATCATATTGAAATCGATGCGTCAGGATTTGGGATTGGTGATGGTATGCATGTAAAGGAAGTTACAGTCCCGACAGGTCTCAAAATTTTGGATGACGAGGATCTCATGGTTGCCCATGTTGCCACGAAGATGTCCGAAGCGAAGCTAGAGTCCCTCTTGTCTCGCGAGGTGGCTGAAGGGGTAGCTCCAGTTGCCACAGCAGAAAAAGCTGCAGAGGGGGCTGCCACTGCAGGGGCTGTGGCGGCGGCAGATAAAACGAAGGCCGCATCAGACAGTAAAGCGAAGGAAGGCAAGAAGTAGCCCTTGCATGTGGTGGTGGGACTTGGAAATCCAGGAGAGTCCTACAAATACACGCGACACAACCTTGGCTGGATGGTTCTTGAGCAGGCGGCTGATCGTTGGAGTGTGACATGGTCCAAGCAGAAAAATGGGTTTCTCGGTCAAGGTGAAGTTAAGGGCCATCCGGTTTTGCTTCTTCTTCCCCTTGCGTGGATGAACCAAGCTGGGGTTGCGGTTCGGTCTGTTCTTCAGAAGTTGTCTCCCAACTCGTTTGGTCTTATTGTGGTCCACGATGATTTGGACCTGTCTCTGGGAATGATCAAGATCAAAACCAGAGGTGGCGCTGGTGGCCATAATGGTCTGCGTTCTGTTTTGTCCTGCCTGGAAACGGAAGAATTCTCCAGGGTTAAGGTTGGCATAGGGCGCCCACAGAACAACGAAAGCCTGGCAAATTTTGTGCTTTCACCATTTCTATCAGAAGAGTGGGAGCAGGTTGTCTCAATTCTTCCGAAAGCCGTTGATGTATTGGAATGTCTTATTTGTGAAGGTCCGGATATTGCGATGAATCGATTTCATGTGCGGTCCTCTGAGACAGGTTTGTAAATATTCGTGTATTGACCATTCTGCTGGCAAAAGTGGATCAACCATCCGGTTAGAATCCCTTGGGTCGAGCTGAGGCAGCCTCTTTCATTTCCAGTTCCTTTGCATTAGGAAAATGAACTTGGTATTTCAAAAGGTCTTGAATGGCGGCGGATGTAATATCGCCGACATGAAATTAGCATTCAGTAGGACATGAAGATTAGATGAAGGGGTGAGTGGATTTTGGACTGTTTATTATAAAGTGCTTTTCTTTTGGAGAGTGACCTGTGTACCGTTTTGGGTCTGATCGATCAAAACTTGACAGTCTACCGATTGTTTTTAGAAAAACAGCCCAATTTCACTGAAAACAATGGCAGGTTTTTAGGTTCTGAAATAGCAGGTTCGATTCCTGAGAGAGGTTTGACACTCCAATTTACCCTATGGTAGCTTGTGTCCCCTTTTGTGATACAACACGATTGCTCTGCCTGAAAACTAGAAAAATACTGTCAGAGGGAAAGGTTACGTATGAAACTGTATGAATCACTGTGTATTCTTCGTCCCGTTCAAGCAGAAACAGAAAACGAGCGAGTGATTGAAAAAATGAAGGAAGTCCTGAGTCAGGCTGGAGCGAATATTTTAAAGTTGGATAATAGCGGGAAAAAGAAACTGGCCTACGATATTCAACATGAGCGAAAGGGGACCTATATTACGGTTCAATTTGAAGGGCCCCCTACGGTCGTCTTTGAGTTGGAGCGCTTTCAGCGTATGGAAGACCAGGTGATGAAATTCATGACGGTGCGGCTGAACCCAAGTGATTTGGTAGCGGTAGGTGAAGCAAGTGTGGAGGAAGCAGAAGATGGTGGGATTCAATAAAGTCATATTGATTGGAAATCTGACTAGAGATCCCGAGCTTCGGTATACACCCAGCGGCACCCCTGTGGTTAATTTCCCATTAGCGGTCAATCGTCGGTATCGTCAGGCCGATGATCAAAAAGAAGAGGTGTGCTATGTTGATATTGTCGTGTTTGGACGACAGGCTGAACATTGTGGTCAGTACCTCAATAAAGGTGACGGGGCCATCGTTGATGGTCGCCTACAACAACGGCGGTGGGAAACGGACGACGGGCAGAAGAGAAGCAAACATGAAGTCGTTGCTCAAACAGTAACGTTCTTGCCGAAAAAGTCCTCCTCGGGTACCTCTGGGGCAGGAGTGAGTGAGGAGTCTAGCTATGATCCGGAAGAGTATTATCCAGACCCCATGCCCTAATTTTTAGCCTAGGAGAGGTTTCTGTGGAAAAAGGACGATTGTTTCAGCGGAAAAGAGTGTGCCGCTTTTGCTTCGATAAGACGCCATTGGATTACAAGGATGCAAATTTATTGAGGAATTTTCTCACGGAACGTGGACGGATTATTCCTCGTCGAACCTCGGGAAATTGCCTGCGGCATCAAAGAAAATTAACCCAAGCGATTAAGCGTGCCAGGCATGTGGCTATCCTTTCATTTGCAGAAGAACACTGAGTCACCAGTATTCTTCGGGACGGGGCAGGTGGAAAGGTGTGGTTGTTAAATGTCTATAACCATCAATCTACTTGATGTTCCCCCCACAGGGCTTCAAATTCATCATGAGGTGAGGCCCTCGGATTTATTGTTCTCCCATGATGAGGGAAACCCTATTGGGAACTTAATTTGTCATGGAGATCTATTTCTGACCGGGGAGCGGTCAGCGCATTTTCAAGGGAAAATATCCGGAAGAATGGCCAGGGAATGTGTACGTTGCCTGGATCAATTTGAGGAAGATTTATCCCTATCGTGTGAGGTGGAATTTAAAAAGGCCGTGAAAGCAGTCAATGTGGTTGTGCCCCACAGGGATAAAGGAAAAGGGACAAAGGGGCGTGACAAATCCGTCGATGAGAGTGCGACAGAGGAAGATGTATACCCTATTACAGGAAATGAAATCGACCTTCTTCCGGCTATTCGAGAGCAGGTCATTCTTGCTACTCCCCTACAAGCTTTATGCAATGAAAACTGCCTCGGGTTGTGCCAAGTATGTGGGAGCAATTTAAATGATGGCATATGTGGGTGTTGTACTCCAGTGACAAGCTCAGCACCACTGCCAATTCAGCAAACAATATCAAAAACAAATCCATCAAAGCGCTCCTCTATTTCTGGTCGAAGAGGATCGTGAAGGCATCAGTCACCTCTTAACTGAAAAGTTGGACTATTATGGCAAATCCTAAACACAAAATTTCTAAAGCCCGAAGAGATAAGCGGCGATCTCATCTCAAGCTCACCCCGCCAAATTTGTCTACGTGTCCTCAATGTCATGAGCTCAAGCCATCTCATACCACATGTTTAAATTGTGGAACCTATAAGGGCATCGCCATTATTTCGGTTGAAGAGGGATAAACGGTATTTTCCTTCTCGAGTCCGTCATCTTTTAACACCAAACCCATGAAAATAGCCGTGGACGCGATGGGGGGGGATCATGGATTATCTCCCAATGTCGAAGGAGCCATACAGGCTACAAGGGAATCCTCTCTCTCCATTATCCTGGTCGGGGACGAACCGTCTCTCCAATCTCATCTGGACAAACTCGGCGGCACCAAAGCCGGCATTGAGATTTTTCATGCCCCACAGGTTGTGGATATGCATGAATCTCCTGCGCTAATCGCCAGAAAAAAGCGAGATTCTTCTATATGGAAAGCCACAGAATTAGTTAAAAATAAGCAAGCTGACGCATTGGTGAGTGCCGGAAATACTGGTGCGACGATGGTGTCAGCATTTTTTCTTCTGGGATTGATTCAAGGGGTAGAACGACCGGCAATCGCCGCGACATTGCCGACTCGCCAGGGAAAGGCAATCATGCTGGATGTCGGCGCCACTGTTGATTGTACGGCTCGCCAACTTTTCCAGTTTGGGATAATGGGGCATGAATATGGTAGGCATCTCCTGGGAACTGATCGTCCAAGGGTAGGTCTATTGAGTATTGGGGAAGAAGATACCAAGGGGAATGAGGTCACGAAAGAAACCTTTAAATTATTGAAGGATAGCCCTATTAATTTCATTGGTAATGTTGAAGGGCGAGATGTGTATAGTGGGAATGCCGATGTCATTGTGACCGATGGATTTATTGGAAATGTGGCCTTGAAAATTTCTGAAGGGTTGGCGGATGCGATTAAAAAAATGCTGATGAAGGAAATTGCCCAGTCAGCTCTGGGTCGGCTTTCCTATCTATTTGTGGCCGGACCCCTTCTGCGGTTACGGCGAAAAACCGATTATGCCGAATTCGGCGGAGCTCCACTGTTAGGGGTTGAAGGCATCAGTATGATTTGTCATGGTCGTTCCTCCTCGAAGGCGATCAAGAATGCGATTCTTCGAGCCCAGGCTTTGGCGGAAGGTGGCTTGATTGGGGAAATTCGAGGTGACATTGCCCAAGGGTGCATGTGAATTCAACGCGGTGTTTCATGTATGAATAGTCTGATTTTAGGGACAGGGGCTTATGTTCCCAAGCGAGTCTTGACCAATGCAGATTTAGAGCGCATGGTTGAGACCTCGGATACCTGGATAATTGAACGGACAGGTATCAGAGAGCGTCGAGTGGTTGACCCAGGGCAGGCCTGTTCAGACTTAGCTGTTGAGGCGGCTCAGCGCGCATTAATCGCTGCTGATGTGGCCCCATCGGAGATCGACCTGATCCTTTTAGCCACCTGTACAGGTGATTCTCCTCTTCCTTCCACTGCCTGTCTTATCCAACATCGGTTAGGAGCAAATCGGGCCGCGGCGTGTGATATTGCCGCCGCCTGTTGTGGGTTTATTTATGCGTTGGCTATTGCAGATGCCTATGTGAAAACTGGTATGCGGCACGTATTGGTCATTGGCTCCGAAGTCATGTCGGCGATAACCGATTGGACCGATCGCAATACGTGCGTCTTATTCGGCGACGGGGCTGGGGCGGTGGTGGTAGGACAAGGCACTGAAGGTTCCGGGATCCTGTCCACCCATTTGCATGCCAATGGCGGACTCTCTGATATGATTCAGGTGCCTGGAGGCGGATCGCGGGAACCGGCATCCAAAGAGGTTCTTCAAGAAAAACGGTGTTTTATAAAAATGAAGGGCAATGAAACTTTTAAAATTGCCGTTAAATCAATGGAAGAGGCCACCAAAGAGGCCTTAGAGGCCAATAAATTAGCAATGGACGATATCGATCTGTTCATTCCTCATCAGGCCAATATGCGGATATTGAATGCCGTGGGCCAGCGATTGGGGTTGGCTCGAGAAAAATTGATGATAAATTTAGATCGATTTGGTAATACCTCTGCAGCATCGATTCCGTTGGCGCTCGATCAAGCTGTTCGGGAGGGAAGAATTCATAAAGGGAGTGTAGCACTGTTGGCTGCATTTGGTGCAGGTCTTACCTGGGCTTCAGCGGTCGTTCGTTGGTAATGTGCCTGCCGGCGGATTTCTCCTTCCTGAATGAGATCATTGCCAATAAAAGCAGAGGAAGAATCTGAGGCTTCCAACAAGAGCAAACCAGAAGATTGTGTGGGTTTAAAGAGAGGGGAATTATGTCTGGAGCGACCTCATGGGGTGAAAATGATTGGGCGCTGATTCTAGGAGTCTCTAGTGGTTTTGGAGAGGCGGCAGCTATGGAGCTGGCCAATTTAGGGTTGAATATCTGTGGTGTGCATCTTGATCGAAAATCAACACAAGCAAATGCGGAGCGCATTGCCTCGCAGATTCGTTCACTCGGCCGAGAGGTCCTGTTTTTTAATGTCAATGCGGCCGATCCCGAAAGGCGCGTCGACATTCTGAAAGCACTGAAGCAACGGGGGGAAGAATCCGGGAAGCCAGTCTGTGTCAGGGTGTTGTTACATTCGTTAGCTTTTGGGACCCTGAAGCCGTATATTGCGGAATCCCATGCAGAGGCCATTAATAAAGCACAGATGGATATGACGTTGGATGTCATGGCTAATAGTCTGGTGTATTGGACACAGGATTTAGTGGCACAAAAATTTTTAGGAACAGGGAGTCGCATCTTCTCCATGACCAGCGCCGGAGGCGCACGAGTCTGGCGAACCTATGGGGCGGTTTCCGCTGCAAAGTCGGCCCTGGAATCTCATACGAGGCAATTAGCCCTGGAACTGGCTCCTCTGGGTATCACCGTCAACTCGCTGATGGCAGGTGTCACCGATACGCCGGCTTTGCGTAAAATACCCGGTTCTGATGAAATGCTGACCTTAGCCAAACGAAAAAATCCGTCAAACCGGCTGACTACGACCCAAGATGTCGCCGATGCGTTAGGCCTGTTAAGTCATCCAAAAGCTCATTGGATCACTGGAAATGTGATTTGTGTTGATGGTGGAGAGTTTATTGTTGACTAGTTTCAGGAAGTGGGAGAAGCCATGAGGCGGACTGTCCTGAGTCATGGCATTCTAGAGGGTGAGCGAAAAGCATGAAGCCAGTCTTTGGTTTTCTGTTTCCTGGGCAAGGCTCTCAGTCTGTTGGCATGGGCAAGACTCTTTTTGAGAGGAGTCCTGCGGTTCAGGCCCTCTATAAGGAAGCCGCGGATATTTTGGGGTATGATATTGACGCATTGTGTTTTGAGGGGCCGTCAGAACAACTCAATCGAACCGAATATACGCAGCCGGCATTGCTGGTGACCAGTCTCGCCGCATTTCAACTGCTCCGTGATGGGCCCCTTCTTCCCGCTGCGGTTGCCGGTCATAGCTTGGGCGAATATACCGCCTTAGTGGCGGCTGGCGCGCTGAATTTTGGAGAAGCGGTAAGTCTGGTGCAGAAGCGCGCGCGTTATATGGCCGAGGCCGTGACTCCTGGAAGCGGGCTAGTGGCCGCGATTTTAGGCCTTTCGGAAAAGGATGTTCGAAGTGTCTGTCAAGAAGCAGGATCTATGGGCATTGTGGCTCCCGCCAATTTCAATTCTCCAGGCCAAACAGTCATTGCCGGAGAGAAAGCCGCAGTGGAGCATGCAGCAGAATTGGCTAAGACGCGTGGAGCAAAGCGGGTCATGCCGCTTCCGGTCAGTGTCCCGGTTCATACTCCATTGATGCAGGTTGCTGCTGACAGGCTGAAAAAAGATATTGATTCTCTGAAGTGGTCTGCCTTAAAGGTACCGTTGGTGAATAATGTGGAAGCGAAAGCCTTGTTGTCAGCGGAGGAGGTTCGTGAGTCACTTGTTCGACAATTACCTTCTCCGGTGCGGTGGCAGGAAACCATCCAGGCCATGGCGCTGATGGGCATCACAGATTTTGTGGAAATCGGTCCAGGGAAAGTTTTGACGGGATTAGTGAAGCGCATTGTTCCAGAAGCTACCACATGGAATGTGATGGATCAGGAATCCTACGCTCACGTCCTGTCTCACTGCGCCTAAGGACACAAGGGATCGAATTTTCAAGAAGGAATTGAGATGTTGTTAAGGGAAAAAATTGCAGTAGTGACGGGTGGTGCCCAAGGAATCGGGCAGGCGATTGCGACCACCTTGGCCAAGGAAGGTGCAGATGTGGTAGTGGCCGATCTTGATGCCGAACGTTGTCAAGAAACCGTGGGTCTTGTCCAGCAAGTGGGTCGCAAAGCGTTGGCGGTGTCAGTCAATGTTGGCGAATGGGAACAGGCCAAGGGAATGATGGAACGCGTCCTCAAAGAATGGGGGCGAGTGGATATCTTGGTCAATAACGCAGGTATTACGCGAGATGGCTTGCTGATGCGGATGAAAGAAGAGGATTGGCTTGCCGTCCTCCAGGTCAATTTGACCGGCACGTTTTTCTGTGCAAAGGCCGTTCTGCCTTCCATGAGCAAGCAGCGAAGTGGTCGTATTGTCAATATTGCTTCTATTGTCGGAGCGATCGGAAACATGGGCCAGGCTAACTATGCAGCGTCAAAAGCGGGTGTGATTGGTCTTACCAAAACAATTGCACGGGAATATGCCAGTCGAAATATTACCGTCAATGCCGTGGCTCCGGGATTTATTGATACCGCGATGACACAACATCTTTCGCCAGAAATTAAAGAGGGATTACTGAATCAAATTGCGTTAAAGCGGTTAGGGCAACCTTCGGATGTTGCCGATGCAGTGTGTTTTCTGAGTTCAGAGAAGGCCGGATATATTACCGGGCATGTGTTACATGTGAATGGCGGGATGCATATGGCGTCCTAGCCCATGCGCAACAGGATGTGTCATTCGATAAACTTTGTAAGGAGGAGGAGCCAACAATGGCAGTTGAAGAGCGTGTCAAAAAAATTATTGTGGAACAATTAGGTGTTGAAGAAGATGACGTGGTCCCTGAGGCCAAGTTTGTGGAAGATCTTGGAGCTGATTCCTTAGATACGGTGGAATTGGTGATGGCCTTAGAAGAAGAGTTTGAGATCGAAATTCCGGATGAAGATGCAGAAAAAATTCAAACGGTCTCGGCGGCCATCGATTTTATTAAGGAAAAAGTCTGAGAAGGCCATCGAGTACTGTGCGAAGTTGCGGTTCGTCTATAGTTGATTACGGGCTTCGAGGAGGTAAAGCCTCAGGTTCATTATCTGGGTTTTCCAGCCATGATAGTTACGGAGTGCCTCAATGACTGAATGGAGACCACGACGAGTGGTTGTGACAGGATTGGGATTGGTTACGCCGTTGGATATTGGTGTATCCAACACATGGGACAAATTATGCAAAGGCCAGTCCGGAATCGGACCCATTACCCGATTTGATGCCAGTCAGTATTCGGTGCAGATTGCGGGGGAGGTCAAGAACTTTGATCCCTCGACGTTTATTGAGAAAAAAGAAATCAAAAAGATGGATACCTTTATCCATTTTGCGCTTGCCGCCAGTCAGGAGGCGGTGGATGATGCCAAGCTTGTCGTGAACCCGGATGAGGCGGACCGTGTTGGGGTCTATATTGGAGCAGGCATTGGCGGTCTTCCGGCCATTGAACATTATCATAAGGTGTTGCTGGAACGTGGCCCCGACCGGGTTTCCCCATTTTTTATTCCGATGGTCATTATTAATTTGGCCTCCGGGCAGGTGGCGATCCGTTTTGGTGCTAAGGGTCCAAATGCCTGTACGGTCACGGCCTGTGCCACAGGGAATCATTGTATTGGAGACGGGTTTCGACTGATTCAGCGGGGAGAGGCCGATGTAATGCTGGTAGGAGGAGCGGAATCGACCATTTGCCCTACAGCGGTTGCTGGATTTTCCGCAGCGAAGGCGTTGTCCCGGAGAAATGAGGAACCGGAACGGGCCAGTCGGCCTTTTGATAAAGATCGTGACGGGTTTGTCATTGGCGAAGGTGCCGGTGTGTTGATCCTGGAGGAATTGGAGCACGCCAAATCTCGAGGCGCGCGCATTTATGCCGAGGTGATCGGCTATGCCATGAATAGCGATGCCTTTCATATTACCGCTCCACCGGATGATGGGGCCGGTGCGGTGACCTGTATGAAGCGTGCGATTCAGGATGCGGGAATCGCCAAAGAATCTGTGGGATATATTAATGCTCATGCCACATCCACGTTCGCCGATCGGATTGAGACGCAGGTCATCAAACACGTCTTTGGGGACCGGGCCTATTCCATTCCTGTGGGTTCTACCAAGTCCATGACCGGTCATCTATTGGGGGCTGCCGGGGGAATTGAAGCGATCTTTTCTATTTTGGCTATGCATCATGGCATCATTCCTCCGACGATCAATTTGGAGACGCCAGATCCCGAATGCGACTTGGATTATATTCCTATTCATGCCAGATCCTGTGCCGTCGATGTAGCCATATCCAATGCCTTTGGATTTGGTGGGGTTAATGCCTGTTTGGTATTCCGGCGATGGAAGGGCGAATAGGCAGCATGGTCCCGTTCTGATTAGATTCTTTCGAGAGGGGTGCCTCTCAGGACATTGGAGCCAGTTGCCCCGACCTCGCCCCGAAACGATATGATATACTACAACGTTTTGCTCAAGAGAGATAAGAGAATAACGATCATGCATGTCAACATTACCAATTCTTTGTAGATCTCGTGGCTGCTCTTGCCTTTGAAAACATTCAGGAATCGTTGGAGTATAAATTTAAGCAGCAAGCCCTGCTATGTGAGGCGCTCACCCACCGTTCATTTTCTCAAACTCAACCCCAGGCGGTGAGTCCCCACAATGAGCGGTTAGAATTTTTAGGAGATGCGGTGTTGGGACTGGTTGTAAGCGAAAGTCTTGCGGCGATGTTCCCGGATTCTACAGAGGGCGAACTTTCCAAGATTAAAGCCGGATTAATTAGCCGATCCACTCTTTCGAAAGCAGCGAGCCGTCTCAATTTGGGGCAGTGGTTACGATTGGGTCGGGGGGAGGAAGCCACCAAGGGCCGAGAAAAAATATCGCTGTTAGCCAATGCCCTTGAAGCGATCATTGGGGCGGTGTATCTTGATGGGGGGTTGGATGACGCGAGAGCTTTTATTCAAAAAGTTTTGACCATGGAATTTTCTTCATTACAGAATAATCCTGTGTCCTCAGTGGGGTGGGATGGGAAAAGCCGTTTGCAAGAATGGACGCATAAACAATTTGGAGCAAGTCCCCAGTATCGACTTGCTCGGGAATCCGGCCCGGATCATCAAAAGGTATTTGTTGTCACGGTGGAAATCCAAGGAAAAATAATGGGTCAGGGAGAGGGTCGGACGAAAAAAGAGGCCGAACAAGCTGCGGCAGCGCAAGCGATGGAACAGGCTGGGCTTGATGTTTCAGACGAGCCCGATCATTTAATCAAGAAATCAACAGATTAGCCATGGAGGAGGAATTATGAGGGGTGTGTTGCAGCCACGGACTTTAGCCAGCGGTCTACGTCAGCTCATGATGGTGATCGGACTGTTCACCATTGTCACTGCCGGTGGTTCTCCTGTCCCAAACGAGGCGGCAGCGGAAGAACCATCGAAGACTGAGACCAAGGCACCTCACGTTCTGATTAAAACGAAGTTTGGAGAAATGGAAGCCGTGTTATTTCCGGACTTAGCTCCCAAGCATGTTGAAAGTTTTCTCAAATTAGCTAAGTCAGGGTTTTATAATGGAACCATTTTTCATCGGGTCATTCCTGGATTTATGATTCAAGGTGGAGATCCTTTGACCAAAGATCCAGCCAATCGAAGCCGATACGGAACCGGGGGCCCTGGCTATACGGTTCCAGCAGAATTTAATCGGATTATTCACGAAAAAGGCATTCTTTCCGCAGCCCGCACGGCAGATCCCAATAGCGCGGGATCGCAGTTTTTCATCATGGCGGATAAGGCTCCCCATTTGGATGGCCAGTACACCGTGTTTGGCGAGGTGGTGAAAGGTCTTGATGTCATCGATACGATCGTGAGCCAGCCCCGCGATCTGAAGGATAATCCTCTCGAGCGAATTGAAATGACGATAGACCTGATTCAGTAAATCAGGGGTGGCCCGAAATGTGGATGAAAAATGCCGATCACTTGACCGGTTCGGTGGAAAGTTGGTCAGGAGCATAATCAAATCCACTGGGAATAATGATGCGCCCTCCCGCACCGGTTTGGCGGGCCAGTTGTTCTGCCACATCGGGATGGCGTTCCCGAATATAGCCGAGTAATCCATGTAAAAAGCGATGGGAACGAAACCCGGGTCCGGAAAATTTTTGAATGAAGGTATGGGCTTGGTCCAATACGTTGGTGACCAGCGTGGGTTCTAATGGTTGGCGTTCGCCAAAGACCTTAAATTCTTTTCGTAATTCTTCACCGAAGGCCGGCAAACCGGCTTCTGGTATCTGGATCAGACTGAAACTTCGTCGAAGGATTTGGAGGCCTTCCAGCACCTCGGCATCTTCCGCATCACGCCGATCTTGAAAAAATCGATAGGCTAGAGCTTCAAAGACATAAAATATTTCAGTCGCCCGTTCCCCTCCGAGATCCAATAGTTGTCGATAGAACCCTCGACGTTCGAGTTCAAATATGTTCCCCACACGTTTTTGCTGATAGTCATCATTGCTCTCGAGAAAGACGCAGGATGTCGGGCAACTGATATTCGTGATTCGATTTGTGCCGCAACAGTGGCTGCAAATCACGCCTCCCAGTGCGGGACAAGCCCGTTTGCCTTTACGTTGATGACAATAGAAGCATTTACTCATTCCCCGGAATCTTTCTTGAGCCAGCCCATTCCATAATCAGACCAGGAACGGGGTTTTTTGTTAGGGTTAGCATTAGAGGGACGCTCAAGACCATTAATCTCTGCACCATTCACATACAGATAGGGAACCATGATCACATGATTGACCCGATCAATTCCGATTCCCGAAGGAGACAACAGAAACTCCGCAATCACCTCTTTTTTGTGATTGGCCAAAATTCTCCAGACTTTCCCTGCCGTCAAATCAGACACATACATGGTGCCATATTTGTCGAAATCAATACCGTCTAAATTATGAAAACTACCGGTAAACAAGGTGTTGGCGAACAATTCCTGAATCGCCCCGGTTTCGTCAATCTCAAAAATCTTTCCATTCTCCCATCCGACACCGACCACATGCCCATTCCTGGGATGGATAGAAATTCCACGCGGGTGCGATAAGCTTTCATGCTGGGCAAAGACCTTCACGGTATGATCGTGGGCGGGATCATCAATGTGATAAATGGTATTGGAATCGGCATCAGAGACATAGAGCCCGCCGTGAGAATCCGCCACCAGCCCGGCAAGGGATTGACTGTGAAATTGTGTGAAGGGAATGGAATTGAGTGATTGTCCAGTGTTTTTGTCAAAGCCCCTCACCACATCCAGATCGGCCACATAAAGGGTTGAGCCCACAATGGCCATCCCTTTCGGTGAGTTCAACGTGACCGATTTTTGCCCACCTTGGATAAAGTGGAGGTCAATCATCTTACCCTCAGTCGTCACTTTACTAATAAAACCCTTATTTTCACGTGTTCCAGGGTCTCCGTTGGCGTTGGCAATGAAATAGACTTGCCCCCCATCGGCAATCATGCTTTGTGGGAACGCTAGATTCGTCACCTCTTCGGCATAGATCGCCGTCCAACAATTCAGGAGCAACAGACTGGTGAGGATCGCATTCCTGAAGGAGGCAGCAAGACAATATGACTTCATGGAAACAACCGAACTTTCGCTGAGACGATGATGACGATCAAAGCAACAAGGGATGCCTAGAGGAAAAGCTGAAGTGGCATGGTAAGTGAGGATTTTGTAAGGTGTCAAGGAAGGATGAGGCAGCCATTTCGTTGACGAAGATTTTCCCTGCCTGATATCGTAAAATCACCCTAATGAGCTGCATAACCATTTCAATGCAAGGGTCTGTTCAATAATTGAAAGATTTTGCAATGAATCCTTATGGGAGTATCCGAGAGCAAAATAATGGAGTGTTCAAAAATGTCCGCCCAGCAAGGCCGCAGCCAATTGGACGGGCGGAGCGTACGAAGGCGTACGTGAGCACGGCCAAGGGGCGAGAACGCCGCTGGCGGCATTTTTCAACACTTCAGGAGAAGGAGTCGACGTGTCTACACAGATAATTGATGGCAAAGCATTAGCCCAGTCGATCCGAGAGAGCCTTGCAGATGAGGTTCGCCTTTTCGAAAAAGACACAGGCATCAAGCCCGGATTAGCAGCCGTGTTGGTAGGAGACGATCCGGCCTCGGCTGTCTATGTGCGGAACAAGAAAATAGCCTGTGAAAAAGCCGGGCTCTATCCCCAGGAACATCGTCTGCCGGCGTCCACGACCCAAGAGACCTTATTGGAATTGATTCACCAGCTGAATGCCGATACCCGAATTCACGGCATTCTGGTCCAGCTCCCCCTGCCGCCCGGCATAAACAGTCAAGCGATTTTGCAAGCCGTCACCTCGGAGAAAGATGTCGACGGGTTTCATCCGGTCAATGTCGGGCGTTTAGTCACAGGCGACCCGGTGTTTGTCCCCTGTACACCGAAAGGTGTGATTCAGATGATCGAGTCGACTGGACAGGACATTGCCGGGAAACGAGCCGTAGTGATTGGTCGTAGTAATATTGTAGGAAAACCCGTGGCCATGTTGCTTTTGCATCGACATGCCACCGTCACCATCTGTCATTCACGCACCAAAGATCTTCCCGCCGTAGTTCGTGAAGCCGACATCGTGATTGCGGCAATCGGGAAACCTCTCTTCGTCACCCCAGAGATGGTGAAGCCGGGGGCGATCGTGATTGATGTGGGAATCAATCGATTAGCCGATGGAAAATTAGTCGGAGATGTGGATTTTGACCGGGTTAAAGAACGAGCGGGATGGCTCACACCTGTTCCCGGCGGTGTTGGCCCGATGACCATCGCCATGCTGCTTCAGAATACGGTTGAATCAGCGAGACGGAAAATCGGCACATAACCCTCAACTTACACAAAAGTTGGCGCACATGACGATTCCTGAATTTACACAACATAAAAAACAGGGCAAAAAGTTAACGGTCGTGACCGCCTACGATGCGCTGTTCACGCGGATTGTAGAGCAGGCCGGGCTGGACGTCATTCTCGTGGGCGATTCTCTTGGGATGGTCGTGCAAGGCAAGCCTAACACCTTATCAGTGACCATGGAAGACATGCTCTATCACACGCGGTTAGTGGCTCAGGCCGCCAAACGGGCCATGGTAATTGGAGATATGCCCTTTATGTCCTACCAGGCCAGCGTGGAAGATGCGGTGCGGAATGCGGGTCGTTTTCTGCAAGCGGGGGCCGCCGCCGTGAAACTCGAAGGAGGAATATCAGTGATTGATCGGGTGGAGGCCATGACGCGTTTTGGCATTCCTGTCATGGGTCACGTTGGTATGACACCACAGTCAGTGAATCAATCCGGCGGGTATTCAGTTAAGGGGAAGGCGCAAGAAGAAGCGGAAACTATTGTGAGTGATGCCAAGGCACTGGAAGTCGCCGGGGCATTTGCCGTGGTCCTGGAATGCATGCCGACCGAACTGGCACAACGCATCACTGAAGCCCTTTCAATACCGACCATTGGTATTGGCGCCGGGCAAGGGTGTGACGGGCAAGTGTTGGTGCTTTATGACCTGTTAGGCCTCTTCGATGACTTTGTCCCGAAATTTGTCAAACCCTATGCGCATTTGAAGGCAGATGCCTTGCAGGCGCTCCGGCGGTATAAAGAAGAAGTTGAATGCGGAAAATTTCCCACCGATGCTGAAAGTTATCATTAAAAAAATTTCACGCCGTACTCCCCTCAAAATCAGGCAGAACGTATAGCATACTCTGTCCATCTTCTGAGTTTACTCAGAAGGTGTTTGAATTCATCCCTTCTTGAAATCAATGATCCATCTGTTGGCCTCAACATGCGGCCGTAAATCAAAGGGTGAATCCTATTTACCTTTAGAATCATACCGAGGACCTTACAGCAGGGCTGTCGGGTTTTCCGTTGCAGTTTGCGGGCAGCCGCTTCATTATTGATTCAGAACGGATGGTGAATGTGTTCATGAAAAAAATATTCAAACAGTATGCCCTAAAAATGGTGAAGGATTTTTCAGCCAGGCTCTCACTGTCTGTGAGTTGGAATTCGACCGAGGGCTATATGCTGGGGTATGCCAAAGAGATTATGCGTGCATTGGAAAATGACTGCGGAGTGACGACTCGCTTGGATGTCATCACAGGTCTTCGACGACTCAGTCTCGATGAATTCGGATTGGTATTGCTGTCTATGCCCGATCCTGAGTACCCCAAGCTTTCACGCCTCCTTCCTGCCATGGCAAGTGACGAGGTTCAGCGAAGCTGGACAGGAAACCATGGTTTGGCACTTCTCAAGGAGACTACGGCATTCGTGCGTGCGTTGAATTACAACTATGTGCGCGTGACCGGGCGGTCTCTGGAGGATGCCACTGTCTTAGATTTTGGGTGCGGCTATGGCCGTATCGCCCAGTTGCTGTATTATTTCACTGTCGAGGATAAAATATTCGGGGTCGATCCCCGGGAACAGTCAATTAAGCTATGCCGGGAGTCGAGGCTCGGTACGAATTTTATGGTATCAGATTACCTCCCTGTATCCTTGCCGGTCGGGGGGGTGAAGTTTGATCTCATCTATGCTTTCTCCGTCTTCACCCACCTGTCCCGCAGGGCCATGACGACGTCGTTGGCCACATTGCGGCAGCACATTGCAGATGAGGGGCTGTTGGCCATGACCATTCGTCCCGTCGAATACTGGGAGCAGGCCCCTCATGCGTCACAGGATCAGAAAGATGCCCTTGCCCTCCGACACCGACAGGATGGCTTCGCCTTCAATCCTCACAACTGGGCGCCGATCGACGGTGACGTCACATACGGGGATTCTTCAATGACTTTGGACTGGATTACAACCACCTTTCCCGATTGGACAATCAAGGCGACCGATCGTTGTTTGAATGACCCCCTTCAACGGTATGTGTTTCTGTTGCCGCGCTGACCGGGAAAGACCCGGCCTTGGTGCTCAGAAAATGTGGCCCTATATATGAAGGAAAGCCGCAAGCTGACAGGGGGAAACGCTTGCTTGCCACAGCAGGGTATTCCTTGTATGCTCCTGCCTAAATTGCAGATTTTCCAGGATAAAGGATGAGTCTCATGGAGCTTCCAGAGGATATGCAACAATGCCGTCAAGAAATTGACCGGCTTGATGACGACATTCTCAACATATTAAATGAGCGATCTCAATACGTCATAAAAATTGGGCATTTGAAAAAACAACAGGATTCGTCTGCCCATCTTCATACGCCTGGTCGGGAAGTCGCGATCGTGGAACGGTTGATGCGCAAGAATCCTGGGCCGTTTCCTAGTGAAGCGCTGCGTCATGTGTACCGGGAAATTATGTCGGCGTCCCTTTCTCTCGAGGGAACACAAACGGTCGCATATCTAGGGCCACCTGCCACGTTTACGCATCTGGCTGCCATGCGGAAGTTCGGGGGATCGGCCGACTACGTGTCGGTCAATAGCATTAAGGATGTGTTTGATGAAGTGGAACGGGGACGTATGCGGTTTGGCGTGGTTCCCATAGAAAATTCAACGGAAGGGGTGGTCAACCATACGTTAGATCTGTTCGTGGACTCACCCTTGTTGATTTATGGTGAAGTGATGCTGGAAGTGTCCCATCACTTTCTTTCGAAGGCGGAAAAGTTAGAAGAAGTCAGGACGGTCTATTCTCATCCGCATGCCCTTGCCCAATGCCGAAACTGGCTGGAAACCAATTTGCCTTCTGTGAATTTCGCGGAAGAGCCCAGTACGGCTCGGGCAGCTGAGCGGTGCGTGAGTGATCCAACAGCAGGGGCCATTGCCTCCGAATTAGCTGCTCAGCTGTATGGATTGAATATTCTGCGATCACGAATTGAAGATAATATTAATAATTTCACCAGGTTCCTCATTTTATCCCAAAAGGGAGCTGAACCAACCGGTCGTGATAAAACCTCGATCATTGTCTCAGCAAAGGACCGGGTTGGAGCGTTGTATGACCTGATCCGCCCGTTTTCATCGCACGGCATTAGTATGACCAAAATTGAATCACGGCCTACCCGACGAAAAGTCTGGGAATATCTGTTTTATATGGATTTGGAGGGACATCAGGACGATGATCGCCTGAAGAAAGCCCTGGAGGAAGTCAGGTCTCGTTGTTTGATGATGAAGGTTCTGGGGTCGTATTCTTCTCATCAGTAGAGTCTGGCCTAACCTGTAGCCCTTGAAGGATGGAGATCCGGAAGGGGCTGCCCCAAAGGATCGTCCCAGGTAGATATGAATTTTTTTGATTTTTCCCGCAGGTGTACAAAAGAAAGAATGTAAGCCCATGCCATTGCGTGTCCATCCCACAATCGCCTCGTTAACCCCATATTCTCCAGGGAAACCCTTGGACGAATTGGAGCGGGAGCTTGGAATAACTCAGGCAATTAAATTGGCCTCTAATGAAAATCCTTGGGGTCCTTCCCCGAATGCGCTACAGGTTTTGGCAGGGGCAGCCGCGTCGCTTCACCGGTATCCGGATGGCGGGGCTCACTACCTTCGGCAAGCGTTAGCGGAGCGGTGGAAGGTTTCCGATGATCAGGTTCTGGTGGGTAATGGGTCAGATGAGATCATTAGTCTCTTAGTTCGCGCCTTTCTCTCTCCTGGTGATGAAGCGGTCATGGCCGATCTGACCTTTGTAATGTACAAGCTCTCTGTGTTGGGAGGGCATGGTGTACCGGTAGAAGTGCCCTTGAAAAATTGGGTCCATGATATAGCGGCCATGGTTGACGCGGTCACCGACCGCACGCGGCTCTTTTTCCTCTGCAATCCGAATAATCCCACGGGTACCATGCTGACGGCACGGGAAATCGATGGCCACCTCTCCCGACTTCCCGATCATGTGGTCGTCGTATTTGATGAAGCGTACTATGAATACGTGCGACATCCCGATTTCCCGGACAGCTTGCAGTATGTTCGTGACGGGCGGCCGGTTGTGGTACTACGGACATTTTCAAAAATTTATGGATTGGCAGGGTTGCGAGTGGGTTATGGGTGTACGACCAAAGAAATCGCCGGATATGTGAATCGTGTTCGTCCCCCTTTCAACGTGAATAGCTTGGCTCAAGAAGCCGCACGAGCAGCCCTGTCCGATGACGATCATGTGGCCAAAAGCCGGGCTATGAATGAAGCCGAAATGACGTTTCTGCAAGAGAGGCTGATCACCATGGGCTTAGAGCCCGTTCCCAGTCAAGCCAACTTTTTGTATTTCAATGTAGGGATTGATGGAAGACGTGCGTTTGACGCGTTGCTTCGGGAAGGCGTCATTGTTCGGCATATTCGTGGGCCAATGCTCCGAGTGACCATTGGGCAACCGACCGAAAATCGGCGCTTTCTTGAATCGTTAAACCGAGTGCTTTCTACCCTGTCCTAGCAAGGATTCTGATTCATTTAATGGTTATCGTCTTAAAACCCGAAGCCACAGAGCAGAATGTTGATCACTTAATTGATCGTCTTCGTTCGTTAGGGATGGTCACTCAAATCACGAAGGGGAAAGAACGGACCATCGTAGCGGTGCTTGGCGATGACCGGGTGCTGCAAGGGCAACCCTTGAGCGTGTTTCCCGGTGTGGAAAGTGTAACTCCGATTTTAGCCCCCTGGAAGTTAGTGAGCCGTGAATTTCAAAAACATGATTCCGTCATCGACGTGGCCGGCGTGAAAGTCGGGGGAAGTCGGATCGTGATTATGGCCGGTCCTTGCGCGGTGGAGAAACTAGAAATTACGGTGGGCATCGCCCAAGAAGTGGCTAGAGCCGGTGCCACCATTTTGCGTGGCGGCGCGTATAAGCCTCGTACATCGCCCTATTCCTTTCAGGGGTTGGGACAGGAAGGATTGGAGTTTTTGGCTGAGGCCAGGAGACAAACAGGCCTTCCGGTCGTGAGTGAAATTTTGGATGCTCGTGATCTCGGACATTTTTTGGAAAAAGCGGACGTGATCCAAGTTGGCGCCCGCAATATGCAAAATTTTGAACTGTTAAAAGAGGTTGGCGCTTATGACAAACCCGTTTTGTTGAAACGAGGGCTGTCGGCCACGATTAAAGAGCTACTCTTATCCGCAGAATATATTATGTCCCGGGGCAATCGGAATGTCATGCTGTGTGAAAGGGGAATTCGCACCTTTGAGCCTCAGTATCGCAATACGCTCGATTTAAGTGCGGTGCCCACCCTGAAAGAAATGACGCATTTGCCCGTTATTGTTGACCCAAGTCACGCAACCGGGAATTGGAAGCTTGTGGCTCCTATGGCCAAAGCCGCAATTGCGGCTGGAGCTGACGGCTTGTTGATTGAAGTCCATTCTAATCCGGAATGTGCCTTGTGCGACGGAGAGGAATCGCTGAAGCCCAGCCGGTTTACCGAACTCATGAATGATTTACAAAAGGTGGCGCAGGCTGTCGGCCGGGAACTTTGATTGTTCTCTTGTGATTCCGACACTTTTGCCTTCCATCATGTCGACTCCCCATTTAGAACCGCTGTTCCGGCACGTGTCCATTATCGGGATAGGCCTGCTTGGAGGTTCTCTCGGCCTTGCATTGAAGGAACAGGGTTTAGCCAAAACGGTCGTGGGGCTCGGTCGTCGACAAGAAAATCTCGAACTAGCCGTTCGAATGGGTGCCATTGATCAATTTGCCCTGGAGCCACATCGGGCAGTGAGCCAATCGGATTTAATTGTCCTGGCCACTCCTGTAGAGACCTACCTCTCCCAAATTGATCTGTGGGGAAAAGATCTGGCCCCGTCCACCATCGTGAGTGATGTGGGAAGCGTAAAAGGCCAATTGGTCTCACAAATTGAAGCCCGGTTGCCTCCCTCGACATTTTTTGTCGGCGCCCATCCGATTGCCGGGAAAGAAAAATCAGGGGTGGCGCACGCCGATTCGCATTTGTTTCAAGGCGCTCGATGTATTCTGACGCCGACTCCCCATACGAATGCCCAGGCCCTGGAAAGGGTTTGTCACCTTTGGGATACTGTCGGATCTGTGGTGGCGTTGATGGATCCCATGGACCACGATTGGATCTTCGGTGCAGTGAGCCATCTGCCTCATATCGCGGCTTTTTCTCTCATGCACACCTTGGAGACATTGCAAGGACGAACGTCTCAGCCGGAGGACTTGCTGAATTTTTCTGGCGGAGGGTTGCGTGATACCACGAGGATTGCGGCCAGTTCTCCTGAAATGTGGCGTGATATTTGTGTGGCCAATCAGGGGAATTTGGTAGAGATGGTTGATCGGTATATTCAACAGCTACAAAATTTTCGGGAGTTGTTGAGCAAACGGGATGCCCCTGGATTGTACGAGGCAATTGCACGGGCCAAAGCCTCACGAGAACGAATGATATGAATCAGTTCACCATTCTTCCGACCAAAAAACCCCTTCGTGGCAGCCTGTCGGTACCGGGAGACAAATCCATTACGCATCGCGCCCTCATCTTTGGAGCCTTGGCGCAGGGTCGAACACGTATTGCGGGTTACTCTAAAGGCGAGGATTGCCTGAATACCCTTGATGTGATTCGTGCCTTAGGCGCTGATGTACAGGAAACGCCCGAGGGACTTGAGGTGACCGGCAAAGGACTCTGGGGCCTGCAGGAACCTTCGAATGTGTTGGATTGTGGAAATTCCGGGACGGGTTTGCGCATTATGGCTGGCGTCTTAGCCGGGCAAAATTTCTTTTCCGTTCTGACTGGTGATTCCTCTCTGAGAAGTCGTCCGATGGGCCGGGTGGTCACTCCTCTCCGGCAAATGGGGGCCGTCATCTCGGGAAGACGTGGCGGTGAGTTGGCTCCTTTGGCTATTCAAGGGACCGGGCTCAAGGGGATTCTCTACGAATCGCCTGTCGCAAGTGCCCAAATAAAATCCTGCGTCCTCTTGGCCGGGCTCTTTGCCGAAGGGACGACCATTGTGAAGGAGCCTAGACGATCCCGAGACCATACGGAGCGTCTCTTGTCCTATTTGGGAGTTCCCCTCCAGGTTGATGGGTGCACCGTGCAACTTCAAGGTCGACCCTCCTTTGATGGAAAGCCGATTGAGGTCCCTGGAGATATCTCGGCTGCGGCGTTTTTTATGGTTGCGGCATCGATCGTTCCCGATTCGGATATTCTGCTCACTGATATAGGATTGAATCCGGAACGAACGGGTATTCTGGATATTCTCCTCGAGATGGGAGCTGATATCACCATCCTCAACCAACGAGAAAAATCGGGGGAACCGGTAGGTGATATCCGTGTGCGGTCTGCTCCGCTGAAGGGAATGACCATTGGGCCTGACCTCATTCCCAAAACGATTGATGAATTGCCTATATTGTGTGTGGCTGCCGCTATGGCCCATGGACAGACACGCATTACCGGCGCACACGAACTTCGCGTGAAAGAGACCGATCGCATTCGAGCCATGGCGACAGAATTATCCCGTCTCCACGTTGAAGTTGAGGAACAGCCGGATGGTTTAGTCATCAATGGCGGTTCCCTGATTAAGGGTGGGGTTTGTCAGAGTTATGGCGATCATCGGGTTGTGATGTCGCTGGCCATCTGCGGATTAGTGGCGGAGTCTCCAATAACTATTGAGGATGTGGCATGCGTTGAGACATCATTCCCGGGGTTCAAAGATAAGTTGTTGGATTTATTGACAAATTCTGAGCGACCATTATAATGCTCCAGAAATTAGTTCGTAAGAGGAGAACAGGGCCGTTCAACGTCGTCGGTTAGTGATCACTATTGACGGTCCAGCCGGAGTCGGGAAGAGCACTGTGGCCAAGTGTTTGGCTACCCGTCTTGGATATGTTTATCTGGATACGGGGGCTTTGTATCGTGCGATTGCCTGGAAAGTTCAACTAGAACATCTTGACCCGAATAATCTTGCTTGCATCCAAGCACTTCTAGCGCGGACCGATCTGCGACTGATGCTGAGTGGGGATGTCCTTTCCATTTGGGTCGATGGGCAAGCAATTAATCAGGAGGTCATCAGGACGCCAGACATTAGCCAGTTGGCTTCCTGCATAGCAGCTATTCAGTCCGTCAGGGACTGGTTACTCCCGATTCAGCGAAAAGTTATTGGGAAAGTTGGGATTATTGCTGAAGGAAGGGACATGGGGACGCGAGTGTTCCCTAGTGCTGATGTGAAGTTTTTTCTCGATGCGGAATTGGAGATTCGAGCGAACCGACGGCAACGAGAATTAGCTCAACAAGGGAAAGTGATTGATCTGAAGACCGTGCGTAATGACATGGCCGTCCGAGATGATCGTGACCGGACAAGAATGGTCGACCCTTTACGTCCGGCGCCTGAGGCGATCATGATTGATACCTCTCGACAATCTGTTGAAGAAGTTGTCGGCCACATGATGCAATTCATAGCGGATCGTTTGTGAGTGGAGTGGCCTACGGGCTGTTATGGATCCTGTTTAATGGGTTGGCGCGCCTCCTGTTTCGATTTCGGACAGAAGGTTCCCAACACTTTCCCAAGACAGGAGGGATAATCGTTGCGGCTAATCATGCCAGTTACTTTGATATTCCCTTGTTAGGATGCGCGATTCCGCGGCGGGTTTTTTTTTTAGGGAGAGCGAGCTTATTTCCCAATCGGTATCTGAATTGGGCCTTGCAAAAGCTCGGCTGGATCCCTTTAAAAACGCACAGACTGGACAGGAAAGCCTTTGGACAGGCACTCTCTCACCTGCAAGCAGGTGAACCCGTAGTTATTTTCCCCGAGGGGACAAGAACAGAAGACGGATCCTTGCAGATCGGGAAGCCTGGCCTGGGTTATTTGGTAGCTGAATCACAATGCCAGGTGATTCCTGTGTATATTTCTGGTACCTTTACAGTTCTTCCCATTCAGGCTCGATGGCCGCGGCTGTTTCCCTTAAGGGTCAGCTTTGGAAAACCGTTGAAATTTTGTAAAGATGAGGGGAAGAGTGTCAAGTCATTTTATGAAGACGTATCGATAACGGTTATGGATCATATTGCGCAATTGGGTGGCGTTCCCTCTCCGACCCAGGATGCATATGAAACAGATTCAAAAAGCAAGTTGTGTGAATAATCATGGCAATCACCATTTAACCCGCCAAACTCTCCTGGAGGTATCAAAAGTCGGATGAATACTCTTACTCAACAACCTGAAAAAATTGATCGCGAAACTCTTGCCGCATTATACGACGAAACGTTTAAAAATATTGAAGAAGGAACGATTACCGAGGGCAGAGTCATTGATATCCAGCGAGATCGTGTGGTGGTGGATATTGGCTATAAGTCTGAAGGCATGATCCCTGCCGACCAATTTTCTCCGGAAGAGTTGGAACAGCTGGCGGTGAATGACCCGGTTCAAGTGTATATCGAGCAATGTGAGGATGCGGATGGCAATTTGCTCCTCTCCAAAGAAAAAGCCGACAAGATGAAGGTTTGGGAGGATTTGGAAGTTGCTCACAAAGATGAAAAACAAGTGCAAGGGAAAGTCATTTCTCGTATTAAGGGCGGCATGATCGTTGATATCGGCGTGAAGGCCTTTTTGCCAGGATCGCAAATTGACTTGACGCCGGTCAGAGATCTGGATGGTCTGGTCGGGAAAACGTATAACTTTAAAATTATTAAAATTAACCATCGTCGGGGCAATGTCGTGGTCTCCAGACGGGCGCTACTCGAAGAAACTCGGGATAAACGAAGACAGTCGACATTGTCGACATTGTCTGAAGGGCAGTTGATTGAAGGCACTGTGAAGAACATTACGGATTATGGGGCGTTCTTGGATTTAGGAGGTATTGATGGCCTGTTACACATTACCGATATTTCCTGGGGCCGTGTGGGGCATCCATCCGATATGTTCTCCATTGGGGATCGCGTTGAAGTCTTAGTATTGAAATACGACCGGGAAACAGGACGTATATCTTTGGGCGTTAAGCAAAAATCTCCAGATCCCTGGACTAAAGTTGAAGAAAAATATCCGGCAAGAAGTCGCGTGAATGGGAGAGTTGTGAGCCTGACCGATTATGGTGCGTTCGTTGAATTGGAGCCAGGCGTTGAGGGTTTGGTTCATGTATCGGAAATGTCTTGGACCCATGAGGTTCGCCACCCATCAAAGGTCGTGTCTGTGGGCGACACCATAGAAGCTCAGGTGCTCCATGTTGACCAGCATAGCCGGAAGATTTCTCTTGGGATGAAACAAACTGCTCCTAACCCATGGGATATTATAGAAGACAAGTACCCTGAAGGCACGGAGATTGAGGGCAAAGTAAAAAGTGTCACCGATTTTGGCGCCTTTGTCGGTTTGGATGAAGGTGTCGATGGGTTGATCCATATTTCTGATATGTCGTGGACCAAGCATATTAAGCATCCTTCCGAGCTGTTTAAGAAGGGGCAATCGGTCAAGGCCGTTATTTTAAAGATTGATAAAGAAAAGGAACGTTTATCATTGGGGTATAAGCAGTTGATCTCGGATCCATGGGTCTCTGAAATTCCTCAGCAATATCATGTTGGCGAAGTCACTACCGGCAAAGTTTCCAAAATCGCCGACTTTGGGGTATTCGTGGAATTGGAAGGCGGCGTAGAAGGGTTGATTCACATCAGTGAGATCGGGCCAGATGTGCAGGAGCGCCTTGAGGAAAAATTTGTTGTTGGTCAGGAAGTCGCAGCGAAAATCGTTAAGGTTGATTGTGATGATCGGAAAATTGCGTTAAGTCTTTGGGAGCATTTGAAGGATCTAGAACAAACCGAGGTGGAAGAATTTAATAGCTCTCAAGGCAGCGTCGATCAAAGCCTTGGGCGAGTCGTCCAAAAGAAAGATCAAGGTGATGAAAGCGAATAGGCTTCATGGGCAGAATGGTTTGGATGAGCGCGGGACTTATGGCCAATCCCGAATATTATGAGTAATGGGTATCCTCGATGGAAGCGCGTGCTGTGGATGATTCTCGGAGGCCTTGTCCTGTTTAGTGTTGGGAAAAGCCTGATTCCGGAATTATTGATAGCAGGTAAGGATGGTGTGGCCATCGTTCGGGTTGAGGGTCCCATTCTTGATTCGTATCAGACTGTCGAGGAACTGAAAAACTTTGCCGACGATCCTTTGGTCAAAGCGATTGTGGTGAGAATTGATAGCCCAGGTGGGGGTGTGGCGCCTTCTCAAGAAATTTATAATGCTGTTAAGAGAGTCAGAAAAGAAAAGAATAAAACGGTGATTGCCTCCATGGGTACGGTGGCGGCTTCGGGAGGCTATTATATTGCCGTGGGCACCGATCGCATTCTCGCTAATCCGGGTACTTTGACGGGGAGTATTGGCGTCATCATGCAATTGGCCAATTTTCACGAGTTACTTGAAAAAATCGGAGTCAAAAACCTTGTAGTCAAAAGTGGAAAATATAAAGATATCGGCTCTCCTTTTCGTCCCATGAATGAAGAAGATCGCAAAGTCTTAGAATTGGTGATGAATGATGTTCATCGTCAATTTATCGATGCGGTGGCCGATGGGCGATCCCTGGATGTGGCGGAAGTCGAGCAGTTAGCCGATGGGCGTGTCTTTACGGGGCAGCAAGCCAAATCAATTTTGTTAGTTGATGATATCGGTGATTTGCACGATGCCATTAAGTTGGCCGGCGAATTAGGCGGGATTGAGGGGGAGCCACGTGTCATGGAGGTGACCAAGCCGTTTTCATTCAGGGATTTACTTGAAAACACATTTCTTGGAAGCGTTCGCACCTTTGCCACGACTCATTTTCCCACCCCGTTGCTGTACCTTTGGGTGGCTTGATCCGGACAAGCAAAATGGATCAATTACGACTTTTGAAATGCAATATTCATTGGCATAACTCAAGGTTCAAAAAGCGAGTCTCTGTGAGAAGGAGGATCGGATGACAAAAGCGGATCTCATCGAAAAGTTGGCGGAAAAGGCTCCCCAATTGAGTCGAAGGCAAGCCGAGGTCGTAGTCAACACCATTTTTGATTCTATCCGTGATTCTTTAAAGCGTGGAGAAAAAACAGAAATCCGTGGTTTTGGAAGTTTTCGTCTTCGACACCGTCAGACCAAAGAAGGGCGAAACCCTAAAACTGGAGAATCGGTGTCGGTCCCTGAAAAGCGCATGCCGTTTTTTAAAGCCGGTAAAGAGATCAAAGAATTGTTAAACCCTGAGTTACCACCTGTTTAAACCATGTCTACTACCGAGCCATCTCACACAGAACACGAGATCCCCTGGACGGAAGAGGCTTCGTCTCGCTTAGAACGCGCTCCTTTGTTCCTGAGAGGTATGGTTCGACGTCTTGCAGAAAAAAAAGCCAAAGAATTGGGATATACAGAAATTACGGCTGAAACTTTAGACCAATTTAAGCAACAAATGATGGGTTCGATGGGGGGCGCGGCCGGCATGACTCAAGCTGCCGAGGACATGGCTCAAGGCAAACTCCCCTGGACCTCCGAGGCGCGGAAGCGACTAGAGGCCGTTCCAGAGTTCATGCGAAGCATGATTGGCAAAATCGCTGAAGATGTGGCTAAAGAACGCGGCCATATGGAAGTGAATGTGGAATTATTTGAAAAGGTTGAAGCCTTAGGGGATATTCCGATAGAGAAAAACGTGCCCATGGAATGGACCGATGAAGCTTTGGCTTTGTTGAATAAGCGTATTCAGGATTCACCTCCGATTGCTATGGAATTTGTGACGGATATGTTAAAGCGGGATGCCGAGGATCTAGCCAGGGAACAAGGGATCGAGAAGATTGATGCTGAAACCTTGATCCGTCTCTGGGAGGATCCGCCCACACAGGTGGCATGGACAGATGAGGCCTGGAAACGTCTTCATACCTCACCGGATTTTGTACGAAGCGGCATCCGAAAAGCTGCAGAACGCCGTGCGAGAAAACTCGGGCTAACCACTATCGACTCCGAACACCTCACCACCTTTCGAAATGAGGCGATGATGAAAGCCGTCAAGCGGATTCGAAGTTTTGGCTATCAGGAACTGACCTTTGATGCGTTTGGCGATGCTATGCAAAAAGTTAAACGATTAAAGGGGAATGAGCAGGCGGAACATCGCTTGGATGAGATCAGGGATTATATGAAGAAAAAGCCTGAAGTTGGTTTATTGGGTGATGAACTCATGACCCGTTTCAGGAATTATTTAAAAGGAGAAGGAAAGTTGTAATTGATGCTGGATTCGTTTTGTTCTGGTTTTGAGGTTGTAAACCTGCTTGAATCTCCCCTTTCTTACTTCCCCATTGCCCCTTCTTTCGCAAGTTGATCGACAAGGTCATTTTCCGGATTGCCGGAATGAGCTTTCACTTTGACCCAGTGAATCGTGATGCCTGATTCATTGATCGTCTGTGCGTAGGCTTGGGTAAATGGTAGCTTGGTGCGCCAGGCTCCGGTTGCCCAACTTTCCAGCCCTTGGTAATCAAAGTAGATCGTCATTTCAGTTATCCCTTGGGATTGGCACCATTTGATGGCTTTAAGGATGGCAAGAATTTCCCCAGCGACATTTCGGTGAATCATGGCTTCCTGCGGAATGTCGTTCCCCTTGTCCCGGTGAATTTCTACACCATTTTTTTTGACCAGGACCCCCCAGCCCAGTCGAAGAGTGCCATCATCTTTGGGGAAGCAGGATCCATCGACCCAAACTTCGATCATCGAGGATGATGTTGCTGTCGCCTGATTCTTCTTGGTTGGTTGGCGTATTGAACGGGATGAAAGAAAAGCTTCGGCTTCTTCTCGGTTGGGGAAGGCTTTATATTCGGCTCCGGGAAAATGATGTACTTGGGCACGGCAGGCATCCCAACTCTCAAAGATGCCAATGGTGCGGCCGCGGCGGACGGCATAGAATTTCATGAAGGTTTAACGCGTGGATTATTCACTGCAAAGGTCTTTTTTGATATAAACAGTGGTTGAACCGGGTATGTCCCATAAGAATTAATTGTAGTTTGATTACTGTCTGGACCCGCCTTGTAGGGTCTGAATTCTACCTTTGGCCAGGTCAATTTTTGTCATTTCCTCAGGATTGTCCCCTGCCAATATCAGGAATGTTTCGTATTCTTGAATAGCGCGTTTGGGGTTATGGACTTCATAAGCTTCAGCCAAATTGAATCGGGCCTGAGCATAGTTTGGCTGCAAGGACAACGCCCGCTCATAGGTTTCGATAGCCTTTGGTACTTTTCCAAGTTGCGCTAAGACTGAGCCATAACTATTGAGGATGACTGCTGAATATGGCTGGATGGTCAGGGCCTGTTCCAGGGCAGTTGCGGCTTCTGGGACTCTGCCCATGTTTCTTAAGGCCAATCCAAGACGATGGTGGGCTTCCGCCAACTGTTTCGGATCAGATAAGCCATATTGAATGGCTTTCTGATAGGCGTCAATGGCTATTTCTGGCTGCTTGTTGCCACACGACGCAAATAAGGCTATTTCTCCTCTGGCAAATTGCTGAAGTCCTAAAAATTCCGTTTCTGACCCTAATTGTCCTTTTATACTCGGGAGGTCTTTCCCCGGATGATCCGGACCTTCCACATAAGAAAGAAATTTTGATTGGCTGCCATCTAAAAGTGTTTCATAAGGATCAAGAACGAAAACGGCCATGACCAGCTGGTCTTGTTTCCCTTGAGTGTGTCGCATGAAATATTGATGCGTGGTCGTGGCTTCTCCGGTCCGATGCAGAGTGCCAGAGTCAGGGGTTTGTTCTTTTAGAAGCTGGGAAGAATGATAAAAGAATTCACGAGCCGGTGGTAATTGACTCAGGGTATGACGAAGTTTCGGATAGTCTTCTAAAGCCAGACCGCGTGGGAATACGGTGATGACGCCCACAAGGGTTTGATCTTCATTAAACATGAACCATTGTGCGTGTTTCTTGGGTGATGAGGTTTCACGAAAGACCTCGGTGCCTCCTCCCCAGGGAGATTCCTGTCCCACGGATTGCAGCCAACCCGTTTGAACCTCTGTTTTGGTTTGGCACAAGGCGGCCTTTCCTAAGAGATTGAGGTCGCTTTCGGAAGGTGGAAGGTTGGAGGCAGGGGGAGTGCTGGCGCAATGTGGGAGTAAGAAGAATAACAAAAACACATTCAGGACATTTGTCGGCTTTGCATAGGGTCGATGATGATGGGTGATCGGTTGTACCATTACTACCGGCTCTTGAGAGTAAATGATCGATGTGTTGTAGAATATGCGACTAGGGTAATGGGGTCCGCATTAAGGAGTGGGTGAAAATTGCAGGATCAAGAAGGCCTCGCTCTTATCTGCTGATGATGTGAACAACGATAGTGCCGGGAAGAAATTGATCCAGAAAGGATGTATCCTGGTGGGCGATACTGGGATCGAACCAGTGGCCTCTTCCGTGTGAAGGAAGCGCTCTTCCACTGAGCTAATCGCCCGCGGGAGGCAATTTATCATAATGCTGGGAGTGGAGCAATGAAGTCCGTAAGGATGACAATGGTTTTCTTGACGGTAGGAGAAAGTGTGGAGTACCCTGAATTAACAGGTATTTCATCGACTTGACCAAGGAGGTGCACCATGGACAAGCAAGAGCGTAAATACGAATCACGAAAACCAAGCTCTCCCAAAGAAACAGAGGACGTTCAGGCTGATCCGAATGTTGCGGAGACCGGTCAACGTCTAAAAGAAGAAATGGATGAACTGGTTGATGAAATTGATAAAGTTTTAGAAGAAAATGCGGCTGAGTTTGTCAAAAATTATGTACAAAAAGGTGGAGAATAAATGCGTTAGGTTCGTTAATTTCAAAAAATTCTCCCCTGCCCTTTTTCACTCGCCAGATATTTAAACTCTCTTGGCATTCTCTGTTCTTCTTTAGGTCATTTTCAGTGAAGGTCTTCAGGCCTCAAACCTTTCGCATCGCATTTTTTCAGTCACAGTCCGATGAATGCGCCTTTTGAGTGACCTGTCCCTTCATGAGGAAATTGAGTCTCTTTCTTTTTGTGTCCCTCGGGATGTGGAGCGCCGATTGCCAATTCTGAAAGGGAAAGGCAAAGCATTTTTCTCTGTTTTTTGTTATGATTCGTCGGCAATGTCCCAAGACAATTGGATGAAAGACTAAAAAATGGGTGTGACGCATTTGACCGATATTGTACAACTTATGGATCAGGTAAAAGCCTATTACCCCGAGGCTGATACCGACTTCATCAAACGAGCTTATGATTATTCCGCGAAGGCTCATGAAGGGCAAACTCGACGTACAGGCGAACCCTATGTCCAGCATCCTTTAGCGGTCGCTGGAATTTTAACTTTTTTGAAATTGGACGTTCCCGCGATTGTGGCTGGACTCTTACATGACACGCTCGAAGATACCGTAGCGACGAGAGCCGAGTTAGAAAAAGAATTTGGAAGTGACGTGGCTCGTTTAGTGGAGGGCGTCACCAAAATTGGGCAAATTCCTTTTAAAACTGATGAAGAGAAGCAGGCGGAAAATTTCCGCAAAATGGTTCTCTCTATGGCTGATGATATTCGAGTGGTGTTTATCAAGTTAGCGGATCGATTGCATAACATGCAGACACTTGAAGCGTTGTCGGACGAAAAACGGAGAAAAATTGCACAAGAAACAATGGAAATTTATGCACCGCTAGCTAACCGGCTTGGTATGAGTTGGATTAAGCAGCAGCTAGAGGATTTGTGCTTCCAATATTTGGAACCGGATGCCTGGTCTCATTTAAAGCTTCGGTTGGCTAAAAAGGATGAGGAGCGTCAGGAATATATTCAATCCCTGATTCACCTGGCTCAGCAGGCTCTTTTGGACGCAGGGTTGCCAGGACAGATCGATGGACGTCCTAAGCATCTCTTTAGCATTTATCAAAAAATGGAGCGCCGGTCCGTATCTTTTGACGAAATTTTTGATTTGACAGCGGTTCGTATTGTGACGGATACCAAAATGAATTGTTACGCCATTTTAGGATTGCTGCATTCCATTTGGCCTCCCGTCCCTGGTCGCTTTAAGGACTACATTGCGACTCCACGTTCGAATTTGTACCAATCGTTACACACGACAGTTGTTGGCCCACAAGGAGAGTATGTGGAATTCCAAATCCGGACGGCGGATATGCATCGAATAAATGAATACGGTGTGGCAGCCCATTGGCTCTATAAGGAGCCTGGAAAAGTTGGCGAACGGGATGAACAGGTCTTCAGCTGGCTCAGGCAGTTTGTGGAATGGCACAAGGATCTTGCCGATAACCGCCAGTTTATGGATTCGGTTAAATTGGATTTATTCCATGATGTTGTGTTTGTGTTTACGCCCACGGGGGAAGTGCGGGAGATCCCTGTTGGAGCCACTCCATTAGACTTTGCCTATGCGATTCATACGGAAATTGGAGATCATTGTGTCGGGGCAAAGATAAATGGAAAATTAGTACCTCTCCGTTATCAATTAAGCAGTGGGGATATGGTAGAGATTCTGACCTCCCCCTCGCAGGTACCTCATCGAGGTTGGTTGAAATTTGTCCGAACTTCACGGGCCAAAACGAAAATCAAGCATTGGTTTAAAGTTGAAGAGCAAAAGCGGGCCCTGGAACTTGGGCGACGGCTGTTGGAACAAGAATTTCGGAAACATAATCTTCCTGTCGCACAATCTTTGAAATCTGATCGCCTTTCATCAATGGCTAAGGCAAAGGGCAGTGAAACAGTGGATGAATTGATTCGGCAGGTTGGATTCGGTCGTTTGTCTCCGGATCAAATTGTCAGTCACTTTCTGGAAGGTGCCGAACAAGGGCCTTCGTCTCCCACGAAGGTCGTCCCTCACCTCCCTCAGCAAAAGCTCCCTGGACTCCTTCGGGAGGGATCTGTGAAATTTGGGGGAACCAAAGATGTTTTGATGCAACTCTCCAAGTGTTGTAAGCCTGTTCCTGGTGAGCCGATTCGTGGATATATTACTCGGGGGAGAGGGTTGACCATTCATGCGATCGATTGTCCGAACTTTCAATCATTAGAATGGGATCACAATCGCTTAGTGGAGGTGGAATGGGATTCAGAGCTAGACGGAACGCATTCAGTTGAAGTGTCAGTTTTGACCCTGGATCGAACTGGTGTGTTGGCTAAAGTGTCCGCTGGAATTTCTCAATGTCAGGCTAATATTACCAGGGCAGAGATTTCTACCAGGGAGGATCGAAAGGCCGTATTGGACTTTGTTATCGAAGTAAAAAATACTGCCCACCTTGAACTAATACTGCAGGAAATTCAACGAGTTGACGGCATTCTTTCTGCTAAGCGAGTGCGAGGATGGTAATGGGAATGTTAGGGGAAACTAAGAGGGGTTAGGGCTCTGCGGAGGCAATGAGATGGTTAATCGGCTTCCAGGTAGGAGTTGAAGCTTTTCTGCGATGCCGGCATTGAGTTCAAGGACTTGCCATGATTGTTTATATGAATAATGGCGTGGGCAGTGATCATCCGTTCTCGTGCAAATAGGGACGTTTGCTTCAATGTGGATGATGGTTCCCTTTTCGTCTAACCATAATATATCAAGTGGGATCTTGGTATTTTTCATCCAAAAGGTCCAATACCCCAATTCTGGAAAAATAAAGAGCATACCATGGTTCTCCTCCATGGCCGTCCGGTACATCAGGCCTTGAGCTCTTTTATTTGATGTATCTGCCACCTCTGCGTAAATCATTGCTCCCTTAGGTGTTGTGATGCTTGCAAGCCCCTTGTCCTTTCGGTCATTTATTTCGCCAAAAACGTTTACGGGAGATCCAATGATTAAGCCCATGCTTAAGCAAAAGGGCACGATGACTATCCAGGTCCAGCAGTGAAAGTTCACCGGACTGCTTTGCTGGCATCCTAAGGGTAGGCGGGGGCACTTCATGAGGGAATCCATTGCTAGGAATGTGGCGTGAGGAGAGCGGGTTTGTCAAATAAGATTTTCTCTTGTCTTAAAGCACCTAAAGTCCACGCGAGGGTCTTGACCAGACCATCTTTGGAAATTATAATGATTCGTTTACAAGAAGAGTGAATTTGTTCTGCTCCTGTTTTTTGAACAAAATACGAATGTTTTTGTTGATGATCTGTACATGCAGGGGCTAATTTCTGCCTTGTTTGTCTTCACTTCAAAAAGATCTTCATCTTAATAATTTCCATGATGTAATTCCAAAACGGTTTAAGTAGAAGACGGTCCTACTCATTCAAAGGGCAGGTACCCAAGCGGTCAACGGGGGCAGACTGTAAATCTGCTGCCATCGGCTTCCAAGGTTCGAACCCTTGCCTGCCCACCATGACTGACTGAAAAGGACGGGATCCAGTGGATACGACAAGTTGTGCTGTTGAAGAAAAATTTTTTCAGTATATAGGATTTAAACCAAGCTGCGGGCGTAGCTCAGTGGTAGAGTTCCAGCCTTCCAAGCTGGCTGTCGCGGGTTCAAATCCCGTCGCCCGCTCCATTTTTTTGGGTGGGCTTAGATTTGCGTGCCTGATTGAGGCAAAGATCTTCTCGAGAAAGTGATAGAGCCCATGTAGCTCAGTTGGTAGAGCACGTCCTTGGTAAGGACGAGGTCACGCGTTCGATCCGCGTCGTGGGCTCCAGCAACGATAAAATTTAGATTTACTGGTAGCATTTTTAAGGAAGAGGTAGGGCATGGCGAAGGCGAAATTTGAGCGGAAGAAGCCGCATGTCAATGTGGGGACGATCGGGCACGTTGACCATGGGAAGACGACCCTGACGTCGGCCTTGACGAAAGTGATGGGCGATACGGGGAAGGCGAAGTTTGTTCCCTATGATGAAGTCGCCAAGGCGAGTGAGAGTCAGGGGCGACGGGATCCGACCAAAATTCTCACCATTGCCATCTCCCATGTGGAATATGAAACCGACAATCGCCATTATGCGCACGTCGACTGCCCGGGGCATGCGGATTATGTGAAGAACATGATTACCGGGGCGGCACAAATGGATGGGGCGATTTTGGTGGTCAGTGCCGCCGATGGGCCGATGCCGCAAACGCGGGAACATATTTTGTTAGCGCGGCAGGTGGGCGTCCCGTTTATCGTGGTCTTTTTGAATAAAGCGGATAAAGTTGAAGACAAGGAATTGCTGGAGTTGGTGGAATTGGAAGTGCGGGAGTTGCTGACGAAGTATGGCTTTCCGGGCGATGATGTGCCGGTGGTCATCGGGTCAGCGATTAAGGCCATCGAAGGGGATCAGAGTGAGGTGGGTGTGCCGTCGATTATGCGCTTATTGGAGGCGGTCGATAGTTACATCCCGACTCCCCAGCGAGCCATTGATAAGCCGTTTCTGATGCCGATTGAAGATGTCTTTACCATCAGCGGGCGGGGGACGGTGGTGACGGGCCGGGTGGAGCGTGGCGTGGTCAAGGTGGGGGATGAAATTGAGATTGTGGGGCTGAAGCCGACGCAGACGACGATTGTCACGGGCGTGGAAATGTTCCGGAAGGTGTTGGATGAGGGACAGGCGGGTGACAATATTGGAGCGCTGTTGCGGGGCACGAAGAAAGAGGATGTGGAGCGCGGCATGGTGTTGGCCAAGCCGAAGAGCATTACGCCGCATACGAAATTCAAGGCGGAAGTGTATATTTTGACGAAGGAAGAGGGTGGACGGCATACGCCGTTTTTTAATGGCTATCGTCCGCAGTTTTACTTCCGGACGACAGATGTTACGGGAGTGGTGCAATTAAACCCGGGGGTGGAGATGGTGATGCCGGGGGATAATGTGTCGTTTGAGGGTGAACTGATCTCCCCGATTGCGATGGAGCAAGGGGTGCGATTTGCAGTGCGAGAAGGGGGCCGAACGGTCGGAGCCGGGGTGGTCACGGAAATCGTCGCGTAAGAACATAGGGGTGTATCGATGAGAGTCATTATTTCTCTAGCGTGCGGAGATTGCAAGCGCCGAAATTATTCGACAATCAAAAACAAGAAAAACGATCCAGATCGGCTGGAAGTGAAAAAATATTGCCGATTTTGTCGAAAGCATAGCCCTCACAAAGAGGTGAAGTGATTGATGGTATGGGTCATGTAGGTTTCGTGCAGGTTGGAGGGGCATGGTGTCAACGGCTAGCACGTCGGTCTCCAAAACCGAAAGTCCGGGTTCGAATCCCTGTGCCCCTGCCATACTTGGCTGTTGATGTACTGTGCACCGAGTAAGAGACGTTTATTAGCGTAGTGGCGTGATTGCGAAAAAGGCTGAGGGGGTAAGACGTGTTCAAGAAGCTATGGTTTTCCATTACCGAATTTTTGTCTGACGTGCGTGGGGAACTTAAAAAAATTTCTTACCCTACAAAATCTGAGACGATCGGGTCGACCACGGTGGTTCTCTTGTTTTGCGTGATCATGTCCTTGTACCTCTCTGTGGTGGATTCAATTCTTGTTTGGTTAATTAGCAGGATTATTTAGCATCTATTAGAAGGGAATTCATGTCGAGTCATTGGTATGTCATTCACACCTATGCGGGATATGAGGGGCGGGTTCGGGCCGGAATTGTCGAGCGGGCGAATCAATTGGGTATGGCGGATTCTGTGGCGCAAGTCCTTGTTCCTACTGAGGATGTAGTGGAATTTAAAGAAGGAAAACGCCGGGCCTCTAAACGAAAATTCTTTCCAGGGTATGTTCTGCTTGAAGCGAATGGCCCGCTTGGGGATGAAGTCGTTGCTATGATCAAGGAGACCCCCAAGGTGACTGGTTTTATTGGAGGCGGAACCAGGCCAATCCCGCTTGATCCCGAGGAGGTGGCCACGCTATTGAAGCAGTTGGAATCCGGCGTAACGGCTCCAAGGGAGTTGGCCAATTTTTCAAAAGGGGACAATGTCCGGATTGTGGATGGCCCATTTTTAGGCTTCAATGGGTTGGTGGATGAAGTGGATCAGGATCATGGTCGGGTTAAGGCGCTAGTGAGTATTTTTGGTCGTTCAACCCCTGTGGAATTGGCGTTTTCTCAGGTTGAGCGTGTTTAAAGGCAAGTGGAGTATTCCTTTTTTAATTCAAGCAATACGCAAGTCGAGGTAAGGTAGGTGAAGGCATGGCCAAAGAAGTAACTAGTCAAATTAAATTGCAGATTCCGGCTGGAAAAGCCAATCCTGCTCCTCCTGTTGGGCCTTCCTTGGGACAACATGGAGTGAACATTATGGAATTTTGTAAACAGTTTAATGCTAGAACTCAGAAGCAAGAAGGTAGCATTATCCCGGTGGTCATTTCTGTTTATAAGGATAGAAGCTTTAGCTTCGTGACCAAGACTCCTCCGGCATCAGATTTACTGAAGAAGGCTGCAGGTATCATAAAGGGTTCAGGGATTCCCCATAAAAATAAAGTTGGAACAATCACCATGGCACAGCTAGAGGACATTGCGAAGTTGAAGGTGGAAGATTTGAATGCCAGTGATATCCCAGCTGCGATGAATGTGATTGCAGGAACCGCGAGAAGTATGGGCATTTCGGTTGAAGGGTAAATAATATTGTGAGGCTTTTAACAGAGGGTAGGCGCCGTGGGAAAGAAATTTGAATCGGCTTTAGCGAAGGTAACAAAGGCCCTATATTCATTGGAAGAGGCCAGTGACCTGGTAAAGCAGGCTGCTTTTGCCAAATTCGATGAGACGGTAGAGCTGTCACTTTGCCTTGGGGTAGATCCCAAGCGTGCGGATCAGATGGTTCGCGGGACTACGGTCCTTCCTCACGGAACGGGGAAAAAAGTCAGAATTTTAGTGATTGCAAAAGGAGAAAAGGAGCAGGAGGCCAGGGAAGCTGGTGCCGATTTTGTGGGGAGTGATGACCTTTTGCAGAAAATCCAAGATGGGTGGCTGGACTTTGACTCCATGATTGCGACCCCGGACATGATGGGTGCTGTCGGAAGAATGGGGAAAGTGTTGGGGCCACGAGGATTAATGCCAAATCCTAAGACTGGAACGGTGACCTTTGAGGTCGGGAAAGCCATTCAGGAAATCAGAAGGGGGAGAGTTGAGTATAAGGTTGATAAGGCGGGCAACATTCATGTTCCTGTTGGAAAGGTGTCTTTTCAGGGACAACAAATTAGAGAAAATGCCCAGTCGGTTTTTGATTCCATCATGAAGGCTAAGCCCTCTTCCAGTAAAGGAAAGTATGTGAAAAGTGCGACATTGTCCAGCACGATGGGACCAGGTATCCATCTGGACGGCGCCGCGATTGCAAAGCAGGTCAGTTGAAACTTTAATCTCAGCAGGTGAGTTCGAGGTATGAAAAAAACTGATAAAAATGAAGCTGTGGCAGTTATGCATGAGCAATTCGCTCGAGCGCGGATAGCCATTGTAACGGAATGCGCGGGTATGCCCGTGAATCAAATTAATGATTTGCGAAAAAAACTTCGGCAGGCGAAGTCAAACTTTCAGGTGGTAAAAAACACCCTTGCCGTGAGAGCTATTGGGGGAACAACCCTTGTTCCTTTGCAACCATTTTTTAAGGGTCAATCGGCATTGGTTATTGGATACGATGATCCGGTATTGCCTGCGAAAGTTATTCGTGATTTTATTAAAAGTGAAAAATGTGAAGAGAAATTGCAGCTCAAAGGAGCAATTCTGGACGGAGTTGAGTTAGATCCAGCTCGTCTCTCTTCTGTGGCGGATTTGCCGTCAAAGACAGAATTGCTGTCGATGTTGTTGTCGGCCTTCCAAGGGCCAATTCGTGGGTTTGTCGGGGTTTTAGGTCAAATTGTAAGAAGTATTGTTGCGGTATTAGCCGCAATACAAGAAAACAAAACGCAGAAAGGAGAAGGGGAGATGAGCGCAACAGAGGCAAAAATGTCAAAGGAAGATTTTATTAAGGTTATAGAGGGCATGAGTGTCCTGGAACTGTCGGATCTTGTGAAGGGTTTGGAGGATCGATTTGGTGTGACGGCAGCGGCGCCTGTTGGGGTCATGCCTGCTGCAGTGGGCGCTGCGGCTCCTGCCGCTGAAGAACAGACCGAGTTTACGGTAGTATTGGGAAGTGCCCCAGCGGATAAAAAGATTCAAGTCATCAAGGTGGTGCGAGAAATTACTGGCTTGGGCTTGAAAGAAGCTAAGGATCTCGTTGAGGCGGCCCCGAAGGCGGTAAAGGAGGGCGTGTCCAAAGAAGAATCGGAAACTATTAAAAAGAAACTTCAAGAGGTTGGGGCAACCGTAGAGGTGAAATAGTTTTCCCCTCATTTTGAGGACTCGGAGTTGTGACTTAGGAAGGTTCGAGGGCCAGCAGGAAGCTGAGGTGGCCGTTAATCCTTAAGGAGACAGGAATGGGACAACCAGCCTTTGAGGGCAGTGTTCAGCGACATAGCTTTTCAAAAATTCGCTCACATATTGAAATTCCGGATTTAGTTGAGGTGCAGCGCCGTTCGTATGAGGAATTTTTGCAGGCGGAGACATTGCCGGATCGTCGTGAGGACAAGGGATTGCATGCAGCGTTTAAAAGTGTGTTTCCCATTATGGATTATAACAATTCGGCCATTTTAGAATTTTCCAGCTATTCCCTGGGAACGCCAAAATATGACACGAGGGAATGTATAGAGCAGGGAATGACCTTTGCTGCACCTTTAAAGCTTCGGGTGCGATTGGTCGTTTTCGATCAACAAGATAAAAGTGTGAAAAACAGGGTCCTTGATGTCAGGGAGCAAGAAGTCTATGTCGGCGAACTTCCATTGATGACCGAGCGTGGCACCTTTATGGTGAATGGCACGGAGCGGGTGGCAGTCAGTCAGTTGCATCGATCTCCTGGACCTTCATTTGGCCATGACAAGGGCCGGACTCATTCAAGCGGGAAAGTCTTATTTTCAGGTCGGATCATCCCTTATCGAGGGTCATGGCTCGACTTTGAATATGATGCCAAAGATATTTTGTATGTACGAATTGATCGCCGTAGGAAAATGCCTGCCACAATTTTATTAAAAGGTTTTGGTTTTAGTACTGATGACCTTCTCAAGATGTATTACCCTATTGAGGAAGTACGCGTCGTGAATGGGGGATTGCTTCGTAAGCTCGATCCCGACATTCATGCAGGATTGCGATCTCCGGCAGACCTCTTTGAGAAGGGATCTAATGAGCCGTTGGTAAAAGAAGGTACCAAGCTCAATAAAACCCTCATGGGGCGTATTCGTGCAGCTGGAATTAAAGAAATTCCTATCAAGCAGGAAGATTTGGTTGGTCGAGCTGTGTTGACCGAACTTGTGGATCCTGGAACTCAAGAAGTAATTCTAGAAAAAAATCAACGACTCACGGCACCGGTGATGGAGCGAATTCTGGAAAGCGGAGTTGAAGGATTTAAGGTTATATACCTGGATAGTCCTACGACCAGTCCTGTCATCCTGGACACATTGGAAGCCGAGCGGACTAATTCAAAGGAAGAGGCCTGGGTGGAAATTTATAAACGCCTTCGGCCTGGGGAGATGCCATCCATTGAATCGGCAAAATTGTTGTTCGAAAATCTCTTTCTGAATCCCAAGCGGTATGACCTATCCCCTGTTGGTCGGTTGAAAATGAACAAGCGATTCAACCTTGATTTGTCATTAGAACAGCGGACGTTATCCGATCAAGATATTGTCGAGGTGGTAAGATGCTTGGTGGATCTTAAAGCCGGAAAAGGTGCGGTTGATGATATCGATCATTTAGGCAATCGTCGTGTCCGATCGGTTGGCGAGTTGTTGGAAAATCAAATCCGTATTGGTCTGGCTAGAATGGAGCGAAGCATTAAGGAGCGGATGAATCTGCTCGATATGGAAACCGTGTTGCCTCATGACCTGATCAATGCCAAGCCTATCGTTGGTGCCATCAAGGAGTTTTTCGCGGGAAGTCAACTCTCGCAGTTTATGGATCAAACTAACCCGTTGG
Source organism: Candidatus Nitrospira neomarina (assembly GCF_032051675.1). Taxonomy (NCBI): domain Bacteria; kingdom Pseudomonadati; phylum Nitrospirota; class Nitrospiria; order Nitrospirales; family Nitrospiraceae; genus Nitrospira; species Candidatus Nitrospira neomarina. Next base: position 4,192,333 of record NZ_CP116968.1, read on the forward strand.
CAGAGATCACCCATAAACGTAGGCTGTCTGCTTTAGGGCCAGGTGGTTTGACCAGGGAGCGTGCAGGTTTTGAGGTTCGGGACGTCCATCCCTCTCATTATAGTCGTATATGTCCTATCGAAACGCCGGAAGGACCCAATATTGGATTGATTACGTCATTGGCTACCTATGCTCGGATCAATGAGTTTGGGTTTATAGAGGCTCCTTTTCGAAAAGTAAGAAAAGGGCGTGTCACAGACGACGTTGAATTCCTTTCGCCATTGGATGGAGATCAGGTTGTTATCGCTCAGGCGAATTCAGCCATGAATAAGGAAGGGATGCTCACCTCGGAAACGATAACGGCCAGAGAAGCAGGGGAATTTGTGACGACTACTCCTGATAAGGTGGACTATCTGGATGTTTCTCCTAAGCAGGTGGTTAGCGTGGCAACTGCGTTAATTCCATTTCTGGAGCATGATGACGCAAACCGGGCCCTTATGGGTTCAAATATGCAACGCCAGGCAGTGCCAACAATTAAAAGTGAGTCACCCTTGGTCGGGACGGGAATGGAAGCTGTGGTAGCGAGAGATTCTGGATATTTGGCTATCGCTCAACGAGATGGGATTGTTGAATCGGTAGATGCGAGGAGAATTGTAGTCAGAACCGGACTTAAGGAAAAAGATGATAAGAAAAAAGGTTCTCGAATCCTGGATACATATGATTTGATTAAATTTCAGCGAACGAATCAAAATACGTGTATCACACAAACTCCTATTGTTCGAATTGGGCAACCGGTTAAGCAAGGGCAAGTGCTAGCGGATGGTCCAGCTATGGATCGGGGAGAATTGGCGTTGGGAAAAAATGTGCTCGTCGCCTTTATGCCATGGGGTGGATATAACTATGAAGATGCCATTCTTTTAAGTGAGAAAATGGTTAAAGAAGACGTGTTTACTTCTATCCATATCGAAGAGTTCGAAGTGGAGGCGCGTGATACAAAGTTAGGAAAAGAAGAAATCACTCGCGATATTCCTAATCTTGGAGAAGAGGCTCTTCGAAATTTGGATGAAAGTGGCATCGTACGAATCGGTGCGGAAGTCAAGCCAGGCGATATTCTTGTGGGAAAAGTTACGCCTAAAGGAGAGACCCAGCTGACGCCAGAGGAAAAATTATTGCGTGCCATTTTTGGAGAAAAGGCTGGAGATGTGAAGGATACCTCGCTTCAGGTTCCTCCAGGCATTGAAGGTATTGTCGTGGACGTCAAAATTTTCTCCAGAAAAGGCGTAGATAAAGATGAGCGGTCTCGGACAATCGAGACGGATGATCGCGTCAAAGTCGAGCGGGACTACCAGGAAGAATTGCGGATTATTGAAGAAGAACGGAATCGTAAAATTCGGAAGCTATTGCTTGGGCAATTTGTCGGACGGGATTTAATGGACCCTGATAGTGGGGAAGTGATTCTCAAGAAAAAGGGTCGTATTACCGCGGAAGTTCTTCGCAAGTTATCTGATGATGATGCGCGTCGGGTGATTCTGGCAGACGCGGAAGAACAAAAAAAGCTGGATGAGATTGAACGGGAAGCGAAAGACCAAATTGAAATCTTACAGACACAATACGATGAGAAAGTTGGTCGTCTTCGACGTGGAGATGAATTGCCTCCCGGTGTTATTAAGCTGGTCAAGGTGTATTTGGCAATTAAAAGAAAAATTGCGGTGGGCGATAAAATGGCCGGCCGTCATGGAAACAAGGGTGTCGTTTCTCGAATTATGGCTGAAGAGGATATGCCCTATCTCCCAGATGGGACACCCGTTCAGATTGTCCTGAACCCGTTGGGAGTTCCCTCTCGAATGAATGTGGGACAAATTCTTGAGACGCATTTGGGGTGGGCGGCAAAAGCGTTAGGAATTCAGGTGGAAACCCCTGTATTCGATGGAGCGTCGGAAAAGGAAATCAAAGAATTATTGAAAAAGGCGAATCTCCCTGAGTCAGGACAATCGGTGGTCTATGATGGACGGACAGGCGAACCATTTAAGAGTCCGGTCACGGTGGGATACATGTATATGCTGAAACTTCACCATTTGGTGGACGATAAGATTCACGCTCGCTCAATCGGACCATATTCTTTGGTCACGCAGCAACCGCTTGGAGGAAAGGCTCAATTTGGTGGTCAACGTCTAGGAGAGATGGAGGTCTGGGCTCTGCAAGCATATGGGGCGGCTTCCACCTTGCAGGAATTTTTGACCGTGAAATCAGATGATGTGCCAGGACGGTCTCGAATGTATGAAGCAATCGTGAAAGGTGAGAACTTTTTGGAACCTGGTCTTCCGGAGTCCTTTAATGTCTTAGTGAAGGAATTGCAAAGTTTAGGGTTGGATGTGGAGTTGATTAAATCTGCTGATTAGAGAATTAGCGTGGTTGTCCGGTCCCATCATTCAACATAATCGGAGGAACGAACTTGGATAGTATCTATTCGCTTTTTGAAAAACCTCGTGATGCCGTTTCATTTGATGCCATGCGAATTCGTATCGCTTCGCCTGAGAAGATTCGCTCGTGGTCTTATGGCGAGGTAAAAAAGCCAGAGACGATCAACTATCGGTCCTTTAAGCCTGAACGGGATGGGCTGTTTTGCGCAAAAATATTCGGGCCAACCAAAGATTGGGAATGTAATTGCGGCAAATACAAGCGGATGAAGCACCGTGGAATTGTGTGTGATAAGTGCGGCGTGGAAGTCATCCAGTCAAAAGTTCGACGGGAGAGAATGGGTCATATCGAATTGGCTGCTCCTGTTGCTCACATCTGGTTTCTCAAGGGTGTGCCCAGCCGGATTGGCATTCTTTTGGATATGAGTTTAAAGCAGTTGGAGAAGATCCTCTATTTTGAGGCGTATGTGGTCTTGGATACCGGCAATACGAATTTGAAAGAAAGAGAGCTCTTGACGGAGGAAAGATATCGTGAGTGCGTCGAGGAGTACGGGGCCAATTCTTTTAAAGTGGGTATTGGTGCCGAAGCTATTCGTGAATTATTGCGCAAAGTAGATATTAATGCTTTGTGGGATGAACGGCATGTCAAGATAAAGAGTACGACATCCGCTGCGGTGGGGAAAAAACTTACGAAACGATTGAAGGTCATTGAGGCGTTTCATAAATCAGGAAATAATCCAGAGTGGATGATTATGGACGCCATTCCGGTGTTGCCACCTGAGCTTCGCCCACTGGTGCCTTTGGATGGAGGCCGGTTCGCGACTTCGGATCTTAATGATCTTTATCGTCGAGTGATTAATCGCAATAACCGTCTCAAGCGATTGGTGGAATTGAAGGCTCCCGGTGTCATTATCCGCAATGAAATGCGAATGCTGCAGGAAGCGGTCGACGCGTTGTTTGATAATGGGCGTCGGGGCCGGGTCATCCGTGGCGCCAATAAGCGTCCTCTCAAGTCTTTGAGCGATATGCTCAAAGGCAAGCAGGGGCGATTTAGGCAGAATCTCCTCGGAAAACGGGTCGATTACTCCGGGCGGTCGGTGATTGTGGTCGGTCCAGAATTACGGCTTAACCAATGTGGATTGCCCAAGAAAATGGCATTGGAATTATTTAAACCGTTTATCTTTCATAAACTGGAAGAGCGTGGAGCAGCAACGACAATCAAAAGCGCTAAGCGTTTGGTTGAGAAGGAGCGTCCAGAAGTCTGGGATGTCCTTGATGAAGTGATTCGAGAGCATCCGGTTATGTTGAATCGTGCTCCAACTCTTCATCGTCTTGGCATTCAGGCTTTTGACCCTATTTTGGTAGAAGGAAAGGCTATTCGCCTCCATCCCTTAGTCTGTGCGGCTTTTAATGCGGACTTTGATGGGGATCAAATGGCTGTGCATGTTCCGCTTTCAGTGGAAGCCCAAATTGAGGCTCGGGTATTAATGATGGCGGCCAATAATGTGCTTTCACCGGCCAATGGTCGACCCCTATCAATTCCCTCTCAGGATATGGTTTTAGGATGTTATTGGTTGACCAAGGATCGTGATGGTGCCCGAGGAGAGGGGAAGATCTTTTCCTCTACAGATGAGGTTCGAATTGCCTATGATTCGCAGGAAGTGGAAGAGCAGGCGAGAATAAAAGTACGAATTGATGGAGATATGATTGATACGACGGTTGGACGAGTGATTCTTTCTGAGGTGTTGCCAGGAAGCATGCCTTTTTCACACGTAAATCAGCTTATGACGAAAAAGGAGCTGACGAAACTGATTGATCGTGTGTATCGTCAAGCCGGTCTGCATGAAGTAGTCGTCATGCTTGATCAATTGAAAGATTTAGGGTTCTCCTATGCCACTAAAGCCGGCGTTTCCATTTGTATCGATAACATGCATATTCCGTCTCGCAAAAAGGAATTGATCGAGCGCGCCAAAGGAGATGTTTCCCAGGTTCAAGAGCAATACAGTGAAGGCCTGATTACTAATGGTGAGCGATACAACAAGGTTATTGATATTTGGGCCCATGTTGGCGAAGAAGTTGCTATTGAAATGATGAAGGAAATTAAAGAGGGAGGCGGGCGCGGCGCAGCAGAAGGTCTCAATCCTATCTTTATGATGGCGGATTCAGGCGCTAGAGGCAGTTCCCAGCAGATTCGGCAATTGGGAGGAATGCGCGGTCTTATGGCCAAGCCTTCAGGAGAAATTATTGAAACTCCTATTACCGCTAATTTCCGAGAGGGTCTCACGGTTTTACAGTATTTTATTTCGACGCATGGAGCACGGAAGGGGTTGGCAGATACAGCACTTAAGACGGCAAATTCCGGGTACCTCACTAGGCGTCTTGTGGATGCGGCTCAGGATGTGATTATCAGTGAGCCTGATTGCTTCACAACGGACGGAATTATCGTTTCGGCGTTAGTAGAGGGTGGAGAAGTGATTCAACCCCTGGATGAACGCATTCTTGGGCGGTTAACAGCAGAGGATGTGCTCGATCCCGTCACGCAGGAAGTCATTGTTAAAGCTCATGAAGAATTAGAGGAAGAGCTTTGTAAGACAATCGTTGAAGCGGGAATCGACCACGTAAAAATTCGTTCAGTTCTCACATGCCAATCTCGATGGGGGGTGTGTGCCAAATGCTACGGCAGAGATTTAGCACGCGGCCGCCTTGTAGAAAAGGGAGAACCTGTTGGAGTCATTGCGGCGCAGTCTATCGGTGAGCCAGGGACCCAGTTGACCATGCGGACGTTCCATATTGGAGGCACGGCCAGTAAGGTTGTGGAGCAAACGGTTCTGGCATCCAAGCATGATGGGACGATTAAATTTTTAAGTTTTGACGCAAAGAAAAATGCGGATTTTTATAATCCCAGTATGGCCGTAAAGACTCGACAAGGGGATTGGGTGGTAATGGTACGCAATGGCAAAGTTGCCGTAATTGATGAGACTGGCCGTGAACGGGAAAAATATCCGGTGGTGTATGGAGGAAAGATAAAAGTCCCAGATGGAGGAAAGGTCGAAGTAGGACAGAAGTTTGTGGAGTGGGATCCGTATTCACTTACCATCTTGACTGAAGTAGGGGGGAAGGTGGCTTTCGGTGATATTGCCGAAGGAGTCACCATGAAAGAAGAGGTGGATGAAGTCACTGGTTTATCGCGTCGGGTCGTCATCGAGCAGGCAGGGACCAATTTGCGTCCGCGGTTGTCCGTTAAGGACGAGTCAGGAAAAACCGCAAAGCTTTCATCTGGATCTCCCGCACGATACCTCCTGCCAGTAGGAGCTCATATTTTTGTGGAAAAAGGATCGACTGTATATCCTGGAGATGTGCTGGCAAAAATACCTAGAGAAACGACTAAAACAAAAGATATTACAGGAGGCTTGCCTCGGGTAGCTGAATTGTTTGAGGCGAGAAAGCCTAAGGAGCATGCGGTTGTCACCGAAATTGATGGAGAAGTGTCTTTCGGTGGTTTTGTGAAAGGCTTACGAAAGGTCGTCGTGGATAACAAGATTGGTGATGTAAAGGAATATTTTATCCCGCGTGGCCGACACGTAAATGTTCATGAAGGTGATTGGGTAAGAGCTGGTGAACCATTAATGGATGGGTCCGCTAATCCACATGACATTTTAAGCGTCTTGGGGCCAAGGGAGTTGCAGAAGTATTTGGTTGATGAGGTGCAAGAGGTTTACCGCCTTCAGGGAGTTGTGATTAACGATAAACACATTGAGGTCATCACCCGCCAAATGCTAAAAAAGGTGAGAATCGAGGATGCTGGCGATAGCGCGTTCTTGCCTGGCACTCAGGTCAATAAATCTGTTTTTGATGATGAGAATGAAAGGGTCATTTCCGAGGGCGGGCAGCCAGCACTAGGTAAGCCTGTCTTATTGGGAATCACAAAGGCTTCGCTAAGTACTGACAGCTTTATTTCCGGGGCTTCCTTCCAGGAAACAACCAGAGTTCTTACAGAGGCTGCTATTAATGGCCGTACGGATGATTTACGTGGCTTAAAAGAGAATGTGATCGTCGGAAGGTTGATTCCGGCTGGAACAGGTTGGGGGGAGTATCGCGAAACATTTGTGCCGAAGAGGACAGAGGAAGATGTAGCTCTGTCTTCCGAGGATCAGTCAAGTTTAAATAAAGTTCATACGTCAAGTGAAAAATAATTTTTAATGCTACGTTTCAGATGTAATGGCACCTTGACATAACGGAAATGAATCTATAAGATCACCCGGTTCGCCCCAATAAATTTTCGACTTTTTAAATTTATTAAAAAGAAATTGTAATTGGAATAATATGCCTACAGTAAACCAGTTGATACGTGTCGGCCGTAAGGCCATTAAAGCAAAGAGCAAGAGTTCCGCTTTAAATCAGTGCCCTCAGCGAAGGGGAGTCTGTCTTAGGGTATATACTACGACTCCTAAGAAGCCAAACTCGGCATTGAGAAAAGTAGCAAGGGTTCGATTGACGACGGGCCTTGAGGTAACTGCTTATATACCAGGTATGGGTCATAACCTGCAGGAGCATTCTATTGTTCTGGTGCGTGGCGGTAGGGTGAAGGATCTTCCTGGTGTCAGATATCATATGATTCGTGGAGCATTGGATGCCGTTGGGGTTGCTAACAGGAAGCAGGGGCGATCAAAGTATGGTGCAAAGCGCCCCAAGTAGTAGGTCCCGCGCTTTTACCTTCGCTTATTTAATTTAAAATTCGTTAATTCTTTAGGGGAAAAAATGCCACGTAGGCCACTCGTTCTTCGTCAAAAGGTTGTCCAGGATGCCAGATATAAGGATCAAGTCGTTGGCAGGTTTTTGAATATTCTTCTGCAGGACGGAAAGAAGAGTACGGCTGAGCGGGTTTGTTACGGGGCATTTGATATTGTCAGGGAAAAGACGGGGGATGAACCACTTAAGGTCTTCCATGCTGCATTGGGAAACGTCAAGCCAATGGTAGAAGTGAAGTCAAGAAGGGTCGGGGGAGCGTCTTACCAGGTGCCTGTAGAAATCCGTCCTGTGCGTCAGGTGGCTTTGGCCTTGAGGTGGATTAAGCAAAGTGCGTTGGCTCGAAGTGGTAAGAGTATGAGGGAGAAATTGGCGGCGGAGTTAATGGATGCTGCTAATAATAACGGTTCGGCGGTAAAGAAGAGGGATGAGACGCACCGGATGGCTGAAGCCAATAGAGCTTTTGCTCATTACCGGTGGTAGTGTTTGAATATTGGTGCTGCGGGGGAGCTTGTCGTTTCCTAAGCGGAGATGGTTTTTTCTCTGTTTATCTATAATGAGCTTTGCCCTTGCCGGCATTGTTGTGTGAGGAATTTGTGTCAACAGATTTCATTTTAAGTCGGACTCGGAATATTGGCATCATGGCCCATATTGATGCCGGCAAAACTACGACTACCGAACGTGTCCTCTATTATACGGGGGTTTCCCATAAAATTGGTGAAGTCCATGAGGGCGCGGCAACAATGGATTGGATGGAGCAGGAGCGGGAGCGAGGGATCACGATTACTTCCGCCGCCACCACCTGTTTCTGGAAGGAAAATCGGATTAACATAATCGACACGCCTGGTCATGTTGATTTCACTATTGAGGTAGAGCGGTCCCTCCGAGTGCTTGATGGAGCTATAGCTGTATTCGATTCGGTTCAGGGAGTGGAGCCCCAATCAGAGACGGTGTGGCGACAGGCAGATAAGTATCAAGTTCCACGAATTGTGTTTATGAATAAAATGGACCGAGTGGGCGCTGATTTTTTTGCAAGCGTTCAGTCTTTAATTGATCGACTGGGGGCCAAGCCGATTCCCGTACAATTGCCTTTAGGGAAAGAGGATGGTTTGCGAGGGGTAATTGACCTTCTGCTTATGAAAGCGTTGGTTTTTGATGATGAGACCCTTGGTGCGGCTTATTCTGTCCAGGAAATTCCTGATGACTATTTAGAGTTGGCAAAAGAATATCGCGAGAAATTGTTGGATTCTGTAGTTGAGTTTGATGAAGGGGTGATGGAGCGATATTTGGCTGGTGAGGTTCTGGCTGTAGATGAGGTAAAGCGGGCAATACGGGCAGGGACGATAGGATTGAAAATTAATCCAGTCTTTTGCGGATCGGCTTTTAAGAATAAAGGTGTTCAGCCGTTGCTTGATGGTGTGGTTGATTATCTCCCTTCTCCGGTAGACCTCCCTCCCGTTGTTGGTGTTGATCCTCATTCCGAAGCAGAGTTAACCAGAAAGCCAGAGGATAGTGAGCCGTTTGCTGCTTTAGCATTTAAAATAATGTCGGATCCTTTTTCCGGTCAATTAACGTATTTTAGGGTGTATTCAGGGAAATTGTCCGCTGGATCCTATGTGTACAACGTGGCAAAGGGAAAAAAGGAGCGAATAGGGCGCCTATTAAAGATGCATGCCAATAAGAGAGAGGAGATCGATGAGGTCTCTGCTGGTGATATTGCGGCAGCCGTGGGTCTCAAGGACACTCGAACAGGTGACACTCTTTGTGATGAGAAGCATCAAATTTTGTTGGAAGTAATAAAATTCCCCGAGCCCGTTATTTCTTTGGCTGTCGAGCCAAAGACCAAGCAAGATATGGATAAGTTGGGGTATTCTTTGGAAAAGCTGGCTCAGGAAGATCCTTCCTTCCAGGTGAAATCAGATGATGAGACAGGGCAAACGATCATATCTGGTATGGGGGAATTGCATCTTGAGATCATTGTTGATCGTCTTCTTCGTGAATTTAAAGTTCAGGCGAATGTCGGGAAGCCTCAGGTAGCTTATCGTGAAACCATCAAGGGAAAAGCGGAAGCTGAGGGGAAGTATGTAAAGCAGACCGGTGGTCGTGGTCAGTACGGCCATGTGTGGCTGAGGGTGGAGCCGGCAGAGTCTGGTGTCGGTTTAGAGTTTGTAAATAAAATTGTTGGGGGAACGGTTCCCAGGGAATATATCGCTCCGGTGGAAAAAGGGGTTCGAGAGCGAATGGAGAGTGGGATTCTTGCTGGATACCCATTGCGCGATCTTCGTGTCACGTTGTTTGATGGTTCTTTTCATGAAGTGGACTCGAGTGAGATGGCCTTTAAGATTGCTGGGTCAATGGCATTGGTAAGTGCCTGTCAAAAAGCGGATTTGGTTTTGTTGGAGCCGGTAATGAAGGTTGAAGTTCTTGTTCCTCAGGATTTTATGGGTGATGTGATAGGTGATTTAAATAGTCGGCGCGGAAAAATTCACGGAATGCGTGCAAGGGGAACTTCGCAAATTGTTGATGCTGCGGTCCCATTGAGTGAGATGTTTGGGTATTCCACGGATTTAAGATCAAAGACCCAGGGACGTGCCACGTACAGTATGGAGTTTGAGTCTTATGAGGTGGTGCCAAAGCTTATGGCTCAGCAAATTATAAAAAAGAATCAAGGGGAATAGTTTTCCTCTGGTATATTTTTCAATTCGGTAAGGCAAGGAATTCAAGAGGAGGTAGGGCATGGCGAAGGCGAAATTTGAGCGGAAGAAGCCGCATGTCAATGTGGGGACGATCGGGCACGTTGACCATGGGAAGACGACCCTGACGTCGGCCTTGACGAAAGTGATGGGCGATACGGGGAAGGCGAAGTTTGTTCCCTATGATGAAGTCGCCAAGGCGAGTGAGAGTCAGGGGCGACGGGATCCGACCAAAATTCTCACCATTGCCATCTCCCATGTGGAATATGAAACCGACAATCGCCATTATGCGCACGTCGACTGCCCGGGGCATGCGGACTATGTGAAGAACATGATTACCGGGGCGGCGCAAATGGATGGGGCGATTTTGGTGGTCAGTGCGGCCGATGGGCCGATGCCGCAAACGCGGGAACATATTTTGTTAGCGCGGCAGGTGGGCGTCCCGTTTATCGTGGTCTTTTTGAATAAAGCGGATAAAGTTGAAGACAAGGAATTGCTGGAGTTGGTGGAATTGGAAGTGCGGGAGTTGCTGACGAAGTATGGCTTTCCGGGCGATGATGTGCCGGTGGTCATCGGGTCAGCGATTAAGGCCATCGAAGGGGATCAGAGTGAGGTGGGTGTGCCGTCGATTATGCGCTTATTGGAGGCGGTCGATAGTTACATCCCGACTCCCCAGCGAGCCATTGATAAGCCGTTTCTGATGCCGATTGAAGATGTCTTTACCATCAGCGGGCGGGGGACGGTGGTGACGGGCCGGGTGGAGCGTGGCGTGGTCAAGGTGGGGGATGAAATTGAGATTGTGGGGCTGAAGCCGACGCAGACGACGATTGTCACGGGCGTGGAAATGTTCCGGAAGGTGTTGGATGAGGGACAGGCGGGTGACAATATTGGAGCGCTGTTGCGGGGCACGAAGAAAGAGGATGTGGAGCGCGGCATGGTGTTGGCCAAGCCGAAGAGCATTACGCCGCATACGAAATTCAAGGCGGAAGTGTATATTTTGACGAAGGAAGAGGGTGGACGGCATACGCCGTTTTTTAATGGCTATCGTCCGCAGTTTTACTTCCGGACGACAGATGTTACGGGAGTGGTGCAATTAAACCCGGGGGTGGAGATGGTGATGCCGGGGGATAATGTGTCGTTTGAGGGTGAACTGATCTCCCCGATTGCGATGGAGCAAGGGGTGCGATTTGCAGTGCGAGAAGGGGGCCGAACGGTCGGAGCCGGGGTGGTCACGGAAATCGTCGCGTAAGAAATACTGGTGAAGTGGAAAGGGTAGGTTTTTGTGGATCGAGACCGCAGAATACGAATTCGATTAAAAGGGTTTGATTATAGGGTATTAGATCAATCTCTTCGTGAGATTGTGGATACCGTTCGTCGGAGTGGCGCTCGCATTGCTGGTCCTGTGCCTCTGCCTACGAGAATTGAGAAGTGGACCGTCCAGAGATCAACTCACGTTGACAAAAAATCACGGGAGCAGTTTGAGATTCGTACTCACAAACGATTGCTGGACATTATGGAGCCGACTCCCGAGACTATGGACGCGCTGATGAAGCTTAATTTGGCGGCCGGGGTGGATGTAGAAATTAAACTATAGGTTTCTGGTCAAGGCTTCCCTTAGTTACAGTCAACTTAATTTAGGTAATTATCGAATTATGGTTAAAGGGTTGATAGGTAAAAAATTAGGTATGATCCAGGTTTATGATAAGGAAAGACGCCTTATTCCTGTGACGGTTATTGAAGCTGGCCCCTGCGGAATTGTGCAGGTCAAGAAGAAAAGTACAGATGGCTATGATGCCGTGCAGATTGGGTTTGATGAAGTGCCGGAACGAAAGCAGACGAAACCTCAGTTAGGGCACATGAAGAAAGCAGGAAATAAGGTTTGGCGTCATTTGAGAGAGTTTGGTTCAGCCGGTGAAGCGCAAGTGGGTTCCCAGGTTGACGTAAATTTGTTCTCTGAGGGTGAATCAATCAATGTTGAGGGAGTTTCTAAAGGAAAAGGATTCCAGGGAGTTATGAAGCGGCATAATTATGCCGGTGGCCCAGCATCCCATGGATCGATGTTTCATCGGGCCCCTGGGTCCATCGGGTCAAGTTCTTTTCCTTCAAGAGTATTAAAGAATAAAAAACTCCCCGGTCACATGGGGAATAAACAAATTACTGTAAGAGGATTAACGGTTTTTGGAATAAAGACCGAGGAAAACATACTCTTAATTACAGGTTCTGTCCCTGGTCCGGTTGGAGGGGTGGTCATCGTAAGGAAGGTCAGCTGATGCAATCTATTGATGCTTTTCCTGTATTTGGCCCAGACTCTCGGCCTGTAGATAAAGTTGATTTGACGAATGGGGTTTTCAGTTCGTCGGTTAATCCCTCATTGGTTCACCGCGCAGTGGTGATGCAGCGGTCAAGTGCTCGGCAGGGTACAGCGTCTACGCTTGGTCGTGGGGAAGTAAGGGGCGGCGGTAAGAAACCATGGAAGCAAAAGCATACGGGTCGGGCAAGATCCGGATCAAGTCGATCTCCGATTTGGAGGGGCGGCGGTACAGTTTTCGGGCCGAAGCCTAGATCGTATTCATCCACCTTGCCAAAGAAAATGTATAGGGCGGCCTTAAGAGGAGCTCTGGCAGCCAAGGCTGGAGATGGATTGGTGGTCTTGGGCGACTTGGTACTTCCTGAATTGAAAACTCGTGAATTGGTTAAGTCCTTATCCAATGTCGGGGCGAGTGGGAAGGTCCTATTAGTCATTCAGGAGGAATTGGCTGATATTTTTCGTATTGGAAAAAATGTAAAGAATCTTAAAATTCTTCATGGTAAGGACCTTAATGTATATGACGTGCTTTGGTGTGAAAAATTGGTTGTAACCAAGGCAGAGCTGGAACGAATTCAGGAAATTTGGGTGTAACGTGAATCCACATGATGTTTTAATTCGTCCTTTGTTAACAGAAAAAATTACCGCAATACGCGAGATTAAGAATGGTATTGCGTTCTCCGTGCATCGTCAGGCGACTCGGATTGATATTCGAAGAGCCGTGGAGAAGGTGTTTAGCGTTAAGGTGGCTTCGGTGAATGTGATGAATGTTAGGGGCAAAAAAAAACGACAAGGTCGTTTTACTGGGAAGAGATCGGATTGGAGGAAGGCCTTCATTACATTAAAAGAGGGCGAAAAAATAGAATTGTATGAAAGTGCCTAGTGGATTTTATTTTTTGTCAATTCCTGAAATAAAGAGAGTTCGTTTATGCCAATAAAAGAATATAATCCAACGTCACCTGGCCGAAGGGGAATGTCGGCTGTCACCGGTGAGGGGTTATCGCGTAAAAGACCGGAAAAAGCCCTTACCAGTTTTAAATCTAAATCTGGTGGGAGGAATAACTCTGGAAGAATTACTTCCCGATTTAAAGGTGGTGGGCATAAGCGCCTCTATAGGAAAATTGATTTTAAACGGGATAAATTAAACATTGTAGGCAAGGTGGCCGGAATTGAATATGACCCTAATCGATCGGCTCGAATTGCACTTTTGCATTATGCGGATGGGGAAAAACGCTATATCCTGGCTCCTTTGGGTTTGAAGGTCGGGGATTCAGTTAAAGCTGGTACTGGGGTAGACGTGAGGGTGGGAAATGCTTTGCCTCTTATGGAAATGCCTCTTGGTATAGTTGTGCACAATGTAGAGTTAAAGCCGGGTAAGGGAGCCCAATTAGTTCGGAGTGCAGGGGCTTCGGCTCAGGTGATGGGCCGGGATGAGGGCTATGTCCAGATTCGTTTAACGTCTGGTGAAATGAGGAAAATACTCGGAACATGTATGGCCACGATCGGGCAGGTCGGGAATTCTGACCATAATAACGTCACCATTGGGAAAGCTGGTCGATCTCGATGGTTAGGGCGTAAACCCCATCAACGGGGAGTGGTGATGAATCCGGTTGACCATCCCCATGGCGGTGGTGAAGGAAAGTCCGGTCAAGGGAATCCGCATCCTGTTTCACCGTGGGGTCAGCCGACAAAGGGGTTTAAAACAAGAAAGCCGCGAAACCAAAGCTCGCGTTTTATAATTGCCGGTAGAAAGAAAAAGTCCCGTTAATTTAAGGGGGAATCGATGCCAAGGTCAGTCCATAAAGGTCCATTTGTCGATGACCATATTGCAAAAAAAGTTGAAAAGGCCAGAGAGGGAAGAGAGTCCAAGGTAATAAAAACCTGGTCGAGACGGTCGACAATTATTCCAGATATGATCGGCTTAACTTTTGCGGTCCATAACGGAAAGAAATTTATCCCGGTTTTTATTACCGACAATATGGTGGGTCATAAATTGGGTGAATTCGCTCCGACGAGATTTTTTAAGGGACATGGTCATGCCAGGAGTGAAAAGGCTGTTGCGTTAAAGTAAAAAATTTTCGGTTTTCTTAAGTCATAGGTATTTGAGCAAGGTAGAAAAAATATGGCGGAAGCTAAAGCAATTCTTCGACATGTAAGATTGGCCCCACGTAAGGCAAGGTTGATTGTTGATATGGTTAGGGGAAGGAATGCGGCTGAAGCATTAGCCATATTGAAATATACCCCCAGGTCAGCGGCCAGGGTGGTTGAGCAATTACTCTTTTCGGCAGTATCTAACGCCGGGCAGAAGGATTTGGGTGACCCAGAAAATCTTCGAATCGCCAGAGCGTATGTGGATGGTGGTCCAATATATAAGCGCTTTCGCCCTCGATCAATGGGAAGGGCTAACCCTATTCATAAGAGAACGAGTCATATAACAATCGTTGTGAGTCCGGCTGGGTAGTGGTGCCTATTTTTCAAATCTTGGGAGTTAAGGGGGAGAAAGAATAGATGGGTCAAAAGACGCACCCGTATGGTTTCAGATTGGGTTATACCAGAACATGGCATTCGCGATGGTATGCAAAAAAAGACTTTGCGAAGTTGCTTCACCAAGATTTGTCCATTAGGGACGTGGTTAAAAAACGTTTGTATCATGCTGGCATATCCAGCGTGGAAATAGAGCGATCTGGCAATCAACTTAAATTGATCATTCATACTGCTCGTCCCGGAATTATCATAGGGAGGAAGGGCGCTGAGGTTGATAAATTGAAAGCCACGCTTGAAAAAGAGTATGGCAATGAAGTTTTTGTAACGGTGAAAGAAATTAAGAAGCCAGAGCTGGATGCTCAGCTGGTTGCAGAGAACATTGCCACCCAATTGGAAAAGCGGGTCTCATTTCGTCGTGCGTTGAAGCGAAGCGTGGCCTCTGCTTTGAGACTTGGAGCTTTGGGGATTAAGGTGTATTGCGCTGGTCGGCTGGGAGGACATGAAATTGCCAGAACTGAGTGGTATCGAGAGGGTCGAGTTCCCCTTCATACTCTGAGGGCGGATGTTGAATATGGATTTGCCGAGGCCAAAACCGCCATGGGCCAAATTGGGGTAAAGGCTTGGATATTTAAAGGTGATGCTCAAATACCTTCTTTGGAAAAGTCGGAGCCTTCATTAGGTTTTTTATAAAGATGGTAATGATCTAAGTGATTGGAGTATTTGAAAGATGTTAGCTCCGAAAAGGGTTAAATTCAGAAAGGTTCAAAAGGGCCGGATGCGTGGTAAGGCCTACCGTGGTGGGGAAATCGCCTATGGAGTATTCGGCCTTAAGGCCATGGAGCCAGGAAGAATTACGGCCAGGCAAATCGAAGCTGCTCGTATCGCGATGACCAGACATGTCAAGAGGGGTGGGAGGATTTGGACCAGAATTTTCCCTGATAAGCCCATTACTAAGAAGCCTGCGGAAGTTCGAATGGGAAAAGGAAAGGGGAACCCTGAATATTGGGTTGCCCCGGTAAAGTCTGGAAGGATTTTGTTTGAAATGGATGATGTTACGCAAACCGTTGCAGAAGAGGCATTGCGTTTGGCAGGGCATAAATTACCTGTGGCCACAAAATTTGTTATTCGTGGAGAGATACCTGTTTTGTAGGTATTGGATATGGAAATGGACGAAATAAAAAATTTAGAAAAAAGTGAGTTGTTTGAAAAAATAAATAAATTGAAGCAGGAATTGTTTCATTTTCGGAGTCAATTGGCATTAGGACGCATGGAAAATCCAATGCGAATACGTGAGACAAGAAAAGATATCGCCAGGGTTAAAACTGTTCTTCGCCAAAAGGCTAATTAGTCAACCAAGACTTTGTAAGGAAAGTTAATTAATTATGACACAGACCAGGGCTCTGCCCCGATCACTTACGGGAAAAGTAGTTAGTAATAAAATGCAAAAAACCGTTGTGGTTGAAGTTATTCGCATAGAGCGTCATTCTCTGTATGGAAAAGTGTTGAGAAGAAAGACAAAGTTAAAGGCTCACGATGAAGTGAATCAATGCCAAATAGGAGATCAGGTTCATATTGTCTATGCGCGGCCTTTAAGTAAGACCAAGCATTGGCGAGTTTCTGAGGTTTTAAGTAAACGAGTGGCTTCCTAGAATTCTGGGTATGTGTTTTAAATATTTCTTCGGTTAATAAGAAATAGAGAAACCTAATGATACAAAATTATACTTATCTAGACGTGGCCGATAATTCAGGCGCAAAAAATGTGATGTGTTTTCATGTGCTGGGTGGAACGAAGCGCCGGTATGGGTCTTTAGGGGACATCATTGTGGTGGCCGTAAAAGAGGCAATTCCAAAGGCATCAGTTAAAAAAGGTGACGTCATGAAGGCCGTCATTGTCCGAACTAAAAAAGGCCGTCGAAGAGAAGATGGTTCTCATATCAAATTCGACAGGAATGCGTGTGTTTTAGTTAATGCTCAAGGTGATCCTGTTGGGACTCGTATCTTTGGGCCCGTTGCAAGAGAATTAAGAAAGAAAAAGTACATGAAAATTATATCTCTGGCTCCAGAAGTCATTTAGGGTAGGTTAATATGGCTGAAAAATTTCGGATAAAAAAAGGCGATTTAGTTATGGTTATCGCTGGTAAGGAGCGTGGTAAGACGGGGAAAGTCCTCCAGGTTCAAACAAAAGATGCCAGGGTCACAGTTGAAAAGCTAAATATAATTAAGCGACATACAAAACCAAACGCTAAAAATAAGCAGGGGGGAATCCTTGAGCGGGAAGGTTTTATGGCGATTTCCAATGTCATGGCATTTTGTGATTCTGTTAAAAAACCTTCAAGAATGAAAATGAAAACTTTTGATGATGGACGGAAAGTCCGTGTTTATCAAAAAGCACCAAATGAAGTTTTGGATAAAAGCTGATGAAATCAAAATCTGTAACCAAACAAGCAGCCAAAGAAAAGGAAAAGGCCGTCGGTTCCTCTGCGGTTAAACCGAAGGATTATATTCCACGGATTAAGGCAATGTACCATGAACAGGTTATCCCTGCCATGATGAAGGAATTTGGGTATAAAAACCCAATGCAGGTGCCTCGAGTGGAAAGGATCGTCTTAAATATTGGTATGGGGGAAGCCGTTCAAAATGTAAAATTATTGGAAAGTGCCGCGGCCGAACTTGAACAAATAACCGGGCAAAAGCCTGTCTTGACTCGATCAAAAAAAGCCATCGCGGGATTCAAATTGCGTGAAGGAATTCCGATAGGAGCGAAGGTTACCTTAAGGGGCGCAAGGATGCATGAGTTTTTGGACCGGTTGGTATCAGTGGCTTTACCCAGAATTCGTGATTTCCGTGGGATCTCGCCAAAAGCTTTCGATGGACGAGGGAACTATACGCTCGGCTTAAAAGAACAGCTGGCGTTTCCTGAAATAAAATATGATGATGTTGCATCAATCCATGGGATGGATATTACGTTTGTTACTACCGCTCAACGGAATGATGAAGCCAAATCTTTATTGGCCCACTTAGGAATGCCTTTTCGGAAACCCTAAGGAGGGAAAGGAGCGAACGTGTCAAGGTTAGCACTAAAAAATAAGGCAAAACGAAAGCCAAAATTTGCATGCCGCCACTATAATCGTTGTCCGCTTTGTGGGCGCGTGAGAGGATTTTTGCGTCGCTTCCTTATGTGTCGAATATGTTTTCGTTTCCTGAGTTTGCGTGGTGATATCCCCGGCGTAACCAAATCCAGTTGGTAGCGTATTTGTTAAACAATTTTTGGTAGCAATTGGCAAATAATTCAATATGAGGTTTTTAGCATGTCGATGACTGATCCTCTCGCAGATTTATTCGTGCGAATCCAAAATGCGGGAAGCCGTGGCCACGATTTGGTTAAAATCCCATCTTCTCGGGTTAAAAAAGATATCCTGCGAATTTTCAAGGAAGAGGGATTCATCCGTGACTATAAAGCGGCTACGGGTGCCAATGGGCACCCAGTTATTGAAGTTTCTCTTCGATATGCTCCTGGTCGCCAAAAAAAATCATTCATAACCGGGATAAAACGGATCAGTAAGCCGGGGTGTAGAGTATATGCGGGAAAGGAAGATCTTCCACGAGTGATGCGGGGATTGGGAATGGCTATTCTAACCACTGATCGTGGATTATTAACTGATGAACAATGCAGAAGTTCCCAGGTTGGCGGTGAAGTTTTATGCCATGTGTGGTGATTGTGGATACCTTTTTTACTGGAATTTTTAATTAATAGGTTAATCATGTCGAGGATTGGACGAAAGCCGATAGCAATTCCCAAGGGCGTCGAAGTGCAGGTCATTGATGGGAACGTTTTAGTGAAGGGGCCGCTGGGCCAACTCCAGTGGGGTCTGAGCCCGGGAATAGAAGCCAGTATAGAGAAGGAAGTAGTTTCGTTGTCCAGAACCGACGATTCAGCAAAACTAAAGGCGCTACATGGGCTAACAAGGGCGGAGCTTGCTAATCAGTTCAAGGGAGTCAAAGAGGGTTTCCAGGAAAACCTTGAGGTGATGGGGGTTGGATACCGAGCGCAAATTCAAGGAAGTGAATTAAGTTTCTCTGTCGGATATGCTCATCCGGTGTCAATAAAATTGCCAAAAGGAGTCGAGGCGTCTGTTGACAAGCAAACATCAATTTCTCTTAAGGGCATTGATAAACGAATCGTCAGCTTGGTGGCAGCTCAAATTAGAAGTATGAAGGTTCCGGATGTGTACAAGCAAAAAGGTATAAAGTATGTTGGTGAAATCCTTCGCAAAAAAGCTGGCAAAGCCGGCAAAAAGTAGGTTGAACTTGTGAATATACTGGAAAAACAAAAAAGGTTGCATAAGCGGAGTCGGCGGGTGCGGTTGCGTATTGTAGGTTTATCTTCTCGTCCACGATTAAGTGTGTTTAGAAGTAATTCTCATATTTATGCCCAAATTATCGATGATGCGGATGGACGTACCTTGGTTTCGGCGTCATCCTGTGACCCTGGCTTAAAGGATAAAATAAAATCAGGTGGAAATATTGAAGCAGCCAAGATGGTGGGACAGGCAATTGCTGAACGGGCAAAGGCCATACCAATTGAACTAGTGGTATTTGATCGGGGTGGCAGATTGTATCATGGCCGGGTCAAGGCGTTAGCCGATGCTGCTCGTTCAGGTGGGTTAAAATTTTAATCTTGCTCAGCCCCAACTTTTGCTAAAGGGAAGGATTCACTTCTGTGAGGGTTAATGTTGAAGAGCTCAATTTAAAAGATAAGCCGGTGGTGATTAACCGTGTGGCCAAAGTGGTGAAAGGGGGGAAACGGTTTTCCTTTTCAGCCTTGGTTGTTGTGGGCGATGGCGATGGTTGGGTTGGTGTAGGAAAAGGTAAAGCGACCGAAGTTCCATCTGCCATAGCTAAGGCCGTGGCTCACGCAAAAAAAAATCTAATCAGGATTCCCCTTAAAGCTAATACTATTCCCCATGAGGTGCATGGATATTTTGGTGGAGAGCATATCGTCTTGAAACCAGCAAAACAAGGTACGGGTATCATCGCTGGAGGAGCGGTACGTTCGTTACTGGAGGTGGCTGGTGCTCAGAATATCGTTGCGAAAACCCTAGGTCGTGGGAATCCGTTTAATGCCGTGAGGGCAACTATTGAAGGTTTGAGCCAACTGCGTGATCCCTATGAAGTAAGAGAGATGCGTCGAACGGCCGTCGGGATGGAAGATTAATTGAAATAAAAAACCAGTGAGGAAACCTGGAAATCATGGTAACACCAGCTAATCTCTCAATCACATTAAAGCGGAGCACAATAGGCCATCCAGATAAGATGCGTGTGGTTTTATTGGGGCTCGGACTTAGGAAAATAGGACAGACTGTCAGTCGTCCTGATACAGAACAGGTACGTGGATTAATTTATAAGGTCAGGCATCTTATTGAGGTTGCTGTTTCATGAAACTACATGATTTACATCCGTCTCCTGGGTCAAAAACCAAGAAAAAACGCCTTGGCCGTGGGCCTGGTTCCGGGTTAGGGAAGACAGCCGGGAAGGGGCATAAAGGGTTATTGGCCCGTTCCGGTCGAGCTAATCAAGCTGGTTTTGAAGGTGGACAAATGCCACTTGCCCGCAGATTGCCCAAACGTGGGTTTACAAATATTTTTCGGATACAATATTCGGTGGTAAACCTTAAGGATCTAGTTTCGCAGGAAAATACCACCAATTTTAACCCAACAGTTTTTAAGGAAATCGGTTTAACAAAAGGGCGGAACCTCCTTGTCAAAATACTTGGTACTGGGGAAATTGATCGACCGATTGTTGTTGAAGCGCATAAATTCAGTGATACTGCCAGACAGAAAATTGAGAATGCCGGTGGGCAAGTAAAGGTGATCGGCCGTGCTTGAGCGGCTTATCACAAGCCTTCAAAATATCTTCAAAATTCCGGAGTTGCGTAGCCGGGTAATATTTACCTTGTCTATGCTTGCAGTTTATCGGATTGGGGCTCATGTCCCCACTCCCGGAATCAATAATGAAGAGCTTTTCAAGTTTCTCACCGAAAGAGGAGGGGCCCTCATGGGCTTCCTTGATATCTTTTCGGGAGGCGCTTTATCAAGGCTTACTATTTTCGCATTGGGCATTATGCCCTATATTAGTGCCTCGATTATATTACAGCTTCTCACGGTAGTTGTTCCGCATCTTTCGAAATTAGCAAAAGAAGGTGAGCGAGGAAGAAAGACTATCATTCAATACACCAGGTATGGAACGATCCTAATTGCCTTGATCCAAGGATTTGGTATTGCTCTCGGCTTGGAAGGAATGAATGATGGAGCATTTGTTCTTGACCCTGGCTGGCCTTTTCGGTTGATGACAGTGATTACGTTGGTAGCTGGTACGGCCTTTCTGATGTGGTTAGGAGAGCAAATAACTGAACGGGGTGTTGGAAATGGTATTTCTCTTATAATTTTCTCCGGCATAGTTGCCAGTCTTCCAAGTGCAGTTGTTCAAACCTTTGATTTATATCAGGTTGGTCAAATCAGTCTACTTTTACTATTAGTCCTTGGTGTCGTTATGCTGGCAGTTATGGGGGCTATTGTTTTTTTAGAAAGTGGACGAAGAAAAATCGCGGTGCAATATGCCAAGCGAATTGTGGGGAGGCGGGTATATGGGGGACAAAATACCCATATTCCTTTGAAAATCAATACGGCTGGTGTAATTCCGCCAATTTTTGCCTCTTCAATTATTGCGTTTCCGGCCACAATTGCCAGTTTTATACAAGTACCGTGGGTTCAAAGCATCGGGTCCCAACTAGCTCCAGGATCCTTACTTTATACAATGTTATATGTTGGAATGATTATCTTTTTCTGTTTCTTCTACACAGCTGTGGTGCTAAATCCTGTTGATATGGCTGACAACATGAAGAAATATGGTGGATTTATCCCAGGGATACGACCTGGGCAAAAGACTGCAGACTTTATTTATAAGGTTTTAACCAGAATTACATTTGCTGGAGCTATTTATTTAGCCATCGTATGCGTTATTCCAGAATTATTGATTTACCGACTTAATATGCCTTTTTATTTTGGGGGTACCTCACTTTTAATTGTCATCGGGGTGGGGTTGGATACGGCCCAACAAATAGAAAATCATATGCTCATGCGGAATTATGAAGGTTTTCTTGGAAAAGGGTCCTTAAAAGGGAGAAGTGGGTAACAGAATGAGGGTTGTTTTTTTAGGCCCTCCTGGAGTTGGAAAAGGGACTCAGGCAGATTTTATTGCCAAAAAGTTCTGTATTCAAAAACTTTCAACAGGAGATTTGCTGAGAGAGAGCGTTGAAAGGCATACCAAACTTGGAATTGAAGCAAAACTTTTCATGGATCGTGGTGAATTAGTTCCTGATGATGTCGTGATTGGGTTAGTTGAAGAAAAATTAAGTTCTCCTGAATGTCGAAATGGGTTTCTGTTAGATGGATTTCCTCGAACGGTAGCCCAAGCCAATAAGTTGTCTTCGTTTTTGCAAAAGAATGAGGAGGCCATTGATCGGGTGGTATATTTTTCCCTTCCCCAGGCGGATATAATTGAACGAATAAGCGGGAGACGAAGTTGCCCCAAATGTAAGGCCGTATATCATCTGAAGTCCATCCCACCAAAAAAAGAGGGGGTGTGCAATGTATGTGAAATACCCCTTATTCAGCGAAATGATGATAAGTCGGAAACCATACAATCCCGATTGGTGGTATATCAAAAACAAACAGAGCCCTTAATCCAATATTATAAGGAAAGGGGAATTCTTTCCGAATTGGATGGATCAGGGTCAGTCTCTGAAGTTCGGGAGCGATTGGTAGCTCTCCTAACGCAACCCGGATAGAATGATCATCATAAAAACGGCTGAGGAAATTGAACTCATTGCTCGTGCCGGTAAAATTGTTACCCAATGTCATCAATTGCTGGTTCAGGAAGTAAAGCCCGGTATAACGACACTGGAATTAGATAGACTTACAGAGGAATGTATTCTAGATTTGGGCGGAATTCCAGCATTTAAAGGGTATAGGAACTATCCCAATAGCCTCTGTGCATCCATTAATGAAGAAGTAGTGCATGGAATACCCTCAAAGCGTGAATTGAAGGACGGAGACATTATTGGATTGGATGTGGGCGCCATTGTGGAAGGGTTTTACGGAGATGGAGCTGTGACGGTATCAGTTGGGGCGGTGCCTGAGAATACTCAATCATTGGTTGCGGTCACTCAAGAAGCCTTACATAAAGGAATTGAACAGGCTGTTGTGGGTAATCGCCTTTCGGACATATCATTTGCAATTCAAACGCATGTAGAAAGGCATGGGTATTCGGTTGTCCGTGATTTTGTGGGTCATGGTATTGGGCGTCAGTTGCACGAAGAACCGCAAGTTCCAAATTATGGGAGACCCGGACAGGGGCCACGTTTAAAGCCTGGGATGGCCCTTGCTATAGAACCAATGGTAAACCTAGGAGGATCTGCAGTCAAAGTCCTTAAAGACGGATGGACGGCAGTGACTTGCGATAGATCACTCTCTGCTCACTTTGAGCATACCATCACAATCGAAGCGAATGGTCCACCTCGCATTTTAACAGGATGGTCCTAGGTTGGAGGTCAAATAAATTTCCTCATGGGGAAAGAAGATATTATTGAAGTACAAGGGTCGGTTACTGAAACTTTGCCGAATGCGATGTTTCGGGTTCAGTTGGAAAATGGGCATAAAATTTTAGCTCATATTTCTGGAAAGATGCGAATGCATTTTATAAGAATTTTGCCAGGAGATAAGGTGACAGTGGAACTATCTCCATATGACCTGACTCGTGGACGGATTACCTATCGGTTTAAATAGAGGTTGTTATCGTGAAAGTCAAATCATCAGTAAAACCTATTTGTGTTAAATGTAAGGTCATTCGCCGCAAAGGCGTTGTAAGGGTGCTCTGCACAAACCCCAAACACAAGCAGCGACAAGGCTGAGATGCGTTGATGTTCGTTAGGGATTGATTAAGTTAATCCCCAAAGAAGAGAGGAAAGTAAGCAATGGCTCGAATTGCAGGCGTAGAGTTGCCGGTAGGAAAACGGATTGACGTTGGATTAACCTATATTTTTGGGATTGGTCCGGCCAGTTCGCGAGATATATTACGAAAGACAGGAGTGGCTCCTGAAACAAGGGTAAAGGACCTGCATGAAGATGAGGTCGTCCGTTTACGTGAGACAATTGATAAGGAGTATGACGTAGAGGGTGACCTAAGGAAAGAGGTCACGATGAGTATTAAGCGTTTGATGGATATTGGCACTTATCGAGGGTTACGACATCGGAAGGGTTTACCGGTGAGAGGCCAAAGGACGAAAACAAATTCACGAACGAGAAAAGGACGACGTGGAGCGATTGGCGGAAAAGTCAGGAAATAAGCTGCTGAAAGGGATCTTTCATGAGTGTTAAAAAGGGAAAAAAGAAGGAAAGAAAAGTTTTACAGGTTGGGATCGTGCATATCATGGCCTCTTTCAATAATACTATCGTGACGATCACGGATATGACCGGTGGAGCTGTAACCTGGGCAAGTGCAGGTAGCCAGGGATTTAAGGGATCCAGAAAGAGTACGCCTTTTGCCGCTACGCGTGCCGGTGAAGTGGCTGCAAAAAAAGCCATGGAGTTTGGCCTTCGACAAGTGGATGTCTATGTGAATGGCCCTGGATCTGGACGAGAAGCCGCAGTGAGGGCACTTCAGTCCGCTGGCTTGCGGGTCAATCTTATTCGTGATGTGACACCGATACCTCATAATGGGTGTCGGCCTCCAAAACGAAGACGGGTCTAATTTCTTAGGGGGATCTTTTTACATTATCGGTTTTTCGTGAACTGGAGATAGGGGGAGAAAGTCCATGGCCAAATATACTGGTCCTGTATGTCGGTTATGTCGGCGTGAAGGGGTAAAGCTATTTTTAAAAGGGACCAGGTGTATGACTGAAAAATGCGCAATTGAGCGTCGAAGTTATCCACCTGGACAGCATGGGCAATCGCGCCGAGGGCGTGCGACGGAATACGGCACGCAGCTTAGGGAAAAACAAAAGCTTCGACGTGTGTATGGTATGCAGGAACGTCAATTCCTCAATACCTACCACCGAGCAGTTCGCCGGAAAGGCATTACGGGCGAACATTTGTTGAGTCTCCTTGAACGCAGGCTTGATAACGTTGTCTATCGCCTAGGTTTTGCTTCATCACGCGGCCAAGCGAGACAATTGGTCAATCACGGCCATGTGATGTTGAATGGCCGAAAAGTCACGATTGCTTCGGTAACTGTGAACATTGGGGATATTATCGAAATTAAGGAAAAGAGTCGTCAGCTTGTACCGGTCCAAGCCGCTCTAGAAATTACTAGTGGCCGGGGAGTGCCGAATTGGTTAGAGATGGAGCGAAATATATTGAAGGGTACCGTCCAAGCCATTCCCACTAAGCAGGACATTGATGTATTGGTCAATGAACAAATTGTAGTGGAGCTGTACTCACGGTAATTGTATTGCCGGAGATAGAGCGGATGTTGCGAATTGATCACTTACATGGCCTTGGGACCAAGAAAGGGAGACGCGATCCTTATGATAAATAGCATGAAGGATTTCCAAATACCAACGAAGCTGGAATTGGAAAAGGACAGTGCTTCACCTACTTATGGCAAGTTTACAGCTGAGCCATTTGAACGAGGCTTTGGAACCACCATGGGGAATTCCCTCAGGCGGGTTTTACTTTCTTCGCTTCCTGGGGCGGCTGTCACCTCCGTAAAAATTGAGGGAGTATATCATGAGTTTTCGACCATACCAGGTGTGACCGAGGACGTAACGATCCTCATTTTAAACATTAAAGCATTGCGGTTGCGTTTACATTCTGATAAGGCGAAGGCTATCCGATTGAAAAAGAAGGGGCCTGGCGAAGTGTTAGCCGCCGATTTGTCTGTAGACCCGGACGTGGTAATCCTGAATCCAGATTTTCATATTGCTACTTTAGATAAAGATGGAATGTTAGATATTGAACTTATTGTGAAGCCAGGGCGTGGATATGTCCCCGCAGAACGAAACAAAGAAGAGGGATTGCCAATAGGAGTCATTCCGGTAGACTCAGTCTTTTCTCCCATTAAACGCGTTAATTTCAGTGTGGAAAGTGCTCGGGTAGGTCGGATTACGGATTATGATAAACTGATTTTGGAAGTGTGGACTGACGGAAGCATATCTCCACAGGAAGCTGTTACTTCAGCAGCAGGAATTCTTCGCGACCATTTGGATATTTGCCTCCCATCTGAGGAGAGGGGTGAGCCGGCTCAAGAAGAGGGCGGAGATGAGAGCAAGATGTTGATTAATCAACATCTGTTTCGAAGTGTGAATGAATTGGAACTTTCGGTTCGCGCTGCAAATTGCCTAAAAAATGCTAACATTAAATCTATAGGTGATTTAGTTCAAAAAAGCGAAAATGAAATGTTGAAGACCAAAAACTTTGGTAAAAAATCCTTAAATGAAATTAAAGAGGTTCTAGCGGAAATGGGGTTGGCCTTAGGAACCAAAGTGAGCGAAGTTACAGAATCCCATATCTAACTTTTTTCAAAGGACGTGTATTGTGCGTCATCGAAAACGCGGAAGACAATTAGGACGAAATAGTAAGCATCGTTTGGCATTATTTAGAAATTTGGTGACATCACTCATGGAGCATGAGCGAATTGAAACCACGGAGGCTAAAGCGAAAGAGCTACGTGGTATCACCGATAAATTAATTTCGCTGGGGAAGCAGGGAACTCTTCAAGCCAGACGGGGGGCCTTGCGTGTGTTACGGACCAAGCAAACTGTTCAAAAACTTTTTGATGATGTTGCCAAGCGTTTTCCTGAGCGGAACGGTGGGTATACAAGGATTATTAAAACTCGCCAACGACCAGGTGATGCTGCAAAACTGGTGGCTATTGAATTGGTCGAAAAAGGGAATGAGTCTGAGAAAGTGGTCGTTTCTTCTCCGTCCAGTTAGGAATATGCAGAACTTCGTCTTTTAAAATTATATTTCTCACTGCTTCCGTTTCTCCAACATAGTTTCTTCTCTCCGCATTCGATACTTCACAGGGTTAAGGTCTTTTATTTACTTGGCCTGGACCCTGTGCTATTCTTTTTTATGGGTTTTTTACCCTAAGGGTGGTCTTTCGACCGAGCACGTATTCATGCAATTTTATGGTACGAGGACCATTTTAACTCTGCTTGTTTTAGGTATGGCCGTATTTATTGGATATCGTGTGGTGGATCACATGCAAACGCGAAGCCAAGAAACCACTTCTGTAACTTTAGAGGAGCAGCAAGGCGCGGATGCATGGATTCATGGGTTTACTTACCGCCAAACTCGATCTGGATCCACAAAATGGGTTGTAAATGCGGACCAGGCAAAGGTGTTTGACAAAGAACATGTCGCTAAGTTGGAGACGGTTCAGGTGCGGCTTTTCGATAGTGCATTTCAGAAAGAACAATTGCGGATCACCTCTGAAGAAGGTGTCATGAATACTTCCAATAATGACTTTGAGCTAGTGAGTAAAAACGAGAAAACCGTAATCACCTTTGAGTCTGGTTTTCAAGTATTTTCAGATAAATTGACCTGGAACGAACAAGCACGACAGATTTATACCACGGACCCAGTGACAATTAAGGGAGATGGGTTAATCATTACTGGAACAGGATTAGAGGGAGACGTGGATAAGAATGAATTTCATTTGCTCAAAAATGTTCGTGCTGAGGTGGTGTCGCCATAAGAGTTTCGTCGCCGATCTCACTTGGGTGGTTGATATTCTGGCTAATTTTGGTTCTTGGTCCCATCATAGGAAGAGCAGAAGGGCCGAAAACCTCTACGGTCATTACTTCCAATACGATGACGGCCAGTAGCGAAAAAAACCAAGCGATTTTTAAGGGATCGGTCAAAATGGTTCAAGGCGAACTGGTAGTACATTCTGATGTGATGATCGTGTATTTTAAGGAAAAGGTAGCCTCAGATCTCTCTTCGTCCACACCTTCAGGAGCCAAATCAGAATCGGGGAAAGAAATTAGTTATATTGAAGCAAAGGGTAAGGTTAGAATTGAAAAAGGGGAAAGTCGGGCTACTAGTCAACATGCTTTGTATTACAAAGCAGAGGAAAAGGTTATTTTGACCGGATCTCCAGTGGCCTGGCAGGCCGGGACTAGAATTAGTGGTCCAAAGATGACTATGTTTTTAAAAGAAAACAGGAGCGTGGTGGAAGGTGGAACTCAAGTGATTATTGAAGAATCAGAGCAAAATTGAAAATTGCAGGAGTGTCAAATTAGATTTATTGGGTCGTTCAGAATATTTCATAGTGCTCACAAAAATTGTCTTTTAGATTATGACTGAAAAGGATGGGTCAACCAACAGATAGGATGACTGATGGTTGATCATCAAGTTGAGCACCAAAATTTGCTATGTTCAGTAACCGCACGATTGAATCAAGGAACTCCAATGCCTGAAGCTCTGGCGAAGTCTCTTCACAAAATTTCTGCCAAAGATTTAAAAAAGAGTTTTAAGGGTCGTCAAGTCGTTAGAGGCGTCAGCTTGGAATTATTGGGAGGAGAAGTTGTCGGACTTCTTGGACCTAATGGTGCTGGTAAGACTACGATTTTCGATATGGTCGTAGGGCTCTGTCAACCAGATCATGGTGAAATTTTTCTCAACAACCATGAAATCACTGCCTTGCCGATGTATAAGCGGGCGAGGCGAGGCATTGGTTATTTACCACAAGAAGCTTCAATTTTTCGGCGGCTCTCGGTGGAAGACAACGTGTTAGCTGTTTTGGAGACATTAGATCTTTCCACTTCTACCCGAAAAACCAGATTAGATGAATTGTTAGAGGAATTGGATCTGACTCGGCTTCGAACGCATGGTTCCTTTACCCTTTCAGGTGGAGAACGTCGACGCTTGGAGATTACGCGAGCATTAGCTACGAACCCAAAATTTTTACTTCTAGATGAGCCTTTTGCCGGAATTGATCCCATTGCGGTGGGAGATATTCAAGATATTTTGACCAATTTAAAAAAGAAAAATATCGGCATTCTGATTACAGACCACAATGTCCAAGACACGCTTTCCATTACCGACCGAGCCTATATAATAAGCGAAGGAACCATTTTAGAAAGTGGTCCACCTGATGTCATTGTAAATAGTCCAAAAGCCAGGGCTGTCTACCTGGGCGAGCGCTTCAAAATGTTCCAATAAAGAGGAAGTGGGTTTCTGCAATGGATCTTCGGTTAGACCTTCGGTTATCTCAAAAGTTGGTGATGACCCCACAACTGCAACAAGCGATTAAGCTGTTGCAACTCTCTCGTTTAGAGCTTCAGCAGGTGTTGGCTCAACACTTAGTAGAAAATCCTCTTTTAGAAGATTTGGCATTGGAATCCCTGGATGAAGAAGCCTCGGTGGGGGAGGAGCCTTCAGAGCGGGCGAAAGAGTCTGATGCCGAAAGTGAGGCTTCAGGTGAGGGCACAGAAATTCAACCCACCGTCAAGGAAGGTGAGCCATTGTCCTCCGAAGAGTGGGACAATATTTTAGGCAATGACTGGCGGCCTGCTCAGCGGGATGAAGCTTATTCGGGCGAAGAAGAATTTCCTTCATATGAGCAAACGCTTACCAAACCGACTTCTCTTGAAGAGCATCTGGATTGGCAACTCCGTCTCTCTTCTCTCGCAGGGGATGACCGGGACATTGGCAGAATGATTATTGGCAATTTGGATGAAGACGGGTATATGCGGGTGCCTCTTCCCGAATTAGCTGAGGACGCCAAATGCTCAGTTGAACATGTTGAAGAGGTGCTCCGTCAGATTCAGCAATTTGATCCTCCAGGTGTTGCGGCACGGGATTTAGCAGAATGTTTATTGATCCAACTGGATCATCTACAACATGATGAGACCGAATTCACCTCTCATCTGCATACGACGGTACCGATGAATGTGGTGGCTGCTATTTTGAAAGATCATTTAGTCGATCTTCAGAAAAAACGGTATCAGTCAGTGGCCAAAACATTGAACGTGACTTTGGATGAAGTCTATGAAGCTGTTCGGGTGATAGAGAGTCTAGAGCCGAAGCCAGGGCGCCCCTATTTTTCGGATAGTAACTCGATTATTATTCCGGATGTCTACGTCGTCAAGTATGAAGGGGAGTGGGTCGTGCTGTTGAATGATGATGGTCTCCCTCGATTGAGGATTAGTCCGTATTATCGGAGACTCCTTTCCCATTCAGGAGAAGATGCTGGGAACACGAAAAACTATCTTGAGGAGAAATTGAAAGGCGCACAATGGATTATCCGGAGCATTGATCAGCGTAACAAAACGATTGTGAAAGTCGTCAAGAGCCTTGTGAAGTTTCAAGAAGCGTTTTTGGAAAAAGGGGTTCAGTATCTTCGGCCATTAGTTTTGAAGCAGGTGGCCGAAGATGTGGGTATGCATGAGTCAACAATAAGCCGGGTGACGACCAATAAATATTTGCATTGCCCTCAGGGAATTCTTGAACTGAAATTCTTTTTTAATGCAGGGATTCAAAGGGCTGACAACCGTGGAGAGGATATGTCCTCTGTGACTGTTCGAGAGATGATTCGGGAGATGGTGGCACAAGAAGATGCAGCCAATCCGTTGAAAGATCAGGAAATCGTCTCCAGGCTCCGTCATAAAAATATCTTAATTGCTCGTCGAACTGTAGCGAAATATCGAGCTGAATTACATATTGCTTCTGCTAGCCAACGAAAGCGAATACCCACGTAATTTTATACAGCGGACTTCAGGCCTTAGACCCAATTGTGAATATTCCAAAAAATGGTTCTCATTGAGTTTCTGGTTCCTGCTAACCTAAGGATCAAAGAGTGGGTCCATGCCCGATGATTGTGAAAGCGTCATGATGCCGAAGGAAATACCTGAATCTTCTTTGAAAAGCGATCCGTTGCCTCTTCAATTGATGATGGTGACGGGGACATCGGGATCTGGCAAGACCCAAGCTTTGAAGTGTTTGGAAGATTTAGGCTTTTTCTGTGTTGATAATCTTCCGCCGGCCTTATTTCAAAAATTCACTGAATTGTGTGTCCAGCCAGACAAAGACGTGAAGAAGGTGGCCTTGGGAATTGATATTCGTGAGCGGGCTTTTTTTGAAGATTTATTGAGCAATCTTGAAGCCTTGCAAAGTGATGGCTGTCACGTTGAATTGCTCTTTTTAGAGGCACAGGATGATATATTAGTCAGGCGTTTTTCTGAATCACGGCGCCCGCATCCTTTACTCCCACATCGGCCGATTATTGAGGGAATTCAATTAGAGCGTGAACGGTTACAAAGCCTTCGGGCTAGAGCCCATCGCGTCCTGGATACGTCAGAATTTTCCGTCCACGACCTTAAAGCCTGGATCATTAAACATTATCGAGAACGGGGTGAAGGACAATCCCTGAAAATTAGTTTCATGAGTTTTGGCTATAAATTCGGGGTGCCCTTCGATGTGGACATGGTATTTGATGTTCGATTTCTTCGCAATCCTCATTTCGTGCCTGACCTTCAGCCATTAACGGGGGAACACCCCGATATTCAACGCTTTGTCTTGGACACGAGGGAAGCTAAGGTTTTTCTCGAGCACTTGAAGGAATTATTTACTTTTTTGTTGCCATTGTTCGAAAGGGAACAACGAAGTTATGTCACCGTTGCTTTCGGGTGTACGGGCGGGCGGCATCGTTCGGTGGCGATCGTCCTAAGCATGAAAGATACTTTGAAAACATTGGGCTATGACGTCACGATTCACCATCGAGAAATTTCAAAAGAGGCTACACCAGGGTAGTTTCCTTTCTTCCTTCAGTAGACTTTTCGCCAGAATCAGTTCCTATAATTTCAGAGTTTTCTTTATTTAACATCTATTTTGTAGTCTATTTCTGAAACAAAGATTCTGACCCCTCATCAAGCAGTCTTGAATCATCGAGCCATTCCTAATATAAGAGGAATGCAACTCGTGGTGTCCTGCTGACATATTGTGAATACCTCCAGGGAAAACGAATAATAAATCTAGGTAAAAATATGACATCATATTGGGGGATGGCATTTACAGGGAAAATCCCGATAAAACCCCATTGAGGTCAAGAGCCCTTTGCCGATTATTGTTGGACTGAAAAAGATGAACACAGTCTGGGGAGGCATTAGAGAAAGGGTCCGAGGATTTTCGTGGAAAAGCCAGAATGTAACAGGCGTGGATGTAGGGTCTCGAGTGTTGAAGGCGGTGACTCTACAGCCGGGCCATACCTCCCCTATCCTAAAGGGTATTGTGTTTGAATCGCTTCCCTTTACACCTAATCCAAATTCTCAAACAGATCTTGAGGATGACCGACAACTAGTCCAATTTCTTCGAAGACAGTTATCCCCTTTTCCCCGTGCGGTGGGGATTACGGTTTCGAGTCCCCACGTCTTGTTAAAGAGACTGGCACTTCCCTATATGTCGGAAAAGGATCTTCGAGAACACCTAGCTTTGGAGCTTGACCGGTATATTCCGCTTGATGTTCAAGGTGCGGTTTGGGACGTGTATCGACACAAAGATTCTGATGCCCTGGACAACGAAAAAGTTCAGACATTTCTCGTCGTAGCAAAAAAAGAATTCATAGAGGCGCGAATGCGGCAATTTGAAGGGCAAGGGATGCACGTCCATTTTGTCGATGTGGATGCCTTTTCACTGGTGAATATGGTTGCTTACAACTATGGCCATGACGGAACGTGGATGATTATTCATCTAGGACCAACCGGCATTCTCTCGGTGATGATGGAAAAGGGGCGTCTTGTGCATATGCATCAAGTATCCTACGAGGTCGAGTGGTATGGAGACCTGCTTGACAGGGTGCAAGCGGCTGCATGGGCGGATGATGGTCTTAAGTTAGGTGCCTCGGAAACTCTACTTCTTGAACAATTTTTCAAGGAAACGATTCAGCAGGTCATCGAAAGTATCAAGTATGCTTCAGAAGGAACTGACATGGGAGTGGTGCAGGGCGTGATGCTGTCAGGAGGATATTCGATGCTGGAGGGACTTCAATCGAGACTCGCTGATTCATTGCACGTCTCTGTAACCCTGGTTGACCCGTTTAAAAAAATCAAAGTCCCTCAGGAGATGCAACAGGATTCTTGCTTTCAAAAAGCTTTGCCGTTATTTGGTGTTGCGGTTGGAGCGGCATTGCGTGGGGCAATCCCTCATGATTGAAATTAATTTGGCTCGTTCACTTCAGCGGAAAGTTAATCCCCATGAGAATTCACGACTGTTTTGTTGGCTAGTGGGTGTGGCGGTATTTGTGGGATTTGGAGTGGCGAGTTGGTGGTGGACACAATCTTTGCAAGAACAAGTTGAGGCCTTGTTTCAAGAAAAAACAATCAAAATGCAGGATCTTGCCCAGATAAAGGAAAGCCTCGATAAATTGCAGCGTTTTAATGAACAAAAAGTCCTCCTTATGACCTTTATCGAGCAGCTCAGTGATCAGGAGAGAGAAAAGGCTTGGCCGGTGAAATTGCTGAATGGAGTCAGTCGAAATGTTGAAAATCTAGATATCTGGTTGGAGCGGGTACAACTTGAATCACGGGTGGTGGAATTGCGGGGACAATCATTGGCACTAGAAGATATCGGTAAATTTATGGAGGGATTGGAGAATGATGGAATAATCGTGCGTTTACCTGTGGTGGAAATTCTTGATCACCCAGGAGGAGAATCAGACGTTTTTCCCTTTCTGATTCGTTTTGTATGGGATCAACAGGTGACTACATGATGGCACAGTGGAAGTCATTATCCCTTTGGTGTCGATTCGGTTTCCTGGTTGGAGTAATCCTGGTTTGTCTTTTGGGTATTCACTTTGTGATGTGGGATACGATGAATAACTCAATTAAGCAGTTGCAGGAGGAAGTTTCTCGTCTAGCTCAGGAGAGTCGAGGACTCACCAAAAAAACACAATCACTGAATACTATAGAGAAGGAAGTCAACAGCTTGCGTGATGATTTAGCCACTCGAATTCAACAATTTCCTGAAAATATTGAATCAAGGATTTTTCGAAGGGATGTCATCGAAATTGCGAAACGAAGGAATGTGACTGTTCGGGTGTGGAAACCTGAACGTCCTTTGACCGAGCTTCCGCATTCTGAATTTTCGATACCCATTGCCCTTAGAGTAGAAGGGAATTTCCAGGGGACCGTTCAATTTTTGGATGACTTGCGACAGCTTGCATGGGTGGAACGTATTCCTTCCATTACCCTGGCCGGAAGGCCAGACAACGAGCATTCACCTCTCGTCAGCACGAATCTGGTGATGCACGGGTTAACTCCCTTAGGTATTGAACATGTTCAGCAGCTGCTTAAAACTTAATCGATCCCCTCAATGTCAGGCGGGATTGCGAATTATTGGAGCCATAGATACTCGAAGCAGGGTCTCCACAATGTCTGCCTACTTGAGAGGATTCGGGTGCTGCTCGATTTGTGTGTGGATTGTGCTTAATTGGTGGGGGGGGATGGGAGTATTGGCTGCGGAAGGCACTTCCTCATCGACTTCTTACCTAAACAGGCAAGTTAACCCCAGCCTAATTGAGGACAATTCCCGACGGAATGACGGGAGTCGACGAGACCCTTTCAAGCGGATACCTCAGCCGCGTCTGTCAACTCCTAAAGTTACGGCGCCATCCGAAAAGGACTCGAAAATTGTTCCTTTGCCGAATAATCCGGATTGGAGACTTCTCGGTGTGATTCATGGTCGAGATGGGCATCAGGCGATCATTCAAGTATCTCCATCGAAGCGAGTGCTAGTCCAAACGGGATCTGAACTTGCTCGATCAGGATGGACAATTAAGACCATCAGTGAGGAGGAGGTGCTACTTGAATACCTCTCCTCAGCCCCCTCAATGAAGGAGGCTTCCTCGCCAAGAACCTTCATCCTTTCCTTTCCCACCATCAAATAATCATTATGAATATTCTGGTTGAGAAAGCCTGAAAAAACCTTCATAATCTGTACCCTAAAAGTCCGGCGGGGACTCGTTGACTCGTTCCACAAGGGGAGCTGGTGATTGATCACTATCCGTATCCCTAGGCTACAGCTAAAGGCTTGGGTAGATCGTCCTGGTCAGTAAGGTGGGGAACTTCTTCAGAGGGAACATACTACCGCCATGAGTAATTAATGAGCCAAAAAGGAATGCCATGTTGCGATATTTGAATGCGGGGGAATCTCATGGAAGAGGTCTAATGGCTGTGGTAGAAGGGGTTCCGTCTGGATTACCGGTCACGGCCGAAGGGATTAATGTGGATTTGATTCGCCGACAGGGGGGATATGGGCGTGGAGGTCGGATGCGAATTGAAAAGGACCGGATTGAATTTATTTGTGGAGTTCGAAAAGGGAAAACGTTGGGAAATCCGCTAGGACTGTTGATCTGGAATAAGGATTGGGAAAACTGGAAAGACATCATGGCGTCCGAACCTGGTCCCCCTTCCACTGAACGAGTGGTGACTCGTCCACGGCCGGGTCATGCAGATTTGGTTGGAGCCATCAAATATGGTCATAGCGATATCCGCAATGTGCTGGAAAAGGCCAGTGCCAGAGAAACAGCGATTAGGGTGGCCATTGGTGGCGTGGCAAAATCGTTGCTAGCCGAGTTTGACATGCGAGTGGTCAGTTATACGATGGACATTGGAGGGGTTACGGCTCCCAGTCCGAATGATCCGTTGATGGCGTATGAACATGCAGAACAATCTGAGGTGCGATGCCATGACCCTGAGACGGCCAAAAAAATGATTGAACAGATTCGGGCAGCCAAGCATAAAGGAGATTCCTTAGGCGGCATTTTTGAGGTTGTGGTTACGAACGTACCGATCGGGCTGGGGACCTATGCTCAATGGGATCGGCGCCTAAGTGCTCGCTTGGCATTTGCTGCGATGAGTATTCAAGCGATGAAGGGCGTAGAAATTGGAATGGGATTTGAGTCGGCCCGCCGTTTTGGATCTGAAGTGCATGACGATATTTATTTCGACAAAGCCACAGGACAATTTACCAGAAAATCGAACAATGCCGGTGGGTTGGAAGGCGGCATTACGAATGGGCAACCGATTATTCTACGAGTGGCCATGAAACCCATCGCGACTCTCTATACTCCCAAAGACAGCGTGGACATCGAAACAAAAGAACCGTTTGAGGCCACGGTGGAGCGCTCAGATATTTGTACTGTTCCGGCTGCCGGCGTCGTGGGCGAAGCCGTGATTGCCTATGAAATGGCCAATGCCCTGATTGAAAAATTTGGTGGAGATACGTTGGATGAAATGAAAAGAAACTTTGAGGCTTATCAAGAGTATGTCCGCACGTTTTAATCCTCTTGCCCTTAACTCCTCGCGTGGAAGGTTTCTATTGTTTCTTGGAATAAACCTGGTTTGTGGTGACTTCCGCTAGATGAAGACCTCTGAATTCTCGAAACATGTTCCGGTTTCATTGGGAGATCGGAGTTATCAAGTCCTCATTCAACCTCAAATTCTGCCTCAAATAGGCCGTGTGCTTCAGGATGTTGGATTGTCAGGACGAGTTGCCATTGTGACCAATCCAGTCGTCAATGAACTCTATGGGCGGGTAGTTTCCCGTGCCTTAAAGCGGTGTGGATTTTCTCCATTTCTTGTGGTGATACCCGATGGAGAAAAGGCCAAATCCATGTATTGGCTGTCAAAAATACTGGATGAACTGGTTACCCAACGACTTGAACGCCAGGAAATTGTGTTAGCGTTAGGTGGAGGGGTCGTGGGAGATGTGGCGGGTTTTGCCGCCTCTGTTTATCTGCGAGGTGTTTCGTTTGTCCAAGTGCCGACGACATTGGTGGCTCAAGTAGATTCAAGTGTGGGTGGGAAAACAGGGGTGAACCATCCAATGGGGAAAAATTTGATCGGGGCGTTTTATCAGCCACGTGTTGTGGTTATTGACCCGCAGACTTTGCAATCTTTACCAAAACGTGAATGGGTAGCAGGGTTAGCGGAGGTGATTAAGTATGGCATGATTGCGGATCCGAAGTTTTTTGAATATTTAGAACAACACGTGGATGACCTACGTGAACAAGCAGAGGATGTCATCCCGACCGTCATTCGGCGGTGTTGTGAAATTAAAGCCGAAGTCGTGGGTGGAGATGAACGGGAATCGGGACGCAGACGCATTTTAAATTATGGCCACACCGTAGGCCATGCACTGGAAACCTGGGGTCGTTATAGAACATGGATTCATGGAGAAGCGGTGGGAATTGGCATGGTGCAGGAAGCCGCCATGGCACATTTTTTAGGGTTGTGTACGAAGGAGCTGGTTGAGCGGCAACGCGACTTGATTCAGGATGTTGGGTTACCCGTTGCCATGCCTTCCATGACTTTTCTGGATCTCTGGGGGGCCATGCAACACGACAAAAAGGTCGTAAAGGGTCAAATCAATTGCGTGGTACCCACCACAATCGGGAAGGTCAAGGTCGTTCCCCTGGTTCGACAACGTATTCGCCAATGGTTTACTGCGAGTCAGTCCTCTCGTGGGAAACGATTGGAGCCTGTTCCACAGGCAGTGAGCCGTCCACATCTATCCAAGAAAAAATAACATGGCTTCGATCCGTCCTTCGACTATGGAAGACCTCAAGCACCTTGTTCGGGAGCGGACCCGTGAAGTGCAGATTCTTCACCGAATTAGCGAATCCATCAGTAGTACTTTGGAGCTGGAAACGGTATTAAAGCAAATCGTGGAAGTGGTGGTGGAGGTGACGAAGGGGGATGCCTGTCTATTGTATTTGATCTCTGAAACAACAGACGAGCTTATTTTACGTGCATCGAAAAATCCTCATCCCCGTCTTATCGGGAGGATATCCATCGGTTTGGGAGAAGGGATTACCGGCTGGGTGGCACGGGAAAAAATTCCCGTGGTGATTCCTCGCAATGCAAGTGATGACGCCAGATTTAAGTTTTTTCATCGTCTGCCGGAAGATCGCTATCAGGCGTTTGTGTCAGTTCCCATTACGAGTAAGGGGAAAATGGTCGGTGTCATTAATGTTCAACATAAGCGGTCAAAGCGGTATGCTGAAGAGACGCTCGCGCTCTTACTGACCATTGCTAATCAAGTCGGCGGGGCCATTGCCAATGCCAGATTGTACGATGATATGCGACAAAAAGCGCGTCGACTTGAAACGCTTTCCCAAGTATCGGAAACGGTGGCTTCGAATCGACTGATAGAGGATGTGCTGCAATTAATTGTCACCATGACCGCTCAGCTGATGAATTCAAAAATTTGCTCGATCATGCTTGTCGACCAGGAGTCTGGGGAATTACGTATTGCAGCCACTCAAAGCCTGAGTGATGCGTACCGGAGGAAGCCACCGTTGAAGGTTGGGCAGAGCATGAGCGGCCGAGCGGTGCAGGATCACCATCCGGTGTATGTCCCGGATGTGAAGGCAGAAGATGGGTATTTTTATCGGGATTTGGCGAAACAGGAAGGATTGCATTCTTTATTGTCCATTCCCATGCTCATGAAGGAAAATCCGATTGGGGTTATTAATGTATACACTTCCAGTTATCATGCGTTTTCAGATGAAGAGATTACCACGCTTCAAGCCATTGCGAATCAATCTGCCGTCGCCATTGAGCACACTCGGCTTATGGAAAAGTCGTTTGAGATGCAAGAGGCTCTAGAAGTGCGAAAATTGGTAGAGCGTGCCAAAGGGTTTTTAATGGCGTCTAGGGGATTGTCAGAGCCTGAAGCCTTTCGTCTTATGCAACGACAAAGCATGAATCTTCGGAAATCCATGAGAGAAATTGCCGATGCGATTATTCTCGCGGAGGAACTTCAACGGGCGACACAATAAGCATCCCTAGGACGATTTATCATTGAAATAGGCATTTGAGGAGACATTCTTTGAACGGATTCTTCATTGCTTGTATAATACCTTAAGGGGCGGCAACGACGTCTTCCCGTATATGTTAGCGTAAAGGACAATGGCGTCCTCGGTTCCGATGGGACAGAGGACGTTTTTTTTATCATGATGATTCGATTAGCGATGGTGCAGATGAATGCGGTGGTTGGGGATTTGGAGGGGAATACCCGCACCATTTGCGGATGGATTCGGGAGGCGAGGAAAGCCAAAGCCGATGTGGTGGTCTTTCCAGAATTGGCTGTGTGTGGGTATCCTCCAGAAGATCTGCTCCTCATGCCGAAGTTTTTATTCGATATTAGTCGGATGCGGGACCGTATTATCAAAGTCACGACGGGGATTATGGCTGTAGTGGGAAGCGTGACGGAGTCCGACCGTCCTGCTCAACCTCCCCTCCAGGATCACGGACAAAATCGAAGGAAACCCTTGAATGCGGCGTGGGTCCTGGTCAATGGTCAGGTGAAAAGATCGTATGCCAAATGCAAGCTCCCCAATTATGGGGTGTTTGACGAAGAACGGTATTTTCAACCGGGACGAACCAGTCCGGTCTACTGTCTGGGCCCGTTACGAATTGGAATAAATATTTGTGAAGACATATGGTTTGCTGATGGTCCCGCTAGCCAGCAGGCAGCATATGGGGGCGCGCACCTGGTTCTCAACATTAATGCCTCTCCTTATCACGTCGGAAAAACCCACAATCGTGAACGCATGTTAGCCATTCGGGCGAAAGCTAACAATGTAATGGTCAGTTATACCAATATGGTCGGAGGACAGGATGAATTGGTTTTTGATGGGAATAGTCTCGTCATGGATTCCACCGGTGTGGTCCTTTCGCGGGCAAAAGCCTTTGAAGAAGATCTCTTGCTGACCGACCTTCAGATTCCTTCAACACGAACGGGGAAATCCAAGGGGCCTGGAAAAGCATTAAAAATTGATGGGGAAGACATTCGGGTTCCGATGATCCGCATGGGGTGGACGCCGAGATGGCCGAAGTCCGGCGCTCCATGTGTCAGAAGGCTCACACCGGTAATTGGTGAGTTAGAGGAGATATACCGGGCACTCGTGCTAGGAGTGCGAGATTATGTGAAGAAAAATGCCTTCTCCAGGGTTCTTGTCGGTATCAGCGGAGGGATTGATTCCGCTTTGACTGCATTGATTGCCCGAGATGCCTTAGGTGCGTCCAATGTGATGGGTGTAATGATGCCATCCCCCTATACCTCTAGAGAAAGTCGTGTGGATGCTCGTCAGCTAGGAAAAAAATTGGGAATCGAGATGCGGCATCTTTCGATAACGAGAGTGTTTAAGGCTTTGCTTGGGGTGTTGGACAAGTCCTTTCAGGGTTCTCAGGCTGATTCGACGGAAGAAAATTTGCAAGCTCGCATCCGAGGAACACTGCTGATGGCTCTTTCCAATAAATTCGGGTATTTAGTACTGACCACGGGAAATAAAAGCGAAATGAGTGTGGGATATGCCACGCTGTACGGCGATATGGCTGGTGGGTTTGCCGTGATCAAAGATATTCCCAAAACGAAGGTGTATGAGCTTTCTCGTTGGCGAAGTGAGTATAGGGGCTCCAATTTTGACCGGGTGATTATTCCTGAAAGAATTCAGGTGCGTGCTCCTTCTGCGGAGTTGAGGCCCGATCAGACGGATCAGGATACCCTCCCTCCCTATCCGGTCTTAGATGCAATTCTACAAGCCTATGTTGAGGACAATGAGTCAATGGGCAGAATTGTGAAGATGGGCTATGATTCTCATATTGTGCGAACTGTCATGGGGATGGTGGATCGGAGCGAATACAAGCGTCGACAAGCGCCAGTAGGCATTAAAATTACCTCGAGAGCGTTAGGAAAGGATCGGCGCATGCCGATTACAAACCGATATTTTTCTGGAGCTTAACCTGAATGTGTGACATGGTGAGTGCTGGCGGGAGTTGCCCTCGATGAGTGAAGGGATGCCTTTGCCCCCTACCGGTTTGACGGAACACAAGGACTCCTCTCTGGGCCTTCATGTTCTCCAGTCCCAGCGCGAGGTTCTTCGCCAACGCTTAATTGAAGGAGCGACCGGCAGTGAGATCACCCAGGCTTTTTCGGATTTCATGGATGCTTTACTGATCGCGCGATTTCGGGAGGTCATTCAGCAAGGCAATGCAGGTGTGCGAGCCGGCTGGCAGCAATGCTGTTTAGTGGCCATGGGGGGGTATGGGCGGAGGGAGTTAGCTCCCTATTCCGACATTGATGTGATGATTCTCACTCAGGGCAATCAAAGGGAAGTCGCTGAGGCACTGTCTACCGGAGTCTTTCATCGGCTTTGGGATCTTGGGTTTCAAGTTGGGCATAGTGTGCGGTCCCTCGCAGAATGCCTGACGATTGCAGAAGCCGATCTGGCGGCCTGTACCTCATTGATGGAATCGCGATTTCTTATCGGCAGTGCTTTAGTGTTTCAGGAATTTCAACGGAAATTCGAACGTCGGATCATCAAGAAACGGGCGCAACGGTTTGTTCTGGATAAAATTCAAGAGCGTGAAAGAGAGTATGCCAAATTTGGTGAGACTGTCTTTATGCTGGAACCGAATATTAAAAAAAGTAAGGGTGGGCTTCGGGATCTGCATTTGCTGCAATGGGTTGGCCAGGCCCGATATGGAGCGGGGACGATTCAAGAACTCTCGAATCGGGGAATCATTGCTATTCAGGATTATCAGGTTCTGCAAGACGCACAGGAATTTCTCTGGCGGGTTCGGTGTTTTTTGCATTTTGAAGCGGGACGGGCTCAAGATATCCTCACGTTCGACGATCAGGTCCGGCTCTCTGCACTTTGGGGATTTGTGGATCATCCTCATTTGTTGGCCGTTGAGCAATTTATGCAAGTGTATTTCCGTCATACGACCGGGTTGTTTGACCGTGGGCGGCGGTTTCTTGATCAAGCCCGGGCGAAATCCTGGTTGGACCGGGTTCGCCAATGGTGGCCTCCTCCATTAATTGAGGGGCACTTCCGTATTCTGGAGAATCGATTGACAATTCAGACGGATAAGCTCCTTGAGGTGATGGAGAGCCCCATGTTGCTCCTGAGGTTATTTGTGATCTCTCATCGTCAAGCAGTCCCCATCGATTCGCGCATTCTCAATGAATTGTCCCAGCACATGGGAACCTTACCCAATGAGCGGTTTCATACTAAGCCGGTAAGTCGGCTTTTTCGACATATTTTGTCAAGTCCTGGTCGGATAGTTCAATCTCTTGAAGCCATGCATCAGGCGAGTCTACTGGAAAAGCTTGTGCCGGCTTTCTCCCGAGTACGTGGTCTCATGCAGTTCAATCAATATCATAAATACACGGTCGATGAGCACAGTCTTCTCGCAGTGAGGGAAGCGGAACGCCTTCAAAATCACCAAGGGATCATAGGAGAGGTATATCGAAACATCGCCGATAAAGACATTTTGCATCTGGCGCTGTTGCTGCATGATTTAGGCAAAGGGCGTCCTGGGGATCATAGCGAAGTCGGTCAGGAGATTGCCCACCTAACAGCTGATCGGTTGGATTTATCTGAAAAGGAACGGCAGACTCTCGCTTTTCTGGTTCGCCATCACTTGCAGATGTCTCATACGGCTTTTCGTCGAGATCTCAACGATCCTAAAACCATTGTCACATTTGCCCGATTGGTAAGGACTGTCGGGATCCTTCAAAAACTGTTTATTCTGACTATTGCAGATATATCAGCGGTGGGACCTGAGGTGATGACGAAATGGAAAGAGTCCTTATTAGGGGAATTGTATTCCCTGACCTATGCAGAGCTTGCCGGGGATTCGGGTCCATCATATTCCGGTGATGGGAATAAGAATATTTCTCCCGAAGCTCGAGACAAACTTATCAAGATTTTAAAAACCGATCGAAGCGAGGGACATTCTCCGGAACCTGACTGGACGGAATGGGTGAATGCCAAACTTCAACAACTTCCCAGCCGGTACGTTCAGTCGACACCGGTTGATCAAATGGCGGCGTACCTCTTAGCCATTCGTGCTCTACCTGTCAAGCCGACACATGTGGAAGCCAGATTCAATCAGGCATCTGGTGTTACGGAGTATGTGCTGATCACCCGTGAACAGACCAAACCCGGTATTTTTATGCAGGTGGCTGGAGTGTTAGCAGCTATGGGTTTGCAGGTATTGGAAGCGCAAATTATGACATTGAAGGATGGCACGGTGTGGGATGTGTTCTCGGTACATGATTCAGATTATGAAGGGCCGCCATCTGCCGGACGCCTAGAGGAGGTGGCAAAAGAAATTCAAGAGGTCGTGGAAGGAAGACAATCAGTTCACCAAATGGTTGAACGACGACAGCGCATGGCCCTTGGTCGTCCCTTTCCTACGGGCCGACATCCCACGGAAGTGCATATTGATCATGGAGTCTCAGATGCCTTTACGGTGATTGACCTCTTTGCCGATGACAAGCAAGGGTTGCTCTTTGTGATCGCCAAAACACTGGTTCAATTGGGTCTTTCAATTCATATGGCCAGAATCGGGACCAGGTTAGATCAGGTGGCCGATGTTTTTTATGTGACCAATTTTCATGGAGAAAAAATTCTTTCCGGTGAAGATTGTGAGCAAATTCAACTTACTC
Source organism: Candidatus Nitrospira neomarina (assembly GCF_032051675.1). NCBI lineage: Bacteria > Pseudomonadati > Nitrospirota > Nitrospiria > Nitrospirales > Nitrospiraceae > Nitrospira > Candidatus Nitrospira neomarina. The sequence continues at coordinate 4,235,477 of NZ_CP116968.1, forward strand.
TTCACGCCGCGGTTGATCAATTTCTGGATGAATAATTACCGTCGTTCTTGCGCATGCATCATTTGCCGGGGTGGTGAGTTATGGAAGAGGGTCTTCGGCATAGATTAGGGTTTTCCAGCCAAAAACCAGATTTTAGCCATTAAGCATTGACCCGCGGCATCTTCGAAAAGTTTAAGTACACCTGAGAAGGTTTCGGAAATTTCCTGATCGTCAAGTTGTGAATTAATAATTGACGACACTGCTTGGTATCTTCCTCAAATTCCCTGGTTGTTAACGAGATGAAACCCAGAATATTTGAAGTGTGCAAATGGACAATGGCGGATAAATGCAGAAGGAATTTCCCTACGGGAGAGGAAGTGTGTGGCCCCGCAGAGTAACCAGCATAACAGAGAGGCCATTGTGAAAAAAAATGGGCCCAATCCAAGAGGCCGGAAGGTGGAAGCTTGGCTTTGATCCTGATCGGTAGCTGTGCCACGAACGCTTTCGCGGCAACATGGGCAAAAGATGAGACTGGTCGTAAGGTAGAGCAAATTCCGTCACGTGTCTGCCGTGGCTCAGTGGTTGCGATGAACTCACCCTCTCTGAAGCATAATCTATTTTCTCCAATAGAGCCTTAGAGGATCTCATGGATGAGGTGGGCGTGCCGATGGCCTCTGGTTTTGACTGATTCCCTTAGGGCGGCTAGGGCCTGGGAAGTAATCGCAGATCCGCAATTCGTACAGCACCAGAAGGCTCCGGTTGGTGCAAGTGTACTGTTCTGGCATTGAGGACAACGTTGGAATGACATTGTTGATTCCTTTCCTAAGGTGATTCGTGTCAAAAGGTAGCATTGAAAAAAGTAGGGGACCCAGGAGTGCGGGTGGGCCCCCCACTAGTTTGGAGAGGGGAAGGGCCCTCTCCGGGATAGACTGACAGTTCGGGTAATGGAGACTTCCAAGTAAATAAATATTGATGTCGTATCATACAAACGCCGTTGGGTAATTGTGCCATCTGTCCTCCTCATCCATGATCTTCCACGAGGCTGCGAGAGTATCCCGAAGCCACCTTGAGAGGTGGTTGAAGATTGACAAACAAAGGAGAGTTTTTGGACTGGGGAGTTGAGAAAATCATTCGTCCCGTATTCGTTTGCATAAATCGGGTCACCACGACCTCAACTGCTTGACCAACCAGAGTCGCACCGTGATCGACGACGACCATCGTGCCATCATCTAGATGGGCAATGCCCTGCTCCTGCCCCTGACCTTCTTTATGAATGAAGACACGTATGATTTCTCCAGGCAATACCAAAGGGCGCAATTGGTAGGTTAATTCGTTCACGTTGAGGGAGAGCACACCTTGAACTGATGCGACTTTTGCCAGATTCCAATCGTTGGTCACAATCTTGGCTTCACGGTTTTTGGCTATGGCGATGAGTTGATGATCAACCGCTGAGATGTCGGGTTCCCAATCCTCGATAATTACCACATCCATATTTGGCAGTTCCTGCAGTTGGGATAGGATATCCAACCCACGCTTCCCTTTAATTCGTTTAGAGGGGTGAGCGGAGTCGGCTAATGTTTGGAGTTCATGCAGAATACTTTTGGGAACCAGGAAGGGACCTTCCAAAAAACCGGTGGTGCAGAGAGGGAAAATCCGGCCATCGATGATGGCGCTAGAATCCAGCAATTTTTGAATGGTGTTCGATGGGATTAGCGAAGCCTGAGGAGAGGCCTCTTTTGGTAGTTCCGCTTTTGAGGTCAGCGACAATATGTTGGAGATGTGAATACCGACCATCAGTCCAATGTAGGGACAGAGAAGAAAGACAGGCAGCCAGATCCACGGGGTAAGAGAAGACATCTTGAGCAGCCCTGTCCCCACTCCCATGATCAATACAAAACCGATCCCCGCCAAGGCAACGATGAGGCCAAGGCTACCACCAATCAAGGTAGAGCGGTGACATGCGGTCAAATGCCGTTCTAACCATAGAGCCAGGCAGCCGACTGACAAGCCTGTGGCTCCCCAGAGAATAATGTCTGGAAGGGCATCGGTCCACTGAGAGGGAGCATGGTCAAGACCACCATACATCCCCACGCTTAGACACAAGAGGAGATACAGCCATTGGTGAATGGAAAGAGATTGGGTTTTTAAAACGGGGGATGCCGCAGAGGCTGGCGCAATCATCTTAGAATTTCTCCTTCAAGGGTTGGTACAGAATTCCATTGTTGGGGGAGGAGTTTCAGCCCGTTGGAGCCTCAAACGATGAACAGTGTGGCAGAAGATGGTCGAAGGTAAGCCTCGACTTAAGATCACCTTGAGCAGATCTCCGACAGAAATCACTTTCTGCAACCTCCAGCACTGTTGTGATGCCTCGGAGGTTCAGGTCATGGAATAGTCGAAATTGTAGGCAGCAGCGATGGTCAAAAAATAATGTTTCGCATCGATGGGGCGGTAACGAGGCTGAGAGGTGTAAGGTACGTCCCAAACGATTGAGAGGATCAGTCAAAAAGGGAAGGCCAAAGTTCTGAGGAGGACGACACCAGGAATTTCCAAGAAAGGCATTGTCCGGTACTAAGACCGCGAGCACGATCTTTCCTGCATGAAAACGGTTGACCTGTTGTTCCAGCAACCATGCATCGTTTTCAGTAAAGGCAGGTAAGCAGCAGAGCACAAATTGGGTTCCTTGAAACGCTGTCAGGGGAAGATACTGCCATCTGCCATTTAGCAAGCATGGGGTTTTCCACATTGGCGCGCGTGTTCCGATCTTCATGTTGTTCTCTCCTTTGTAATCAGTAAAAACCTTCTGGGTCCGAGCAAATTAGCCATTGGGCAATGTTGCGTCAGGATATTCGTGAACATTCAAGTTGGAGTGCCAAAAAGACATTGGTCATTAATTTCTATGATTTTGAAATCCATTATCATTATCATTTATGATACATAAAAGGAAAAAGATTTGTCAATTTTGTTGATGATCATTGGAAAAAGAATCAATGAATAAAGCATCTTGGCCTAGCTTTAACAAATTGAACTGGCCTTTTTCCCTTGACCAAAAGAAGAAGACAAAGGTTAAGTTGGCCTTATTCAACCTTAGGCCTTCTATTGCATGATTGGTGAGTCAAAAAGCTGGTTTTCTTGGGGGAACCCTTCCTGCATTTCCTGAACTGAGATAGGAAGTGATGGTCTTGACTGTAGAAGTTACATAATCAGTGGCCTGGCAAATATCAGATCAACCACCTTCTCTCCATATTTACCCCTCATAACATGATGACCGAATGCCTGAAATGGCTGGTTCAGTCCTGTTCGCTCCATCTGGAGGATTGAGTGGGACTGAATTCGGGAACGAAACCCTTGCGAATACCGAGCAAGTGGTTTCTTGAAAAAATCCTGTTTAAGAACTTGGGGTGGGCCGGGGGAAGGCTCCCGATTTCTCTCCACTCGATAGTTATCTTAATGATTGGTGAAAGCCTGCTTGCATCAAAAGCGTTCTTTTCTTTTTGGGATCGTTTGTTTTAGAGGAGACGTCCTGATCCTGGTCATACCTACAATGAAGACCCATTGTTCATCCATGCTGACTGGACACTCAATTTCCCCGATCCCTTGTACTGACCTGCACGACCACATAATAGTGTGAAGGGAAAAATAATCAGGAATACCATCTTTCGTACGCTCATAGCCTATGGACATGAGGTCATGGGAAGGGGATCGCAAAGCATGGCATCCATCGGACCTCCTGCTTGAACCTGGGCCATGATATGGTCTTGGCAACCAAAACCGACCAAATCCATTAGACAACCCCGAAGCCAAATTTTTCCCATTCGTCAATTCATTCCAAATGGTCTTATTGGCTTATGAGCAGTATGATTCCAGTCCATGCCCACAGGCCAATGATGCTGAGAAAAACGAATCCCAAGGATACCGATAAACTGATGAACACGGCCTTTTCCCCTTCAATGATCAATGAATCTCGTTTCATGAGATGTTCCTTGAATTTCTTCACCAGATTAGGGTCATCAAGTACGTTCTCTTTGAACGTACTTGATGGATGACGAATGTGTTCCTCAATGACAAGTCGTGGCTTTTGCGTCAGCGAGGCTGGGCGCTCTTCGAAACCCGGCGGTGTTTGTTACCTGAGCCGCCATTCTGGTCAATTGCGTGGCATAGGCGAGGAACTCTTCTTTCTCGAAATGAAGGGTAATCGATCCATAGGTGAGATGAATACGACTACAGTCACACACGTTCAGCTTGAGTTGTTGACTTGATGGCATAAGTGTCTCCTGAGTGGTATGAGGGTAATGTGCGAGTGAGTATCAGCAAAGGGTTGGGTTCAGATCCTGTTTGGCAAACATGAAATTGGTGATGGCAGGAGTATGGTTTCGTTCTTGCGCAGGCGGAAACGAAAAGTCCTGACATTGTTTCAATATGCCCAAAAGTCGGGTCATGCCATGCCAGTTGAACGAATGGTTCCGTCGGTCTCTGATTACTCCTTCTGGGTCGAAGATGAAGGTCTGGCATTGATTAAAGGGAGGTTTACTCCATAACCCCAGGGCTCGATCTAAACGGTGTGTAGGGTCAATTAACAAAGGGATGGAAAGGATGTTGGTTGTGGGGAGGTGCGATCCCTGAAACGAGTGAGCGGGGTGTGGCATACCCAATAGGAGGGCGCCCTGTTTTTTGACGGTTCTGCGAAACTGATTGAGAAACACGGCATCGCAAAATTCAAGTTTGGGAAGGCAACACAATATGCCCCATTGTCCTTCTAAGTTCGCTAGATCTAAATCGATCATATTTCCCTTCAGCAGTGCGGGAACTCTCATGTGGGGCAGGGTGGAATGTCCTATGTTCATGGGGATAGCCTCCATTGTTTGTGTCCTCCGACTAAAAAGAAGGGTTGGGCGCTCCGGAGGAGGAAAAGAACCCCAACCTTTTTGGGTGCGTACTAGGTAGCTCGCTCGGCCTGGAATTTTGTTCGTGTGAATGATTGTTTGCCTTCATTGGCATTTTGTCCGTGCTGGATTTCGCCAAATGGAAACAGATTGTTGTAATTGTGATTGCAAATATCATGATAATGAAAATCATTTGTATTTTCAATATCAAATTGAAATAAATATTTGGCTATGCTCAAAAAGGCAGAAAAGCCATGATTTGAGTTTTTAAACGGAACCAATAGACACCCTTCTTACGGAGAAGGGCTATCTTTCGGGCTCTTCTTCTCCCGGGAATGTGCGGTCATTTGATGTTTATTATTGCCAACACTGCGGTAACCCCGTCCATGCTTTCGAGCCTTGTCCCACTCATGGACCCAACCTCCCTGAGCGTCTTGAAAACGGTCTGAAGGTAAAAGATATTTGGTACATTTAGTGAAAACCAAGTCACTTTGATGATGAAAATAGGACTGAATCGGATTGGGAAGAGGAAAGAACCAGGGCGATTCTTCTACAAAGAAAGTTCCTGCCGGTGTACGGCTTTAGGTGTTTTTTTGTTCTTGGCTATCCGAGCGGTGGAAAAAATAGAAGCTTCCTGCAAGGTGAAGTAGGCAAAAACAAGCCCACGGTGAATGACTCACCGTGGGCTTAAGGAAATTTCCGTTTCTTCCAGTTGGGAGAGTTCCGTGGAAGACTTTGCTTGGGGCGATATGTTCCTCGTTTACTCGTAGTCTTCGTTTAAGGAACGTAGGAATGCTGTTAAGGCCGGGATGTCTTCTTGAATTAAGGCAATGTTTTTGAGGTGGGAAGCACCATTGCGAAGCAAGCCCTTTCGCGCTAAATCCGAATTTGTAATATACCCCCGGATCACATCTTCAAGAGTATCGGCGATACCGGCGTGACTATAGGGAGCCGAATGACTCAAATCCCGGAGGCCGGGAGTTTTGAAAGCGCCAATAGCTCTCGGGAGGAGTCGATCTGGTCGACAGGCTTGGAAGCCACGAAATACCCCAAAGTGTTCATTGAGGGCGTCCTCGCAGAGGATTGACCAAATGGGTAGCTGCGATTCGGGGAAATCAGGATTCCAGAAAATGTTCCAAATTCCCAGATCGGTCCATTGGGGGTTGTCTGGCGTGGGAATAGCGCGGAATGGTTCTTGAGCATGAGGATGTTTTGCCGTGGCAGGCAGGTAGGCTTCGATATTACTATTTCGTTGATGAAATCCTGGTATTTCCAGCATGGAAAACGTTCCGGGGCCGTGGATGCGTTCATATTCCGTCTGGGCAATTCCTGTGTTGTGAAACCGGAAGTCGGTGAAGTTTGGTGGTGTATGACATGCAATGCAATTCCCAATACCTCCTTGAGCTTGATCGCTGGGCCGAATTTGATGGCCTTTATGACGATGCTTATGTCGACCCTGTTGGGTGAAAAATATTTTCAGCCCTGCTAATTCTTCAGGACCAAAGGTGAACGGTTGCTCATGGAATTGAAACTGGCCATCTGCCGTATGGGGATTCTTCTCAACGAACTGCAGAGTCGGGCCATCGGAAGAAGAGGTTGAGGGCCATCGGGAATAATTTTGCGGATCGTATGACTCGAGAAAGTTAATCTGTTGAAGCAATCGACGAGCATATGAACTGGGAGATTCCCACTTATCGGGTCGACGGGGAAAGCTGTTGATTTCCAGAAAAACATCATAAGGAGAAAGATTGAAGCCTCCCTCGCCATCCTGTGAGAAGAGAAGTTGGTCCGTATAGGCGGCGATAAGTTGTGAAACCGCGTGGACAAGTTGTAGGTCGGTGGCTTGAGAAACCTCTACGCGAAAATCTTCAGGGATCAGGAATTCTTGAGGAATAGATGGATCGGTTCCGGTGAACATGACACGATAGGACAATCCGCCAAATTCCTGCGCCAGATCTCCGGTTCCCGAGTCTTCTCGAATAATCCTGGCAATATGTGAGATGGCGGCTTCCTGCTCGTCGGAAAGCCATCCATAGTTTCGTCCGGTGAGGGTCCCTTTGACCAAATCTACCATCGTCGGGAATTCACCATCGGCGTGTAGAAAAAATATCTGTCGAGGAAGAGCAGAATTGACGAGCGGTGGCACGTTTCGGACTGCGGTGTGTTTTCCATCTTCACGGGCCGGAATAGGACTCCGTCGTGCAAAATCGGAATAGGTATTCATTCCGTAGTTCGGAATATCAAGGAGTTCATCGACAAAATGGCAACTCCGGCAGTTCATCGATTGACCGGCAAACGGGCCATCGGCATATTGATCTGACGGGAGTTGCCAATTCGCCACTTTGTCGAGAGCGGGATCGCCTTGGGACAAGGGATCATTCACATCGCCTCCGTCATCCAGAAAGATTTTAAATAATTGAGCAAATCGAGTTTCCAGAAACAACCGTTCCCCGTTGGTGACTTCCGGTGGATCAGCTTCTTCGGTTTCCTGAGCTAACACGAGAGGGACATTGATGAAAAAAGATAGAGTTGATGTGAGTAATGCAAAACAAAAGACCTGTGCGCAAGAGAACATAATAAATCGATGAACGTTCATGGGTGCTCCTCGCGTTAAAATGAATCCCACTTCGGAGAAATCCTCTCTGATCTCTCTCTTTTTGGATAAATGGTGAATGTATGCTCACACGTTATGTGTTGAGGCGGAGTGAGGCGAGGGGGACAGGAGGAGACCCACCCCCTCGCCCACATGAGGATGAATAGATGAGTATTCATCCTCGGGATATATTAAGAATCAGCCCATACCATTCTTGGACACAAAAAAAGCCCATGAGCATACAATGGCGGCTCATGGGCTCTGGACTCAAAAAGTCTCGGGCCGTAGGAATATAGGTGAGACGTACTTAGTCGTCAGACTCTGGCATCATCCATGCCCTTATTTTGGCAGCGAATTTCATGTATGCGGTGCGACGAACATGCATGGAAATCTGCTGCCTATTTGAAGATCTCCGGGCAACACGTTAAGGCAAACACGGGCGAATCTGGTGAATGAGTCATTGCAAAAGTCAGAATTAGGGCTTTTCAGCCAAAAACCAGCCCTTGCTGTTCATGCATTGTGCCAAGGCATCATCAGTTATTCCTTTGCTGAATGGGTTCAATGAAGTCTCGGAATGTATCTCATTGATCAGGATTTCCCGACATGAGCGCAGATCCTGTGCGAATTCACCCTCGCCTGCATCTGGTTTTGCCCAATACAGATCTGGTGCGCAGGCAGAAAGAAACATGGAAAAGAGGCTGATGCCTATCCATTTTCCAAAGCCATGATAACAAGGAACCCTTGGCCAGGCCGATGTGGAATGTGGACGAAAAATTTGTCCTTCTCTCATGAAAGTATGGCCGTCTGATTCGATTGGGTGAGAAAACTCTTGTCGCATTCTTCCATCATAAGATCCAGCCGTTTTAAGCCAACTGGTGGTTGAAGTGACCCGCGTCTAGGCATGGGGCCTGGTAAAGAATGCTCCTCCAATCGGGAAAAGGGCAAAAGTCAGTCATCCGACTCCGGCATCATAAAGGCGGATTTTTGCCACCACATTTCATACATGGGTATGACGAACATAATGAGAAATCCCACAACCATCAGGATGTCTCCCGTCAACATGGCGATGGTGAAGATTGGGGATACATAGGCAATTAGCCAAGGTGAAATCAAATCCAGGGTGACCCCGACAAAAGCCATCCATGTCGTAACCACTTTTAGTGTGGGGCTAACCATCGTGAGATAGAGCACATGAACCAAAATCATGAATGTGACCGGCATGGTAAACAGATGGAAATGTGTGGTCTCGGCCAGTTGGCCAAACGGCATGGGTTCACCGAAGGTCGCATCCGATCCTCGATAATGTTCGGCAAGGCCCTTAAGGCTCAGCTCCGTCATGCTATGAGCCCAAAAGAAGGTGAAAATGAATCCTGCGAGCATGAGCAGGAGAAACCAGGTATAGACTAAGCGGATATGGCGGTCGGTATCGCGGAGCCGGAAGCGGGCATTAAAATTTCGCATTCCATTCTTGCAGGAAGTTAAAACCCCAGCAGGGACTCCAAAAAGTTTTTGTCCGTTCGACTGGCCGTATTTATGGGGGAGCTTTGACTCTGGGATTGCAGGTACAGTTCATGGGCCAGGACGAGGGCGCGTTTCACGCCGGCACTCATGGATCGCACGGACATGGTGGCGCCGGAAATGTTGATGACATCCCGGTTGATCCGAATGGGGTCGTCAATCGTTTTTCCTTGGTATTGGTAATTGAAGCGTTTCTTTCCAACTTCGCTCCCCCGTGATTCCCGGTATACCAATACCTCAACGTTGGAGATTTCTCCATCGGGGTCCACTCCAACCATATAAGTCATCGGTTTATGCTTACCGATGGTATGTTGGACAAAAGCCCATCCATCGATCTTTCCATTCGTTTCTCCAATATAGCAATCAAAGGTCGATTCCGGAAATTGCCATCCTATTCGCTCTTCAATAACTCGTTTCTGGTTTTTGTTGAGGGTGATGACCTCTAAGCGGATGGAATCGGAATCAGGCAGTGTCAATTTGGCAGCCTCTTCAGGTGTCAGATAGACGTCTTCCTGAACCATTTCCTGTGGAGTCAAGTATCGCTTCAATTCACTATCCCAGATCTGGTCATTCTCGGCATTGGAGGGTTGGGGGGCAAACGCCAGTAAAAGACTCCCGAAAATAGCGATGTTTAAGATTCGATGAAACATCCTTCAGCCTCAAGTTTTTCGGTTAAGTTATTTAAAAGGTGATTCACGGCTTGTTGTGATGGTTCGACGGGATACCAATCATAAAGTCTGGCCCCGCCACGGAATCCCCAATGTTGCCGCCGTTCCGCAATTTGGAGGCGCACGGCATTGGAATCGAGTGGCTTCATGGTCAGGGTCAGTTGCGATCGTTCTTTGTCCCCCATGCCTTCCCGTTGGAAAAGGCCATACTTGGCGCCTTCCACATATTCCACCCGCCACCCGGTTTCGATGACTCCGTTGGACTTGTCTTTCTTCGTCACGGGATAGGACCTGAGAGATTCCAGGGAAGAATCCCATACGGAATCAATCGGACAGGCCATGTATCGATCGACAACCAAGTCTTGACCGGAAAGGAAGCTGCAGCCAGGAATATAGGCTGTGAATGCCAAAATAACGATTCCTCGAAGGAGGGAAGCAGGAGATAAAGCCATAAAATAAAAAACGAGAATGATTTTCGATTTATTTGAATTTGATTCTCATTATGAAAAATGAGAACGAATTGTATCATCCGATGTTCAAGGGGTCAACCGGTATGTTCTTTAAAATATGGTGTGATGTGTGGCCCATATATTTCGATACTGATTGAAGCTAAACACAGAGAGAACCGGCAAAGCCGGTTCTCTCTGTGTTCCTGTTCAAAGCGATTTCTTAGAAATATGTGGCCCAGGATGCGACAAAAGCCGTATCATGAATTCGCTCATTTCCACTTCGACCGACGGGCGTATATTGGAAGTCGGTTTTAAAGACAGTATCTTCTGTGGGACGGAAGTTCAGGCCAAAGGTCCAACGTTGCCATTCCCCCAGTTTTCCGGCTTCCCCACTTAAATCCTGTCCCAGGTTCATTTGTTCCCAGCGGACTATAGCGGTGAATGTAGAGACTTCCGGCTTGAAGAAGGTGGGGGCCATGTTGCTTAGCCATTCTGGAAGGAAATGGTAATTCCCTTGTAAGTAATACCCTTGCATTCTGCGAGGATTGCCGTTCTGGGTTCCGTCTTGATTGATATTATTGTCCTTGATGTAAGACCAGGCACTCTCTCCGATGAATTCAAATGGGCCCCGCTGGAAGGTCCAATCCAGGGCCCAAATGGCCAATTTATCATCCTTATTCGTGCCATAATTCCCGTAAAATCCAGAACCGCCGATTTCCACTCCCAAAATGGGGCTGAACGCGACACGTCCCATGACGGATTTGCCGTTATTATTGTCAAAGCTCGTACTATCTGATCTCGCACTGCGTATTCCGTTTGTTTGATTGATATTCGACGTGTTATTAGGATTTCCATTTCCTCCAAAGGCGTTCGTAAATCCATTGGTCACATAGACTTCGTAATCCAGCTTCGAGAGAGCGGTGGGGTAAAAGGTGCCGTAAGCTCCAACACCAGGTTGATGAAGCGTTGATGGGATGATCCGTTGGGACACGAGAGGGCGTTCGGTGAGATCCCGGAGTGGGGCGTCATGCAGGAGGTTGAATTTTCCAAGGGGAGCGAGAATGATGCCCGCCCGCAAATTTATGGGTTCTTGTACGAGATAATCGATGGTCGCGAATTCGACTTTGATGTCGTTGGTTCCATGCTCGAATTCAATTTCTGCCGCGAATTTCACCCGATCGCTGATATCCCCGTAAATGAAAGGTACCAATCGATGCTGATCGAAATAGCTGTTCCCTTGATTTTTGCGATTGAAGTACTCGATATCCATGTAGCCGCCGACGATGGCTTTGGGGGAAGAAACGAAGGGCCGGGCATAGATCAATTGTCCGGACCCTTGCATGGTTGATCCGTATTTTTTATCAGGCGTACGTGGTTGTGATAAACCTCCTAAAGTTTCCTTAACGGGTTCGCCTGGGCGTTGAGTGGGTGGGGCCGCATAAGTTGGCGGGGCAATCCCGGTCCCTGTCTGCTCCATTGGTGGCCTGCCGGCTTCGGGAGATCCCTGCCCTTTCAGATAGTCTTGAACCGCTTGTCGAACCGCTTCCTGTTGAGCGGGCGTCAGTGCTTCCTCACCGGAGGCAGAGAAGGCTGGAAAGGTTGGAAACACAGCAAGGGCCATAAGGACCCCGATTGTGAACTTCTTCATGAATGAAAACCTCCTAATATAGGATTGGGACGCGGAGGTCCTCAGGAAAAGGGTAGGGGACTCGGGGTCCTCAATGGAAGAAACTTATAATAATCCGTGAAACGGAGCACACCGTAAGTTCAGGAGTACACTCAATCTAAGTGTCAGCCTCGTATTAGGCGCTCAATACGGTAAAGGGAATGAAGACAAGACGTTTGCAGCGTTTGCATTTCAATTCCACGCCATCTTTTTTTAAGATGGCCATCAGTTGCCCGCAATGACAGCGTGCCTCTGAGGTGGTCGTGCATGGAGAAGCTATTTCAGTTCCTTGAGTCATCTTGATGTTGAATGTAATTATTGTTAATTTTGAAATTGATAACTGTTATTAATAAGGCCCTTAATACCGCATGAGTTTGGCTTCTGTCAAGAAGGCCTCATTTTTTTGAAATTTTTTTATATGTGCAGTTTGTGGAGAAGACAGACGGTATGATGATGGGATGGCCATGCTGAATGTTCGTGCTTGTTGTCTGGCGTTTCTAGGGATCTTTGTTGGAATGGGTATGGGATGCGCGCATCAGCTCCCGTCTCATCCCGCTCAAGAAGATCTCACAGAGCCCCTGGTTTTCGGACACATTCACGTGTGGCAGGAAGAGCCGTCCGGAAGAATTTATCTGCCGGAATTAGCTTCACTTGAATTCAGTTCCAGTGATGGTCAAAGGCGGTATCGTGTGGAAATTGAGGCGGCTTCCTCCTATTTTTTTCTGTCCTTGAAGCCAGGGCGGTATCATGTGACCAGGGTATTTATTCAGGAAGGCGTATTTCGGTCCAATGCGGAAGTTCCGTTAACCTTTGAGGTTCCGGACCAGGGAGTGGTGTATCTCGGCGGTTGGCGATTCCAGGTCGATCCTCCGAATTATACAAGAGAGTTAGAGGTAACCATTGTCTCCGAATCAGTGAAAGCCATCGTGGAAATGACGGTTCGTTATCCCTCTCTTTCTTCCAATGTGGTCCTGTCCTCCCTGGCGGAACCTCCCCTATTACGGGCACGATTGTTCGAAGTCACGCCCTATCCCAGATTCCGATACTTCAATCGCCATAACTCCACATAAATTCTTTCAACCGGAATTCCGGCTGTTCTGCCATCAACGGTATTGTTACAGATAGGAGATTTATCATGGGGCGAATGCAGAATATCCTTGGACTCTGCTTTTTGATTCTCTTCCTGGCGGGCTGCCAGAGCACGCCTCATTTGGTGAAGCGCAGTCAGATGCTGATGGGAACCGTGGTGTTTGTCACGGCGGTTGGAGCAGATGAGAAGATTGCGCAGAGGGCGGTCAAAGCGGGACTTGATGAAATCCGGCGATTAGAAGAGTTGCTGAGCACCTGGATTTCCACCAGTGAATTATCACGGGTGAATGCTGCGGCGGGACGGAAATCCATACAGGTGAGTCAGGAAACCTTTGAAGTCCTCACGCGATCGCTGGAGGTGGCGAAACTCACGCAGGGAGGGTTCAATATCGCCCTTGGTCCAGCGGTGAATGCATGGGATGTCAGCGGGGAAGGGCATGTTCCGTCCCAGGAAAAGCTGGAAGCGCTTCGCCCGCAAATAGAGTTATCAAACGTGCAATTGGATGAAACAACGCGAAGTGTATGGTTGCGGCGTCCTGGAATGTCTATTGATGTTGGGGGGATCGGGAAAGGGTATGCGGCCGACCTCGCTGCCCGCGTGATGCGTACGGCAGGAGCGACCGCAGGCGTGGTCGCTTTGTCGGGGGATATTAAAACCTTCGGACGTATGCCGGATACCCAACGGTTTGTCTTCGGTATCCAGCATCCCCGAAAGGAGCAGGGCCAAGTCTTAGGGCGGATTGAGTTGGAAGATGAAGCGGTCTCCACTGCGGGAGATTATCAACGGTATTTTATGAAAGACGGAGTTCGCTTTCACCATATCCTCGATCCCAAGACCCTTCATCCGGCTCAAGGTTGTCAAAGTGTCACGGTCATAGCCAAGGATGGTGTCATGGCCGATGGGTTGGACACCGGCATTTTTGTCATGGGTCCTGACAAGGGCATGGCCCTCATTGAGTCTTTGCCGGATGTTGAAGGGGTGATTGTCGATCGGGAAGGCACCGTGTTGGTCTCATCGGGTCTGAAGAATCGCTTAAGCCTCGAGCCGTAACAAGGCCTTCAACACTCCATCAAAAAAAAGGAGGCATGTAGCCTCCTTTTTTTGAGCATAGATGTGGGCTGCTCAGCCTTGTTTGTCCTTGGAATGGTGGGAATACCCGCCTGGATGACCTTTCGTCATCCCGCCATCTTGATGGGCATTGATGCGATCATGGACCGCTTTCATGCGAGAGCGTTGCTCGTCCGTTAATACCGCCTTGGCATCCCGCCCGGCTTTAACTGATGCCAGGTAAAGGCCGGCACGAATCTCATAAAGACTCTTTAGCTTCGATTCAACAGCGCCCAAATCCCCTTGGTCATTCCGCAACAATTCGTGCAAATCCAGGCTGGTCAGTTGCATGTCAGCTTTCATTTTAATTTTGCTTTTTTCAAAATCGGTTTTAATTGTCTGAAGTTTGGTGACCTGGTCCTCGGTAAGAGCCATCCCTTCTTTGAATTTCAAAATGTGTTCGATGAATTCAGAGGCACTTTGATGAGGCCCATGTCCTGATTGATGAGGGCTTCCCTTTGTCCCATAGCCACCCGACATGCTCTTGCCATGATGAGCCTGGCCATGGCCATAGGCCCCTGTTCCGTGTGGGGACGTGCTGTACCCGGATGGGTGGTGCGCATTTCCTGCATATCCAGTAGCCAGACCCATAGCAGGGAATCCCAGAATTAAGGACAAGACACCGGACCAAAGTGGAATCATTCGTTTGTGGTTCGTGTTGCTTGTAATGGTCATGTGAACAGCCTCCTTTCGCGAAGAGAACGACGCTATGGTGATAGAAAAAATGAGGGGACAAGTCATGCTGATCTGTGAGTTCCCTGACTCATTCGTATTATACACTGGAATGCGGAAAATGTAGCACGTGAGCCTCTATCTTATCTCAAAAATTCAAGAGGTTACACAACCCCCATTGATTTGAGGCCCTGCTTCGGGTGACAGGGAAGAGAGGTGAACCTGTGGGTGAGGTAGTTTGTGGTTCGATAAGGGGTCGAACCAATGCCGATTTGAAAAGTATTGGTTATCAAAAGGAAAAAGCTGTGGACGAAGGGAAAGAGAAAGCCAGTCTTATGAGGCTTTTTGGCAGGTACTGCAGAGACCGTACAGTTCCAGCTTATGGGTTTGAATGGTAAAGCCGTTTTTTCTCGCCACCTCTTCTTGGAGATTTTCGATTTGGCAATTTTGAAATTCCACTATTTTTCCGCAGGAGGTGCAAATGAGGTGATCATGATGACCCTTATGAGACACATTATCGAATTGCGTTTGTGAGCCGAAATGGCGCTCCTGTGCCAGGTCGGTTTCACAGAATAATTTGAGCGTGCGATAGATGGTGGCCAGGCCAATATGCGGGTCTTTTTTGGCGAGGATATGATATAACTGCTCGGCAGTGACATGCTCCATTTTGAGGAAGGTCGTCAAAATTAACTCGCGTTGACGAGTTAATTTAAGGCTGTTTTTTTGGAGATGATTCTTGAGTGTTTCGAGCTCTTTGACCGGCTTTGACATGGTGAAATCTTTCGTAAGATGAAGAGGAATATATTAAACCCCAATCATCCTGGGTAATCAAGAATTATTTTTCCGTTTTGGTATTGGTGGAGAAATTTAGGGAGTACCTATGAGAAAACCCTCAGAAGTGACCGGTGACCGCGCTTTGCTGATTTATACGTTGCATTTGACCGAATCGATGGGCCTGATGAGTGACGTGAAACTTCAACAATTATTATTCCTCTGTGAATTGCAAATGTTGGGGAAAGGATTGAAAGGGTTGCATTTTGAATTTGTTCGATTTCCTTATGGGGCCTTCAGCAAGGATGTGGATAATGATTTGCTCTTCTTGCGGAAAAAGGAACGGATAGAGAATTTTGATGTCACGGAACAGGCTGAGGGGGTTGTGGGCTTGGTTGAGAAGATCATGAAGGAACCCGAAGCCAATCAACAGGTCATGGAAATTATTCAGACGGTGGTTGAGAAATATGGACCCATGGATACCAGCGCCATCATGAGTGCCGTGGAGGCAGTGGAATTGGGTCCTGCTGATAATCCGGAGCAAAAACTTGCCATCCGGGATATTTCCTTCCACACCATTATGCTGGTGCCCTCCCGGATTGAAGCAACCGAAGCCATCACGCTTTCCTCCGCACAGGTAAAATCCTTAAATACGGCGATGGGGTATTAAAGCCCCGTCGACATCTGGAGGACGGTGTATCCTGGTTGTGCCATTTATTGAAGGTAAGGAGAGCATAAGAGGTCCCGAGGCCGAACAGGGGTCCGGCCTCGGTCTTATGAATTGAAAATTCTGGGATTACTTGGTAGGCGAGGCTTCTTCAGGAGAAGCTGTTGAGCCGACGGTAAAGGTATCCCGCAGCGCTTCCAGTCTGACCTTCCCCACGCCCTTCACTTTTCCCAGATCATCGAATGATTTAAAGGCGCCATGATCTTTTTTGTAGGCGAGGATGTTGTGGGCGATATCCTGTCCCACGCCTTTGACGGCTTCGAGTTGTTCAAGACTGGCAGTGTTAATGTCAATCTTGTTCACGGTAGCTTCTGCCCAGGACATGGGGAACAACAGGCCAACGGAAAGAACCAGAGCAAACATGAAGACCGAAACTTGTTGTGAATGAAGCCTCACGGCACACACTCCTTTGAAAATGGTTGAAACGTGTCGTGGCAATTCTTCCCTTTCACGGGGAGAAGGCCACGAAATGAATGAGTGAGGCTAGGGAGCAGTACGATTGAAGGGCAATCTGTCGAAGGTGGTGTCTTGGAAGTGTGAAAAGCCCAATAAATGTGAAAATTTACTGAGAGGAAGATGAAGGACCGGTTGTCGGAAATTGATACAAGGTGCCGAATTTCTGTCTGAGGTCTTGAATAAAGGGTTCAGGAGTCAGGGCCTGCCCCGTCACACGGGTGAGTAAATCGGTTGCCGTATATTGTCGTCCCCAACGATGGACCTTATCATTCAGCCAGCCTTTCAATGGAAGCAAGTTACCTTGACTGATGGCCTGGTCGAGATCTGGGAGATCCTTGTGGGCCTGCCGAAATAGCATGGCCGCATACAGATTCCCAAGCGTGTAGGTGGGGAAATAGCCAAACGCTCCAAAGGACCAGTGCACGTCCTGCAGCACACCTTCTGCATCGGAGGAAGGCACGATCCCCAGGTAGTCCTGAATTTTGGCGTTCCAGATTTCCGGCAGATCATCAACATGCAAACGGCCTTCAATAATTTCCAGCTCAATTTCAAATCGCACCATGATATGCAGGTTGTACGTCAGTTCATCGGCTTCGACCCGGACAAACGACGGGGCCACCCGGTTGATCGCCAGGTAGAAGTCTTCCGCACTGACTTGCCCCAACTGTGTCGGAAAAACCTCCTGAAGTTTCGGGTAAAAATATTGCCAGAAGGCCCGGGATCGCCCCACGCAATTTTCCCATAATCGGGATTGGCTCTCATGAATACCCAGAGAAATGGCTTCACCTAATGGAGTGCCATATTGTTTTGCGGGTAACCCTTGTTCGTACAGGCCATGCCCTCCTTCGTGAATACAGCTAAAGAGACAGGAAGGAAGATCCGTTTCGAAGACGCGCGTGGTCACCCGTACATCTGTTGGATGGAACGCCGTTGTAAACGGATGCTCCGACAAATCCAGGCGTCCGCGTTGAAAATCATAGCCCATGTGCTTGAGCACAAGCCGGCCAAAGTCCATCTGTGGGGTATGTCCATACGATTGCGTCAGGAGTCGGGAGTTGGGTTGGACAGGGGACTGTCGAATGTGGTCAAGCAGACGAATCAGCTCCGTCCGCAAGGTGGCAAAGAGTGGACGTAATTGGGCCACGGTCGATCCCGGTTCGTAGGTGTCGAGTAACGCATTATAGGGAGAATCCGCGTAACCCAAATAGTCCGCCTCTTGTTGCTTAAGTTTCACGACCCGTTGCAGATTCGGCAGAAACCGTTGGAAGTCATTCGTCTTCCTGGCTTCCGCCCATACTTGTTGCGCCAAAGAACATTCCCGCTCAAGCTGATTGACGAAGGCCGACGGCAATTTTTTCGCACGGGAAAAGTCCCGCCAGGTCTCGCGAAGGAGAGCCTGTGAGGGTTCGTCCAAGGCAGACGCGTGCTGGGAATGTATTGTTCCGGTGGGGAGATCCACAAACGTTCCAAGCAGGGATTCCATCTCAGACGAAACAAATTGGTCATGGGCCAGCGTTTGGAGAGTGGCCAGTTGCTCCGCGCGAACCGCTCCTCCTCCTGAAGGCATATAGGTTTCCTGATCCCAGGAGAGCACGGCTGCGGCATCATGCAAGTGATGGATCTGTCGCAAGGTCTGTTTCAGGGGATCAAGAGCAGCGTCAGCGGACATGAGCGATTTCCCCAAAGAGTGGTGAAAATTTCAGCGGATAACCGGACCACTGTAAGGCAGCTCTTAAGAAATTGGCAAGAAGCATTTGCCGATGAGTGAAGAGAACCGGCCAGGCGTGGAAGCCTGTGACCATTTGTCCGGACACAAAGGACAGGCCAGGCAATAGTGAGAAAAAAATAAGAGAATGGACGGGATGGCTTGCAGCAGGAGGATGAAGGGAAGGACAATGTGGGTCATTGAAGATCAGTCGTGAGGCGATGAGTTAACTGCAAAGGGGGGTACAACATGAAATCCTTGGTGCTGCCGGACATTGAAGCCTATGCCGAAGCGCACTCCTTGCCGGAATCGGAGGTGTGTCGGCGACTTCGGGAGGAAACGTATCGGAATATGGACTGCCCTCAGATGGTGGTCGGTCCATTGGAAGGGGCTTTTTTAAAGGTCATGGCGTTGAGTGTGGGAGCCAAACGGGTGTTGGAAATCGGCACCTTTACGGGCTATAGCGCCCTCTGTATGGCGGAATGTCTTCCGGATGATGGAGTGGTCATCACGTGTGATATCGATCCTGAGTCCACGGCTATGGCCAAGCGGTATTGGGCTCAGAGCGCTCATGGGACGAAGATTCATCTTCGCCTCGGCCCCGCCTTGGAAACGATGGCGACATTGACTGGAACATTTGACCTGATCTTCATCGATGCCGACAAAGCCAATTATGTGAATTATTTTCGTCAGGCATTAGAGTTAATATCAGATCAAGGCGTCATACTCATTGATAATGTTCTGTGGAATGGAGATGTGCTGACATATCCGGCTCCCGATACCAATACGGCCGCCATACAAGAACTGAATCGAGTCGTGCATGCCGAGCCGCGGGTCTCAGCGGTCCTGTTGACCATTCGCGATGGGATATTTTTGATCAAGCTGCGACCATCCCCCAACGCCAATGCTCGGGTGGCGCAACAACAGGCACAGCAATAAGACCTTCCACAGATCCGGTTCTCGCCAACGTTCATGAGTCAATCCACCGGCCTTTCTTCATCTCTTTCCGCCCAGACGAATCGGGCGGATTATTCCGCATGCCCAGTCAGTTGATTCTATTTCTCTTTAGATTTAGTCTAAGGCCGGATCTATTCAAACCCTAAAGAAGAAGAGAGCGATGACAGAAGGGTGAGGCATGAAGCCACATGCGTTTGTCGCGATGCCGTTCGGCGTGAAGAAAGACAGCCAGGGCACCGAGATTGATTTCAACCGGGTCTATGATGAATTGATCAAGCCTGCCCTTGATGAGGCAGGCTTGGATGTCTTCCGTGCTGACGAGGAGGAACGTGCCGGTGATATCCGGACGGATATGTTCCAGGAACTCCTCATCGCCGACCTCGTGGTGGCCGACCTCACTATTGATAATCCCAATGTCTGGTACGAGCTGGGTGTGCGCCATGCGCTGCGCGCCCGCGGCGTCGTCCTGATTTGTGGCGGGCGCGTGACGACCGCTTTCGATCTGTATACCGACCGCAAACTTCGTTACAGCATCAAAAACAGTGGACCCGATCCGGCGACATTAGAGCAGGAAAAGAAGAACCTTTCGAGCCTCGTCAAGGCCACCATGGAGTCGTGGCATGGCCGCAAGGTGAGTCCGGTATATCACCTCATGCCCAATCTTCAGGAACCGGACTGGAAGACGCTCCGCATAGGCGATGTGCGGGAATTCTGGGATCAGCATGAGGCATGGGAAGCGCGCGTAAATTTAGCGCGAAAATCCGGCTACATCGGGGATGTGCTGGTTTTGGCAGACGAGGCGCCCATTGCCGCGTTTCGAGCGGAAGCATGGATCAAGGCCGGTGAAGCTTTGCGGAAAGCTGAGCATTTTGACTTCGCCTTGGAACAGCTCGAACATGGTCTGGCCATTGAGCCGAATAATCTCAGAGGGCTACGCGAGCAGGGCATCTGTCTGCAACGACTGGCCCTGGCCGGTTCTCCAAGTCATTCGTTGGATCGTGCGCGCGCCCACTACCGCAAGGTCTTAGATCTGTATCCACTCGATGCTGAGGCCTGGGCTCTGCTCGGCCGTGTCGACAAGGATGCCTGGATTGCCGCGTGGCGTCAGTCCGGCAGAACCGCAGAGCAGATGCGAGAGGAAGCCGCTTACGAAGATGCTCTCTTGCGCGGGGCAATCGACAGTTATGCCAAGGCCTACCGCCATAATCCCAGCCATTACTATTCCGGCATCAATGCGCTCACATTGATGCATCTCTACCGTCATTTGACCAATGATGCACGCTATGATCGTGACAGGGAGACCATGGCCGGTGCCGTGCGATTTGCCGCCGAATGTGAACCGGATGAGCAGCAGTGGTTTTGGTCCAAAGCGACGCTCGGCGATCTGGAAGTGTTGATCGGCACGCCGGAGACGACGAAGGCAGCCTATAAGGAAGCTATCGCCAAGAACGACAAGGACTGGTTCGCACTCAAATCCAGCTGCGCGCAGTTGCAACTCCTCAAAGACCTGGATTTCCGTCCGGACACAGTCGGTGCCGGTCTGGCTACCTTCGACCGCGCATTACAGAAGCTGGAGAAGCCGGATGATCGCTGGCGACCCCGGCAGGTGTTCCTCTTTAGTGGTCACATGATTGATGCACCGGAACGACCGACTCCGCGGTTTCCTGCGGACAAAGAATCCATCGCCGCCCAGAAAATCTCGGAGGCCTTGAAGCAACTGGGCGCGGGGCCAGAAGATCTCGCACTCACTCAGGGCGCTTGTGGCGGCGATCTCCTGTTCACAGAGGCCTGTCAGCACCGCAAGGTGATCGTTCAGTGGCTGCAGCCATTCGATGAACCGGCGTTCATTCAGAAATCCGTTATCTGTAGAGGCGAAGTCTGGCGCAATCGATATTTGGCGGCCAAAGCCAAACTCACACGAGGAATTCGCTCCGCACCGGAACAACTCGGCCCACCTCCAAAAGGTGTGGACCCCTTTGAGCGGTGCAATCTATGGCTGCTCTACACCGCACTGGCGTATGGCGTGGACAAGGTGCACTTCATCTGTTTGTGGGATGGCGGCGGAGGTGACGGTCCTGGCGGGACCGCGCACATGTATCAGGAAGTGAAAGGCAGAACAGGAAACGTCACCTGGATTGACAGCCGGAATCTTTAACCGGCGTTCCTCAGGTGATCCCAGCGGAAAACAGTGAGGCTAAAAAACTCCCACTTAAAAACACAAATACTCCGGAGGCAACATGCAAAAAAAATTGCTAGCCCGCATGCAATCTCCCGGCCCGAAAAAAATCCTGGCTCTCGACGGTGGGGGCATCCGCGGGATGATCACCGTAGAGGTCTTAGCTGAAATTGAGAACCTGCTACGCCGGAAACTTGGCTGCGGTGAAGACTTCCGGCTGGCTGACTACTTCGATTTCGTCGCCGGTACCAGTACGGGCGCGATCATCGCGGCCTGTATCTCGGTCGGCATGACCGTGTCCGAGATCCGCGACTTCTACCGCAGCAGTGGGGAAGAGATGTTTGATAAAGCGTCCTTGCTCAGACGCTTTCGCCATACCTATGAGGACGAGAAGCTTGCGTTGAAGTTGCAAACAGTGTTTGGAAAAGACGCCACATTGGGAAGCGACAATCTCAAAACGGTCTTGATGATGGTCATGCGGAATGCCACAACTGACTCGCCATGGCCGGTTTCGAATAACCCCCTGGCGAAATACAACCAGCGAGTACGGGAGGACGGCTGCGCGCGCGACAACTGCAATTTGGAGCTTCCCCTGTGGCAACTGATCCGGGCGAGCACGGCGGCCCCGGTCTATTTTCCACCGGAAGTCGTGAAAGTCGGCAGTCAAGAGTTTGTCTTTGTCGACGGCGGAATCACCATGTATAACAACCCGTCCTTCCAGGCGTTTCTAATGGCCACGCTTGCCCCCTATAAAATGGATTGGTCGGTCGGGGAAGACAAGATGCTGGTCGTGTCGATCGGGACGGGAACCAGTCCCAAGGCGAATGCAGATCTGAATCCCAACGAAATGAATCTCTTATACAACGCCAGTTCCATTCCCTCTGCCCTGATGAGTGCGGCGCTCAACGAGCAGGACTTCCTCTGCCGGGTGTTCGGCCAATGTCTTGCCGGTGATGAGCTGGATCGCGAAATCGGAGACTTGAAAGCAGTGAAGGGGCCGGTCGGTCCCGACAAATTGTTCACCTACCTCAGATATAACGCAGAGCTGACTTTCGACGGATTGAAGAAAATAGGACTTCCGGGGATCAAGCCGGAACATGTGCAACAACTTGATTCGGTAAAGCACGTCACCGAGTTACAGCAGGTGGGCCAGGCGGTCGCGAAGAGCGTGAAAATTGAGCACTTCGCCCAATTTGCTTGATCCTAAAAAACGATCTCGCCCATTTTCAAAAACTGTTTGTTGGTGCACGGTTAGAAGGCGGTTTATGGGAATCTCTCTAAAAGAACCTCCCAGTGAAACGCGAGACCTTAAAAGCTGACACTGTATGAATCGACCGCGTCTCTTTCTCTCGGCCGTGAGTGAGGAATTGCGCACCGCTCGTCAGGCTGTGGCGGCCACGGTTCGCACGCTTGGTTTCGATCCCGTCTCCCAGGACGACTTTCCCACCGGGCACGGTGAACTGCGGCAGTGGCTGCGCGAGCAACTCGACTCTTGCGAGGGCCTCATCCAGCTTGTGGGTCAGGGGTTCGGCGCCGAACCACCCGAGGTGGATCAGGAATACGGCCGTGTGTCCTACACCCAGCTTGAGTTCTTGTACGCGCGCCATCAGAGCAAGAAGACTTGGGTGGTTGTGATCGGTCAGGACTTTGGGCGTGACAAGCCGCCCGATCAGCTCGACTTGCCGCATGACCCCAGCTGTCCTGACCACGCCGGGTACCAGGCCGAGCGGCGAACCCTCCAGGAAGATTACCTCACCAGGCTCACCAGGGAGAATCACCTCCGCCATACTGCAAACAACGGCACCGAGTTGCAAAACATCATATTGCGCTTGCGCGATGAACTGGGTGAGTTGCGGAAGCGGGCCGAGAGCAGAGAAAGCCGACTCACCAAGATTGTCATTGGCATTCTTTTGGGTCTTGTGTTCCTAGGCGGCGGTGGCTGGTGGGGCTTCCAACAACTTCAGATGGGAGTCCAGCAGGTCGGCATGGTGAGTACCGAGAAAATCCGTGCCCACCTGTTACAGACCGCGGAAGAAACCCATCGTCGGGAATTGGCCGAGGCTGAGATAGACACGGACTGGAAGAGACGTCAGCAACTGCGCGAAGAGGCCGACAAGGCTCACGCGGTGCGGCTGTCCCGCATAGATGAACTGGCCGCGTCCTTTGCCGAGATCGAGGGTCGCGGCACAGGCACAAACGTCTTTCAGGAAATGACCCGCATTTTGACCGAACAGGGCGTGGACGAGGCTATCACCTATGTGGAGAAACAGCGTTCCTCCATCTTCAAGACCGTTCGCGCCCGCGCTGCATCGGCTCGTGAGCGCAATCGGGCCGACCTTCAACCCCTTCTTCAGACTGCCGCCCTGCACGAGGCCAAGGGGCAGACTACCGAGGCCCGCACACTCTACACGGATATCCTCGCCACCGAACCGGACTGGCCGGAGGCCCTCCATCAGTATTTCTGGTTCCTTGCCGACCAGGGAGACCTTGCCCGCGTCCGCACCACTCTCGTTGCGGCCAGTCGGAACTATAAAGATGCGCACCACATTGCCCAGCGCCTCACTGCGAGCGATTCCCGCAATACCCAGTGGCAGCGCGACCTGTCGGTCTCTTTCAACAAGCTTGGCAACGTGGCGGTGGCGCAAGGGCAGTTAGAAGAGGCGGCGCGGGACTATACCGAAGGGCTGACAGTTCGAAAGACCCTGGCCGCGAGCGACCCCAGCAACACCGAGTGGCAGCGCGACCTGTCGGTCTCTTTCAACAAGCTTGGCGACGTGGCGGTGGCGCAAGGGCAGTTAGAAGAGGCGGCGCGGGACTATACCGAAGGGCTGACAGTTCGAAAGACCCTGGCCGCGAGCGACCCCAGCAACACCCCGCGAGCGACCCCAGCAACACCCAGTGGCAGCGCGACCTGTCGGTCTCCTACGACCGGCTTGGCGACGTGGCGGTGGCGCAAGGGCAGTTAGAAGAGGCGGCGCGGGACTATACCGAAGGGCTGACGGTGGCGAAGACCCTGGCCGCGAGCGACCCCAGCAACACCGAGTGGCAGCGCGACCTGTCGGTCTCTTTCAACAAGCTTGGCGACGTGGCGGTGGCGCAAGGGCAATTAGAAGAGGCGGCGCGGGACTATACCGAAGGGCTGACGGTGGCGAAGGCCCTGGCCGCGAGCGACCCCAGCAACACCGAGTGGCAGCGCGACCTGTCGGTCTCCTACGACCGGCTTGGCAACGTGGCGGTGGCGCAGGGGCAGTTAGAAGAGGCGGCGCGGGACTATACCGAAGGGCTGACGGTGGCGAAGACCCTGGCCGCGAGCGACCCCAGCAACACCGAGTGGCAGCGCGACCTGTTTGTGTCCTACTGGAAGATGGCAGGTCTGGCTGAACGGCAGAAGGGAACTAGCGAAGCGTATGTCTATTGGAGACAAGCTTTTAACGTGCTGTCGGACATCGACAAGCGGGGACTGCACCTCTCGCCGGAGGACCGGAATTTTTTGGAAATCCTGCGGGAGAAACTTGGTGCCGATCCAGGTTGACCAGTTCAATTCACGGCCTCGGCTCATTTGGGAACTCCAGTATCTGATCTTCACAATGCACAAGCACAAAGTCATACAAGAATTGAATCGTCTCTAGTTCACTACCTAATCATTAACCGGGAATTTGTTGATTAAACGAGAGAGGCCGGGTTTTCGGCCCGGCAGCCTAGCCACTTTTCTTCCGGGAAAAGTGGCCAAAACCATTGACGCCCCTTCTGGCCTTAGGAGAGCGAACGGACGCCAGTCTTAAGAGGGCGGTCCAACTCGCAGGGCTCAAACAAGGCCCGCCCGCTGAGAAGAGCGTCCCTCTCTTGGACCAGCCGGCAGGCGTCGGTCAGGAACGAAAGCCGTGCCAAGCGTGGGTCACGATCAGATCAAGGTATGAAAAATTGTCATCCTGATTGGAACGAAGGATCTAGCTGAGCAGTAGAACATTCGATTTGGGCACCGATCCTCCTTGGTGGAGGTTAGCTTAAGGACTGGGTGACCATCCAATATCTTTCGCCAATGTTTGAATAGTGGAGTGTAGATCTTTCTCCTATAACGGTTTCTAACGCCCCTGCCGGATAGTTTTGTCTCCTGCCGCCGGCTTGGCAAACTCGAACTTCAGCTCATTGATGCGTGTCAGGTAGTCGCTGACGTGGTGGTCGCCGCACCGTTGATTGCGGGACAACTTGAGCCCGCGTGCGGCATAGGCGCGCCCCGCTCCCGCTCCACAGAGGTGAATCACGGCGGCCAGATTCTGCTTCCGCTGGAGCGTCACCTTGCCAATCCGCTTCGGTCCTAACGTCTGACTGACTTGGCGATCGAGCAGCGCCGCCGTCAACTCAATGGCATGGCTCGGCAGGATGCGGGTATAGAGGCTATTGAACCAGCACGATCTCCAATCGTGCCACGGGCCGTCCTCGACCACCTCGTGGTCGTGGATGCAGTAGCGCTTCGCCTCGCTGAAGGTTCCGTCGGTAATCTGGTACATGCCAACCGCGCTCGAGGCCGGTTTGAACAGCTCCAAGGGATTCCATGTCAATTGCCACCGCCAGTAGGTCCGTGCCACAGGATTCCCCCCGCCCTCGACCTGCGCCAGCGCGGCGAGAAACTCAGGTGTGATGACCGCAGTGGCATGCTCCCGAAAAAGAGATTCGTATTCTTTCCAGGTCTGGACCGGGCTCTTGTTGAGGGATTGGTCCAACGGAAAGAAGATTTCGGTGGGTTTTTGGAAGGTATGAAAGGCCCAGTTGATGCCGAGCCACAGTAGAAAAAGGAGGGTCGGGATCACGACGACCCGAACAATCGGATGGGTGGCCAGCACCCCCCTCATGACCGCGCGGAGCACACGCCACCCCTGGCGCACAAAACCCCAGAGCATGGTGAACGTCGTTCGACGTTTGTGTCTCTTGGATCGGTGTGGTTGTTTGGCGGTCGGTCGGGTGGGCCTCAATGCCATAAATTCACTATACCCGAAAAAAGAGGGATGAAAGATCTAGTGGGGCACTACTCTTGCGCACCGCGAACGAGGGAATTTGAGATTTTCAAATAAAAGTCAGCCTTCGGTCAATTTGAAAAGTATCGGATTAATCGCTCTCCCTTTCGGGGAAGAAAAAGAGCAAACTTGTAGCGCCCATAAAAAATTAATGGAGTAGTAGCGCCTTCATATGGAACTGCTTCCTTTCAGCCAAGACCTTCATTTTGTAGGGAATGATACATCGTTCTTACCAAGGGATCGATCTCATCTCTTACAGCATCGTATTCTTCACTATGCAGCAACTTATATTGCTGGTCGAGCACGACTTTGTTGTCGAAGAAATGAGGAGTGTCAATCTCTATTCCTACAATAACTTGGACTCCTTCTGGGAGGTCATCAGCAATGTAGGTGAGAACTTTAGGAAGATTAATATCGTCTTGCCCCTGTTGATTAGGTGCATCAATGACCAAGGGAATGGAAAAAGCGCCGTAAGTGTCAATACACGTCCGCCAGAGTGCCCCATAATAAGCTAATATTGAGCGAGGCCCCCCACTTCCTGAAAGATCTGGGCGACTGGTAAGTCTTAGTTTGCTCGTATCGATTGGAGGAAGGTTTAAGCTGACAAGTGCAGAAGAGTATGTCTGACGGAAGGTCTGCAAGATTTCCCTAGAACGCTTCTTGTCCCCAAGTTCTTTCAGTTGAGTGTCTAGAGTTTCAATGTCGCTAAGCTTCTGATCGATTTCTCCCTTGAGCGCAGCATTTTGTTCCTCAAATACTCGGAATGCCCTTTCGGCTCCCATGCTATTAACAACATCATTGAATTGCAGTGCACCGCGTCGGATGCTGAGGATTTCAGATACCTTCTGATAATGTTTTTCGAGCTCAATTTTTTTTGCTAGGGTTTTTTGATGTTGCTCCCTAATCTTGGTCGCATCCTCTTGCAAGTGGGTGACGAGATCCCTAAGTATGCGGGCATCTTCTGCGTACGTAAGTAAATCGAAAAAGGACTCCAAGTGTTCAGCACCACATGTAGGGCATGTCAGTTTTTCTCTTGCCTCCTTGAGAAGGTAAAAAGAGTCCCCTTCATGGGTTGCCAGGGCATTATTGGCAAGCTCGATTTGAAGCTGAATGTTGTCATATTGTTCTTCTTCCCGCACGGCTGTGTCTCGTAACATTTCCTGCTTTTTATTTAATACAGTAACTTCGCTTGTGAGGCGAGAAATTTCCTGTTCAAAGTTGTCGGGTTGAAGTTTTGGTCCTGAGAGGGTCATTGATTCGCTAAATCGTTCACGTGCTCTATCTAAAAATTGACGTTCTTTTTGTAGGTCTTCCAACGCTCGCTGTTTTTGAGTTCGCTGAGAGTTTAGCTCGTAGTATTCAGGGGGCTTGATCCCACTGAAGTAGTCGAGGATGGTTCCTGTTGGTTTGCGGTACTGTTGAAGTCCAATGAAAGTGTTCCAGCTAGATTGCCAGCTGCCATCTTGGTTGATATAGAACGGCAGGAAAAAGCAGCGTGGGTCAGCTTGAACTGTCTCGAGGTTCTTGTCGGTAAGGACTAGGTTGAACCCAACTGTTTTGGCGAAGGTTTCCGCCCATTTGTCGTGATTGTTTGTAGCGATGATAAGATCGTTTGTCTCGTTGAATAAAGCTCGATGTCTGAGCTGATGAACGGCGCGGTATCGCTTCTTGTCAATACAGAAATCAACTGCAGATATTGTCTTTTCATCCCATTGAGCTAGGTCACCTTGAGGTCGAGCTCCTAGAGTTAGGAATAGAGTCTTGATCAGACTTGACTTGCCTGTGTGATTCCTTCCCACGAATAAGTTCTTCCTTGGGTGAAAACGAATCAGTCGGCCTCGCTGTTCCCCGTGCGATAGAAGCCATATGCTTTCGAATAAGAAGCTTTTCATAAGATTTCGTCCTGAGGCTCCTTATGAGCTTTCTTAAGTCTGGGCCACGCATTTCTTTATCGCTTGCAGCATGAAGTAGGCGAAGAGTTCTGGCTTCTTTATTAAGGGGTATTTACTGGCAAGGTCATTGTAAGCTTGTTGTAGATAAGGTATCAAATCATTTGGGCTTGAGTGTAAATTCAGCCAACTTTCACAATCAACAATAAGGCATTCGGCCTCAATGGATTTAGCCCCCATTACTTGTCTCCGATAGATTACAGTGGCTGCAACTCGAATTGATGTAATGTCCATGATACCCATTCCTTCCTGATTAAGTTTTGTTAGCCAGTCTTCCAGGTGCAAAAGCAGGTCGGGTACTTGGTTAAGCGTGTCCAACGCGTCGACAAAATCATCTTTTGAATAGCCGTGTTGCCGGCGCACTTCATCGGGAGTTTTGCATGTATCGGTCCGTGCACCAAGAGGACTAATTTTTGCCATTAGCGACTCAACGAGCGCGCGCGCTTGGCCTGCATGGAGAGGGCTTCGTTTTGTCAGAAAAGTGTTCACTCTTCCTACAAGGTATGTGCCGGGATCATTGACCGGAATGTTGGTCCGCTCAATATGGATTGCAGATAGCTTGATGGCCGGGTCTCCTGATGCTCTGATTGTTTTTAAACTTTTTGACAAAAGCTCACGATGGTCTTTAGCTAATGAAAGGAGTGCGCAAGGTAAGGACGTTGCTGCATTCGTGCCATCTTCCAAAGGAAGATCGCATCCAGCGTTAGATACAAAATGCCCAGTACTTTTTAAGGTTTTGAATGCAATTACACTTCTATAGAGTTTGCCGAGGGGGCTGTTTTTGACTTTTATAAGGGGCACTTTTTTTGTTGAAGAGCGTTTGCCAGGAGTTTTAGGCGAAGGCAATGCAGTTAATTCAGCCCATTTCCACTCATTCCGATCTTTCTTTTTTACTTGGTATATGCAAATAGTTTTTGGTGTTATGCAGGAGTCCAAGACTGCTATGTCCTGGAGAGCTTCAAAAAGCAACAAAAAATCTTCGGCGTTTTCTTCTTCAAGCTCGACTATTTTCATCATGCCCCAGTATCGCTGGAAATCGACACCTTTCTGGTTATGTCCTCCACCGACTTCTGTAAGATCATCGCGATTGATTACTTCCAGAATTTCGGAAAGAGAGTCGCTAGGCATGGGTTACAAAAAGTTCCGTATTATTTTGATGGAACTGAGAAAATTAATTCGGTGCCAGGAGTATATTCCCTTAAAAAAATTCTGGCAACGAGACGGGGAAAATACATTTCGGTGGTTCCTGGAAATACTCTTCTGTAGAGATCGGGGATTTGAAACTCGCGGGGCTGGAAAGCCTTGAGGCAGTAAATTTCACAATTTCAGTAATGCTGAATGGGCAGAAGTGATGATTTTGGATTTATTGCCAATCTGAGTCCATTTTGATTCTGCTCATGGCAGGCTTGGCGAAGCATCTGTCCAAGGAGAGCAAGTTTGGCTGGGCTCGGATCTTTCGTTTCATTCAAGATGACAACTTTTCCCGGATACGCATTTCCAGTAACTTGTTAGGGTTGGTAACTCTCAACGAATCACTGGCAATTCAATATGGGACGGCCGATCGAATGTGTGCCAGATTTCCCAGTTGGGTGCCGGGCCATCCAGGTTTGGAAATGTTAGTTGTCGGCTCCTGCCAGGGCGATTCGGTTGCGAGACCCTGTTTGAATTTATAGGACGTCGGAAGCAACTCGAGTAGAGGCTTGAGGTCAGTTTTCCCAACTCAATGTCTAGAAAATTCGTCGCGGACGGTGGCGATTTTTTCGTTTCTTATGCGTTAAGCCTGGCGGTTTGCCGTGACGGCGAGGCGAAATCCTAACGCGTGGAGGAGGGCATCGAGGCTTTTGAGTTCAGGATTGCCCCGTTCGGAGAGTATTATGTACAAGCTTTCGCGGTTGAGCTTGGCCTTTTCGGCCAGTTGGGCCACCCCGCCCTGAGCTTCGGCCACATTCCTTAACGCCAGCAGGAACAATTCGGAATCTCCCTCCTCCAGCGCCGCATTCAAGTATTCTTCCGCCTCACCGGCATCACGCAGACTTTCAATCAGGTCTGGTTGATAAGCTTTGCTTCTTTTCATGGCCTCCTCCTGTATTCGTTCCCATATCGGGACTGTTGAAAAAAGCCGCCAACGGCGTTCTCGCCATTTTTCCGTGCTCACGTACTGGAAGTACGCTCTGCGCGCAAAAATGACTGCGGCCTTGCTGGACGAACTTTTTTGAACCGCCCCGAGGCCTCTGATAGGCAACGTGCCCGTGGGGCAAGATGCCCTTGGAAATTATTATTATTCAATACGCCCATATCGGTTCGCTTGTGGTTAATCCTACAGAATATAGGCCTGATTGCTCATTCATGGAAGTATATGAAAGGTTCGTCTCCTCCGCTCCGACGCCTGCCGGCTGGCCCAAGGGAGGGACGCTCTCCTCAGTAGGCGGGCCTTGTCTGAGCTCTGCGAGTTGGACCGCCCTCTTAAGACTGGCGTCCGTTCGCTCTCCTAAGGCCAGACGGGGCGTCAATGGTTTTGGGTCCTTTTGCCGAAACAAAAGGGCCTCGTTTGCCGGGGCGAAACCCGGCAACACAGAATATCACGAGGTTGTGAGAGTAGGGCAAATACGTGGAATGGACTCCCTTGCCAACACGTTTTACGTTCAAGCTCTAAGAGGGATTCTCGACGATGTAAAACGGGAGTGTGATTTGGCTGGGCTCAGATCTTTCGTTTCACTCAAGATGACAAATTTTTAGAGTACGCCTTTCCCACATCCTTTTAGGGTTTGGTAAATTTTAACGGACTACCGGCAGTTCAATGTGGGATGGGCGGTCGGGTGTGCGCCAGATTTCCCATGTGGGTGCCTGGCCCTCCAAGTTCTGGAAATGATCCTTGTCGGCTCCCGCCAGGGCGATCCGGACGCGATGCCCTTTTTTGAATTGGTAGGACGTGGGAAGTAACTCGACTAGCAGTGGCACCACTTCACCTGGAATGAGCGGGGCGGCATCAGCACGGCGAAACGTGTGGACGGAGAGGGGACCTGTCGAGGTGAAGATGGTGTCGCTTGGTTGCCATTGCCGATGGATGGCCCGCAACTCGCCTTCGGTGATGTAATGCACGTCTCCTTCGGGTGTAACATCTTCCAGGTAGACGAAAAGATTCGTGTCTTGAGTGGTGGCAGAGAGGTAGACGGTGGCTACGGGATGCCCTGTGACTTCGAGCGCCTCCGAAAGCGGCTCCGAGGTATAGAGCAACAAATCCTGGTCGCGTTCTTTCCGATCGGGGTAGGGATCTTTCAGCGAAATTCCCACTAGTGTGTTCCATCTGGAGTGTTTACCGGTTCCCGTCGTGAGATCCACCTGGTATCGATCTGGCTTGTTTGGTGCTTGAGGAGCATTTATCGAGAGCCCGCCTTCTTGTTGGAAATACATTGAAGTGGGAGTGGACTCAGGGGGCCAGCTTGTCGATGTTTTCCATCGTTCTTCGCCCATGGTGTAGTACCGGATCGGTGAATCATTCGGGTTTCTTGTGGTCACGCCCTTCAGATGGACATCGAAAAATTTGAGCAGTTCAGCCGCATGGTCGAATGGCGCCGGTCCAAGCGCATAGGGGCTGATCCGGCGTTTGCCTCCGTGGTCCCATGGTCCGAGCATGAGCCGATGCGATGGTTGTTTGTGGTGGAGGTACCGTTTGATGGCGGCCAGTTGATATCCGCCGTCAAACCACCCGCTGTAGCTGTAGATGGCTGCGCCTGATTTGGCAATGTCGTCGGCATAGGTTTGCGTGCTGAGAGCGTCGATGTTGGCGGCCTGTCCCGATGGTGGAGGGTCATCCCGAAAGACAATTTCCGAGGCTTCCCGGTATGGACTCCAATTGGTCTTGTGGTCCTGTAGGGCGAGTGACAAGAGGTCAAGGCTCGCATCGCCATCCACCGGCCGTACTCCACGAATAAAGAAATTCGCGATGATGCCACCGTGGGGTAATCGATTGTGGTCAAGACGATGAGTAATCGCACTCCAGGTTTCGGTAAACCAGTTGAGGTGGATGCCACCTGGAAAGATTATTTCGGAATAGAGATCGAAGCCTGAATACATCGGGGCAATGGCTTTGACAGCCGGATGCTGATTGACGAGTAACATTTCAGCGGTCCCGCCACTATAGGAAATACCCATGGCCCCGACCTTTCCGTTCGACCAGGGTTGGGCAATGATCCAGTCCACAATTTCTGCGCCGTCTTTGATTTCCTGAGGGGAATAGGCGATCGGTCTGGTCCCGAATGACGCGCCGGAGCCACGCACATCTACATCGACCCACGCATAGCCCTGTTGAAGGAATCGTTTGGCATAGGTCCCGATGAGCCCTCGGGGACCGTCATCTTTGAAGGCGGAGACCAGCCATCGATATTCGATCGCCCGCCAATACCGGGTTTGATGTAAAAGGGTGGGAATGGTGTGGCCTGGTTTCAGTCCGTCGGGGAGATAGACATCCACTGCAATCTTGACCCCGTCCCGCATCGTGAGATACTGCGAGGTACGGTGGAATGTCCCGTCTGGCTCTCCAACGCTGCTAGCTGAAGAAGATGGACCGGCTGCCGCCGGGTCAGAATGCTCAACGGTATTTGGCGCACAACCTGCGAAGAAAGGGAGTGCCAGCCAAAGCATGAAGAAAGCCCATACACAGAAACGCTTCGGCATAGGGAGATAGGAGAAACGGCTGGTAGATGGGAAATGGAGATTGGTTCGTCTGAACATATGGAGTGAACGGGTCTTGGTTTTACAGCATTACCATGGTAATCGGGAATTCATCTACTTTGGATTTGCCAGAAAAACGATTGCTGGTGAACGCGTCCAGGTGTTTTCCCCCATTCTCATATCGACGTGAATTTCTGTGGTGCCGGGTTTCGCCCCGGCAGGCGAGGCCCTTTTGTTTCGGCAAAAGGGCCCAAAACCATGGACGCCCCGTCTGGCCGCATTAGAGGGGAGAGACGCCAACTATGGGGAGGGCGGTCCAACTCGCAAGGCTCAAACAAGGCCCGCCAGCGGATGAGAGCGTCCCTCCTTTGGGCCAGACGGCAGGCGTCGGAGCCGAGGAGACGACCATCTCAGTGACTCCCATCGAAGAGCGACATAGATGTTCTGACCTAAATATCAATGGGTCATGATAACAAGAGCGTGAAGAGAAGGAGAAGGCGATGGCCTCTTTGTTTGGACATGTGATACTGGCGTATGCCATGGGCAAAAGTCTGAGGACTTCTTTCTACACGGCAAGGTTTTGGTGGTTCACGATGGCCTGTTGTCTTTTGCCGGATGCGGATGTGCTGGGACTGGTGCTCGGCATTCCGTATGAACATATATTGGGGCATCGTGGCCTCACGCATTCCATTATGTTTGCCATGCTGGTGGGTGTGGTGGTGCCCCGGTGGGCTACTCCAGCGATTGCGTTTGGGACCAGACCGTATTGGCTGATTGCCCTATATTTCTCTCTTGTCACCCTGTCCCATGGGCTTCTGGACGCTCTGACCGATGGTGGATTAGGCATTGCCTTTTTTGCGCCATTCGACTCGACCAGGTATTTCCTGCCACTGAGACCTGTATCCGTCTCGCCCATTGGAATCTCGGCCTTTGTCTCCCATGAAGGATTTCGAGTGCTCCTCAGTGAACTGGTGTGGATTGGGATACCTGTTGGGGTCTGGTTGCTGTGCCTACGCGTCATCAGGAAGACGGAAGGGAAGGGAGTTTAGTGGGACAACAGAGACCGGACTTTTATCCTGGCTATCAGGTAACATTGCGCGTTCTCTCGCTGGAAATGCTTTTCGTATAATTTCAGGTCTGATGGCGTCATCCTCTAAAAAAGTTATCTACGCAGCGTTGATCGGCAATGCCTTAATTGCTGTCACGAAATTCGCGGCTTCGGCGATGACCGGCAGTTCGGTGATGCTGGCCGAAGGTATCCATTCACTGGTGGACACCGGCAATCAAGGGCTTCTGCTCTATGGACTTCATCGCGCCAAACGACCGGCTGATGAGCGCTACCCCTTCGGGTATGGCAAAGAAATCTATTTTTGGAGTTTTGCGGTGGCCATTCTGGTCTTCGCCTTGGGCGCGGGAATTTCTCTGTATGAGGGCGTGTTGCACATTCTCCATCCGGAGCCGATTACCAACCCCATGGTAAATTATATCGTCTTGAGTCTCTCCCTCGTCTTTGAGGGTGCCGCCTGGTACCTGGCCTTCCGTGAATTTACCCGTGCCAAAGGAAAGTGGTCGTATTTGGAAGCGGTTCAACGAGGCAAAGATCCGACCATTTTTATGGTTCTCTTTGAAGACTCGGCGGCGGTGCTGGGCTTAGCGGTGGCTTTTGTCGGTATCTGGTTGGGACAGGTCACCGGTATTGTCTACATTGACGGCATTGCGACCTGTATTATCGGATTGATTTTGGCGGGAATCGCCATGTGGCTCGCGTATGAAACCAAGGGATTGTTGATTGGCGAAAGTGCCAATAAGGAAGTGGTCCAGAGTATTCGCGACATGGCCAGACAACTTCCCGGTGTGGAGCATGTGAACGAAGTCTTGACTATGCACATGGGGCCCAGTTTTATTTTGGTGAATCTGAGTGTGGACTTTCGGGATGGCGTGACTTCGGAGGAGGTCGAGCGGGGTGTGGCCGGCCTGGATAAGGAGATCAAGTCAAAGCATCCCCTTGTTAAACGGGTCTTTGTGGAGGCCGAAGCCCGGCGGGTTACCAAGATTCCGGAATAATGCATCACGGTTTTTTGGGCGTGAGTTCGAGCAAGGATGGGGCATGAGCTCCGTGGGTGCTGGCTTGCCCCTTTACTCTATCCGCTTAATCTTTATCGGTGTTCTCGATTTCCAACACGACCGGGCAATGATCGGAGAGTTGCCGGTAGGCGAGCGGATAGTTTCCTCGAATGCGTTCACAGCCTGCCACGGCGCAATAGCCGGTGACCTGAACGGTGGTGACGGTGACTTCTTGCATCTCTTGAGGCACGAGCACATGATCCAGCCAGCCACCGCGTCCGCGAAAATAGTGGGAACATTGCGGATGTAAGGTCAGATCAACAAACCCGGGTTTTTCCTTGGCAACTTTCCTGCGCAGATTTTTCAGCTCGGAGTCTCGCGATTGCCAATCGCCCGCGCCCATCGTATTGAAGTCGCCGAGAAGAATCACATCCCGGTCGCGAGCGAGGAGGGGATCGATCGCTTCATCAATCCGGTTTAAGGCGTGATGCCGATCCTCCACGGCAAACACCGTGGGACCGGATTTTAAATGCAATCCGATCAGATGAAAATCAACTCCATGGGGTTCTCTGGCTTGTACCCACGCATATTGCCCTGGGCGTAATCCGTAGGTGCAGGCGTTATGAGCCGATTTTGCCCTCGCGTTAAACTGCCACAAGCTTTCAAACTGAGACAAGGACACGCGGGTGTCGTTCCACAACAGGCCGACATGATGGTCCTCGGGCCGGCCGCACGGTTGGCGATACCACCGCCATGTGTCTCCCGTCTGTTGATTCAGCGACGCGATGATCGTGTTCCAGGCTTTGGTGGCCTCTGGGGTCGCGAGACTTTCCTGGACCGCGAGAATATCAATTTGCATCCAACGGATCGCACAGATCAGCCAGTCGAGATCGGTCGGATCGGCATGATCCTCCTTTTGGTCTGTGGGCTGACCGATGGGAAACCATCGGATATTCCATGTGGCAAGCCGGATCTTGACAGAAGATTCCGCAGCCATACGGCTGCCTTGCTTGACGGCGGTCTCGCACTGATCCCGGCTGGCCCATACTTCGTGCTCTCCTCCTGCAGCAGTCTGAGGAGCTTCGGGTGTGGATTGTGGCTGTGGTTGCAATGAACCCGTTTTGAGATATTTTTTATGCACCCAGGCCGTTTTCCCATCTGGCAGGCGAAGGGAAAGCCATTGTCCATTCTGTGCAGTCTCCTCAATGGTAGCGCTGGTGCCCGTCGGGACATGCTTCAGATAGCTCGGGGCAGGGTTGCGATGGAGAGGCACTCCGATTGGTTTAATGGCTTCAAGAGTCACCGATTGCCCAACCTCAAAATCTTGGGCGAAGGTGATGGTCCAGCCACACATGGTGAACCAGCATACAAAGCCGAATGTAGAGAAAAGCTTATGCATGTCCTCTACTTACCAAAACTTGGGATAGAATACCAATCGGGGCCCGGAGTGCCTGTCATGCGGAAATAGGCCCTGAGGCGGACCTCCTTCTCGTTGTCTCCCGGTCAAAACCCATCAATGCGGAATAGACCTTTGGTGTTTTCGAAGTTGTCCTGGGGTCCCCGCTTCGTCACACCGGGCAGACTTGATTGAATGCCAAAGCGAGGTTAGTGTCTCGGGCCGGCCGGCCACGGGGTGGGAGAACGGGCCCGCCGTCCGCTTCGAGTATGCGATAATGAATATAACATTTAGACCGTAACCC
This sequence comes from Candidatus Nitrospira neomarina, assembly GCF_032051675.1. NCBI lineage: Bacteria > Pseudomonadati > Nitrospirota > Nitrospiria > Nitrospirales > Nitrospiraceae > Nitrospira > Candidatus Nitrospira neomarina. Next base: position 4,272,287 of record NZ_CP116968.1, read on the forward strand.
CATGCACGTTTTTGAGGAGTCAGCCTGATGAGCCATTCTTCCATTAACCTCGACATCGCCAACCGCATCCCCTTGCAACCCATCGCCGAAGTGGCCTGGGAAAAACTCCAACTGGATGCGAGTCAAATCGAATTGTATGGGCGGTATAAGGCCAAAATTCCCTTAGCGTCCCTCCCGCCATTTCCGAACAAGCCGGAGAGTAAGCTTATTTTGGTGACCGCCATGAGTCCGACGACGGCTGGAGAAGGCAAGACCACGACACTCATCGGTCTGGTAGACGGCTTGAATAAGATCGGCAAACGGGCTGTGGCGGCCGTTCGGGAGCCAAGCCTGGGGCCCTGTTTCGGAATGAAGGGCGGCGGATGTGGGGGAGGGCATGCCCAGGTTGTCCCTATGACCGACATCAATTTACATTTCACTGGGGACTTTCATGCGATCACGTCTGCGCACAATATGTTGGCGGCGCTGGTAGACAATCATTTGTATTGGGGGCACAAACCCCAGATTGATCCGCGTCGGGTGACGTGGGGTCGGGTGCTGGATGTGAATGATCGGTCCCTGCGATCCGTGGTCACGGGACTTGGGGGAAAATCCAACGGATTTACCAGAGAAGCCCGGTTTGATATCACCGCAGCTTCGGAGGTCATGGCGATTCTGTGTCTGGCGACCGACCTTCAGGATCTTCAACAACGTCTCGGTCATATTAAAGTGGGGAGAACGGCCAACAAGGAAATGGTTTTTGCGAAAGATATCCAGGCGGAGGGAGCCATGACCGTGTTACTCAAGGAGGCCCTCAATCCCAATCTTGTGCAGACCCTGGAACATAATCCGGCCCTGGTTCATGGCGGTCCGTTTGGGAACATTGCCCATGGATGTAGTTCCGTCGTGGCCACCAAGGCTGCGCTGACTCTCGCGGATTACGTTGTAACCGAAGGAGGGTTTGGCGCCGATCTGGGGGCCGAGAAGTTTTTTAACATTAAATGTCGCCGATCGGGTCTCATGCCGGCATGTGCCGTGGTGGTCGGGACGATTAAGGCATTAAAACTTCATGGTGGAGCCAAGGAAAAAGAACTCGAACAGGAAGATCTGGACGCACTGCGTCAAGGGTTGCCGAATTTATTACGCCATTTGGAAAATGTGAAAAAATTCGGGGTCCCCACGGTTGTAGCCATTAACCAATTTACGAGTGATACCAAACGGGAGTTGGAACTGGTGGAACAGGCGTGCGCGGATCATGGGGTCAAAATGGCTCTGGCGAATCATTGGGCTGAAGGCGGCGCGGGTGCCGTGTGTTTGGCCGAAACCGTTCGTGAGGTCATCGAAAAGGAGCCCGCCGACTTTCGCGTGCTGTATCCTGATACGATGCCGCTGGCAGAAAAAGTGCGAATTATTGCCAAAGAGATTTACCGTGCTGAGGATGTGGAGATTCCGCCGGCTGTCCATGCCCGTTTCGCTGAACTCGAAAAAAACGGGTTCGGGCATTTCCCCATTTGTATGGCGAAGACGCAATACAGCTTTTCCACGGACCCTGCCAAAAAAGGAGCCCCGACCGGATTTACGCTTCCGGTGCGAGAGGTTCGCCTCGCGATGGGCGCAGGATTTGTGGTGGTCATTACCGGGGAGATGATGACGATGCCCGGACTTCCTCGCGTGCCGGCGGCGCAATCGATCGGCATCGACGCAAAAGGGAATATTGTGGGGTTGTTTTAGAAAGGAGCACGGGAACGTGACTGGCCGCAGGGGGTGTGCCGGTCGAGGAGATCAGTTTCCCATCCGGGCGAGCAGGGAAGCCCGTTCTTTGTCGCTGACGCAATTGTCAATCCACGGATAGAGGATTTTTTCTTCCTTCACATTGTGTGCAGTTAACACCCGAAGTAAACCTTCTTCCGCTTCCTCAGTGGTAAGGTCTCCCTCTGCAACTTTTGCCTGAATCTGTTCCAGAAAGTCCTTGATCTGCCGATGCTCATTTCGCATGACTCCGGTCGGCCCATGGTCTCTGACCATTTCCGCTTGAGCCTCAAAGACCGGAAAAAGAATTTCCTCCTCCCACCTGATATGCCGGTGCAGTCCGGTTAACAATTCTTGAAACAGTAATCGGGATTTTTGAGAATCCTGCTTCTTGAATGCTTGAAATCCGGTGAATATGTCATCCAGGCGGTCATGATCATGTCCCATAAACTCCGCAATGGTGGTGGTGGCCATACGTCCTCCTCTCTTGAAGGCGGTTTGTCCCGGATGTTCTTGGCGGATCCTGGACTGACCAGCATAACAGCGTCAAGGGGATCCACGGATCCCATCGGCCTGCCTCCCACAATCGCCTTGTGATACATTGACAAGATGCAAGCGACCAATACCTTTTCTCTCAAATCCGATTACACACCCAAAGGTGATCAAGGGAATGCGATTGCCGCGTTGACTGATGGCTTAGAGCAAGGGCTTAAGCATCAAGTGCTGTTGGGTGTCACGGGTTCGGGGAAAACCTTCACCATGGCCAATGTGATCGTCAATGTGCAAAAACCTACCCTGGTTGTGGTCCACAATAAGACGTTGGCGGCTCAGTTGTATCAGGAGTTTAAATCATTTTTTCCTGACAATGCCGTCGAATATTTTGTGAGCTATTACGACTATTATCAGCCGGAAGCCTATATTCCGACCACGGACACTTATATCGCCAAAGACTCCGCCATCAACGACACCATCGACCAGATGCGCCATGCGGCTACGACGGCGCTCCTGCAACGCAATGACATTATTATTGTGGCATCCGTGTCGTGTATTTATGGTCTGGGATCGCCGGAGGTCTATCACGACATGTTGTTATATCTGGAGCCGGGTATGGAGATTCGCCGGGAGCGCATTCTGGCCAAGCTGGTGGATATTCAATATTCGCGGAATGATCTCGAGTTGCAACGTGGGATGTTTCGGGCGCGGGGGGATGTCATTGAGATCTATCCCGCTTCGTCCGATTCGAATACGGTCCGGGTGGAATTGTTCGGCGACGAAGTGGAAGCCCTGTATGAAATCGATCCGTTGACCGGCCAGTCGTTGCGGAAGCTGCCGAAAATTGCCATCTATCCTAAGAGCCACTATGTGATTGCGCCCGATCGCTATGAACAGGCTATTACCGGCATTGAAACAGAGCTGGAAGAACGTATTGCCTACTTTCGCCGGACCAATCAATTGCTTGAAGCGCAACGGATTGAACAACGGACGAGATTTGACCTGGAGATGATTCGAACGATGGGGTATTGCCATGGGATTGAGAACTATTCCCGTCACCTGAGCGGACGGGCGCCGGGCGAGCCGCCGCCGACCCTGTTGGATTATTTCCCCAAGGATTTTTTGCTGATTGTGGACGAATCGCATGCCACCGTTCCGCAATTTGGCGGGATGTACGAGGGAGACCGTTCACGCAAAAACACCTTGGTCGAGTACGGGTTTCGCTTGCCCTCGGCGATGGATAACCGGCCCCTTAAATTTCCCGAATTTGAAAGGTGCATGAATCAGGTGGTGTATGTCTCCGCCACTCCGGGACCGTATGAACTGAAATATGCCGGCAAGGCGCTGGTTGAGCAGATCATTCGACCCACGGGCCTGATTGACCCCGTGATGGACGTGAAGCCGGCGAAAGGTCAGGTCGAACAGTTGCTCGGGGAAATCCAGCTGCGAGTGACGAAAGGGCAGCGGGTGCTGGTGACGACGTTGACCAAACGCATGGCGGAAGATCTTACCGAGTATTATCACGACCAGGGGTTAAAGGTGCGCTATCTGCATTCTGATATTAAAACGCTTGAGCGGGCCGACATCATCAGGGATTTGCGTAAGGGTGTGTTTGATGTGCTGGTCGGCATTAATTTATTGCGTGAGGGATTGGATTTGCCGGAGGTCAGTCTAGTTGCGGTGCTGGATGCGGATAAGGAAGGTTTCCTCCGGGGATATCGTGCCTTAGTACAGACAGCCGGGCGCGCCGCACGGCATCGCGAAGGCACCGTGATTTTGTATGGCGATGTGGTCACGGATTCGATGCGGAGGGCGTTGGACGAAACCGGCCGCAGACGAACCATTCAATTGGCATACAACGCCGAGCATGGGATCACGCCGGAAACGATCAAAAAACGCATCCACGATTTGGAGTACCAATTGGCGGAAGCCGATTATGTGGATGTATCGTTGGCGGCAGAAGCGGTGGCGGCATACGGGGGCGAAAAAGATTTAGAACAGAATATCGCCGCATTGGAAAAAGATATGAAGGCGGCTGCCAAGGCATTGGAATTCGAACGAGCCGCCCAGTTGCGCGATACCCTTCGTGTTCTCCGCCAAAAGCAGATCCAGGTCGGAATTTAAATCCAAACCACCGCCTTCTTTCATTCTCCCTTATTCAAATCCGGGATAGGGAACCGGTCCCTTTCCTTTTCGGTTGCCATGCCGGAAAGAGACTGTGTCGAAGGGTACGGTCGGGTCTTTTTTGAGTTAGTCTATACGTGTTTATAAACGTAAGCCCCGAGGAACATGCCCAACACGGTGAGGAGGTTCATTTTCAGGAGGAACCCGAGTGTGAATTTGATCAAGACCAAATTGACGGTCACGGGCGGGTCTAAGCCTAAGTTTAATGCCTGAATGAAAATATTTTGTACGGTGCCCTGCGGAGCCACGACCTGAAGAATTTCCCCTAAAATACTGCCTAACAGCCCGCCAATAAAAATAAATAAGAGTAAGTAGCTTCCACTCTTTTTTAACACCCGTTGCCTCCCGGCGCATGGTTGGGGATCAGGGACTTGTGTGTATGCGAACGGTGGAATGTATCAGAAATTTGCACGAAATGATGGCTGGAATGGCCCAAGAATATGCTTAGGGTAAACTGCTCAACACATTACAAGAAACATTGAATTGAGTCAAGAAATAGGCCGGCGCCAAAGGTCTGTGGCCATAAGAGAGTGTTTAGGGTAAAGCGGGTGCGACAGGGTGAGGAGCAATGGTAAATCGCATGGTGCCTAACTTATTGGCGTCATTGGCGATATACCCCACGAAGATTTCGACGCGGTATGGGCCTGGTTGCCAGGTCCCGTCCGGTGGGAAAAATTTCAGAAAGCCGCTCTCGTCTTCCGTAGCCAGATCGACGATATCCTCGTCGAGCCATTGAGGAGCATGCATGCCGGTTTCTGAGTCAGAGAACAGACGGCCAATGATTTGATAGGACGACAAATGTTCATGGACGGTAAACACCAGGTATACTGAGGTGAGGTCTGGCAGGAATGTCTCGGCTGGCCTGACGGGGATATGTGTATGACCGCCCCTGGTGGTCGGTTTGACCTCGAAACTTTCTGCGAAATCTAATCCCAGAAATACTCCACCTGGTTTTTTATCTAATGAGGGGATAAGAGGAGATTGGGAGTAATTATCATATAGGGATGGAGCATCAGAAAAGTGATCGGGCGGAGTATCATATTGGGAAAACCCATGTTGTGTATCTTTCGGTTGCAATACGGAAGGGGAGTCGGTCTGAACGGGAGAATCATTGCCCAAAGCGGTGCCGGGCATCCTAAAGAGCATGATTGATATCAAGATGCCCCACAGGAGGTTGCGCCGCATGACGAGCAATGGATGTTTCATACAGGTCTTTATGTAGAGTGTGCGTGACTCGACAATCGTGATTTCCAAAAATCTTTTCCGGCTCTTTTTAAGAATCCACGTTCTCTACCTTCGATGGCGCCATTGAGTCAAGGAGTTTCGAGCTTGCCTTGCAGCACCATGAGGTGTTTGTTAAGATTCCGGCCGATTCTACGCATTTTCATCTACTTTGTTGCCACTGGCATTTTCATTCATTCTTTCTAAGGAATATAGGTTAGAACTATGGGTGCTTCACCAAGTATGGATCCCGATGCATTGCCGCAACTCGTAGGAGATTTTCAACCGGTTGATATGTGGCAAGCTCACATTAATCGTCTATTTTACGGATTGAGGGGAAGTCGTGTTCGAGAATATTACCAAACGGTGGCTGCGGCCGATTTCCGGTTAGGCTTTGCCTTGGCCGAGGACTATTGGCGTCGGTGTGGACAACGAGCGAAAACTCAAGGTGGCGATCAAGCGACCACACCATTGACCGTGATGGAATGGGGCGCCGGAAATGGGAATCTCGCGGCGTGTTTCTTGGATCGTCTTCAGGAGTTGGATCAAGAAAAACGGATATTTCCAAGAATCACCTATCGTTGTATAGAGCGCGAACCGGTCTTGTTGGAGCAAGCCAAGGCCAACACGGATCTGGCCAAGCATGGTGACCGGGTCACGTTTGACCTTGTGTCTATCGAGGATCTGTCGAACTTTCCAGATGGGAGTATTGATCGGATTATTTGCAATGAACTCTGGAGCGAGTTGCCAACCAAGCTCATTCTACGAAAAGGCGGTGAGATCCATGAGGAACACCTTCGTCCCAATCTGAACGAAAAGCGGTTGGCAGATTTCCCGGATTGGCCAAAGTTTATTGAGGCCTTTGGTCAGCAGGATATTGAATCTCTCACCGCGTTACCCTCGTTTCTCGAAGATCTTGTCTGGGAGCGGGAATATCGCCTCATCGAGACCAAGGACTTTCCATTTCGCCGCACGGTCGCCGAGTTTCTCAAACAGATCGACGAAGAAGTCCTCGTACCCTACAACGTGGGCGCGTGTCAGAGCCTTAAGGAAGCCAAACGATTGTTGGCCCCGAACGCGATCGGATTTAGCGGTTTTGACGCAGGAACGGTCGATCCGCATGTGCTGAATGATCCGGAAAAGCCCTGTTATACGGTGCAGGGTGGCCAATTCAGCTTTATGGTCAACTTTCAGTTGATGCAAGACGTGGCCAGGCATTTGAATATTCACACGGGCGTGATTGAATCCCAACGGGATTTTGTGGGACGGAGTTTGTCAACCAATGTGATCACGGTCATGGATCTACTGGCATCACATCCTTCGCCGCCCGAAGGCCAGGCCTGGCAATTGGACGCGTTGATTCTTCAAACACTTGATGCATTGAACCGCACATACCGGAGTCCATACTCACGTCATATCGAATTTCCGCTTTCCGAAAGTACTCCCGCTCACGAACGCGCCGAACTAGAAAAGCTGGTGCAATCGTTACAGCCACATGGTGTGCCGGATACCATTGCCTTCCTCACGGAATCGGAAATTTGGAAGGCCATGCCCGATTTGGAAAAATTGGGATACGATTCAGAAGGCATCAAAGGTATGCTGGAACTTCCCCTACAGCCGGTGGATTACATCCACATGTTTTTTGCCTTAAAGGATTCATAATTATCCTGAAGGTTGCGGGATGCGTTTTGTCGTGTGCCCATGAGTGAGTGCGGAACATGGTCAGAATGAATGTGAGATTGGAAGTCTCTCGAAGGTGAGTGGATCGTGTGAAGGCAAAAACTCAATCTGAAAAAAGTCATTGCCTACGCAAGAATTTTGCAATCAGGTAGATTTTTTGAAAATGGTTGTGTATACTTCGGCGGATTTTTCTAAGAATGTAGTCACTCATTCACAATAAGACGAGGTTGCTGTGTTTGGATCGTTTGGATGGATGGAGCTTATGCTCATCCTTATCATTGTGCTCATCATTTTCGGTGCAGGGAAAATCCCGCAGCTTGGTGAGGGCTTAGGCAAAGCGATCAAGGGCTTTAAAAAGTCTGTTGCCGAAGCGGATGCGTTGGATGTGACGCCTAATGAGCAAGGCGAAGGCGGGCAGGCCCCACCGCCCCAACCGGATCAATTGTCGAGCCAACACCAGACAGCAGAGGTTCCCCCTCCGCCTCCGGCGCAAGGGGTGCCGCAGCCAACGGAATCCACGCAATCCAAACAGGGATAATTTGCGGGTGAGATTGACACGGTGAAGACCGCACACCGAAGAGACAGGCAGCATGGACTCAAGCCTGATCAACGCTCAAGGTGTATATTCAGCGGGCAAATTATAGAGGAGTGGGAAAATGTTCGGCTTAGGAGCGATGGAAATTTTGATCATCCTCGTCATCGCGTTCCTGCTCTTTGGTCCTAAGGAATTACCGGAAATCGGCAAGCAGGTCGGGAGAGCGGTTAAAGGGTTTAAGGAAACAACGGAAGATCTTCGGCAATCGGTTGAGCCGGAAATCAATATGATTACGCAGGAATTCAAATCTGTCGAACAAGATTTGGAATCGTCAATCAAAGAAGCCGAAGCAGAGATCAAAGGGGCGACAGAACAAGCCACCGAGTCCGGTGGATCCAAAATGGGGTAGCCAGGGGAGGTGCGACTCCGTGAGGACGTTGATTGCTGGATCGTTTCGTTGACACCCAAGCCTTATTTCGATTTTTAAAATTTTTCTGTCATCACGAAATCCTTCCGGACGGTCCTCAGACTGTTCATTGTGCGCACTGCGGGCGGGTCTACGGTTCTCTTCTGTCGTGTGGTTTTTGCAACTATCGTAGCATTCAAGCGATAGGGCAATGTACCAAAATCATCAAGAAAGTCAGGGAAAAGACATTAATTTTTAATGATTTACGACAAATAACGGGACTTGGCATCTAAATGGCAAACGATAAAAGATCGGAAGAGTCGTAGAACAGGGCAACCAAAGATTTATAGAAAACATGTTAGTGCTTGAGATGGCAAAAGTTACGCAGTCAAGACGGAAGCGGATGAGAGAAACCATCAGCTCTGGATATAAATGGGGTACAGGGCGTTGGATCTTGAATCCACAGGGCTATTCACCAACAGGAGGAGTGCAATGAGGACTTTTTATCGATCCTTTACCAGGTTGACAGCAGCGGCTTTGATTGTCGCCATGTCCGCAGCACCAGGGTTGGCCGCCAAGACCACTCCGGCGACCGACAAAAACACCAACGTACCTGCCGTACCACGGGCCATTCCCGATTTAGTGCCCTATCACCAGTTTGATCCACCCAAAGGGGTGTTTGATCCCAGCAAGTTGACGATTTCCGGCGACATGCGTGTCCGGCCTGAGTTCCGGACGAATGGGAATTTTAGCAACAACGGGGATTCTAATTCCTTTTTCACGCAGCAACTCATCCGGTTAGGATTTAACTACGACATTTCCCCGGATGTCGTGTTTTTCCTCCAACCTCAGGTATCAAATAACTTTGGTGCGATGCCGAACCCATCGAATGTGGGTGGGGCCGGGAATCCCAATTCCACCGATGCGGATCTGTTCCTTCGTCAGGGGTTCATGTTGGTCAGAAATTTCTTAATGCCAAATTTGACATTGAAAGCTGGTCGACAACTTGTGGTGTGGGGAAATCACCGGATCTTCGGTCACTTTGACTGGAACAACGTCGGGTTTGCCTTCGATGGTGTGACGATGCGCTATAACCATGCTACCGTGCCGGTGGAATTGGGCTGGTTGCGTGTGGCGGAAGGCAATTGCGTGCAAAATGCTGGCGGATGTTCAACCGGGAAGGCCAGTAAGGGTGACGGCGACATTCTGTTCTTACGTCTCCCGATGAAGTTCGGGTCTGTCGCAATCGAACCCGCCTATATCTATGAAGACGGGGGTTCAACCACGGGAGCCGGTTCCCCGGCCTTCGGTACCGGTGGACAGCAATCCAATCAGGAACGAAGCACCGTCGGTGGCCGTGTCGCGTTCAAACAGGGAATGTTCGATCTCACGGGAGAAGGTTATTGGCAATTTGGAGAAATCGGGCCTGTCGGGGGAGCGAGTGAGACTCGCATCAATGCGTTGGCCGGACATTTGGATGGTGGTGTGACGCTGCCGGTTCCGATGCAACCACGGATCGGTTTTGAACTCAATTATGCCACCGGCAGCAGCAATAAGGATGGTGGCCATACCTTCAGCCAATTGTTCCCGACGAACCACATTCACTTCGGGTACATGGACTTGATGTCCTGGCAGAATATGTTGAATTATGGCGGGAACTTGCAACTGCGTCCGACGCCGGAAAGCCATTTCGAAATTGCCGGGCATATCATGCGGTTGGCGAACAAGAGGGACAACTGGTACACGGCTTCTCAGGCCACCTTCTTTAGCACTCCTGCAGGCAATAACGAAAAGTCCCTGGGTGGAGAAATCGATGTGGTGTACACCTTATTCTTCCAAAACAATCATGTGGGTTGGCAAGTGGGCTACGGCCACTTCTTCACCGGGGATTATCTGAAGAAGAACGGATTTGGCACGGCTGATCAGAACTGGGGCTACACCCAACTCTGGATCAACTTCTAAGAGTTCTGTTAATTAACAAGGGGACATAACCCTCCCCGTTATCCTGAACGCCCCGGTTGGTATTCCCAGCCGGGGCGTTTTTTTTCTTTGCCCTCGCTCGGTGGCTGACAGGGTTTGGTTTCAATCAGGCAGCCGAGGTCTTTTCTCTCGGAAAGAAACCACAAAATCATTATCACTCAGATCCAGTACCGGCCCTGTACTTTTTTGAAGTCCGGTATCCTAACGCCACTCTCGGCTAGTGTATTTCAGCAGACATCATTGTCCATGGTCCTCACCATCCGCAAGCGTTCAATACCGGCATTCGAATGCGAGCAAAAATTCCTTTCTTTTTAACGATCCATCCATTAAGAATCATTGGGGCCGATAGGTGTTGTTTTGGCCGCAGTTACGCTGCAAGGGTTTGATTTCCTTTTGAGGACGCGTTCTCTCACAGTTAAAAGCCGGTCGATCTTACCTTCCTGTGTTTGAGCCCTCTGTTTCATCTCAAATTCTGTTTCTTTGCCAGATTCGTGGAACAGTATTCTGTGTCACAAGATCTGGTCAGCGCGGCGACGAACAGTCAGATAATTTCATAAGTCATTGAAAAAAATGAAGATATATTGTGCTATTTTTCACTGGCATTAGGCTTGTATTAGTCAGGAATGTGAAAGAACCCCTCTCTCCACAATTTTATCGGAAAGGTTCATAACACGATGCGAACTCATAAAATTTATTTGACCTTCCTTCTGGGAGGAGTGGGTGTGTTGGGCTGTGTTATTTTTGGGTTTGTACCGACAACTTATGGCGCCACGACGCCCATTCCCTCTTTATATGAACCGACATCATTATCCCGTCTGGAGGCTTTGCCTCATAGGTGGTCTTTGAAAGTGTGGGAAGGGATAGGACAGGTTCAGGTGGTGCAGGAGGATCATAGAAAAGTCTTGCGTCTTGAAACCGAGCAGGGATGTATTAGTCTGTTCCGTTCGCTGACGGTAAATCTTGAAGCAAGTCCTGTTGTCTCCTGGGAATGGAACGTGCTTACGTTACCTACGGCCGTAGCGAGTAGCCAATCTTCACGAGACGATCACGGGGCCGCCTTATACTTGGTATTTTCATCCAGGGAGGCGCCAAGCAGGAAGACCATTCTTGGATATATTTGGGACAATGCTCGTCCGGTGGGGACAATCCTTGTACACCCCAAAGATCCGTCAGTTCATTATGTGATCGTGCGCAGCGGGCCTTCCCAGCTAGGAACGTGGTTCACAGAAGAACGGAATGTGCTTGCCGATTATCGCAGTATCTTTGGAGAGGAACCCTCAATTTTAGAGGGCATGTCCTTAGTGGTGGATTCGGATCAGACAGGGTCGAAAGCTGCCACTTTATTCGGCCCAATCGCCTTTCATTCCGAATTCAAGTTAGCCAGGGAGATACCGGATCAGGGGGATGAGCCGTCCCAGGGGACTTCAAAGAATAAACTGCTTGGGGCTCTTCTGATGTATTTGGGATTGAAGCACTCACAAGGGACCAACTAATGTTTCTTGCTCATTCATATGGATTCCATCCCTGGCTTCCTGTCCATTGGATGATTTTAGGAGCCTCAAAATGTGTTTTACCCCACAACCCATGTATAAATTGGTTGTATTCCTCAAACAGGTAACGTGGCTGGGACTAAAAATATTTTGGGATGATGAGTTGGCTACCTGGAGGATGGTTTTCTGGGTCCTGGTTGAATTTCAGCGCGGATGGTATGGGTTCCAGGCGGCAGGCCTTCCGAAAGGATGATTCCGATGATCAACTCACCTTGGACGTGTTCGGTCACCTGACCCAATCGTCCCCGTATTTCTGCGGTCCGCTTTTCACCCGGCTTAAATGATCCTAGGGGAACGGGAAGAGGGGCTACCCGTTTAAAAGCCTCAACCAAAATAGGGGTCCCACGTAACTCCACATAGGCCGATGGAATGGATGTTTCGCTGGCATTGGTCGTTTCAATTAACAGGATGATGGCCTCTCCGCCCTCCAATACCAGATTGCGGTTGGCATCAATTAATTTGGTTCTAAATTGAACTGATGGGCTTGCCACGGGTTGGGCGGTGGGCGGCACGCCTACAGCCGGACCTTGAAGAGCCGGCGCAGGGGATCCTGGTTGCGGGGCGACGGGTTGCTGGCCGGTATTGAGTTGGACCAATTGGGGGAGAACTCCTATCATCTGTTTAGCCAGAGTTTCAGCGGCGTCTTCTACTGTTCCGTCAATTTGACCGGTGTGGCAGGAGACGGATTGGCTTGTGAGTTCCGGCACCCATAGCCTGACTTTCTGGTGGTAGCTCAGGGGGCTCTGGGCAAGAGCGGTGCCGTTCGCATCTTCATAGACGGCGTGGAGTTTCAGATCTACAAAGACATCGTACCGATCTTCTTGTCCCGAACGGGTTACTGGATCGAATCCAAATTCCTGGAGACTCAGGACGATTCGATAGCCATCGGGAGAAACGCCTTGCGCCTCTCCGACGGGGGGCTCGGCTCTCACGCCATCGAATTGTTCTTGGCCGATCTGGAGAAATGTTTTGGATATGATCTCCCCTACCGGAATCGTATAAGGCAACCCACACCCACCCACGGTCTGAGTATGGGTCAGAAGATTGGGTGCAAAGGCGTAGGTGATCGTGACAGGGATTCTTGGTTCATGTTTATCTTCGTGAGTCAGGCGGGGAATGGAGAGTTTGTCGCAGGCGGGAAGAACGGACAGGATAACCACGAGTAAGACATAATGGAAAAATTTTTTAAGCAGTGGGCACACCGCCTTACCCTACCCCAAGATCCTGAAAGATGGCAACTGGATCCCGTGTTTTTTCAGAGACTTTCCTCTTGCTTTGGCAGGTCCGAATCTTAAGCGGGTATCCGGTTGTCAAGATAAACAATAAATAGCCTGAGAGTGAAAGAAAGTGAAAACCATGGGAGACAGAGAGGAAGATCTGGGAAGCAACAGTATGGATAATCCAGAGAGGACAATGGATCCCGGCCTTCAGCTTGGCAGCTTTTGACAGATATCACCTTCACGGGTTTTTCTGTTCTTGACGATCCTTGATTCAAGGGAGGAGAATTTAACATTCAGACGGCCATTTTTTTCTTAACCAATGGAGGCTTCATTATGTGGCGTCACATCTGGTTGATTGTCGGGTTCCTCTCTGCTTTTTCTTTCTTGGGCTGTTCGTTGGATAACACTCCCAAACGATTGCCGGCTTACCTGCCCCAACCTTCCGGTCTGTCAGGCGGGAGCGTGGCAACAATGGCGCTTCCCGCCGAAGGAGTGACCGCCGTCTTAGTCGTTCTGAACGATTCGGGATTTGAAAAATCAGCTCCTGAACTTCGCCGAGGGACGTTGGAGAATCTTGGGGAACACCTGAAGACGGAAATTCAAAAACAGTTACCGATTCAAATTCATTCGGTCGTGTATCCGGATGATGTGAAACCCAAGGGCTCCGTGGACCCATTCATTCAATTGGGGAAGGAGCAGCACGTGCCCTATCTTTTGTTGGCGGTATTATCCAGTTCCGAGTATGAGGTCTTTGATCGTTTTCCAATGGGCGGGTTGCAGCAGCCGACGGGTATGCGGGGTGGGGGAATGCCAGGGTATCGTGCGGAAAATTATGCCCGTCTGGAACTGGCTTTACTGGATATCCAGACAGGTCAATCGGTGGTCTCTACGGATGGTCAAGCATGGGCGACCCTTGAACGGCTGGTTGTCCCGATTGAATCGAATGTATATCCCGTGGTCCGACGGGCTCAGACCCAACCTCCCATTTATCCCAATTCAGAGGGTGAAGAGTATGAAACGCTTCGATGGGTTTCCGGACAGGATGCCATTGCCCAGGCGGTGATGCATTTAGAAATGTTATGGAGGAAGAATCAGGCGGCTTAAACCGATGACCCTTTCAACAGTATTGTTTACCTGTGCGTTGGTTTCCATGCTGGCGGGGTGTGGGGCTGGTTCCACACCCCGTCTGATGGATCTTGTCGGAAAGAAGGCCTTTGAATCACAGGAATTATCTCACAAGAGCGGTGAGTGGCCCCGGGTCCCTACGATTGGTCTCGTCGTGCATGCAGATGCCACCGCCCAGAATGCCGCTCCGGTGATCATTCCCGAGTATCTTGAGACGCTTACACGACGCACCGAAGATTTTCTGAGACGGCGTTGTTCTTTTCAGAACATTATGACTTTTCCACGGTTGTCTCAGCCGGTAAACTTTTCCCAAGAATTGAAAGTCCAAGGCCAACACTTTGGCGTCCCTTATGAAATTGTCGTGGTGTTCTCAAGTCGTGAGAACACTGGTCCCGTAAAAATTGGAGAAGCGACGATGATGAATCAAATGGGCGGGTTGGTCATTGAAAATTCAGCAATAGCTGAGGTGGGTCTTCTTCGCCTCTCGGATTTTCAAATGGTCTATTGGACGCAGGGGGCGGCATCTGAAGTTTTAGAACAACTGGATGTTCCTATTGGGAAAAATCGCCCTTCCCCGATGGAGGCTCGGGACATGTTAAGAGCCCGAGCCGGGCAACAGGCTCTCGACCGGGCGCTGGAAGACCTGGGGGCCGAATGTGAGCCTGCGGTGTGACCCACGATTGTCCCTTACCGATAGTTTTCAAATTGCAGATCGAGTCCGAAATCCTGTTCTTTGAGATGTTTCATGACGGCTTGAAGTTCGTCTTTGCTTTTGCTTTGCACCCTGACTTGTTCCCCTTGAATTTGTCCCTGGGCTTTGAATTTTGCCTCTTTAATCGATTTAGTGATGGCTTTAGCCTTGTCTTCGGGAAGCCCGCTCTGAATGGTAATGGTTTGGCGTACAGTTCCGCCTAGGGCTTCTTCCACTTTCCCATACGTCAGCCCTTTCAAGGACACGTTACGTTTGACGCATTTGGACTTAAGGATATCCAAGACCGCGTTGAGTTTGTAGTCATCATCCGAAATCACCACTAATTGCTTGTCCTTTTCTTTTAATGTCAATTCGGTTTTGGATCCTTTGAAGTCAAAGCGTTGTCCGACTTCTTTTTCTGTTTGATCCACCACATTTTTCATTTCCTGCATGTCGATGCGAGAAATGACGTCGAAGGAATAGTTGTCCGCCATAAGCCTCCTTTCAAGTTGTTGTGACAGACCCCTGGATTAGCAGCACCGTCCTGCGGGAAGTTGAATGCCTTCGCCTTCGATCACTTCGGTGCTGTTCAGTGGTTGTTTGTGTATAAGATACCCGTACCATTTTCTGGCGCTGTCTGTGAGGACAATGAGTGCGAGTATGGCCACCAGGCCCACGAGGGAGGCATTGATGGCCATGGTCAGGCTTTGCGCCCCGTCTGTTGAGAGCGCCCGACTGATAAAGATCACCAGGAGTTCATAGCATCCGGCCAGCGTGATCACGCCAACAAACACCATCGGGATCACCGTCACCCACAGATAGGATGTTTTGTTCATCTTGATGAGCACGGTCGTGGCAATACAGAGCGCGAGCATCCCGAGTAATTGATTGGCTGCGCCAAACATAGGCCAGATGGTCGCAATGGATCCGGTGCCAATGAGATACCCCCACGCCCCAACCACGAACAGACTGGCGCCTAATACCCCGGGCCACCAATTGATCTGTTTGAGCGGGGTGTAGAATCGTCCCCCTAATTCCTGAACCAGGTAACGGGCGACCCGTGTCCCAGCATCAATGGTGGTCAAAATGAACAGGGCCTCGAACAAGAGCGCGAATTGATACCAGTAGGCCATGAGCCCGGACATCCCCGGCAAGCTTGAAAAAATCGAGGCCATGCCAACGGCGAGGGATACCGCACCTCCCGGACGGCCCGATACATCTACCTCAACAAGCGTGGAGAGTTCCATAATGTGGGCCGTTGGAAATCCCATAGTTTGCAGGGTATCTGTGGACAGGCTGGTGTTGATGGCAAAATAATCTCCGGGAACGAGAAGGCAGGCGGCGATGAGCGCCACAACTCCGACAAAGCTTTCCAGAAGCATGGCACCGTAGCCGACGATGGCCTGAGATTCCCGACTGATCAACTTGGGCGTCGTCCCTGATGAGACCAGGGAATGAAAGCCGGAAATGGCCCCACAGGCAATGGTAATAAAGAGAAAGGGAAACAGCGTTCCTGGAATGATCGGTCCATTGCCCGCCGTAAATATGGTGGTGCGAGGCATTTCAATGGTGGGCGCGAGCACTATCACGCCGACGGCCAGAAGGGCGACCACACCCAATTTCATAAATGTTGAGAGATAATCCCGGGGCACTAATAACATCCAGACGGGGAGGACTGAGGCAAGAAATCCATATGCCGCAAGGCTCCATGTGAGCGTGGTGCGGTCCCATAAAAACCATTCAGCCCATTCTGATTGTGCCACGGTTCTGCCGACGAGAATGGCCACGATCAAAAGTCCTAACCCAATCAGTGTCATTTCCCCGACTTGTCCCTGGCGAAATTTTTGAAGGTAGAGTCCCATGAGCAGAGCGATGGGAATGGTCATGACGATGGTAAACGTGCCCCAGGCATTGTGATACAGCGCATTGACCACTGCCAGGCCTAATCCGGCTAGCGCGACGACCACGATAAAGAGCACGGCAATCGCCGTGGCCATCCCGGTGATGGGACCTAATTCAGCATGGGCGATCTCCGGGAGTGAACGGCCATTTCGCCGCATGGAGGCGACAAGGATTATAAAATCCTGAACTGCGCCTGCCAGAACCGCGCCAATGACAATCCATAAAAACCCCGGGAGAAAGCCAAATTGTGCCGCCAATACGGGACCGAGTAATGGGCCGGCTCCGGCGATAGCCGCAAAATGATGGCCGAAGAGAATGTATTTGTTGGCGGGATAGAAATTGGTGCCGTCCTCCAGCCGGTGGGCGGGAGTGCGACGTCGATCGTCCAGATTCATGACTTGCTGTGCCAAAAATCGGCCATAGAACCGGTAGGCCAATACGTAGAAGCAGGAGGCGGCGACCACGAGCCAGAGTCCGTTCACCTTTTCGTGAGGATTGACTAGGCCTACGACATGGCCGAAGGCGACGGCACAGAGTCCGGCGAGTCCGAGCCATCCGATCTTGTTCCATACAGACATGGGGGCCATCCTATCAATGGGAGAAAAGGGTGTAAACGGGTGTTGACTGGGAGAGCTTCAGGTCGACGTGAGGTTAGGTCGGGGTGTTTTCATGAAACACAAACGGCAGTTTGCCCGCTTTTTCTCGCATGGCGTTGATGGCGTTAAGAATCTGGGGTTGTCGAATGAGTTTTTGTTCGACACGGTGTTTTCCCGGAAAATCCAGAAACAAGATACCCAGAACCATTGTGAGGATACCTTGTCCTGGTAAAACCAGCATGGCAATTCCGGCTACAAGAAAAATGAGTCCCAGGCCGTTTTTCAACATCAAGCCAATGGCGCGAATAATTGGATGATGATTGGCAAACCACTTGCGGTGGCCGTGATTGTCGAAGTAATCAGGTGGCAGGCGAATTAACATAGCAGGGATCGCAATAAGGGTTCCGACAAACGCAATTAGGGAAAGAGTGATCATGCCGACCCAGATTTCCCTGGGAACCCAAGATTCGGCAAATTGAATTAATTGATCAATCATGGTTGGTCATGATGTCTTAAAAATATTAGGCACTCACGCGGTAGATGTGGTAGGAAAGGGTCCAATTGTACTCTGAAAAATATACACTTTATAATTGCTTAATGGTATTGGTGGTTTTCAAAGCCAATAATTGGGTGAGGCAGGATGGTACAGTATTGGTTGTTCAAATCAGAGCCGACAACATTTTCCATTGATGATCTGGTTCACTCTCCCCGTAAGACCACATGTTGGGAAGGCGTACGTAATTACCAGGCTAGGAATTTCCTTAAATCCATGAATGTTGGGGATTTGGGATTTTTTTACCATAGCAATACTGACCCTCCAGCTATAGTTGGAATCGTGAAAGTGGTTAAGGCCGCGTATCCCGACTCTTTTGCCTTCGATTCAAGGAGCCGATATTTCGATCCGCGTAGTGCTCCGGATTCGCCCCGTTGGTTCCTTGTGGATGTCCAGTTCGTTGAAAAGTTTCCTCAAGCCTTGCATTTGGATCAGTTGCGGGCCGTTAAGGGATTAGAAAAAATGGAATTGCTTCGTAAAGGTTCCAGGCTTTCGATTCAACCAGTGCGTCCGGATGAATGGCAACGGGTGTTGGATTTTGCTCAACATAATACAAAACATTCGTCTGTTCCAAAGTAGACCACCAGGATTTTCCCAAGCGTGGGATACATTCTTTTTCCACTTTCATCCTGGTTAAAGTGAGAGGTTCGCTTTGGGAAACACCTGTAAAAACGGGTGGATGGTGACTTCCTGAAAAACCCCATGAAGAGCATAGGGATCATCCTTGGCAAATGCTTGGACTTCTTCGAGTGATTCTGCTTCAACCACGATTAAGCTTCCTATTTTATCGGTCAGAGGCCCAGCCAAAATAACTTTACCTTCTTGGGCCCACGCCTCAAGTCGTTTGAGGTGGGCCTCTCGATAGAGGGGGCGTTTTTGTGCGCCTTCAGGACCATCTTTACCTAAAATGACGAATTTCATTCTTTCTCCTCGTTCCTTTTCCGAAGTCGCATCAATGGCCTTTTCTTCGACAACGGGCACAACTTCTCTATCCTATCAGAAGGCGGTCGTATGGACATGTTCCGTCGGAAGCTCCGGTTGTCCGGAGAGTGTGATTGCAACGAATAGGCGAATGTGCGGCAGGTCTAGGGATTCGGGTCTTCTAAAGGCTGTCTGTTCGCATACCCGCTGTCAATATCGTGCCACCAGCGAACCTGTTTTTCTCCGGATTTCCAACACAAAAAAACCAGACGGTCATCCAGCAAAAATGGGAAATCACATAATCCAATTTCGACATCTTTGATCACCACGCCGAGTTCCTGAATGGCATGCAGGCTGCCATTGATGTCTTGTAACCCTTTGATATATTGTACGCCCATGACCGTCCCTCCTCCAGAGGATGCTTGGGCGCTGGCTTTTTTGACTTCTTCCCTCGTGTCCATAAGTATTTGCCGTCCTGCCTTAATATTGTCCCAAAATTGTTCCAGCTCGGGAATTAACCCGTTGGCTTCGGAGAGGGTGAAAATCCGTTCGCTGGAAAAGGGAAAACCTGAATCAGACATGGGAGAGGACCTTCCTTGTTGACTTTCATTTACCAATATGATGGTTTAACATAATAAGATTCAGGGTGCCAACCTTACGAGAGTGGCTAACTTTTCGATGATTGGTTTGGGGAAAAATTTGAGTTTCGTGTCGCAACTTCCGAAAGGAGCCTATTGACAAGTTGTTCAATAGTGAGATAAATAATTACTTAAGACCTGCCCATTTGATAGCAAAATCCATTTCCGCCAATTAACTTCTCGGACTTCACGTATTATTTCAAATCGTAGATAGGACAACACGGTGGTTTTGACAAGTGTGGTTCTTCAGTTTCTCTAAACATTCTTCCTAAAACACACAATACCGGTCTAAATCTTTTAACTTTTATAAAGTCTGGTGCGGTTCCCTTTTTGGGGATCGCCAAAATTCGCAGCGCATAACCCAGATGAAAATGTTCGTATCCTTTCCACCCCTCGTAACAGGCTAAGCCCACGAGAAAACCCTTCCGGCCAATGAATGGAGTAACCTAATGTATCTTGCCGAATTGAAGCAAAAGTCCATTGGAGAATTAAATGAAATCGCGCGTGATCTCAAAATTGATGGCGCGCCAAATTTGCGAAAGCAAGAGCTGATTTTCTCTATTCTTCAAGGGCAGAGCGACAAGAACGGAGTCATTTTCGGAGAGGGAGTCCTGGAGACTCTATCAGATGGTTTTGGATTTCTCCGGGCCCCGGATTCCAACTACCTACCGGGCCCCGATGATATTTATATTTCTCCGTCTCAAATTCGACGATTCAATTTGCGAACCGGTGATATTGTCTCAGGGCAGATTCGTCCACCGAAAGACGGAGAGCGGTATTTTGCCCTCTTGAAAGTCGAAAAAATTAATTATGATGAGCCTGAGGTGCAGCGGGATAAAATTCTGTTCGATAATCTCACTCCACTGTATCCTGAAGAGCGGATCAACCTTGAATTTGATCCTGAAGAGTATTGCACAAGAGTGATGGAGCTCACGACGCCCATTGGCAAAGGGCAACGGGGACTGATCGTGGCGGCTCCCAGAACGGGAAAGACCATGCTCTTGCAGGCTGTGGCGCGGGCCATTATTGCGAATCATCCGGAAATTGTCTTGATTGTCCTTCTCATTGATGAACGACCAGAAGAAGTCACCGATTGGCAGCGCCAAGTTAAAGCTGCCGAAGTTATTAGCTCCACCTTTGATGAGCCTCCTCAACGGCATGCCCAAGTGGCAGAGATTGTCATGGAAAAAGCCAAGCGGTTGGTCGAACATAAACGGGATGTGGTGATTTTGTTAGACAGTGTGACTCGATTGGCGCGTGCCTATAATACGATTTCCCCTCCCAGTGGTAAGGTGTTATCCGGAGGTTTGGATTCCAATGCCCTGCAACGACCAAAGCGGTTTTTTGGTGCCGCCAGAAATATCGAATTTGGTGGAAGTTTGACGATTCTGGCCACAGCATTGGTTGATACCGGCAGTCGAATGGATGATGTTATTTTTGAAGAGTTTAAAGGCACGGGCAATATGGAAGTGCACTTGGATCGTCGGTTAGCGGATAAGCGGCTTTTCCCGGCCATCGATATCAGTCAATCCGGCACGAGAAAAGAAGAGTTGCTGGTTGATCGCGACCGTCTGAACAAAATGTGGATCCTCCGGAAGGTGTTAAGCCCTCTCGGGACCATGGAGGCGATGGAATTTCTCATGGATAAAATTGGCGGAACCAAGAGTAATAATGAGTTCTTGCAATCTATGAATCGATAATTCACAATAGAGGTTTGGCATTGTGGGCATTTCAAATTTAGATGATGAATAGAGAGATGGCGTTGAAGGAGGTAGTATGAAAAAGGGCATTCACCCGGCTTATGAATTTGCAAATGTGAGTTGTGCGTGCGGTATGACCTATCAAACCCGGACGACCGTGGGAGACTTAAAGGTCGATATCTGTTCCAGTTGCCATCCGTTTTTCACGGGCACTCAGAAAATTGTGGATGCCGAAGGACGGGTGGAACGTTTCAATAAAAAATACGCCAAAACGGCAAAGCCCAAGGCCAAAGCGTAAAGACCCTATTCTCTTTCTTCTCCATTGTCCTGCCTAACCAATCCCCAGGGGATGATGTCCGTGCATGGTGCTGAAGCCGTCCCGGTTGTTGTTTTTCTCGATTTGCGGTCGAGAAGACCAGGTTTCCCAGCAGCGGCTCCCCTGAGTGTTGACAAGGTTCCCCTCGGTTCAATCCCCTCTTTCTATGAAAAATTTCGTATGAGGCCAGCGGGCATGGTTGTCTAGGATAAAGGGTACATGTCGTGTTATTTCATTTCCTGTTAAACTAGATATATGCCACCAATTACTAAGACAGAGCTTAAAGAGGGCGGTTTATTTGGCAAATGGGAAGCCATTGCGAATAAATATGACACGCTCAACGATCAGTTGTCAGATCCTGCCGTTTTGTCTCAACCGACCCTTCTGGTTGCGCTCAATAAGGAGCGATCAGAGATAGAGCCCATTGCGCAGTTGTTTGGGGGGTACCGACGGGTAGTCGAAGAGATTGCCCAGACTCGCCTGATGACAGAGGATCTGCAATTAGACCCCGATATGCGCCGCTTGGCCGGTGAAGAATTGCAAAGCCTGGAAAGTCAACGCGAGGCCATGGAGTCCCAGGTCATTGAATTGCTCTGCCCGGCTGATGAAGGGGATAATAAAAATTCATTCATTGAAATTCGCGCAGGGACGGGTGGAAGTGAGGCCGCACTTTTTGCCGGCGATCTCCTTCGAATGTACACGAAGTTTGCCGAGGCTAAAGGGTTACGGGTCGAATTAATGGAATTTCAGGAAACCGGTCTTGGTGGGGTCAAAGAGGCGGTTTTGCTGGTTGAAGGCAAGGGAGCCTTTGGAAATTTTAAATATGAAAGTGGAGTGCATCGGGTGCAGCGGGTTCCGACGACAGAGGCTAATGGACGAATTCATACGTCCACGGCTACGGTTGCGGTGATGCCGGAGGTTGAAGAGGTGGAGGTGCACATTGATCCGAAAGATTTACGGATTGACACCTATTGTTCATCAGGAGCTGGTGGACAGAGTGTGAATACGACCTATTCTGCGATCCGGATTACGCATATTCCGACAGGAGTGGTCGTGACATGTCAGGACGAGCGATCCCAACTAAAAAATCGAACAAAGGCCATGCGAACCCTTCGAACACGAATCGGCGATGCCGAGCGCGAAAAACAGGAAGCCTCTATTGCGCAACAACGCCGTTCCCAAGTCGGGACAGGGGAGCGGAGTGAAAAAATCCGCACGTATAATTTTCCACAGAATCGAGTGACCGACCATCGAATCGGGCTGACATTGCACAAATTGGATCGAGTGATGGAAGGCGATCTTGACGGGTTAATCGCGGGCCTCAAAGCCCAATGATGTCTTTCGGGTAGCGCCAGTCCGTCTCTTTCAACGGTTCAACGCGCATGTGCTTTTTGAGGCTCAGATGCCCTGCTTCACTTCCTACTCACAGTTATATCGTGGTGCGGTTGAGACGCTGATTCAAGCGGGGATTGCCAACGCCCGCCATGAAGCCCTGTGGATTCTTGAGGATGCCCTTGGTATTACGCGATTGCAACTGCATGCGAATCCAGACACTCCCGTTGATGCGGAAGTCTGTCAGCGGGCTGTAACCTTGTTCCAACGCCGTGCCTTACATGAACCACTTCAATATATATTAGGGAATCAAGATTTTTTCGGTTTGGATTTTCTCGTCCAACCTGGTGTGCTCATTCCAAGGCCTGAGAGCGAATTATTGGTGGAAGAGACGATTGGACTGCTAGGGACTGACGTGCGGCCGGTGATTCTGGATGTCGGGACGGGTTCTGGATGCCTGGCGATCAGTCTGGCGGTCCACCTTCCTGCAGCGGTGATTATCGCCTCAGATAAGTCAATCTCCGCGCTACATCTTGCGCAGGTCAATGCCATGCGCCATGGCGTTGCGCAACGAATTCTATGGGTGGCCGGTGACCTGCTTTCCCACTTGTTATCCAGAAATTTAGCAGGTAAAGTGACCGCCATTATTGCCAACCTGCCGTATATCTCCCATTCGGAATGGGAACACCTTTCTCCAGATGTCAAAGACTTTGAACCACGGCTGGCGTTGGATGGAGGGCCGGATGGGCTCGATGTGTACCGGCGGTTATTGGATGAATCGCCGGGACTTGTCTCCTCAAAGGGATATGTCCTCATGGAAGTGGGAGTTGGTCAGGCTGACCTTCTGTGCCGGGACCCTTCCCTGACGAATGCGTTTAGGATGGTAAAGGTCCTTCCGGACTCCCAAGGCATTCCACGAGTGGTATGCGTGCAACGGCGTCTTGTGTAGACACGGGATATTGTCAATGGATCAAATTCGAATCACCGGTGGATTGCCATTAAAGGGGTCCGTGGAAATTGGCGGAGCCAAGAATGCCGCCTTGCCTATTTTGGCAGCGACGTTGTTAGGGGGTGGGGAATGCGTCATAGACCATGTTCCACATGTTCGTGATGTGATGACTATGGGGAAATTACTGGCCTTGTTGGGAGTGGCGGTTCAAGAGGAAGGCGCCAGGGTCAGACTGGATGCAGCTCAGGTGCATTCGATTGAAGCGCCGTATGATTTAGTCAAAACGATGCGAGCGTCTATTTTAGCCTTAGGCCCTTTACTCGCTCGGCTGGGAGAAGCCAAGGTTTCTCTGCCGGGCGGATGTGCGATCGGCACCAGACCGGTCAATCTTCACCTCAAAGGATTGGAGATGATGGGGGCTGAAATTCAAGTGGAGCATGGATATATCCATGCGAAAGCCGGTCGTCTTAAAGGAGCAAGGATTGACTTGGATTTCCCGACGGTCACGGGCACGGAAAACCTGATCATGGCGGCTTGCCTGGCACAAGGGACCACGAGTTTGCATAATGTCGCACGGGAACCGGAAATCACGGACCTGTGTGCATTCTTAACCAAGCGGGGTGCCAAAATTCACGGAATGGGAACGGACACCATTACAATTGAAGGGGTGAAGGAACTTCATGGGGCAGGGCATTGGGTGATCCCTGATCGAGTTGAAGCCGGCACCTATTTAATGGCCGGAGCGATCACCGGTGGGGATGTGATGGTGAAGGGGTGCGTATCAGATCATTTAGGCAGCGTCCTGAAAAAAGTTCAGGAAATGGGTGCCGAGTTAACCGAAAGCCATGATGGTGTGCGAATTCGCCGGTCGGGTCCGCTCAAAGCGGTGGAAATTAAGACGCTCCCCTATCCCGGCTTCCCGACCGATCTTCAAGCCCAAATGATGGCGTTAATGTCGGTGGCAGAAGGCGTGAGCGTGATTTCCGAAACCATTTTTGAAGGGCGATTTTTGCACGTCCCAGAACTTCACCGGATGGGAGCGTCAATAGAGATTGATGGCCCACATGCCGTGGTCAAAGGTGTGCCGTTGCTCACCGGTGCACCCGTCATGGCTTCGGATTTACGCGCCAGTGCAGGCTTGGTCTTGGCCGGATTAGCGGCTGAGGGCGAAACGATTGTGTCCCGCGTGTATCATTTAGACCGCGGCTATGAACGCCTGGAAGAAAAATTTCAGGCCCTGGGTGCGAGGATTGTTCGCGTTCGCGAGGCGGCATGAGCGAAGGGATTACCATTGCCCTTTCCAAGGGTAAACTGCTTGATCCGACTCTTGAATTGTTCCGCCAGGCAGGCTATACGGGATATCATGTCCGAGCGGACGACCGTCGATTGATTTTGGAATTCCCGGAGCACGGGCACCGGGTCTTAATTGTTCGCCCGAGTGATGTGCCGGCCTATGTGGAATATGGGGCCGCCGATTTAGGGGTGGTTGGGAAAGATGTCTTGTTGGAACAGAGCCCGGATGTCTATGAACCGGTTGACTTGAACCTGGGAGTCTGTCGTCTGGTGGTCGCCAGGCCGAACGGGCCACAGCTGGTGCAACGGATGTCTTCCAAGCTTCGGGTGGCAACCAAATATCCCACGATCACCGAACGGTATTTTAATCAGCAAGGGTTGCCTGTGGAGTTGATTAAGCTCTACGGGTCGATCGAGTTGGCTCCATTGGTCGGATTGGCCGATCGGATTGTCGATCTGGTGGAGACGGGAAACACTCTGAAAGCCAATAATCTGGTCGAGGATGGAGTGATCGCCTGGTCATCTGCCCGATTGATTGTGAATCGGGCAAGCTTAAAAATGAAACATGCCGTGATTACAGAACTGATTGCCCGGATGAAGAAAATTCTTTCTCGTTCCCGCTCCAAAAAGGTTCATGCATGAAAATTGTTTCCTACAAGGACCAAGAGTTTTCACAAGCGGTGAATCGTGTCTGTCAGCGGGCAGCTCAACAAAACGTCAAGGTTGAAAAATCCGTCAAGACCATATTGGATGCTGTTCGGCAGGAGGGCGATCAGGCACTCCAGCGATTGACCTGGAAATTCGATCATGTCCGAATCAGTCCTGACAGTCTTCGTGTAACGTCCAAAGACACCGAGCGTGCCTATGGCGAACTACCGTCCTCAGATATTAAGGCGCTGAAATATGCGGCGAATCGTATTCGGACTTTTCATCGTCGACAACGAAGGAGATCCTGGGTCTATCGTCAACAGGGGATTCAATTAGGCCAACGGATTACGCCGTTAGATGCTGTCGGTGTGTATGTTCCAGGAGGAAAAGCCCTGTATCCATCGTCGGTGCTCATGAATGCCATCCCCGCGAAAGTAGCTGGGGTGAAGCGAGTGGTCATGTGTACGCCGACCCCGAACGGCATCATCCACCCCGCGTTGTTGGTGGCGGCGGATGTCGCTGGAGTGGATGAAATCTATCGGGTCGGTGGAGCCCAAGCCATTGGGGCCTTGGCTTTTGGCACCTCGACAATCCGGCCCGTGGATAAAATTGTCGGACCCGGGAATTTGTATGTGGCCACGGCCAAACGCCTGGTCTATGGCCAGGTCGACATTGATATGATTGCGGGTCCGAGTGAGTTGTTGGTCATTGCGGATTCCGCCAGTGACCCACTGCATGTGGCGGCTGATCTTCTTTGTGAAGCCGAGCATGATGAGGAGGCCTGTGTCTATCTGGTGACGACTTCTTTGACTCTTGCCAGGCGGGTGGTGACTGAAGTGACCCGCCAACTCGCACAGTTGGGGCGCCAGGCGATTGCGTCCCGATCCATTCAAAATCATGCCCTGGCATTTGTTGTGCGAACCTTTGATGAGGCCTTTGAATTAGCCAATCGGATTGCGCCTGAGCATTTATCATTAAATATGGATCGGGCGGGAGACTATGTGTCACGTATACGTCATGCGGGTGCCATTTTTGTTGGCCGCTATACCCCTCCCGCGGTGGTGGATTATGTGGCAGGGCCCAATCATGTGTTACCAACTGGTGGAAGTGCCAGATTTTTTTCGTGTTTGGGTGTGGATGAGTACATAAAAACCAGCAATGTGGTGGCCTATTCGAAGGCCGCGTTGCGCAAATCCCATGCTCCAGTGATGCGGCTGTCTCTGCTGGAAGGCCTGGATGCACATGGGCGATCAATGGAGAGTCGATGGACATGAACCAACATCTTGCTCCCAGAACGGCTTCTCAAGAACGGAAAACCGCGGAAACGGCCATTCGAGTGGAATGGGGCCTCGACGGGTCCGGCCATAATCAGATTAAGACCTCGATCCCGTTTTTGGATCACATGTTGAATCTATTCGGTAAACATGGATTTTTTGATCTGACGGTGGAAGCGAAAGGGGATATCGAGATTGATGACCATCACACGATCGAAGACGTGGGTATTGTCATGGGGCAGGTCTTAACACAGGCTCTCGGGACCAAAGAGGGCCTCACCCGATTCGGGTGGGCGACGGTTCCATTGGATGAAACCCTGGCCCAGGTGACGGTAGATCTGAGTGGCCGGCCGTACCTTGTTTACAATGTGGTGTTACCCACGCGGTATATAAAGTCGTTTGATTTGGGTTTGTTTGAAGATTTTTTTCAGGCATTCGTGAGTCAGGGAGGGTTAAACCTTCATGTGAATGTGTTGTATGGGAGAAATCCTCATCACATCATGGAAGCGATTTTTAAGGCGTTTGCGAAAGCCATGGATCAAGCGGTGAGACGGGAAGAACGAATTAAGGGAGTGCTCTCCACCAAAGGGATGCTCTAAATGGTGAGAATCAGTGGGCGGAGAGAGAGGAAAACAGGCAGGACATGATTGCCATTATTGATTATGGGATGGGAAATCTCCGGAGTGTGCAGAAAGGGTTCGAATGTGTGGGCCATGAAGCGGTCGTGACTCGAGACCTTCCCGTGATTGACCGGGCCAGTCATGTCGTGTTGCCGGGTGTAGGCGCGTTTGGGGATTGCATGGATAACCTGGCTCGCTTTGAGTTGATGGATGTCATATACCGTTCCATAGCTTCGGGAAAACCTTTTCTCGGCATTTGTTTAGGATTTCAATTGCTGTTTTCGGAGAGCGAAGAATTTGGCTATCATCAAGGATTAGGGATCCTGGCCGGGAAGGTGAAAGCGATTCCCCGTCCGTCCGATGATGGGGAAACGTCCTTTAAAATTCCTCATATGGGTTGGAATACGATTCAGGTCAACACGGTTGCTCCGCCTTTACGTGGCATTGTCACCGACTCCTATGTGTATTTCGTGCATTCCTACTATGTGGAACCGACGGATTGTGCTCTCGTCAGTACCCACACCGACTATGGAATTTCTTTTGCGAGTAGTGTCTGGAAAGACAATGTGTTTGCGACTCAATGGCATCCCGAGAAAAGTCAGGCCGTCGGGTTGCAGGTCTTAAAGAATTTTGGTGATTGGCAATGAGGGGAATGTGTCTTGCGATCAATGGGCGGTCGAAACCGTTGCCCGTCCGGTTCCTGGTCATGGGCCTTATCGGGTGGTGGTGTCTCGGAGTAGGTTGTGTTCCCCCTAAAGTTCAAATTCAGGCCGCTCCACAATTTGACCCCTCCCGTATATCCAGTCTCGCCATCCTTCCATTTCAGACCATCAAAACGCCTCAATTGGCGGGTAACTCACGTGGAGGCATAAGGGATCCCGAAGAAATTCGTACACAATTTCGGTTGCCGGGGACTGATCAGGCGGATGGGACAGAATTCAGACAAGTTCGTTATGTGGTGCCTGAAACGGCTGCACATCGAATTACCCTACAGGTGGCTTCTGTGTTGGCCGGCCGGCCTTCCTTGCGGGTGATCGGTCCAGAGGAGTCTTCTGCCGTGATAGGTAAGGAAAGGCCGGAAGCGGAATCCTCCTTCTCCGTCATGGCCCAAGAGGTTGGAACGCGCTTGAAGGTGGATGGAGTTGTGACGGGACTCGTCCGGACATACCGTGAGCGTGAAGGAAGCAAGCTTGGGGCCAAGCCGGCCGCAGTAGGATTTGAAGTGTATCTCCTGAGACCGTCCGATGGTATGGTCGTGTGGACAGGGGAATTTTTTGAGGAACAAAAACCACTTAACCAGGATGTAGTAGGATTTTTTGAAAAGGGTGGAGGGTTTGTGACTGCCGATACACTTGCTGAATTGGGTGTCAACAAAGTGATGAAAGCCTTCCCCGTCGGCTTGGGCGAACAGGGGCCTCCTCTTTCTGCTCCATCCTTGAAGGAGAATCCCTAACCGATGCTACTGATTCCTGCAATTGATCTGAAGGACGGGAAATGTGTCCGCTTGCGACAGGGCGAGATGGATCAGGTCACCAGGTATTCTGATGACCCCGCGGCGATGGCGGAACATTGGCAGAGTCTTGGGGCCCGCTACCTTCATGTGGTGGATTTAGATGGGGCGGTGACTGGAACCCCTCAGCATCTCTCACACATTGAAGCCATTACCAAACGGTTAGGCATTCCGGTGCAGGTCGGTGGGGGCATACGAAACACGTCAACCATTCGCGCCTACTTGTCCTGTGGAGTGGACCGGGTGGTGATTGGAACAGCGGCCTTACAGGATGCGGATTTTTTGGCGGCAGCCGCGACAGAATTTCCTGATAAAATTTTAATCGGGATTGATGTCAAACAGGGGTTAGTCGCGGTGCATGGGTGGAAGACCGTGTCCAGTCTGACCCCACGACAGGTCTTTGAATCAGTAAAAGACTTGCCCTTGGGAGGCATGGTCTTTACGGACATATCCAGGGACGGCATGTTGGCAGGACCCAATATTTCAGCTCTGCGAGAAGCTGTGGACATTTCGCCGTTTCCCGTCATTGCCTCTGGTGGAGTCACGGTCCTGAAAGATGTGCAGACCATTCAGGCCCTCGGAAGCAAGATTTCCGGAATCATTATCGGAAAGGCCTTATATGAAGGCACCTTGGACTTGAAAGCGGCTCTTGAAATGGTGGCCTTGACAGAAGCGTCCCAAACATCATGCTGACGAAAAGAATCATACCTTGCCTGGATGTTAAAGACGGGCGAGTGGTGAAGGGCGTCTCGTTCGTGAATTTGCGCGATGCGGGAGATCCGGTTCACATTGCCCAGGTGTATGATCGAGAAGGTGCGGACGAGCTGTGCTTTCTGGATATTACCGCTTCACATGAAAAACGGGATACGATTTTAGATGTGGTGATTCGGACGGCGGAGCAGGTCTTTATGCCGCTTACGGTTGGGGGAGGGATCCGGACCATTGAGGATATTCGCCGGTTATTAGAGGCCGGAGCGGACAAAGTCAGCATTAATACGGCTGCTGTTGAACATCCGGACTTCGTAAAGGCCGCCGCCAATCGTTTCGGCTCGCAATGTATCGTCGTGGCTATTGATGCGAAACGGGCAACGACATGTGAAGGGGGGGAACCCGGGTGGGAAGTGTTTACCCATGGCGGGCGGAACTCGACCGGCCTGGACGCCGTTGAGTGGGCGAAACGGATGAAGGATTATGGCGCCGGAGAGATTCTTTTGACCAGTATGGATCAGGATGGAAAGCAGGACGGATATGATTTGGCTTTAACGGCGGCTATTTCCGAGTCCGTCTCTATTCCCGTCATTGCCTCCGGGGGGGCTGGCACGCTTCAGCACCTGTCTGAGGCGTTCCATGTGGGGAAGGCCGATGCGGTGCTGGCGGCATCTATTTTCCATTATCAAACCTATTCCATCGGGCAAGCCAAATCGTATTTGGCTCAACAGGGTATCCCTGTGCGCCCGGTAACCGTCCCGGTTTCAATTTCATAACAACCCATGAGCGAACTCTCTTCGATAAGCCCATTGCGATTTGATGAACAAGGATTGCTCCCCTGTGTTGTGCAGGATTGGCTGGACGGGACCGTCTTGATGGTGGGATTCATGAACCAACAAGCGTGGGAGATGACTTGCGATTCCCAACGGGTTCATTTCTGGAGTCGTTCCCGAAAACGGTTATGGAAAAAAGGTGAGACGTCCGGCCATGAATTGCTTGTAAAGGAAATGTTTGTGGATTGTGATCGGGATACAATTTTGGTGAAGGCCCAGCCCATTGGACCGACGTGTCATACCGGAACCCGTTCTTGTTTTTTTTCTCCCCTACCTTCTTTGCCTTCTGAAGAGCCAGCCACTCTCTTCTCCGGTACGGCCTGGGGGGGGATTACCCGGCGTCTGTATGAAATGGTTGGCGATCGGAAGGCCCACCCGAGCCCTGATTCCTATGTGTCGAAATTGATGGAGGGAGGCCTCGATCGTATGTTGAAAAAGGTGGCGGAAGAAGCCGGCGAAGTCCTTCTCGCTGGGAAAAATGGCGATCGGGAAGAAATTATTTACGAAATGGCTGATTTGTGGTTTCATACCCTCATCATGCTCGGGCATTTTTCCATTCCTCCTGAAGACGTCTATCAAGAGCTTGGCAAGCGATTTGGGAAATCAGGAATTCGACAGCCGGAAGGAGGCTCTCCCCGTGGGTGATTGTCTTTTTTGTCAAATCGTCAAGGGGGCTATTCCCGCCGACACCCTGTATGAGGATGAACACACGTTCGTGTTTAACGATATCAATCCTCAAGCGCAGGTGCATATGTTGGTGATTCCCAAGCGGCACGTGGTGTCTCTGGATGATACCAAAGAGACGGATGCCGCTTTGTTAGGTCACCTGATGCTGATCTGTGCCAAGATGGCCAGGCAGCGGCACATTGCCGGTGGTGGATATCGGGTCGTTGCGAATACCGGACCGGAAGCCGGGCAGAGTGTCTTTCATTTGCACTTTCACGTTATGGGCGGGCGAACATTTGCGTGGCCTCCAGGGTAAAGCTGGTTTGCCGGGGACAAAGCGCCCCGAAATTATTTGGTATCCGCAGGGAACGACATTCGTGATGTTTCCCTAACGTAGTTCGTGGTGAGAAGTGAGATGACCGGCGAAAAACGAGGAGTTCCTCCAGAGATTCTTCAACAAATTCGAGATCGCATTGATATTATTGATCTCATTTCCACCTACGTGAGTCTCTCCAAGGCTGGGCAAAACTTTAAAGGGCTGTGCCCCTTCCATTCAGAAAAAACTCCCTCATTTTCGGTCAACCCCGTTCGACAAATGTTTTATTGTTTTGGCTGCAGTGTCGGAGGAGATGCCTTTACCTTTTTGATGAAACAGGAAGGCATGGATTTCATGGAGGCTCTGCGTGAGTTAAGCCAACGGACAGGAGTGCCTCTGCCTGAACGCCGGGAATCAGCGGGGAAGACCACATCAGGCTTATCTCGTGAACGGTATTTTCATCTGTATCAATTGGCCGTATCCTGGTATCACCGTAATCTTCAGGAAAATCCTGAAGGTCAAGTCGCCCGGGATTATTTGGATCAGCGGGGGATTACCAGGGAATCCTGGAACACATTCCAGTTGGGATTCGTTCCGGAAGGATGGAATGGCCTTTCCAAATGGTTGGAACAGCAGTCTGTCAAGCCGGAAGAACTCATACAGGCCGGATTGGTCGTGCGGAAAGAGTCTGAGGATGGCGGCAGAATATCAACATATGATCGCTTTCGTGATCGGGTGATGTTTCCCATAACTGATCCACGTGGGCAAGTGGTGGGATTTGGGGGTCGGATTCTAAAAGATGGAGCCTCTCCCAAATATCTCAATTCACCCGAAACCGACTTATTCTTTAAGGGGAAATCCCTCTATGGAATGGACAAGGCCAGGCAGTCAGCCACTGCGTCCGGGAGGTTTTATTTGGTAGAAGGGTATTTTGATGTCATTGCTCTCCACCAAAACGGGATTGAAAATGCCGTGGCACCATTGGGAACGGCGTTAACCGCTGATCATGTCCAGATTTTACGCCGATTAGCCCCTTCGGTGATGCTCGTCTTTGATGGAGATGCCGCAGGGATCGGCGCGGCCTTACGGACGCTTGATTTGTTTATGAATTCTGGCATTGAAGTCCGAGTGCTCCTGCTCCCGGCCGGTGAAGATCCTGACACATTTATTCGGAAAAACGGGGTGCCGGCGTTTCGTGAGTTGGAGGGGAAAGCCGCCACGTTACTGGATTTTGCCATCATGTCTGTGTTGAATAAAGCCAAAAATGATTCTATTCAAGATCGAGTCAAGCGGGCGGATGACATTCTTGCGA
Organism: Candidatus Nitrospira neomarina; assembly: GCF_032051675.1. Lineage (NCBI taxonomy): Bacteria > Pseudomonadati > Nitrospirota > Nitrospiria > Nitrospirales > Nitrospiraceae > Nitrospira > Candidatus Nitrospira neomarina. The sequence goes on from NZ_CP116968.1 coordinate 4,305,186, forward strand.
TTCTTCATAAGACTAAAAATCCCATAGAAAAAGAAGAATATCTGAAAGTGGTCTCAGAACGGTTGGGTATTCGACCGGAATTACTCCGTAAACGTCTCCCGACCATCTCCCGGACGATGAGTGTCGCCCAGCCGACTAAGGGGAAGGAGCAAGCTGCTACGAATCTGGCAATTCCTCAAGGCAAGCCGGAGGAACGGGATCTTATTGTATTATTACTCCAAGGCCGTCTGGAGCCGGATCAGATTCGTCAACTCGATGAAGGTGCATTTACTGTCGAACTGTATCGCCATATTCTTGGCAGGGCCTTTCAGCATACGGATGACGAAGGGCATTTGAACCTCGATGCACTGCATGCGGAATTCAGTCAGGATCCGGCTTATGAACCGGTCATTTCCCGGTTGAGTGTTGGGGAATACAATTGTGACGAAGTGTCTATTCATGTCGCCGGATGTCTCCGTGTTTTAAAGAAAAACCAGATCCAACGCCTCATGGACGAGGTGATTAGTCAACTCAAGATTGCACAACGGGAGGGACGCCAGGACTTGGTCGATGCTTTGGTCGCGGAGTCCAATGAGCTTCGTCAGAAAAAGGCCTTATTAACGGCTTCCACCTAAGTTTCCCTCCTGCCAGGGAATAAAATTCGCAAGGGGGAGTTTTTCCTGAGCGCCATTTATGGTAAAAGGGTGTGTGTGCCGTGATGATCTCGGGCCCATAGCTCAGTTGGTTAGAGCGGCTGACTCATAATCAGTTGGTCCCAGGTTCAAGTCCTGGTGGGCCCACCACGAGACAGGGCCGGACTTGAGTAACCGGTGAGCAAACATGTTCTAGGATATTGAGGACTTTGTGAATTTGCAGTTGCAATACCTGATTAATCTTCAAAAATTTGATCTTCGAATTTTTCAGATTCAAGACCAGTTGCGGAAAGCTCCAGAGCTTATCAAATCCGCTGAAACTCCGCTCCAAGATATTCTTGCCAAGCTACAAGTCCTTAAAAATACCGGTGAATCTCTCGTCAAACAACGACGAAGCTCTGAACGTGAACTCGCTACTCAGGAAGAACAACTCCAGAAAATCAGAAATCGGCTTTCTGAATTAAAAACGAACAAAGAATATCAGGCGCATCTGTTTGAAATAGAGTTAGCTCGGAAGAAAAAAGACTCGATTGAGGAGAATGTGCTGGAAATCATGGAGCGGGTGGAACAGAACGAGCAAGCCCTTAAAGAGCTGGAGGAGCAATCCACAGAAGCCCAGAAAGTTTTTGATAGCGAAAAGGCGAGGCTGGAGACTCATTTTGCCAATTTGGCGAATGAATTAGCCGATTTGGACCGTCAGCAAACAACTCTTTCCCTACAGGTGGATAAGCAACTCCTGGTTCGATACAACCGATTAAAGACCTTAAGAAAAGGATATGCCGTCGCCCAGCTTCGTGACGGGGCCTGTGGGGGATGTCAGCTTCAGCTTCCTCCTCAACTGGTTGCGGAAGTGAAACGCGGTGACGAACTTTTGGATTGTTCCTATTGCCACCGCATTCTCTATATGGCTCGGCATCTTGAAGAGGAAACGACCGAATAGCTTTTTCTCCATGTGACCTGCCTCTTGCTTTCATTATTTTCTCAACCTACGATAGTTACTGATGGTGCGAGTGGGCCGGGTGGCCGCTCACGGAACTTTTCGTGAGAGGAAAGTCCGGACTCCAAAGGGCAAGGTGCTGGGTAACGCCCAGGCGGAGCAATCCGACACCAGCGCCACAGAAAATATACCGCCAATGGCAAATTCCTCGGTTTTTGCCAGGTAAGGGTGAAATGGTGGGGTAAGAGCCCACCGCGCCTGTGGTAACACAGGTGGCAGGGTAAGCGTCACCTGGAGCAAAACCAAATAGGGGGACGATTCCCGGTTTGTCGAAGGAAGCGATTTCTCTTCGGACCGGGAGAGAGACCGGCCCGGTCGAGGTTCTCGGGTAGGTTGCTTGAAGCCTAGGGTAACCTAGGTTCCAGAGAAATGGTCACCACTGGATGAAACTCGTTTCATCTAGCACAGAATCCGGCTTACAGGCCCACTCCTTCACCATCTTTACTGATTAGGTTTTTGGTCCAAATTATGGTGGTTTCTCCTCACGTGAGGTCGAGGCGTTTTCCGGGAGATCCCCAAAGGGAGTCAAAAGTTACAGTCGGAGCCACGTGCTGTTCTGGGAGCTGATAGTATTCAGAGAGTTGAGAATAACTTCCTGGTTTGACTCGTGTTTTCCCCATTGATAGAATGCCGGGTCCATCGCTTCCGTGTTAATCATACAAAGGCCTAACACTCATCCTCAATTACCGCGTCCCCATCGTCTAGCCTGGCCTAGGACGCCGGCCTTTCAAGCCGGCAACACGGGTTCGAATCCCGTTGGGGACGCCATAGCTTAAGCCGTTGAAGGTTTCTTCAACGGCTTTTTTTTTATAATTTTAATCATTGACGGTGATTGCTGACAGAGTATGTAGCGGGGTCATTAAGGAAATCGACTGAGGCCTCTTCACTCGTTCAGTTAAGTTCGATATGGTAGGTATAACAGTCGTACTTTTTCCCGGGCCTGTCGAATCTTACTCTACTAATTGAGAGAGGGATTCTTTTGGTTGCCACATAATGTTGTAAACGAGCATCATCACCAGAGTCGTCATTCAATTAGGCCGTATGGTGTTTGGCTGGCCGAGGTATCACTGAAAGTACTTAAATGTGTTTGATGATCATTCCGATTCCAGTGGCTGGTTGAAGAAATGTGACGCGTGTTGCGGACCAAAATTTAATAATTCAAATTTCTGGCGAGGTGTTATGACGCACACATGGTTAGTGGGCATAATGGCGGCATTCTTCATGTTCAATGGTCTGATCGAGCCCACCTGGGCTCAAGAATCCAAAGGAGGAAATTCTTGGCTGGATGCTCCGGTGCAAGATGATGGACCGCCGGGTTCAATGGTACTGATTCCTGAAGGGGAATTTCTCATGGGGGATAATGACGGTCCTCGCAACGAACGACCGGAACATACCGTGTGGCTGGATGCCTATTCTATCGATCGGTACGAAGTGACCATGGCGGAATATCAGAAACTATTGGATACCGATTACAGCATTGAACCTCCGCCACTGTGGGATGATGGCGTTGCCACGGGAGAGTTAGGGATTCGACCGGCCGTGGGCATTTCCTGGAACGATGCCCAACGGTACTGTCAGTGGGTGGAAAAACGCCTGCCAACGGAGGCCGAATGGGAGAAAGCCGCTCGTGGTACAGATGGGCGAAGGTATCCATGGGGTCACATGCAGCCATTTGTGGATATTGCCAACTATAATCAGGGGACGACGGGCTGGGTAAGTTATAAATTGACACTTTCTCCGGTCACCAGTGGGACCAGGGGCATGAGTATTCGTCACGGTTTAAAACAGGGCGGAAAAAGCGCCTATGGCTTGTACCATATGGCCGGGAATGCGGCTGAATGGGTCAATGATTGGTATGAACGTTTTTATTATGAAGACAGCCCTAAAAAGAATCCTCAAGGGCCGGCGGAGGGCGATTATAAAGTATTACGCGGGGGATCGTGGGAAGATCAGCCGGTAAACCTGCGGGTGACCGCCCGCTCAAAAGGGGAAGTTGATTTTCAGGACCTGACCACAGGATTTCGTTGTGCCAAGGATGCGAAGTGACGGTGCGGCTACTCGTAAGAGTCGCCACACCCGGTCAAACTCTACAGGGGGGAATGGATGAGATCGCGATTGGATGCTACCGGTTGTAGTGGAGTAGAAGGCGACCGTTTTTGCCCATAGAGCCAACGAGCCGTTGTACCCCCAATATTACGAATGGTATAAGGTGCACCGCTGGGAATAAGAACTTCTTTTCCCACAGATGGCTGAATCCGCTCTCCTGCGATTTCTAATTCCAATTCTCCTGACATTGCCATAAATATTTCTTCCATATCCTTGGTGGCGGCTCTCCATTCACGTCCGGCATGATCAATCCACACCCCACAGGAAAATCCGCGAGCATGCCAGTTTTTTGCAACGATTGCACGGTCAATGATAGGACGGCTTTCCATGATAGGCCTCTTAAAGAATAAAAGACTTATAAAAAATTTTGATGAATACGCTGGTGACCGCCCACATTTAGGCATTGAATCCTGCACAGACAGAAGTTTGGAGAGGGACAGGACGGGCAGGGAAATACGCCAGTCACTCTTACGGAAGGAAAGCCAGAGAAAAGAATCAGCAGTGCATTCATGGGGGATAGAGAGAAGAGAATGCATGGGAGTTAAATTTTTTATGAATGCGACCTCTTATATAGAGGGGAGATACCTCTGTCAATGTCACAATTTGTGGAAAAGATGTGAACGGTGGTGGATAATTTCACTGTGTGGTCACAATATCCTTTGTGAAAAGGGATTTCATTATGTGAATTCTGGGGATAAATATTTTTTTGAGGACTTTGCAAAATGTGAATGCGGCAAGCCAAATAATACGTATGGTTAAGGTAGGAGTTAGGCGGTGTCCAGGTTTATTGGTTGGCACCAGCGTGACATCTGCCGTAATCGAAAAAAAATGTGGCTGATTTCTTAATTCTGCCAACAGATTCTCTGGTGTGGAGCCCTGTCCTTCGCGTATATTTTTACGCGACTATGGTTCGCAGCAAGAATTAACTCTTAGTACAACAACATGATTGACGGATTGAACTATTACCAAATTCTGGGGATTCCTGAAGATGCACTCCTGAAAGAAGTTCAGAGTGCATGGCGGAAATTTGTCAAAGAAAATCATGAGGATGTCGTTCCACAAGCGGAACGACAGGCCGCCAAGGAAAGGATGTTCAGGATCAACGAAGCCTATGCCGTGCTCAGTCACGAAGAAAAGCGGGCTGATTACGATAACGGGTATATGCTGAACGGCGGGTCAAAAATTGAACTTGTCAGGAGTCGGGTCCGAAGAGCAAAAGACATCATTCTTCGAGATCGATCGCTCATTACCAGAGAAGAGATAAAGCTGATTGAATCCATTATCGATTATCTTGATAGAAGTACCCAGGAAAGATGTTTTGTCTGGATGGCCGATATCTTATGCGAACGTCCGGAAATGGCCAAACATGTGGTGACGTCGGCGTTTGATGAGCAACTGTTGGGGGTCAATACCCATTTACTCGACAGGCTCTTAGAAAAAGCGCCATACGCCATGACATGGGAAAAAATCTACCTCTATGGAGAAGAGATTCTCGGGATTGCCGGAAAGGAAAACAAAGAACGAAATTACAACCAACTCGCCCGTATCTTGTGTCACAGGCTTGATTTGGCGAAACACTTTGTGTACCCGTCATTTCAGGAGCAAGCCTCCGGTTGTGAAAGCTGCCTGCTGCCAACATTACTGAAATTAGCCCCAAATGAAATCACGCAGGACCATTTTAATGATTACATTGATACCGTTCACGGCATGCGGTGGATCGTTTACGGCCAGCTCAGAAACTATAACGAGCAGGCCGTTTCATGGATTCTGAAGGCCCGGCCAGATCTTGTCAGAAAGCCGGAAGAGAAACCAGCACCGAAGGAGTTGCCACTTCCCTTGCGGTCATGACCCTAGGGTCTAATGGTATTGCTTGAAGGTAAAGAGAGACTTTGTCTGCTATTCTCATTTGGGCCAGCGCCATTCTAAGCATTCCCTTCTTCGTCAGTTACATATCCATCACAGAAGAAATCCAAATTAAGTTTGGCAAGCCTTTTTATTTATCTGAACTAATGACAATTGCAAATTGGCCATTATTTGAACTCAAGTAGCACCATATCTCTGGCTTACGAGATTTTACTACCAGATTCTCAACTTCTGTTATTCGTGTCTCAAGCCAATGCAGCGCATCGCGAAATCGGCTCTCAATGCTGTCTGTGATGGGTTGGGTTGACGTTTCTCCAAACTTGAATTTGTGTCAAGCCGGTTAGAACTTTTTGAAATCCGACCAAATCTGAGGTAGGACCTAGTTTAATTATGACTTCTTTAAGGGAAAACCCATTTGTAAAGATTCTTAGGCTAGCTATGATTTTTAACGCCGGACTTCTTCACGGGATCGATAAAGTTGGTCGAGTTATTAAGGGTATAGACATAGAAATTCTCATCGCCACCTTTCAAACCGATCCGCGAGAAAAAGGCCACGTCCTCTAAAGAAGGGTTTCTTCAGAAGAATCGTAGCCTTTTTCAATCTACCCAATTTTTTAGTGGCTAATAGCTCAAAAACCAAGAGAAGGTGAAAACAGATGAATAAGCGTATCTTTTTACGAGCACCCGTTGGTTGATCCGCAGTTATCACACTTCAAGCAGGTTCCGTTCCTTACCATTTTAAATTGCTTGCATTCCGGACAGGGGTCGCCCTCATAGCCTTTTTGCCGGGCTTCCTGTACTTCCGTGATAGTGAGGGTCTCGCGTTTCATTTCCACTTTTCTGGCGACTTTCCCATGCTCTCCGTTCTTTCCCACCCCGTTACCTACGGACTTCCTGGAGGGAAACACCTCTGGACTGATGGAAGTTGAGCTGAGTGAGCGTGGGTCCACTAAACCTTCTTCGCCATCATCCGGCATATCCGTTTCCTTCTTGAGGGCATCTACGCGAAGATCTTCAGGAGCGACTTGTTCCAAATCATGCCGGTCCAGGTAGGTGATCGCCAATTCGCGGAAAATGTAGTCGATAATCGATGTGGACATTTTGATATGGTCGTTGAGCTTGACCGGTCCGTTTGGTTCAAATCGAGTGAACACAAATGCGTCCACATATTCCTCAAGTGGTACGCCATGTTGGAATCCCAGGGAAATCGCAATGGCGAAGCAGTTCATCAGACTTCGAAATGCGGCCCCCTCTTTATGCATATCCAGGAAAATTTCGCCCAGAGTGCCATCTTCATATTCGCCGGTTCGGAGATAGATTTTGTGACCACCGACAATCGCCTTTTGGGTATACCCGCCCCGACGGGTTGGTAGGGGACGGCGTTTCGCCAGGTAACGGACCAGCACCCGGGAAGCCGCTTGTTTTGCCACGGAGGCGATGTGCTCATTTTGGGCGGATAAATCGCCCCATTCACTCACAGTATTGAGCGGTTGACTCAGTTTCGATCCATCCCGATACAGGGCCACGGCCTTGACCATGGAAGTCCAGGACAGCATATAAGCCTCTTTCACGGAGTCCACGGATGCCTCTGCCGGCATATTGATGGTTTTGCTAATGGCTCCGCTGATAAAGGGCTGGGCGGCCGCCATCATCCGGATGTGTGCCGGAGGAGAAATAAATCGTTGTCCTATACGTCCGCACCGGTTGGCACAATCAAATACTGACAAATGCTCGGGTTTGAGGTGGGGTGCGCCTTCGACGGTCATGGTGCCACAGCAAAAGTCCGTGGCCGCAAGAATTTCTTCCTGAGTAAAACCTAGGATTTTGAGGATATTTAATTGAGGGCTCTGAAGTTGCGATTCGGTCAGACTTAATTTTTCTCGACAAAATTCCTCGGTGAGGGTCCATTTGTTAAACGCAAAATGAATATCAAAGGCTCCGTCCAGCGTGGCCTCCATGCGTTCAAGCACCTCGCGGTCGAATCCCTTGGCCAGCAAGGTGTCATGGTTGATATAGGGGGCCTGTTTGAGCGTTCGGGTTCCCGTCGCATAGGTGATGATATCCTGAATCTGGCTGGAGCTGTATCCAAGATGCCGTAATGCGGGGGGAAGACTTTGATTGATGATTTTAAAGTAGCCACCGCCGGCCAGTTTTTTGAATTTGACCAGGGCGAAATCCGGCTCGATCCCGGTCGTATCGCAATCCATAACTAAGCCGATCGTGCCGGTCGGTGCGATGACCGTGGCTTGTGCGTTTCGAAACCCGTACTGTTCCCCTAGTGCCAATGCCCGGTCCCATGATTTTTGTGCGGCTTGCAAGAGGGTGTGGGGACATTGGTCCGGTTGAATGCCCATCGGCGGAATTGTGAGCTCTTCATATTCATCCGCCGAAGCATTGTAGGCCGCTCGCCGATGGTTTCGCATAACTCGAAGCATGGCTTCGGCATTACGTGGATAGGCATTAAAGTGCCCCAATTCTTTGGCCATTTCTGCGGAGGTGGCATAGGCTTCCCCGGTCATCAGGGACGTAATGGCGCCAGTCCAGGCTAAGGCCTGTGGCGAATCATAGGGAATCCCGATTTTCATTAGAATGGAGCCCAAGTTGGCATAGCCAAGGCCGAGGGTTCTATAGGCAAAGCTTTTTTCAGCAATTGCACGACCCGGGAATCCAGCCATCAGCACGCTGATTTCCAGGACAATCGTCCACAACCGGACAGCATGTCGAAAGCCATCAATATCAAATTGTCCTTCCGATGAGAGAAATCGTCCTAAATTGAGGGAAGCCAAGTTGCATGCGGTATCATCTAAAAACATGTATTCGCTGCAAGGATTCGAGGCATTAATCCGACCATCCTGGGGACAGGTGTGCCATTCATTAATGGTGGTGTCGTATTGCACGCCGGGATCTGCGCAGATCCAGGCCGCCCAGGCGATTCGATCCCATAAATCCTTTGCCGGCATGGTTTTGCAGACTGCACCGTCGGTGCGTCTGGTCAACTTCCAATCCCCGCCTGCCTGAAGGGTCTCAAAAAACTCATTGGGAATTCGGATGCTATTATTCGAGTTTTGCCCGGAGACCGTCTGATAGGCTTTGCTATCCCAATTGGTGTCATATTCATGAAACACAAAATGGGTAAATCCTTCCTGAGCGTAGCTGAACATCCGGTGTATATAGGGTTCAGGCACAGCGGCTTCCCGTGCGGATTGGATCGCCTCACGTAAGGAATGGTTATCTCGGGGATTGGTATCGACCTGAGTCGTCCCGTCCTGACGGGGGACATGACAGGCCTTTAAAATGGCATTCAGATGACGCGCGCAGACTTTCGATCCGGTGACCATGGCCGCCACTTTTTGTTCTTCTATGACTTTCCAGTCAATAAATTCTTCAATGTCGGGATGATCTAAATCCAGGCACACCATTTTCGCGGCGCGGCGGGTGGTGCCCCCCGATTTAATGGCACCAGCAGCCCGATCGCCGATTTTGAGAAAGGACATGAGTCCTGACGAGCGGCCGCCTCCCGATAACGATTCTCCATCGGCCCGTAACTTGGAGAAATTGGTACCGGTTCCCGACCCGTATTTGAAAAGCCGGGCTTCCCGAACCCACAGATCCATAATTCCCCCTTCATTCACCAAATCATCAGAGATCGATTGGATAAAGCAGGCATGGACTTGAGGGCGTTCATACGCATTGCGGGCTTGTTTGACCCGGTGGGTATTCGGGTCTACGTAGAAATGTCCTTGTGAGGGTCCAGTCAGGCCATAGGCAAAGTGCAGGCCGGTATTGAACCATTGGGGAGAGTTTGGAGCGGCCATTTGCCAGGCCAACATGTAGCTGAGTTCGTCTTTAAAGGTTTCCGCATCCTCAGGGGTATCAAAGTAGTGATGGGTCTTGCCCCATTCCGTCCAACAACCGGCTAGTCGATGGAACACCTGCCGGGCATCCCGTTCTCCTCCAAGAATGGGGCCGCCTTTGTCATTGAGGAGTGGTTGTCCTTGGTCGTCAAATTGAGGAACTCCGGCTTTGCGAAAATATTTTTGGGCTAAAATATCGACCGCTAATTGAGACCAATGTTCCGGGGCCAGAATATTATCTTGGTGGAACACGGCCGAGCCATCCGGATTGCGAATTTCTGATGATCGGTGTGAAAAGGGAATGGTTTGATACGGGCTTTCACCGGTTTTTGTAAATCGACGGTCAATTTTCATGTAGGACTCCTTTGGAAGAGACTGCAAACCTGAGGGGTAATTCTTCTGTCATTTTTTCCGCCTCATTTGGCGTCCCTGCCTTCCAAGAAAGCACATTGAAATTGTGCCTCTCTACTGCCTGGTATTCTCTCAGGGAATCTGGAGTTCATACAACAAGCAGTGCAACCAGAAGCCATCAAGGCAGCGTATCGGCGAATGACTGGCCTCTAGCAGGAAAGAATGGGCGTATGCCAAATGCCTGCACAAATCAGAAAAATAGGAAAAAATAAAACCGGAAGAAATAATTGGTATAAACCAATGGCCCACAATCTATAGCGGATCGAAAAAAATGTCAATACTAAATGTTGTGACTGCTCCCTCATAAATGGGGATTTCTGTGCAGAACATGTGAGTTCAAAAAACCTAATATTTCGTGCGGAGTTCTGAATGAATTTTGATGGTTATCAACAGGCTGAAATTTTCACCCAACAAGTTATGCACACGCATACGACCCAAGAAAAAAAATTTTTCGAAAAATGTCAGTGTGCCTTTTGAAATTTTCAGGACAATTCCTAACACCATTCATGATCTGAAAATTTATAGAGGAAAAATGTGTTCATTTGTCAGGGTGAAAGACGTCAGAAGGGAATCGATAGGACGTCGTTTGGAGAATTTTTTGATTTGCGACGGTATCTTATGCCACGTTAGGACATGTCGCAGGTGGACCGGATAGGGTCCAAAGGAGACCGGGAAAACTATTTTTTGAAGAAGGAGCCAAATCATGTATGTGTGGAGTAAACCCTTGGTTCTTGGATTAGTGCTGGCGTTGGTCGTGTTGGAGGGAATGTTTTTCTTCCTAATCGGCGAGGAGGCGGAAGGCCAGTTACATGTCCGAACGACTCAATGGATTACGGCCAATTATGTGTTGCTCATGATTTGGATTTTTGTCTGGATGTATGATCAAGCGAGGGTGAGAGGAAAAAATGTGTGGTTGTGGGTCTTGCCCTATGTCTTATTTCCGCTTCCGACGCTGGCATTTTTTATTTTCAGGCTGCAACGACGGATTGTCTGAGTCGATTTACCCGATAATCACACGGGCCTTGGCATAACGATAGGGTTTGCTTACGGCCGTTTTCACGGCAAATAACCCGATCATTAACGGCCCGAACCGGCCCAATAGCATGGACAGCATAATCATCACTTTTCCAAAGTCGGTAAAGAGGGCCGATAGGCTCAGTGTTTCGCCGTTCCCTAATGACATACCCACAATGCCCATGGCTGAGGTGATTTCGAACATTAGAAATAAAAACGGTTGTGACTCGGTAGAATCCAACAGGAGGGTCATGCCGGTAATCATGACAATGGCCAGGACGGTGAAGCAAAGGGCTCGAGTAATGAGGTCCTGGGGAATTCGCCGGTTAAAGACCTCGACGTCTCTATCTCGACGAAGCATGTTTATGATGGTCAGAAATACGATAGCGGCAGTGGTCGTTTTGAGGCCTCCCGCCATACTCCCGGGCGATCCTCCGATGGCCATCAATAATAACAGGAAATAGAGGGTGGCATCACGCATGTCGACAATATCAATGGATGTGAATCCTGCGGTACGGGAAACGGAATGAAAATAGGAAATTGTCAGCTTTTTCCCGATGGAGGCGGATTGGAAGGTGGAGGGATTGTTCCACTCCAATATGGTAATGCCTATTGTTCCCCCTACGATAAGCAGGGCGGTGGTGACGAGCACCAATTTGGTATGGGTCTGTAGACGAAAGCGTTGCCCACGAAGATTGCCCAGCAGATCTTCAAAGACAAAAAACCCGATGCTTCCGAAGATCACCAAAATGGTGATGATTCCATTGATGGACCAGTCTGTTTGAAAGGACTTAAAGCTATCAGAAAAAAGGGCAAACCCGGCATTATTAAATGCCGAAATGGAATGGAATATCCCGTAATAGGCGGCGGTCCCCCAAGGCAATTCGACGGCAAAGCGAAGCGTGAGCAACACCGCGCCTAGGCCCTCTAATCCGAAAGTAATCATGGCCACCAGTTTCACGAACCGGACCAATCCCTGTAAATCCATGGTATTCATGGATTCGCTGAGCATCATGCGGTCTCGCAACCCCAGGCGACGCCCTAAAATGAGTAAAATCATCGTGGCCATTAAGGCGTATCCTAATCCTCCAATCTGAATCAATCCGAGAACCACGCCCTGCCCAAACAAGGTGAAATCATGAGGAGTATCCACGACGATGAGACCCGTCACGCAGACCGCAGAGGTTGCCGTAAAGAGCGCGTCAAGGAATGAAATGTCCACTCCGGGATGAGTGGCGAATGGCAGCATGAGTAGGCAGGCACCGAAGAAAATGAGTCCGAGGGCGGCTAATGCGACAATCTGGCCCGGCAGCAACCGAAAGCCGACAAAACGAGCTATCAGGAGTCTTCCGAAACCGTCAGTCATTGCTTGAGGGGAGAGGGTTCGATTGAACGTGAACAGGACAAGGAGATAGGGTCATGGTGTTTGAACCAACGGGACTGCCAAGCTGTGGTCCATATCCAAGCACAGGCCTTTTGTTATAAAAAAGAAGTGGGCGGGAGACAAGATTGAAAGACGATAGATAACTGTAGGGCAATCCCCGAATGTGCCCGGCTGCATCTAGGATATAAAAAATATTAGCATGTTCGATCGGCAATGGAAACCTGGTTTCCCCTGCCTTGTTGTGTGGAAAGGCCTTCTTTATAATGCTTTGCCTATGAATTCTGATGATTTCCAACAACCCCAACCGCGTGTCACGTTGTATACGTTAGGGTGTCGACTCAACCAGGCTGAAACGGCTCTACTTAAAGACGGGTTTCAGCAAAGCGGATTTATCCCGGTCGAGTTTGGCCAGGAAACGGATGTGTTTGTGATCAATACCTGCACCGTCACGGAAGGGGCTGAGGTGGATTGTCGACGAATCGTTCGCCAGGTCCTCCGTCATTCCCCCCATGCCTTTGTCGCTGTTACCGGGTGTTATGCCCAGACCGGCTTGGAAGTGCTTCGTCGCATGGCCGATATTGACCTCATTGTCGGCAATCAATTCAAAATGAAGCTGCCTGAGATCATTCCGCCTTTTCCCCGGCTTAAAAAACAACCTGAGCCACTGGTGCATCATGGACGAATTGATCCTAAGAATTTTTCGATAGAAGGCGTTGGAGCCTATACGACGACCCGGGCAAATCTAAAAATTCAGGACGGGTGTCAGTTTATGTGTTCGTTTTGTCTGATTCCCTTTGCCAGAGGCCGGGAGCGAAGTCGGTTTCTGGAGGATGCGGTTTGTGAGGCCGAGCTGTTGGTGGAAAGGGGGCATCGGGAATTAGTGCTGACGGGGGTAAACATCGGGCAATACCGTGATGGAGCTGCCGATATCCTGACCCTCATTCAACGCTTTGAAGCTATTAAAGGTCTGGAGCGGATCCGTATTTCCTCTATTGAACCCACCACGGTTCCTGAGAGTCTCCTGGACTATATGAGTAGTTCCACCAAGCTGTGCCGGCATTTACATGTTCCCTTACAGAGTGGGGACGATCGTATCTTGCAGGCCATGAATCGCCGGTATTCCGTGCGAGAGTACCAGGAGTCCATGGAATCAGCACTGAAACGCATTCCAGATCTGTGTTTCGGCACGGATGTACTGGTGGGGTTTCCTGGGGAGGGCCCACGAGAATTTGCGAATACGGAAGCGGTGGTCAGGGATTTTCCTTTTGCGTATTTGCATGTGTTTAGTTACTCGCCTCGGCCCGGTACGGCTTCCACCAAATTACCGCATCCCGTGTCTCCCGTTACGACGAAAGAGCGGAGTCGATCTTTGCGGAAAATATCCGATCATAAGCGAATGGCGTTTCAACAGCGGTTTGTCGGGCGACGAGTCTCGGTGTTATTTGAAGCAGCGGAGGCCGACGGGTATTGGCCGGGGCTCACAGATAATTTTCTTCGTGTCACCGTTCGTTCTCCACATTCGCTCCGGAATACTATTCAGCCGGTTGTCGTGACCGGCATGATGTCGGATACGACGTTGGGGCTGCTGGAGCCAATTTCTGAAAGTCCTCCGCCGGCACAGGATCTGTTCTCTTCTTCACTTGTGTGTGTTTCATAAGAAAGGCGATATTTGTGAGCGGACCCCCTTTACTCCTCCCTACCAGTCTGAAGGCCAGGACCCGTTCCCCTGGTCAAAGTGGCTATCAGGTGTATATGGAGACCTTCGGGTGTCAGATGAATGAATATGATTCGGAAATCGTTCGGTCGCTGTTAAAAACCCGGGGATTTCAATTTACGCCGCATGATGATGAAGCCGATGTGATCCTGTTTAACACCTGTGCCATTCGTGAGAATGCACATAATCGCGTGTATGGCCATTTAGCCCGCTATACCAATAGAAAACAGGAACGTGGATTGGTCATCGGGGTATTAGGCTGTATGGCGCAGAATCTGAAACAAGAATTGATGGATACCCGATCGTTTATTGATGTACTGGTCGGGCCGGATGGGTACCGGCGACTGCCTGATCTTCTTATGGATGCACTGGAGAATCGTAAACGAGGATTGGCCGTTGATCTGTCTGAATACGAAACGTATGCCCATATCGTCCCGGACCGGCCGGATGGAATTAATGGATGGATTGCCGTCATGCGGGGCTGTGATAATTTTTGTTCCTTTTGCGTGGTGCCCTATACGCGAGGACGAGAACGTTCTCGAGACCCTGAGGGAATAATTCAGGAAGCCCATCAATTGGTCAGTCAGGGGGTTCGGCAAATCACATTATTGGGACAAAATGTCAATTCCTACCGGTCAGGGGAATGGGATTTTGCCCGATTGTTAATCGCCGTTGGGGATGTCCCAGGGATTCAGCGTGTGCGGTTTATGTCGCCCCATCCTAAAGATTTTCCTCCTGCCCTGCTTGAAGCCGTTGCGGAGCATCCTGCCGTCTGTAAAACGATTCATTTGCCGCTGCAATCGGCTAATGATCGAATTTTGGATCGGATGGGTCGGGGTTACACTCAACGGGAGTATCGTAAGCTGGTGGAGGCTATTCGAAAAAAAGGTCCTCTTGTTTTGACCACCGATATCATTTGTGGATTTTGTGGAGAAACCGATGAGGAGTTCCAGGAGACCTATCGTCTTATGCAAGAGGTGGGATATCAGGCAGCGTTCGTATTCAAATATTCTGAACGAAAGCACACAATTGCAGCCAGAAAATTTGTGGACGATGTTCCTGAGCAGGTGAAGGGATACAGGACCAACCAGATCGTGGAATTACAAAAAGAAATTTCCCTTTTAAAAAACAAAGAACTCATCGGCACCACGGTGGAGGTTATGCTGGAAGGGCATTCCAAAAAATCCGACCTTCAATGGATGGGGCATAGCGACCACAATGTGACGGTTGTCTGGCCCAAGGATGACAAAGTCCGTCAACCAGGAGACCTTGTGCCCGTTCTGGTCATGGATGCCTCGCCTTCGACCCTTTATGGGCATGTCCGATCCTGATGAATTTGGTGTGCTCCCGAAGGCAAAAAGATTCTTAACCCCACCCTCCATAAATCTTCGATTTTCCTGCCATTCCCTATGCTCGGTTTCTCCTAAATTGTCTCTTTTTCCCGGTTGAGGGCGTGATTGCGTTGGAGAAATCAGTCAACCCGTAAGCTGGTTCTTTCTCAAGTCAGGTACTCATTGTCCGATAAAATCTTTGAATACTTGTGGAATTCCGGTCGTATGCCGGCGGGAACGAAATGTCCTTCAACTTCCTGGTGCTCATTCGGAAAAGAATTCCCTATCCAATCGATTTATGAAGACAAGCCTATACGTGGATAAGTCTGGATGATTGGTTTATGAAGAAATGCTGTTGTGGGAAATGGTGACAAGGGATGAGGTTTGACAAATAATGGATCCCCAGATTCTGCAGCGTATAAAAAATTGCAAGACCCTTCCGGCGATCCCTGCGTTGCCTCTGCAAGTCCTACAACTGTGTCGGGATGAAAGGACGACCGCCCAACGCATTGGTGACGTCATTAGCAAAGACCCGTCCTTTGTCGCCAAGTTGTTGAATGTGGCGAATTCCAGTTTTTACGGGGGCAGTCGACATAAAGTGACGACCGTCACCCATGCGGTGACCTTATTGGGCATGAATTCCATTGCCACGTTGGCGTTTTGCTTTTCGTTATATCGGGACTTACGAAAAAAAGGTGGTGGTGCGTTTGATCATACCCACTTTTGGCATCGATGTATTTTGGCGAGTTTGGCCGCGAAGATTTTGGCCAAGCGCGTCCGGGTGACGAACGAAGAGGAGGTGTTCCTTGCCGGATTATTGCAGGACCTTGGCGTATTGGTGATGAGCGAGGCGTTAGGCATGGAATATGGATTACTTTATAAAAAAGCTGCGCAGGATCATCAGACACTTGAGGCGTTGGAACAAGATCGATGGAAAACGGATCATTGCGAGATCGGAGCATGGTTGGCGGAGACATGGGAATTACCTGAATTATTGCGAGAATCCGTCAAGGGGAGCCATGACCCCTCTTTGGCGTCGGGGAGCGATGACGTCTCCCGGTTAACTATTCAATGCGTGGCCTTGTCGGGGCGGTTAGCTGACATGTGGTGCCACCAACAGCCCGAGGTGGCTATTCAATCGGCCATTCAATTTTCAAAGGAGCTTTTGGAAATTGAACCTGACGGACTTGTGGAAGTGGCCAAACAAATTGCTGACGGCATCCCCGATATGTCCAGTTTTTTTCAGATCAGCTTGGGTAAACCCGAAGATATTCAAAAAGTGTTGGATCATCTTATTCAAATTGTAACGGGCCTCTCTCAACCAGAAAGTTCAGAACCCATCCCTGCCCTTTAAGTCAGTGGTTCCTTCAAGGTTTTTCCTGAGTTTCTCCCAGCATTCAACCAATATCGCTTCCATTAGCCGAATGGATTTGCACGTGGCTTCTTATGTTAGGGGGGGATGGCGTGACAAGTCCGTCGTTTACCAGGAAATGCCGAGGGCCTGACTTAGGAGCCTGTCGGACTTCGGATGAATCGGCTGCAAAAGTGACTCAGCGGTCCATATTTCGCCGCGTCCTTGGCCCATAGTCCCAATATGGGTCGGCAACATCGTCAAAATCTGTCCTCGCTCAGCCACATTTTCGCTATCGATTCCCAAAGTCCGCCAGACTCCTAGGAGTTCTTAAGGCACAAAGCGACATTCACTCGCGAAGGTGTTGAGTGAAAAAGTATTTATCCACTCAAAGGGAAGGACAGGATTGAGGCCCAGTCCATGGGATGTTCGCTCTTGGCATGGATAAGATGGATTGTGTCGACTGTGAAGTTGAGGGACAATGCTTGAGATAAGGAGGACGTGATTTTGTGTTTCAATTCAAGGGAATAATGACCATACAAGAGACTGAGATGGGGCATAAAGGGGTTAGGTGCTTTGACGAACAGTCTATTTGCCAATTCATGCGCATTCGTGAGCGCCGGTGTTTCCTGAGCCTTTAAGAACACGCATTGAAAGTACTGATCACCACAGGCCGGTTCGGCCAGAAAAATATCGAAGGGTGCAAGCGATTCTCCGAGTTTGACGCATCGAAGGGATATAGCCTCCTCTGTTCCTGGCAGAGAACCCAGGAGCGTCACATGCGGGTCGAAGACTGGAGCGTGATACGCTTTGCTCAAGTCGGTAATGGTCTTTTGGAGAATGTCGTAGACCTGACCCGTAGGTGTCAGCCAGAGGTGATAGGCGCTTGCCATGCGCACCTTTCAGATCTGTAGAGAAGTGCCTGAATAACGCATATTTATGGGCTATGGCCCAAAGGAGTACCTCTAGGTAGAGGCCTTTTCTTTGGATTTTGAGGGTTTAATACCAGTCCAGATCAGCAGGCCTCCAATCATGATCAATGCCAATGGAACGAGCATCAATACAAAGAGGTTCCCTTTGGCTTGCCAGGCTGCTGTGCCCATTGTCCCGCCCACAAAAGCCAACGCGGTGCCAAGTGTGATCAGGATGATCCTTACAATGAAAATTGCGACATGCTTGACCTTGCTTGGATGCGCTTTTGGACGTTCTGCTTCTCTACCGAACAAGAGTGTTGGTCTCGTGGCCGGGGTGTGCCTTCGTTCCCCCTTGGTGCCTGGTACACCAGGTGGTTGCTTGTCACTGTCTTTTTTCCTGATGGGCCCAAGGATTTGAAATTTGATAGCAACGAATCCTTGATTTGCGACAGAGATGGAATCCAGCCTGAGTTGCAAAAATGGCCAGAGCCCGCTAGTCACAATCTGTTTGGCTACATCACCTGGAACATAGCCCAGCATATCCCGTTTCGTAGAAAAGATTTGCTCCGATACCCCAAATATCTTGATGGCATGAGGGTCTTGGGGATTGCTCGGTTCTTGTTCCCAGTCCAATAGGTGTTTGGAGCCTTGGATAAATTGCCAGACAATGGCCTGCCGTTCTTGAATTCCCTGAATCTCAAGGTTTTCATAGTAGATTTCATACCCGACTTGAATTGGGGGCAAGAAAGAAATGCCTTCAGGCATGACAATATTCTGATGGGCTTTTCGTTCCGACATATTTCAGCTGTACCTATTTCGTTGATTTAAGGGGCAGAAATGGGGACTTCTCCCACGAAAAAATGTCCTTTGTTCTATATCAACAGGGTCCTCTCTTTGGGCGTGGTGCATAAGACTGGATTTAACTCAAATCAAGCAAGGTTTCTTACACCATACAAAAATTGGAGGGTAAAGGAAATGTGTACAAAGATTTGTGGCTAATTGACATATTGTTTTGGTGCCGTGTTTTTAACCCACCAGAAGAGTGGCGAATCCCTCAAAAAAAATTGGGTTGGTAGGAAATTTGATCACACGGAGGTCTCATTTCTACCCTTGTTCATAAGGGCAGGGGGAGAGTGCCATGTTGAATCTGAAAGGAGAGCTATGAGACAGGGGGACTCATGAGTCAAAGAGAAAAGAATTCGGGGAAGTCCGCCTTTTTTACTTTCGTTTTTGGGATTAGGAAGGAGTTGCCTATAGGGATGAGAATCATCGCATGAAGATGAGATAGGATTATTTCATAACCCATAAAAGAATCGCGGCAAAGAGAAAGAGCCACCACCTGACACTCAACGAGAGTTTTTCTCCCTCGCTTTGGTAATAAAAACGTTTGTCCATCTCATATATCCTCAGTTGATGATTTCAAAATACAGGCGTATGTTCATGCTTACCATTACACTTAGGACCTACATTCCAGTCAGGGGCTATTGTAGGAAGGGTCTTTGCACAATGAATAATTGGGTTAGAAAAAAAAGAGCCTGCCCCATGTGGGGCAGGCTCTTGGGAGGCCAAAAAGTTATGTGTGGATTTCTTCGTGTTCGAGCCTTATCTCCTTCTCTCAGGGATTCAGCGAGTGCGTTGTTATCGCTCTAGGGTTGAATGTCCCAGGAGGAGGGGACTGTATCAGGAGAGCCGACCCCAATCAGGACTACCCCATTCATCAGCCAGACTTTCACCTCCCCTGTAGACGTATTCTTCAAAACCACGTCGGCTTTCCCATCCCCATTCATATCCCCCACCTGCTCAATCTTCCACGCCGAGGCGATGCCGCCTAACACTTTAGATGACGCAATAGAAGTCCCATTCATGAGCCAGATGGCCACAATGTCGCTTGTGTCATTCTTCCAGATAAAGTCGGCCTTCCCATCGCCATTGAAATCGCCAACACCCTCAATTTTCCAATCCGTGGAGGTGCTGCCGGGAAAGCCCGTGCTGGTCACAGTAGTCCCATTCATCACCCACACGGCCACGGCCCCATTGCTGCCGTTATGCCAGATGATATCGGCCTTGCCGTCCCCCGTCACATCGCCGATCCGCGTGATCTGCCAATTGAGCGGCACCCCGCCCGGGAAGGCAACCGAGTCCCTGGCGGTTCCGTTCATCACCCAGATGGCGGTGTTGCCGTCACTGCTATTGCGCCATATCAGATCGGCTTTGCCATCGCCGTTGACATCCCCGACGGCCTGAATGACCCAGGCAGTCGGCGCACTGCCGGGAAAACCTGTGGATGTCACGGCCGTGCCGTTCATCACCCATATCGCCACCGTGCCGTTGGTACTATTGCGCCAGATGACATCGGCCTTGCCATCTCCTGTCACATCGCCGATTCCCGCGATCTGCCAATTGAGCGGCACCCCGCCCGGGAAGCCGACCGAGGCCCGGACTATCCCGTTCATCAACCAGACGGCCGTGCTCCCGGTGTTTGTGTTGCGCCAGATCAGGTCGCCCTTCCCATCTCCATTGAGGTCATAAGGCGTATTTTTGGGTAAAACGACAGGAGGAGGGACAGCCCCACTTCTGGTATCTGTGCCCATCTGAGTCCACTGACAGGTATCTCCCACGAGATCCTGACCGGCAAGCGTGTAGGTCAAGGTATTTCCCACAAGGGAAGCGGTTAAAGTGGATGTGCCGCTATACCAAAATCCGCCGTTGAGAGTAACCACATACGGACATGACGCATTCACTGTACCATTCGCTGCTACGGTTCCTGAACAGGTCACTGTTTGTACAGCGGTAAATCCGTTATCCACCACGGTCTCCACCTGTGTTACGCTCCAGTTGGGGCCAGTTTGGTTGGTAATACTGTAAGTGCTCCCTCCGGGATCATTGAACGGTCCATTATCATCCGCGTCCTGACACCCCGTTGCTGAACCACTACTCGGGCCGTCTTTCCAGGTGCCTCGAATGTCCGGCACTGTCCCCGCTTGCAGCCTTTCTATGGCCAAAGGCATAAAAAATAATCCATTCGCTAAACCCACAATTACCAGTAAATATGTCAAATTTTTGCGCTTCATGTGAAATGCCTCCTGTTGAATCCGAACAGTCGCTTTTCACCGTTGAATCTGAAATAAGTAAAAAATAAACCTTTTGTGGGAGACACAATTCTCGTGAGCGTTAATCTCTTGTAGAAATGCACCCTTGTGGAATGGGAAGCATGAAAAGACGACCTGTCGCACAGGGAGCCTTTGTAGAAAAAATGTCCAAACCATGATGCCACTTTGTCCATCTACTCCCCCCTAGCTGCTACGACAGTTAGCGTTAACATCTTCCTGGTTGGATCCGGTCCATTAGTTTCTTGATATCCCCATTAATGAGGGTAATGCTCGGAATTCATCGAGCATGGTTCGCCCGCTCATCAAGGGCATATGCATATCTAGCAAAATTCCGTCGACCGTATAATTCATGCCCAATCCAGGCCTTCCCGTCCATTTTTCGCCAACACAGACGTGATATCCCGATTCTTTAAGGACAGAGTTGAGTAACTCTGCCACTGAAGGATCATCTTCAACCACCAAAATAGCTGCCCTGGTTTTCCCGTCATGCAAGGAATCAATTACGGAATCATGTGTGGAATCTGGTGTGTTCGTTCCTGGATTCTCCATTTCACTTGTCTTGTGGCGAGAAGGAGACAACCGGGGCTTAAGAAAAATGGCTCCTATGCAGTGGGAACCGGGTATCCGAAATTGCGGGTCCTTCACCATTTTTCCTAAACCATGGGGAACAAATTTAGGGAAAGTAATGTCTGGAATATTCCTGGATAGCGATGTGGAAATGGAGTGCTCACCTCAACCGAGTTTTTAGGCTGTAGTCGGGTTTCTTGCTCAGCAAAATCAAGAACTGCGGGAATGGGTATTCCAAGAACGTGGTGAGGGTAATTCAAGGGGAGATCTTCCGCCCTTTCTAAGGCTGAAGGGGATTGTTCAAACATTAAGGAGACTGGGGTTGAGCCTCCACAGCTTCTTTTTCAGATTGGTAGATAGGAACAATTTCGGAGAGGTGGGTCGACTCTAAAAGATCTTTGACCGTCGGTTGCGGACTGACGATACTGAGGTGCACATGATTGGGTCTCATCATGTGATACCAAAGGAATAATTGTCCTAGTCCCATTGAATCAATCCAGGTAATCTCAGAAAAATTTAAGATGATATGTTGACAGCCCATTTCCTTTGCTCCGAGGATGGCGACTTCAAGTCCCACCTTGGAACTGGCGTCAAAACTCCCTGAGAGGTCCAGTATTTTCGTGTTGTGCTGACAATGCTCTCTAACCGCTAGCATGGGTACTTCCTCCCTTCTTCTTTCATTCACTGAGGACTGAAATTAATTGTCTGATACTGTCTGGGCCTATCGTGAAGAGATCTTCGTGATGTATTCTTGACAGTTGACGCTCCCAGGAGATGGGCATCAATTCCCCAGACAGGTTAAATGAAAATACGTATATTCCATCGGGGAACTCCATCAATGAAAAAGGCGAATTCGTCTAAATGAATTGTCATTCCGTCCGCTTGCCGAACCGATTAGATCCTCTCCAGTCTTATAGTCTGGTTCAAGACCGGGATGCCTGACCCAGGTACCAAATTTAGGGGTCTTGCCAGGTAGGAGCATCAGCGTTCTAAAAACAAGTCACAACGAAGAATCTCCTGTTGAACGAAGCATAGAAAAACCTGGGATTTCGTGGTGGTTCCGGTTGCCCCATACGGGGATGTGGCACATAACCAGGGTGCCATCAGATGGTAAGATGGCACCCGTGAGGTGCGGCGAGTCAAAATTTTGAGCAGGATTTTTGCGGTTCCAGCCTTAAGGCACGAAGTTCAGGAGGGGGCGGCGGCCGTATTAACGGGAGAACGAGTGAGGAATAATCTCAGGCGGGACATTAATCATTGACACCCCAAAAAATATGAATCTCCAGACAAAATGATCGGGCATTTCTCCTTAATTAAATTACGGCCCTTACACAAGAATTGGCCTTTCCAGAGCTTATTAATTTTCACGACCACCTAATACCTACCAGACGTTCGAGAATTAAAAGTTTTCAAGATGGGTTGGCCTGTTCCTATCCAACGAATTGACGCGTTTAGGAAATAACGGGTATAAGGCTGGTTGTTCCAGGATGGAAAGAGATTGACCACTTATCCGATTTTTAAAATTTCTGCCCATAAAATTAAGACATGAAAAGTTAGTAAATGGTAGAGTGGGTTTCACCACTAACAGGTGGGAACGGTTTCCGGATTAGCATTAATTTCACGCTAGTTAATTGCCCCTGTTTGACGAGCTCGCCTAACGTATTGAAAATGCAATAAAAGCGCCCGTAGCTCAATGGATAGAGCACTTGACTACGGATCAAGAGGTTACAGGTTCGACTCCTGTCGGGCGCACCATCATCGGTTATTCGTTTTTAGAACCCCTCACATATTTTTCCAAATCCCGACGTGTTGATTTGCTGTGTGCAAGATTGAGGGGGTCTCCAGGCATTTTTCACCTAAGCCATTTGCTTGCTCTTGTCCGTATTGGCTGTCGAAGAGTTTTTCTCAATCCCGATCCGTCATTAGCTTACGAGGCAGTTCGGTAAATATGGCGAGGACTTTTTTCGGCTGCGGTGGGGAGTAGAGGGAGAGAAAAGGCGACTTCCAGGATTTTTTTTGATTCATGTTTGAAAAATTAGAAGAGTCTTGGGTGAAATTCTCAGACATGGTTTCTACCACGCTGAAATATACACGTGTGATTCATTCTGCGGTATGTGCGCTTGGACTCAGTTGCCAGAGGCTCCAACTCAGTATTTTACGGAGAGCCATCATTTCAGGACCGGTGGAAGGATTTGTCCAGGTTTTCAGGTTAAGTTTTTCCAAAGGTTGAATCGCGCGTCGATCCCCAAGGTTCCCAAGGCCCTTGACGGCTTCCGTTTGTATTTTGGGCTCTTCTGTATCCAAAGCTTTCATAAACTGAGTGAATAAGGCGGGAGCATTGCTCTGGGTGGCAATGGCGCTCAAGGCTTGCATAGCGGCTAATCTGTGGTCTGAGTTTGTGGAGGATTCCAGAAATGAAGCCAAGGCAGGGATAGCCTTTTCTCCTTGTTGCCCAAGGGCCGCTAGTGCCGTCGGTGTCAGGGGGGGGGTGGTGAGTGCCTGCTTAAGAGCTTCGAAAGCTTGATCAGAAGCCAGGGTTCCCAAAAGTTTGAGGATTGTCGTTTGTCGGTCAATATTGTTGGAGGATTTCTGAAAGAGCATCAGCAATCTGTCGGTTTGTTCCCATTCAGCCACTAGATACAATGGGAAATCATCCTGTTGAAGTCGGGTGTTTAGAGCAGTCATGGCGAAGGTTCCCGTATCCGAGGCTCCTGCGATTTCCGCAGCCTCACTTGTATCTTCAAATGAAGTGTGAACATCCCAGTTCCAAGGAGGATATTGTTCTCCATAGCGATAAGAAATATGACAGGCGGGGCCTTTCCATAATCGCGAAGTAAGGGCCGGACTGGTATGCCGATGTTTACTCGGGCCGGTGAATGTCTGTCGTTCTTCGCATTTCACCCGTATGACCGCATCGTGAGGTTCTTCTGGAGTTGCGACGATGGTAAATCCTGTGTCCGCCAATCGGTCGGTGACGGTCTTTGTGATAGCTGTGGAGTCCAGGAGTCCTCGCTCCGTGAGCGCGATGGTTTCGACCACTAAGACTTGGGCTCCTATCAGGGGATGAACTGGATGAGCCTCCAGTGGTGTTTGTTGAGCCCAGGATGGTGAGGAAAGAACCATCAGACAGGAAATTCCTCCGACTATTTGCCAAAAGACGGAAAGAGGTGTGAAGAGTGTGCTCATTATGGTACGGACCTTGATGTTCGGGTGAATGAAAAAATGAATTGTGTCGTGCACGAATTTACTTGGTCCTTGAAACCGTCGGTAAGAAGGAGAAAAAGGGGTTCTTAAGGGGGAGAATCTGGGGTCTGAGTAAAGACTCAAATGGAGAAACTAGCCACCCATCACCTATCTTATCAGGCATACAGGTCTAAAAAAAACTAGGTGAGGCAAAAAGGTGCAAGTTATGGAAGGAAATATCGCTATGGTTTCAAAAATCGAATGGTGCCTACATGCTGTTCAACGATGGGGCTTCTCATTTCTCCTTGGCATAGTGTCCATGGGGATTTGCCCAGTTTCGGCCGAAGTCCTCATCACTACGGATTTTGAATCGGGGACCCTTTCTGACTGGACGGTGTTTTCTACCTCGAATGGAACCTTAGGGGGCAAGGGATTTCCTATCGTTGCCCTGTGTGATCTTGGGAACCCGGTTTCTCCCTCTTATTGTCTTCAAGTCCAAGTCGGCCAGCTTCATTTTGCTCCTGCCCATGACGTGCAACAAGGTGGAGGGATTAGTCTCACCACAATGACAATTGCCGGCCTTATTCAGCTCTCAGCCCGTGTGGGGGCCACCTACCATTCTCCCGATTATAAAAGAAATCTGAATGGGGGATTGTTTGAATGGGTTGTTGATGATCAAGTCATAGCCGATTTCGATGTCGGTCCGATGGAAGATGGTATCACGGTTCAGCAACATTTCATTGGAACAGTCCCTGTGGCAGCAGGTCGTCATATCATCCAGCTTCGGGTGACCCGTCCCTTTCAGAGCGGTGCCGGCAAGCCCTCACCGGTTCAGTTTATAGATGATGTTGTAGTGGAACTCCTTTCCGAACCCTGAAAGGTCCCTTCAAGCTTTGAGCTTTGTTGAAGATAAAGTCTGTCCTTCCTTTGCCGGCATGCCGGGTTAAGACTGGAGCGAGGAAAACCGATATAGGAAGACACCACCCAATATCACCACGAAAGCATCTTCTATGGTTATTTCCGAACGGAGTCTCAGCCCCGATACCTTGGTGGAGACTTTTATGGGTCGATTTGATCAACATGCCAGACAGGATTTTAAATGGCGGATTGATCATGCCATTCTGCAAGGTTATCGGTTTGTGATGTTAAATATGGTGGCCGTATCATTTATTGACAGCGCTGCCCTCGGATGGTTGGTTCTCGCCCAACGGCGCTTTCAGCGAATTGGTGGCAAACTGGCCATTATTTCTCCGATAGGGTTTGTCCGGGATGTCCTGGAAATCACTGAAATTGGGGAATGGATCCCTATCTTTTCCAGTGAGGATGAAGCCTTGAAGATCTTTGAATCTAGCAAAGAACATCCAGCGGAGTCTTGACGATGGGAACATCGACTGCACTGAGACAAGATTTCCGGCAACCGATACCAATTCCTCAAGGAGATCGACGGTCTTTTCGCCGGATGTCCATCAAACCCTACCAAGTGCTTCCGGTTGCCATACGTTATGGGCAAGACACAGTGTGTCGGGGCCGTGTCCTCAATCTCAGTCCTCAGGGCATGCTCGTTGAATTCCCCGACAATCAAATTCCTTCTGTGCTAAGGGGCACCCAGGTGTCTGTCAAACTGCATTACCTCGGCGATAGCATTTGGTTGCCTGGACTTGTCCGGCACTGCAAGGGCCAAAGGATGGGATTTTTGTTCCCGGCCCTGACCAACCATCCCTCGAGAGCGACCAGGCACCCATTGACCATCGTTCTGCATTCTCTTTCTCGCGCAGTCACCTCTCTCTAATTTTTTCTCTTTTTCATCATTTCAGCCATGTTCCCGATCCTGAGCAGATATTCATCTGACTCCTGAACAGAACGGCATCAGTAGAAACGTCCTCGTCCAACGCAACACCCATGACGGATTCCGTCTTCAGCTAATGGGGCTGTTGAAAAAAGCCGCCAGCGGCGTTCTCGCCATTTTCCCGTGCTCACGTACTGGAAGTACGCTCTGCGCGCAAAACAAAAGGTGTGCCCTTCGGGACACGGCAGGCAATTTGCGGCCTTCCCTTCGGCATGACTCAGGGCAGGACTGGACGGACTTTTTTGAACCGCCCCGAGGCCTCTAATATGCAACGTGCCTGTGGGTCAATATGCCCTTGGAAATTGGTTTTATTCAACACTCCCTTAATTGAAAAAGCGAAGTCTGGCGAATGAGGATTGGAAGGACCAACGACACATGAAATATCCGCCGTTAGAGAGGGACGGACGTGTCTGGATTTCAACAAGGATTATGGTCTGTTGAAGACTGAGGGACAGTTCGGGGACTGGTTTTGGTGACCATCGAGAGAGTTTTGGGGGATCGGATTGTCCGGGCGATGGGTTCCTGAATAGCTAATAGGCATTCTAGGCGGGGACGGACCGAATCCAGGTCTTTGTGTAGATGAATTTCAGTGATGCGGTTGTCATTGAGATCGATGGCTTGGCAAATGGCATCCTGCGCGATTTTGAGCCCGCCATCCAGATCCCGTCGCAGGGCTGTTTTGAAGTGGAAGCGGAGGGAAAGGCTAAGGGTGTGGTTCTCCAATTGCTCTAAAAATTCCGTTCGATGAGATGATTGCCGCAAGATGGTGAGTAGGTGGCGGGCCACGGCGGTCTTATACTGCCGGCCTGGGGAGGCCAGGACCCTCCGTCCGTTGACGGTGGCGTATTGATGATTAATGCTGGGTGGAAGCGGTAAGACAACAAAAAGTTCGCGAGTCGACAGAGTATCGGCGCCCAAATTCGACCAATCCATCCCAGAACCTGCTGTTTTGGCTTTTCGTTTATGACTGTGGAGGAGGATCAGGCCACCTTTCCCTTTGGACTGCAAAAGCTTGGGAAGGGAGGGAATACGAATCGTTCTCAATGGGGCATCTATGAAAGGGGTTTGGTATCGGTGTTGGAACAAGGCAAAGGGTCTGTTAGAGGAGGCTCTGAATTTTGCTCATGCTGTGTTCAAAGGTGTCTTCGTTTACATGGACAAAACGTCGCCATTCCGATGGATTCCACACTTCAAGGCGATGAAACATGCCCACTAATACCACTTCCTGATCCTCATCCACCGGGACGAGTTTGCGAAACCGGCCCGGGATAAGGATGCGACCTGCCTTATCCATTTCTGAGGCGGAGGCTTCCGAGACCATGTGATACATGAAAAGGCGTCGTTGATCTTCATCAAGAGATTGTTTGGCGTTTTCCAGGATTTTGGCCCATTCCGGATTGGTATAGGCGGAAACGGGCATATCCTGCCCCTTGAGAAACATCAGACTATTTCCGTGAATTTCGATTTCTTCACGAATAGGACTCGGGACAACAAATCGTCCCTTTTCGTCGATTTTACAATAATATTGTCCGGCAAACATGCAGAATGTTCCTGGGATCTCCTGAAGTCCTATCTGTGAGTGTAGCTTACCGAAAGTTTAAGAAAAGTCAAGTAGTTTTGCTTGAGTAGTCGAGCTAGTCGCCTTCGGTGGCAGGCATCCCCATATCCATCTCGTCTGTGTCCATCGCGTCCATGGCCTCGTCCATGTCATCTCCCAGGTCTTCTCCCATCTCCTTACCCATTTTTTTCATGAAGCGGGCCATGCTCTGTGGGTCGTTTTCGTCGAGGTCCCCGAAGTTACTGGGATCGGCCAAGGCTTCCATTCTGGCTTCTTCCGATTTGGGTGCAGCAAAGCGGGACATGATGCGTTCAAGGTTGGTACTTTGGCAATGCTTGCAGGATGGGACTGGGGCTTTCGAGGTGAGGATTAAAAAGGAGTTGCGCTTCCGGCAATCCTGACAACGGTATTCGTAAATGGGCATTGAGTCGTTCCTCCTGATCGCAATGTAGGGGCTGTATATATCGCAAAATTGTTTCTTTGGGAAGAGTCGAAAATTGATTTATGCGAATCGCAATATCTCAATTACGTGAATGGTGCGGAGGTATCGGACTTATTCTTCTATGACCCTCATAGAAGGGGCTGGTGAAAAGGACCAATCGAGAAAAGACAGACACGGGGAAAAGTCATGGAGGTGGGGATTTATTCAGAGAAAACAGCCAACAATAGATCCATGTTGGCAGACTATTTTCCTCGTCTTCCAAAAGGAAAATTGGCAACCAATTCCTTACAGGGAGTGTTGAATAATAAATATTTTCAAGGGCATATTGACCTACAGGTACGTTGCATATCAGAGGCCTCGGGGCCTTCAAAAAAGTTCGTCCAGTCCTGTCCTGAGGCCCCTCGAAGGAAAGGCCGCAAATTGCCTGTCGTGTCCCGAAGGGCACACCTTTTGTTTTGCGCACAGAGCGTACTTCCAGTACGTGAGTACGAAAAAATGGCGAGAACGCCGCAGGCGGCTTTTTTCAATAGCCCCTTACACCATTCTGGCGAGTGTCAGCCCATATACCGGGCCTGAGCCGGCCCGTCGAAGCGTCTTGGCGCATTCATGCAGGGTTGTGCCAGTGGTTAAGACGTCGTCCACCAATAAGATCCGTTTGCCTTTGATACGGGCCGGCTTGGGGACAGAAAAAGCCCGACGCAGATTCGTGAGTCGCTCTTTCCTTGATAACGATGTTTGGGGGACTGTGGGACGAATTCGGAGTAAACACGCCAGGAAAAGAGGGATCCCCAGGTGGTGACTCAGCCGGTTTGCGAGCATCAGGGATTGATTGTATTCACGTTCTCGTAAGCGTTGCGGATGAAGTGGGACGGGAATGATGACATCTAAGGATGGTAAAGCGGGCAACGCTTCAACTATGGCTTGGGCGAGTGGTTGAGTCAACGACAGTTTTCCCCGGTATTTGAACAGGGCAATGGCTTCTTTCAGGGGGGATTGATAGGGGAAGAGACTCCAGACTTGCGTAAGAGCCATTGGTCGTGCGCGGCAGGCGCCACACTGATGAGTGGGACTATGTAAAAGGGCAATGGGGGAGGCAAAGGGGCGTCCACATCGCGGACAAAACGGGCCTGGAATTGGTTTGAGCCTATCCCAACACCGGCGGCAAAAAAACGGAACGGGATCGTCCTCCAAGGGATTCTGACAACCGGCACAGGCGGTGGGAAAAATGACATGCAGGAGCCTTCGGAGTAGACGTGTCATGGTAAATGGTGGAGCAACGGAGGCGAACTTTCCGTGCTGATGGCAACCGGGAAAGAAACCTAATATTCGTGGGGCGTCTTGGTCCATTTACCTTCGTTATGATATAGGAGAGATAGTGAATATGCCATGATTCAAGAGCGTAACTAAGGGCAGAAATTTCTGATAGGTTCACGTGATTCAGTTTCAACATGTCTATAAGGAATATCAGCGCGGACCCACTTCGGTCGTGGCGCTACGGGATGTCTGTGTGGAAATTCAGCAGGGAGAATTCTGTGCGCTCATGGGACCCAGCGGGAGTGGAAAAAGCACGCTATTGCATTTGGTGGCCGGGCTGGACTGGGTGACCTCTGGAGATATCCTGCTGGATGGGCGTTCCTGTCTGGGGTTTGGTGATCAGGAATGGACCCGATGGCGTCGGGAGGAGGTGGGGGTCGTATTTCAGGCTTTCCATCTGATCCCGGGATTGACGATCGAAGAAAACGTGGCGCTTCCCTTGCGTTTACGAGGTGAGGAATCCGGAACGATCCGAACCCGGACCGCTGACATGCTGGAGCGGGTAGGGATGAGTCATCGGCTGGGTCACCGGTCGCATGAATTATCCGGAGGAGAACAGCAGCGGGTAGCGCTTGCCAGGGCCTTCGGGCATCGCCCCCGACTGATTGTGGCCGATGAACCCACCGGCAATTTGGATGGTGAAACCGGAGAGAAAATTGTGTCGTTGCTGCGCCTATGTGCCAAGGAATTTGGCCAGACGGTGCTCTTGGCCACCCATTCATTGCGCGCCGCTCAGGCGGCGGATCGGATCATCGCGATTCGAGACGGACAATTGGAGTAATACGAAATGGATTTCTCAACAGTCATTGCCGGTGTATCGTTTCCTTTTGGAGTGATGAACGCATCAGGAGCCTTGTGTGTGACACCGGAAGAGCTGGAGGCCCTGGGCATGTCCCATGCCGGTGCGATTGTGACAAAATCGATGACGCCGCTAGCCCGTGAGGGGAATCCTCAACCGAGATATGTGGCCTTCGACGGCGGCTCGATCAATTCGATGGGCCTCCCCAATTTAGGATTTCCCGTCTACGCGAAACTCATTCCAGAGTTGAAGCGGTTTGGGAAACCCGTCATCGCCAGTCTGGCCGGCCTTCATCCCGATGATTTTCTAGAAGGGGCCAAGGCCTTGGAGATCGCTCGACCGGATTTGGTAGAAGTAAATTTGTCGTGTCCAAATATTCCTGGTAAGCCACAGATCGGCTATGACTTTGAGGAAACGGAACGGTTATTAACAGAAATTCGTGCGTTGCTGACGGTGCCGTTCGGAGTGAAACTCCCGCCCTACTTTGATCCGATCCATCATCAGAAGATTGCCGAGGTGCTTCAGCGAATCGGGGTGGCCTTTGTGACGGTCATCAATTCAGTTGGGAATACCCTGGTGGTCGATCCGGAAAAAGAAGCGGTGGTAATTAAACCCAAGGGTGGTTTTGGTGGGTTAGGGGGACGAATCATTAAGCCTGTGGCTCTGGCCAATGTTCGCGCGTTTTGGAAGATCTGGGGCGATCAGATTCCTATTATCGGCACAGGTGGGGTGGAACACGGCGTGGATGTGTTCGAGCATGTGTTGTGTGGCGCCTCGGCGGTTCAGATAGGCACCGTGCTGGTTGAGGAAGGTTGTGAAGTGTTTGCAAGGCTCGAAGGGGAGATTGCCGATTGCCTGAAGCGAAAAGGTTATCCGTCATTGATGTCGTGTCGAGGGAAATTACGGGAGATGGATTGAAGAGCAATGCGCTTGAACGCCTTCACAGGGTAAAGTCAACTATAGGCGTTCAGCTGCATTTTTCAACGCTTAAAGAACAGGCCAGGTCGAGGCACGTCTCTCAGGTCTTTGTGGTCGGAGTCGCCGGGCCTTGGGGGATGATACGAAGCGCAATGGCTTGCCGGAGTAATTGGGCCACGTTTCTGACCCGTAACCGGCGCATCAAATTGAAGCGGTGTACCTCAACCGTTCGCACGCTAATGTCGAGCTTTTCACCAATTTCACGATTGGTAAATCCTTGAGCCACCAGGCTCAGGATTTCTTTTTGCCGAGCGGTGAGAGATTGTCCCTCGGAATTTGCTTCCAAGAGTTCTTCTGTTGATTCCGATTCAGTCACTTTCTCTTTTGGCATGTTGAGTCCGTGCCCCACGCATAATTTTCTAGTTGTTTTAACATACGTCCATTACTTCCGACAACCGCTCCCATGATACGAATTCTTCTTCTATTGGTCCTTGACCATGTGCGCCATCGGCCCTTCCGAGCCTTTCTCACAGTGGTCGGGGTGGCGATTGGGGTTTCGGCCTGGTTGGCCATTCGCTTGGCCAATGGCGCAGTGTATCAATCCTTTGAGGATTCGGTGGTGTCCGTTGTTGGGAAGGCGTCCATCACCCTATCACGCGGGTCGGAGGGGATGGATGAGTCCATTATCGAGGAGATTCAACGTTTTTCCGGGGTCCAATCGGCTCAGCCTGTTCTGAAAATTGAGTCCGTGATCCAGGAAGGCCCCTCAACGGGTCTCACGCTCGTGATTTGGGGAGTCGATCTTCTGGAATATGAGGAGGTTAGACCATCAGGGGATTCGACAAATGCGATCACGGATGATCAGTGGAAGCAGGTTTTTTCGCCGAAGACGGTCTTTTTGGGGGAAGAGTTTGCCGGGGAATTAGGGGTGACCGAAGGGCAGACGCTGACTGTGACGAGTCAGGGCAATTCCCATGATCTGATCGTGGGGGGTCTGTTGAGATCCTCCGATGCCCTTCTCCAGGGCACCAAACGACAGGCGATCATGGATATTGCTGCTGCCCAATGGGTGTTCAATTGGTTGGGGCGTCTACATTCCATTGCGGTCGTTTCTGACCCTGGCGTGTCGGGGGCGACCCTCATCCAAGCTTTGAAAACGGTGGTGCCGCCGGATATTCAAATCAACCAATCCTCGCGACGGACGGAGCAAGTGGAATCGATGTTGAAAGCCTTCCAGTTTAATCTCACCATGCTCAGTGCAATTGCGCTGTTAGTGGGAGTGTTTCTGGTCTATAACACGATGGCATTTTCGGTGGCACACCATCGTCGGGAGATTGGCATTCTCCGGGCACTCGGCATGGAACGGCGAGCTATCACGGGATTGTTTCTCTTGGAGGCGGGTCTGCTCGGCCTCGTGGGTGGAGCCTTGGGCTGCTGGTTCGGGGTCTTCCTGGCCGGCGGATTGACGACGCTCATCGGGCAGAGTGTCGGCGAGTTATATGGGGTCACGTCTTTGGCGGTGTCTCAGGTTCATCCCTGGCTGTTTGCGGAGGCGATAGTGATTGGGGCTGGGGTTTCCCTCCTCGGAGCGCTCCGCCCTTCCTGGGATGCCAGCACTATAGCTCCGGTTCAAGCCTTATCCGTAGGTCAATCCGAAGATGAAGAAACTGGTTCGTACAGGACGTCAGGGTGGATTGCGGTGATCGCATTTGGTGGAAGCGCTTTCCTGAGTACCATTACTCCCGTAGACGGTATTCCGGTCGGAGGGTATGCCGCGGCGTTTTGTCTTCTGGTGGGCGGAACCGCCCTTGGGCCTGTGCTCTGCGGGTTGATTCATGAGTGGAGGAGAACATGGCAAAGCGGGCGATGGGGCCTCCTGCCGTCCCTCGCGGCGGAACAGATCAGCCGCAATCCCGGTCGGACCAGTGTGACCATGGCAGCGATTGTCGTCGGGCTGGCCATCATGGTTGGAGTAGGCATCATGATCCAGAGTTTCCGGCATACGGTAGACATCTGGATTGAGCAAACGATGCTGGCGGATATTATTGTGGCTCCAGTGTCATGGTTGGGGGAACAGGAGGTCGAGAATGATAAGCCGGGTCTGCCGTTGTCTCTGGTCAAGACGGTCCTGTCGATACCAGGGGTTGAGGCGGTTGATCCCTACATGGAAACCGTGGGTGAGGTTTCAGGGCAGACGGTGTCATTGGTTGCACGCGACATGGCCCTTCATGCCGGGCGCAGCCAATATCTGTTTGTGACAGGTGATTCCACTCCCATTTTAAAAGAAACAATTGAAGGTGAAGGCGTGATTGTGTCTGAGGTGTTAGCCGGGCGGCTGGGACTGGCGGTAGGAAACCATATAGACATGAAGATGCCTTCAGGAAGCCACGCCTTTCCCGTGAAGGGCATTTTTTATGACTATGCCACCGATGGGGGAAAGGTCGTCATGGACGACAAACTCTTTCGTCGGCATTGGGGAGAGGCCGACGCGACCATCTTTGCGGTCTATCTCAAGGCCGGTCAGGCGCTCCCGGTTGTGCGACGTGCAATCGAACAGGTGTTAAAAAATGACATCCCCATCGTCACGATCAGTAACGGGGAACTGAAAACCGAGATTCTGGAAATTTTTGACCGGACGTTTCGCGTCACCTATGTGTTGGAGTTGATTGCCCTGAGCGTAGCGGTGCTTGGGATTATCAATACCCTCATGACCGCCATTACGGAACGCCGGCGGGAACTGGCCACGCTGCGTGCCTTAGGCGTGAGTGGTCCACAAATCCAAGGCCTGATTTTTTGGGAATCCTGCTATGTGGCCGGGTTAGGTGCCGGCTTAGGCATTCTGGTGGGGTTGGCGCTGTCGGTGTTGTTGATCAACGTGATCAACAAGCAATCATTTGGATGGACCATTCAGTTCACCCTGCCACTTGAAACCTTGGGGATGGCCCTACTGGTGGCATTGTTGGCCGCATTTCTGGGAGCATGGGGGCCAGCCAGATGGGCCAGCCGGCAACCGATAGCCGAGGATTTACGGTATGAATGAACAGGAATGAGGTTGGGTAGGTACAGGAATGGGCGCGCGAGTTGCTCAATCGTCGAATATCGACGAATAATGACGCACCGGACATAGTAAATTAAAACCAATGGAGGAGGACTGGCGATGGGTAGCAGTTTAAATCTGACCTTAACTGATGAGCTTCGTGCGTTCATTGATCGAAATTGTGGAGATGGCACACTCTACGCCACTCCCACGGAATTTATGCGGGATGTCTTGCGTGAGAAAAAACAATGTATGGAGGTTGCGGCTTTACGTGCCGGGATACTGGAGGGATACCAAGATGCGATTGCAGGTCGAACGACGACCTTTTCAGGAAAGTTGAAAGACGATATGGTCCGGTTCAAAAAACAGGGGCAATAACCCTGTCGATTGTCGTCAAGCTCACTGACAGAGTTCATTATGACCTTCAAGAGATTGAACGCTATTCTCTCCAACGATGGGGCAGAAAAAGGGCCAATCGTTATCTAGCGGACATTCAAACCGCATTGTCGCTCCTGCAAGAAGACCCAGATTTACTGCGTCACGACTCCAATATTTCCACATCATTATAAATTTTATCGGGTCCGCGAACATTTTCTGATTTGCAGTGAGCTGGAACCCGCGTTGCTTCAAGAAGCCGACCTTCTACAGAAACGACTCGAGGCTGCTGAGAAAAAACGGAAGAGATCCCACCCCAAGAAAAAAGCATCTGCTACACCGGAACATGCGCATGAGTCTTTTTGTCGCATCCGGCACGTTGGCGGCAGAGGTCAGTTCTTGTGACTTGCCACCACCAAAAACCAACGCATGGTCGCCGAGTGATCAAGAAGGAAGTCCAGGCCGGCCCAGCAGGCCGGCCACCAGGCGATTTCTTCCGGTTTGCGGAATGAGTGAACCGGTTGGTCGTTGGGAGGAATGTTCAACCTTCTTCTGAAGGTGGTGCATCTTTCAGGTGGGCTGTGAGTGGATGTGACAAAAAAATCCCCACTGTAATATTTTTTAACTCGTTCTCTTGAACACGGCTCCCGACCCCGTTTTTGCAGGCCACATTTCTGAGATGAAAACTCTTTCTTCAACCGGACGTTCTCCGGATTGGCCGTGCGAGGGCAGGCCCATCCCCCGGATTAGGGTTTAGCGGTTTTCTCGCCATTGGCATCCAGCAACGCTTCGATTTGTTCCTCAAAGGCAGGTAACCCCTGGGCGCCACGAATGAGTTTGACCGCTTTGACGGCACCGTCGGCTTCGGTGCGGCCTAACGCAAACGACGGAGTTCCCCGGACCCCCGCTTTGGTGCCATCGGTCACCCCGGCTTTCGTCTGCCCTTCATATTTGCCGCTGTCCAGACAGGCTTGAAAGGCCGCAGCATCACCTACCCCGGCGGTCGTGGCATATCCCGCGAGGTTGTCGGCTTGCAACGCATTTTGATTGGCAAAGAGCTGGTCGTGCAATTCCCAATACTTGCCCTGCTCTGCGGCACAATGGGCCGCTTCATGCGCTTTGCCGGCATTCGGATGGATGGCGGCCAGCGGAAAATCCCGGAGCACGTACCGGAGCTTGCCGGTCTCGATAAAATTCTTCGCGAGTTGCGGCAATACCATTTGACTATGCCGTGCGCAAAAGGGACATTGATAATCGGTGTATTCCACGAGCGTGACGGGGGCGTCTGCCTGACCTTGGGTCGGAGCGTCGGCGACATTCAACGTGAGTGAAATGTCTTCAACCGGGCTGGGCGGTTTAACGCGCGAGGTAAGCAGCGCTTTGATCGCTTTGAGTTCGTCACGAATGCCTTGTTGCTCCTGTTGCAGGGTATCAATTTGCTGCTGCAAGGAGGGTGACTGTTGGGGGCTGGACGACTCGGCCCAAATGCCGGCGGGGTGGATGATTCCGCCTAGTAATAGCACGATGATGATGAGCCACATTTTCTCGGTTTCTCGTCCTGTGTACATGTTTAGCTACCTAATTGGTGGAAGGTCTTCCTATTTCTGTTGCCATACCAGTCGAAGACACCCCACCCACGTTAAGAGTCTCGCCAGTCACCCTAGCGTCGGGTGTTAATACGTGGGGACACCCAGCTTAAACAGCAAGAAAAAAGTGAGAGATCCGCAGGACTTCCCCTCACGCTTGGAGCGGATCTGTCGCGGTGGGGCAGGTGGGAAACAGTTGTGGCCTGGCTCACGGCCTTTCCAGGAAGCATGCAGTTGCTTCAGCAGGTTCAGTCATGAACAACGCACACGCCTCGAGGTCCGCGCGTGACAGCCCCTTGCGGCAAGTACCGGCGCCAATATCATTCGAAAAATTGGCGTTACATTCGAATAGTTGTAGTTGCGACCCGAAGGTTTGTGGATCAGGTCTCAAGCTGAACCATCCTAAAAGGTGTTGGTCGTTGGGGAGAGCAGATCGTCCAATATTCCAATAAAACCTATGGTCAATACTACCCTCGCATTGCTTATCCTGTTCAATACGCGGTACCAAATCTAATAACCTCAGTGCTTCCGCACACGGGCAAATACCTTCATTCCCCTCCACCTTATTAACACAATTCCAATACTCAGCTCTCACCCTAGTTCCAATTACCGCGGCAAGCTCTTTGGCGCCAGCAGAACCAAGTTCGCCTCGAAAGACCACAGGGAGGCGATCACGGGCGTCAAGGTGGTGATAGAATGTATTGAGAGTGATTTCATCGCCATTGGCGACTTCCTCCATAATCTTCTGACTGTGAACCAGAGTTCGCATGCCATCAGTCCGCCGCTCATAATATACCGACAGTTCCCCCGGTCCCATGGGAACCCCGGATTGATTGGTGACCGTGACCGTAATGGGCTCGGATAGCTGCCAGTCGGGGTGAGCAGGAAGATAAAAACCCGGGTTGATCCTCGCCTCAATCTTGCCTCGGAAGAAATACTGCAGCAAAGCTGCCGAGTAGGCCACCGCCCTGGGACCCAACTCCTTGAAGTAATCATCAAAGATCGCATCATCAAGCCTGAACGCGCATGACTGTCCCAACGCTTGCAACCCCAAACAATACTGAGGGTACGCAATGGTCAGAATGGCAGAGCCGATGTCATTCTTCAGGGCATGCTGAAGATTCAGGTGCGTTCCTCGCTGCAAACTCCAGTAGAGCGGGAATCCGCCACTGAGTTCCCCGAATTGGGGATGCGGATAGGTTCTTCCGGCTAGCACATCGGGTGTTGTATCGTCGGTAAAGAAATTGGCGTTGGCAAACTCCGCAGTGCCCGTCACGCCGGATGTGGTGACTTCGGGATTGGCTCCCGTGTACTGGTCACTGTCGATCAAATTCCCAGGAGGAGGCATACTCCCGCCGGCGCTCTTGGTCCCGAGCAGGGTCTCAGCCTTTTGCGTATACGATTTAATTTTATCGTGATTCAGGTCGGAGATTTCCGCTACTTTGTGCAACTGGACGTATTTGTGGAAGTTATCGGGATCGGGGAAGCCACTTAGGCCATAACCCGTGAGGTCAAGATTGAGAGCTCCCAGGACATCTAGATGATTATCATTTCGGGCATGTGCAGGATTCGCGTTGTCCTGGATCAGGTGCATCACATGCCCGATGGCCTTAAACATTCGTGCGAAGGCCTCTTCACGGTCGCTCTGCAATGGCTCTGTCAGGGCTTTCTCGAAATCGCTACGCGCATCATTCCATGACATATTATCCAAATTTTGGTTGCAGCCGAATGCCGGGAAGGATTCAGGCACGAATCCGTCTTTTTCAGATTGTTTTCTGGCGTCAAGGCCGAAACCCCATTTTCGAGCTGACGGACCTCTAAATACTGGGTTAGCTAAATATGGTTGAAACCCTTCGTTTCCGATTGGCATAAGGGGATCATGCCAATGGGCAAACACCCGGCAGTCGGGAGCGTCTTCGCTGTCTGCTCCCTCGATTATCCAACCCATTACGCTTCGGGGTTTGTCCCCCCACTTTACATTTAAAATCTGATCTACGCCATTGGTCAGCGCATAGTCCGTGGTGAGCCGGGCATTTAGACCTTCCTGACTTACATATTTGGCCGCACGCTTCGCAAATTCCTTGTGCGTACCATTCTCCCACGCCCACGCGGGTGTGGCTTGCCAGTTCACAAAAGAAATTCCGGCGCAGATGCTAAAAGATAATAGAAACGTCACCACGGTGGAAAAGGGTTTCATCGTCAAGAGACCTTTCTCAGCCAAAGATTGTTCTATCTCGCTTAAAGAGACCGGAATCTCCAAATGCCGTCGTGATCCAGAAGGCACTCCACTTCAATAGGAAGGAAGAGGCCATTGACAAGTACCTCTTCCGTAGAACGCAGAATCGCAAATCGCTCTCGCACTTCATACAGGGTCATCGGAACGCGGAGTGCCCCCGCCAGAAACGCCAGTTGTTCAGGCGTGGTTGCGTTATATTGACCTCGGAATCGATCCCGGCGGCTGAGGGAGATGAAGGACGCGGCCTCCTCCACCTTTCCCTGCCCGAGCGCGTCCAGCATGCTGGTCAACTTGGAGACCAGTTCTTGTTCCAATGCCGGTTGAGAGATGATCTGTACGACCCCCTGCTCGGAGACTTGCGTGTTTTGACTATCGGTAAGGACCACGGTGGGCAGATAGAGACCCGGCTCAGAATAGGCATGGGAGGTGTCAAAAAGATCGGGTCCGCTTTGGTCTATCTGACCGTCACCGTCGAAATCCCAGGCAACCGACTGCAGAACATGTTCCAAGAAGGGGTGTATTCCCATGTCAATCGGCTGATTCACCACGCCGAGTTTCGGCGAAATAGACAGCCCCACGGAATTTCCTGAGAAGGGCTGTGTGGCTTGGATGTTGACCGTCGCTGTGGCTGTGGTTCCCTTGCTGTCGGTCGCGGTGGCGGTGATCGTGTTCTCTCCCGGCACTAGCTGCACATGGGCGACGGCAAACTCTTTTCCCATGGTCCCTGCAAGAAGGCCATTGACTCGAACCCCAACCTCTCCTTCTACCGCCCCAGTTATTTGGCCCCGGACTAATGTTTCCAGCGTCGGTACCGTGCTGCCTGGGGTAGGTGACACAATCTCCACCCCAAACCCACAGTTTTTCATACCCGTTACGCTCATCGTGATGGAACTGCGGGGTTTGCCTATGAGCAGAATTTCCAGCGTATTGGCAGGTTGGACCGTGATGGGTTGTTCCAACAGCTCAGTCTTTTTGTTTAAATCCTGTGGCTTCACGATCATGGTGCCATTCAGACGAATCCATCCGATCAGGACGGACATTTTTTGATTGGGCGTGCCATTGGTCACCACCAGTGTGTAGGGGCCGCTTGGATTGCACACTTGAAAGGTGTCTTTAAAATAGAATTTGGGCGGCTTCAGACTCAGCGTATATTGCTGCGGTCCAAACACGGTTTCTGTTGCCGCCCAACTTGGCGAGACGGTCGTGACCCCAAGTCCTCCCACGAGTCCAATTACCAGCCATCGAAAAGCATTCATATACACTCCTGTCATTGACACACCGGCCGCATGTGAGCCTTTACATTTTATTTTTGCCTTTTCCCTTTGCCTTCCGGAGCCGCCTGAGGTCGGGTGCCTGTGTATTGCGGAGCGGGCTGCCTTGCCGGTTGATGCCTTGTGTGATCAAAGGGAGTACATGCCACAGGAGCAACTTCTGCACCGATGGGTCGCTCCGTGTCTCAGACCTCACAAGGGCAGAAGCCCAATGCAGATCCTGCGGAAATTGTTCGCGTTTTTGGTCAGGGGCTTGGACAGCAGTCCTGCTGGAGATGAGCTGTGGTCACGCGGGTGTCTCAAAAAGGAAGACTCAAACCAGCGTCAGGTGGCCCTGAATGGAGTCAGTTGAATTGGGGGCTGGCGACCTTTGATTAGGCAGGCACGGTGACTCAGGGAGTGGAGTTATGGAGGAAGCATAGATGAAGTTGATAATTAATTGTGCTTCAGCAGTTTCCGGCTGCGCTAACATTGGGTATCAAGATCGTTATTTACCAGTCGGCATCATCAACCAATTTTTTCGAGAGGTGGCAGTTTGGCGGGAATCCGTTTTTGCTTCAGCAATTTGGTGAAATGCGTTCTATTTAAATTGAGGAGAGCGGCCGCTTTGGTTTGATTCCAGCCCGTTTGCCTGAGCGCGGACAGGATCAGTGTTTTGCTATAGACTTCCAGGGCTTCGTGATAGGTAGTCTGACCGAAGGCAGCAATTGTCTCTGATGTTTCTTTCGCGATGGTTTCCGATCCCAGGCAGATGAATTCCGGGCCGATCTCCTCTTGATCACAGAGAATAGTGGCTCTCGCCAGAACGTTTTCCAACTCGCGAATGTTGCCCGGCCAGTGATAATTCATGAGCAAGTCCAGGGAATCCTGGCTCAAGGGTTTACTGCCTGTTTTGTTCTCTTTTTCTTCGCGCTTCAGGATGAAGCTCGCTAAGGCAGGCAGGTCCCTCATATGGTCACGTAAGGGGGGAAGGGTGATGGGGAAACTGTTGAGGCGGAAAAACAGATCTTCGCGAAAGGTGCCGGCCTTAACCCCTCGGCCAAGGTCCTTGTTGGTGGCCGCCATGAAGCGGACATCCACCCGGATCGGTCGAGTGCCACCCAGCCGGTAGAGTTCCTTGTTTTGCAGGAGACGGAGAAACCGGCCTTGAATGGCCAAGGCCATGTCTCCGATTTCATCCAGGAAGACCGTTCCCCCCTCGGCGGCTTCAATCTTTCCTTCGCGTCTTTCATTCGCTCCCGTAAACGCGCCTTTTTCATGTCCAAACAATTCGTTCTCCAGCAGGCTTTCGGGGAGGGCGGCACAATTAATCACCATAAAGGGGTGGGCATGTCGAGGACTCAATCGATGGATGGCCCTTCCCACGAGTTCCTTCCCTGTGCCTGTCTCTCCCAACAAGAGCACCGTGGCATTCGTTGGCGCGATTTGTTGGGCCATCTTCATGATGCTTTTCATGGCCGGGCTATCGGCAATGATGGTGTCATATCGGGCATCGACCTGGGCATGCCAGAATTCGGCTTCCCGTTTGATGGTCTCTTGTTCTAAGGTTTTTTCGATGACCGCCAGCAGGTATTCGTGCGCAAATGGTTTGAGAATGAAATTCTCGGCCCCAAGCTTCATGGCTTCCACGGCCTGTTCCATGGTGCCGAACGCCGTCAACATAATAATGGGGGGCACATTGTGTTTATGGTGCAGATGCGTGAGAATTTCAATGCCGGATAGACCGGGGAGCTTCAGATCCAACAGCACCAGGGCCGGCGTGTCTTGTTCTATGAGATTGAGGGCTTGCAGGCCATCATTGGCTGTGAGGACTTCATAGCACTGTTGTTCTAAACGGTCGGTGAGAGCGAGGAGGATGTCCGGATCATCATCCGCAACCAGAATCTTTTTGGCCATGGGTGACCTGTCAGATTAAGTTGTTGAAAAGATGGGCTGATTATCCTTTATCCACAGCAATAAATGATAGGGGGAATTCGGTATTTATTTAATTAATTTTTAGGGAGGTTGCGCTCTCTGGGGATGGGTAAGCCGTAAGGCCTCGACTGTCTGGCCGATACCCGATAAGAGGGGTGTTGTTGGAATAGAAAAAAAGCGGATGGCGGATTGAATTTGACCAATGAAGGTTATGAATACACCCTAGGAATGGTTATCAGGATGAACAAGTTTCGGCCTTTGTCGCTTCGGCACCTTCGTACTTCACTTCCACCGTAAAGCCGAGATCTTCGATCATCTTCCAGACTTCCTGGTGTGCCAGGCCCGGTGTCGTCAGATAGCCATCCACGAAGAGGGAGTCGGCGACGTAGAGCGCCAAGGGTTGGAGCGAGCGGAGGTTTCGTTCCCGTCCGCCGGCCGCCCGGATTTCGGTTTTGGGGTGGAAGAACCTGAAGAGACAGAGGATTTTTAAGCAACGGACCGGTGTGAGGTTTTTCATGTCGTCAAATGGTGTGCCTTCGACCGGGTACAACATGTTTAACGGAATGGAATCGGGTTGGATGTCCTGTAATGCCAGGGCAAGGTCCACCAGATCTTCGTCCCGTTCGCCCATGCCGACGATACCGCCGCTGCAGAGTTCCAATCCGGCTGCGCGGGCATGTTTCAGTGTGTCTATACGATCTTGATAGGTGTGTGTCGTGCAAATAGCAGGGTGATACGCTTCACTGGTGTTGAGATTATGGTTGATGCGATCGACTCCTGCCGCCTTTAACTGGCTGGCTTGTTCGCCATTCAAGAGCCCTAGTGAACAACAGATCTGAATCGGTAGTTCCTCTTTAATCTGTTTGACGGCCCTGGTGATGTGTGTGATTTCTGATTGCAACGGGGAGCGCCCGCTGATCACGATGCAATACCGTTGGGCTTTGGCCTGTGCGGCCCGCCGAGCGCCTTCCAGCATTTTTTCCGGAGAGACGAGTGCGTACCGCTCGATAGGGGCGGTGGAAATGGTTGATTGGGAACAATAGTGGCAATCTTCCTGACAGGCTCCGCTTTTGGCATTGAGCAACATTTGCAGGCGGATGGTGTTGCCAAAATACCGTGACCGAATCCGATAGGCCGCATTGACCAGATCGAGCAGTTTGTCCTGAGGGGTGTCCAGAATGGCCACGCCTTCCTTCCGGCTTGGGACGATTCCCTCCAGCACGCGATCTGCCAAATCTTGAAATGCGGTCATGGGGTTCTCCATTATTTTTTTCAAAAAAATTTGATTTCCAACCTACGGATAAAAAGATGAAACCTTCTCGTTGGTTATGAAAGCCTGGCGATCTTTCCGGGTGCTTTTGGCGCTTGTGCGACCTGTGGAAAAGGTTTACGGCTTTCAGGAATAGAAATTTGTGGAGCGTCCGCCCACATACTTTCTAAGGCATAATACTTCCGGACGTCTGATTTAAATATATGGACGATGATGTCTCCATAGTCGAGTAATATCCAATTGGCCGTTTCTTTTCCCTCAATATCCGGGCTTAATGCATAGCCTGT
Organism: Candidatus Nitrospira neomarina; assembly: GCF_032051675.1. Classification (NCBI taxonomy): domain Bacteria; kingdom Pseudomonadati; phylum Nitrospirota; class Nitrospiria; order Nitrospirales; family Nitrospiraceae; genus Nitrospira; species Candidatus Nitrospira neomarina. The sequence goes on from NZ_CP116968.1 coordinate 4,348,470, forward strand.
GGACATGACCTTTTCAATGAAGGAGGCAATCCCTCGCACCTGGCGTTCGGAATCCCCTGAGGCAAAGACGAAATAGTCTGCTATTGACGTCATTGCTCCCACATCAAGCACCAACACCTCTCCTGCTTGCTTTTCTTGAGCCGCTTGAGCGATGTAGACCGCCTGTTCGAGGGTAGGAGATGGTTTCGGGTGGGTTAGACGGGCCATTGGTACAATCGATGGCGAATTATATAGGACTCCACCGTGGGCGGCAACCACTGGCGGACGAGGGAACCACTGGCCAGTTGCTCCCGAATTGTCGAGGCCGAGATCTCGCACGGTGGTGCGGACAGAAGAAAAATGGTCTTGCCGGAGGGAAGAAGCATGTCCAGACGGGTCGTATCCTGTTGGTCAAGGCTTTGAAATGCTTGAAGCTTTGTCGCAGGTAGGAACGGCAGGGCTTGAAGTTGGGTGAAGGCAACCCCAGGTCTCGAGCAGACAATAAAATGGCATAGGGTGAGCAAATGATCCACCTGCCTCCAACTGCAGAAATCCAAAAAAGCATCAAGCCCCACAATAAACCCCAACTCCGTTCCCTCGGGGCATTCATTTTTGAAATGAGTGACGGTGTCGACACTGTACGACACTGCCTCAGATTGGATTTCGTAATCGGATACCGTGCAGTAGGGAAACGGGGCAACTGCTTGCTGCACCATGGCTAACCGGTGATGGGCTGGCGCTAGAGATGCCGATGGTTTATGTGGAGGATCCCCCGTCGGAATGAAAATTATGCGATCGAGCTGGATTGTGCGGTAGACATACTGGGCAATATGCAAATGTCCATTATGGATGGGATTGAATGAGCCGCCTAGGAGGCCGATAAACATCAGTCTAGATTTTTCTCATGTGGAGAGTGTTAAAAAAGGCCGCCAGCGGCCTTGCTGTACGGGTCTTTTAAGAACACTTCGCCACATTTCTCTGATGAGGCTCGGTCACTCATATGCTGAGGGAACGGCCATATTTTTGAAATATTCGATAGCTCCATGTTTAATTTTAGGAGCTAAAGGTGATCCATACCTTTGCCAATGGAGCGTTGTTCATGAGAGGGAGTCACGTCGCTTATGAGACCTGCTGCTTAGTCAGAACCAGATTGTCCCGGTGAATGACTTCCTCATACTCCAACGAGCCTAGGAGTTGTCTGATGTCTGATGTTTTTTTCCCCTTGATGCGATGGAGAGTTTCGGCAGAATAATTCGTGAGTCCCTGCGCGAACGGCATTCCCTCCCGGGTGGCGCAGGTGATGGGGTCCCCTGTCAGAAAGATGCCTGTGATGTCCAGAATGCCTGAGGGTAATAAGCTTTTTCCTCGAAGGGTGAGGGCGGCCACCGCTCCTTCGTCTAACCGGACCTCCCCTTTTGGTCGAAGGGTATAGGCAATCCACTGTTTTCGACTGGTCAGGGGTGATTGGTCGGACACAAAAAACGTTCCCCCGGGCTTTCCGTTCAGAACATCTTCCAACGCATGGGGAGTTTCTCCATTTAATAAAAGGGTCGGAACTCCAAAGCGTCCTGCCTGTTTGGCGGCTCTGATCTTGGTAACCATGCCTCCACGGCTGGCTTGTGTTCGGGAAGTTCCGGCGAGGTCTTCAATGTCCTTGGTGACGTTGGCAACCAGAGGAATTAATTCTGCCGAAGGATTGAGGTGAGGATCCTGGCTGTAGAGCCCATCGACATCTGATAAAATCACCAGCAGATCCGCGTCAACCAAGTGGGCCACTTCCCCTGCGAGGGTATCATTGTCACCAAATCTGATTTCCTCGATAGCTACAGTGTCATTTTCATTAATAATCGGAATGACCCTCAGTTGAATAAGGGTATTGAGGGTATGGCGGGCATTCAGGAATCGTCGACGATCGGATAAATCCTGGTGAGTTAAGAGGACCTGGGCAATCTTATTTTTCGTTTCTTCAAACGCCATCTCATAGGCTCGCATGAGCCGGCTTTGTCCGACGGCAGCGGCGGCTTGCTGAAGGGGTAATTCAGCAGGATAGGAAAAAATGGCGAGGTGTGAGAGGCCCGCAACAATGGCTCCGGAGGAAACCACGACAATTTGTCGATCCTGAGCCTGCAGGGTGCCCAATTCCTGGGCTAAACGGTTGATGCGGTCGAGACGAAGACCGCCTTGCGAGGAAGCCACCAGGCTGCTTCCCACTTTGACGACGATCCTCTTGCACGCCGCTAGCACTTGCTCGCGCATGAGGTTTTGGCTTCCAGAACGGCTTTTCCTAAATAGGTCACGAGTGATGGAAGGCCTTCCCTGGTAACGGCCGAAATGGGAAAGAACGGAAAGTGGTGTGCGCGGCAATACTCCCGAAGGGCTTCCAAGTGCTGGCCGTTTCCCTGAGAATCAATTTTTGTCGCCACGATGGCAAATGGCCGTTCAAGGAGTTCGGGGTCAAAGGCCTGGAGTTCCCTTTGTAAGGTTTCAACGATCTCGACGGGATCTTCTGCAATCCATTCGGTGATATCGACCAGATATAACAAAAAAGCGGTTCGCTGGATATGTCGCAGGAATTTAATACCTAACCCTTTCCCCTCATGAGCGCCTTCGATCAATCCCGGAATATCGGCTACCACAAACGACGAATGTTCCATCCATTCCACCACTCCCAAATGAGGCCGCAGGGTGGTGAAGGGATAACTCGCAATTTCCGGGTGTGCAGAAGAAATCGCGGAAATCAACGTGGATTTGCCGGCGTTAGGAAAGCCCACCAAGCCGACATCGGCTAACAGTTTTAATTCCAGATTCACCCATCGCTCTTCGCCGGGAGTCCCTGGTTCGAATTGACGTGGCGCTCGATTCGTTGACGTGGCAAAACGTGCGTTGCCCTTTCCGCCTTTGCCCCCCTTTGCAACAATGGCGGTTTGTCCTTCCGCAATAAGGTCGGCGATGATTTCACCGTCCTCGGTTTTCACGAGAGTTCCGACAGGAAGGGGAATCACGATATCGGAGCCATTGGCCCCGTGGCAGTTGGTCTTGAGGCCTCTTACGCCGGAAGTGGCCTCATAATGTTTTTGATATCGCAGGTCGAGCAAGGTTGAGACTCTATTGGAGGCCACAAAGACCACATCTCCTCCATCACCGCCGTCGCCACCGTTGGGACCGCCAAATTCGGCAAATTTTTCTCGTCGAAAGCTACAGTGTCCAGTGCCACCGTCACCAGCTTTGATGAATATTCGTGCTTGATCGATAAACATACTGATCCTTAAATCCCACCGGATTTACCAGGGAAAAATGAAGGCGATGAGTTTGATAAAGCAGGAAATGGGAAGGGGAGCTAGACGGCGGGATAGACGCTCACCTTCCGGCGGGCGATTCCTCCTTCAAACTTAACGATCCCGTCTACCTTGGCAAAGAGGGTGTAGTCGCTTCCAAGTCCGACATTTGTCCCGGGGAAGAATTTTGTCCCGCGTTGACGAACGATGATGCTTCCGCCGCTCACCTTTTCGCCGGCATAGGCTTTGACGCCTAAATATTGTGGATTGCTATCGCGACCGTTGCGGGATGATCCGCCACCTTTTTTATGCGCCATGAGTCAAACCTCCAAAGATTTCTATCAAGGATTAAGCCGACGCCACAATTTCAGTGATTCGAACTTGCGTGAATCCCTGACGATGGCCCTTGGTCCGTCGATAGTTTTTTCGTCGTTTCTTTTTGAAAATGGTAATGGACCGGGTTCGCGCATGCCGGATAATTTCTCCTTTGACTACTGCATCTGTAATCATGGGAGAGCCGACAATCGGCGCTTGGTCCGTTTGGACAAATCGCACTGAGTCAAATTGAATGATGGATCCGACATCGCCTTCAAGTGACTCGACTTGTAGGATACCGTTCGGTTCCGCCCGGTATTGTTTTCCACCTGTTTCGATAATTGCATACATGTTTTTTAGCTCCTTAACAAACACGCATTTTGCCAGTATGTTTACATTTATGTCAAGATTTTAGTATATCATCACGCGTTCTTGATGCTTAGCAAAAAACTCTTCACTCACTTGCCTTGTCTAGTTCAGCTACTGTCAATCGGAGAAGTATACCTATGGTGACTGGTTCAAAAAAAATCTGGATGGATGGAGCCTTCGTCGATTGGGATGAGGCTTCGGTTCATGTTCTTACCCATTCCCTCCATTATGGTTTAGCGGCCTTTGAGGGGATTCGTTGTTATGAGGGCAAGGCCGGATCAAACATTTTTCGATTACAAGAGCATGTGGACCGGCTCTTTGAGTCTGCCCATATTACGATGATGCCCATGCCTTTTACCAAAAAAGAGGTGTCGGCCGCCATTGTTGAGACAGTTCGGGTCAATCAATTGGCCTCCTGTTACATCCGCCCGATCGCCTATGTGGGATATGGCGCAATGGGTGTGTACCCTGGCGACAACCCGATTCGTCTGGCTATTGCGGCTTGGCCATGGGGATCGTATTTAGGGGAGGATGCCTTGGCGCAAGGCATCAGGGCAAAAATTTCATCCTTCACCCGGCACCATGTGAATGTATCCATGACCCGGGCAAAAATCTCGGGATATTACGTCAATTCGATTTTGGCCAAATGGGAGGCGAAGAAGTCAGGATATGCCGAATCTATTCTCCTTGATCCTGATGGATATGTCTCTGAGGGAACAGGAGAAAACGTGTTTATCGTGAAAAAGGGGGTCTTAAAAACGACTCCCTTGACCTCGATCCTGGACGGGATTACCCGGAATTCGATCCTTGAAATGGCAAGAGCCAAAAACATCCCGGTGATTGAGGAGCGGTTTACTCGGGATGGGATGTATGTGGCAGACGAAATATTTCTTACCGGAACCGCTGCCGAAGTGACACCGGTTCGCGAATTGGATGATCGAAAAATCGGCGAAGGTAAGCCAGGGGCTCTCACGAAATCCCTGCAGGATGAATTCTTTAGAATTGTGCGTGGCGAAGAATCTGCGTATGCCAATTGGCTGACTCCTATTTAGGAGTCAGCTCTTCTCACTCAGGTGGCCCCCATGATCATGGGCCATTTCATCAATCAATTGTCAAAATAGTCGCCGACTCAGTAAAGAATATTTACGGAGCAGTCGGGGCGGGAGTCGTTTCTGACGTGGGTTCAGTTGCGTTGGTTTCAGTTGGAGGAGCTGTCTCCGTAGTCGTTGGAGAAGACGTTTCATGGTGTGAGGTTGGGTGAAGATCTATGACGGTGGACGAGGTATTAGCCTGTTTAGAAAGTAATGCAAGGCTGAGCGATGTCAGCATAAACACAATAGCAGCTCCCACGGTGATCTTGCTTAAAAACGTACCGGGGCCCCGGCTTCCAAACACCGTTTGAGAAGATCCTCCAAATGAAGCACCGATTTCAGCGCCTTTTCCTGCCTGAAGCAAGATGGCGGCAATCATGAGAAAACAGACAATGATATGAAGAATGACGGTCAGGGTATACATAATGTGTACGTGTTCTTTGGAGTGTTCCTGGTTAATTGGAAGAAGCTAATTCGGCTATCTTAACAAAGGATTCGGAATTCAAACAAGCTTTTCCCACGAGAGCTCCATTAATTTGTGAAGATTGAAAGAGACTTTTGGCATTGTCCTGGGTCACGCTGCCACCGTATATGATTCTGGTTTGATCAGGTTTGATGCCCCATTGCATGGCAAGAAAAGACCGGATGTGGCCGTGGACCTCGGCTGCCTGGTCGACGGTAGCCGCCTGGCCGGTCCCAATGGCCCAGACAGGTTCGTAGGCGATGGTGATCCTCGCAAAATCTTTGGATTCGAGACCTTCAAGGCAGGTTTGTAATTGCTGTTGAATGACGGCCTGCGTGTTATTGGATTGACGTTCCTCCAGACGTTCCCCGACACATAAAATCGGTAGGAGGTTATGGCGGAAGGCGGCGTGGACTTTTTTGTTAATATCCTGGTCGGTTTCTCCAAAAATATGCCGTCGTTCGGAATGCCCAATAATGACATAATGACAGCCGACGTCCCGCAGCATGGGTGGCGAAATTTCTCCGGTAAAGGCGCCCTCGTCACTCGCGCAGGTATTTTGCGCAGCCAATTTGATAGAAGTCGAAGCCAGCAGGCGTGCAACTGCTGGCAACGACACGAAGGGGGGAGCGATGGCCAATTCTACCGAAGCTTGCGGTTGATATATCCGGAGAATATCGGTCACAAGGGACTCGGCCTGGGAAATCGTCTTGTGCATTTTCCAATTGCCGACAATGAATCGACTGCGCATGAGGACCTCTTAACTTTTGGAATTCAAAAAAGGGGGGCGTTGGGATCAAAGACGATCGGGTAAGGCTGCAAGCCCCGGCATATGCTTGCCTTCCAGGAGTTGGAGTGCCGCACCACCACCGGTTGAAATGAAGGACATACTTTCCGATTCTCCAGCTCGATACACGGCGAGAGCCGTATCTCCTCCTCCCACAATTGTTTTCGCATAGGCATTGGCCACAGCATGGGCCATTGCATAGGTCCCGCGTGAAAATGCATCACGCTCAAAGACTCCCATGGGGCCATTCCACAAAATGGTTTTGGCGTTTTGGACGGCTTCGCTAAACAGGCGGACCGACGCGGGTCCGATGTCCATGCCATACCAGCCCGCGGGGATTTCCTGCACCGGGACAATTTTTGTTTCCGCTTCAGGGTCGAGACTGGCGGCGACCACACAATCGACGGGAAGATAGAATTTGATTTTTTGAGCCATCGCCTGTTCGTGAATGCGTTTGGCAAAGTCCAGCATGTCTTTTTCGACGAGAGACTGGCCGATTTCCAATCCCATGGCCTTAATAAAGGTAAAGGCCATGCCGCCACCGATGATGACTTTATCGACCACTTTGCCAAGATTTTCAATGACCCCGATTTTTCCCGAAACTTTGGCCCCTCCCAAAATGGCCACAAACGGACGAACAGGGTTCTCCACTGTGCCTTCCAGAGCTTCGACTTCCCGTTTCATGAGAAATCCTGCCGCAGATACCTTCACATATTTGGTGACGCCGACAGTGGAGGCATGAGACCGGTGAGCGGTTCCAAATGCGTCATTGATGTACACCTCTGCCAATGAGGCCAATTGTGCCGAGAAATGGTCGTCGTTTTTCTCTTCTTCCGGATGAAAGCGCAAATTTTCTAAGACCACCACGTCGCCCGGTTTGGCTTTGTTGACGACAGTTTCAACGGTCGGCCCAATGCAATCGCCGACAAATTCAACCGGTTTATTTAATAGTCGCTGGAGTCGCTTGGCCACGGGAGCCAGACTGAGGGCCTGGTTGATGGTTCCATCCGGGCGTCCCAGGTGGGAACAGAGAATGACGACAGCGTTTTCATCTACAGCACGGTTGATGGTGGGAAGGGCGGCCCGTATCCTTGAATCGTCCGTGATCTGGCAGGAGTCATCGAGGGGAACGTTAAAATCCACGCGAATCAGTACGCGTTTGTTACGGAGGTCAAGCTGATCAATGGTTTGTTTTTTTAAATGCTTCATGCCTTCCTTTCCCTTCGGATACCGGTGGTTCGCGGGGGAAAGCCGGATAACACTGCGGTAATGTGTATTTAACGGTGTTGAGCGAGAACATTGATCAGATCATGTAAGCGACACGAATATCCCCATTCATTGTCATACCAGGCAAATACCTTAACCAGTCGTTTATTGATGACGGATGTGAGAGGTGCGTCCACGGTGGCTGAGTATGAACACCCATTGAGATCACTTGAAACAATAGGGGCTTCAGAGACCTGCAAATAACCCTTTAACGATCCCTGGGCAGCTTGTTGAAAGGCCGCGTTTACCGTTGCCGCATCACAATCGCGTTCGACTTCAACTGAAAGGTCAATGAGCGAGACATTGGGGGTCGGTACTCGAATGGCCATGCCATCGATTTTCCCTTTCAATTCCGGGATGACCAGGTACAACGCTTTGGCCGCCCCGGTTGATGTAGGAATCATGGATAAGGTGGCCGCCCGTGCCCGTCGTAAATCCTTATGAGGCAAATCAAGCAGTTGTTGATCGTTGGTGTACGAATGAATGGTGGTCATAAATCCGTGCTTGATGCCGAATTCCTGTAAAAGGACTTTCGACACAGGAGCAAGACAATTGGTCGTACAGGAGGCATTGGATATGATGGTGTGTTGTTGAGGATCGTAGTCGGAGTCATTTACGCCTAACACGATCGTGATATCCGGGTCTTTGGCAGGTGCTGAAATAAGGACCCGTTTGGCTCCGGCGGAAATGTGTTGTCCCGCGCCTTTCCGGTCGGTAAAACGCCCAGTGGATTCAATGACGAAATCGATCTGGTGTTCTTTCCACGGCAAAGTCTGAGGGTCTTTGATGGCCAGGATCTGAATCTTTTTCCCATTGACTGTCAGAAAGTCTGGTCCGTGTTGAATATCGGCCTGAAATTTTCCATGAATCGAGTCATAGGTCAAGAGATGGGCCAGGGTTTGCGAGTCAGTCAGGTCATTGATGGCCACAATCTCGATGGCAGGATCATTGAAGCAGGTCCGGAAAAAATTTCTTCCTATGCGACCAAACCCATTAATGGCAACGCGGATACTCATAGTTTGATATACCTAACTAAATGAAAATAAGGGAATCTTTTATAGGAATATGATCGTAATTTCACAATAGCATGAAGTCAAGAAAATATCGCGAGTCTGTCTCAAGAAAGTTCCTCGTTTGCCTGGATTGTGAGAGCAATGAGACTTTGAAAAGTCACGCGATTCCCGTGAACATGGTTTTTGTGTGCCCACTTTGGACTGAGAAACGTGAGGTTGAGCTTTTTATCGGTCGCTCTGGTAGGAGAAGAATTCTTCTTTAGAAGGTGCTCGAGGATTGTGCGATTTGAGGTTGCTAGAGAATTTTCATCGCGGTTTTCACTTCCTGCATCGTCTCCTGTGCCACGTGAGAGGCCCGTTTTCGTCCTTCTTCTACCATTTCCTGGGTCTGTTCGGGATGTTGAAGGATTGTGGCCCGTTTGTCCCACATAGGTCGGTAGCGTTCCACCATGGCGTCGGCAACTTGGCGCTTGCAATCAATGCATCCAATGGCAGCGGTGCGGCAATCCTGTTCAACCTGTTTGACGACGTCGGATGATGAATAAATTTTGTGAAAGTCGAAAACCGGGCAGACATCTGGATTGCCCTTGTCGGTCCGGCGAACGCGTGCCGGATCCGTCACCATGGTTTTGAGCTTTTGTCGAACGACCGGCTCGGTATCGGAAAGATTGATCGTATTGCCGTAACTTTTGCTCATTTTGCGTCCGTCGGTGCCCATGACTTTGGGGAATTGTGTGAGATGTGCCTTGGGTTCAGGAAATACCGGCGAATAGAGATTGTTGAACCGGCGGCCTATTTCCCGTGTGAGTTCCAAATGGGGAAGCTGATCCTTGCCGACCGGGACAATATCGGGTTTGTATAACAGAATGTCAGCCGCCTGGAGGACCGGATAGCCCAAAAATCCATAGGTGGAAAGATCTTTTTCTTTGATCTCCTCCTGCTTTTCCTTATACGTAGGATTTCTCTCCAACCAGGGAATGGGCACAATCATAGAGAACAGCAAATGAAGAATAGCGTGTTCGGGAATGCTGGATTGGACAAATACCGTAGCCCGATCCGGATCAATGCCGGCAGACAGCCAATCAACCAGCAATTCCTGTGTAAAATCTTTAATCCGGCCGGTGTCGGCATAATTTGTCGACATGGCATGCCAGTCGGCCACAAAAAAATAACATTCATATTGGGCTTGTAAGGATTTCCAATTTTCCAGCGCCCCAAGAAGGTTGCCTAAATGCATGAGCCCGCTCGGTTGCATGCCGCTGAGTACTCGTGTGGTCATAGTCAGTATTCCGGTTCCAGTTATGTAATAAAAGCAGGTAAAAAGAGGTGTTGAAATACCTGAAACACCATTCCGATAAAGCTGCTGATTATGGGGATATACGAATTCAGCATCAGGAGTCCTAAAATAAGAAACATCCCATAGGGTTCCAACCGGTTTAAGACTTCCGCGGAACTGACCGGGAGGAGGCTACGAAGGACCCGGCTCCCATCCAAAGGAGGAACCGGTAGAAGATTGAACGAAAATAACACGATATTAATGATCATGGAAGATAAGGCCATGGCCGTGAGGGGAACCAGGATCATGCCGAGAAGATCGCGGCGTGGTTCAACGCCAGGCTGGGGAGGCCAGTTGGCTTGGAGGGTGGGGTCGAGATACAGAAACAGGGCGAGCAGCAGGCTGCTGACAATGGCTAAAAACAAATTCATGAGTGGTCCGGCTATGGCCACAAACGCCATATCCCGTCTGGGGTTATGGAGTTGGTCAGGATTGACTGGAACGGGTTTGGCCCAACCAAACACAAACCCTCCAGGTATCAGAGACAACATCAGTGGCACAATGATGCTTCCATACAGGTCGATGTGCGGGAGGGGATTGATGGTGAGTCGGCCCAGGTTTTTGGCTGTCTGGTCCCCAAAGAAATTTGCGACCCACCCATGGGCGCATTCGTGAAACACCACTGCGGCCATGAGTGGAACCAGCATGAAAGAGAGGTTATAAAGAAAAGAGGAAAGGGAATCCATGTGGTTTAGTTGAGTTGGGTGAAGGTCTTGTCTTTGACCTGGAGGAGGTAGAGCCTTCGGTTCAGTATGCCGGCGGAACTAAAAGAGGCAAATCCGCTCAACGCCGGCAAGTCAGAGCGTCGCACAAGCTGGTCCCAGACACCTTGTCCGGATTGAGCACCCTGGCGGATGGTTTCCATCACCATGGTTGCCGCATCATAGGCCTGGAAGGCAAAGAGGGAGGGTTCCTTTTGGAACTGATTGCGATACCGCTGAACAAACATCTGAATATTAGGATCAGGGCTGTTGGGGAAAAAACCATCGACAAAAATATGACCGTCCAGATCGTGTTTGGCCCACCGAAATATCTCAGAGTTATGCCAGCTATTGCCGCCTAAAATCGGCACATTCATGTCATAAAATGCCAGTTGAGCCGCAATGAGGGCCAAGTGTACTGGTTGTCCCGGGACAAACACGGCGTCAAACCCGGGTGTGTAGACTAAGCGATCTTCTCCGGTTCGGGTTTTTTCGTTTTGGGTGGTGCCGTATTTAGCCAGATCTTTCTCCTTCAAGCGGCGTAATTGTTCACCAATATCGGTCTGGTCATCAGCATAACCTTCTGAGGCGATAATTTCCCCGCCGGAGTGCAACACTTCCTTCGCAAACATATCCGCCATTTCTCGTCCATACGCTGTTTGGGGATAAATAATGCCAAAACGGTGGTATCCCAGTTTTAGGATGGCATATTCCACCAGTCGTTTGGCCTGGACGGATGAGGTCATAGCGGTACTAAACCAAAATGATCCAAACTGCCGAACATTTAAGAGCGTGGATGAAGGGGTGATAAACGGCGTGACATAGTCATCAGGGAGTCGGCCGAGACCCTGTATCTCACGTGACAATAGGGGCCCTACGACCGCAAGGGGCCGAAATTCATCAAGCATTTGTTGTATCTCGACGCGCAACGGAGCGGTGAGGGTTGTGGTATCTTTCACGACCAGCCCGATCGAAGTCAGTCCCCATTGTTCCTTGGCAATTTCGAGAGCGAGTCGAATGCCGTTTAACGAATCCGTGCCATACGTTTTCATGGGACCGGAAAAAGGCAGGGCAGCTGCCAAAATATGCGAATGAAATTTGATTTTGCTGATAAATGATTGCAGGAGGGCCATTGCCGTTTGAGCATAGGGATGGGTGGGAAAGCGTTTGAGAAATCCCCGGATATCCCGTTCGGCAAGGACCTCATCCCCGTGGGCGGTATGCAGTTCAATCAGCCGGATGGTGGCGATGTCACCCGGATACCGGGAGGAATAACTCTCAACCAGTTCCTGGAGCGCGGATTCGTCTAACTGCTGTAAAATCAGAGTTTGAGTAAGACTTTCTAACTCGAGCCGTTCGGTCTGATTGGCCAGACTCATTTCATTTAACAGGGCTTTTACCGCGCCTAGCGGGTTGTGATTGTTTAACTCGGTTTGACGAATCAATTGGAATATGGACCGGCGCAGGTCCAGATCCGTGGCATAATCCAATGCCTGATACAGTTGATCCAGGGCAGGCTCATAGTTCTGTAACTCGATATAGAGTTCCGCCATTAAGACCCGGGCCGGGTTTGTGGAATGCGAAAAGGGAAATTCTTCCAGGAGTTGCTTTAAAACCGTAAGGGCATCCGTCGGCTGGTGATCATGTTTCAAGGCGGTGGCTTGCAAAAGATAGGCTTCTTCCAGGATCTCTGGAGGGGGGAATGAATCAATCAGCTTCTCGAGAGTCGTAATGGCGGCTGCAGGATTATCGGCTTCCAGCTCCAATCTTGCCTGATCCAGAAGAGGAGAAGTGGAAGATTGTTGAGCAAATGCGAGGTTGATGTCTCCGCCCAAGAAGGGCCACCATCCCTGGTCCATCAGCAATCCCGAGCTTCCCAGGATGAGACACAACAGGGTTCGCAGCAACAGATATGTAAGTCTGACAGTCGTCAAAGGGAATGTACCTAAACGCCTTGGAAATGGAAGGGATTGTTCGTATGGAAACAGGCCAATACCCGAATGCTTGGGTGGATAATTCACAAGCAGAATACGGTGACGACAATGCTTTTCTTGTTTAGTATACCAGGAAGTCCGCTTACCAAAATAGAAGAATGCAAGAAAATCTCTGGATAGGATTAAGAGCGGTGGGGGCATGAAAAGGTTTGTGGTTCTTCCATCATGAAGATGAGGATGGCATAAAGAGGCGATGCAGGAATGTATTGATCGTTATCTCACCATGTTGCAAGTCGAGCAGGGCTATGCGGCGAATACCATTGAGAGCTATCGCCGGGACCTCAGGAAACTCGAAATCTTTTTTCGAACACACGACATTGCCGATCCCACCTATCTTTCCAGGCCACTGTGGTTTCAATTCTTAAACAGTTTGAAAGCCGAAGGGCTGTCCTCCTCTTCAATTGCCAGGTGCCTGGCTTCTATCAGGGGTTTCTATAAATCGTTTGAGAGGGGTAAGGACGATCCGACCTTTGCGGGTATCTTGAAAGGGACACCGAAGCAATGGAGTCAATTGCCAAAGTTGTTATCCGAAGCCGAAGTGACCAGATTGCTCAACTTGTCGGTGATGAATACCAGGGAAGATCTACGTGATGCCGCCATGGTGGAACTGCTTTATGCCACCGGGCTTCGGGTATCGGAGCTCATCAATTTGGAAATGGCCCATCTGAATCTGGAGGTGGGGTTTTTGCAAGCGACCGGCAAGCGGGACAAACAACGAATTGTTCCGATCGGAGACAAGGCACGCCAGTTGGTCTCGGAGTATCTGCAGTCTTCCCGTCCGGCCTTTGTCAAAAAGCGAACCTCTTCCACGTTATTTCTTACCCGGCTGGGGCGGGCCATGAGCCGGCAATGTTTTTGGAAAATTCTCAAGGATCGTACGGCTCGTGCAGGCATCACCAAGCCTATTTCACCTCACATGCTTCGCCATTCCTTTGCGACGCATTTATTGGATCATGGTGCCGATCTTCGTTCGGTCCAAATGATGCTCGGCCATGCCAGCATTGCCACGACTCAAATCTATACTCATGTGGAGCAAGCCCGCCTCAAAAAGGTTCATGACCAATATTTTCCGCGTAAACAACGTACGAAGGTCTTTGGAGCCCCTCATGATACTAAGCCTTGAGCAGGTATTTGCCCGGAAGCCACACTGCGGTAATGGCCCGATCCCAATTTGCAATTGGAAAAAGGCCTATGGCAGGCTAGCACCGACCTTTTATTTTAAAAATTTCTGGAGGGTTTGGTTATGAAGTATAGAAAGCAGGTGCATTATGTGAAGGGGGTGTTTGCGTGCCCAAAATGTCATCAACATTTTGTACAAGAGAAGTGGTTGGAGGAATTTCGGGTGCGGTGTCATAAGTGCGATTATCGAGGGGCCTTGACCCATGTATCGGTGGAAGAGCAAATAGACGAAGAAATTGAACGACGGTAGCGGGGTTTGATGCTCTTAAGGATTGGTCTGTCAGGTCCGGACATTTGATTTCTCTCTTCCAGTTTGATTTCCCTATGAAGATTTTTCGAAGAAATACCTTATGGGTAGCTCTGGCTGTCCTTGTTTGGTGGTGTGGGTATGTGCAAGTTTCCGCTCAACCTTCATCTCCCCAAGCATCTCCTCAGGCTAACGATGGCCTTCAGGTCTTAGTCACCTATCATTCTCTGTCGGGGCATACGGCCGAGATGGCCAAAAGTGTGAAAAAGGGTGCTGAATCGATACCAGGGATCACCGTCCTCCTGAAGACCGTGGGGCAGGTGACCGCCGATGAGTTGTTTGGCAGCGATGCCGTCATCGTGGGTTCGCCAGTCTATTGGTCGAATATGTCAGGTGAAGTGAAATCTTTTTTTGACCGCTGGCAGTTTGAATTTGGCGTGTATCCTGAATGGAAAATGCGTAATAAGGTAGGAGCAGCCTTTGCGACCGGTGGGCAAATATCCAGCGGAAAAGAGGTGACGATGTTGACCATCCTTGCAGCCATGCTTGGAAACAAGATGATTGTCGTGAGTGACGGAGGAGCGTTTGGCGCTTCAGCGACGACGGAAGGCGTTAGCCCTGGAATTAATGATGCGGAGCGTGCCGATGCATGGGCGTTGGGAAAGCGTGTGGCTGAAGTGGCGTGGATGATTAAGCGAGGGCAGACGATCCCAGGGCAATCCTGAAGGGCATTCCATGAGTTCGAAACCGGGAACCACAGACGATAAATGGGTTATTTATTGGGAGCGGGAGTATGCCACCGCCTTTGCTCCGGAACGACTCAAGCTTGATTTCCATCCACACCGCCCCTTGATGACCAACATGCCGTTGCCTGAGCAACGGGAGTTAGCGGCCTCCGGATACAAGGTCCTTCCTGATGATTGTGGGCCGGTTCGGGCCGTAGGGCAATATGGCTGGCTCATCCGTTCACCGGCGGATTGCCGGTTTCGTCGGAAAGGCACTGGTTTTGAATGGCAGTCTCCGCCCATCCTTCCTGAAGAGCGGCTTTTGGGGTATAAGTCATTTTCGGGAATGTATGTCGATACGATTTTGAATAGTGGATTTCCCAAGCTTTATTGTGGCATACGGTTTTATTACCCCAAACAAGTCGGCATGATGATGAAGGATCTTCCCAATCATTTTTATCATTTCCCCAACCGGACCTTCTCCATCTGGGAAGGGATCAAAACGCAAGAATATAAACTCACCCCGAATCCCTATGATTTTCTCCCTGACCACGATGCCTTTGTGACGAATTTTCTGCTGCAATTGGACCCTTCTCCGGATAAGACCACGACCATTTTGCGTGGCGATCCCATTGGTGTGGTGTTCCCGGTCATGCTCCCGAAACACTTTACACTCGAAGAATTGAAGCATCCCTCAGAAGCTTCTAGCGCATAATGCCAGGCAGGTCCTCAGCTTGAGCCTCCTACGTCCTTTTTCCCCTTAGTTTATATACAGTGAATGGCTGTGAGGATAAGCTATGGCCCGATTTCCTGCCTAAAGGGAAAGCCTGTTGCCGCTTCAAATTGATATACTGGTTGAGTGTCGAGGGGTACTCGTGGGCCGTAATTGCCAAAAAATGCATCTGTTGGTTCGATTTCGTGCTTATGATGGAGGAGTGTGAAGATACAACCCAAGTCAGATTTGATTCACCACCAATGGCACACTCTTGCCAGAGCTTGTGATGACGGAGAAAGCCAGACTCGACTGGCGATTTTATGGGAGCACATTCATCGGTTTCCGGTCAGGCAGGCGGCGTCCGCGCATGCCGAGATCGAGACCGCGTATTTTCTCGCGCAAGCAGGCTTTTCCGTGGCATTTTTAGAGGCTTCTGGCGGGCGAACGGCGGACCTGGAGTGTTATGAAGGTACGCATCGATTTTTTGTGGAAGTCACGGTAATCCAATCGACCCAAGGACCTACTCGCAAATCACCGGCGGTGCGTCTACAACCTCACCAGATTCTAGAATCCTCGGATGAGTTTTTTGAGCAGGCTTTAGTCAGGCGACTGTTGTCACGCATGGCGGAAAAAGCCAGGCAATTAGAACGGTACTGTGCACCCGTGTTGCTGGCAGTCAGTGTCCCTGATTTACCATGGAGGAATGGGCGCCCTCAGGACATTCCTCCCTTGGATCTTCAGCGATTGGCTGCGATGTTGGTCGGAGTGGTCGTCGACGTCCCTCAGTTCAGTGCGATCCTGCTGACCTTATGGAAGGCACCGGCGCAGGAATTACGTAATCCCATTCGTATTCGTCAGGTCACGTGGGTGACTCGACCACCAGGGGATGCACGCGATCCTCGAATTCGATTGTTGGCAGTGAACCCGGTTGCTCGATATCGCCTTACCTCCAAAGAACTCGCGAGTATCAAGGAAAGGATGTGAAGCGAACCTGCGGGAAGGATTAGAAAAAGTACGAGCGGTTAAGATGAAGGCAGGGAGGCTTTGAGGGCTTCCAGGTTTTTAATGACGAGAAGATCACCATTCTTGGTTGCCACGGCGATGCCTTGGGTACATATTGTCCGGCATTTTTCAAATTCGCCTGTTTGGTGAAGCGATTGAGCCAACGCAAAATAGGCGGCTGAATATTCAGGTTTCACTTGAATGCATTGCTCAAGGGCGGGAATCGCCTCTTCCCAATTTTCGTCATTCATGTAGGCTTTCCCCAGGCCGAACCACATGGTCTCGTCCTTTGGATCCATTTGGAGCACTTTTTTGAATTGTTCGATCTTAGGATTGGCCATGGCTGAAATCCGATCAGAAATAAAGGTGACGGAACGTGAATGAAATCGAGCCTATCATGCGGGTGTATTCGTTGTCTAAGCCATTTCCCTGTGCTAGGATCTTTTTCGATTTTCCCTCCTGCTTGTCAGTAGGCGCAAGGTTTATTCCCGGTAACGGTGATCAGGTTTTTCCTCTTTAGCATGATTTCCTTTTCAAGTTTGGGAGTTCTGTAGCATGGGACGTGTTGGATACGTATCTCATCCGGCCTATGAGCTCCATGAAATGAGCAGAAGCCATCCGGAGTCACCTGAACGGCTTCGTGCGATACGCGCACAATTAGAGAGTTCGGGAACGTGGTCCCGGCTGCATCAGGTTGCCCCGCGACGGGCCGATCTGAAATGGATTGAACTCGTCCACGACTCATCCTATGTGGAGAGTCTTGAACGACGCTCCCCCTCAACCGGGTATGTCTCCCTGGATCCTGATACGTCGATGTGTCCGGGAACGTTGGAGGCCGCTTATCTGGCAGTCGGCGGGGGTTTGGCGGCGGTGGATGCGATCATGAACCACGACATTGATCAGGCGTTTTGCGCCGTGCGGCCTCCCGGGCATCACGCGGAGGCGGATCGAGCGATGGGGTTTTGTTTCTTTAATACCGTCGCGATTGCCGCCCGTTATCTTCAGCAACAATATGGACTACAGAGAATTATGATTGTGGATTGGGATGTGCACCATGGTAATGGCACGCAACAGGCTTTCTATGATGATCCCACAGTCCTTTTTTTTAGTGCCCACCAGGCTCCATTTTATCCCGGGACGGGCCGGGCGACGGAAACCGGGGCAGGTCAAGGAAAAGGTCTGACCATCAATGTGCCGCTCTCGGGAGGACAAGGAGATGAAAAGTATCGCGAAATATTCCAGAGAATCTTGGTCCCGGCCGCTGAACACTTTCAACCTGAATGTATTCTGATTTCCGCCGGATTTGACGGTCACCGGGATGATCCATTGGCGAGTATGGCTTTAACGGAGCAAGGATATGCCGATATGACAACGATTGTCTTGAAGATTGCAAAAAAATTTGCAAGTGGGCGAATTGTGTCATGTTTGGAAGGGGGATATCACCTCAAGGCGTTGGCGGGATCCGTGGACCGTCATCTCAAGGCTCTGCTGGATAATTAACGCGATGAAATCAAAGCGATCATGGGGAGGAAAAGCGTGGGTGTTGCTCCTGTTGGTGCTGGGGGTAGGGATCTACATTTTTTATACGGAGATTCGTCCCACCGTCATATTCGGCTTACGAGAGGATTACGCGAAACCCATTCCCTATCAACAGATTCCGGTGGGATTGCAGAGCTTGAAAGCGGAGGAATGTGGAAGTTGTCATGTCGAAATCTACGAAGAGTGGAAATCCAGTATTCATGCCAAGGCCTTTCACGATCCGTTCTTTCAAGCCTATTGGAAAAAAGATGACAATATCTGGGTCTGTTTGAATTGCCATACGCCATTGGAAAATCAGCAACCGACTCTTATTCAAGATCTTCCCCGTGGGCGTGTCGAAAAAGCCATTCAAATTCCCAATTACCGGTACGATGCGGAGTATCAACAAGAAGGTGTGACGTGCGCAGCCTGCCATGTTCGCGATGGGAAGATTCTCGGTCCATATGACGATTCGGCGGCGCCGCATCCCACCCAATTTGATCCTTCCTTCAGAACGACCCAGGTCTGTTATCGCTGCCATAATGTGGTTTCGGGACCCATGCAATTTTACAATGCGGGTCCTTGTGGCACGTATCCTGAGTATGAAGGCAAGTTTTTCATGAAGGAAAAGGGACTGATCTGTCAGAGTTGTCATATGCCGGAAGTCGAGCGGCCGGTGGCCAAGGGGAGCCCTATCCGATTCGGTCGACGACATCTCTGGCGGGGAGGTCATGATCCGGACATGGTCAAGCGAGCGGTCGCTGTCCAGGTGCAGGCAGACCCTCCGACACCCCAACCGGGTGACGATGTCAAATTAACGTTGACCCTGATTAATGCAGGGGCTGGGCACAAAATCCCGACAGGGGACCCGGACCGGTTTTTTACCGTTGAATTTACGGTGCGCGATTCGAACGGCACGGTGGTGCATGAGCAATCTGATACCATGGGCCGTTGGATCCTCTGGCAGCCCGTGATTGTGGAAGTATATGATAACCGATTGCTGCCTCTTGCCAGCCGGGATTATTCCTTTGAATATGAAATCCCGGAACATGAAAAAGGGTGGATCGTTCAGTCGCGGATTCGGTATCATATTCAGACGGATAGTCAAAATCAGATGTTGAGAGATCAGTATGGTCTGACGGGTGAGGATCCATATGTCTTTACGATCTATGAACGGGAGTTTCCCTTGGATGCGACCCTTTCTACGGTTGTACAGGATCAGGAACCCGATCTTCGGGTAGGGTGTACGGCACCGTCCGATGGGCCTACTCCTCATCCCCCGGCAGATGCGTCTTCACTTCATTCATAAAGGAAAGCACTGTGGCCGAAAATTTTTTCATTGATACCGAATCACTTGCCCAAAATCTGGGCCGCGAAGACTTGGTCATTCTTGATGTACGAGGTCGCGCCGCCTATTCCACACATATTCCCGGTGCCGTTCACAGCACTTGGCATGAGTACAGCGATCCCTCAGCCGTGGCAAAGGGGGTCTTAGATCCTGACCTTGGGAGAATTGAACAGCGCCTTCGAGCGCTGGGTATTAACCAGTCCAGTGACGTGGTTATTTATTGTAATCCCTTCGATAATTGGGGTGATGAGGGACGCATGTTTTGGATGTTGACGTATCTGGGTCATTCAAGTGTCCGAATTCTGGACGGTGGGTGGGTCAAGTGGACTGCAGAGCAGCGCCCCTTTGAACATGAAGCGGTTCAACCCAAGCCGGGCGATTTTACTGTCAAGGTTAATCCGGACCTCATTGTGAATAAGGATGGATTGAAAAAACTGGTCAAAGGCCCTCATCCGGATACCATCATTCTTGATGCCAGAAGCGTTGAGGAATATGCGGGGAAGGAAATCGATGGGTTGCCCCGGGCCGGCCATATTCCTTCTGCCATCAATATCCCCTGGAACCGGTTTTTACAACCGGATGCCACGGTGAAACCTCCGGAGCAGGTCAAGAAAATATTTGAAGATCACGGGCTACGAAACAATCAGGAAATCCTGACCTATTGCTTGGGTGGGGTGCGGGCGGCTTGGGTTTTTTGTCTATTGCGATACGTCGGGTTTCCACGAGTGAAAGTCTATCCGGGGTCATGGTGGGAATGGTCCCGTGATTTTGCGGCACCGGCCGAAAAAGACGTGAAGTTATTATATCGGGTCACCAATCAGGATCAAATGAGATCATCTTGATCTTGTATGTGAGGGATGAGAGGATATTTGAAACTCTCAGCTCAATATTATTTACTTTTTCAAGGAGGTCAGGGATGAAAAAGCAAGCGGTTGTTAGGGGAATTGGTCTGTTCGCGATTCTGGGGTTACTGATTGCGGGGTCGTGGGGGTCTGTCGCC
This sequence comes from Candidatus Nitrospira neomarina, assembly GCF_032051675.1. Classification (NCBI taxonomy): domain Bacteria; kingdom Pseudomonadati; phylum Nitrospirota; class Nitrospiria; order Nitrospirales; family Nitrospiraceae; genus Nitrospira; species Candidatus Nitrospira neomarina. The sequence goes on from NZ_CP116968.1 coordinate 4,368,793, forward strand.
CTTGCAGGAGCCAATCCACATGTGGCTGAAGCGATTGCCCATGCTGAAGGCGCTGCCGATCACGGCGGGCAGGGACATGCTGATGCGTTGGTTGAGCATGCACAAGAAGCCTTGACTCACGCTCAAGCTGCTCAAAAAGACGTGAAAAATCCTCATTTAGACGAGGGAGTTCACGAACTCATGGAAGCGGTGGAACATGGCAAAGCCGGTCATGCCGATGTCGGGACCAAACATGCGAAAAGCGCCGTGATGCATTTGAAAGAGGTTAAGTAATCATAACGCCTTAATCTGATGAAGAAGCGGGTAGAGTCTATCTCTGCCCGCTTTTTTTTGTGGGGTGGCGATGTCCAAGATCAGTGGAGGGTATTTTCAATTTTCTCCAGGGTTTGGAGAAATTCAACGCAATCTAGAGACGATTCTCCGCGCCATCCATCGTTTTGAAGGGCATCTCCTTGTTTTTCCTGAACTAGCCCTTTCGGGATATCAATTTCTTTCAAAAGACGAAGTTCGGGAGTTGGCAGAGGAAGTTCCTGCTGGCTCCACCATCAAAGCTTTGGAAGAGGCCGTTCGGGGCCGTGATCTGCACGTCGTGATCGGGTTGGCTGAACGGGACCATGACCGATTATATAATTCGGCCGTGCTGATCGGACCGAGGGGGTATATCGGGACTTATCGCAAAACCCATTTATTTTTTGAGGAAACCCTCTGGTTTGATCCTGGAGATACGGGATTTCTTGTCTGGGATATTGGTAAGGCTAAGGTGGGGCTTCTCGTCTGTTTTGATTGGTTTTTCCCTGAAGCTGCAAGAAGTCTGGCCATTAAAGGCGCCGATATTTTATGTCACCCCAGCAATTTAGTGTTGCCTTATTGTCCTGATGCCATGGTGACGAGATGCTTGGAAAATGGGGTGTTTGCCATAACAGCCAATCGAGTCGGTCGGGAGCAGCGCGGGGAAAAACCCGCATTGCCATTTATTGGCATGAGTGAGATTGTGGCCCCCAATGGACGGATTTTGTGTCGCTCTTCCCTCAAAGACGAAGAAGTTGGTCTGTATGAGATGGATATGGCGGAAGCCCGCGACAAACGAATCAATCCTTATAACGATTTGCTCAAAGACCGACGCCCTCAATTGTATGTTTTGTAAGCGGTAGGTAGTTGGAACCCTTAACCCGTGGCGCCGCGAGGCTTGACATAACCGAGAGGATGCCATAAATCCTGAAATAAGGGTGTAAACCCAAGAGCCGGACAGGGCAGGAAGAGTTATTCAAGCATGAATCTTTCTATTGGCAGGGACGAGGAGGATATTATGAACAGGTGGTTGGTTATTGCGGTCGTGCTTCTGTTGGGATTGCCAGGGTGCATGGTTTCGAAGTCGAAATATGAGGCATCGGTGGCGGATATGGAGTCGGCCAAGGCCGAGTTGGAAAAAAGCCGGATGCATCAGGAAGCCCTTGAAGAACAAATACGCAATTTAAAGGGGCTGAACGAAAAAGTTTCCACAGATTTGGAGACGATGACCACCGAGGTGCAACGGATTAAAGAAGGGCGAAAAAATGAGCACACCTTACTGGAAACGCGTGAGCGGGAATTAGATCAGGAAAAAGAGCAGCTCACGTCCAAATTGCGTGTGGTCGTGGACCAATATCAAAAAGTAAAAGCCCAAAACAAAGCCCTGAAAGAGACCGTGTTGCGCTATCAGAAGGAATTAAAAGATACCCGTGAATCTTCCATAGGAAGTACTGCCGGAGTGATGAAGTCCTCGGAGAAGCCTGACATGCCAAAGACCGAAATGGCCCCGTCAGTGAATTCCAGCCCGATCGTTTCGTCCAAACCACCTGTGCCCAAGATTGTGACGCCCCCAACCCTGCCAAAAATCGGAGGGGATTTAGTCAATATTAATAAGGCGCCGGTGAGTGATCTGGTGTTGACGCTGGGGTTAACTCGGGAGGTAGCTGAGGAAGTGGTTTCAAACCGGCCTTATCGGCTCCGTGGCGAACTTGTGGCGAAAAACATCATTCCCAAGACCACATTTGATGAGATAAAGGACCGTATCACGGCTTCTCCGTAATTGTGAAAAATGCCGCCAGCGGTGGTTTCGTTGCCTGGCCGAGCTCACGTACTCCTTCGTACGCTCCGGTCGTCCAAGCAGCTGCGGCCTTCCTTTCGGCATGACTCTGGGCAGGACTGGACGGGCATTTTTAACCACTCCCAGCATTCCTTAACAAGGGGAACTTCATCGACAGAGGTGGAGTTCCCCTTGATTTTTGTGGTGTGGTCTTACGACCTGTCCGTCGCGGTTGAGCGATCCGTCAGACAGCGATCCTCGATAATTAGTCCATCCTGCAGTTGAATCAGCCGGTCGGTCTGAAGGGAGAGTTTTTCGTTGTGGGTCACAATCACGAAGGCTGTTCCATGGGTATGATTGAGTTTTCGTAAAAGCTCAAATAATTCATCACCGGTATGCGTATCCAGATTGCCTGTCGGTTCATCCGCCAACACCAGGTCAGGGTGCCGGATTAAGGCTCTGGCCACGGCGACACGCTGCTGCTCTCCTCCTGATAATTCCCCCGGTTTATGGTGCAGACGGTGAGAAAGCCCCACTTCAGAGAGAAGAGATTTTGCGGCGTCTATAGCCTGTTGCTTGGGAATTTTTTGAATGAGCGCCGGAAGATAGGTGTTTTCCAACGCGGTGAATTCCGGAAGAAGATGATGGAATTGAAAGACAAATCCGATGGAGCGATTCCGAAATCCCGCTAATGCGGTTTCGCTGACCCGGAACATATTCTTTCCTTCAAACAATACTTTTCCACTTGTCGGGCGATCCAAGGTTCCCATGATGTGGAGCAGGGTACTTTTTCCTGCGCCTGATGCTCCGACAATCGACACCATTTCCTTTTACATGATGGCTCCTGGCGTAGCGCCCATGGCTCTGAGGATGGCAATTTCCCGTTGTTTTTCATTGAAAAAACATCGTCAAGGTACCCACGATATTCAAATGAGGCGACCAGGGTAATTAGGACGAGCAGAAGTAACAACCTCATGGTCTTTTCGAGTTTAAAGAAGTTCCTCAACGATAGAGCTGCGTCGAGGTGCATCTATGCTGCGGCGAGGCGTTCTGACGCTTCGCACCCACTCTTTGAGCAGCGATAACGGCTGCTTTCTTAAGCGCTTCAGATTAAAGCTATTTTCAGAGGAAGCGCTTCACTCGGCGGGAAGATCGTCAAAAAGAAAGCTCCGCCTTGTTTCCAGGACGGAGCTTAGTAGAACAGCGCAATTTTTAAATTCCGTTCCTGATAGCGTTTCCGCCACCCGTTCAGAATATTTCCACTGCCCTGTTCTGATTGTATGCTATCGCGTTTATGTGTCTGGCCGGTACTGGCAAAACTCCTAGGAACTGAACAGAGCAAGCTCCCCCACGGTCGCATAGGTGTGCCCTCCTATCTCACAAGCAGAATCTCTCCCCACCGCGTCGTATAGCGCGGGCTGCGGAAACCGGCCCGCATGGCCCACTGCGGCCTTGCTCAGCCGGGAACACCGAAGTGGAACGTGGTCGCGCCATGGTCTAAATTAATGGCATCGAGCGCTTTCATCAGGCGGGATTGTCTGTGCCGGTCACGCTCACCGAACAGATCATGCCGGTTACTTCACGCCGGAACCAGATCGGTGAGCATGATGCCGCATTTCTGGTACACGTAACCGGCCCGGTAAATCTTCTCCAGGATTGCCCAAGGCGCATCAATGACATCCGGCGTGTAGGCGGTGGGAACAGCAACTTCTTCCCTGCCCGCCCGACGAACTGCAGCAGCGCCTGCCGAATCGCTTCCCGATCGGTGAGTCGCCTGCCGAACGACCGCGACCCTGATCCCCTTTTGCGGCGGCGCGACCAGCTCAAAATTAAGGCATGCTTCGCCATTCAGCTCTGAAACATTCCGCTGCCCTCCCACCACCAGGCACGCGGCCCTGAGTGCGGCGTGCGCTGGCGTGCAGAAGGGCACGCACGTGTTCCAGAATGGGTGCCGCTCCAAATTGAGCACGCAGCTTCTTTTCTTTCGATGGCGTGCAGATTGAGCTGAGGGTGGCTCCTGACCACAAAGTTGACTGGGGTTTTAACCAGATGGTAACTATTATCCCTACCCCACACTACGCCCCTTTGGGTCAGCACCTTCCAATAACCGCGAGCTAGACGAAAGGAGCCTTGATGAAACATGAGACTAAGCCATCCGTCAAAGACTTACCCATGCATCTCGACCGGGACCTTTTTACACGCGTACTCATACGTGAGCTCAGCGGCACATTGCAGGATGTCGTGGGCCTCGAGGAGGCATCTGGGTTCATCAGCCTCGTCGGGCAAACAATGGGGGAGCAGATTAATCATGAATACCAGAAGGCCTTGAGCGTTGATCGACTTACACGCGAAGAAGTCCGGGACGTGCTAGTTGACCTAAAGCGGCGTATCCAGGGAGACTTTTATGTGATCGAGGAAAATGATGACAAAATCGTGTTGGGCAATCGGCGGTGTCCCTTTGGAGACAAGGTGCTCGATCGTCCTGCGCTCTGTATGATGACCTCCAATGTATTCGGCTCGATTACCGCAGACAACTTGGGATATTCCAAAGTGGAACTCCAGGAGACTATCGCGAAACATGACCAGGAGTGTCGAATTATCGTGCATCTGAGAGCCACACCGGAATCGGCCCATGTTGAAGGGCGAGAATACTTCAAGGGCCACTAGCTCATGTTTCAGGCGCTGTTGGATTTTTTATCCGACCCCACGGTCCTCGTGACCGCCGATGGGATCGTTCTGTCTTGCAACAAAGCCTTTGCCGCCCTAGTCGCCGGCTCGGCAGTGGAGCTTACAGGGCGATCGATTTCCTCGGTCACAAACGCACCAGAATCCGACTTCTCTGCCATTCTCGAACGGTGCTGCCGCTCATCATCCCGTTTACCGTTTGCCATTGGGATTCGGAATTCTCAGGGCCAGCTAAACCAATATCGCGTGGAGGGGGCCGTCCTGGAACGAGGTCCTAGTAAGAGTTTAACCACGATAGGCCTCCGGATAAAGTCCCATGCCCTAGCAACTCAGGGATTTCAGAGGCTCAACAAAGAAATTGCTGCTCTCAAAAAAGAGAACCACGAGCGCCAACGAATCCAGCACAAACTGACAGACCTGCAATCCCGCCTGACGGCCACCTTGGAAAGTATGGGGGATGCAGTAGTGACGACAGATGCGCAATCCCGTGTCACGTACCTCAATCCCGTGGCTGTTCAGTTACTTGGATATTCCTCCGAAGAGGCCGTGGGTCAACCCTTGGACACCGTGTTCCGCATCGTACACCGAGACACTCGAAGCCCGGTTGAAAGCCCTATAGATCGTGTTTTGCGAGAAGGCATTGCTACTGGACTGGCCGATCGCACGGTCCTTGTGCGCCGAGATGGCATTGACGTGCCTATCGATGACTGCGCCACCACGATCAAGGATTCGAGCGGTCAAATCCTGGGTGCCGTTCTTCTCTTTCGTGACGTGTCTGATCGGCAAGATAGCTTTCGTAAAGCCGAGCTTCTCGCAGCGGTGGTCTCGTCTTCGGAAGATGCGATTATGACTAAGGATCTGAACGGAACGGTGACCAGTTGGAATGAGGGAGCCGTGCGCATCTTTGGATATACCGCCGAAGAGATGATCGGTCAACCCATACGGCTGCTCTTTCCACCAGATCGACAGGATGAAGAAGTGGACATATTGGCACAAATAAGCAGTGGCCAACGGATTACGCCGTACGAGACCGTGCGCCGCAAAAAGAGCGGGCATTTCTGCGATATATCCTTGAGTGTGTCTCCGATCAGGGATGAGGACGGGCGGATCATTGGCGCCTCAACGATTGCACGTGACATTACGGAACATAAGCGCGCTCAGCGCGCGCTCTATGAGTCGCTGGAACGGTGGAAAGTCACTCTCGAGAGTATCGGGGATGCGGTACTCGCCACGGATGCACAGGGTCATATCACGTTTGCCAATGCGGTCGCCCTGAACTTATTGGGGCGGGTGAAGGCAGATGTGATCGGGAGACCGTTGGTTCACGTTTTTAATATTCTGAATGAACACACACGCTCCACCGTGGCAAATCCTGTGGATCGCGTCCTTCGAGATGGCGTGGTCGTCGGCTTGGCGAATCATACACTGCTGATCCGGCCGGACGGCAGTGAGGTGCCCATCGATGACAGCGCTGCTCCCATTTTCGATCTCGAGGGGAGCTTGGTAGGAGTGATACTCATATTTCGAGACATTACTAAACGCAAGGAAGCGGAATCCAAGCTGCAGCGTTGGAGCACAGAACTGGAAGCCCGAGTGCTCGCACGGACTCAGAAACTTGTCCACTCGCAAGAGCGTCTTCGAGGGCTCGCCTCCCAACTAAGCTCCGCGGAGAGGCGGGAGCGTCGCCGACTCGCGAATAGCTTACATGATTACCTCGCTCAGCTGCTTGCCTTGGCCCGTATGAAGGTGAGCCAAACAAAGCAGCTGAGAAACACGCCGATGGAATCGGAGACTGCCCTGACCGAGCTCGACAACGTCTTACAGCAGTGTATGTCTTTTACCCGGTCTCTGATGGCACAACTGAGCCCTTCTGTCTTGCACGATTTGGGATTGGTCCCTGCCCTTCATTGGCTCGCTGAGCAAATGAGGCAACAGGGTCTCACCGTCGAGGTTCAAGTCAATACAGAGGAGCAGCCGCGCTTAGAGGACAATGAAGCGGATATGCTATTTCAGTCTATACGTGAGCTCCTACTAAACGTCATCAAGCATGCAGGTGTTTTGCTCGCGACTGTTGTGGTTGAGCAAGACGGCGACAAGAACTGGCTGATTTCCGTGCAAGACAGCGGCACGGGTTTCGAGGTAGGAACGATGCCACGGCCTTCTGCCTCGGGCGAGCGTTTCGGTCTCTTTAGTATCCAGGAGCGCATGGAGTTGATGGGTGGACACTGTTTTATTGATTCCAAGCCTGGCCGAGGGGCAACAGTCACATTGAGTCTTCCCATATCACGCCCGGCAATGACGCTAGAACCGTCACTATCACCCGCTACCATCGACAAAAAGACAGCTCCAAAACCAACAGGGACACGCTGGAGAGTATTGCTAGTCGATGATCATGTCATGGTACGTCAAGGACTTCACAGCCTTCTTGAGACATATCCAGATCTGGAAGTGGTTGCGGTGGCGGCGGATGGGGAGGAAGCCGTCGAGCATGCTCTGCACTGTCAGCCGGATGTCGTCCTTATGGATATCAACTTGCCAAAGTTAAATGGGATTGATGCGACAAGACGGATTAAACAAAGGGCACCGCATATTCTTGTGATTGGATTATCAGTCCAAACCTCGGCACAGACAACTGAGGCTCTCCTTGAGGCGGGTGGAGCAATCCTCCTGAGCAAGGAAAAAGCAGCCGATGATCTGTATCGAACCATCGCACAACTTCTTCTGGGCACCAGTAATGCTTACAAAGTCTAATCCATGGTGAGATATCTTAATAGGGGTAGATCCTCGTTAAGAAGGAGTCCTTACAATCGGGTGCTGAAGCCAACGGCCAATGTTACCCCGTATTTCTTTCCCACCTCGGCAATGTATATAGCAGTAACAAGTGCTTCGTTCTGGCAGAAGAAAGTTTCTTCTGGCGGGTGGGATCAGTCCAGTAGGTGAACAATCGTGCCGTAGCCGGCGTTACACCAACATAACCGCCCTTGCGCCACATTGCGACGCGACGACGGATGTCGTTAACGAGCTTATTTTCTTCAATGCGGTCTTGTGTCCACTCCGGGTCGAATGGAAGCTGTTGCGCGCCTTTCTTTTTCGGCTTGGTGATAGGCACGAAATACGAACTTGTCCGCCGGCCGTCGTCGATCTCGTTGGAGATGCATTCCTCGGTAAATCGAAAATGGCGAGCAGGCTCGTTAAAAGGCGAATTGATGATCGGGTTCTAAATGACAACTTGGCTCATACTCACACGTCCAAGGATTGCAAAGCTCTTTCTCCGCATCCCTCCCCCTTCTTCACCATCAGAAACGACCGAGACCAGTTTCCACCATTACAGTACCTCTCTGCAAACACTATTCGTATCCTCAGGAAAAGCCTTTTTTAAGCCTTTGTGAGGCACCGATCTTCAATGATTTTTCCATCCTGCAGTTGAATCAGCCGGTCGGTCTGAAGGGAGAGTTTTTCGTTGTGGGTCACAATCACGAAGGCTGTTCCATGGGTATGATTGAGTTTTCGTAAAAGCTCAAATAATTCATCACCGGTATGCGTATCCAGATTGCCTGTCGGTTCATCCGCCAACACCAGGTCAGGGTGCCGGATTAAGGCTCTGGCCACGGCGACACGCTGCTGCTCTCCTCCTGATAATTCCCCCGGTTTATGGTGCAGACGGTGAGAAAGCCCCACTTCAGAGAGAAGAGATTTTGCGGCGTCTATAGCCTGTTGCTTGGGAATTTTTTGAATGAGCGCCGGAAGATAGGTGTTTTCCAACGCGGTGAATTCCGGAAGAAGATGATGGAATTGAAAGACAAATCCGATGGAGCGATTCCGAAATCCCGCTAATGCGGTTTCGCTGACCCGGAACATATTCTTTCCTTCAAACAATACTTTTCCACTTGTCGGGCGATCCAAGGTTCCCATGATGTGGAGCAGGGTACTTTTTCCTGCGCCTGATGCTCCGACAATCGACACCATTTCCTTTCGAGCTAAGGTCATGGAAATGCCGTTGAGGACATGCACCGTCTGCTTGCCCATCTGAAATGAACGACAGAGATTGTCGATAGAGACCAATGGCACCTGGGGGGTGAACTCTGAGTCGGTTGAGTTATTCATAACGAAGGGCGCTGACCGGGTCTAACTTCGCTGCTTGCCATGAGGGGTAGAACGTGGCGGCAAAACTGATGAGGATGGCCGAAGTGGCGACTAATAGCACATCCAATGGCAGGATGTGCACGGGAATGCGGGATATGTAATAGACGGAGGCGTCGAAGGTCCAATAGTTCTGAATGAGCCACAAAAAGGTATAGCCGAGAGGGACACCAATGCCCGTTCCCACAATTCCAATTACCAACCCGTTTAACATAAAAATCCGCATGATGGCTCCTGGGGTGGCGCCCATGGCTTTGAGGATGGCAATTTCCCGTTGTTTTTCGTTGACAATCATCGTCAAGGTTCCCACGATATTGAACGAGGCGACCAGGGTGATCAAGACCAACAAAAGAAACATCATGGTCTTTTCGAGTTTCAATGCCGAAAATAAGTTTCGATTTAGCTGCATCCAATCACGGGCGATAAAGATGTGACCGAGTGTGGCTTCCAAACGTTGGGCAATCTGCTGGGCCAAAAATACGTCGTTGACTTTGACTTGAATCCCGGTGACCGTCTCACCGAGATTAAAAAATTTCTGGGCCTCTTCCAGGCTGATATACGACAATGAAGAATCATATTCGAACATGCCGGATTCGAACACGCCGACGACGGTGTAGGGCCGAATTTTCGGTGTCATGGTCAACGAGGTCATTGGGCCGACAGGTGAGACGACGTTGATGGTATCGCCGATAAACACGCCAAGCCGAAAGGCCAATTCCTTCCCCAAAATAATTCCTGGCGGGTTGGAGGGCGCAGGAGTGGGGTTGTCCCGACCGGAATCAGGAGATGTCGATGTGGGTGGGGCAAAAGTGCGGGTCAGGTCAGCCAAATCCCCAAATTTCATGTTGGCTTCTATATCGGTTACGCGTGTTTCCTGCGAGGGCTGAATACCCCGTAGGATGATCCCTTGCACCGCCGTTTTGGAGGTGACGAGCACTTGTTTGAAAATAAACGGGGCAGCGGCTATCACATCGGGAACGGCTTCAATTTGATCGACCAGGTCCGCATAGCCTTTCATGTCATTGCTGCCTCGTTCCTGGACGATCACATGCGCAGTGGTACCAAGGATTTTCGACTGGAGATCCTCCTTGAAGCCGGTCATGATGCCAAGCGTCCCAATGAGTGCTGCGACACCAAGCGTGATTCCGGTGATGGAGATAAACGTGTTCAGCGAAATCGTTCGCTGCCGACGCTTGGCCCGAAGATACCGCAGTCCGACTAATATCTCATATGGGAGGGTCACAAAGGCCGATCCGGTCGAAGTTGGGGGAAAAGAATGACATCGCGAATTGAGGCCTGATTGGTGAGTAGCATGACGAGTCGATCAATCCCAATACCTTCTCCTGCTGTGGGAGGCATGCCATATTCGAGGGCTCGAATAAAGTCCTCATCCAGATAATGGGCTTCGTCGTCTCCCGCATCCCGCAAGGCCACTTGGGCCTCAAAGCGTTGTCGTTGGTCTAATGGGTCGTTTAACTCAGAGAATCCATTGGCTAATTCCCGTCCACCAATGAAGAGTTCAAATCGGTCGGTCAAGGCTGGGTTGGATTCTTTTTTCCTGGCCAAGGGAGAGATCTCAATGGGAAAATCGGTAATGAATGTTGGTTGAATCAAGGTTGGCTCGACTGTGGCTTCAAAAAGGTTGACGAGGATGTCGACATGGCTGGCTTGCGGCACATAATCAACGCCTAACCGTTTTGCCGCGTCTATGGCTTTCTTTTGGTCGGACAGGACCTCAGGGTCCAACTGGTTGACCTCTACGATCGAATCCAGATACGGCACTCGGCGCCAGGGTGGCGCCAGAGAAATGCTTTGGCTCTGGTATTCCACCATTGAGCCTCCGCATACTTCCAGACTCAAGGTGTGAAACAACTGTTCGGTCAGGTCCATCAGATCATGATAATCCGCATAGGCCTGATAAAATTCCAACATGGTAAATTCAGGATTGTGAATGGTGGAAATACCTTCATTGCGGAAATTGCGGTTAATTTCAAAGACGCGCCGGAAGCCCCCGACAATGAGGCGCTTGAGGTATAGTTCCGGTGCCACGCGCAAATATAAGTCTACGTCGAGGGTGTTGTGATGGGTCACAAACGGGCGTGCCGTGGCTCCTCCAGGAATGGAATGCATCATCGGGGTTTCCACTTCGAGGTATTCTCGTTCTGTGAGAAACGAACGAATGATATTAATGATCCGACTGCGCGTGCGGAATACCTGGTGTACCGATGGATTGGCAATCAAATCCACATAGCGTTGCCGATACCGGGTTTCAATGTCGGTGAGCCCGTGCCATTTTTCCGGAAGCGGCCGTAACCCTTTCGTGAGAAAGGTGAGGCGATGGACTTCTACCGTGAGTTCGTCGGTTTTGGTGCGAAATAACTTGCCTTCGACACCGATCCAATCCCCTAAATCAAACGACTGCGAAAGTTCGTAGGACTGATCCCCAAGCAGATCTTTCTTGAGGTAGACCTGGAGACGATGGCCTTCTTCCTGTAGGGCTGCGAAAGCGGCCTTTCCAAAACGGCGCATGGCCACAATGCGTCCGGCCACCGTGCACGAAATCGGTGTACCTTCAAGGTCTTCTTTGGTCGAGGCCGTATACGATTGAAGAATGGCCTCAACCGTGTGGGAGGTGGGAAAACGTGTACCAAAGGGATGAAGCCCTCCATCCTGGAGCGCGTGGAGTTTTTCCAGCCGTTGTTGTTGTTGTTCGTTCAATTCTTCCATAACTTACATGACTCTACTGGATTCATAGGGGTGAATATCTCGATGGTCGTCTGGTCAGCACAGGAAACACGAGTATGACGGTGATGAATCATGAAGGCCGAGTCTCGAATGTGGATGCGTGTTAATTGGCCGGCATATGTGAAGCCTTCGAGGCCTTCATGGTTAAATACGCTTCAATGAAAGGGTCCAACCCTCCATCCATGACCGCGGCGACATTGCCTGATTCGAAGTTGGTCCGGTGATCCTTGACCATTTGATACGGTTGGAACACATAGGAACGAATTTGGCTACCCCAGGCGATATCTTTCTTTTCCCCAACAATATTTTGAAATTCAGCGTCTTTCTTTTGTTGTTCCAGCTCATACAGCTTCGCTTTTAACACTCGCATGGCGCCGATCCGGTTTTGCAATTGCGACCGTTCATTTTGGCATTGCACCACGGTTCCAGTGGGAAGATGGGTCATGCGAATTGCGGTTTCCACCTTGTTTACATTTTGCCCGCCCGCGCCACCAGCGCGAAAGGTATCGACTTTCAGATCCTTATCATCAATCACAATGTCAATGTCGTCGTCCAATTCCGGATAGACCCCCACTGCGGCGAAGGAGGTATGCCGACGCTTGTTGGCATCAAAGGGGGAGATGCGAACCAGCCGGTGTACGCCCGCCTCTGAGTGCAGGTATCCATAAGCCAATGGTCCGGCAATGGCCAAGGTCACGCTTTTGATGCCGGCTTCATCGCCGGGTTGCAGATCGATGGTTTCCACTTTGTATCCCCGTTCCTGAGCCCATCGAAGATACATGCGCATGAGCATCTGTGCCCAGTCCTGGGATTCGGTTCCGCCTGCTCCCGGATTAATGCTGAGGATGGCATTGTTCTGGTCATGTTCGCCCGATAACAATTGTTCCAATCGCCAGGCTTCCAGCGTGGCCTCAACGTCTTTGATGCCCTTGCTCCACTCGGCTTCTAATTCCGGATCCCCCTGTTGGCCAATCAGATCCAGAATGGCGAGAAGGTCATCCCGTTGCTGGTCGAGTTGGTGAAGGCGTGCGAGTTGGCGTTCGATCTCGGCTTGGCGTCGTCCGGCTTTGGCGGCCTGACGGGGATTGTTCCAAAAGTCCGGCTGGGAGGTCTCCCGCTCGAGTTCTTCCAGTTCAGTTGTTAGCCGAGGAACGTCAAAGATACCTCCGGAATTCCAGAATGTAGTCGTTGATTTTATCCATTCGAATGCGAATATCTTCGAGCATGGGCAGCACTCCTCTCGCGGCTATATCGGTGAAGACCGTGGCTTGGGGGTGGAAAGCGGTGTGGTAAACCGACACCAAGTGAACAAAATACCAGCCATTATAACACAACCCCAACTAAAGACATCCCCAAATTGCGTGTAAAAGGTGGGTGATGAGAAACGGAGTGGGAGTAATCCCGTCACCGCCTGTTCGGAGAAAATTGATGTCTGGGAAAGAATGTGTCCGTCCGGGGCAATGAAGCCGGAAATCCCGGTGTTGGCGGCCCGGGCAAACCCTAAATGATTTTCCACGGCACGAAAAACGACCATGCCGAAATGTTGATAGGGCGCAGCAGAATCTCCGAACCAGGCATCATTGGTAATCGTGACGAGAAAATTCGCGCCCTCCTGGGCCATCCGGCGAACCAGATCCGGGAAAATGACTTCGAAACAAATAGCCACCCCGAATCTCGGACCATTGTCGGGTGGCGGCGTTGGGACTTGCATGGTCATGACTCCCTGGCCCGATTTGAAGTCGCCGATCCCTACCACGAGCTTATCCAGAAAAAAGAGAATTGATCGCAAGGGTATGTATTCCCCAAATGGCACCAGATGACGTTTGTCATACCGGTCTGAGGCCCGTCCTTCCGCCGTCACCAGAAAGGCACTGTTATACAAATACGGACGGCCGTCCTGTTGAAATCGAAGTGTGGGGCTGCCAAATAGCAACGAGTTGTGTGTGTCTTTCGCAATATCAAGGACCTGTTTCTGGTAGGCGGGTTCCTGCTCGAAAAGAAAGGGGGTGGCTGCCTCCGGCCAAATGAGCAGGTCGGTGTTCTTTCCGGCTTCTTGACTGAGGGAGGCGTAGCGTCGAAGTGTCTCATCCCGGTAGGCCTCGTTCCATTTAACGGCTTGATCGATATTGGCTTGGACTAACCCAATGGACAAAGTGCGTGCCGAGGCGTCAAGGTGGGCCTGTTCCTGCACCCTCCAGGTTCCATAGGCGAGGACGAGAGTCAGTGCGCACCCAAAGCCTGTCACCGACACCCAGGGTCCTGGTAGGGCCAGGCCCCGTCTTTTGCCGTAGATCCATAACAGGAGAGAGGTCAGAGCAACATTTCCCATGACGAGTAAATATGAAACCCCATAGACTCCGGTCACGTCGGCAAATTGAATGAGCGGGAGCCATTTGTATTGGGAATAGCCCAAGAGCGCCCAGGGGAACCCGCTCAACGCATGGGTTCGGACAAATTCCAGGGCAACCCACAAGCCGGGAGCTGCCAGCCACACGAGGTTGGGACATGTGTGTTGGAACTTGGCATACCCCCAGCTATAGATGCCCATATATAGGCCAAGATAGGCAGCCAAAAGGAGCATCAACAACGCACTCACCATGAACGGCACTTGACCAAATTGATGCATGGCCGTGATGACCCATGTCACGGTCCCTGCAAAGGCGATGGTTCCGGCCAGCCATCCATAAAACAAGGCCCGCCTTGGCCGGAGGTCATGAATAATCATGTGGAGCGGAACCAACACCAACCAGGCCAGCCATCCGAGATCAAATGGGGGGAAACTCAGAGGATGAAAAATCCCGATTAAGGCAAAAGCGAAAAAAAGGGCGGCGGTCCTGCGAGTGGGAAAGGATGAAGGTGGAATGGTCTGCCCCACGTTAATAGGGACCAGCGGTCGTTTCCAGGGACGAGCCCTGCTGATTCATCAGAAGTGGGCGTATTTCAGAATGACACCCAAGGATCAGTAGGAAAATCGGCTGGAAAGGAATGAAGTAATGATGACAGTCGAATAGGTGAATACGATTCAGGGCTACAAGAACATCAAATGTGACATACCGTTCACCTCGCATGAACGGCCTGAGAAACGACTAGACGGCTTTTTGGACCAATCCGGACCGCAGGCAACGGGTGCAGACTTTAATGCGTTGTGCCGCACCCTTCACGAGCGCGCGAACCGTCCGGAGATTCGGCCTAAAGATCCGTTTTGTCCTATTATTCGCGTGACTCACATTATTTCCCACTAAGCGGTTTTTTCCGCATACGTCACATGAAAAAGCCATTGTCTTCTCCCTGGATATTTAAAATGACCGAATTGTCGATTAGAATCTGTTTGTTACCACAGGTGCTATTGTACACACAAGTGCTCCATAATGAAAATCTTCTGTGCTCGCGGAAGGCCTCCACGATGAAACGGTTGTTGTTCCACCTGCGCACTAGAAGGTCACTGGAAGTCGCTCTTACGAAAGAAGGGTAACGATCACGGAGTAGTTTAATAGTGTGCGGTAGATAAGCATTAGACTTCTTTGCATTAAACTTTTCCCTAAGAATGCGTTGAGGCCACGTTTTGGAGTAGTGCCAGTGACAGTCGAAGGACTCGCGTCACTATCGGGAGGACGCTGCGGCCCAACACCTAACCAGGCAAGATGTATCACATGTTGTCACGATCACTTAATCCGGAGAATCCAAGCTGGAATGTCCGAATTCACACGCCTATCATAACCGCCGGTTCCTTAAACGTGTGACACTAACTTGTTTGTTTTCAACAAAGGAGGATTCATGATGAATCTGAAATTTCCTGCAAGGGATTGGTATTTTCCGTTTACGATGGGTCTCGTGATTATGAGTCTACTATTCTTGACCCACGGGTGCCAGCAACCCAGAGTCGATACGATCGTCATTAAACCCAATACCTGCCCGCTTCCGGAAGACTTGTCGACAGAAGATCAACATAAGGTTAAGAAATTTGGTGCGGAAATATCAGGTCTCATGTCTAGCCTGGCCGGGGGCAAGTTGGATGCCGATTTGCAAAGCGCACTCAAAGAAAATTATCCGGACGCCGGAGATGTCAATCGCATTTATGCATTGAGTTATGCCGCCTGTGTCTCTTGCCGAGTCGACCCTAATGATGTGAAGGGGTGTGCCCAACGTTTCGATGACATTCTTGATAGGTTCACCGCGAAAGAAACAGCTCCGGGCCATCCGGCGAAGGTGTATCGTTCCAAACTCCTGACCCCTTTGCGGGGACCGAAGTAGTCTCTCTCCATCAATAGGAGATGGTTCTGCGAAGCCTTCGCATTGATGTCATCACAACTTCATTTCCTTCTCTCTTATTTTCCCTAAGCCATTTGCGGCCATTGGGGAAAAATGGTTTCATGTTTTTTCTTTGAAAATTTGCGAGTTCAATTGTAATAGGATTTTTGTAATCATCATGCCGACTCCTTCCTCTCTTTCTGAGATCCCTATTCAGTTTGCCAAAGGGGTGGGGCCTCGGAGAGCCCGCCTGCTGGAAAAATTAGACGTGAAAACATTAGAGGATGCTTTCTGGTTTTTACCCTGGCGATATGAAAACCGATTGGAAGTGTTGCCCATCGGGAACCTTCTCCCAGGCATGAAGGCCACCATTAAAGGCAGAGTGCAGAAAGCGTGGGTGAAAACCACCTATCGAAGACGTCTGGTCGTGGTCACGGTGACGGTGAGGGATGAGACGGGTCTTATCGAATGCGTGTTTTTTAACCAGCCCTATTTGGAGAAAACCTTTGTGCCTGGTGTCTCTCTGTTACTAACCGGTCCAGTCCTGTCCAATTCGTCTGGAAGTTCACCGATGACCATGCGGGGCCCGGAGTATGAATTGCTGGATGAGGACGAATTGCCGGACATGTGTGGGGGCCGGATTGTTCCCGTCTATCATGAAACGAATGGGTTGAGTTCCAAGCAGATTCGACGAATTATTCGATCAATTTTTGACCATTATGCCGATCAGTTACAAGAGATGTTGCCCTTAACCATGCGAACACAACTCGGAGTGCCAGCCCTTCCGGAGGCATTACCCGTCTTACACTTTCCCAATCAGGAGCGTTCGGTGGAGGCCTTGAATGCCTACGCGACGCCAGAGCACCAACGCCTGGCGTTTGAAGAATTGTTTCTCCTGCAATTAGCACTCGCCATGCGGCGCCAAGGGCAGACTCAGGACACTCAGGACATTGAAGGCATCCCATTTGTTGTTCGCAACCCGTTAGTTGAACAGCTGAAAACCGTGCTGCCCTTTTCGCTCACTTCGGCGCAAGAGCGGGTGATCAAGGAAATTAGCCATGATATGGGACGGCCAATCAGTATGAACCGCTTGCTGCAAGGAGATGTCGGGTGTGGGAAGACCGTGGTGGCTCTTCATGCCATCGTGATGGCCTGTGGGTCCGGATATCAAGCGGCTCTGATGGCCCCCACGGAAGTGTTGAGCGAACAGCACTATCTGTCGTTGCTTCCCCTATTTGACGCCCTGGGTGTCCGGTGCCTTTTGTTGAAAGGCGGGCAGACAGGACGCGAGCGCGGAAAGATCCTTGCCGGAATGCAGTCAGGTCAGGTTCAGGTGGTGGTGGGTACACACGCGTTGTTACAGCCGGATGTGCACTTTGCCAAGCTCGGGTTGGTGATTGTGGATGAGCAACACAAATTCGGTGTGCTGCAGCGCGCGCAGCTTCGTGGGAAAGCGCCATGGCATCCCGATGTGTTGGTGATGACCGCCACGCCTATTCCCAGGACCTTAGCGATGACGATGTATGGGGATTTGGATGTGTCGATAATTGATCAGTTTCCTCCAGGGAAAAAACCCGTGAAGACGATGTTATTCCCGACCGGTCAACGGAAAGACGCGCATCGTTTGATGCGAAAGGAATTAGAAGCGGGGCGGCAGGCTTATGTGGTGTATCCGCTGGTTGAACCATCAGAAAAAATTGATTTGCAAGCAGCCATTGAGGCTGCAGAACAATTACGCGAAGAATGTGCTCCCTTTCGTATCGGTTTGCTGCATGGGCGCTTGCCGTCTCGGGAAAAACAAGTGGTCATGGCCCAGTTTAAAAAGAAAGAGATTGATGTGTTGGTGGCCACTACTGTTGTCGAGGTCGGCTTGGATGTTCACAATGCCACGGTCATGCTCATTGAACATGCGGAACGGTTTGGGTTGGCCCAATTGCATCAATTACGCGGCCGGGTCGGGCGAGGTCGGGATCAAGGCTATTGTGTGCTGATTCATGGCCTGGGAAAAATTCCTCCCTATTCCCAGCAAATACCCTTAAAGCTTGAGTCCAGTCGAATGTTGCTCGATGAGATCGGGAGGCGTTCCCCGGGGGAAGCGTTTTCCCCTTCTACAGCGAGGAGACGCCTTGGGGTATTTGCACAATGTGAAGACGGTTTTGCACTGGCGGAAGAAGATTTGAAAATTCGTGGGCCTGGGCATGTCTTAGGGGTCAAGCAATGGGGGGAAATGGATTTTCGTGTGGCGGATTTGGCTCGAGATACCGGGTTGTTAATAAAAGCGAAACAAATGGCAGGAAAAATATTGGAAGGTGATCCACGGTTGACGCTGCCTGATCATCGCATCCTCAAGGAAGCATTGTTTCGAAAATGGGGTGAAAAGTTCGCACTGGGTTCCATTGGATAAAATTTGGGACTGGTCTTAATGGGGAATAAATGAGAATGCCCCGCTATGGTTTATTTATAATAGGAGAAGGGGGGGCACCTTTTCCTGTTTGACCTGCATAAAGGTTCATGGTAGATATCGCATGAAAAAATGGCCTTGCCCGGATGGCGGAACTGGCAGACGCGCCGGACTCAAAATCCGGTTCTTTCACGAGAGTGGGAGTTCGACCCTCCCTCCGGGCACCATTACTGTCTTTAAGGTTTAATTGAAATTGAGAGAAAATTGGAAAAACAGTGTAAGTCTTTAAGTGAAATTTCTGGTATGTTAACCAAGGATTTAAAGGCAAGAATTGACTTGACAGGGGCTACCGCCTTGACTATAGTTGGTGCCCTTGATCATGAAATAAAATCGTATATATGTATTCGTTCGTTTTTTTGATTATTCACTCACACTTCCAAGGAGGAGCCACATGCGGAAGGTAGGGTATTTTGGATTAGCAATGATTTTTGCAGGCTCGGTGAGCGTGGCGGTGGCGCAAGAGCGTCCACCTCAGCATGTAGGGTATGGGACTGGTGTTGGAGACTCTCAAGGTGTAGGCGACAGGTCACGAGTGATGGACCAAGACGACATGTTGCGGTACCTTTCAGCAGATGAAACGATTCAGGGTGAAGTTGTCGGTATTGATTACGCTGGGGGAAGGCTGTGGCTCGACATGGGAGGAAGTTCCCACGATGAACGGCAAACCCTTCGTGGTGCCTTGAACTTAAAAGAGCTGTATTTTGACGACAAAACCAACATGGCAAATCTTAAAGCTATTGGCAAGGGTGATTACGTCACGATCCAAGCAGGGAATGAAACCTCCGAGGACCAAAAATTTGGAACCGGGCGAAAGTTGGTTCGTGATGTGTATGTGTTAAAGGGAAGTCAATTGTTGGGAGGAGCCGATAATCCAGGCTTTGGTGGCGGGTTTGGTCAAAAACCAGATCCTTACGCCTCAAGGGGTCTTACCGTAAAGAGTGGTGGTTATACTGGAATGCCAGAGGGTTCAGTACAGCCAGGGGAAGTCAAGTCAGGAATTACCAGCGAAGTGGGTATGGTGACCGGTGCTGCGCCTTGCTGGCAATGTGCCCCCCAACCTTCCACCATCAATGAAAAAACGGATAAGACCATTGCCACCGACTATGGCGATGATCGCAAGAACTTTAACAAGGGTACCGTTCAATAGATTTCTGATTACAAGCCATTTTTGTAGTGGAAAAGAGCGTGTCGGTCAATATCCGGCACGCTCTTTTGTTATTAGGCCCATGAAATCAATATGAATTAAAGAAAGTAAAGTTTATCTGTTCATAGCCGTCGGCGGGAGAAGCTTGAGAGATCATGGAGGAATTGGATCTTCGAGGTGTAATTTGTCCCTATAACTTTGTGAAGACGAAGCTTAAGCTGGAATCTTTAGAAAGCGGTGATCAGTTGAGGGTGTTGTTGGATGAAGGCGAACCAATTCGAAATGTCCCGCAAAGCATTACCAATGAGGGTCACCAAATCCTAAAACAAGAAAAGGTTGATCATTATTACCGTGTGGTTATTCAGAAGGTAAGTGTGTGATGGAAGTCGAGCTGGAGCTTTCAAGTAATGGTTCAAATTGCCTTTTACTCCTTTGAGGTAAGCCTTGTATTAAAAGCGTTATTTCCCCTTTAATCGATTTGCCTTTTAACTGTTGAACCACTTCTTCAATTTCTCCCCGTAGAATTTCTTCGTTGAGTTTTGTCAGTTCCCGTGTCAGGACGATGTGTCTGTTTCCCATGACAGTAGTGATGACTTGTAATGTTTTAAGAATCCGATGCTGGGTTTCAAAGACAATAATGGTACCCTTTTCTTCTTTAAGATTTTGGAAAAACTTTTCTCTGGCCCCTGGTTTTCTGGGCACAAATCCCTCAAAAATAAATCGATCCGTTGCCAAACCTGACACGCATAATGCGGTAAGAACGGAGGATGGTCCTGGAATTGGGATAAGTGGAATATTTGATTTGATCGCCTGACGAACCAGATAAAACCCAGGATCACTAATAAGAGGGGTCCCCGCATCGCAAACCAAGGCAACGGAACTTCCTTCCTGGAGCCGATGGAGGAGAATGTCGGTTTTCTCCTCCTTGTTGAAATCGTGATAACTGGTGAGTGGTGTCCCGATGTGATAATAGGTGCAAAGTTTTTGTGTGCGACGTGTGTCCTCAGCTGCAATAATGGCTACCTCTTGTAGAATGCGGATAGCCCGGAATGTCATATCTTCCAGATTTCCGATAGGTGTGCTGACAATATAGAGCGTTCCGGCCATGGTCTATTGAGGGAAAATGATATAGGGCAAGGTTGGAGATGGTACTGCGTGGGCCTGCCATTGTCCAGGAGGATCCAGTCGTACCTACCTTGTCTCTCAGTTGCCATATGAAAGGATATGAAGGATGGGTGACATCCATAGTTTGCAGGGTCAGGTGGCTCTGGTTACGGGAGGTGGAGTGGGCATTGGACGGGCCATTGCCCAGGCGTTTGTGGGACAACAGGCGGGAGTCGCTATTTGTGGAAGACGTGTGGAAGAATTAGAGCGCACAGCAGCCGATCTCATTCAGGCTGGCGGAGAAGTGCTTTCGGTACTATGCGATGTGACCCAACGGGTCGATGTTGAGCGTACCATGAAGAGGGTGATCCAGAATTTTGTAGGCTGGACATTCTTGTTAATAACGCAGGAGCATCAGGTCAAACGCCGATCCATGATCCGGATGAGTCCAAGTGGCAGAATATTCTTCAGGTGAATTTAACAGGCAGCAACTTGGTTTCTAAGCTCGCGATTCCATGTATGCTTACCCATCATTATGGATGTATCATTAATATCTCCTCCGTCCTGGGACGATTTGGCGTGAGGCAGGGTATTTGGCCTATTGTATAGCCATACATGGCATTTTAGGGTTCACCAAAGCTCTGGCACTGGAAGTCGCCTCTCAGGGCATAACGGTGAACGCTATTTGCCCAACGTGGGTGGATACCGCCATGGCCAGGCAGGGGATTGAAGAAACTGCCTCCAGCCTTGGGGTTTCGCCAGATGAATTTCGTGAAATCGCGATTAGTGCGATTCCGATAAAAAGAATGGCCGCAGCCGAGGAAGTGGCCAGTGTCGCCCTGTTCTTTGCTCACATGCGGCTAGTGCGATAACCGGTCAAGCCTTAAATGTTTGTGGTGGAACTACCGCGGCACTGTATAAGCGGATATAAGGTGTGATTTTCCTGGTCTTGGCAACGAATGAATGCTGGTAACTCATTGATTTTCTTGACCTTCTCTATGTCCAGTTCTATACTCGACATGGGTCATTGTGCATGTTCCTTTACTAGGTTGTTCAATGTCTGAATTACTGCCATATCTCACCATGGGCCTTTATTTTGGAGGCACGCTCCTTTTTCTTCTGTATCTCTGGCACCGTTCTGATGCCATCTCAAAAATTTCTCTTACGGCCACAGGTTTGGGGTTTGTTTCTCATACCACGGCCCTCATCATGGCTATGGTATCGACGGGGCATGTCCCTATCATGACATTTAAGGACGCGATGTCATTTTTTGCCTGGGGGTTAGTGCTGGTCTTTTTGGTTGTTGGCCTGAAACGAGGGTTGGAAGTGTTGGGCGCCTTTATCCTTCCACTGGCCTTTCTGTCTCTCGTTTCGGCAACCCTGGCTCCTCAGTCAGCCAGCACCCTTTCTCCGGTCTTTCAAACGGTCTGGGTGCATGTGACCCTGAGTATCCTGGGTACCATCGGATTTGCTGTGGCCTTTGTGGCCGGGCTGATGTATGTGATGCAGGAGCGTCTCTTGAAGTCCAAACAATTTAATGTGTTAGCTTTCAAGCTCCCACCGCTGGACTTTTTAGATTCTCTCAATCAACGATCTATCCTTTTTGGGTTTCCCTTATTGACCTTAGGAATTCTGACAGGGGCCGTTTCAGCCCAATTAACGATTGGGTCGTATTTGAGTTGGAACTCTGAGCAAATTTGGGCGTTAATTACCTGGTTCTTTTATTTCGCGGTCCTGATGGGAAGGGTGACGGCCGGATGGAGGGCGAAAAAAGCTGCCTATCTAACCATTGTGGGATTTGCCGGAGTAATTTTGACTTTTGTCGGCATCCTTATCAAAAGCCCTCAACCGATATCACCGTTATGAATATTATCGTGTTAGGCCTCAATCATCGGACGGCTTCCGTTGAACTTCGTGAATTACTGGCCATCCAGGATAGCCGGATGGGAGAAGCGTTGGGTCGGCTCATGGCGTATTCCGGAATTAAAGAGGCCATGTATCTGGGGACCTGCAACCGTGTTGAAGTATATGCCGTCGTGGAAAAAGGAGAATGGGGTTTTCGTCAATTGGAAGATTTTATGGTCTCAACACATTTCTCCTTATCTTCGGAGGATTTACTCCCTCACCTGTATCGATATAGTGATGACGAAGCCATCGCGCATTTATTTCGTGTATCGGCTAGTTTAGATTCCATGGTCGTGGGAGAACCACAGGTCCTGGGGCAAGTCAAAGAGGCCTATGAGCTGGCTCTGACCCATCGTTCGTCCGGAGTCATTCTTAATAAGGTCGTCAAGAAAGCTATTTCGGTAGGAAAAAGTATCCGGACGAACACGCGGATTGGGGAATATGCGGTTTCTGTCAGCTATGCCGCTGTGGAATTAGCCAAAAAAGTTTTTTCGAATTTAAAACAACGAGTCGTGTTGTTAGTCGGTGCCGGGGAGATGGGAAAGTTGGCGGCGCAACACCTGGTGAATCAGGGTGTAAAGGAGGTCCTCATTACCAATCGGAATCATCATCGTGCTTTCACACTGGCCGAGCGCTTTCATGGACAGGCGGTTCCCTATGAACAGCTTCGAAGCACGTTACCCAAGGTGGATATTGTGATATGCGCCACGGGGGCTCCTCACTATGTTATTACCAAGGATGATATCGAAATGGCGGTGTATCATCGAATGAATCGTCCCATGTTTTTGATTGATATCACAGTGCCTCGAAATATTGATCCGGCGGTCAAGGATGTTGATAACGCCTATGTGTTTGACATTGATGATCTCAAAGCCCATGTGGGGCATAATCAGGAAGAACGATTGAAAGAAGCCGAAACTGCCGAGCATATGGTCAGGGAAGAAGTCGGAAGTATGGTCGCCTGGGTTCGTGGCCTGGAAGCCACGCCCACTATTGTGGCCTTGAGAAAAAAAGCGGAAGAGATCAAACAAGGCGAGTTGGAGAAAGTCTTCGGTCGTCTGGGAGAATTGTCGCCGAAGGAGCGAGCTGCTATCGAAGGGCTGGCCTCGGCGATTGTGAATAAATTGCTCCATGGTCCGGTCGTGACCTTAAAATCAGAAGCGCAATCTCAAAATGGATTTGCGTTTATTGAAGCCGCCCGCCGGTTTTTTGAACTTCGTGAACGGGAGATTCACTCCGGAGAGATCCCGCTCCTGGAAGAGGAGACAGGTGATGGCGTCACCGAGGAGCCCCTGCCGCAGAAGGATGGTGTATGAATCAGGGGAAGAGTCGAACACGGTCTACGCTCATTGTGGGAACACGAGGAAGCCAATTGGCTATATGGCAGGCCGAATGGGTGCAAGGTCAGCTCAAAGCCCTTGCTCCGGATATTTCTGTCATTCTGAAGCGTATTCAAACCAGCGGAGATAAGATTCAAGATGTGCCGTTGGCCAAAATTGGAGGAAAAGGCCTGTTTGTCAAAGAAATCGAAGAAGCGTTGCTCAGACGAGATATTGATCTGGCCGTACATAGCATGAAAGATGTACCGTCAGAATTGCCTGAAGGGCTGGGGATTGTTTGTGTTCCCGAGCGGGAGGATCCCAGGGATGCGTTGATTGCCCGTGAAGGCCATACCTTGGCGACGTTGCCAATCGGTGCACGAGTCGGAACCAGTAGCTTGCGACGACAGGCGCAGTTGTTACATGCTCGTCCGGATCTTGAGATTGCGATGTTGCGTGGGAATGTTGATACACGACTTCGCAAGGTTCGCGAGGGTCAGTATGATGCCATTATTCTGGCCGCCTCCGGGCTCAAGCGCTTAGGATGGGATCAGGAAGTGACGGAGTATTTGTCCGTGGATGTGAGTCTGCCGGCAATTGGCCAAGGTTCATTGGGTCTGGAAGGACGGAACGATGATTCGTGGATTCGAGATCTGGTCGCTCAGTTTGAACATCGGCCAACTCGGATTGCGGTCACTGCCGAACGGGCGTTGCTTGCAGGGTTGGAAGGCGGATGCCAGGTTCCCATTGCAGGGTATGCGACACTCCAAGGGGACATCCTGACTCTGGATGGGTTAGTTACAAGCCTTGATGGGAAACGATATATCCGTCAAGTGGTATCGGGACCAGCGGGAGAAGCCGAATCAATTGGCACGCAGATGGCTGAACAATTGTTGGACGGTGGGGCGCAGCCCATTCTCCAGGAAATTTATGGGATGGCATGACCAAGTCAATTGCAATTCATGGTCGGGTGTTTTTGGTTGGAGCCGGTCCTGGAGATGCCAAGTTGCTGACCTTGCGAGGGAAAGAGTGTCTCGAGCAAGCTGACGTGGTGCTCTACGATCACCTGGCAAATCCAGAGTTGTTGAAATTTGCCCCTTCTCACGCCGAGTGTATTTACGTCGGCAGAAAAGGGCGTGGTGCTTATCGGGATCAGGCAGAGATTCACGCCTTGTTGGTTAGCAAAGCTCAAGAAGGCAAATGTGTCGTGCGACTCAAGGGGGGAGATCCTTTTGTGTTTGGCCGTGGAGGTGAAGAAGCCGAAGTGATCGCTGACGCTGAGATCCCCTTTGAAGTCGTCCCTGGAGTGACGGCTGCCGTGGCTGTGCCGGCTTATGCCGGCATTCCCGTGACACACCGGACCCTCGCCTCGACGGTTGCATTTGTGACCGGCCATGAAGATCCGACCAAACCATCGAGTGCCATGGAATGGCCGCGTTTCGCTTCGGCTGAAGGGACCCTTGTCTTTTTAATGGGCATGAAAAATCTTCCGCAGATTGTGGGCCGGCTCATTCAGGAAGGCAAGCCTGCAACGACTCCCGTTGCGGTGATCCGATGGGGGACCTATGCACGTCAACGAACAGTGGTGGGAACGTTATCCGACATTGTGGAATTAGCCTTTCAGGCAGACATGAGTCCGCCATCAGTGATTGTCGTGGGTGAAGTTGTTCGGTTACGTGAACGACTGAACTGGCATGAATCACGTCCTCTGTTTGGTCAAGGGGTTTTAGTGACCAGACCTCGTGCCCAGGCGCCGGCTCTTTCAAATTTGTTGGCGGCGCAGGGTGCGGAACCGGTGGAATGTCCTACGTTGGAGATTCATCCTCCTGATAGCTGGGCACCTGTGGATGAGGCGATTGCTGCGATTTCGACATACGACTGGGTGATTTTCACGAGTGTGAATGGCGTGCAATCCTTCATGGAACGTCTCTGGTTTCATCACAAAGATGTGAGGAGCTTGGCCGGAATCCGTCTGTGTTGTATTGGTCCTCGGACCCGGGAAGAGGCTGCTCGTTGGGGGATTGCCTCGGATCTGGTTCCCCAAGATTTTCAGGCCGAGGGGATTTTGCAGGACCTCGGCGGGTTAGGGGTCGCCAATCAACGGATATTGATTCCTCGAGCCAAAGTGGCACGGGAAATTCTTCCTGACCAGTTGAAAGCCATGGGTGCCACCGTTCATGTGGTTCATGCCTATCAAGCTCTTCCTCCTATCGTCGATATGGGCCCTCTTCGTGATCGACTGCGCAACAGGGAAATTCAATATGTGACCTTTACCAGTTCTTCAACAGTGAAAAATTTTTGCCAGTTGTTCGAGAATCGTCAAGAATTGCAGGAATTGACACGGCATTTGATCGTGGCCGTTATTGGCCCGATCACCGCTCACACCGTTCAGGAAGAAGGGCTGTCGGTGGATGTCATGGCGTTGGAAAACACGGTTCCGGCGTTGGTCGATGCCATGATCATTCACGCCCAGCAAAATCCCAAGGATACGCGATTGGTATCGTCTTCATAAATATTCTATGGTGGAGAAGGTTCTGAACACCACGTTTTGTTAACCGATAGATGGGAGGAGTAGCGTCATGGTTCCTGTAAAATCTTGTATGGTCCCGGTAGACAAAATTGTCAAAGTTGACCGGGATATTTTAGTCAAGACCGCTGCAGAAATGATGCGGGATAATGGAATCGGGAGTGTGATTGTGACCAGTGGAGAGGAAATTATCGGCATTTTAACTGATACGGATTTGGTTCGAAGGGTGGTCGCTGCGGGTGCGGACCCGATGCGGACGACGGTCGAAAAAATTATGTCCGCTCCGATTGTCAGTATCGAGGCCGATCGAACCCTGTTGGATGCAAATGATTTAATGGCTAAAGAACATATTCGGCACCTGGGAGTTACCCAGGCTGGAACCATGGTGGGGATGATTTCTGTTCGGGATCTCGTGGTCTTTTTAACAAATCTTCCTCGAAAATAAGGACGAGTATGGGATTTCCGGTTCATCGTTTACGTCGTTTGCGGCAACATGAATCCCTTCGCCGCATGGTCAGGGAGACGCACCTGAGTCCGGCTGATTTCATCTTTCCCTTGTTTGTGACCTTTGGGGAGAATAAGCAAGAACCGATCGCTTCGATGCCTGGTCAATGGCGGTGGTCTGTGGATCGGGTCGTTCAGGAAGCCAAAGATGCCTGGGAATTAGGGATTCCGGCCGTCATCTTATTTGGGATTCCTGAACACAAAGACGAGCGTGGATCTTCCGCCTATGAAAAGGATGGGATTGTTCAGCGTGCAGTTCGGGCGCTTAAAGACCATTTGCCCGATTTAATGGTGATCACCGATGTGTGTATTGATGAATATACTTCGCATGGTCATTGCGGAATTGTTCGAGACGGACGGATTCTCAATGATGAAACGCTGGAGTGCCTTCAGGCAATGGCGCTGAGTCATGTGGAAGCGGGGGTGGATATGGTTGCTCCTTCCGATATGATGGATGGCCGGGTTGCCGCGATTCGACAGGCATTGGACCAACAGGGATTTTCTGAAATGCCCATCATGGCCTATTCTGCCAAGTATGCTTCGGCGTTGTATGCTCCGTTTCGTGATGCGGCCTTTTCGAGCCCATCTTTTGGGGACCGACGGTCCTACCAAATGGATGCAGCCAA
This sequence comes from Candidatus Nitrospira neomarina, assembly GCF_032051675.1. NCBI lineage: Bacteria > Pseudomonadati > Nitrospirota > Nitrospiria > Nitrospirales > Nitrospiraceae > Nitrospira > Candidatus Nitrospira neomarina. The sequence continues at coordinate 4,396,266 of NZ_CP116968.1, forward strand.
TGCGAGGGAAGCGTTGCGTGAGGTGGAACTGGACATTCAGGAGGGGGCCGATATCGTGATGGTGAAGCCAGCCTTGTTTTATTTGGATATTCTGCGACGAGTTCGCGAACTTGTGGCCGTTCCCGTGGCGGCGTATCAAGTGAGTGGGGAATACAGCATGATCAAGGCCGGTGCGCAGTTAGGCTGGGTCAATGAAGCTTCGGTGATGATGGAAAGTTTACTCGCGATTAAACGCGCAGGGGCGGATTTGATCCTCACATATTTTGCCAAAGAGGCTGCATGTCTCCTCACCCGTGACGGTGTATGAAAATTTCTCGAGGATTACCGACGGTTCGTCCCGCTCCCTGTCCTGTTCTCACCATTGGCAATTTTGATGGCCAGCATTTGGGACACCGTGCTCTTGTACAGGCTGTCGTAGATTGTGCCCGGCAGATCAATGGATATCCTATGGTGTTGTCCTTTGCTCCGCATCCTGTCGAGGTGTTGCGTCCCGGCTCTGTCCATAAATTTTTATCTGATGACCATGAAAAGATTGCGTTCTTTGAACGTCTAGGAGTCGGGGAGCTGGTGATTCTCCCTTTCACCAAGGAATTAGCCGGTCTTCGGCCGGATGAGTTTGTTCGTCAGGTTCTCCATGACGGGCTTGGAATCCGAAAGCTGTTTGTTGGAGAAAATTTTGTATTCGGTAAGGAACGAAGTGGAGGAGTGAAGGATCTGATTGCATTGGGGACACAAGCAGATTTTTCGGTTGAGCCAATGGCGCCCGTCATTGTGGGACAGAAGGTGGTGAGTTCGACGCGCATTCGCCAATGCCTGACCGTTGGAGACGTGGGGCAGGGTGCACAATGTTTGGGGCGCCCTTATATGCTAGAGGGTATTGTGATTTCCGGGGAGAAGCGAGGGAAACAGTTTGGATGGCCGACGGCCAATCTTCGACTCCCCGGGCATCGTGTTCTTCCTGCGGATGGTGTGTATGCCACCCTGACAGTGTTGAAAGGGGAATGTCTGGATTCCATTGCCTATATCGGCACGCGGCCAACGTTTTCTGAAGAGGAACGTTTATTGGAAGTGCATATGTTTGATAAGACTCTTCAGCTATATGGGGAAGATATTTCAGTGCATTTTATTGAAAGAGTGCGAGGGGATATGGTGTTTGCCAATTCCCAGGATCTCGTGAGTCAAATGGACCAGGATGGCCGGCGAGCCAGGGAGATCTTGCGGAACTATTCAGGAGGACCACGAATTCCTGCGGTCGTTCAGGGGGAAAGTGTATAGATGAATCGTTTAAGTCCCGTGGTTGGAATGGAAGGAAAAGTTGATCGGGCTATTCGAGCTAAGGGATTATTGGCGTCTGGAGATCGGATCGTGGCGGCGGTTTCCGGCGGCCCTGATTCTGTAGCCCTTTTTAGGTGTTTGGTGGAGTTGCGCACCCGGTGGCATTGGGACATCAGTATTGGACATGTGGACCATGGATTTCGCGGAGCTGAAAGTGAAGGGGATGCGAAGTTCGTGCAGGATTTAGGTGAAAGATTTGGAGTGCCCGTTATGGTTCGCCGGCTCCATCTGAATAAAGATGACGCAAAATTGAAGAAGGAGTCACTCCAGGAATATGCCAGAAGAGCGCGGTACCGGGCATTAGAGCAAATGGTCCTTGACCGAAAGGCAACAAAGTTAGTGCTTGGTCATACGGCAGACGATCAAGCCGAGACGGTTCTTATGTGGATGCTACGTGGGTGTGGAACCGGTGGATTAGGCGGCATCCCTCCCAAACGAGGAATGTATGTCGTTCGTCCCTTGCTTGATATCCATCGAAGTGAGATTGTGGCGTATCTGAAGGAGAGGGAGGAGGAATCCAGATTGGATTCCTCCAATGTTCAACCGGTGTATCTCCGGAATCGCATTCGTCAGCACCTGATTCCTCAATTGAAACAGTACTCGCCAGGGATTGTGAACGTGTTGACCCGGCAGGCACATATACTACGGGATGATCATGCATACCTGGAGACATTAGCGGATGAAGCGTTCCAGCGCACGTGTATGTCAGACGTCATGGGAGAACGGCAATTTGACCGTATGGCGCTTTTAAACGTACCGTTACCTATTCGTCGGAGGGTGGTCCGCCAGAGTCTTCAGATCATTGCGGGACACCAGCAGAGTCCGAGGTTCGACTTTGTGGAACGGGTATTAGATCGGTTAGAGCATGGGCAGTCGGGTTGGACGATGGAATTTAATGGCATGCGGGTTGGACAGGAATATGATCGTCTGGTGATGTGCTCCTGTGAGGAAATGCATCAACCTGATAAGGATTATTCCAAGGTAAGCGTGATGCCTTTATCCATCCCTGGTGAGGTGGTTTGGCTCCCCACGGGGCACCATTTTTCAGTTTCCAGAAAATTATCTCCAGTAATGAATGGCCAGGCGACCCACTCAGAGATTTATCTTGATCCGGCGAAATTTACTCCTGAATTAATGTTACGACGTTGGATGCCTGGAGATATTTTTTGTCCCAAGGGACTTGGTGGCCGACAAAAAAAAATCCAGGATTTTTTTTCGGATCTTAAATTGCCCCGTTCCCAGCGGAACAAGGTGCCTTTATTGGTTGCCCCTGAGGGAATTGTTTGGGTTGCTGGATTACGAGCAGATGAACGTTTCCAGGTTTCATCATCTACGACCTCGGTCGTCGTGGCCAGGATGATCATGTAATATGGAAGTCTCTATGGATCAAATATTTGGAAAACCCCTGGTGACGCAAGAAGCCATGAGGGCGCGCATTAAGGATCTGGGCAAGCAAATTTCTCAGGATTATCAAGATAAGGATCTTTTGGTTGTCGGGGTGCTCAAAGGGGCCTATGTGTTTTTTGCCGATCTGGTTCGAGTCATCCGATTGCCTATTCAGATTGATTTTCTGATTGCCAAAAGTCACAAAACCATCGGTAGTTCGGCCAAAAAGGTGAAAGTGTGGTCAGAGTTGACAGAAAAGATTCATAATCGCCATGTGTTGCTGGTAGAAGATATCGTGGACTCTGGAGTAACTGCTCAGTTTTTAGTCAAAACGTTGATGAGGAAGAAGCCAGCCTCTGTGGCTGTCTGCGCGTTGATTAGTAAGCCTGCCAATCGGAAGGTGGAGGTTGATTTGCGGTATGTGGGGTTTGAAGTGCCTTCGACCTATGTTGTGGGATATGGGCTGGATTTTAAGCAAAAATATCGAAATCTTCCTTACCTAGCTAAACTCGACCCAAAGTTGGTTCGAGAAGACTCGCAGGCTTAATGCGGTTGTCAGTTCTAAAAAGTGCGTGATAGAATCAATTGGTTAAGCTAATGGCTGGACGTTACGGCTCTTTATGACATTTGAATTGCTAAGGGGGTTACCCTCGGTATGAATTCTCGGGTGAAAAACTTACTGTTTTGGGTGTTTGTCTGTTTGTTCATGATTTTGTTGTTCAATCTCTTTACGGTGCCCAATCAGCATCCTGAAGATCCCGTCATCTTTAGTGACTTTATGGCTCACTTGGAAAAAGGGGATGTTGAACGAGTTATCATCAAGAACAATAATATCAGTGCGATTTTGAAAGATGGTACCCGGATCCAAACCTATTCGGTTGAGTATCCAGACCTGGTTAAGGTTTTGCAGGAAAAATCCGTACAAATTGAAGCCAAACCACCTGAAGATAATCCCTGGTACATCACCTTCCTGCTCTCCTGGGGACCATTTGTACTCTTTTTGGGATTGTGGTTTTTCCTGATGCGTCAAATGCAGATGGGCGGCAACCGGGCTCTGTCCTTTGGGAAAAGCCGTGCCCGCCTTCTGACCGAGGAGAAGAAAAAAATTACGTTTGCGGATGTCGCGGGGGTGGATGAGGCAAAAGAGGAAGTGGTGGAAATCATTGATTTTCTGAAAGACCCCGCAAAATTCCAAAAATTAGGGGGGCGTATTCCTAAGGGAGTCTTGATTGTTGGGCCTCCAGGTACGGGAAAAACCCTGTTAGCCAAAGCGATTGCTGGCGAGGCTGGTGTGCCGTTTTTCAGCATTAGTGGATCGGATTTTGTAGAAATGTTTGTCGGAGTTGGGGCTTCCCGGGTTCGAGATCTCTTTGAGCAGGGGAAAAAGCATGCGCCATGTATCATTTTTATTGATGAAATCGATGCGGTAGGCCGATTGCGTGGCGCCGGTCTTGGGGGAGGGCATGATGAACGGGAGCAAACACTCAATCAATTATTAGTTGAAATGGATGGGTTTGATACCACGGAAGGCGTGATCCTGATTGCGGCGACCAATAGGCCTGATGTGCTGGACCCTGCCTTGTTAAGACCAGGCCGGTTTGATCGGCAAGTTGTCGTGAATCGTCCTGACGTTCGTGGGAGAGGGGAAATTCTCAAGGTTCATACTAAAAAAGTCCCTGTCTCGTCAGATGTGGATTTGGAACAAATTGCCAGAGGGACTCCAGGTTTCTCCGGGGCTGATTTGGAAAATCTGGTTAACGAAGCCGCCTTGTGGGCTGCTCGCCTGGATAAAAAAACTGTTGACCAAATCGACTTTGAAAACGCCAAAGATAAGGTCTTAATGGGGGTCGAACGCAAGAGCATGGTTCTGACTGAGGAAGAAAAGCGCACGACGGCGTTTCATGAGGCTGGTCATGCTTTGATGGCGAAACTCTTACCAGGAACGGATCCTGTTCATAAGGTCACCATTATCCCTCGGGGGCGGGCTTTGGGCATGACGATGCAACTGCCCATCGATGACCGACATAGTTACTCGAAGGACTTTTTGTACAACACACTCTCCATTCTGTTTGGGGGACGCGTGGCTGAAGAATTAATATTTAAAAGCGTGACGACTGGGGCTGGAAACGATATTGAGCGGGCCACTGATTTGGCGAGAAAAATGGTTTGCGAATGGGGTATGAGTGAAAAATTAGGTCCGTTGACATTTGGGAAAAAAGACGAAGAAGTTTTCCTTGGACGTGATTTTGGTTCTCGTCGAGATTTTAGTGATCAAGTGGCTTTAGAAATCGACAAGGAAGTGAAACGGCTTGTAGTTGAATCTTATGAACGAACAACCAGGATGCTAACCGAACACATTCATACATTACGGGCCATCGCTGAAGCGTTGTTGGAAAAAGAGGTGTTAGACGGCATCGAAATTGAAAAAATTGTTCAACAGTCATCTTCGCTTGAGCAAGCTGCAGCAGTGTAACGAGATTTCCCAATTTTTCATCAATTGATAGCCAGGGAATTTTCGTCTCCAGCTGAGCTGGTTTATTTCCATACACCCCCTTATGAAAAAATCAAATGTTGGAACCCCTTGTTTCCATTGAGATCATGTTTCTTTATCCACCGTGGGTATAGAGCATGTTAATTGGGCCCATCACTATTGTGAGGGCTTCCCCCCTAAGAGTTTTTCTACCAAACATACCCCCACTTTTCTTTGTCCATTCGCGGCTTTTCTACTCGTTCAATTTGTTGAAATGTATAGAGCAGCAAGTCCTATTTAATAGTTACAACCCATCATGACAATGAGTTGGTTAACCGCATAAGCACATGAAACCCGCAGCTGTCGCTGGTTCCACTTTTTCTGCAATCCGATGCCGGGAAAAGACAATACCCATTGGGTCAAAGGTCTTAATTATGGGTATTTTGAATATGACCCCGGATTCTTTTTCTGAGGATGGACATTTCCTCAACCCTGAGGCAGCCATTGAACGAGCACAACAGATGATTGCCGAGGGAGCGGACGTAATTGATATCGGGGGAGAATCGACGAGGCCTGGAGCGTTATATGTGGACAAGGATGAGGAAATAAATCGCATTGCTCCCATTCTGACCGTGTTGAGAAAACTCACCAATATCCCGATTTCTATTGATACCCGCAAAGCTGCTGTGGCTCGAACCGCATTGGATCTAGGAGCCGATATCATCAATGATGTGAGCGCACTTCAAGATGATCCTCGAATGGCTCAATTAATTCAAGAAACCGGAGCGGGGTTGGTCCTTATGCACCGGCAAGGGCATAGTATAAATATGCAGCATGCCCCGCAATATAATGATGTCATAGTTGAAATTAAAGACTTTTTATCTGAACGGGTCTCCATGGCTCGATCGATGGGGATTCCGGCCGATCATATTATGATTGATCCGGGAATCGGGTTTGGAAAAACCCTTGATCATAATTTAAAAATTCTTGGTAACATTGGGGAATTTCTTCCATTGGGACACCCTATTTTAATTGGGGTGTCACGGAAAGCCTTTATTGGCACATTAACGGGAAAGCCGGTTGGAAAACGGGAATTCGGGAATGCTGTTGCGGTGGCCGCTGCTGTCTGGCAGGGAGCACATATGGTACGGGTACATGAGGTGGGGGCCATGCACGATGCTATTAAGGTGGCTCAAGCTTTACAAAATTTGTGCGACAAGTAATAGGGTCGGTGGTAAGATCTCTCCCCGCGGCGTTTTCATCGCTTCGTCCGGCTTACGACAATTGCTTGGCCTGGATTGTTTGAATTGTCTTTCCAGGCCTTTGATGCGCTTTTGAGTGGTGCGACAACATATATTTTCCCTCATTCATTTTGTTTTATGGTCTGAGTTCATTACTAAAAAAAAGGGAATCAAATGGGGAAACTATTCGGTACGGATGGGGTGCGTGGGGTCGCGAACCTGGATCCGATGACTAGCGAAATGGCCATGAAATTAGGACGGGCGGCAGCCCATGTTTTTCGTAAACGTGATGGACGACATAAAATCATCATTGGAAAAGATACTCGTGTGTCCGGGTATATGCTGGAGTCTGCCTTAACTGCCGGACTGTGCTCTATGGGTGTGGATGTCTTATTAGTCGGACCCTTGCCGACCCCGGCAATTGCGTTCATGACCCGTAGTTTGAGAGCCGATGCCGGGGTGATGATTTCTGCTTCTCACAATCCCTATCAGGATAATGGCATAAAGTTTTTCTCGAATGACGGGATGAAATTGCCGGATGAACTGGAACATCGTATCGAAAATCTTATTCTTTCCAATGAAATAGAGCATATTCGACCGACCGCTGACGCCATCGGGAAAGCCTATCGCATTGATGATGCTGAAGGACGATATATTGAGTTCGTCAAGCGTTCGCTTCCCCGTGAAATGGATTTTCAGAATATGCGAATTGTCTTGGATTGTGCTCATGGAGCAGCGTATCACGTTTTTCCAAAGGTCATTCATGAACTAGGCGCGAAAGTCTGGGTGATGGGCAATGAACCTGACGGTCTCAATATAAATGACGGGTGTGGCGCAGTGCACCCGGAACGATTACAGCAGATGGTTCGAGACCGGAAGGCCGACATCGGTATTGCCCTCGACGGAGATGCGGATCGGGCTTTGTTTGTCTGTGAGAAGGGACAGGTGGTGGATGGAGATCATGCCTTGGCGGCTTTTGCTCTTGACCTTAAACGGCTAGGCCGGTTACGACACAATACCGTGGTCGGAACGGTAATGAGTAATTTTGGGTTTGAGGTCTGTATGCGAGAGGCTGGTATCAATTTGGTACGAACGGCTGTTGGGGATCGATATATCTTGGAGCGAATGGTGGCTGAAGATTTTAATCTGGGTGGAGAGCAATCCGGCCATATGATCTTTTTGGATTATCATACGAGTGGTGATGGAATGATCTCCGGCTTGCAAATGCTGAAGCTGATGAAGCGAGCTCAAAAACCATTGTCGGAAATTGCCATGTGTATGCATTCTACCCCTCAAGTGTTGGTGGGGGTCACCGTTCCCCACAAGCCTGACCTGCAGAGCCTTCCACAGTTACAGCAGGCTATTCAAGACAAAGAGCGGGCGATGAATGGAACCGGACGGATTCTTGTACGCTATTCCGGTACGGAACCGTTGCTGCGAGTGATGGTTGAAGGTCAAGATAACCAGGTCATTCAGGAGATTGCAGAAGATTTAATCACAGTTGTGAAGTCCTGCATTCAGTAAAGATCAGGCCGCTGTCGCCGGTCTTGCTAAAGAGTTTCATTAACCCTATGCATTGTCCTATGTGATACTCCATGGAGTAGTGTCCTACCTCACCGGGCTGTGGTTGGGCCCGTTTCTAACCTTCTTCCCCCTATCCCTTTTGGGGGCTCTTTTTATTTTTGGGTGCATTCTCACCTGGTTTGAACAACACCGACGCCTAACTCGAAAGACCGGATTCATCCTGTTTGCCCTTGTGGTGGGAGGAATCGGCCATGCTTATTGGGCAGCAACCACGCAATGGGATTCGAATCTAGTTATCGAGGCGGATGCACAGCCCATCTTCCTTGAAGGAACTATTGTCGCACCGGTCAGGCAGACCCCGGATGGACTGATTTTGCTGGTGGAGGCGACCCATATGGTGAAACAGGGAGAAGAGCAGATGGCTCGTGGGCGAATCCGTCTCACTTGGCGGGAACCAGGTGCTTCTACATTAATTTACGGTGATCATGTCGCCTTTATGGCCCGAGTACGCGAACCCTATGGAACCATGAACCCTGGCGGATTTCATTATGGACGATATCTAAAACGCCAAGGAATTCATGCTGTCGCGTCCGTGCAAGGCCCGGAAGGCATCCGGATTCAGGGCTCCCCAGAGCCGACCACCCGTGGGTTTATATTGGGTGTGGTCGATCGCTGGCGCCAATCGATTCATCATGCGGCGGTCTCCAGTCTCACAAATCCTGCATTGGGATTGTTCCTAGGGATGGTATTGGGAGAGCAAAGTTATATTGAGTCGGATATTCGGGACGCTTTTATGGCCAGCGGAACCGTGCATATTCTCTCGATCTCCGGGTCTCATTTAGGGTTATTGGCCTTGTTGATTTTTGCCGGAGCACGATGGAGCCTGCGCCAGTTACCGACGGTTTGGCTGGAACAACTCTCGTTACGACTCACCGCTACACGGTTTGCGGTCCTAATCACATTGCCGGCCGTCTCGTTTTATACCTTGCTGGCGGGAGCGGAAATGGCAACGGTCCGCTCATGGATCATGATCGTGGTATGTTGTGCCGGCATATGGTTGGGAAGGGAACGCAATCTGGTGACGGCGTTAGCGCTAGCCGCGCTTCTTATGGTATTGCCGCATCCGGAGGCGATTCGGGATATTTCTTTCCAGTTATCATATCTCTCAGTTGCTGCAATTGCCCTCGTGGTTCAGGCCCGGAAAGAAAAAGAATCCAATCTATCCGGATTAGATGCAGCCTTCCCAACAGAAAAACCGACATGGCTCTTGGGTTTCTGGCAAAAGGTCGTGCTAGCCTGGCTGATGACCCTCGCAGTCAGCTTGACCACCTTGCCTTTGGTCGCCCATGACTTTCATCAAATACCGTGGCTGGGGTTATTGGCAAATATGGTGATTGTGCCCTTCGTCGGCACGATAATGATTCCTCTGGGTTTGTTGTCAGGGATGATGGTCTTAGTGGGGGGAGGAGGAATTCTTCCTTTGGCCAGTCTGAATCAATGGGCCTTCGACTGGCTCGCGCAGGTGGTGATGATACTCTCACATGTTCCCGGAGCGGCCTGGTATGTTGCATCGCCGAGCTTGAGTTCGATGATCGTCTTTTGGGGACTGTTGGCCGTGGTTGTGGCTATGTGGCATCGGCAGCTGATCCGATGGGGGTGTGGCACAATCCTGCTCGCGATCCTTCTGTGGTGGGGATGGTCCCCGCGCACAGGGTGGGATCCAGGAACCGTACGAGTCACGTTCCTGGATGTGGGACAAGGTGATGCCACCCTCATTGAATTACCCGACGGTCAAACCGTTTTGATCGATGGTGGACCTTCCTACCGACGCTTGGATATGGGACGGGCGGTCATCGGACCGTATCTCTGGAATCGGGGTATCCGAAGGCTGGATCATGTGGTTGCAACGCATCCGCAATGGGATCATGTGGGTGGCCTGCCGTGGGTGTTGGATACGTTCGAGGTGGGACAATATTGGGATAATGGCATCTCTCGCCCTGAACGGTTTTTTTCTCGTCTCCACCTGGCGGTGAAATCTGCCGGACTTCAGGAACAGACAAGCACAGCAGGAACTGTCATTGTCAGCCCAGGACCTTGCTCGCTGATTGTGCTGAATCCTTCCCCTCGCCAAGGGACGGAGCAAAATGTTTCCTGGACAGTGTCTAGTGGAAAAGATCTTAATAATCGATCGCTCGTCACCAGACTCGAATGCGGGCTGCATTCATTTTTGTTCACGGCCGATGCGGAACAGCAATCTCTGAATGAATTGCTGCAGGTTTCTAGTGGTCTTTCTGCCCGCATCGTGAAAGTACCGCATCATGGAGCGAAAAGTTCTCTGCATCGTGAATGGGTGAATCGCCTTCAAGCTGAGGCGATGGTTGTTTCGGTGGGCGTCCATAACCGGTATGGACATCCAGCTCCTGAGGTGTTGGATGCCTATAAACAGCGAGGCCTTCCTGTATACCGAACTGATCGCGATGGAGCGGTCTGGTTCATCGCACATCTCGGATCAGACGACATGATCGTGCGAACAGCGAGGGAGGGGAGTCTGCTCCAGGTTCAAGCCGGCCCGCGTATGTGGGAAGAGGAATGGGGCAATTGGACTCGAGTATGGAATCGATAAAAAGGGTTTTTCCTATAACCTGCCATGTGGACCTCGGGGTCTTCCTTCCCATTGGCCTTTTCGCCACATTGCGAATCTGTCGTGGACATTTTACGATAAAGTTGCCGTATTCGATAACTGGTGCAGGGGATGGTCTATTCCCACATATGAGGAAGAGTGTTGTGTCAAATTTTGTATCAACGTTGTCAGCCACTGTCGGGGACAGATGTGTCAGCCACAGATAAAATATTTATCAAGATCGGTTATTGTCAGTAAAGGAGTCTCATGGCGAATCAAGAGCAATTGAAGCTCATCAAGGCGGGGGTAAATGTCTGGAATGCATGGAGAAAAGCCAATCCTTCCATTCGCATAGATTTGAGTGGGGGAAACTTTTCCAGACTGGAATTGTCCTGTGTCGATTTGGCCGGTGCCAACTTGCAAGATGTCAATTTCAATCACGCGGATCTTTCAGGTGCCATATTGTCCGGGGCTAATTTGACTGAGTCCAGTTTGTTGGAAACAAATTTGACCGGCGCGAACTTGGAAAATGCGAATGTGAGTGACGCGGATCTTCTTCGGGCCATACTCATACGGGCGAATCTTGAGCGGGCACATCTCGCCAAAACGGATTTAACAGGGGCAGATCTCACCGAAGCGAATCTGACTGAAGCGAATCTTCTCTTGGCCAATTTGCAAGGCGCAAAACTCATTGAAGCCAATTTGGAGGGATGTAAGCTGCGAGAGGCAAACCTGAGCCAGGCGAATCTTGCTAGCGCCAATATTGGTCGTGCTGATTTGGCGCAGGCTAATCTCAAGCAAGCGAATTTAGGGGGTGCGAATGTTGAGCAGGCTTCACTGATTCAGGTGAATTTGCAGGAAGCTAATCTTCAGGACCTGTACAACATGACTCTCCTACAATTGTCAAAAGCCAGATCGTTGCGGCAGGCTCGACTTGACCCGTCAATCTATGCACAGCTTTTAAGGGAGTATCCTCATGTATGTGGGGAGGATTAGTTAAGAAACTTTGTGAAATGGTAAGAAATTTTCAATTGTGAGGGAGAATTTCGGATGGAGGCGAGAAAGATCATGCCAATATCGGAAAACGGGAATTGTTATCCTAATCTAAGAAGAAGAGACTCGCTCTTTCTTGTGTAAAAAGAAAGAGGGTAATTGTTCAGGAGGACGTGCAGCGAACTCTTGGCCGCCCTAAATTTCCGGGAGTCCTAGAATTCAGCCTGTTATCGCCTTCTTATGTGCGGATGCCGCTGACGATCTGCAGAAACATGGCCGTGAGGAACATGAGACTGATACCGGTGAAGACCCCATAGGCCGACTGGACCCGGCGGGTGGCGGTATAGAAGATCGTAGTAAGAGAAAAGATTACGTATAACAGCGAGCCCGCGGCTAACGCAAAAAACATGATGGTAAAATAGTGAGACACCGCGAATCCGCTGATTAAAGTTCCCAGACAAGTTGGCAGACCTGCCAGCAATCCCATCAAAATGATATCTTTGAAGCTCGGCCTTGATTTTCCAGCCGAGCCGATGATGGCAAATCCTTCTGTCCCATTGTGAAGAGCGAAGCCCATAATGAGGACCCCGCTTAAAACCCATTCGCCCTGCATGTAGGCAGCGCCGATCGCCAGGCCTTCACCCAAATTATGTAGGCCCATTCCGAGTGCAATCATGTAGGGGAGGAATAGCTTGGATGGCTCTGTCCGGTTCCGACCCTGCTGGCGCTGCTCAATGAGGACCAATCCCACAAACCCGATCAACAGGCTTCCGAGAAAGGCGACCCACGAAAGGACGTCAGTCGCGCCCGTGAATTCCACGGCCTCGTGCATGAGGTCAAAAAAGAGATACACCAGTACGCCGGTGGCGATTCCTGTTAAATAGCCTTCCCAAGTCCTGCTCAAGGCCTTTGCAACTATTAAGGCCAATGCGATGCCAAGATAAATCGGGAAAACCCCTGCAATGGCACCTAGACCGATTAATGATCCGATTGTTTCCATAAGATAAACCTATCAAATATTATAGTTTGTTGGCAATAATGAAACTTGGTTTCATTTTCAAATTATAAATAATTAATATGGCATGACGTATCAGGGAACCTCGGATGTATGGATAGTTTCAAATAGTGTTCGGGGTTGAGAGAGCACTTCCCATTTCAGAATGGATAGTGAGTCATCCACATAAACAGGATGTCGCATGCCGTTGAGCACACAGGTTACACCTGGGATACTGGCAACCGCCCAGAGGGCTATACGGGCAAAGGGTTCTTCCCTTTTGGATTCTGGTATGAGGGGGTCAATGAGCTTTCGAATTTCAGAGAGTTTCTTGGCACTTTTTTGTGCGGCCTCCATGCGCATGACCTTAAGGAGGGAGACGAGTTCAGGGACATAGCGATCGCGCCACGATTCCCATATTTGTTCCTCTTCCTGTTTGCCGGCGAAATGTCGGGTAAGCAGTTGGAAGACCTGATTGGCATGTGGGGCAATCGTTTGAGATTCAATTTGGTCCCAGTGCTCAAGATTTTGGATAGAGAGACGAATTCGTTTCAGTTCTTCGGCCCAGTTGAAATAGTCCAGCGGAGCAGCTCCTTTTTCGGGTTTAGGGACCTGGGGTGCTAACACCTGCTTGTAGTCGTGTTCCAGCGCGGCGACTTTTGGTTGTTGGGCATCAAAGTTTGTATTGGAAATTTCGATCTGAGGGTCTGCGAGTCGGATCATCCCTCCGCCTTTTCCAGGAATGGCATTCAAAGGCCGGTTCACCAGGACAGCAATGTTGGCTTCCTGGGCAAATGCCAAGACCGTTTGCGTCTGTTCGGGGCCGGTATTGGGCGTGAGCAGAGCTCCCGATTCAAACACATTCATCGGGAGTTGCAGTATTCGAAAATGATGGTGCGGAATGCCGGCGTGCTTCGCGGCAGCCTCAGCGGCCTTGAGCATGCGAGAGAGTGAGGTGGCTTCGGGATTATCGGGTTTGGCCGTGCAGGTGTTGGAGGAGACTCCATAGTATTGCAACCTGCCTGCAGCGATTTGTGTCTCCAGATAAGAAAATGCCTGTTGCAGGCGGCGATAAAACTCCTGCCGGAGATCTTCAAGTCTGATGGGATCAATCGACAAATTCCTGTTCTTGGCATCGGATAGAAAATATTCTGGATTGTGCAGGAGGCAGATATCCAGGGTTTCCAGTCCCAAGCGATCAAGGGACAGAATGAGTTGTTCTTCTAGAAACGAAGGATGGAGGCAATGCCAGATGCCTTCGCCATATTTGACCATCTCGGGAAATGGTTTGCCGGCTTGTTCTCTGGTCTCAGCGCGCGTAAGATTATTTCCCTGCACATAGCCGATTTTCGAAACCACGATGACTTCATCACGGGAGACAACCTCTTTCGCGATGAGATCCTTGAGTACAACACCCACCAAGCGTTCGCTTCCACCGTCGGCATAATTGGTGGACGTATCGATCAGGTTGCACCCGCCCTGTAAAGACTTTTCAAGAGCCTTTCGGTGGTCTTCCACTCCAAGGTTGATCCGGTAACCACCAAAGCCTATGCGAGAGGTGGTCAATCCGGTTGAACCCAAAGACGTATATCCATGAGAGGAAGGGCCAGAATCCTGGGGGCTGGCCAGGATTCTGGCCACGTACTGCCCCGTCCCTTGAGGAGTGGCATGTCCGGAAAGCCCCTGGCTGGTCAGTGCTTGCAAGGGTGGGTCTGGTGAGGTGATGGTTCCCTGAGGATAGGTCAATACGTCAATTGCCTCTTGAGGATCGGTAATCGGAGCCTGGCAGGCAAAGTTTTTACAGACGTAGAGCGCGGCTTGCCCATTGACCAGGGTTTTCCCAGTTAACAGAGGATGAGGGGTTTCAGCCTCCAGCTCTTGCCGATAGGCCAAAATGCGATACGGTACGAAACACGCATTGACCGCCGTGCGGAGTTGGCCATATCCCTTGTCTGCGGGAGATCCCACGAGAGCCAATTCCACCGGGCCTCGTAATAAAAGATCGACAACCATAAGACTTTTGGGAAATCCCCGTGGCACCTGACCGATTTGCTGTCCATAGGCACGAATAGCATTGGTCGCGGCTTTCCGAAAGTCTTCGCGATCACCGTGAAAGGATAAGCGGGCTAACGCCGATGCGGCTACCGCATTTCCACTGGGAGTTGCGCCATCCGCGCCTTCCCGCCCCCGGATAATTAAGGCCTCATGATCGGCGGCTGTGGTAAAGAATCCTCCATGGTCTCGATCTTCAAAGTCTTCAATGAGGCGTTCCGCTAATGAGACTCCTTCATGGAGATACCGTTCAAGCCCCGTCGCTTCATAGACATCGATCATCGCCTCGGCCGCATAGGCATAATCCTCCAAGCAGGCATTGAGGTGAGCGTGCCCCGCCCGATAGGTACGCCAGAGCCGGCTTTCAGGCCGTGAAAGCGTGGTCAGCAGGAAATCGGCGGCCCGGATGGCACCATCCAGATACGGTTCATGGTTGAAAACTCGACCGGCTTCCGCCATCGTCCCGATCATCATGCCATTCCAGGCGGTAATGATTTTGTCATCGAGTCCCGGTGGTACACGTTTCAGACGAGCCTGGTATACGATTGGTTTTGCACGCATGATGGTCTCGCGTAAGTCTTCAGGGGAACAGCCCAATTCCTCCGCTACCGATTTTAGTGATTTTTTTGTGCGTGGGATGTTGGTGTGTTCCCAATTGCCTTCATCCGTGATGTCGTAATATGCGCAGAAGCGGGTGGCGTCTTGTTCGTTTGTCAGAATTTCACGTATCTGGTCCGGCGTCCACACGAAAAACTTGCCTTCTACTCCTTCGCTGTCCGCATCGGTGGCTGAATAAAAACCACCTTCCGGTGCGGTCATTTCACGCAAAATGTAATCTAAGGTCTCTGTGGCGACCTGGCGGTATCGATTCTCCCCTGTGACTTGAAACGCTTCAACGTATGTCCGTGCAAGGAGGGCGTTGTCATACAGCATTTTTTCAAAATGCGGGGCTAACCATTCGTCATCGGTGGAGTAGCGAGCAAATCCTCCACCGATATGATCATACAGTCCGCCTTCGGCCATCCCATCCAGGGTTTTGGTGACCATGGAGAGTATTTTCTTCTCTCGACTCCAGTGATATTGGCGCAGGAGAAAGGAGAGGCCGGTGGCAGGTGGAAATTTGGGTGCACGTCCAAATCCCCCGTAACGTGCGTCAAAATCACGGGCATATTGCTTGACGGCATCTTCAATTTCGGCTGCACCAACGGCAAGGGGAGATGCGGGTTCCAGGGCGTTTCGCAGGCGTGAGGTGAATCGACTGGCTTGTTGGGTGATGTTGGCTTGATCTTTCTTCCACCCCTCTCCAATGTTTGTCAGAATTGATCCGAATCCCGGACGACCATAGCGGTCGGTGGGAGGAAAATAGGTTCCCGCAAAAATGGGTTCCTGATCAGGGGTGAGAAATACGGTCATGGGCCATCCGCCGTGCCCCTGGTTCATGGCAGTCGTGGCCTGCATATAGATTTCATCCAAATCCGGACGTTCTTCCCTGTCCACTTTAATATTCACAAAGTAGCGGTTCATCAGATCCGCGATGGCCTGATTTTCAAAGGATTCCCGCTCCATTACGTGGCACCAATGGCAGGCTGAATAGCCTATGGAGAGCAAGATAGGCTTATTTTCTTTTTTTGCTAGATTCAGCGCCTCTTCTCCCCAGGGGAACCAATCTACCGGGTTGTAGGCATGTTGAAGAAGATAAGGGCTGGTTTCGTGACTCAGACGATTGGGTTGGCGTTCTGCTGTGGATTCAGACATAAAGGCTTTTCACTCACCATGATGTAGGATAATAAATAATAATAGAGGCGTTGTATTTTGAAATAATTCTGACGTTTGGGGAAAAAGCATTATGGTTGTTGTTCTCCCAGACTTCGTTCATACAGCAACACCTTCCATCCATCTTCCTCCGAAATGAAACCCTTGGGCTGGACAACCGGAAGCATTCCCGTTCCAGGGACCCGGCCTGTCTGTCCCATGCTTCCGTTTTTGAGGACCCACATCATTTCACCCGGTGTTCGATAGGTGTTAAACTTCGGGTTGGTAAAATTTCTCGGTTGAATGGGAAGGTTTTTTGCGGCGGGCCCATTTCCTTTTCCTTCGGCCCCATGACAACTAATACAGCCTCCACGTCCCAGAAAGATTTCCTTTCCTTCGGCAAGGATTTCCGAAGTGGGCTCAATGGGAGGTTTTGCCGATTTGGCTTTGGCTATCTCATTCGAAGGGACCCTGGAGATTTTGATGTTGAATTCACCACCTGCGCTGCCATAGCCGGCAGGGTTGACTGACCAGGCTGTTGGCGTAAGGATGATGGAGAGAAGAAAGCTACTTCCCAAAATAAGCAGGTAGTGATTCATGAAACCCTCCTTCCATAAGACTTGGGAAACTGAAAAAAGTTAAATACTTGGGAGATAACTCGTGTTCCTTATATCTTAAGCTTTTCAAGGGTTCACAAAGGTCATCAGGATACCAATCATCAAGCTGGGGGGCAAACTCAGCTATTTATTAACTATTTTCAATTGGGGGCCTCCCTTTTAAGTCATATCAAACATCCTTCCATGGTGGCCAGTTGTGGTACAATTAGCCCCAAATTTTTCTTGAGCATTGGCTTTATGGCGTTAAATGAACACAATCGTCGGAAATTTGTGGCTGGCATGAGTCGGCGGATTGCTAAGCTTCGTGATCAATCTGAGCAAAGCTTGGACTTCGCTATTGAAACGATGTTTCAAGAACGGACAGAGGCCTATTTGCATGTTGAGCAGGGGTTGATCGAGGTTGATCGGATGTTGGGGCTGGTTGAGGGGGAGTTGGAGGAGATTACCGAATTGACTACGGCCCAGCGCTTGGAATCGCGCTTGGAATTTATTGAGGACCGGTTTGAAGAGTTTGAAAGTGAGATCAGACAGCGTCCTCGCCGTCGAAGGCACAAAATCAATCTTTTTAATTTTTTCAAGGCTGCTGGCGGCGGCGGCGGAGAGGGAGAGCCCACTTCGGTTCGTGGAGAAATTCGTTCGTCTGTCCAAGCCTATGAAGTGCTTGGTGTTGAATTTGGAAGTCCTTTGCCAGTGGTGACTCGAGCCTTTCGAGAGCGGGCGAAGAAGATCCATCCTGATATTCGGCAAGGCGACCGCAGTTCCGAGCCGGAACTGCGGCGTATTATCGAAGCCTATCAGTTTCTCAAAACCGACTATTTTGGCAGTACGGCCTCAGATTCTATCCAGCGGCCATTTTGACCAATGGCCCGCCTCTTACAGAAAGAGCTTAATTAAGAATTTTGGAGACGGTTTCCGGAGGGCGGGCGAGGATTACTTGGTCCCCTTTTTGGACCAGAGGACGCTGGATGAGATCCGGATGTTTGATGAGGATATCTAATAATTCATCATCGGTGAATTCTGAGTCTTGTAAGTTCAGCTTTTTGTAGATCTCTTCCTTTTTACGGATGATTTCCGACGATTTAATCCCTGCTTTTTTGAGTAGCCCTTTGAGCGTGGATTTAGAAAAAGTTTTTTCGTAATAGTTAATGGTCGTAAAGGGTTGCCCGCTTTCCTCCACTAATTTGATGACCTGTCGGCAGGTGGAACAGGTTGGTTTGTGATAAATGAGGATGTCAGCCATACATACGCCTCCTTTGTGATTGGTCTGTCAATTCCATCTGCCTTGACCTCCTTTTTGGGGCCATGCTACAAGCTGGTCCAGCTATTAGCGGAAGGATCAGTCTGATGTATACATATGACAGAGGGATTTTGCCAGAATGAGCGAGCCAAACCCAGCTCAAGACTTTTTTTGTGCATCTGAGACCGAGCGAACCTTAAAGGATCTTCGGATTAAACGTAAAGGTCAGCCTGTGTATGTGATGGGTCATGAAGATCGGTATAAGGGCAAGGAAGGAGTATTTGAATTTTTTAATGTTCGCCTTGCAGTGGTCAAGTTTCCCGATGAAAAATCCCTAGGATTCGATCCCATTGATTTATTGTTGCCGTGCGAGATCAACGAGGAAGGCGTGCCTTTTTTTGAAATTCGCTATTGCGAAACGTGCGATCAAGTTTTTCCTCTCACCGCATCTGAATTTTATGCCCCTGTGGAGCGGAAAGAATGTCCCGAGTGTGCACCATAAGTTTCTATTGAAATTAGAGGCTTCCCTGCAGATTGGTTGACTAACCGTTTTCCGTTTTTTTTCCTTTGTTTTATCCAATCGTCTATTTTTGTTTGATTAAGTACGGGCAGACTGTCCTGATGAATACATGAAATGAAATTTCAGATTAGCCAGGCTAAAAAGCTAATGGGATAGTCAATAAAATTAGTCGTGTTGGTTGTAGAGAATGTTGAAGGCCGGATTCACCCATCCCCCCACTTTAATTTTGTACGTAATACCTCAAAGTAGCTTCGCTCTGGAAAACGAATAAGATGCGTGCGGTGGTCTGAGGCTCGCACTTGCACAAGATCACCAGTTAACATTTCCACTCCCACTTGACCATCTATGGTCGCCATGGCTGGTTCCTGACTTCTCAGTTCAATGGTAATCGGCACATCACCAGGGGCGAGGAAGGGACGGTGGGAAAAGGTGTGCGGGCAAATTGGATTGATCAGCAATACTTCCAGCCGTGGATCTAAAATTGGACCTTTTGCCGAAAGGGAATAAGCGGTCGATCCCGTCGGGGTAGCGATGATCAGTCCATCACCACGCAAGTTTGTCATAAATGCGTGGTTTACCCATATTTTAGTGGCGATCATTCTCGCTAAATGGCCTTTACTTATTACCACGTCGTTTAAGGCTGAGTAGGTGCAGAGAATTTGGTCACCGCGTTGTAGCTGGACTTTTAGCATCAAGCGTTTATCCAGTTGCCATTCCCCTGCGAATACTTTTTCTAAGGCGGTGGGGAGATCGTCGAAATTAATTTCAGTGAGGAAACCCAGACCTCCCATATTGACTCCCAGGATGGGAATCCCTCGTTGTTCAACAAGCCGTGCTCCGCTTAACATCGTGCCATCGCCACCCAATACAATAAGGAGGTCGGCTTTCCGGGCAATCTGAATACGTGTGGGACTATCCGAAGTAGGAAATCCTTGAGTAGAATCAATAATGACGGTTTTGTGATGTGCCACCAACCAATCACGGAGATAGGAAATCTCCTTCAGAATGTTAGGGGCGTTAGGTTTGGTAATGATCCCAATGGTCTGAAAGGTAGACATGAGCTTAGATAGGGCGTGGTGTTGCCAGGCGTCAGGATGGTAGTGTCTTCGTGGATCTGATAGCAAGAGAGGAGTTTTTTGATAATTGGGTCGGCCATTTCATCCATGTGTGACAGGAGGCTTTTCTTAGCATGTTTTGATTGGTAGACTAATTCATTATTCCTATGGCTGGGGTCTCTCATCTCTAGCTTCTGACTTGACAGTTTTGAGGGATCACGGATAGACTGAAATTGTGAATTTTTATCGAATTTCTTTGTGGATAATAGACGATAATAGACGAATGTGTGAGCGAAAAGTTTCGCGAATAATCGGCTAGAGGAGGTCCAATGTTCGAACGATTCACGGATCGTGGTAGAAAAATCATCATCCTTGCCAGAGAAGAAGCGGAACGGCACCAAAACGATTATCTGGGTACCGAGCATTTGGTTCTCGCAATTCTTCGAGAGTCAGACGGCATAGCCTTGATGATCATCAAAAAAATGGGCCTCTCGCCCGAACAAATCCGCCTCGAAATAGAACGGAATTTGCCTGGAGGTGGGACAACGGTCACCTTCGGTGAAATCCCATTCAGTCCCAGAGTCAAAAAAGTTATTGAGTATGGTGTTGAAGAGGCCAGACTGCTGGGTCATAACCATATTGGAAGTGAACATCTACTCCTTGGCCTCCTCCGTGAGGAAGAAGGCATAGGCGGGAAAGTCCTTCGTAGTTTAGGGGCCAATCTTTTAACGGCCCGTCAATTGACCGTTACATTTCTTCGAAAATCAGGAACAAGAGAGCGAGATAAAAAAAGTAGCACACCTGCGTTGGATGAATTTGGTAGGGATTTGACGCAATTGGCTCAGGAGGGAACGCTGGACCCTGTTATTGGACGATCAGATGAGATTCAAAGGGTTCTTCAAATTCTCAGCCGACGAACGAAAAATAACCCGGCGTTAATCGGTGAGTCCGGAGTGGGGAAAACAGCAATTGTGGAAGGTCTGGCTCAGCGGATCATTGGCCTGGATGTTCCAGACAATTTATTGAATCGTAGGGTCATTGCCTTGGATCTTGGCTCCTTGGTGGCAGGTACCAAATATCGGGGCCAATTTGAGGAACGTCTCAAAGTGGTGATGAAAGAAATTTCCCAAGCCGGGAATATCATTCTCTTTATTGATGAACTTCACACGCTAGTCGGTGCAGGTGCTGCTGAAGGGTCCATTGATGCTGCGAATATGTTAAAGCCGGCTTTGTCTCGTGGGGAAATTCAATGCATTGGTGCAACGACCCTGGATGAATATCGAAAACATATTGAAAAAGATGGGGCACTTAAGCGGCGGTTTCAGCCCATTTATGTTCAGCCTCCTTCAGTAGAAGAGACTGTACAAATCATTCAGGGGCTTCGTGATCGATACGAAGAACATCATGGAGTTGAAATTACGGATGAGGCGGTTGAAGAGGCGGTGAAGCTGAGTGAACGGTATATCACCGACAGATTTTTGCCTGATAAGGCTATTGATCTAATTGATGAAACCGGTTCGCGAGCAAAGTTACTAACGTATGCCCTCCCTCCTGAGTTGAAGTCCCTGGAACAGGAACTCAAACGAGTCGCTCGGGAAAAAGAAGTGGCAATCGGGCTCCAGAATTTTGAAGAAGCCGTGAAATTTCGAGAAGAGGAAGAACGATTCCGAAAATTATTAGATGATTCCAAGCGTGATTGGAAGAAAAAGCAAGAAAAAAACAAACCGGTTATCTCCGGTGAGGATGTCGCCTACGTCATTTCAAAAATGACAGGTATTCCCCTGTTTAAACTTGAAGAAGAAGAATCTGAAAAACTGCTGCATATGGAGGATTATCTTCACAAGCGTATTATCGGACAGGAAGAAGCTATTTCTGCGGTCTGTCGGTCCATTCGTCGGTCGCGTGCTGGTTTGAAAGATGCTAAAAAACCCATTGGGTCATTTATTTTCCTTGGACCGACTGGGGTTGGTAAGACGGAGTTGGCTCGTGCATTAGCAGAATTCTTGTTCAATACTGACGATGCGTTAATCCGAGTAGACATGTCAGAGTACCAGGAGAAATTTACCAGTTCACGGCTGTTTGGAGCCCCTCCTGGCTATGTGGGGTATGAGGAAGGTGGGCAATTGACGGAGAAAGTTAGGCGTCGTCCTTATTCAGTAGTATTATTTGATGAAATTGAAAAGGCCCATCCGGATATTTTTAATGTGTTGTTGCAGGTACTTGATGATGGAGTATTGACGGATAGTTTGGGTCGGAAGGTGGACTTTAAAAATACCATTTTGGTGATGACCTCAAATTTGGGGACTCGATTCATTCAGAAGGGTGTATCCCTTGGGTTCCAGCGTGATGTAGAGGCTGAGCATTCTTCACGTATGCGAGGTGAAGTCCTTGCCGAGTTAAAGCGTCATTTCAGTCCTGAATTCTTAAATCGTATCGATGAATTAGTTGTCTTCCACCAACTCACGAAAGAACACTTGGTGAGTATCGTTGATATTCTTATTGGAGAACTTAATGGTCGTCTTGTGGAAAGAGGAGTATATTTAGATGTAACGGACGAGGTGAAGCAGTGGTTGATTGACGAAGGGTTTGAACAACAATACGGTGCCCGTCCCCTTCGCCGAACTATTCAACGACGACTGGGAGATCCTCTTTCTGAAGAACTGATTAAGGGGCGGTTCAAGGATGCCAAAAAGATTAAGGTTGTCCTGACCGATCAGACTCCTAATTTCATTGAAGAAGAGGTGTTAGCGAGTGTTTGATTGGATATAGGGATGGTCAAATCCTAGATGAAACCCTCAGGACCGCCCGTCCTGGGGGTTTTGTTGTTTTTTGCCAAATGAATTTTGGTGCTGAAAAGGACTCTTAAGTGATTTTAGGAATTGAAACTTCATGTGATGAAACGGCCGTGGCTGTGTTGGATGGCGAAGGTCACATCCTTTCAAATATTTTGGATTCTCAGGTTGAGGTGCATGCCCGTTACGGCGGAGTTGTCCCGGAATTGGCTTCGCGTCGTCATATGGAGTGTCTGGAACTTCTGACACGGGAAGCCTTGGGTCTGGCTAATGTTTCTCTTTCCCAATTAACGGGAATAGCGGTCACCAATCGTCCAGGATTGGTAGGGGCCTTACTCGTTGGAGTAAATTTTGCCAAAGCTCTGGCGTTTGCCACCAAAATTCCCTTGGTGACAGTGAATCATTTGGAGGGGCATTTGGCGTCCGCATGGTTATCGAATCCAAATTTCCCAACTCCGGCCATGGTCTTGATTGCATCCGGTGGGCACACGCATTTGGCATTGGTTCCTCATCGTGGAGAATATCAATTCATTGGATGGACGATGGATGATGCAGCGGGAGAAGCGTTCGATAAAGGCGCCAAAATGCTAGGGCTTCCTTATCCGGGTGGTCCGGCAATAGACCGGCTTGCCCAACAGGGGAATGCACAATATGTATCATTCCCCAGACCAACTCTTCAAAGCCACAACTTCAATTTCAGTTTCAGTGGGCTGAAAACTGCACTTCGATATTTTGTTCGGGATGAACAACAAAAGGGGAACTCTCCATTGCCCGTTGCTGATATCGCGGCCAGTTACCAGGAAGCGATTGTGGATGTGTTGGTGGAGAAACTTTGTCGCGCTGCCCGTCAATATGATGTGAAAGCGATCTCTGTTGTGGGAGGAGTGGCTGCAAACTCCCGTCTTCGCCTGAGGCTCGAGGAGCGAGCTCGCACCTTGGGGCTGCATGTGACTCTACCTCCACGCGCGCTCTGCACAGACAATGGTGCCATGATTGCAGCTGCGGGGTTGGAAAAACTCAAGCGCAAGGAGAGGGCCACATGGGATGTGGATGCGATTTCTACGTTGCAATGTAAATACGATGAGTCTGCCATGGCTGGACTTCCTTCTCAATGACTCAGATGATATCGCTAAAGGAGAAGAATCATTCCTGTTGTTCTCGGTAATCTTCATGGGTTAAAGGCTAATCACATTAGCCGAATGGAGCGTCTCTATCGTCGACGGATCCCTCCAGAAAAAGTCGTAACCTCGGAGGTGGCTCGGGAATGTGCCGAACTCACCTATGAGACGAGACGGCAAATCGGGCTTTTGGTCAATCGACAAGGCCAAATTGAATCGGTTTTAATCGGTGACCATCACGAATTGGTTATTCCCCATCTTTCGCGGACCCGGTCAGGCCTTCGGTTATTGCGAGGGGTTCGTTTGGTCCATACCCACCTCAATAATCAACCTCTGACCCAGGATGATCTGACCGATCTGGCTCTTCTTCGATTGGATTTAATTATGGCGCTGGGTGTGGGAAAAGATGGGACCCTTCGGGATGTTTATGTGGCGCACATTCTTTCGAACCCCATCAAGGGACGAACCACGGTGGAGTTACCGCCTTGTGCCTTTCACGCGTTTCAGTTGGATTGTCAGCAATTTATTCAATCATTGGAGCAAGAAATTGTTCGCTCGAATCCAGGGTTACGAGAAGGTGTTCGGGAGGGCAGGGCGCTCCTGGTTAGTGTCAGCACAGGGAATGCCGCTTCGGAAGAAGGTCGTCTCCAGGAATTACAAGAATTGGTACGTGCCCAGAACGTGGAAGTTTTAGGGTGTATCACTCAACGGTTGGGAGCGATCCATCCAAAGTTTGTCGTGGGTTCGGGAAAGATGAAAGAGTTGGCGATTCGAGCGCTCCAATCCGGTGCCGATACCTTGATTTTTGACCAAGATTTAACCCCGGCTCAGGTACGGGGAATTTCGGAAATCACGGATCTGCGGGTCTTGGACCGATCACAAGTGATTCTCGATATTTTTGCACAGCGGGCCCATTCCTCCATTGGAAAAATTCAAGTTGAACTCGCTCAGCTGCGGTATCTGCTACCACGACTTGCCCAATCCAGTACGGCTCTTTCCCGGTTAGCGGGGGGAATTGGCACGCGAGGGCCTGGAGAAACCAAGTTGGAAACGGATCGACGTCGAGCCCGCGAGCGCATTCAACGATTGGAGCGCGACTTGGAGTCAATGGCACATGGTCGTCAGGAACAACGAAAAATGCGCATGAAGCGAGGACTTCCGATCATTTCCATTATTGGCTATACCAATGTGGGGAAATCGACTTTGTTAAATGCGTTGACAAAGAGCCAAGTCTCTGTAAAGGATCGTGTATTTGAGACACTTGATACGGTCAATCGCCGCTGGTATTTACCTGGACTAGGCGACGTCATTCTGACTGATACCGTAGGATTCATCCGGGATCTGCCAAAAGACCTCATGGCGGCATTTCAGACCACCTTGCTGGAATTACAAGAGGCCGATGTGTTGCTCCACGTGATAGATGCCCATGTTCTCGATCCTGGGCAGCACATTATTGCGGTAGACAATATATTGAAGGAATTGGGGCTTGAAAACATTCCATGCCTGCGTTTTTTTAATAAAGCCGATCTGATGGCGGAAGAGGATGTGCAACTCCTCTGTCAGCGATATGGAGGAATGGGGGGATCGGCGTTACAAGAGGCGTCCCTTCTTATGATTCAGGAGGAACTCACTTCCCTGCTTCGTGGCCTTCAGGCAGAAGATGGCAGGACGGGGAAGTGTCAGGAGATGCCCCTCTATACCCTTCCGGCTCCAGCCGAGACCTTTCCCTGAGGGGTCTTGCGTCACCGATGAGTCGTCTCAGAACAGCAAGATCTCCGATAGAATCGCCTGTAGAAGCGAAGAAGCGGGTACGTCGGATCCTTGCCGCCTTGGATCAATCCGTTCCTGACGTGAGAGTAGAGTTAGATTCCTCCAACCGACTTGAGTTGTTAGTGGCCACAATTCTTTCGGCCCAATGCACAGACCAGAGAGTCAACCAGGTGACCCCAATCCTGTTTGCCCGCTTTCGCACGGCACAGGATTATGCCAGTGCGGATCCAGCCGAATTGGAAGCGCTCATTCGGACAACGGGATTTTATAAAAATAAAGCGCGTCATCTCATTGGGTGTGGCCAAACTCTGGTGCAGCGTTTTCACGGAATGGTGCCTGGAACGATGAAGGACTTAACATCCCTGCCCGGCGTTGGACGAAAAACAGCCAATGTTATTTTGGGGAGTTCTGTGGGAGAGCCTGCCATTGTGGTAGATACTCATGTAAAGCGGGTGGCCAATCGCCTCGGATTGACGAGAAGCCAGGACCCGGCCAAAATTGAAGAGGATCTTCAACGCCTCTTACCCAAATCCAAATGGACGAACGGGGCTCAACGCCTCCTGCTTCATGGGCGATATGTGTGTTTGGCCAGAACGCCAAAGTGTGCTCATTGTGTGCTTGATTCAGACTGTGGATGGGAAGGAAAACGAAAGCCAACATGAAAAGTATGACCGGTTTTGGAAAACGAGAATCCCTATATCAGGGAACCATGGTGGGGGTAGAAGTGCGATCTGTGAATCATCGGTTTTGCGAGCTGATGGTGCGTCTGCCCAAGTCTCTGTCTCATATGGAGTTGGAACTGAAAGAGCAAGTCAAGCGTACCTGCGAACGTGGTCGCATTGAATTGACCGTGACTATGAATGGTGGAGGGTCTGGAGCTACGAAGATTGTCCGGTTAGATCGCGCCATGGCGAAGCGGTATATTCAAGGGTTGCGGGAATTGCAACGGGAATTCAAGCTGAGTGGAACGGTGGATGTGAATGTGGTGGCAGGGTTTCGGGATCTATTTTCCACCAGTGAGGAGCCCCTGGTGATCAAGGATGTCCCGAAGGTCGTTGAGGGGTTAGTCCAGCGTGCCTTGACCGATTTAGAGAAAATGCGCAAGCAAGAAGGTTCCGCCTTACAAAAAGATCTTTTGCAGCGTGTTCAGGCTGTCGAGGACCGGCTTCATGTGGTTCAGCAACGTATTCCTATGGCACTGCAGGTGTCCGCGGATCGTTTGAAAGCTCGTGTCGCCAAGTTATTAGAGGGGGAGCGGGTAAACGATGATCGAATTGCTCAAGAAATAGCCATGTTGGCGGAACGATCAGATGTGACGGAAGAATTAACACGGTTGCAAAGCCATGTGACACAATTTCGTTCCACACTCAAATCCAAAGGCCCGGTGGGCAAGCGGCTTGATTTTCTTCTCCAAGAAATGGGAAGGGAAGTCAATACCATTGGATCAAAGGCGAGCGACTCCGAGATCTCCGGGCAGGTTGTGGAGTTAAAGAGTGAATTAGAAAAAATCCGTGAACAGGTCCAAAATATTGAATGATCAATCTATGTCATAACGTCGGAGGAGCGGTGGGAGTCACGGGAAAAAAATTGTTATTTGTCGTATCAGGTCCTTCTGGAGTGGGGAAGTCAACGCTCTGCCGGCATATTTTGAAGACGATTCCCGACATTCGCCTTTCGGTTTCGTACACCACGCGGAAGCCACGGTCAGGCGAGACGGATGGCAAGGAGTACAAGTTTATTTCAGAAACGGAGTTTCACACAAAAATTTCCGAGCACGCGTTTGCTGAATATGCTGAAGTCTATGGACGATTATACGGAACACCATGGAAGGAGTTGGAGCAGGAGTCTGGATCGAACACGGATATCTTGTTGGATATCGATGTCCAGGGTGCGCGGCAGGTTATGAAAACGCTTCAAAAAGCCGTGACCGTGTTTATCCTGCCTCCCTCATTAGAGGTGCTTCGGACCCGTCTGGTCGAACGAGCGACGGATACAACGGACGAGCAGGAGCGGCGGTTTCAGAAATCCCAGGATGAGATGCGGAGCTATTCGGAATACCAATATACGATTCGTAATGAAACCTTGGAACAGGCCATCGAGGAACTCCAATCCGTCATTATGGCTGAACGTGTCCGAACCACCCATATCGATGCCGCGCATGTGTTCCGGTAATTGCTGCATTGATGGGATGGATTTGTGTAGAATTCACCAGGTACGTGTGTTTTTCACAGAAAGGAAAGAGGATATTCAATGGAAGCATTATCGTTACTACCCCAACATCACCAAAAAGAATTTGATTCGCGGTATCGGATTGTGCTGATTGCCGCCCAACGGGCCAAACAATTGGTTCGGGGTGGAGAGCCGTATGGAGCCAGTAAATTTTCGAAAGACACCTCAAGAGCCCTGGAAGAAGTGCTCAACGGGCAGGTTCCGTATTTAATTGGCCAGGACGCTAAAGAGGCCATTAAAAATGCCAAACGCGCGAATGAACGTCCCATTGATCCGGCTCTTTACGCACAGCCGGATGAAAACGCGCAAGAGATCAAAAAAGAATTGAGTGTGTATATTGATGACACGGCTCAACATCTTGGCACGGTGGTCGAACCTGAAGAAGGATAGTTAAAAGCATTTGGCGAAAGAATGCAGAAGATGAGTACCGGGTTAGCAGGCAAGCGGATTATTCTGGGAGTGACGGGAAGTATTGCGGCCTATAAGGCGGTCGGACTCCTACGTCTGTTGACGCAAGCCGGTGCCAGCGTGCATGTGGTCATGACGGATTCAGCCATCCGGTTTATTGCCCCCCTGACATTTGAAGTGCTGTCACAGAATCCGGTGGCAAGTGATGTTTTTGCGGGCCATCAGGACATGAAGCACCTGTCCTTAACGGAACAAGCCGATTTGTTGGTCGTGGCTCCCTGTACTGCGAACACGTTAGCCAAATTGGCTCTGGGCTTAGCCGACAATTTGCTTGGAACCCTTTCGCTCACCGTTCAATGTCCGGTGATGATTTGTCCGGCGATGGATGGAGAAATGTGGGCCCATCCGGCGGTCCAAGCCCATGCTCAGACCCTCCGTCATCGAGGGGTCGTCCTGGTGGAGCCGGAAGTCGGGGCCTTGGCCTCCGGAGAATGGGGACAGGGGCGTTTAGCTGCGGAGGAAAGCATCATGTCGACTGCGGTTGACCTGTTGCGTCGCCGAACTGATTGGCAAGCGGAGCGTGTCTTGATATCGGCAGGACCTACCCAGGAACCCATTGACCCCGTGCGATTTATCAGTAACGGGTCATCAGGCAAAATGGGGTTTGCCTTGGCCGAGGCAGCCGTTGCACGTGGGGCCCAGGTCGTCTTAGTGACGGGTCCCACCCAGTTAATGGCTCCGAAGAACGTAACCGTGATTCCGGTAGTCACCGCAGAAGACATGTTACAGGCGCTCACGGCCCGATTTGAATGGGCAACCACGCTCTTGATGACCGCTGCCGTGGGAGATTTTCGCCCCAAACAGGCGCAGGTACAGAAGGTAAAAAAAGACCAATGGCAGGGCGAAGGATTGGATTTGGAACGGACCCCGGATATTTTAATGGCACTCTCCGCCCAGCGTACACATCAACGCCTGATTGGCTTTGCGGCTGAAACCGATCATCTAATTGACCATGGGCAGACCAAGCTTACCGGCAAACATCTGGATATGCTGATTGTCAATCACGTCGGTGGCGAGCAGTCTGCTTTTGGAAACGATACCAATGAGGTGTATGTGCTCACACCGGCTGCCGCCCCGCATCACATCCCGCGAATGCCAAAACGACAGCTTGCGGATTTACTCCTAGATCGTATCGTATCCCTTCCGGTTCAGCCTTTCAGGCAGAAGACCCTGTCTTCACCGACGTCATAGTTTGTGCTCACCTGATGGGGTGTCTCCTCACCCTTTTCCATTGAGATGGAACAACGTCTCCAAATCCAAAGGACTCGTGCTTGTGTGGTGAATGGTCAAAGGTCCTAATGGATTTTATGGCTAAAATTGGGAGAGTGAGTGAAAAATGAAACAGGAATCTCAGAGAACAAGAAAAAACTTAACTTTAGGAGCTGATCAGCCGATAAAAATAGGATGGAAGGATTTTTCATTAATATCGTCTTTTTCGCCTGGCTTATTGCCATGATTCTTCTGGCTATCCGAAGAATCTAGCTCATTTCCCCCGGCCCGGTTCAGAAAAAAGTATCGGCTTTTCTTTGAAGCCTTCCCAACAGGAAAATGTCAGGGAAGGGCCCCATCTGAATCGAAATTCCTGACGGGTGGCTGGGCTGAGTAAATGGCCTGCTTTAGGGAATGGCTCGGATTTGAATCCCATCGACCCGCTCTTGAGCCAACACGTCTGAGATAATCACGACTTTGTCTCCTATTTGAAAATGTTCACGGGTTTTTAATATCCGAAATGCGGTTTGTAACGTTTTCTCCGGGTCTGAACTAAAGTCGATCCGAAAGGGATAGACCCCTCGATTGAGCGTCATCGTTCGACGGGATTGACTCCCGTTTGTGAAAGCATAAATGTTTGTGGAAAATGGACGACAATTCGAGACCAGATCCGCCATGATACCTCGTCGGGTGATCACGACAATCCCTTTGGCGCGTAGTCCTTCTGCGAGCTGGACGGCAGCGGTGGCGAGTTGTTGTTTGTCGGTCGTCAGCTTTAACTGTTTCGCAAACTGCAAACCTGGAATGGCTTCGGTTTTGAGGGAGATTTTTCGCAGATACTCGATGCATTTCAGCGGATATTTTCCGACCGTGGTTTCTCCCGATAACATCACCCCGTCGACCTCCTCATAAATGGCATTCGCCACGTCAGTGACCTCGGCACGCGTAGGGATGGGATTATGGATCATCGATTCCAGGAGATGGGTTGCCACAATCACGCGCTTGCCGGATTCCGCGCAGAGTCGCACAATTCTGCGCTGCACATTCGGCAGATCCTCCAGGTTGATTTCTGCCCCTAAATCTCCGCGAGCCACCATGATGCCATCCGATTCCCGGATAATATCCTCCAGATTACGAACCCCTTCCTGATCTTCAATCTTGGCAATAATTTTCACCCTCCCCACTTTGGGCCCCATCAACTGTTTCAATTGTTGGATATCCTTCGCTTCCCGAACAAAGGACAGCGCAATGTAATCCACATCGGCGGCTAAACCAAAGGCAATATCCTTTTCGTCCTTTTGCGTAATCGCCGGGAGATTGACCCGGATTCCCGGTAAATTGACATGGCGTTTGCTTTTTAAAACCCCCCCATCAATGACCCGGCACTGCATGAGGCGATCCTGTTTTTCAAGGACCTCAAAATTGATCAACCCATTATCCACGGTAATCTTATCGCCGACATTCACGGACTCCATTAAATCGGCATAGTTGATGTGAATGGAGCTTTCTTCCACATCCATCGGCCCCCGTGCAGAAATCGAGACGATCGTGCCTTCCTGGAGATTGAGATCAATCGATAAATCTCCTGTCCGGATTTCAGGGCCTTGGGTATCCAGAAGAATCGGAATAGGAAAGGGAACCTTGGTATTGAGGGTCTTAATGTGTTTGATCACTTTGGCATGGGATTCGTGGGTCCCATGGGACATATTCAATCGCACGATGTTCATGCCGGCGTCATACATTTTGCGTAACATCTCGTACGATTCGGTCA
This sequence comes from Candidatus Nitrospira neomarina, assembly GCF_032051675.1. Lineage (NCBI taxonomy): Bacteria > Pseudomonadati > Nitrospirota > Nitrospiria > Nitrospirales > Nitrospiraceae > Nitrospira > Candidatus Nitrospira neomarina. The sequence continues at coordinate 4,427,419 of NZ_CP116968.1, forward strand.
CCGGTCCGATCGTGCAGATAATTTTGGTCTTTTGCATGAATGGTTCCCTATCAGTTTTTAATACGCGTCAATTGTGCAAACGATCTCATCACCTTCCAATATTCGTCAGCCACATTCTATGGCACTTCTGCCTACTGTGAGCGCGGCATCAGACGCAGGCGTCCAAGGAGATGGGGAGGCACCCAACTCCTGTTTGAGATTCATAGGATTGAGGGTATGCGTGTTGCTGGAATGCTGTTTTGGCGCAGACGATATCCCACCTCCCTGTGGGTTCTCATGAAGTGTAGCCCACTTTAGCGTCAAACTCTAGCAGGGTCGAGCACTGACCAGGGTCGGTCGGGGTGGGTTCTCCTTACCTGGTGAGTGACGCAAGGGGGCCTTTTCCACCAACCGTGAGAACCGATATGCATAGAGGGAGTGTTGAATAATAAAGATGTTCACGGGCAAATTTGCCCAGGATTAGATTACTCATTAAAGGCTCCGGGTCGGTTCAAAAAAGTCCGTCCAGCAAGGCCGCAGCCGTTTTATGCGCGCGGAGCGTACTCGTGGTACGTGAGCACGGAAAAATGGCGAGAACGCCGCTGGCGGCTTTTTTCAACAGACCCATAGAATGATCGTATCGGCAGGTGACATCAGACGGTTATGTCGAGGACTTGTGTTGTCGATCAGGTGGGATATTATTATGATGATGGGACAAGATGAATATGAAATCAAGAATAGCTGAAGGATTGGAAGAGGTGCATAGATGAAAACGGAAGCCGAGACTCTGGAATTTGTCACAATTAATGGGCTGCTCATCTATGGTGAGGTCATTGCGAGGCGACCGCCGGTAGAGGGAGCAGGGCCTCATCCCCCGTTACCTCCCATGGAAGATCGTCCGCAACGGGTGTTAGAGGCCATGGCCGCCCTACGACTGTTTGTCCGGGATGCCCAAAAAGGGTTTGCCAATGCGGCGGCCTACAGAGGGGCAAGACAGGCGCTAATTCAGCAGGCCTGCGGTGGAGATGAGTTGATGTTTTTCGCGGCCTGGAATCAACTGCTCGCTCAGGGCGAGCTTTCTCCGTTATTTCGGGCCCCTATCGGGGCCACGAATAAACCCATACGACGTCGACCCGTGGCGATCGTTCCGCGCGAGCATATGACGCCCAATCTGGCTGAGGGTCGGATTGTCCTTGATATCGGGGATGACCGCTATTGGTTGATGCCGAGAGATTTAAGTGCCCGCACACTGTTTTTCACGATGCGGCACGGCGTCTCTCAGATGGATAGTAAAAAGTTTCGTGTGGGGCGACGGTTGAAGAATGTTCTTGATGCCGAGCGGGGAATTCCCAAGGCTGATGCCATCGGAACCGCCCTGGTCCGGACCTTGGGCCTGGTCGGAAAGCAACTGGATTTCCTTCAGCTCGATAACTACCTGGATGCGAAATCATTTGTCCATATGGTGAGTCAAAGCCCCAATACCCGACAGCTTTTTGAACGGGTCGTCTCCGTCCTGTCTCCCGAGACAGCCGGGACCACCGAGCCCATCACGGAATGGGCATTGGAATCACAAGACTTTGGATGGGCTACCGGTATTGAGAAAACGATTGAAATTGAAGAAGCCGCCAAGGCCTTTGGGGTCGACACGAAAACGGCCCAGCGTCTGATTAAGCATCCGCTGTACAGTTATCCGGGAGGCCACTCCTTCTTTGAACTGTATGTGGAGTTGGTCGATGGGTTCCATCAATTAGGCCAGAGTCATCAGGGAAAAGTGTTGTGTTTATATACGCACAGCTCAACGCTACGGGCGCTCTTAATATTTCTCGATCCACGGCCGTTCAGTGAAGCCTTTTCCGAATTTGGAGCCTATAAGGAAGGACAGGACAACGTCGTCCTCCTCACCTATGAGCATGGGCAATTGTCGGGCTACTCCACGGCCGTGGGTCTTTCAGAACGGGAAAAGGCCGTCCGCGAGGCCTGGATGACCGTGGAACAGAGCCGCCGGGAGAAGGTGGCGCTCAAGCCACGGCAAATTCGGCGAATTGTCGCACTGGTCTCAGGTGGAGATTTTGCCGGAGCCGGTGCGGCATTGAAGGAACTCCGTGTGACCGGGAATCGATTAGGTCTGGAAGTCTATTTCGTTCAACACGGATTTCTGGGGTTGGCCAATAATTGGATTGAGTTGGTGACGGAACAGGACACACGTGGCATGAGCAACCATGCCAGCAGCCCGATTGGCAGCAGCCGGTTTGAAGATTTTAAAGATGAGGAGGTCCAACTGGCCGCCATTCATCATCTCAAGCCATATATGAAGGATGGGGCGCTCATCGTGATGGGAGGGGACGGAAGTATGCGTGGGGCTCGCGCCATCTATGAACGGTTCGGCATCCAGGTCGTGGGGATTCCCGGTTCGATCGACGACAATATCGCCGGGACCACCTCACTGGGTGTCCAATCGGCTGTCGCCTTGGCCAACCAATCCATCGAGTCGCTGAAAGCAACCAGCGCGGCCATGGGCAGTGTGTTTTTTGTGGAGGTCATGGGGGCAGGATCCGGGCACCTGGCGCTTATGTGTGCCTACCAGGCACGAGCTGAAGGCTTGTTGGTCAATGAACATCCTGATCCGAATGCCTATATCGAGGAGGTGGTTCTGGGCACACTGAAACAGACGTTGGGCGTCCGGAATAAAAGCCATATTATTATCGTGGCCGAACGCACCCCGCACCAGTATCATCCTGAAGGCGGGGTCCATGGCCTGGTGGATTATTTCGGCAGTAGGATTTCTCAATGGACGCATCTGCAAACCCGGTCCGGCCACTACCCCCTGTCGGTGGCGACCAAGGCCACCATTCTTGGCCATACCCTGCGAGGAGCTTTTCCCACTCCCGTGGACAAAACCATGGCCCAACTTTTTGCCTATGAGGCCATCCGGCGGTTGATCGAACAACCGGATCAGGTCATCGGCTGCATGTTAGCCTACCGCGATCCCGGAACCATTCAGCCCATTCCTCTGCATGCCGTGGCACCCAAGCCCTTTGATTGGGAACTGTTCGCCCGCATGCACGGAACTGAATTGGTGTAGCGAAAGGGATTGTTCTGTCTGAGAATTCGTCTTTGGGATGTGAAAGCTCGTTTCGACGGAAGTTGATATCACCAATGGCCTGGAGCTCGTCTGATGTACCGGTGCGGACGACCACCGATTATGGAGCGCTCCTACTGCCATTGATGAAAGGATCAACTTCATGGCGAGTGTGCTGACTCTGTTATTCTACGCTGGAAGGCGGCAGGCACCTAGGCGAGTATGTCCGACGCAACGGTGCCCTGCATGGACTCGGGAACCATCTGGCCCATCAGGCGCAGACAGGTCGGTGCGACATCAAGCACGGACAACTTGAGAACCCGTCCCTGGGGGGAAATGCCTGGTCCAGCGGCTGCGAAAAATCCACAGAGGTTGTGTCGCGTGTCCCTATTAAAAAACATGTCTTTCTGTTCAAGGATCGCGCGTGGATGCTCGATGCGCCGTTTGGGGTAGGGTGTGGGTGCCCAGTCGAAGAAAATATCCGGCAGGGATTCATGCGGCGCGGTATTGTAGTGATCGACTGTGCGGGCAATATACCCGATTGCAGGCCTGCCGGTTTCCGGATCGATCAGACGCTTCAGGTCCGCTTCGATTCGCTCCAACAGTTGTCGATACTCCGGGCCAGGCTCGACAACGCCCTGCGGCTCCCGACCGCGAAGATTGACGCGCAGGAATCCGAGAAAATAAGCCGGGATCGGGAACACAGTCGTTGCTGACCAGTCAGTACCCCCGAGCCATTCCCGGGACAGCATTCGGCCATGAAAGGCGTCCGGCAGCATGGAGCTGATGGCTTGTTGCCAGGATTGCGGTATTAGGCGCCGGGCGAGTCGAGGAATTGCGGGCCAGGAGTTCGAATGCTGCTGCATCCGGTGGTAGCCGAGTTGGCGGCAGAAAGCCTGCGTCAATTCAAGGTTGGGGTAGTCCTCCTGTAACCCCATGTTCGACACGACGACAGCCGTGCTATTCTTGGGCAATTGTTCAAGCAGGGCACCGAATACCCTGTCGATTGCTTGATAGACATCGCGCGTGGCATGCGTCAGCCGACCTCCACTGTTCACAGGCATGCTGGATCGATCGGAATACTTCCAGAATTGATGACCGGCAATGTGTGATTCGTGAAACCCGAGGACAACCAGATCCAATCGATCGCGGGACAGCAGATGATGACAGATAGCCGCTTTCTGTTCGATCTGCTTCAACAGGCCCTTGTAGATCTGTACATCCTCATCGAACGTGCTTCCGACTTGTTCTTCCACACCGAGGGGCGATCCGAATCTGGTCTTCAGATCAGCGAACAGCGATGCCGGGACCGAATACCCCGCAAAGCGTGCGTTGTGTGGTGCCCAGTTGGCGACCTGTACGCCCGGCACTCCTGCTGTACAATGCGTTTCGGGCACATCGACGACGGCAACCCGCATTGCGGTATGGCGCAAGTGTCCCCAGAAAGGCACAGCGCTGTCGACCCGCTGGTTGGAGAGTTCCAGCTCATAGGTGCCCGGTTTGAGCGGACGCCAATAGTAGTATCCGTGTTGGGCCCGCGACAGGCCGGAAAACAAGGAGACCCAGATCCCGTTTTCACTGACAAGCTCGGGGCCAGTGAGTCGGCTTTGCACCCCACGGTCAAGCAATCCCTTAATAGTTGGCAAATGTCCCTCATCAGCCCATTGCTCGATCAAGGCGGCATCGCCGGCGTCCAATGCGAGGACGACGAGTGGTCCGTGTGCACGTTGCTGGTTCATGCGTAACGCCCCATAGATCCCAAGAGGGATAGAATAATCATATTGAAGCAATCACTGATGATAACAGCAGCAATCCCAAAAATACTAACGCGAGGGTCGTCAGTCGAGGATTGAGAATAACGGACGATCTCGACAGGAAAGTATAATGTCTATCGGGATAGGTATGATCGGGTACTCTGGAGTTGCGTCACGGCTTCACCTTCCCGCACTGAGAGGTCTGCCGGAGGCCCGGGTGACCGCTATCGCCGGCACAACGCGCGAAGCCCTTACTGCAGTCGCCGATCGTTACGCCATTCCCGCCCGATACCACGATTACCGGGATCTATTACACGATCCAACTGTCGATGCGGTGGCCATCTGCGTTCCACCGGAACTGCACGAAGTCATCGGGCTGGCAGCCATGGCAGCCAACAAGCACGTGTTCATGGAGAAGCCGATGGCCCTCTCGCTGGAGCAATGCGCCCGTTTGGTGCAAGCGGCTGAATCCTCGCCCGTCATGACCTCGGTCGGGTTTCACCTTCGTTGGCATCGACTGGTTCGTGAGGCGCATAAGTGGATCGCCGATGGCCGGCTTGGCACGGTCGAATTGCTCCGCACGGTGTTTACCAGTGGTATTCGCTGGCGTGCGAAGCTGCCAGTCTGGCGTACACGCAGACAGGCAGGCGGTGGCGTTCTCATCGAATCGGGCGTTCACTACTATGACCTCTGGCGTTTCCTTACCGGGAGTGAGGTTGATGAGGTACACGTCATGAGCCGCTCCGCCGAACACGATGATGTCACCGCGGTGGTGACCGCGCGACTGCGGAATGGCATTGTGGCGACTGCGGGTTTTTGCCAGGGCACGGTTGATAATCTGGAGATTGACATCTATGGGTCCGCCGGCCGGTTGCGGATCTCTGGATATGCCCGAGACGGGCTGGTCTTTGATCCGACGGGATACAAGGGGCTAAAAAAAATATGGCCGAAAGCCCGGTCGGTACCTGGTCGATTGCTCCGTGCGGCACGTGCGATTCCTCTGGGGGGGTATTATGCTCACGCGTACCGCGATCAGTGGATTGGCTTTCTGAACGCTATTGAAAACGGAAAGCCGGCAGGTGCAAGTTTTGCCGATGGTCGGGAGGCAACCCGGGTGGCCCTTGCGGTGACACAGTCGGCCAGTGGACGCCGTCCGGTTTGCATTGCCGATTGTGCCGATGCGATTGCACCAGTCCTGGAGAACGGAAACGGGAACGTCATCAAATATTAATGGCGGGGACTGGTTTTCGATGTTGTGAGGCGGTTCCTGGTCAGCTGTTCATAGATGGCCACGAAACGATCGAGAAATATGCTCTGGTCGAATGCCTTGAGCGCGAAGCGACGGGCGGCGAGTCCGAGAGATTCGGCGTAATCCCGATTGCTGACAATTTTTAGTAGCGCCATGCCGAGGGTTGCAGGGTCCTCGGGAGGCACGAGGAGTCCTGTCTGTTCATGCTTCACATACTCAGTGAAGCCGCCGCTTCCGCTTACGACGACCGCTGTGCCTCGCATCATCGCTTCAGCCGCTGCGTTTCCGAAGGCCTCCGCGCCGCGCGAGGGTACGACTTGTACCCAGGCGGCATCGAAACGGCGTTCGATTGTCTCGCGTGGCTGGTGTCCGAGAAAGTCGATTTTCGCGTCAAGCTGTTTTGCGATCTCCCGCAATCGCCCACTCTCCGGTCCCTCCCCGGCAATGAGGAGCTGCGTCTGTGGCAGAGACTGAATGACGAGCTTGAACGCATCGAGCAGGATATCGACTCCCTTCTCGTGCGCCAAGCGACCCGAGAACACGATGGTCGGCGGATCCTCTAACGGAGGGCGCCGTTTACGTGCCACTACGCCGTTGTGGATCACCTCAACGGGGGTGGTGCCGGATATTTCCAGCCATCTGGCGACTGATCGGCTGTTCGCCACGACCACATCAAATACGCCTTGCCAGTAGCGCCACAGGCGAAGTTGTGTCATCAGGAGCGGCCAGGCAACGAGGGGCACACAACCGTTTTGATAGCAGACGTAGCCGGCAGGTTCATTGCATCCCTTCCCATCGGGCAAGACCCTTGATCCAATCGGACAAACGGTTCGGTACCACCCGTCGTGATAGATGGCAGGAATGTCGCGCAACAACGGCAGAATTAATGGCGACAATTGAGAAAGAAATAATCGCACATGCACAACGTCGGGTTTAAATTCTGCCAATGCGCGACGCAGACTGAAGTAGGCAGATGGGTTGCCGCACCAAAGCGCCGCGCGCAAGGAAGAGGCGGTCCCAAAACAGTGGTAGTTGGGCAGATCGCTGCCTCCATTGATATGCGCGCGGCTAGAAAATAGGCGTGCGTCGTGGCCACGTGCCCGCAAACCGTCTCGCAGTGCCAGCGTGACGATTTCGTTCCCGCCTCTCGGTACGCTGTAATCGCTAATCAACAGAATCTTCATATCCTGAGTGAGAACCTATTCTCTGTGGATAATCAAATTCTATGAGAGGCCGGCAGCCCGGCTACCACCACTATCGCGCACAAAGCTTCAGGACACCGCCGGCGAATCCAAAGAGCCCGTGTGGGAATTGGAAATAGCAGGTGTCTTGCGTTTTGGATTCTCGTTTCCATTCGTGTCTATCAAGGAAATTCCTCGTACGGGTCAGGATGGCATGGGAAACCCCGAGGCGATGGCACCAGAAGTTCTTGATCTACTCAGACCCTTCCGTTGACCGACTTCCTTCTGGTATGAGCAAGTGAGGTGCATCTTCACCATACAATATTCAGTACTCATGGATGGTTCAATAGTCAGCTTACTGGCCGGCGCTGGAAAGTCAACTCAAATTGACTCTTGAACCCACTCGGCCTCTCGGTCTCCTCAACTCGGGCCTATGCGAACAAATTCTACAACAGGGTTTTTCCTACAAGTGGTGTTTGGGAATGGAGCCACAACGTCAGTTTCCGTCCACCCTTCAATCCTCAACCAATCCGTTACTGTGATTCCAGAAAAAGTCCCATTTGGCTTTTTTATTGAAGTCATGGCCAGGGAATTCAGGTTTTGGTAACGTGAAATCCCATAGACTCGGCCATCGCAGTATTAAGGGGTGAAACATGAAGGTCGATAGTTGGTCTGGAACCATCATTTCCATTCCTTTCCAAAACCACAACATTGATGGGCTGTATTATCATCTTGTCACACACGATGAACATGTCCGGAACAAGCCTGTCCTGCTGAGACTCCATGGACTCTTAGGGAATCTCCTGGATGAAACCGAGCATGATCTTCCTTACATTCTGGCGAAGTGTGGGTATTCCTCCATTACCATAAATACCATCATGGCCAACCTGGGCCTATTTTTTGGATTTGGTATTTTCGACGATGCGATGCCTCAAATCCATGCTGCGTGTACCTATCTTCGACAGATGGGCTTTCAGAAAATTATTATTGCAGGACATGGATTGGGAGGAGCCATGGCGATTCGCTATGGCGCGTTGCAACAGCAACAATTCCCGTCTCCTGACATTCAAGGAATTATCGCCATTGCCACAGCGTATTCTTTGCCCGACACGATCCGGAAACGATGGACACGATTTGGCAGTCAACCTTCCTACCGGGAAGTCTATGAAAAGGCGAAAACACTCTATGATCCACAGCCCGGGCACGATCGATCCGATGATGAAACCATTGTCGTTAAACGGGCGCATGGTCCGACACGCCGACCGGAGCATTCAGAAATCTATACGTTGAAAACCTGGTGGGCCTTAGCAGGACCTGAAGCCGATGGTCCCAAAGCCTACCAACATATAGGGAATATCAAGGTACCAATCCTGTTAGTTCACGGAAAATATGATGAAATGATCGACTCACAGGAGTGTGACGCACTGGGAAATGTGGCCAGAACAGCAGGCAACCCGGATGTGACCATGCTCCAGCTTGAAGCCGGGCACGACCTTTCTGGAAAGCACGAGGACCTCGGGCAAGGAGTGGTGAAATGGATTCAGGAACGATTTGAATAATGCGTGCCTTCTACGGGACTGTCCGAAAATCTCACAACCAAAGAATCCGATGATTCACCCCCACCAAAAACTGTTCCGACTTCGAACACGCGATGGCTTTATGATGAATGGGCATCTGGTCATCAAAGAAGATGATCTTGATACGAACATCCTCGAAACCCCAATTATCATTGAGGTGCATGGTTTGTTAGGGAACTTCCTGGCACGAGGAACTCCTCGCCTTCTTCCTCAGGCACTCCGGGAGCGGGATATTTCGTCGTTTTCCATTAACACCAGGCTGGCATTCGCCGGGCAAATAAATGGAAGAGGAATTTTCGATGAGACGATCCATGATATAGATGCCGCAGTGGACTTCCTGACTCAAGAAGGTTTTCATCATATTTTCATCTTAGGCTATAGCCTCGGTGCCAGTATGGTCCTGCACTGGGCCGGGCAGCGCCAGGTTCCCAATGTCAAAGGGCTCATTCTTGAGGGGACCCATTATGCCATCCCCGATACACAGAGAAAGCGATTGGACAAATGGGAAAGTATTCCCAGCTATGAGGAATTGTATGCCCAGGCCAAGTCCATTCTAGGCGAGGATCCTTCTCACAGTGAGCATGACGAAATGATGGTGATCTACCGAGCCCGAGGGCCAAGCCGGAGCCCATTGCACGATGAAATCTTTACCTATAAAACGTGGTGGCACATGATGGGACCGGAGGCGTATTCTGCCATGGCCTACAAACAGATAAGCCGGGTCACATTGCCCATGCTGCTGCTCCGTGGGGAACATGATCCTCTCATCGAGGCGTGGGAAGCCGAAGCATTACAACGCATTGCACAAGAGGCAGGTAATACCTTCGTGTCTATCAAGGAAATTCCCCGCGCGGGCCATGATTGCATGGAAAACCCGGATGCGATGCTACAAGAAATCCTTCATCTACTCAGACCCTCCCGTTGAGTGACTTCCTTCCCGTATGGGCAAGTTAAGGGCATCTGCACAAATAGTAAGCCATACAAGATTCAGCACTCATGGATGGTTCAATAGCACTTCCCTGGAGAGATCCTGGGAAGGTTACCCCTGTTCTGGCTCACAAGTGGCGAAACGGCTGGCTGGAAAGGGAACGAAGGACTCATTATGCTGGCGAAAGAAAGCCCAAAGCTCTGATTGCTGTTAAAGTAGGTGACAGCAACGACAGCAGGATGACCTGAAAAAACGGCGTCATGAAACCTGTTATCCCGCCACGTTCAAAAATCCAGAACGTCGATCCGGTACAACCAAAATATACAAAATTAGAAATTGGATGAAAGGCATGTTCGGTATTCGCCAGCACAGCCGCCGTATTGCCGCATGCTATGACGGGACCTTCGCTTTCTTCTTTGCCTTTCGGTACCCGGCTGGTATAGCGATTTGGACAAATTATTTATAGAGTAAGGTTCGAAGGATTCTTCCGATTTTAGCGGGAGGCTGATAAGAAGCACATGGAAAAAAACCGAAAGCTGGTGCTGTTATTTTTCATAATTTTCCTGGAAGGCTATGTCGTTCTGTCCGCCGAACTTCTTGCCATTCGTCAGACCCTGCCTTTTGTTGGCAGCGGCACGGATACAGTGTCCATTATTATTGCGGCCATCCTGATGCCGCTGGCTTTCGGGTACTATGCGGGTGGGCAGTACCGGGGAAGAATACGTCACAAGCTTGTTTGCAATCTGCTGATTGCCGGGGCGTTTTTGACAATCGGGCTTTCTTATCTTGTCTTGACGTCGTTTTTCGGCGCGCTGACCGAAGGGCTTGAATGGAAAAATCGGCTCCTGCTGACAACGTTTTACGGGCTGTTATTTATCATCACGCCGGTCTATCTGCTTGGGCAAACCGTGCCGCTCGTCAGCAATTATTTCCGCCGGGCGCATTTGCCGCACGCTGCCGGGAAAATTCTGTTCTACTCGACGATTGGCTCGTTTCTGGGAGCTATTTTGACCACCCTTTTCCTGATGAATACGATCGGCGTATCGGGCACGGTCACCGTAACCATCACCTGCATTGCTGTTCTAATTATCCTGCTGTCAAAGCTGAGGATCTGTCTTAGCGCTGCTGCTGCCGTTTTCCTGGTCCTAATCGCTGCCGCCCTTAACAGCCCTCAGGCGCTTGAATCGGTCGGGGTCATTTCAAATAACGCGTATAATACGGCGCAGATGGAAGCTGACGGCGATACCCTTTACCTGCGTCTGAACAGATCGTATGCCTCGGCTATTTATCCGGATAAACCGGAATACCCTGTTTATGAATATGTCCGTTATATAGAGAGTCAGTATATCCGGTATTTCAGGCACACGAATATGAAGGGAAAAATTCTCGTCCTTGGCGCGGGCGGCTTTACCATCGGTCTGGGCGACACCTGGAACGATTATATTTTTGTTGATATAGACTCTGATCTGAAGGAGCTTGCGGAAAAACAATTTCTCAAAAGACCACTGGATAAAAACAAGATTTTTGAGGCCGTACCGGCGCGGGGATATCTCAACCAGACCAAAGAGCATTTCCATCTGATTGTCGTCGATGTGTTTCACGGGCTGAACAATGCGCCGGAGCATCTGCTTACAAGGGAATTTTTTCTGCAGGTGAGGAACAGACTGACGCCGCGCGGTATTGTTATCGTCAATCAACTGGGCTCCCCGCTCGGCGAGGACGATTATGCGCGCGGGATCGACAACACCATCCGGAGCATCTTCCCCCATGCCAACCGTATCCCACTTTACAATTTCAATCCATGGCGGACTGTCCCGTCTGATGATAAGAACGTCCTCTACATCGCACAGAATTTTGCGCCCGGCGGCCACGAAAATATTTACACCGATAATTTGAACAGGGCAGCCTTCGACAAAAAGCAAGAAGTGCCCTATTAACTGCCGTTTCGGCATCGGAATGTAGAATCGTCCAACCCGGTCCGGCGGATGCCGGGCCGGATTGTTGCGGCAATTGTCAATTCACGCACAATTCTTCTCGTTTGCGGGGTAGTTGATTTTTAAGACGGAAAGAGTAGAGTAGCGCAATCTCCCGGTCCGAAAATGGGAGGCGTGCGGACTTCACCCACCACAAAGAGAGTCATCATGGCACCGAAAAAACCATCCAAGAAACCTGCGAAGCCGACCGAGCCTGAACCATTCAACAAACGCAAGGTGAACCCCGCCAAATTTCCCTCAGACCTACCGTTGAAGAATCTCAAAGACCTATTCGAACCGGTCAGTGGCTGGCGCAATGTCGGCCTGTTTATATTTCCGATAGAGACATTGAGCCCGGCCAAGACCGTAGGGCGTGGCCGCACCAATCTGACGCTCATCAGACCGACCATCGTCCAGGTGGATGCGACCACGCCGTATGCCGGATTCGACCGTCGGGAGTCGCCCAATCGGGATCCCGCCGTGTCCATGCACTTTGAGCCGAAAGCCTATGGGATTACGGCCGTCTCGACATACGTCATGGTCTTCTCGATTGAGATCTTTGGACAGGCATCCACGTTCAACCTATCCGGGTTCGCCGGGGGTGGCACGGTCGCCAACAGTGGCTCACGCACATTGAGTGGCCAGACAACGGTGTCGCTGGTGCTCAGGAACGTGCCACCCTCGGCACAGGTCTGGGGAGCCATCACGCAGACGGCGGGTGGGCAATGGAACTGGTACACCGTGCAGGCTCGCTATCCGGCGCTGGTCGTGAAAGCGTAGATGCTTGCAGTCCCGGTGAGTAGAGGTTTCACGAGCTGGGCACGACGCTCCACGGAATTTCCTGGACTGTGGAAGGCTTGAATGGATATTTCCAAGCGATAGCTATGGAATGATCGTTACGATCGCGGGTCTTGGAAATCAAGAGGTGCGGAGGATGTCGAGGTGTGTTGTGAATTGCCCTTATACTGACTCGGCCTCTCGCATTCCAGGAACCAGGGATAAATTTCCGGATTTTGCTCCAACGGAATGGATGGGAAGCGTCCTTAACACGACCCGGAGTTGATAACAGGCTCTTTTTGTTTCTGTAGGAAGGGATGTCAAATCGTGCGGCCAACCCGTGGTTTCAGGGAATGGGCTGGCCATATTGAGCGGAAGAATATGGCTGGATGTTCACATCCAGCCACTGCCCCCCATCACGATTGCCGCGAGGTACACATAACCGGCCGTGATGCCAAGGCTGACAGTCAACGCCAAAATAAATGTGCTCATTGATCATTCCTTTCTTCTGGTTCTCATCCACGCTGGTATGTCTCAAACTTCAAGGTCTTTGATGACAACCATGGTGTTGATTCCGACGAGGGGGAGGTGCAAATCATCAAACATTCCCAAGGTATCTGTCTGACCTACGAAGTTTTGCCCGGATCGGTGAAGAAGGGTACTGAGGACGCTTTCCCTTCAGCATCACGATCATGCCAATAATCCCCAAAATAATAGAAGGTATTCCGAAGAGTTCCATGACCTCCTCCTTGTTCTATGTTTACCTGCTAAGGTCAACGGATTTGCCCTGCAAGGGCTATATTTCGTTTACGATTACAAGATATCCGGTGGGAGAAAGGGGAGGGTCAGGTTTGTCGAAGATTTTGGAAAGTAAAAATCCAAAAACCTAAAGTTGAGATAAGGGCCGTGGTGTGACTGACTAATATTGAGCCGTCTGCGTTGACGACCATTCAGCTCACGAATATTGATTGACTCGCATATGTATCGATCAAACCATCCTATAAACATCGGCCTTCTGCCCAGGTATTGTCCTTCCTTGTCACAGGAGTGCTAATATAAGGCTTCTTCGAGTTGTCCTTAACCGGAACTGAAGATGAAGCTTTTCTCTTCTCTCGCCCTCATTATCCTTGCGGTCGTGTTTCCTACTCCGATGTTCGCCGAACCGTATTCGCCATCCTGTGAGATCGTGTTAGACAGGGTTGAAACAGCCCGGAAAGCTCTCCTTCCATTTCGTCGGACCATGGAATTGTTCAGAGCCCATCAATCCGGCGCATATGGTGAAGCGGAAGCCTGTGTTGCCGGGAGTCGGCGTGGTGGGGACAAATCCGTCTCTTGTTCTCAGTCGCAATGGCACAGCCCGAAACCCGACACGTTCGCCTTGGCGGCCATAGACCAATACCGGCAGGAGAGAAAAACGTTTGAGGAATCGTTTCAACAAGCCAGGCAGATCTGTCTGTATGAGCCATAATCACGCACGAGTGTCGTGAAGGTTCTATCGGGAATCAACGTGTGATGGTCAAATCCTTGTATGGTATCGGTCTCACTCTTCTACTTCTTTTCGCATGGACGTGTCCTGCCAGCAGCGAACCGTATTCTCCTTCCTGTGGCCTTGCAGTAGAAAAAGTGATCAAAGCTCGAAAGAATCTCAGTGTCTATCAACGGACAGTACAATCAGCCAGGAGCCGGGAGCGCTTAGCCTATGCAGACTTAGCGGTGTGTGCACGAGGTGGAATCTTTAGCGTGAGTCGAGCCGTGGCCTGCAACCAGGCCTCTTGGAAGGCCCCGGCGCGAACGAAGGAATTAATTGAAGCCGAAGAAGACTATCGACAGGCAAAACATGAATTTGAGAAGTCCTTTGAATATGCTGAGAACTCCTGCCTCTTGTCCCCGTGATTTTTCACCGGTCTCTCCTCCTTTCTTCTTTCATCTGTAGAACAATCACGCTGTGCGGTATTTTTCCCTGTCGGAATTCCCGTGAGCTGTTTTTATGTCAGATGCGCAGCGTGTGTTCCACGCCGGAGATTCCGTCGTCATACTCGACTGATGCCGGGATGAATCCGCCGTAAGCCAAGGGTGATGGCTCGTAGACTGACCTTGTCCTTTAAAAGATGCGAGTATGTTTGTTGTTATCGAAATTTCGTCAACACGTTTCCATCCATCACGTCCTAAAGAATTTGCATGCGGCTGTGCACCGCGTTTGTGAATGTGCGATCGATGTTTTGTTTCACTGATATTCTTGCCGTTTATATGCAAAAGTTGTAAGGTTTCAAAACTGCTACTGTTCTTTTCAATGTTTTGGGCATGAACCAACCAACACAAGGAGGTATTTATGGCTGTTTCAAGAAAACGCCCGTCTGCAAAGGTAAAGTTGGCAGGACGTGGTTCTGCAAAATTAAGTCAGGCAGCGGGAACGATTAAGAAAAAATTACGGGGTGTCAAAATCATTGATTGGCATGAAGTTGGCCAACCGGGGCCCGATGTGATTTTTGGCACCGTCCAGGCGAACATCGGCAACTTCAGGTCTCATGTGGCCACGTTGACGAAATTGAAAGAGTTGCGCGATCTGAACATTCTCATTCACGGTCAACCACCTCGGCCTGAGGTCGTCCAGGTGAATTTTACACTCGGACGAGGATAGATGATTCATGCAGGGACCGGCTGGTAAATATCCCGCATTGCAGGTCCACCCCGGCAGACGCTGTAACCTGCAGTGTCTGCATTGTTATTCGGATTCCGGGCCGGACGTCTCCGAACAATTGGATATTGATGCGCTGCGAACAGTCGTGGTTGATGCAGCAAGTCTCGGGTACGCGGTCATGTCGGTGTCAGGCGGGGAACCCCTGTTGTATTCGGCGCTAGGGGAACTGCTTCGCGTATCGCATGAGGCGGGATTGGCCACCACGGTCACCACGAACGGCATGTTACTCGATCAACGCCATCTGGACATCTTACAGGCTGATTGCGATCTCATCGCAATCAGCCTTGATGGCGTACCCGAATCGCATAACCTCATGCGAAATTCTCCCCGGGCGTTCGACGACATGTGCGCAAAACTTGAGGGCTTGCGGGCATCCGGCATCCGATTCGGGTTCATTTTTACGCTCACGTTTCACAACGTCAATGAGTTGGAGTGGGTCGCAGAATTTGCGGTTGAACAAGGCGCCAAATTGTTGCAACTCCATCCGCTCGAACCCGTCGGCCGGGCCGCGTATACGCTTGACGGTTCCTTGCCTGATGCCGAAGAAAATGCGGCAGCCGTGGTCGAAGCCGTTCGGATCCGGGAACAATACAAAGATGTCATCGATGTCCAGATCGATCTCGCCACGATCCCCGCACTGCTCGAGCATCCGACTCGTGTCTTTGTGCGGGAAGCGGAGGTGTGTGGCGAGCAGACTGTTGCAGACATCATCGCCCCGTTGGTCATTGAAACAAGTGGAGTGGTCTCACCCCTCCAGTACGGTTTCCCGCGCGCCTGGTCGTGGGGCAATATTAGAAATGCGCGACTGCCGGAATTGGCTGCGTCGTGGCTGTCTCGCGATTACGCCGCGTTCCTCACCCTATGCAAGCTGGTGTACGAACAGGCGGTGACCAATGACGATGAACCGGTCCTGAACTGGTATCAACATATCCAAGCCGCGGCCTCACGTTTTTCGCCGCTGCAAATTCGCGACATCATGAGCCAGGCAGATGATACCGGGACTTGTAACCGGCTGCGAACAATGGCCTCAGCTCCTGTCGGTCATGCCCCTCTTTGAAGGGCGCACCTGGTTCCACGACATTCCGCCGCCCTCGGGCCATTGCTTCATCCTGCCCCAAAGCATCGTCAATATCTGACGAATCCATTCCGAAGGATCACAGCGTCTCCGGCTTGCCTGAAAAGCTGTCCGCGCAAAATTAGAGGTCAACTCTGGCCAGTACCGTCCGCCGATGCGCCTGCTTCAGACGGCGACTCACCATTGCCGTATTCAGCCCCAATGTCCTGATAAAGGCCCTGGAGAATTTGAGCAGTAGCAGACGAAACTGGAGCCTGACCATTGCTGTATCCGCACTCAACCCGAGTTCAAGAAAGGGTCATGTATGGAACTGAAGGGTGAGTACAAAATTTTCATTAAGTTGAATATTTTTTCCCTCTAGGCCGGTAATTTTATCCATCCCCTTTCTGTATTGATCTTGATATTGATGTACTGAAGGAAAAGGAGGGAGAAGTTCTCAAACAGGCAGAACTACTCCAGGCATCTTTAAAACACAATCCAACAAACAAAGGAGATGACGGCCGGCACCCTCGTCCGATTGACGCCAGAGGTGGGAGTTCGGGTTTTTTGGCAGGAATTTCTTTAATTTTATGTTAACGGGTTGTGACACCCAAGGAGTACACTATGAGGACCTGGAAACGAGGCATTGCATTACTACCCTGTCTATTCGTCGCGGTCGCATGTAGTCATACGATACCGCCATACACGGCCAAACCGGTTCCGCCACAGCAATTTACCCCTCCGACCCCCGGTGCGATTGAGGTGCCCGTGGTCCAACTTCCTGATTCAGCGCTTCCTGTGACGCTTGTCTTTGATTTAACTCCTTTGGAGGAGACTTTGCAGGCATCCATGCCGGAACACTTCAGTGAAGCATCCCATCCGCTAAGGAACGACTACCGGTGGGATTTCGTTCGGGAAGCCGAGCCGCAAGTCACCATTCAGGATGGCATGGTCACCGTTCACTCCACATACAGAGGGGACGTGGAGGCTAAGACCGCTTCCCGAGGCTGTCGTTTAGATCCCATCTTTCCCATTCTCCATACCACAGGGCAGCTCGAAATGGGACAAGAGGGCGAGGCGCTTGTTCTGAATCTTAAAAATCCTCAAATGGACATCGACCTGAAACCGGAGAGCGAGAATAAGTGCAACATGTTCAATATCCCGGTTAAAGATCAACTGGCGGAGCTTCTGAATACTCCAAAGCTCGTCGAGAAGATGACACAGGCCGTCGAGGAAGCCGGGTATCAGATTCCTTTGGATCAGGTCTGGACGCAACTACAAACACCCGTGGCCGTAAATGTAGCGAAGTTCAACACGCAGGCCTGCATCTATGGGAAACCGACAGAAATGGCGATTGGAAATTTAAAGGGCGACGTGCAGCGGACGACCATCCCGATCGTCGTCAATGAAAGACCGACGGCGACGTTTGAAAATTCTTGCGGGAAGCCAACGGCCGAAGTCATGAAAATCACTTCAGGAGCCGGCCTCCTTGAGGGGAAACCGTATAAGGTTCTGGCCTCCGTGACCGTCCCTTACTCCGAGGTGAACCAAGCGCTACAGGAAAGGCTTGGGCACCAGCCGATGAAAGACGCCAACCTCGAAATGGTTATTAACAAGGTTACGGCTTCAGATTCTTCGGGACATGTGCTGTTCACTGTCAACACGACTGGAGATCTCAATGGCACGATTTATTATTGGGCAACACCGCTTTTGGAAGGTGAGGGATCTGTGCTGACGATGTCTGATCTTCAGATGGCCAGCGAGTCGAAAACAATGTTGAATGATATCAAGGCGAACTATTGGCAGATTGTCGATAAGCAATTACGAGATAAATTACAAACAGCCACACGGGTGGATTTGTCCGACCGAATCGACAAGATGAAATCTGCGATCACAGGTACACACCCGAGTGGCGGCGTGACCACGGAAATGGCAATCGTCCAACAGCAACCGCAGCGCGCCTATTCCATTCCTGAGGCGCTGGTGGCTGATATTCTGCTAGAAGGCACAGCCAACGTGACCGCGCCAGTGGCCATGAAAACCCGCAGCATGCCGGGAAAAACGCCAGCTAAGGTTTCTATTTTGTCTCCGCCGTCTACCCAACGGTAAGCGCGCCTCCCATAGCCTTTGCGCCAGCCGAATGCGTATTGATATTTCGGCTGGCGCACGCCCGCGTTCTTGGGTCTGCTAATCAATCGGGCGGAAACCAGGTCTCGCAATCTCAAATCACCCGATTCCTCTATCTGTCAATTCCTTCCTCTCTTTCTCTTTCGACTGTTTATTTTCTGGGACTGTTGAATATTGGAAAATTTCGCCGCTTCATCAGCTTAGGAGTCAACGAGGATCACCAGAGAAAAATACTGGAGTATTCAAAAAGGTCCGTCCAGCAAGGCCGCAGTCGCTTGGACGAGCGGAGCGTACGAATGAGTACGTGAGCACGGCCAAGGGGCGAGAACGCCGCTGGCGGCCTTTTTCAACACTACTTCCTCTCGATATTCACCTGGACATTGGTGCCATGAGAGGTCATGTCGAACACCGGTGAGAGTTTACTTAACGCCTTGAGCTTCTCAATGTTCTCCGCATCGGTTTTGACCTTAAAGTTGACGCGAATATTCTCGAACCCGCTCCTGACCGTATTCGAGAGGCCAAGGAATCCCCTGATATCCAAGTCGCCCTCAAGTTCCGATTCCAATGCGTCAATCTTAATGCCCCGTACGGCAGCATGGTACACCAAGGTTGTCGTTAGACAGCCGGCCAGCGCATGTAAGAGGTGTTCGACGGGATTCGCGCCGGTATCATGCCCGGCCAGAATAGGAGGTTCATCAGCATTCAGGGTGAAGGGGTCGTCGTGAGGGATTTCCTGTTTTGCCGCATAAAAGCTTGAGACCTTCGACTGGTTTTGGCCACACGTACTCCAGGTATTTTTGATGTGAAACCTGCATTCACCCAGTTTGGGATCACTCTCGACGTTTTTCACCAGCTCGTTTACCGCTGCGACATTGACACCATTAATGACTTGCGCTTCAGCCATGGCCATTCACCTCCATAAATTAGTCAGAACTGTGATGAATAATTGGTATGTATGTGCCCAACTGGAAATAGACCGCCCACATGCCGTGATATCTTCACTCAATAGTGAAGAGGAAATTCTATGCTTTTTTATTTAAAAAGGGTATAGCCCCCAAAGAGGTTAGCTATACACCTCGGCACCGTGAAGGAAGCATCATGGGTCATTTCCCCAAAAAAAAGTCTTTCGAAGGAATAACCCGCGAAAGACTCTGCACCCGGGCATTCTCGTTGGAATGCCAATGCCTCGAATTGGTAGTGAATTTTTGGATGGGACTATCTACCCCTCGGAAAAAGAAGTCAAGCCGTCACTCACCGGTTGCCGGGCAGGGTTAGCAGGTGGGTGCGGTCAAAATTATGACTGACGACTTTCTGGTGAGCATGGTCCCGAAAGGTGGCATGAAATTCGGCCCCGGAGAATTCAAGGCGCAGCGAACTAGCCAAGGTGCGAGGGTGGAGGGGGGCTCAGGTGTGATGATAAGGCTTGGCCACCATTTTGCTCACTTTAGGGTGGAGAGCTATGGGGTCGTAAATTCTGGTTCTCCGCAGGTACGAGCGAAAATGACCGCAGATCAATTTTTCAAGAAACGGGTGGAACCCTTCATTCGTCAACCAAAGTTTTGCTCCCTATTTTTTTCTTTTCGACCCATTCTACGTTCCCGTTAAAAATCGTAGAGGTGGTCGAGTTGCACAGCCGCTTGTTCCAGGGTCGGCAGGGTTTCATGCAGCTGTTTTATCGGGACGAAGAGTGCCACGCGCTTCCGGTCCGGCTGCGTCAGGATGGGCCATTCGCAGACTTTGCGGCCGATATGATGCCGGTCCTGCCAGTCATGCGGTGCGATGATGGTTATGAGGATCTGCTCATTGCCAGCCACTTCAATCAGCCTGACATCATGATCGATCAAGGTTTTCACCGCTTGCTTGAAAGGTTCGTAGCGCGGGATCGCCATTAAATAGGAACGGTCACCGAGTTGGTCGAGCACGCGAATAGAGGGATCGAGTGCTGCGATATCTTTCGACCCCTGTTTCACCCAAGCCTGGATCTCGAGCGCTTCGGGGTCATAACCTGCGCCAGTCCCTTGCTTAATTGCCCAGCCCCAGGCGGTTTTGAATAAGAGCTCCATTGTGAATTCAAAACGCCGTTCCCATCGTCGCATGGCACTGCCTTCCGCCTCTCCCGGCAGACTCCAAAACTCCTTGAGCTTGGCTGAGAACGGATACTCATACCAGGGGGTGGCGTGGATGAAGGCGGAATAATCTTGTGCCACGTGCTGAATGAATCGATCTTCTCTGGTTGTTGCCTGCCAGGGTCCAGCTGTTGACGCCCAGGCGGTGATGGCTCCGACCGTCGTCTCGTAGAGGCCTTTGAAGAGGTACTCCGCCGTAAAGCTTGCTCCGATGACACCGATCATCACGTGATAGCCCCAGTTGAATGAGGGCGTGCTCCATGCTTCGTAAAGGATCTGCCCGTAGAGACTCCAGAACTGACTGATGCTGCGGAAGTAAGGAAAGTCGCTCGGCGGGTGAGATTGAACAAAGGCGCCGAACTCGTCAGCGCTGTATACGATGTACCACTCCGGCAGCGTGAGAAATGTCTGGTCTTCGCTACGGGCGTAGTGCGTCAGGGCCTGGAGTTTTTTTTTACATCCTGCCGGCTGGTGGACGTTGCAGTCGGAGTGAGAGTCGCTGTCGATATAGGAGTCGTGGCTGGAGGTTGGTAGTACCGGTCCCAAAGCTTGTTACGGAAGCGATTATCGGGGTCGAGCCGCTGTTTAAGCGCAAACCATTCCTTCGCGCGGGGGTACGCCCGCTGAAATTGCTCGTCAGTGGCATGGATCTGGTAGGGCAGGTAATAGGTACCGCCTACGGACAGGATCACGTTAATCATCTCGCGCGTCCAGACGCCGACAGTGGTTTTCTCATGCTGAGCTGTGCCTTGCTTGTAATAGACCACGAAGGCAAACACCTCTTCTCGTGCCCAGGCCAAGAGCGAGCCCTGATCGGGATTCGCATGACGGATCGATACGTTCATGATGTTGACATCGTATCGGGTGAAGATCTCGGCCATCTTTGGTAGGAATTCATCAAAACGTCCCACCGGAATAAAATATTCCTGAAGGACATAGGTTGAGGTTTCGCGGGAGCGTGGTTCGAGTTGACGGACATCATAACTGGCTTCATAGTTCCGCCACACAATTTCATTGCCACGAAATCGGAGTGGATCGAAAATGGATTGGCGAAACCATTTTCCGAGCGGCAACTCGGAGAGCCAGTAGTAGGTGAGCTGGTCGAACCAGTAATGGCGCTGGATCGGCGGCAAGCGTTCTCCCACGGTCACCGGCTTGTCCGTCGCTGACCAGGTAATGCTCAACACTTCGTCATAGGCGGGCGGATAAATATCGCCGTTGTGGAAGATCGCGGTCGTTGAAGGTTTAATAGTGCGGAAAAAGAAGTCTTTGTATTGGTTCACCGGCATAGTCTGGACACTCCGCTCGACCTTCTGGTTCTCGGCCAGTTCGAGCGTCGCTTCGACGATAACGCCGAGACCTCCATACCCGCCGATGCACCCAAAGAAGATTTCCGATCGTTGCGTCGGTGTGGCTTCGACCAGCTGTCCGTCGGCCAGCACGACTTTGATCCCCTTCACCGAGCCGATCAGGGGGCCCTGGCCCACGTAGCGCCCGTGCACGTTGACACTCAGCGAGCCGCCAACGGTGAAATTGGCGTAGGACTGCATGATCTTGACTGCCAGGTTGTCGTGATCGACCGTTTCCTGAATGGCGCGCCAGGTGATGCCTGCTTCTACGGTGATGGTCTTCGTCGCCGGTGAATAGGCTACGATACGATTCAGCCCCCGCATATCCAGGTGCAGGGTATGTTCCGAGGCAGTCTGCCCGCCCATGCTGAAGTGCCCTCCGCCGATCGAGATGGGGCCTCGGTGGGTGAGGACGAACTCACGAACCTCTTCCACCGTCCTCGGTATCACAATCTCATCGACCGAAATCGGATTAATCAGCGTGACGTCGTTGACAGTCGCCGGAGCGGCTGTGGCGGGGAAAACCCACGCACCCTGAAGGACGAGAGCGAGAATCGAAGCGGCACAGTGACGTATTAGCATGGCAAGATACTATCGGGCGCGCACGGT
Source organism: Candidatus Nitrospira neomarina (assembly GCF_032051675.1). NCBI lineage: Bacteria > Pseudomonadati > Nitrospirota > Nitrospiria > Nitrospirales > Nitrospiraceae > Nitrospira > Candidatus Nitrospira neomarina. The sequence continues at coordinate 4,449,879 of NZ_CP116968.1, forward strand.
TGGTTTCACGAAGACCATCAAGGTATTGATGGTCGGGTCATGGGCCTGAAGTTGTCTGCTGTTGGTCTTTTCAAACCCTGCTGCACTGAGCACCTCTTCCAGTTGTGGCACCGAGGTAAAGTTTCTGACCTGTCCGGCATTTTCTTCCCAGGGGATGCCGAGCCCGGCGTTGAACACGTCATGAGCCAAGGCGACAAACGCGTCCGTCTCTGGGCTATCGACATCATGATCACGAACCACGAGCCGGCCGCCTGGCCTCAGCACTTCCCACACCGATTGGACGAACCGCGCGCGCTTGTCCGCCGGCGCATGGTGGAAGCCGATGAAGTTGATTACTAGGTCGACACTTTCATCGGGAATCGAATTCCCGTTAAACGGTTCATAATTACCCATAGCCACGTATTCGCCAAGCTTGGTCAGTTGTCCACGTTCAACGATATCGTTCGGTGAATAGCTCGGTTCCAGGTCGTTGACAAAATACATCGGTCCATGGATCGGTATTTTGGCCCGAATCCCGTTGGCGTAACGTCCGGTGGTGCCGATTTCCACGTAGCCGGACCATGCCTTTGTGGACCCCAGCAGCGCGGCGGTTTCGCTAGCCATCTCCGCCTTTTGTTTTCGGAGAGCCGGAAGGCCATAGGTTGCTTCCGATAAGAATGGTTTGATGCTCGAAAGGCGTTTCTGCAGATTCACATAGATCTCTTGATCAGAGGAGAATTCGGAAGTCAGATCGATGATCAGCTGATGGAATCGACTTTCAGGATAGAGATGATAAATGTTCTGTAGAAAAAGATAGAAGCGGTCACGGGCCTGCAGATCATCGTAAACAGCGTGAAAATTAGAACGGGGTATTGCGGCTTTCTGCCCGGGTGGGGAGGCGGCAGTCGATAGCGCCGGGGTCGTGCTCGCGTTGGCAAGATCGGCGAGCTGCCATAATGGCGAGAGGAAGGAAGATCTGCGCAACTCCCAGCCCAATGATGAAGAACCGGCCATGGCCGCAAGAGCAGCAAGGAGGTACTTGATCGCCGTGCGGCGTGAGATGGGGGCCTGGATGGACATGCCTCCATTTTTTCGGCTCGTCAGGTGATGTACTTTAGGTGAGTCGTTTTCCCCATTTCAAGCGGCGACGCACCGTCGTCGTTTGCACGCCAAAATGATCGGCGATATCGGTCAGCCAATATCCAAACGATCGATACACCACGTGAATCTGTTGCGACTGCTCGCCGGACTGGTGGAACAAGAAAGTTAAACGCCGCGGCCGCAAATACTTTACGTCCATTGGCGGGCATTCGTCACACGGGACGTGCGGGAGAAATTGAGGATCACGGAGCACCAGAGTTCGAGCAGAGTTCGAGATGAAGCGCCTCTTTCCTCATTTTACCCCGTAATTTCTCCCTGTTCTCTCGCCCAACATTTGGCCTGACTTTCCTAATCTTGGGGATTGAAATATGAAAATTAGACCCACAGCAAAGTGATATGGCCCATGCCATGGGGAAAACCCGTTCCTTCTTCACGCCGGTCCGTTAGAGAAGCGTTCCACCACATTTCCCAAACTAGCGTCAGGTCTTGCCATCGCCGATCGGCCGACTCCATCTGACCACAAGTTTGATTTGGTTGAAGAATGAGGGGTCGGTTGTTATGGTACCTGGTAAACCAATTGCCATGCGCGACACCTGTTCCGAACGGTCAATTGATTGCAGAATAAGCAGCAATACCGATGCTCGATCTCCCAATGAAGAAGGAAAAGAATAGCGTGCAATCTGAGTCGTCTCGTGCAGGGCGCTTGGGAGGACAAATGAAATGCCTTTTACCGGTCGCCGCGTTCATACTCCTTGCCGGATGTGCCACCCTGAATGAGGAAGGCTACGGCTTTATTTTTCTTTCCAGTGATTTCGGCAATCCGTGTACACAGAATCAAGGGGATATCCCACGGGTATACGATAACGGGTCTAGCAACCCGATCGATGTTAGCGTGCAAGTCATTAACACCGCCAACGTCAATCTCTTCATCGATGGTACCGGCTTTGTTATCCCACCCACCGGGCCACAAGACCGACCGCGTGCCATGCGCCGTACCCTTCAGCCAGGCGAATCATTTGGTATCAAGGCTCAAGGACCTGATTGCGGGTGGATTGCAGTAGTGCATCCACATTAACCGTAATAGAGGATTGTTAACCTAGCAGCTTGCGAAGAAAATGAGGCGTATTCACAGAGTCGGAATCTTATCCTGTAAGCGCTGAAACACCTGAGACCGAAAAAAACAGTATTATCCCATGGAACAAACGTAGCTGCGCGTTTGGGTATCCAACACACCAGCCCGTCAACTTCCCATAACCTTGACAGAACCGTGCCGCGTGTAAGGCTACACGATATCCGGGAAATCTCCGGAGTGGCGGGTGATGCTCGATCTATTCTTTCATCCTCTCGAAAGGCAGACCTTACAGCGTGACAACAGGGCGGAAAAAGTAGGATCATTCAGAATGTATGGCTTTGGCCTTACAGCTTGACGATTTGTATCGGAAATTCATCTTGGTTTACTAATTAGAACGCGCTCTGATGAGAACGCATCGCACTGGTGACTCAACCTCTCGTGTCGAAATGATTTTCTGGGATGCCGGGTTTCGCCCCGGCGGTCGAGCCACTTTTGTTTCGGCAAAAGTGGCCAAAACCATTGACGCCCCGTCTGGCCTCATAAGAGGGGAGTGACGCAAACTTACGGAGGGCGGCCCAACTCGCCGGGCTCAAACAAGGTCCGCCAGGGGATGAGAGCGTCCCTCCCTTGGGCCAGCCGGCAGGCGTCCCCGCAGGGGCGAGGAAGGCACACAGATAACGATGGCTTTGGAAATTCATTGGAATCACTATAGGAAAAACGAGTTGTGATTGGAAGCTCTCTTCTTGGGACAGACGGCAGGCGTCGGACTATGGGAGACGAAACTTTTAGGAATGCACAGGAAAGAGTGAGGACGCCTATATTCTGTATGAGCCAAAAAATATTGTGTAAAAAAACAGCGGGGATGTTTGTAGTTGCCTTCATTGTGCTGGGTGCATTGTTTGCCGGATGCACGGGCGGGAGCGGTGAGGATGACATTCTGGAAATTAAGTTCTGGGCGATGGGCCGTGAAGGGGAGATTGTGCCTGAGGTGCTTAAGGAGTTTGAACGCGAGAATCCGGGGGTTCATGTCGTAGTCCAGCAGATTCCCTGGACCTCGGCTCATGAAAAACTGTTGACGGCATTTGCCGGAGACGCTTTGCCTGATGTTGCCCAGATTGGCAATACCTGGATCGCGGAGTTTGCGGCGCTTGATGCCGTTGCCGGGCTGGACGAGATGGCAGGTGCTTCTTCCGTGATTAAGGAAGAGGATTATTTCCCGGGGATCTGGGCGACGAACGTCGTCGGCGATTCACTGTACGGGGTGCCCTGGTATGTGGATACGCGGCTGCTCTTTTTCCGGCAGGATATTCTCAGGGCCGCCGGTATTGTTCGCCCTCCACGTGACTGGGCTGAATGGATGCATGCCGCGACAGCCGTGAAGCAACACGTTGGAAAAGACAACTTTGCCTTTTACGTGCCACTGAATGAATATGAGATGCAGGTGTCCCTTGCTCTTCAACAAGGGGTGCCGTTGCTGCGGGACGGAAATCGGTATGGCAATTTTTCCAGTCCTGAGCTGGTGGCCGCTTTTGATTTTTATCTCGACTTTTTTCGAAAGGGGCTGGCACCACCTTCCAGTGAAACTGACATTGCCAATGTGTGGGATGAGTTTGCACGCGGTCACTTTACCTTCTATCTCACCGGGCCGTGGAATATTGGAGAATTCCGCCGCCGGTTGCCTGCCGATTTGCAGGATGACTGGATGACGTCCATTCTGCCGGGGCCTTCGGGTCCGGGTGCCTCGACAGCGGGCGGTTCCAGCCTGGTGGTGTTTAAACATTCAGAACATAAAGATGCAGCATTCCGGCTGGTGGAATTTCTGTCCCGTCCCGAAATCCAGCAGCAGTTTTATGAGATCAGCGGCAATCTGCCGCCCAGGCGGTCAAGCTGGCGCGGAGACCGGCTTGAATCAGATCCGTATCTCGTGGCGTTCAGGGAGCAGCTTGAGCGCGCGCTGCCGGCACCGAAAATTCCTGAGTGGGAACGCATCGTGCAGGAATTGCGCACGGTGACGGAGCGTGCGGTGCATGAAAAATGGACGGCGGCCGAGGCGGCGCGTGAACTGGATAGCCGGATCGATCGCATTTTGGAGAAACGTCGTTGGATGCTGGCGCGGGATGGGGGAGAAGGGGCGTGAAGTTGTCTGTGGCAGGTTGGTTGTTTGCCGGGTTTCGCCCCGGCAGGCGAGCCACTTTTGTTTCGGCAAAAGTAGCCAAAACCAGTGACGCCCCGTCCGGTTTCATCAGATGGGACGGACGCGAGCCTGAGGAGGGCGGCCTAACTCGCTGCGCTCAAACAAAGTCCGCCAGTTCATGAGGGCGTCCGACCCAAGGACCGGCCGGCAGGCGTCAGTCAACGGGGAGACGGCACACAAACAAAGAAGACTTTGAAAATTAATTGGAGTTATTCTAGCTGCATCCCTTCGCGAATGATTGTCCAGGACCGATTGTTGGTTTACAATGATGGAAAGCAAAAATAACTTATGAAATTTACACGAATCACCGTCAATCCTCGCCAAATGGATGGAGTGCCATGTATTCGGGGCCTTCGGATTCCCGTGGCCACTATTATGGCGATGATGGCAGACGGTATGGGCACAGAAGAGATCTTGAAGGCCTATCCTCATCTGGGCTCGGGGGATGTCCGCGAAGCCTTGAAATATGCGGGTGAGGCGGTCCGAGAGCAAGAGTTGTCGCTTCCTTCGAGGGCTTGATTCTTCTTTGATGTAATTTCGGTGGACATGAACTTTAGGACATTGCTGGCCTCGTCACGAAAAAATACTTTAAGGAGTGGTCGCGGTTTTTGAGGAGTCACACACTCGTGTGCGTCGATTGTTCATTGCTCTTGCAATAGAATTGACTGAAGCTTGAGTTCTATTCTTCCCCCGATAGTCCTCTGAATTTCCAGACATCATTTTCCATTCAATATTTTGGCAAATAGTGGAATCCTCTCTCTACAGAGCGTGGGAAGGAAGAGCAGGGGCGTGAAATCGTCTGTGGCAGGCTGGCTGTTTGCCGGGCCGGCGCTGGCGATCATTGCCGTCTTTTTCTTTCTGCCGGTGCTGGCGGCCTTTGCTCTCAGTCTGACGGATTTTGATATTTATGCCCTGGCCGACCTTTCCAACCTGCGATTTGTGGGATTCCAAAATTATATTGAGCTGTTGCAACGGCCGCTGTTCTGGCAGGCCCTGGGTAATACGCTGTATTTCGTGCTGGTCGGTGCGCCTCTCTCTGTTTTGGTGTCACTGTCGGGGGCCCTGTTGCTGAACGGGCAGATGGTACGGTTCAAAGGATTCTTCAGGACGGCCCTGTTTGCGCCGGTGGTGACGACGATTGTGGCGGTGGCAGTGATCTGGCGCTATCTTCTGCATACCCGTTATGGCTTGATCAATTATTCCCTCGATTGGTTGGGTCTTCCCGTTGTGGACTGGCTGGGGGATCCGCATTTTTCCATGCCATCCATCATTCTTTTCGCTGTCTGGAAAAACTTCGGCTACAATATGATCATTCTTCTGGCGGGCCTCCAGGCGATACCCGGCGATTTGTATGAGGCTGCACGGATTGACGGGGCCAATGCCCTTCAGCGTTTTTTTCATGTCACCTTGCCTTCCCTCGTTCCTTCACTGTTTCTCGTCGGAGTACTGACCATGGCCGGATACTTCCAGCTTTTTGCCGAACCTTATGTGATGACACAGGGCGGACCCGTCCAGAGTACGCTCAGCATTATTTATCTGATGTATGAAGAAGGTTTTAAATGGTGGAGCCTTGGTTCGGCATCTGCCGTGGCCTTTATTCTTTTTGTGTTTATGATTGTGGCAGCAATTGGCCAGCTTGTGGTGATGCGACGGTATGGGAGTGGAGTGTGAGCTGACGTTCATACGGAGAGAATGATTTGGTCTTAGAGGTTTACTGATGTATATCGGGAGTCCATCTTGGATTTACTATTGGCATTCCCATAAATGACCTATTGGTTCGGAGCGAAAGGCATCAAAATTTCACGTACGCACAACCTGGAATTTTTAAAGTTCATGATAATTGCCGGGTCTCGGCCCGGCAGCCGAGCCACTTTTGTTTCGGCAAAAGTGGCCAAAACCATTGACGCCCCGTCTGGCCTCATCAGAGGGGAGGGTCGCAAATTTTGGGAGGGCGGCCCAACTCGCCGGGCTCAAACAAGGTCCGCCAGGGATAAGAGCGTCCCTCCCTTGGGCCAGCCGGCAGGCGTCCACGGAGCGGCCAGGGGACACACGGATTAAAGATGGCTTTGGAGATTGATTGGAATCACTATAGGGAAATCGTGTTGTGATGAGAACGTCCTCCTTGGGCCAGCCGGCAGGCGTCGGACCATGAGAGAGATATTTTTCGGATATGCACCTGAAGAGTGTGGAGGCATAAGTTCTGAATGTTCGGTAAGTCGGTGAGACATCTGTGGAGAGGGTCAGGGGTGAATGTCGGCTTGTCGGTTCTGGCCGCGTTTGCCCTGATCCCGTTGCTGTGGATGCTGAGTGTGTCCTTTATGGCTCCGGGAGAGGCCAGCAATTTTCCGCCGCCGCTGGTACCGGAGCATCCGACGCTTGCCAACTATATCAAGCTTTTTGAATATTCGAGTATGGGCAGGAACTTCATGAATTCCCTGTTTGTCGCGACGGCGGCCACCCTGTTGTCACTGACGTTTAATGTAGCTGCCGGATATGCGTTTGCCAAACTGGAGTTTAAGGGGCGTCATCTGCTGTTCCGAGGGCTGTTGAGTGCTCTGGTCATTCCGGCCCAGGTGTCCATGATTCCCCTGTTCTTAATGTTGAAAGGGATGGGGCTGGTGAATAGTTGGATCGGTGTGCTGATCCCCTTTGTGGCCAGCATATTTGGTATATTTCTAGTACGGCAGTATGCCTTGTCCATTCCGACGGAACTGATCGAGTCGGCCCGGCTTGAAGGGGCCAGTGAATTACGCATATTCCGGTCGGTCGTGGTGCCGTTACTGACACCCATTCTGATTACACTGGGGCTGTTTACCTTTATGGCAGCATGGAATGATTTTCTGTGGCCGCTGATCGTCCTCACCGACAGTGAAAAGTATACTCTGCCGATTGCGCTGGCCTCTTTGTCACGGGAGCATGTGCAGGATGTCGAACTGATGATGGCCGGTGCGGTGATCACGGTGACCCCGGTCCTGATTCTTTTTCTGATGCTTCAGCGTTTTTATATGAGTGGAAATCTTGCGGGAAGTGTTAAAGGATGAGAGGTGTGTGGTGTGCAGCCGGCTTCCTCTTGGTGGGCCTAGCCTGGTTGTTAGTGCCGGTGTGCGCGTTTGGGGAGAATCCCGCCGTCAATGATTTTCGGTTGGTTGACGGTTTTGAACGTGTCGGAGAATGGCAGACTGTCGCCACGGAATACAGTGAGGCCTCGCTCAGGATGACAGAAGGCGTGAAGGGCAATGCGCTTCAACTGTCCTATGAACTCCGAACCGCCGGGACCGCCAATGTCCATCGGGGCCTTCAGCTTGATCTGTCAAACAATTTCGAGATCGCATTCACGCTTCGGGGGCATGCCCCACAGTCTACTTTTGAGATCCGGCTGGTTGATGACAGTGGAGCGAATGTCTGGTGGAAGCAGTTTCATGATTATGAATTTCCTGATGACTGGACAACCGTTCGTATTCGGCGAAGCGATATCCATTTTGCCTGGGGGCCGATCAAGGACCATCATCTGAACACGATCGCCAAATTTGAGTTTGTGATTCTTGGCGAAACCGGTGACAAGGGGACAGTCGAATTCGATACCCTCCGGATGCGGCCACTTCCTGAACCGCCCGCCGTGATTCCGCCGGTCGTGGCAATGGCCGGCGACATCCCTGCCCCTGCCGTCGTGGACGGTAATCTTGAAACCACCTGGACGGCCGACACATCCACGGAACTTATATTTGATCTGGGCTATTTGCGCGATCTTGGCGGACTGACCTTGCGATGGGCCGAGGGTCAGATGCCGGAGGCGATGGACATGGCCCTTTCCGAAGACGGAACAGACTGGACCACGCCGCACTGGGAATTAGGTACCGGGCCTTCCTCGCTGGGGACCATCGGGTATGTGCGAACGGCAGAGGCGTTCGGGCGTTATGTTCGTCTTACACTGACCCCGGCATCGGGCGAACGGATTGGCTTGCTGGAGGCTCGGATTGAACCACCGGAATTCGGGCAGGATGACAATCGGTTTCTCCTGTCCTTAGCCAGGGAAGCCAACAAGGGATTCTATCCACGCAGTTTCCTGGGGGAGCAGATTTACTGGACTATCGTTGGCCCTCCTCAGGGTGGCCGGGCGGCCATGCTGTCTGAGGATGGCGCCATGGAACCGGGCCCCGGCGCGTTCTCGATTGAGCCGTTTTTTCTTGAGAATGGGTCGGTGCTGAGCTGGGCCGACGGCGAACATCACCACAGTCTGCTGGATGATTATCTGCCCTTGCCGCGCGTGCGCCGGACCCATGAGGGCCTATCATTGGAGATCAGTGCCCATCGTCCGCCTGTTCCCGCAGGAAGAGAAGGGGGAACGGACGGACATGCCCGGGATGTGGTGACCAGATATCGTGTGGTCAATACCGGCACGATTCCTCGAACACTCACACTGGCTCTTGCCATCCGCCCCATGCAGGTCGATCCGCCTACGCAGATTTTGAACCTTGTGGGTGGTGTCAGCAACATTGATCGGATCGGCTGGGATGGTGCTGTGTTTCAGGTGAATGGTGACTGGTCCGTGTATCCTGAGCTAAAGCCGGACCATGTCTCGCTCGCGGAATTTGAACGGGCCGGGTTCCCGCATGTGCAGGATGCCGGGGCAAGCACGGTTTCGCAAAGCCTCGTGGCGCCGGGAGGTTTCGGTTCCGGCGTCATGTATTTCCATGTTGATCTGAAGCCGGGTGAGGTTCGCGAAGTTTCTGTCGTCACGGTGCTCCATTCTGAAAGCGGGCGTCCGCCTGACCTGGATCGCGTGGCCATCGATGCTGGAGAAAAGGCCGCAGCCGATGAATGGCGGGAAATCCTCAATCAGGTGGACATTTCGGGCCCGCCTGAATCCATGCCGATGCTCAATAGTCTGAAAACCGCATTGGCTCATATGATGATCACGCGAGACGGGCCGGCACTGCGTCCAGGTCCACGCACCTACGCCCGTTCGTGGATACGTGATGGCGCGATGATGAGTGAAAGTTTCCTGCGTCTGGGGCACAACGACCCTGCTGTTGAGTATGCCCGCTGGTACGCACCGTACCAGTTCTCCAGTGGCAGAGTTCCGTGCTGTGTGGACAAGCGTGGCGCGGATCCGGTTGTGGAGAATGACAGCCACGGAGAACTGATTTTTCTGATTGTGGATATTTACCGGTACACCGGAGATCGTGCTTTTGCCGAGATGATGTGGCCCCATGTGGACAAGGCGGCGGCGGCCCTCGATACCTTGAGGCTGTCGGAACGCACGGAGCATAACCGTCAAAGTGATCGCAAGGCATTCTATGGGCTGTTACCGGCATCGGTGAGCCATGAAGGTTATTTGGATCGTCCGGCCTATTCATTCTGGGATAATTTCTGGGGTCTGAAAGGATTGAATGATGCGGCGTTTCTTGCTGAGGAACTGGGTTATCCTGACCGCGCAGCCGACATCAGGGCGGATGCCGCTGAATTTGCCGCAGACATCAGCGCGTCTGTCAGTTTGTTGGGGGAAGAACTCGGGCACGTGCCGGGGGCCGCAGATCGAAAAGATTTTGACCCGACATCCACGACGATCGCGCTTTCGCCGACCGGGGCGGCGGCCGCCCTGCCACGAGAGTTGCTGATAGCTACGTTTGAAAAAGCCTGGTCCGAGTTTGTGGCGCGGCGCGACGGCACCAAAGAGTGGGCTGTCTATACTCCTTATGAATTCCGTCAGGTGAGCGCGCTTGTGCGGTTGGGTGAACTGGAACGTGCCCATGCCCTGCTTGATTTTTATATGCGGGACCGTCGCCCGGCCGCGTGGAACCAATGGAGCGAAGTGATCGGGCGGGTTGAACGGGATCCGCGTTTCATTGGTGATATGCCCCATACCTGGGTGGGATCGGATTTCATCCGGGCGGTGCTTGATCTGTTTGTGTATGCTGATACAGAAACCGGCTCACTGGTCATCGGCGCGGGTCTCCCGCGGAATTGGTTGCAGGGTGAAGACATCCGGGTGCAGGGGCTGAGGACTCCGTATGGCGAAGTGTCCTATACGGCACGAGATGAAGGCGGGCAGGTGCGCATTGATTTGGTAGGATCGACCATGCCACCAGGCGGCTATGTCCTGCCGTCCTCGCTGAAAGGGGACGTCAAGGTAACCTTCAATGGACAGGCTGTGGACGTTCGCTGGACATCTCCATAATAACCGGCTGGCGCGAATGGGGTTGCGTGCAAACATTTCGGTTGTGAGTCCCCCTCCTTTGTAAGGAGAGGCGTGAGAAACGTCAGATGCCAATCGGCGGCAAGGCTATGTCATCCTGAGGAGACCGAAGGATCTCGCAGAGCCGTTGCACCTTCAACCTGAGCACAGATCCTTTGCCGTTGGCTCAGGAGGATACCTTTACAAAGGGAGGAGGGTGCATCCAGTGAATGTGAAAAACCCAGGGGTAGAGGATGTATCCACGGAAACCTCGGAAGAGCCATATTTATCATAAAGGACGAGAGTAGATGAAAAAACACGCGACATTTCCCGAAGGGTTTCTCTGGGGTGCTGCCACATCGGCCTACCAGATTGAGGGGGCACCGCTGGCCGATGGTGCAGGTCCAAGCATCTGGCAGCGTTTTGCCCATACGCCGGGAAATATCCTGAATGGCGATACCGGTGACGTCGCCTGCGATCATTATCATCGCTGGCGCGAAGATATCGCCCTCATGAAGAAGCTGGGATTGCAGGCCTATCGGTTTTCGGTGGCCTGGGGGCGTATTTTTCCTGAAGGCAAAGGAAGCCTGAATGAGAAGGGCCTGGATTTCTACGAAAGACTTGTGGACGGCCTTTTGGAGGCCGGGGTTGAACCGCTCCTGACATTGTATCACTGGGATTTGCCTGCAGCGTTGGACGATCTTGGCGGATGGCTGAATCCGGACATTGCCGATTGGTTTGCGGATTATGGCGAAGCGATGTACCGGCGATTGGATGGGCGGGTTAAAAAATGGACCACACTCAATGAACCCTGGGTGGTCACGGATGGGGGCTATTTGCATGGCGTCCTGGCACCTGGGCATTCCTCTCACTATGAAGCGCCGGTTGCCGCCCATCATCTGATGCGCGCCCATGGTGCGGCCGTTCAGGCCTATCGTGCTGTCGGGGCTCATGAAATCGGCCTGGTGGTGAATATCGAGCCGAAGTATCCGGCATCGGATGACCCCAACGATCTGGCGGCTACCAATCGCGCGGATGCGTATATGAACCGGCAGTTTCTTGATCCCGCGCTACTGGGATCCTATCCGGAGGAAATGAAGGAGATCTTCGGGGATGCCTGGCCGGAATGGCCTGCCAAGGACTTCGAGCTTATTTGTCAGAAGATCGATTTTGTCGGGCTGAATTATTACACGCGTGCCGTGACAGGTGATGGACCGGACTGTTTGCCTGTCAGGGCCAGGACCGTTCGCCAGCCCCACAAGACCTACACGGAGACCGGGTGGGAGGTCTATCCGGACGGGCTTTCCGACACGCTTCTCTGGCTCAAGAATCGGTATGGGGAGATGCCGCTATATATCACCGAGAATGGCTCGGCCTTTTTTGATCCGCCGAAAGCAATTCATGGACGGGTTATTGATCCGGTACGGATGCACTACCTGAACCAGCATCTGTGCGCGGTCCGGACCGCGATTGAGAGAGGCGTTGATGTGCGTGGATATATGGCCTGGTCTCTAATGGACAACTATGAATGGTCCTATGGGTATGCCAAGCGATTCGGCATTGTGCATGTCGATTTTGAGACTCTTGAGCGCACGCCGAAGGATACAGCCCGGTATTATTCGAAAATTATCGAATCCAATGGTGCGGTTCTGGACGAACCCTTTCTGCCTCTTTCCGTGCATACGTAACATGGCCAGTCTGACTCTGCGAAATATTCACAAACGTTTTGGCAAGACAGCCGTCTTATCGGGAATTGACCTTGATGTCGCCGATGGCGAGTTTGCGGTGATTGTCGGTCCCTCGGGTTGCGGCAAGTCAACGCTGTTGCGTACCATTGCGGGCCTCGAAGAGATCGATACGGGAACGATAAAAATCGGTGAGACCGATGTCTCGAGGTTTCCCCCTTCCGAGCGCGGTATCGCGATGGTGTTTCAGTCCTATGCGCTGTATCCGCATATGACGGTCTATGACAACATGAGCTTCGGGATGAAAATTGCCGGAGCTTCAACCGCAGAAATTGATCAGGCGGTGCGCGCGGCTGCCGAGACGCTCGGCCTGACCGCGCTGCTTGAGCGGAAACCGAAAGAGCTTTCCGGTGGACAGCGCCAGCGCACGGCCATTGGCCGGGCGATCGTCAGGCGTCCGCGAATCTTCCTCTTTGATGAACCGCTTTCCAATCTGGATGCCTCGCTTCGTGTGAGGATGCGTCATGAGATTGCACGACTGCACGAGACGCTTGAAACGACAATTATCTATGTCACGCATGACCAGGTCGAGGCCATGACGTTGGCGGATCGGATCGTGGTACTCCGCGATGGATGTATTGAACAGACGGGTTCCCCCCATGAACTGTACAAGTATCCTGCCAACCGCTTTGTTTCCGGCTTTATCGGATCGCCGGCCATGAATTTCCTGGACGGGGTCGTGGTCGATCGCCGCCAGGATATCACAAGGGTCCGACTTCAGAGTGGAGCGACGATCCAGGTGAATGGCGTTGCCGGAGCATTGCCCCCTGATACTCCGGTCACGCTTGGTATTCGTCCCGAGCATCTGGCGACGGGGGGTGATCACAACCTCGTCGAGACGCAGATCAAGCTGGTGGAGCCACTCGGCAGCCATTCCTATGTCTATCTGGAAACACCGGATGCTGAGGACCTGCTGATATTCCGCGCATCCGGCGAGTTCGGCTTCGCGAAGGGCGACCGGCTGACAGTGTGTATTGCGGCAGATCACTGCCATCTTTTCGGGAAAGACGGAAAGGAGCTTCGGCACAAACCTTCCGGAAACCTCACGACAAGTCAGGGAGATCACTGATGACCTTTTACAAGAGACGTGTGTTGACATTGTTGTTAATTCTGGTCCTGCTGATGGTGCCCGCGACAGCCGCGCTGGCCACATCCAATATCCCGGCAAAGGATACCTGGCGGGTGACGGCGTCCTCGATTCAGAGCGATGAATTCAAACCCGGTTTTCTGGCGGATGGCAACATGGAGACCCGCTGGTCCAGTCAGGCAAAGGATGAGGAGTGGGCTCTCATTGACCTTGGAAAGGTTGTTGAGATCACCGGTTTTACCCTGCATTGGGAGAACGGGTATTCGAACAAATACAACATCCTGGTTTCGACCGACGCCCAGGTGTGGACGACGGTGTATATTAACGACGAGGGCGACGGGCAGATGGATGATATTTTTATCCGGCCGGTTTCCGCGAGATATGTCCGGCTGGATACACGGGAGAGAGCGACGAGCTGGGGGAATTCCCTTTGGGAATTTGATATTAAGGGGACTGACGACATTGTCGATATCTCCGTGATCGCCGGTGGTGGAGTGAATACCACGGCTCTGATGGATGGGCGCAAGGATACCGTCTGGAAAAGCGAGGCGGTTGACCGGGCAGAGTTGCTTCTGGATCTGCGCAGGTCCAGAAGTATTTCCGGGTTACGCATCGACTGGGGCGAGCAATATGCGGGTTCGGTCGACATGGCCATTTCGTTGGATGGAAAGGAATGGAGGGAGGTCTCCTCCATCTCCGTCGCAGAGGGCTCACAGGGGCAATCCGATTTTGTTCCGAATGATCCAACAGACGTTCGCTACATCAGGCTTGTGTTGACCAACCCTGTGAAACCCGAAGGCGGTTTTGCAATTGGTGATATTTCCTTGCGTGGCCCCATGGAAGTGTTTTCCCCTTTTATTCGATACCAGTTTGATGCCCGGAGGGCTCCTTTCGGTGATTATCCCCCGCATCTCAGAGGATACCAGACCTACTGGACTCTGGTTGGCCTCCCGATGGATACCGAGGAAAGTCTCTTTGATGAGTTTGGCAATCTGGAATCCCGGCGCGACGGGGCTATGCTGATGCCCTATGTCAAAGAGGGTGACCAACTGTATTCGGCTGCCGTCGCGGCAAACATCCAACAGGATTTGCAGGACGGATATCTGCCGGTTCCTATCGTCCGATGGGAGACGGGGAATGGTCTGCATTTCAGGTCCGAGGCCATTACCACCGGTCCAATCGATGCCAGTATGACCTATGTGCGACATACGCTTGCCAATCGCTCCGATACAGTACGGAAGGGAGAACTCATCGTCACAGTCAGGCCTGCCCAGATCAATCCCAAGTGGCAACATGGCGGACTGTCGCCTATCACATCGATCCGGTATGTGCATGATACCGGGAAACAGGTGATGATCAATGATAAAATCACCTACCTCGCCCTTACACCTGCGGACAGTTTCCTTGCCTCGCAATATGCTCACGGGGATATTGCCAACCACCTACGAGGCCGGTTCGTGGTCAGTGCCGGTGCAGACCGCAAGGGCGACACCAAATCCATTGAGGACCAGACCGGGACCGGTCTGCTCTCGGGCGCGTGGACGTATGTCTTTGAATTGCAACCCGGTGAATCCAAAGAGGTGGTGTTTGCGGCTCCCCTCCATGACACTTTGTCAAATTTGAAACCTGCCGAAGACTTCGAGAAGTTGCGGCTGGAGTATGTGACATTCTGGACCGACAAACTTAACCGGGTGGGATTCGATCTGGCCAACAAGGCCGTGGTCAATACCGTGAAGTCGCAGATAGCCTATATCCTGTTGAACAATGATGGCGTGGTCATCCAGCCCGGCGCGCGCAGTTATAATCGGACCTGGATGCGGGATGGCGCGATTATTTCCGCCACCCTTATGCGACTTGGTTTTTTTGAGGAGGTCAGGGACTTTCTCAATTGGTATGCCGAGCGTGTGGAACCCGATGGCCTCGTGCCTCCCATACTTTTCACCAGCGGTGAGGTGTATGACGGCTGGGGAAGAAATATCGAATGGGACAGCCAGGGTCAGTTTATTTACGCGATCATGGAGTATTACCGCTTTACGAGTGATCGGGAGTTCCTTGAAAAGCATTTTGACGCGGTTCATCGGGCCATGAAATATATTGTCACCTTGCGGGAGCGTACGCTTGATCCGAAACATTATGAAAATCTTGAGGCCGGTGAGCGCCTGAAGGGCATTTTACCCCCATCTATCAGCCATGAAGGGTTCATTACCCCGATGCACAGCTATTGGGACGATTTTTGGGCTATGCGGGGTTGGGCGGACGGGATTGAAATGGCGGAGATCCTGGGACGAAAATTTTTGGCCGACTGGGCGAGGACTGAGGGAAAGAAATTCAGCAGAAGCGTGAAAGAATCCATTGCAAAGACGATGGCCTGGAAATCCCTCGACTATATCCCTGTGGATGCGGACAAAGGCACTCCCGATCCCACCTCTATTGCCATTGCCATGTTTCCCACTGAAGCCTGGCACATTCTACCTGCAGACGTCCTGGACCGGACATTCCGGAACTATTATCAACTGGTGAAAGAACGGGATGCCGGTTCGACGCCCTATTCCTATACGCCGTACGAGGTGCGAAATATTCTGGCTCTCGCCACTCTTGGATATCGCAAGGAAGCTTTCCATCTGCATGAAATTTTGTTCAAGGGCAGGCGTCCGGCTAATTGGAATGAGTTTGCCGAAGTGGTCCTCTCCGACAGTCGCAAGGGTGTGTATATTGGTGATATGCCACATACCTGGGTCGGGGCGGGTTATGTGAATTCCGTCCGGGGCCTCATCGTGATGGAAGAGGACAACAGTAAAACGTTGAACCTGCTGTTTGGTACTCCGCGCGAATGGCTTGAGGGCGATGGTATTGCTCTTTCAAATTTCCCTACACATTTTGGAAATTTGATGATGCAGGCGAATTGGGACGACAAGGATCAGAGACTAAGTCTGGATGTGGATATGCCCAAATACGAGGACAGGAAAATATATGTGCGCTGGCCAATCCATAAGAAGGGGAAGCCCAAGCAGGTGGCCGTTGAGGGCGATGACAGCTACCGTGTTGATGATCACGGCATCTGGTTGGCAGGCAACAAGTTCACGTTGATGGCTAAATGGTAAATTGTCGGTTTTGTGTAAGGAGTCAAGAGCAAGTCGTGAGGCGAAAGCGGTGGGATGAAAGACTGTAGTCTATACGCCTGTCCCGAAAATATGTTCCTGACTTTTGGCGGAGTCTTTGCCATGGATCAGGACCTGTTTTTTCAGGACTCTCCTTTGTAGTTTGTCGCTCACCAGCCACCGGGGTTCATGTTCCTGGTCGCATAATACGTTGTGGAAGAATTCTGCCGCAGGCTAAGGGAAAACGAAATATTGTGGGACTGTGGCGTGTGGGTGTGGGGCACACCCGTCTGTCAACACCCGGTCAATGTGCCCATTCACATTAATAATGAGACGTGAGGAGATCGCTTGATGGTTATGGCCTGGCGTACGTGTAAGACAAAAAATCTGGCGATTGTCGGGATGCTGTGTGTGGTCGTGGGCCTGCCAAGCATTCATGCTGCGGGAACCACCACGGTGCGTCACGCCAAGAATATGAGCTTTCCGTCACAGTGTGCGGAAGAGGACAATGTGAATATTCCGATCTATGGCGGCTTTGTATCCGACTATCAAATCACCGCGAACTTTCCCACTTATTATCCCCTTCAACGCGGGCAGCAGGATCTCTGTGTTGGGGATCTCACCAACTGCGAACAGGCGTGGGACATGCGGCCAACGGCGCAGATCGCTTATTACGATGCGGCGCAACGGACCTTGAAATTTGTCTGGCAGTCGCCCGGCTTCTATTGGTATCCGATTGAAACGCCGGACGCGGCCAATGCGGATGTCGGACAATATGTGTCGCTGGCGTATCCGCCGACAGACCGGTATTGGGTGGGCTTAAGTGCACCACCGGCCATGGCCTATTATGACGCGCTCAAACAAAATCTCATGTATATTGTCCGGGATGAAAATAGGAAGTGGCGCGAGCCGGAGATTGTCGATTCCACCGGCGATGTCGGGAAATACGTCTCGCTGCGGATTAGTCGGGATAGGCGTCATCACGTCGTGTATTACGATACGGATCATGGGAATTTAAAATATACCTATAAACCCAATCCGGATATGGTGGGTGGATGGGCAACACCAACGATCCTAGACGAAAACGGCGATGTCGGGCAGCATGCAGCCATGGCGATAGGTCCTGCCGGCAGCCTGCATGTGGTGTATTACGATGCGGATACGAAGGATTTGAAATATGTCACCAACGATGACGCGCATGGATGGACGGCGCCCGTGGTTTTGGATGACGTCGGGGATGTTGGTACCTACGCCTCAATCAGCGTGTACTATGAGGGGTGGACAGAAAAAATGAACGGGGCGTATGAAGGGCATTACCCCCATATCACGTATTACGATGCGAGCAACGGAAATTTAAAATACATTTATCAGGATTCACGGGGATGGTCAACCCCGGTCGTGTTGGATGCCGCGGGAGATGTCGGGCAATATGCGTCGACGGCGTTTGGTCCTGATGGGGCTCTGCATGTGGCGTATTATGATGCCACGAATAAGGATTTGAAATACCTTCACAAAGAAGCCGCCGCCGAATCATGGCCTGCGGGGATCGTTCTTGATGCGGTGGGGGATGTTGGCCGGTTTGCCTCGCTGGGGGTGACGGCAAGAGGATATCCGAATATTGCCTATTATGATGCAGACAACCAGAGTTTAAAATTTCTGGCGAAGACAAAGGCGACCGTGCCGCAGTGGGATAACCCTCAGGTCCTCGCATCCGGTGCCGCCGTGCAGTATGCGAGTTTGGTGACCTCGGGTTTTGTGGACATCGCGGATCTCAACGGTAAGGATATCTACAACGACGGCGATGTCGCGGTTCGAGTCATGGATGTGTCGGGGTGGCCCTATGAATCGGGGATGGCGGTGAATATCGTGGGTGGACAATCCGAACCGGACCACGATTTTATCCAGTTTCTTAAACGGACGGACGACGCTCATGCCCCCCCGCAAATATTCGTGCTCTATGCTAATGGCTATGCAAGGATTATCACGCAACCCCCGGTGGGACGGGAGGAGCGGGTCTGTTTCGGATCCTCGATGATTATCGGGCCGGCGGTAGAGGACCCCTTGTTTCCGTTCATTCCGATTGAGAAGCTGGATATTGATCCGCACACGATGTCTATCAATGTGCGATATAAAAACGGATCGTCCGCGGTATTGCAGCTCCAAGCCGAACCGGGCAAGACGACGGTGCGCGTGACGGATGTAACCTATGACACGCTCACCGCGCCGTTTGTCACCATGCGTTCCATGTGGGTGGCCAATGATAATAGCGATATCTCCCGTATCCGGGCCGCATCCTCCTCCGGTGACGTGCAGACGTACCCGATCGATCCGACGCATGAGGAATGGACCACGATCCCGGGCGATTCCTGGAGTTTTGATCGGCCGACTTATTCACGGCACAATACCTCGAGTCCCATTTTCAAAATTGATGTGCTGCGACCACTAGGCTACCTTGTGACCCAGCAGGCTGAAAACTACCGCTCGGGTACCCTGTTGAAATCACCTCGCAAGACGGCGTCCGGGGGACACACGATAGGAGGGACGGGGGAAGCGAACTATGTGTTGAACCTGACCAATGACATTACGAACCCAAGCCTTCGCTTGCGATATACCAAGGACAAAGGTTCTGATGATAAGGTCAATATCTCTGTGGATGGTCGACGTCAAGCGACGATCGAGATGGAAGATGGGGGCAACCTGGGTGATTATGAGGTGACGCAAGAGATACGATTATTACAGGCGCTCCCCGCCGGATCCCATACGGTCACATTGGAGGTGCATTCAAATACCGGAACGTTGGAATTGGACTATTTTGTCATTCACAGCCAAGCCGAACATCCGAATCAGTAGGAAAGCGGAAGGTCCATCGTATCCGATGGGGCGTTTCTGTTCTAATACCCGTGTGCGCCATCGAAGGTGAACTCGTGCATGACGCGAAGCTATCGCGTGTGATCAGGTAACCAGCCAGTAGTTGCCTGGTTCGAAGGTTGGTGGAGCATCTTTTACTTCTTCAATCGTCCGGCCATGCCTTCCGCCGGGTATCCCGGGTAATCCTGTCCATTCTGAAATACCGTTCCATCATTCCTTTTTCAACGACGATTCATCCGACACTTTTGCCTGGTCCTGATTCCGTTATCTTAGGGAGAATCGTGGGGCATTGTTTTTAGCTGATAAGCAATGGCAGGGGTATCGAGCCAAGTAAAGGGGGATGAATTGGGAGGAGGGACGGATATTTCACCGCACACTCCCGTCGGAAATTGTTCATGTTTAATCTACACGATCTATAGTAGAATCCCTTTTTATAAGCCAAGAGTGGGTAGGGAGAGTGGTGTGTGTGTCATATGAGATTATGTTCATCGCTGGCATGATGAAAAGTCCAGGAAGAACCATAGGGCTGTCTCCGGTAGCTTTGCCTTCTTACTGAGCATTTTTTTTAAAGGGGTCTGTCATGCGGATTAAAAAAGTCACGATGCAATTGACGCTCGTCACCATGTTTCTGCTTACCGGATGTGGAGGAGTGCAGTCGGGACAAAAGACGGTTTTGAAAGGTTCCAAGTTGCCGGAAAAGCAAGGTTGGGAGGATTCCAGCAATGCTGTTCGCCCATTGGATGTGGTGACAAACGGGAGTCATCTAACACTCAACACAATTGGAGTCATTAGAGCGATCGATCAACTTCCGGGAAAAGCGTACATGTGGTTTTATAAAGAACTTCCTTTTGACTTCGAAACAGGATTCTCCATTGAGTTTACGTTGCAAGTGCACAAAGTGGAGCAACCGCATAATTTTCTTGATGCGGGCATTATGTTTTACGGTTCTGTCGACATCTCTGACGGGACCTTCGCAGAAGGCCCACGAAGTCATATGATCTATTTTGATGAGGATGCCATTGGATGGGGGGACGAAAAAGGGACGTATAAAATGGACACGACTGATACCTTTCACACTTACACTTTAACGGTTGAGGGTGGAAGATTTGCCAAGGTGTACGTTGATGGAAAACTTGCTTTGAAACGAAATGACTGGGTGGGAATACCCAGAATCGGCTTTGGAGATATGACGAACGATGATGGGGTCAATGGAAAGTTTTCTATAGGTGACATTATTGTGACCTCCGATCCCCAACGCTTCCCTTCGCGACCTGCCCCCCGCCGTCAACTCATCCCTCCTTCACGACGTGGTGGTTAATCCACCCATTGATAAACCAAATTCATAGACTCACCGTCTGCAAAATTTTGTCGGGGATTTCATTATTCATCACATGGATATGAGGGTGTTTTTTAGCTGAGGGAAAATTATTGGCCTAGTCTTTCCCATTCCTAGACTCAGCATAAGACGAAGAATGTAGAGGGAATGATTCATGATAGGTCTTTTCCCATTCTTCTAAGGGATCTTTGTGGCCTTTTGAAACGATTTCAAGAAAGGACCCATATTGTAGGGCTCGAGCACCATCAATGATCTGTGTGAGGCCATATTCTTTGCGAAAATTATATTCTGTAAAAGCTGCCGAGGCACATTGAAGGGGAAAGAACCAGTCTCGCTCCTGATTGGTATGATAATCCTTTAAATAAAGCCGTATTTCATTAAATATTTTGCAATATTGATTGGCCCTCAACCATTTGCCCCATACCAACTTATAGGCCTCATCTTTTGTAGGGCTCGTTTTTTGTTTCCAGTCTAATTCGCCAGTGTCTATGCGTTTCTGGGCAAATTCAGGCAGGAAGTCTTTCAATTCGCCAGAAATACCATTGAAACCGGCTAGCTTATGTCCGGGCTCAATGATAAATATTTCACAATCCACCTGGTGCAACATGGACTCAAGCAACCCCTCGCGGTTGGCTAATACTCTATCGGGAGCCTGCCATAGGGTTTCTGTCACATGATAAATTTCCTGAAGGATCTTTTTCTTCGATGCTTCAGAAATTTTTTGAATGAATTCATAAGGTGATTCATGCATGTCTGTTTGTACATAAGTCAGAACAATCTCATAAAGGGGATTGGTGGATATTGTTTTTCTGCGATTGAACATACCCCGTAGTTTTTTTAACAACCCCATCCAAAACCTCCACAAGTAAGGGGTAGGTTTTCCACTTCAGGAGATTCATGAAGAAAAATAATCGGAATGAAATCTTTTCCCATCTCTGCTTATACACTCACCAATTTACTTGTTGCCTGTTCTTCAAACAGCTGGCTTTCTGTTTCAGGGCACCGAGGCAATCCAATAACCAGTGAGCCGTAAACAGGCCTTAACGGCTATTTCTTTTAATATAGCCAGGATTTGGCTTATTGGCCAGAGAATGAATGGAGCCGTATAAAGGAAGCAGGGAGGTTCTCTCTAGGTGTCTTTGGGGAAATTGGCGAGACAGTATATAGCGATTCCAGCAGGTATTGTGAATAAGTTGAAAAAGTCGACTAGAGCTGGTCTTACCAAACAATTTCCATTTTCTCCTTCACAGGTTTTTCTGCACACGAATCTCTTTCCGCATCCCATGAAGGATGAGTGGAGGATGGCGACGGGAAAATTTTGAATTCCGCCCGAATGGCAGGGTGGTCGCTAAGGAAATCTCCATACTTCTCATTAGGAGATTGTTTGCCTCGGTTAACAGGATGCCGGAAACGTTGATCTTCCTCTCCAGAACCGATTAACTCAATTCTGGCTCCTTGACCTCCCCGGTAGAAAATGTAGTCTACTCGATTTTTCCAGTAGCCATTGGGTTCTGGACGTGCATTGCTGTCATTGAGGGCCAACTCATCAAGGAGATAGTCTTTTAAAATTTCATAGTCTTTTCCTGAGGCTTCAATTCCCTTATGGTCGTATTGCGAATTGAAATCCCCGCCAAAAATGAAGGCCCGATCTTTCGATAATTTCTTGATACATTTTGCAAGGAATTTAATTTGCTTTTTTCGAACGGCTCGGTCTTCCTCATCTCTCCCGGCATCCAGGTGCGTATTATACACGTCAAATTCTGCGCCATTTGGAAGACGAACAGGCACTCGAAGAAGCCCTTTGGTCGACCAGCAATCATTTTTCCTCGTCAACCATCCTTCACAATCTGGAAGCGGTGCCTGTGTGACTCCCTCCTCCATAGCATTATAGTAGGGTGAAGCTATGGTTAACCCCGATCCATAGGGGACACGGAAAGGAATGCCAGGACTATCAAATAACTGAAAACCCACATTGACGATTTTAATGGGAAGAGTTGCCAACCATAATGGGGCCAGAGCGATCCGTGGCCCGTTCCCCTGTTCTATAAGCTCATAGGTAAATTCATGGACAATTTGACGGTGAAATTCAAAATCCTCTTGTAATAATACGAAATCATAATCCATGAGCAACCAGGCCATCAGACCACTTCGGGTATCATCATTTCTCACCGGTATCCCGACATAAATGGAATTCAGGATCGGAGAAATTCCATGAACATTGTAAGACAGAAATCGAATCGTACAGGGCACCGGTATCGATGATTCCGATTGGTCAAGAGAACATTCTTCTCGTGGTGTAAAACCGTCTGCTCTTGAAATTTCGTAACTGAAACCTATTAATAAAATGCTCAGTAAGGATATCCCTTTCATGACGCATTTTGGTATGGCCATATTCCACTACTCCTTTTCTTTTCCCGGACTTGTATTCATAATAACTACTCCATCAGAGGTACGAGGGTTCCCAACTCCCACAATTAAACCGCCCCTACTTTACTTACCTCAGATTAAAAATCAAGTGTTCCTCATCTAATCTTCTGAGCTATGTTTTTCAATGAAAGGAGCAGAAGATGGCAACTTGCACACGACGGCATCACGCTCCCGCCTTCAAGGTTGAAGTGGTCTGGGCCATTATCCGCCAGGACTGCAGGTTGGTTGCTTTAGCTGAACAGGTTGCAACACATCCCAATCAGATTCAAGGCTGGAAGAAACCACTGGTCGGCAAGGCAGAGAGGTGTTTGGAGCGGGCGTGGCGGCCGCTGCCGGCCATAAATAGATTCAGCAGAAGGGGGCATGCCAGGTTTAGGTCGTTGACGAGGGATAAGGATTTTTTAGGCACCGTCTCGGAGCCGGTCGATGGATGAGTGAAAAGCCCCGATCAAGGCCACGGAACGAGATATCCCAAAAAAGTGGCAGCAATTTTCTCGAAGGATTCCATATTGAGATGTCGGAAAATCATCGACTCGACCATGGACCGATGGATGACGCAGCCGTTTGTGATCGATGCGTTTACCATGGCTATGAAGAACGGCCGCCCCAGGGATGGTTTCAGCCACCATTCGGACCTGACAGGAGGCCCGAGCGAACATCTTTGACTATATTGAAGTCTTTTATAACCGGCAGCGACGCCATTCCGTTCTTGGCTATCTGACTCCAGCGGAGTTTGAGAAACGGGGTATCGCGGCTCAACTCGGTGTCCACAAAACCAGGGAAAGACCAGTTCAGCCCGTATGGGTTTTTCGGCCTTTAGCCTCTGACGGGTGAGCGGCATAAGGAGCGTACGAAAATGAAATCTCCATCAATTTCACTACCGGACACCCCAATGGGAAAACATGGTTGGCCATGGACGAACAGCAATCCCTATCCAACGCATTTAATTGATAACAGACCATGGCCTAAAATTAGCGTAGTAACCCCAAACTATAACTGCGGTGAATTCCTTGAAGAAACCATTCGCTCCGTTTTACTACAGGGATACCCCAACCTTGAGTACATCATCATTGATGGTGGGAGTACCGACGGTTCCCAAGAAATCATTAAGAGGTATGAGCCTTGGCTTGCCTATTGGATAACCCAGTCCGACCAGGGTCAAAGTGCAGCGATCAACAATGGTTTCCGGAGGGCATCGGGCGAAATCATGGGGTGGTTGAATTCTGATGATTATTACCAACCCCACACGCTCTTTCGGGTTGCCCTTGAGGTCAATCCGGAGAAGAAGAAATACATCGTGATGGGAGAGGTCTATGAAGTAGATGCCCGCAAAAGAATCATCCGAAGATGGAAATCAAGGGTGCCAACATTGTATTCGCTTCTTTTTCAACATCGCTTATGCCTTTTACTCGGCGTAGTGGTGATGCCCTGCCAACCGTCTGTGTTCTGGCACCGCAAGGTCTTTGAATCACTGGGCCTGTTACGAGAAGACCTGAAGTATGCCATGGACTATGATTATTGGTTGAAGGCCCTTAGGGCCAATTATAACTTTCAATATATGGCTGAAGTTCTTTCCAATTACCGATTTCATGCTGCCTCTAAATCAAATCAAGGGTGGCAGATCTTTTACCCAGAATGGCGAGGTGTAGCGAAAGAGAGCTTTTCCACGCTGACTTCACGACAAAAGGTATGCGCGGAAATCTATTGGTGGTTTCTACTATTTCCCCTTTCGATCCTCACCTTGCCCTACAGGGTCTTTTCGTATGTCGTCCTGGGTATCAAAAGGGGCTAGATACTGGGCCGACGCTGGCGTTCAAAGAAGCAGAGTTATGGCCACCGTTAAAAAGAAATCGCTGATTATTCAGGGAGTTTTTCGAACAGTTTTAATGAAATGAGGTCAGGTATGAGTATTGGCTTGTTGGCGGAGAGGATAGGCGGGATCTGTTTAACCTGAGAAGAGAGATAGAAAACGTGATCGACTCATTACGAGCAAGCGTTACGGGCCATCCTCAATGAATCTTATTTAAGTATGGAGAACGAGTAAGGCATCAATTTTACAACCAAAAACACCGGGGCAAGACTATGGTAGCCCCAACCGGTTTTTAAGGGTAGAGGGGAGAAATAGGTTTGTGAAAGAGTCCGTCCGTCACAGTTTAATATGGGGAATATGGTTGCAGTGGTCCCCAACGCAGTCGGTCATATGTTCGAAGACGGTTCATTTGATTTAAGTCATGTTGTAGAGCCTCCTGCTGGTAACGATCGTGTTGTTGCCGTTGTTGGACACGCTGTTGTTGGTACCACGCATCGAAGCTTTGCGACGACGCTGGGGAAGAAGGGATAGGGGTTTGGTCATAGAAGGACCTTGGAGGATTTGGGTGAAGCTGGGTCGCTGGTCGCCAGGTATCCTCCCCCAATTGAGCCCAGGCACTGCTTGTCAGGCCTAGGAAACATCCAAAGAATATTATTGCTCGCATGCGGTCGTCCTCCTGTGAATGGGGAAAAAGATGTGCCCAAATGGCCGATCATTTGGATCAGGGGGTAGCGTGGCAAGATTGGCAAATAAAGGCAATTCATCAAATAGGTAATGAAAGGAAAGTTTCTGACCCCTTCCCCCCTTGCTGTTCCCGCTGCGGCTCGTTGGAGATCTTTTCCCGGGTGGCAGTCTCCTTCCGCACATCATCTGGCATGGCCGATAATTGCTGCCCGACCATAGAAGTTTTCTTATCAAGCCCCAGCTCAGAAAGTCTGAGAGTGCCGTTCTCAATTACATTGGTTGACGGGGAATGTGGGAATATGAAGTCGTGCGGGCCTGGCTCATCCCGCACTCCCACGAGAGGCCTTGTCCCCCCTCGTACTTTCGCATCGCTGAGGTCACCCCATGAGGGGGAAATTTACCCATGACCAAAGTCTTTCTGGCGAACGCGCTCTCTGTGCCGGTCTTGATGTAGTGTCAAACCTCAGGGGCTCTTGCAGGTGTTGTCAATTTAACGCATGTTTGGCACACTCGGGGTCATGAACCCCTTAACGCCCGGCTATCAACGCCATTGTTTTTCCGGTCGAAATTATTCGTCATGCGATGTGGCTGTACCATCGTTTTTGTCTGAGAGTTCGCGAAGTGAAGAAGCTTCTGGTTAAACGATGCTTTATCGCTTACTGCGCAACCAGGCCTTTCAGGTCTGGAATGAATCGGTATGTGCATAAGTGGTGAGAGAAAACCCTTATCAATCTGATCACATCAAGTCAGCAATCCCCTTCGATGGGCAGGAGACCTGAGCATGGCAAGCACAACTGGTATGAGAGGGGGAGGCTTCTACGATGCGCACTCATCGGGGCAGCGCGCGGCGATGGACGAATTCCTTCCCTGGATCGTAGATGCCATGGCCGATCTGCCCTTGCCGACGAGCGACTCGCCGATCGCGCTGCTTGACCTCGGCTCGTCGGAAGGCGCCAACGCGATTCATGCGGTAGGGGCGATCATCAACGCGTTGCGCGAACGCACCCCGGCCGACATCTGGACTTTCTTCGATGATTTGCCGACGAATGACTTCAATCAACTCTTCGCCAACCTTTTTCCCGATGCGATATTCTCAAGTCGCATGGCTGGTATCTATCCCGCTGCCGTTGGCGGGTCGCTCTTCGAGCGTGTCGCTCCGGCTTCGAGCCTTGACATCGCGACGACCTTCAATGCGGTGGGCTGGCTGTCGGCGTTGCCCCCGACGCGCCTGCCGCGGTTTATCTCCCCCTCGCCGCCGGCGCAACGTGCGTTTCGCGAGGGTGTCTCCGTGAGCCAGGAAGAAAGAGCGGCTTTCACAAAACAAGCCCAGGAAGACATCCTGAGATTCTATGGTTCATGTCAAGCATTGTGTGATCCGTTCCGGATTAAAGGTTGTGCGGTAATGATGAATAGACCAAGCGGCCCGGGCGATTTTGCGAGCGATGATCACCAACGAGGCCGTCGTACTCCAACCTTGGGTGCGGTAATGGTCGTAGAGCGGTTTCCACACGGTGGTTTTGATCGCGGACATGGCGGCGTTATACAGTAACCGACGTAATTCAGCGGGCCCACGTTTCGACAAACGCCTTCGACCGGCTTTGCGCCCCGAGTCATTCGCGCGAGGATCCAACCCGGTGAAGGCGACGAACGCATCCGCTTTGCCGAATGATACGCGCTCCAACGTATTGGTCAGGGCCATACCCACCAACGGGCCGACTCCTACAATGGTTTCCACCCGGTGTTGCGATTCTTGGTGTTGAGGTGAGCGGGCAGCCAGCGCGGACATGGTCGCATCAATCTTGGCAATCAAGATCTCCAGCTTGCTCACCACGGCCTTGAGTTCGGCGGCAAAGCCGCCCAGATTGTGCATGGTTAGCTTGAGCGTGCCTTTGAGGCGGACGATCGTGGCGCGTCGCCGAATCAGTCGATCCAGCTTGCGTTGAGTGGCTGTCGGGGGCGTGTAGGGGCGCAAGCGCCTATGCTCTCGTGCGATGAGTCGGGCAATCAATTCCGCATCGACTCGGTCGGTTTTGGCCCGATTCCCCATGGCCTTGGCGTAGTGCCGAGTGTCCGAGGGGTTGAGCAGGAAGACGGTATGGCCTTGAGCCTGCGCCAGATCCGCCAGTAATTCATGATAGGCGCCGGTGGATTCCAAGCCGATGCGGCTGCCGGCCGGCAGCGATTTCAACCAAGCCCGCAACGAACCACGCTGATTGGGAACACTCTGGACCGGAAAACATGGCTCGGCGCAGGCGGCCACGACGGCATCTTTGGCCACATCCACGCCGACATTCAGACAGGTATGCATGATGGTACCCTCCAAAAAGTAAAGGAACGAGGCTGGGGTGGCACACACCGACGTGAACTTGCGGATAAATCGGCGGTCAGAATTTCTGCCGCGAGATTCTTCATCGACGATTGGGGTGTGGGTGGGAGAGTTCTCAGGAAGTCTGTCCGCTGTGCAGCAGATGTTTCTCGATGTCCCTCCACCCCAGTTTTCCTTAGCTTCTCAAAAAAGTGAGCTGTAGACACCATACAAGTTTCTACCGGGCTCGTGCCGCCGAGTTAAAGCCCGGCGGAAAGCTACTCGTTCAAGTCTTCGGACGCAACGACGAGCACGACACCGCAAATGGAATTATTGACGGTCTAAGCGACGCGATGCTGGACATGGTTGAGGAGGGCCGCCTGACCCGCGACGTTTATGAGAACTTCGTCTTCCCCGTCTATTATCGATCCCTTCCGGAGTTGTTACCGCCGACCGGAGAGAGCGGGGAGCCGCCGGCGTTCCACGTCGACAAGGCGGAGGCCCGCGACTGCCGAGTCCCCTTCAACGAGGAGTTCGCCCGCAGTGGGGACCCACGGGCCTGGGCCGAAAGCTACGCCGGATTTATTCGCGCGTTCTCCGAACCCGTTGTGACGTCCGGCCTGCCGAACACCCCAGATCGGCCACAGCTCATCGACGAGCTGTACGCCCGGATGGCGAATCGATTCCAGGCCGATCCCGCGCGCTACGAGTTTCATTTCATTTCTCTGGGTGTATTGCTGACCCGGGTATTGTGAATTTAACTCGGGTTTGGCTGCCTGCGCTGCATGAAAAAACCAACAGTCGGTCATCAACGAAACCGTTTTCTCCAGAGAACATGGTTGTGGTGAGTTCAATCCGGCCACGGGCTCTCCTGGTCTCACACACAAAGGCGCAGTGGGACCGCCAAAATCTCGCCAGAGAAATCTGCATGAAAAAGAGGAAAATTAAAAGGCGATGATCGCGGGAGAGTCCTTCGATCATGGCTCCAAGGGACCCTATTCCGCGGACGTGTTAGGAGTATTTCCGAAATGTGGGGAGGAGCTGATTTTGGTGTACACTGGTTGGCGAGAGGGTGGGAATTTGAAGTCGTGCGGGTCTGGCTAGTCCCGCACTCCCACTAGGGGGCCACGCCCCCTCGTGCCTTCGCACGGCTCCGGTCACCCCATGAAGGAAGTATTCCTCTTACCAAACCCCTTCTTTGGCGAATGCACGGCCGGAGCCCGTCTTAAGATTGCGTTCAAACCAAGGGCCTTTGAGATATCAGAAAATCCCCTATAGGTTACGAGTTTCCAATTTGTGAATTTTTAAGTATGGGCAGAGCCACCGTTGTTGGGAACAATCAGTCCTTTTTTTAAGTCGGAGGTGATCTGAGTTCGTTGAGTTCTCTCAAGCCAGGAGAAAAATTTCCCCCTGAATAGGAATGAACCTGTCTCACTGGAGCCCCCCCATGCCCGCCTCCATATCCACCCCCGAAAATTCCACCAATGGTTTTGCGGACAAAGCCAATGAGCAGGAAAATTCCGAATGAGAAAATTGGGCCAATCACATAAATCACCATGAGCACCATTCCGATAATCCAATCCATGGTTCACCTCCGATGGTTAGGAGTCATGGATTGTCTTCTTTAGATTTAGGAAAAATCATGCCAGATGTATAAGTTTGTGAATTTTGAATTTTTGGAGCCCTAGAGGGCTCTAGGGTTGTGACTAAGGATATGTATTGTATAACTCTTTAAGACAGCCTAAAACTCAAGAGTATGGCGTATTGATAAAAGCAGATGGTCATTCACGAGGCGTAACGGATCTTTCTTTTTCCATCTTCGGTGTAACTCGTAATTTCCCTGTTGAGAGCTCAATTGAAGGGTGTTTTGTTATCGTTTTGGATACAACTAGTATCTAAGGAGATACACATTCCTCGGTATCGTGTGACTTTGTTACTCCCAAAAATGTTCGGAAGTTTTTCGCGAAACTTCGTAAACATAAAGGAAAAACCTTCAATAGACGGATGGCAAAACTTTGTGGGTATAAATTTTGCTGGTCATTTCGGGAATCGGGAAAGGCCATATCTTGCGGTGAAAAGTTATGAGCATTTCTACCTTATGAATGGTACAAAACAATAATTCGTAACGATTGAAAATTAGGGATAAATTTTATTCGAGTTATTTCTTAGAAAAAATATGCATGGTGGAAATTCTAAAGGAGTTATATTCGAAAGTAGTGTCTGAGAGAGGGTTGAAAAGACGCGGCGTCTCAGATTGAAATGTCTCGTTGGGATATTGTCAATTTAACTCGCATTTGGCACACTCGGTGGCATGAACTCCAAAAGGCCCAACTATCAACGACATCGTTTTCCTTCTGAAATCATTAGCCACGAGGTGTGGCTGTACCATCGATTCTGTCTGAGCTTCCGCGAAGTGGAGGAGTTTCAGGCTGAACGAGGCATCACCGTCACCTATGAAGCCGTTCATCAATGGTGTCAAAAGTTTTGTCCTGATTATGCTCGCAAACTGAAAAAACGACAAGGACGCCTCGGAGACACGTGGCACATTGATGAAGTCTTTGTCACCATTCAAGGAAAACGGCACTATTTGTGGTGGGCTGTCGACCAGAACGGCTATACCATTGATATCCTAGTGCAAAGGCGTTGCAATCAGCGGACCGCGGAACGGGTTTTCTTCAGCATGCTCATAGGCCAAGGGTGGGAACCACAGTGGTTGGTCACTGACAAACTGCGAGGCTATGATGCAGCCCATCGCACCATCATACCCACCGTGAATCACATCAATCACGTCTATGCGAATAACCGAACGGAAGTGTCGTACCAACCTACGCGACAATGTGAGTGTCATATGCGAGGATTCTCTTCGTCATCACAAGCGCAACAGTTCCTGACGTTGCATGGGCTCACTCAGAATCTCTTTCACCTCGGCCGTCATCTGATCCAGGCGGTCAACTATCGGCTCTTACGGAGTCAGGCCTTTCAATTTTGGAAGAAAGCGGTGGGAGGGTCGCATTGCTTGGCAATTCCGTTCCATTGTGCGTACAGCCCCATAAATTGACAATGCCTAAAAACCTTTAATATGGAGGATCAACATATGGCAAAGCGTAGGTCTACCTCTAAACCTCGGAAGCAACCGCAACCATCGACAGCTATCCGGCGCGGTCGCGCAGAAGGGCAAACTCATGCGGATTCTGGAGAGCTTCGGGGCACGCCTACTATGGGTGCGGCGGTCATCTCTGGATTCTCTTTTGCAAGGAAATCGGTTGTTTATTATGAAATTGAAGGGATGGCTATTGTCGAGGGCGATATTGCACTAGGGACGGTCGATGTCGTGAAGGAGAGGACCGCGGCCGGACGCGAGGCGGTTGCCACCGACCCGAACATGGCCTTTGGAGTCGGTATTCCTGGAAGCCAGTTTCGGTGGCCGAACTGTCGGATTCCCTACGAAATTGATCCGAATCTCCCGAATCAACAACGTGTTACCGACGCAATTGCCCACTGGGAGGCCAATACGGCTTTTCGATTCCCTTTACGGACAACAGCCAATGCGGGCCAGTATCCAAATTACGTGCGGTTCACCGATGCTGGTGGATGTTGGTCAATGGTGGGCATGCAGGGTGGTCAGCAGACCATCAGTCTGGGATCTGGGTGCTCAACAGGAAATACGATCCACGAGATTGGTCACGCAGTGGGGTTGTGGCATGAACAGAGCCGAGAAGATCGTGATTTGTTTGTAACCATCAACTGGCAGAATATCCAGTCGGGAATGGCCGCTCAGTTTAACCAGCATATTACGGACGGGGATGATTGGGGTACCTATGACTATGGATCGATCATGCATTACCCGCGCACAGCCTTCAGTAAGAATGGGCAGGAGACGATTACGCCCATAGACCCTAACGCTCAAATCGGTCAGCGCAATGGTCTCTCGCCCGGAGACACTGCAGCAGTTCGGGCCATGTATCCTGGATGCTACAAAGTTCCGAAGTCGCCATGGAGTGACCCCAATAAATTTAAGAAGATCCTGGACGATGGGTGGTTCAAGAAGTTGCGCGATCCTTTGAAATTGCCGCGCGATCCGGGACCGATTAAGTCAACCTATGATCCCATGCCACCCTGGCGTCCCGAAATACGGACCAGGCCAGGGACGCTAAGACCCTTTAGCCTTGCTACGCCCCACCATGCCCCTTCAGCGCTGGGTTTCGGAGCGGCCGAAATGGGTGATGCCGGCTCCATGCTGTATTTTTCCGGGCTCGAACAAGAACTACTTGATCTTGAGGCGTCAATTACTCAGGCCCAGGCAACTGCGGCTCAAGCGAATGCTGAAGCGGGTCGGTTGCAGGAAGCCAGAGAAGCAGTTGCGATGGCCTATGAGGAGGCGATCAATCAATTCCGTGGTGGAAATCCTGGGTGATACTTATCGTCTCCCATCCAGAGGACGATCATGCCATGGCGGTGCTCGCCGCTCTCGAGTGCCGCGAGCACCCGGCAGTGCTTCTTGACACCTCTCAGTACCCGAGTAATGCCTTGGTCACCCAAAGATTTGCGGACGGCCACCGCCACGACGAAGTCTCGATCCATGGGCAAAGAATTGACCTGGCTACCTGTCATGCTGCATGGTGGCGAAGACCGCAGCCCTTCACCTTGCAGCCCGGTATAGCACCGGATGTTGTTTCATTTACCCACACTGAGTGTCACGAGGCTATCGCTGGTCTCTGGGCGGCGCTCGATGTTTCGTGGGTCAATAAACCCGACCTCGACGAGATTGCGCACCATAAACCCTACCAATTGGCAATGGCGACCAAAGTTGGATTGCCTATTCCGAGAACCGTCATTACTAATGACCCTGATGCCGCTCGCAGACTCATTGCTGAACTTGGTCCTGAACGCACCATATACAAGACTTTTCTCGCTTCTGAACAATTCTGGCGAGAGACCCGCCTAATGCGGCCCGAGGAGATGGAGATCCTCGATAGGGTGCGACTCGCCCCAGTCATTTTCCAGGAATATGTACCAGCCATCGCAGATATCCGTGTAACTGTTGTCGGAACCAAAATGTTTGCCACTGCGATTTCTCCGGCACCCGGGGGCTACGAGATTGACTACCGCATGGATATGGATGGAGCCCGTTTCGAGCCGACATCCCTTCCCATCAAAATCCAGAAGCAAATTCGGGAACTGATGGACCGGTTAGGGCTAGTTTACGGTGCCGTGGATTTACGTCGATTGCCAGACGGCCGGCATGTGTTCCTTGAGGTAAACCC
Source organism: Candidatus Nitrospira neomarina (assembly GCF_032051675.1). Taxonomy (NCBI): domain Bacteria; kingdom Pseudomonadati; phylum Nitrospirota; class Nitrospiria; order Nitrospirales; family Nitrospiraceae; genus Nitrospira; species Candidatus Nitrospira neomarina. The sequence continues at coordinate 4,483,024 of NZ_CP116968.1, forward strand.
TGCCGGAGAATGGCGTTTTATCGAGGAACGGACGGAACAGCCCATAACCGACGCGATGGCCAAGCTCCTTATCAAGATCGACCGAAATTGATTCCTAATAAGGAAAGGCCTATGCCAAAGACCAAAATTATCCAAGGTGAAATTGTCCTACCGACTGGAAACGTTCCGGCTGAGCCCGTTGATGTTGTCATTTATGTCGAGGATGTTTCTCGAGCTGACGCCCCCTCAATCGTCGTTGGTATGCAACGACAACACGGGGTTTTGCTGCATGCGGGTTCCATGGTTCAATTTGTGGTAGAAATACCAGTGGAACTCGTAGATCAACGTCGAAGTTATTCAGTGCGTGCCCATATTGATGTGTCGGGGTCTGGGGAAGTGAAGGTGGGGGACTTCGTGTCTACCCAGACATATCCGGTTCTTACCCACGGCCATGGTACTTCAGTTTATGTAAGCGTGAAGCGTGTGTAGCAAATAAGTGGTTAACCCCTTTTCGTTTTCTTGTTTTTGTCAATTTAGCATAAGAGGTTTTGTCAATTTAAGTCAGATTGGGCTGATTTTCTCCTTCAGGACAAGAACTTGAATTCTAAATAATCAATGAGATATGAATTCGTGTATTGCCTAATTTTTGACCAAATTCACTTAACTTGACAAGACCTTCCGCGGCGCGCTGATTGCGGCGACGCTGCACCATAATATTATGGTATCGCCCTCTTGATCCACGGCTCGCCACAGATACTGCCGTTCCCCTCGAATCGTAATAAAGATTTCGTCGATATGCCAGGTGTCACTTAATCGACCTCGTTGTTTCTTGAGCTTGGGTGCGTAAGCAAGCCCAAGCTTTTGACATCACCGGCGAACGGATTCGTAGGTCACGGTGACTCCACGTTCAGCTAAAAGTTCTTCGACTTCACGAAACCTGAGGCAGAATCGATGGTAGAGACACACGGCGTGACTAATAATTTCATAGGGGAACCTGTGACGTTGGTAGCTAATTTGTTAGTCCTCATGCCATTCGTGACCGCGGTGAATCGGGCCTTTCATATGGAAAAGTGAAATACTGGCAGGAAAGGTTTCTACAATTCAGGTCTTAGCCCACCGCGAAGGGTTGACCCGCCGCTATGTCATGCTGGTGCTGCGGTTGAGTTTTCTGGCTCTCGATCTGATTGACGCGATTCTCGCGTGGCATCAACCGCCGACATTCATGCTCGAACCGTTTCGTCGTCCGATTCCGTTGGAGTGGGTGGCCCAACGGAAGTTTTTTGGCTTCCTACCGTTGTAAGCCGGTTTCTCCAGAGAACAGGGTTGTGGTGAGTTCGATCCGGCCACGGGCTCTCTCGGCCCCACACAGAAATGCGCAGTGGGACCGCTAAAAAACCACCAGAGAAATCTGCATGAAAAAGAGAACAATCTGAGGGCGGTGATCGCGGGAGAGCCCCTCGATCATGGCACAATGGGAGCCTATCCCGCGGACGTGTTAGGAGTATTTTCGAAATGCGGGGGGAGAACTGATGTTGTTGCAGGCTGCGTGGCGGAGAGGGTGGGATTTGAACCCACGGTCCCTTGTGAGGACAACGGTTTTCGAGACCGTCCGAATCGGCCACTCTCGCACCTCTCCGTGTTTGTCTATGTTATGTGGTAGAAACTGGTTGGTTACTCCGTAGGTGCTGAAAAAAATTCTGTAAGATCGCTCGACAATCATCTGCCAGGATATCTGAGTCTACCTTCACCCGGTGATTAAACCTGGTCTCTGCCGTGAGATTGCAGATTGACCCACAGGCGCCGGCCTTCGGATCCCATGTGCCAAACACGACTCGGGCAATTCTAGCCTGAATGATGGCTCCTGCACACATGGCGCAGGGTTCCAATGTCACATAGAGGGTGGTGTCTGCCAGACGCCAGGATCCCAGTGCTATCGAAGCGGATCGAATGGCCATGAGTTCGGCATGGGCGGTCGGATCTTGTGTGCTCTCCCGTTGATTGAAGCCCGTTGCGAGAATTTTTTTATTCTGGACTAGCACCGCTCCAACCGGGACTTCTTCCACACGAAAGGCCTGATGCGCCAACTCCAAGGCCATGCGCATGAATTGACTATCCGTGGTGGGATCCAATATCTCCATGGTCATATAAAAAAGTACAGTTGGTTGATGATGGACTGAGTGAAAGTTTTTGTTCCGAAAGGCGAAAAAAATGGTAACATAGCCACTATCTGATGTATAGGTAACCCACCTGGAAATCTTGGTGAAATTTTCCGCCGGTATCGCGTGTCAGAGGCTCGTTCCTTTGGAAAAGGTGCAAGCCATGTGGCAGAGTCTTGCCCACCACTTTTTTGAGAATCGGTTACCTCTGATTACCATTGAGTGGAGCACACGATTAACCGCATCGGCCGGGCTGTTTGTGAGTCAGATTGGGCCAAGAAGCTGGTGGGCCTCACGTGAGTATCGACAAGGTGCGGCTCGAGTGATCCGGCTGTCCGCTCCCTTGCTTCGCGATCAACCCGAAGAAGAGCTCCGACGAACGTTGGCACACGAAATGATTCACCAATGGCAGTTTGATATTCGGAAGCATCGCCCGTCCCATGGGGCGGAATTTCGAGCAATGATGCACCGGATGAATGCGGCGGGACTTGGCGTGACGGTTCGCCATCAGTTGAATGTGGCTGTTCAAAGACATCATCGCTATGCCTGGCAGTGCCTTCAATGCGGAATGGCCTATCATCGGCAACGACGAACGATTATTCCGGGTCGACATATTTGTAGCCGATGTCGAGGAAAGCTTGTCGAAGTTGAGTTACATCGCACTCAAAAAACTCATGAGGAAACGATGGACGGAAAAGACGTGGATCGCGGAGGACATCAGGCAGAGAATGAATCAACTGTGCAGATGTTGTGTGTGGGTGGAATGAAGGACGCCGAAGCCTTATCGACGAAAGGCGTCTTTACCCCGGATGACTTCCGCGAGGAGTTTATCAGCGAGTTTGGCGGCTCGGCGATGGCGCCACCAACGAACGATTAGAGCATAAATCACAATAGTACTTAGGACGAGCAAGAAGCCTGTTGTGATGTTGTCCATAGAGGGAGTGTAGAAGAATAAATTTCCAGATGGCAAGGTGGGGGGGCGTCCTGGGAACGGTGGGAGATACCTGAAGGAACATCGCGTGACTTTAGTGTGCGTAATTATATGAAAGTATTATGAAATTTTGCATGCTCCTTGGAATTTTCTCATAATAAAAAGGGATGGTACGTTCTCCAAATGGACATCCTGATTCTCTTCGCATCCTTGGTCGTCATTTTGTTAGGGGCGGAGGCGTTTACCAACAGTTTAGAACATTTTGGAGAGCGACTCGGGATTTCGGAAGGCGTCACCGGTTCGGTATTTGCGGCGGTGGGAACAGCGTTACCGGAAACGATGGTGCCAATCTTTGCCATCCTGTTGTCATCGGGCTCTGAAACGTTGCGGCACGAAGTGGGCGTGGGGGCTATTCTTGGGGCCCCCCTGATGCTGGCCACATTAGCCTTTTTTCTGATGGGGTTCTTTGCCGCCCGGAAAAGAGGATGGCAGGGCACGTTAAACCCTGAGCCAATCGGATTCGCCCGTGATCTGCTCTGGTTTAACTGGGCGTTTTGTCTGGGAGTGATTGCCGTGTTTGTTCCCCAGGAGTGGGGTTGGGTGCGGCCTATCATTGCGGGTACGCTGGTTATCCTGTATGTGGTGTATTTGTATCAAACCATTCGATCTTCAGCCAATTTAGTGGATGATGGACATGGGACCGAGGCGGATCATCCGCTTTATATGACCATAGCGGGGCTTCCCGATAATTTAATGGTGATCTTGTTCCAAGTGGGATGCGGCCTGGGCCTCATTGTCTTAGGGGCGAAAGGTTTTGTGTATGGGATTGAACAGCTTGCCCCCAAGTGGGGAGTTTCGGCCTTAGCCTTGTCTCTCCTCATTATTCCAATTGCGACTGAATTGCCTGAAAAAGTGAACAGCATTATTTGGATCCGGCGCGGTCGGGATACCCTGGCTGTCGGGAATATTACCGGGGCCATGGTCTTTCAGGGGAGTTTATTGCCGGCCTTGGGAATTATGCTGACAGCCTGGGTGCCGCAACATGAAATTCTCATGGGAATGGCGATGACGTTGGTGGCGGCCTGCTATTTAACCTGGGTGGTACGGCGGGGCGTGTTGAAGCCCATTCATCTGGTTATGAACGGTCTGTGTTACGTGATGTTTGTGGTTTCAGTGCTTTTCTGGTAAGGCCTGGTTTTGAGAGGTTCAAGCATAATGAGCAATACAAAAAGAGCATAGCGATGGCCCTTCCGATAGTTGTTGTCACGCGACGTCTCCCACAACAGGCTTGGGAGGTATTAGGGGCACAGGCCGATCTAGTGTGCTGGGAGCACGATTGCCCCGTTGACCGGAAATGGTTGTTGGATCATCTTCCTGAGGCAGAGGGGCTGTATTGCCTGTTAACGGACCGGATTGATCGGGAGGTGCTTCAGGTTGGAAAACGGCTTCGGGTGATCAGCACCATGGCCGTCGGATATGATCATATTGACGTTGCAGAATGTACGATTCATGGCATTCCGGTTGGACACACGCCAGGGATTTTAACTGAAACAACCGCGGATTTAGCTTTTGCCTTGCTCCTTTCTGCAGCCAGACGAATTGTCGAAGGGGTTGAATATGTGCGACAGGGACAGTGGACAACCTGGAGCCCCGATCTTTTGCTGGGACAGGATGTGCATGGTGCGACATTAGGCATTGTGGGATTTGGCAGGATCGGGCAGGCCATGGCCAGGCGCGCGAAAGGATTCCAAATGGATGTGCTAGTGGTGCCGTCACCGAAGGGTGTGAGTGGATCACCGCAGTCTTCGGTCTCAGTAGAGCCGGGCACTCAGCCAATTGCGAAACCAAAAATACACCGGAAGGGCTCTTTTGAAGGGACCAGTCAGGGCGAACCGGGAGGGTCGTCATTCCATGAGGTTGATTTGCATGAAGCATTGACCCTGGCGGATTTTGTGAGTCTGCATGTCCCCCTGACTCCTCACACGCATCATTTGATTGGGGAAGCCGAATTTCGAGCCATGAAGCCTTCAAGTATTCTAATCAATACGGCTCGTGGGAGCGTAGTTGATCCAGAGGCCCTGTATCACGCCTTAGTGCATGGCCATATTGGTGGGGCAGCCTTGGATGTAACGGATCCGGAGCCCATTCCTGTGACACACCCGCTCCTTACGCTTCCCAACTGTCTGGTTATCCCACACTTGGGGAGTGCGTCTGTGGCGACAAGGACCAGAATGGCCTGCATGGCCGCGGAGAATATCGTTGCCGGGTTACGCGGGGACGCGCTGCCACACTGTGTCAATCCTGAAGTCTATCGCGTGTCACGCAGTTCCGGGACCCGTATGGGATGAATCTCTAAAAAATTGCCCGAGAACTATTTACGCTGTGAAAGGAGTTCGATGATATGGGAGACATTGGAGGTCAATCTGACGATTGGCGGTTGCGTCAAGAGGAGAGATCATGATCCACATCACACCACCGGCCGTGGAAAAATTGAAAGCCTTGATCGAAGAGCACCCCGAGGATCCCATCGTGCGTTTAGCCGTTCGGGACCGGGATGACAAAGTCCTTGTTTTTTCCATTACTCTTGAAGATGCCGTGACACAGGAGGATTCGGTCTTAGATATTGAAGGGCTCATCATTGCCATAGACGGCTCCTGTGCACAACGTCTGGAGGGCGTCACGGTTGATTATGAGGAGGTTGCTGGATTCAGCTTCCACCACCCCGAACCCCCCGATCCTTATAAATTAAACCTGATCCTACCGGAATGAGGCAGACAGAAGGGGATAGATTCTCCATTGAACCCGATTGCAGGAATATTCTTCATCAAGGATTCTTGCTAAGCTAAGCTGGTAACCATATATCCCGCGATTTTTCTTATGATGGAAATATTTTTTGCAACCTGTCCTCGTGGCTTAGAAGACGTTCTGAGCCAAGAACTTCAAGAGTTAGGGGGGCAGGAGATTCGATCGACTCCTGGCGGCGTTGAATGCCAGGGCGTTTTCCCTCTCTGCTACCGGCTCAACTTAGAAAGTCGGATTGCCAGCCGTATTTTGTGGCGGGTGGGGCAGGGGTGGTATCGGGATGAAGAGGACCTGTATCGCCTCGCCTCAAGTCTTCCCTGGCCGGAATATTTTACCGTGGATTGTCACATCAAAGTTCGGCTCATTGCTCAACATTCTCCACTGAAGAGTCTGGAGTTTGCGACACTGCGAGTGAAGGATGCCATTTGTGACCGATTTGTCCGGGCGACACAGGCGCGCCCCGAGGTAAGTAAACGACAACCCGATATTCAAATTGTGGTTTTTGTCGATGCAGAGCATGTGCTGTGGTATATCGACACCTCAGGAGATCCGCTGTTTAAGCGTGGATGGCGGAAGGTGGCGGGGGAAGCGCCGATACGGGAAAATTTGGCGGCAGGCATCCTCAGGCTTTCAGGTTGGACCGGTGAGCAAGTTTTACTTGATCCGATGTGTGGCGCCGGCACCTTTTTAATTGAGGCGGCCTTGATGGCCAAAGGGATTGCCCCAGGCCGTGGGCGGGAATTCGCCTTTCGGCACCTAAAGAATTTTGATTCCACGACCTGGGATTATGTACGCCAAGAGTCGATCAAACCGATCCTCCCCGGTCCGAGTCTTTCAATTTTTGGGTATGATGAGGATGCCAATGCCTTGGCCATGGCCAAAAGAAATCTTGAAGGCGTGGGGCTTGAGGATATTCAATTAGATCAGGTGGATGTATTGGATGTGATGCCTCCTGGATCGAAGGGTTTTTTGATTACCAATCCTCCTTATGGAGTGAGAATGGGAGACCGGTCGGAGCTGGAGGAGTGGTATCCGAAATTTGGGAATCTATTGAAACAGCAGTTTTCGGGGTGGGGGGTCTATGTGCTCACAGCCGATTCGCGTCTTCCTAAACTGATTCATTTGGCGCCCTCACGCAAAATCCCTCTGTTCAATGGTCCGTTGGAATCGAGGCTGTATGAATTTCAGATGGTGGCCGGAAGTAACCGGAAACCGGCAAGGCAGGCCAGGCAACAGGCAGTGAACAAATCAGGCCTTAGATGAGGGGTTTTCCTGCCATGTTTAAGAGCGAAACCCAGACATCTTCAATGCATCGCAGCACATATATCCATTCGTCGCAGGTTTTCGGTCGTTTGAAAAGATGGCAATTGGGGGGGAAAGAAAAATTTTTCGAGGGGCGTGGAGTCTCCTCCGAAAACAAGGCCACCGGAATGATCTGTAAGCGGCGGTCGCGTTGGAGTCCCTTAATAATTTCTTCTCCCGACATATCGGGGAGATGATTGGAGAGAAAAATCAGGTCGGGTTGTGGGGCATCCACAAAGGGGTACTCCTGATTTAAAAAGGCTGTGCCCTGTTCGCCGTCTTCCGCCTCAAAAATCTCCACGCAGATGATTTGGGCCACCGTCAGTGCCTCTTTGAGGGCTTCTGTCTGAGCGATATCATCCTCGATGGTCAGGATCTTAAATGTGTTTTTGACGGCTCCGCGCATGATCCGATGCTCATTTTCCTGGTTGAGGCAGACTGCCCACACTTCAGTCCGGTGAAGGATTGACCTTTGATATATGACAGAAAATACGTGTGTTGGCCTATCTGTTTTTTCGGTTGAAACTTGCTGAGATTAAGAGAAAACCGGCTGGGTCGGATGTTTGATGAAGAAGATGGAGGAGGAGAATGCCGAGGCCTGGACATTTTCGATTGATTGCAGAATGGATCGAGGCTTATTAAACAGAAAAAGTAGGACACCAAATAGCGTCAATCTCACTCAGTATGAACAAACATGAAACATTCAAGCAGAGTAAGAATACTCTTTCCCCTCCCTGGGTTGAGAGAAAGACAGGCCTATGGCTTGATGGAAGATGCTAGTCAGGGAGGTTACCGAGAAGATGCTTGATTGCCGGGATGGCATCGGGGCGAGCGGCGACGATGCCGTTGACGGTGGGCTGAGGTTGGTTGCATTGAATGGGTTTCAGGTCTCTGTCCACGACGATCCCTCCCGCCGCTTGAACCAGGAGGACGGCAGCCGCGATATCCCATTCGTTTTGTAGGCCAAAATTGATCACTCCGTCAATCTGCCCGGCAGCTACCAGTGCCAATGAATAAGCAATGGAACCCATAAGCGGGCGGCAATTAGCGGTTTCTCGCCATGAGCGAATGATCGAGCGGCCCATGGGGCCCGTGTTCACCAGGAACGACAGGCGGTTTCCGGTGGCCTGGCCCACATGAATGGGGTAGCCATTTACGGTCGCCGGTTCACCTCGTACGGCACAATAATATTCCCGGGTGGCGGGATTGAAGATAATCCCGATTGAAACCTGTCCATGGTCAATGAGCGCCAGGGAGATCGCAAATTGTGGGAGATTTTTAATAAAGGGTTTGGTCCCGTCAATGGGATCCAGGATCCACACACGGTTTTTTTTCAGTCTGATGGGGTTGTCGGGCGATTCTTCCGAGAGCCAGCCATCATCAGGATAAACGGCGAACAAGGCTTCCTGAACGATACGATTGACTTCCAAATCGCCATTGGTCACTGGCGATCCGTCCGGCTTGATCTGGATGGCTAATCCTTCATACTGGATTCTGTGAAGGCGATCACTTGCGCGGACCAGGGCTTGTCGGATGATGGAGAGTTCTTGGCGATAATCAGTCATGATCAAAATGGAAGTCGTGCATGGACAATATGGAATCAATGCCCTCTCTTGATATTGTATCCGAAACCATCGGTTAAGTGTGGAGCGTGCTTAACGCATCGGTCCTAACAGTTCATAGCATGAGAGGCGCGTCTGAGGCTAGACTGACTATATGGGGATGGCGGAGTGAAAGGGTCCGGGTGCATGGAATGAGACGGGAGGAGAATTTCAGGGGCGTACTATGCAAACCGTGACCGTGAGGCTGAAAATTTCACCGGAACGCTTTCAGGCCTATTACCAGGGTGTGGTGGAATCTGTGGTGGCACAGTCAATCGATGGTCGGAGGATACAATTTCCCGCCAGAGTGCTTCGTCCCTTTGTCTCGCATCAGGGGATCCAGGGAACCTTTGAGATCACCTTCGATGCCGATTTGAAGTTTCATTCGATTCGTTTGGCACAGGACGGCAGGTGAGCGCAGCCGAAATGACTGGAGATGAGTATTCCCTGGTTGGATTATTTCTGAGTGCGTTTCTTTCCTCAACCGTATTACCGGGTAGCTCTGAGGTCGTCTTCCTCATTTTGGCCGCACAGGGGCATCTTCCGGCCTGGAGTCTGCTTGCCACGGCGACGGCGGGCAATACCCTGGGTGGGATGAGTTCCTGGGCTTTGGGGTGGCTTATCGGGTGGTGGTATCCACTCCATGAGTTCACCAAGCCGGCCCACCATCTTGCCGTGGAACGGGTTCGCAAGTGGGGTAGTCCAGTGCTGTTATTGTCCTGGGTGCCGGTCATTGGGGATCCGCTGTGTATTGCGGCAGGATGGTTGCGGATTGGGTGGGTGCGTGCCCTGTTGTGTATTGGGATTGGCAAAGGGTGCCGGTATATGGTTTTGTTTGTCCTGTTACCCACCAGTGGCGGGTGAACGACGCAGGCGTCTGCCTATAGCATTCAGAAAACGTTGTTGGTATGGTTGGCCTTGCCTCTCAATTGCCTCCTTGTTGATAAATTGCTGCCCATACGATCAATTCCCCCCAAGTTTCCAATCTATAATGGAGTCGTCATATCGTGAACGTTCCCCTTCTTGATCTGAAATCTCAATACACCGCCATCAAGCAGGATATTCAGGTGGTATTGGAAAAGGTGTGTGCGGAACAAAGTTTTATTCTGGGAGCTCAGGTTCAGAGTCTGGAGGAGAACCTGGCATCATATATCGGCACAGACCATGCGATTGGGGTGGCATCAGGAAGCGATGCGTTATTGTTGTCGTTGATGGAGGTGGGGGTTCAACCGGGCGATCGTGTCGTGACCGTCCCCTTTACATTTTTTGCGTCTGCAGGAGTGATTTCCCGGCTTCATGCGCGACCGGTGTTTGTCGATGTGACGCCTGATACTTTTAATCTCGATCCCATACGGTTAGCGGATAGCCTCGCTTCAGACGTCAAAGCCATTCTTCCGGTTCATCTCTTTGGACAATGCGCGGATATGGAAACGATTCTTCAGATCGCCGATGCACAGGAAATCCCGGTTATTGAAGATGCCTGCCAGGCCATCGGTGCGGCTCGAAACGGTGTCCGGGCCGGAGCCTTCGGACGCACGGGGGGCTTCAGCTTTTTCCCCTCGAAAAATTTAGGGGGATTTGGCGACGGCGGGTTGATTACGACGCGAGACCCACTGGTGGCCGAGCGACTGCGACTTTTGCGTGTGCATGGAAGCCGATCAGAATATCATCATCATTTAATCGGAATAAACAGCCGGTTGGATGCGCTACAAGCGGCCATTCTTCAGGTGAAATTTCAGCATTTGGCTGAGTGGACCGCGAAGCGCCAAGCGCATGCGGCCACTTACCAGCAGATGTTTCAGACATACGGTCTTGATGAGCACGTGACCGTGCCGATCGTGGCATCCGGCAATAGTCATGTTTACAACCAGTTCACCGTTCGCACGCGGCAGCGAGACGAACTCAGTGCCTACCTGACCCACCATGGAATCGGTAATCGCATTTATTATCCTGTCCCCCTTCATCTTCAGGAATGTTACCAGGATCTCGGGTATCATAAAGGCGATTTTCCGGTCTCGGAACAGCTCTCCCAAGAGGTGCTTTCTCTTCCCATCTATCCGGAACTCACCCAGGATCAACTTCAGTATGTGGTCGACACAATCAACGCCTTTTTTCATAAATAGATGACGTCATAAAAAAATTAAAAAAATGGAAAATCACACATGTTGACAATATCTATTAGAATTTCCCATATAATCGGAATGCACTGAATTCAGGGTGGCAAGTTTATGGGGCGAGTAATGGTCATGGGGTCTGTGCCCATTATTTAACCTTATGGTGGGAATCTGTCCAGTTACCTGTGTGATGACAGGGGAGTAAAACGGAGTTTACGTTGTGGTGGAAAGCTGTGGAGTGGTGGCTCGACCTATATACAGGGTATAGGCAAACAAACCGCCCTCCTTCGCTTCGAGAGGCAGTTAGTAGAATCTATTACTCAAAAAAATATTTGGATATCTGCTCCTTTCAAAATTTTCTTTAGGTTGTCAAAACCTTCCGGTAATTGTTACTTGGGGCAGCTCATCTATGACTCTCTGATTTACTCCTTCTTTTAAGAACTTTAAGCCAACTATCCGGTGGATAACCAGCGCGCCAGAGATATTTTGTCCCGTATCGATCGGCTCGTAACTCCTGCTCCATTGAGTAATCGCGAACGGCGAGTTCCCCTATTTCGATGCTTGGGTAGGCTGTTGTGATCATCCCACCTATCATCGCAGCAGTGGCAACTAGTCCTGCGAACGATCCCTCAGTATTGGAACTGAAGGGTTTTTGAATTGAGAACCAGTAACTGGGGTCATATACAATTCCAACTGTCATGCCGGCGATTAGTCCTATCATAATGGCATTAAACTTAAGATTTTGCCAGTAGAAGTAATCTTCAAAACGGGTTATTGCATCATACTGCAATACATGATCCATCTCATGAGCCAAGACTGCTGCAAGTTCGTTTACGTCTTTCAGCTCTCTCAGCAGGCCAGTAGTGATGAATAGGTCACCGTTAGGTGCTGCATAGGCATTACTGTAACTTGAAGCATATATATAGACAGCGAAGCGCTGATCAAAATCGGCGTTGGCGCTGGTTTTCAAACGTTTTAAGATTTCTTCCATGCGTTTTGTGAGTGAGTCATTTTCAATGACGTAATTTCTACTTCTTTTTAAGGCCGACTGCAGGTTCCCATTGCGTGTCGCATGCTTATACCACTTTGGTTTGGCAATTTCTTTTTTGGGTGGATCGCCTCTCAATGAGAGTTGGGGAGTTGGAGGAGAAAGAAGTTGTGTCCACTGGCTTTCTGGAAACAATTGCAGTTCAAGGGCGTTAAGATAATTCTTCATTGAAAGGGTAGCCACTTTGCTGTGCTCGATCAACTGGTCAGACAAATCATAACCACTTACTTCCTCTTGTGGATTAGCCGCTCTACCTGAAGTTGGCGATACCCACGCAACTGCCACCTGCGTTGTGGCATCATCAATTCTGCGCGCGCTCACAGCGATCCAAGCTTCTACGTAATCTAGCTGCGGCACTCCTGTAAACTTGAGGTCGAGAAATGGTTGGTGGTTTAGTGGCTTACTCGCTATGAAAAGCAGCCGGTAGTCCTCATCAGAGTCGGCGTTAAGTCCCAATATCCCACCACCCTGAATGGCAAGATTAAGGCAGGTTTGCCACACCACCGCCAAGGGTCGGGGGAAATTCTTCGTGTAGTTGTTTTTTGCTTTAGCAAGAATTTCATTTCTGCTGGGCAATTTGATTCCTTTAAAATGATCGCGTTCCCAGGAAAAATAGGGCCTGAGTGATTTATTGGTGCATCCCAACCCAGGCAAGACCATGGCCAAGATCAGAATGGAAACAAGACAGCAGCGAATACGGTATCGGGATTGGAATAACAATATTACATTCCTATTCTGTTCCGCACTCGTTTGACGAATTCGTTTTCAAATTCACCAAGAGACAGGCCATGATCCTTACGGGGATCATGGGGGTAGCACACTTTCCGCACGAAAACCAATGCGCCATTTGACCCGGTTGCTTGTATTCGGATGACAGTAAGAGCGGTAGCCTCAATCTTTGTGATGCCAGTTCGGCGCACCTTATAACAATCATCCGAGACATTTTCATCTGCCCAAGAAATGAGGTGAAACCGTTGATTAACAACGAGATCTCGGGAACGATTTAGAGCCCCAACCTCGAAAAGGGTAGCTTGCCACACTTTTTCTACGGGCTCTGCAATCGAGTACCTTTGAAGATAGGGCTCTTTTAGGCCAGGGATATCTTTCTCGTCCAGGATCTTGATGCAGCCTGAAAGGAGGCCTGCGGTTAGTAGTAGAGAAATAAGCCTAGAGCTAAGGGAGTTTATCATTCGGGCAATTCTTTGAGTCATTGTTAACTTCTTCTTTGAAATCATCGATCACGAGCTCTAAGTTGTCGATCCTCTTTTTATAATCTGGGTGTCTAGGCATTGAAGTGGTGCATGAGTTAATTCCCAATAGAATAAACGCAAATAGCAATAGCTTCATCACGATTGTATTGACAGGCATCGCTATCCCCCCAATTGCGAAGAGAGGGAACGGGCAAGAAGCGCAAATCCATATGCCCAAAGGAGAAATCCTCCTGAGAAAACCACAATTAGTATGAAGCCGGCACTAATTATTGACCATACCTTCCAAATCTTTTCCGGATGGTCATATGCTGCAAAGCTGAGCATGAGTTTCTCTACTGTATAGTCAGGGTGATCAATCATGTACTCTTGAGCTTTGTCTGTTAGTGACCAGTCTGCGAGGTAAAACCCAATTTGAATTCTATCTGGAGGCCAACCCGCAGGAGGACTGACCGTCCAGAAACTTCGTCCGAAGCCATAGGAAACGACTAGTAAAAGGCCGAGAAGGATGAGAATAATAGCCTTTTTGGCCGAACCCTTCGTCGCATGCCCAGATTTAAGGGCATGTAGAACAATGGCAATTGCAACACCACCAGTTAGGAGAGACACTGCTTCGAACATTGGCGGCGCGTAAGTATTAAAAAAGGCAATGCCCGGTAAAAGGCCTCCTGCACTTCCTGCAAGCGCAGAAACCCATTCCATAAAATGCAGATAATTCGCTGGCGGCTTATCCAGCATAGCTTCTTATCATTCCTATGGTAGCTGCTCCTCAAAACCCACTTCCACATACGGAGAAAAAATGTCAAATTCTTCTTTCGGGGAAGTCACCTCTCCATTACGTTCGGTCCACATACGGTAGGTGCCGATCGGCAAATTATATGGTTCAGATGAATTCGTCAGTCTTGAAACGTTTTTTACATCCTCCTCTGTTATCTGTTGATACTTTACTCGAGCTCCGTCACGCTCAGTATAGAAAATTACATCTGCTAGGTACCCTGTACTCTGCATCTCAGAAGAAACTTTTTTTATAGCTTCAACTTCCGCTTCTTTGTTTTTGCTGTTCTTCAGCTGTTCTAGCGCGTCCACCACTTTTTCTGATTTGTTTTCGAATGCAGCAATTTCAGAAGCCGTTGAGTTTTCTGGGGGAAACAAAAAATTAGCTTCTTTAAGGTCTGTGTAAATGCGTTTTGCACGAGTTGAAGCATCCATGCCAGTACTGGGCTTAATTTGGTTAGCCAGACATCCGGGTGAAGAAAAGCTGAGAATGAAACTAATCGCAAGGAGAACTCTAGTCTGATTCATTCTGCACCTCCGGAACATCTGTTAGATATTTTCTTTTTAAAATAGTTTGCATGAAAAAGATTTCCAATAAAAGCCGCGATTGAATGTGCGAAATTAATTTTTCTTAGCGCAGGATACGAAAGACACCTAAGATACAATTAAAGGTAAATGCTTTAGTGATTACTTCGTGATTAACCACTTTCCCTCATTTCATCAGCTTGTCTATTTTCTTAATGATTTGTTTGGCCTAAGATTGTTGGAAATTCCTCAAGGCAATAACCCTAGCACTTCACAAGTTTTCTCTTAGTTGACAGATTTTAATCTTAAGTAAACCCATATTATTTCTTGTGAAAAAGGGGCTGAAAAATGTTGTCTAATTTTTTTAATAAAATCAAGTACACTCTTTTTCTCTTTCCTTTTCGGGCAACTGCAAAGTAAATCATAAGGAATCTTGAGGTGTGTATAAATTCGGAGGAAGCTCTCAAAATAATTCAAGAGTGAGAGTTTCAGATGAGGTGAGGAGGCGACGTCGATCAAGCAGGAGGCAACTGATTTGATTGTCAACTTGAAGGCATTGAATGAATGAAGTGAGAACGAGATTTTCAAAAAGGGACGGGGGGCTCTGTCAAGGACGTGATGGGATATATGAGATGGTTCGAAGTTGCAGCAAGTCCTTTTCAAACATGTTTCTAAGGGGGTGGTCATGAGCCTTGCAAGCACACGTAAGAGTTAAAATTGGCAAAGTATTTCTGTATGTTGCCTCTCATTCATTCGTCCTTGCCTTATTGAGCCAATTCGTCAGTTGACTCATTTGGT
The DNA here is from genome assembly GCF_032051675.1 of Candidatus Nitrospira neomarina. NCBI lineage: Bacteria > Pseudomonadati > Nitrospirota > Nitrospiria > Nitrospirales > Nitrospiraceae > Nitrospira > Candidatus Nitrospira neomarina. Next base: position 4,498,262 of record NZ_CP116968.1, read on the forward strand.
TATACCTTCAATTCGGTGGGGAATATTTTGGTCATCTTGGATCAGGTGAATTCTGCCGAGAACCGTACGCAAATCTATATAAAGCCCTCTTTTCCCGGAGCTCAATCGGGCGTCCTGGCCTAATGGGTTGTCGAAACGCACTTTTTCAATGAAGCAGATGGCATTCACGTGGCACGTCTATGTTCCAAGATGGAGCGGAGAGAGAAACGACTAAGGATAGCTGGCTCGGATGACGCTGCGGAGTCCGCCTCTGGCAGTGAATTCCCCAGTCACAGTTGCTGAGACCGGACGACAGGCTTTGACGAAATCGGCCAGGATTCTGTTGACCGCATTTTCATAAAAGATGCCCAGGTTTCGATAGGCGTGGATATAGGTTTTGAGGGATTTTAACTCAAGACAGGATTTGTCCGGCACATAGGTCAACCGGATTGTGCCAAAATCAGGGAGTCCTGTTTTGGGACAAATAGCCGTATATTCAGGAATTTCAATGGTAATTTCGTAGCCTGGATATTGGTTCGGCCAGGTTTCGATTTTTGGCAATTTATCGGCAATCCCGCTCTTGGCATGCCGTTCCGAATAGCCTGATTTTGAAGAAATGTGCGATTTTTTCATGCGTTGAAGGCTCGTCTCCTTGGATGGTTCAGCAAGTCACCCAGTCTACTCTTTTCTGAAATTTTCCCGCAACCTTATGCCGCCACTTTCTTGAGAATACCCCTACCCTGGGCTATACTCGCGTGTCATTTGTGGCGCGCTTGGTATTTTGCCGAAGCGGTTGTTATTCACCATCCAAAGGTACCCTGACCCCGATTCTGTGTGTGACAAGGTTTACTTGTCGAAAAAATTGGGGGGGAATTGTGAGGTCTGTCTAAGACGATGAGCAGTATCACGGTGTTGGAAGCTGACGATTTTGTGAAAGGCCTGCAAGGCATTGGATTCGATTTTTTTACCGGTGTACCGGATACGATTTTGGGGGGCATTATTGCCCATTTGACGGAAGAACGGTTGTATACCCCGGCAGTTCGTGAAGATGAGGCTGTGGCGATGGCCGCAGGAGCCTACCTGGGTGGGAAAATTCCGGTAGTCTTGATGCAAAATTCCGGATTAGGTAATGCGCTGAATGTTCTGGCTTCTCTCAATTTGATTTATCAGATTCCCTGTTTGCTGTTGGTTTCCTGGCGTGGCTTCGAGGGCAAAGACGCACCTGAACACCTGGTCATGGGGGAAACCATGACGACGCTTTTGGATACGGTACGGATTCCCCACAGGACGTTGTCCCAGAAGACAATTGTGGAGGATCTGAAATGGACAGCCACAACCTTTATGGAGAAGCGGATCCCTGTCGCCCTATTGCTGAAAAAGGGCATCGTGAAAACCATTCAGCCCTAGTGGGATGTTGAAGATATGTCCTATGGCCCTGTACGGATTTCTCGATTTGATTTCGTGAGAAAAGAGCAGCGGATCTGCACTCCTGTTTGGTCTGTGGACAATGGGTTGGGGTGCCTACGCGAAGAAATAACCATGGTGTTGGAGATGCAACGATGATTGGACCTGAAGAAGGGGTCATGCAGAGCCGGGCGCAGGCGATGGCGGCCATGTTGGAACTGATGACCGATCAACTGCTTATTGTGTGCAACGGGTTTCCGTCACGTGAAGCCTGTAAACTCCGTGATCGGCCTCAAAATTTTTATATGATTGGCTCGATGGGCGCGACGGCGGGCATCGGATTAGGATTGGCTCTGGCCCAGCCAGAAAAAACGGTGGTAGTCTTTGATGGCGACGGAAATGTGCTGATGAGTCTTGGCACGTTGGCCACGATTAGTGCGTTGCGGCCGAAAAATCTCATTCATGTGGTCTTTGATAATGAGGTGTATGGGACCACCGGAAATCAGCCCACCTATTCCAGGGTTGTCGGCCTGGATAAAATGGCCAAAGCGGCAGGATACAAGAATGTTGAGCGAGTTTGGGAGCGAGAAGATATTGTGTATGAGTTCAAGGCCATGTTAGAGGATGACGGGCCGAGTTTTTTGTTGGTCAAGGTGAATGAACAGCTTGAAGATGCGGATCGGATTGCCTTGAGTCCGGCTGAGCTGACGAAACGGTTTAAGGGGAGTGTCACCTAACGGCACACGTATTCGCGTGACAGCCTACTCGCCAGCACGTAAGCCTGTAAAGGAAGAGGATTCATGATTTTATTCAATCCCGGTCCCGTCAATGTGTCTGAAAGAGTCCGTCAGGCTTTACTTCAACCGGATATCTGTCATCGAGAGTCGGAGTTTTCGGAACTATTGGCAGATATTCGGCAAAAATTGCTGAAGGTCTTCGTTCCTGGTGAAGAAGATGAGTACACCGCGATCGTGTTGACGGGTTCTGGCACGGCGGCTGTGGAAGCGGCGTTAATGTCCAGCATCCCTACCGGCAAGCGGGCGATGGTGATTAACAACGGGGTGTATGGCCAACGGATGTCTTCCATGGTGGCAACACAGCGTTTGGGTACGCCGGACTTAAAGTATGACTGGGGAATCGTACCGGATCCGCAGACGATTGATTTGGCGCTAAAGCAACATCCGGAAGTGCACACCGTCGCCATGGTGCACCATGAAACGACCCTGGGGTTGATTAATCCGGTGAAGGAAGTTGCGGAGGTCGTGGACCGGTATAATCGGGTCTTTATGGTGGACTCTGTGAGCGGGCTGGGAGGAGAGGCCCTGGATATTGCCGGAAATAAATTATACATGGTTGCGGGGGCCGCTCAGAAATGTATTCAAGGTTTTCCAGGTGCCGCGTTTGTGTTGGTCCGCAAAGGCTTTATGGAGCGGATGATGAAATATCCCAAGCGGTCCTGGTATTTGAATTTGGCTAATTATTATGAAGAACAGGAGCGGGGGACGATTCCCTTTACTCCGGCCGTGCAGGTTTATTATGCGTTCCGCGAAGCGATTAATGAACTCTTAGAAGAAGGCCTCGACAACCGGATTCAACGATTTAAGGGCTATGCCACCACCATTCGGACGCGTCTGGAAGAGTGGGGCGTCAAGCCGGTACTGGCTCCCACGCTTCAAAGTAATACCTTAACCGCCTTTTATCTGCCTGAAGGGTGTGCCTACCAAGGGCTGCATGACGAATTAAAACGAGCCGGATACGTGATCTATGCCGGGCAGGGGCAATTGGAAGAGAAAGTGTTCCGTATTGCCAATATTGGTGCCTTGACCAATCAGAATATCGAAGGATTCCTCTCCGCTTTTCAGTCCATACTTTCGGGAGCCAGAGCGTGAAGGCAATTATTTTTGCAGCGGGTGTGGGGAAACGGTTGCAGGGTGTGACAGAAGGGCGACCGAAATGCCTCATCGATCTTTGCGGAAGGACTTTATTATCCCGGCATGTCGAAGCTCTAGGGCAATCGGGTGTATCCCAGGTGGTGGTGGTGGTGGGGTACGCTCAGAATCATATTCGAGAAGCCATGGCCGCTGACCCCTTTGTTCAAGAGGTCAGATGGGTGGTGAATGAACAGTTTACTCGTGGGAGCATCACGTCATTGTGGGCGGCACGGTCTGAAATGGACGATGATGTTGTGCTCATGGATGCCGATGTTCTTTACGCCCCATCGATTCTGGCTCGTTTGGTTCGTTCTCCCTTTCCGACCGCCTTGTTAATGGATGAGACGGTAAAGCAGGAATCGGAAGAGTGTATGATTGCCGCGAAGGCCGGTCGAGTCCTCACCTTAAGTAAAAGCCTGCCATCTGCCTATGATGAGGCCGGCGAAGGGGTCGGGTTTCTCAAAGTCCAAGAACAGGATATTCCAGCACTGTTGCAATCGGTTCAAGCCTATGTTGCAGTTGGAGCGCTTGATATGGAATATGAGGACGCGCTAAAAGAGTTTTTTGAGAAGGTGCCGGTGGGATACGAAAAAATCGGAGGTCTTCCGTGGATAGAAATTGATTTCCCTGAAGATATAGCTCGGGCGGAGTCTGAGATCTTGCCCGCCGTGATACGCTTAGAGGAGAATACCAGGGCCACCACACTGAGACCGTAGGAATGAGTGTATGGACGGAATACTTAAACAAGAAGCCACCCATGCGGTCGATACGGCAATTTTATTAACGTCGGTCGGCGTCTTTGACCCCGGAGCCGTTGGGACAGGTGATGCAGTTCCCAGTCCCTTGACTCGTGTCGGCGGCATGACGCTGTTCCAACGGGCGGTGTTCACGTTGCAGCGAGGCGGAATTTCTCAAATTTGGGTGTTAGCTGGGCCGGAAGAACAAGCTCTTCGTCAGTTACTTCGTGAAGATAGCCGGGTACAGGCCGCCGTCCGTTGGTTGCCGGTTCGGGAATTCCCTCCTCATGACCCTCAGACCTGGGAAGCGCTTGCGGAGGAAATAAATGGAGCCTGTATGATCGTGGGTTGCCATACCGTGTATTCTCCCGCATTGATCCAGCGCTTGCGAGTTGAAGGATCTCAAGGAAAGGCAGTCGTAGTCGTTGGTCATCCTGAGGAAGGACATCACCGGGGAAATCCCGGGGTGGCGTTCCGGCCTGAGGGCTTGGAGGGACGATCAACCTCGACGGTGGTCTTCCATGACCAGGCAGTTTCCCAGACGTCCCAGTCCTCAACGAAAAATCAGACTCCTGATCGAAGCCGGTTGCCGCTGGTTGGAGATCTTCTAGTTCTCCCAGCCAGGCTCTTGGGAATTTCAGGCGTGTTACATGCGAATGGCACGAATCCCCTTCGGTTGGCATTGGAGCAAGCGGCAGTGGAAGGGACGATTCAAACCCTTGGCGGCGCTTCTCAGTGGTTCAGAGATGTTCGTGGGCCTAAGGGGCCCCAACTCGCTGAGCGGACGCTGTTGGAGGCACTCCAGACAATTAAAGGTGGTTTGGATGGGTTGGTGGATCGTTATGTGAATCGTAAATGTTCCGGTCTGCTGACGCATGGGTTTTTGCGGTTGGGATGGTCACCGAACATGATTACGATGCTATCCATGGTCGTAGGGCTCGTGGGTGCGGGGCTTTTTGTGCCAGGGTCATGGAAGCTTGCCATTCTCGGGGGACTGATCTTGCAATTGTCTGTCATCATTGATTGCTGCGATGGGGAGGTCGCCCGGCTGACGTTTTCAGAGTCCAAGTTTGGGCAAGAACTCGATATTTGGGCAGATAATATCGTGCACATTGTGTTGTTTGCCGCCATCGCCTGCGGGGCGTTTCTCCAGGGGCCGTGGGAGCATACGCACCTCCCCCTTCTGCTTGGGGCCTCAGCGGTTTTAGCGAATGTCGTGTCGTTACTGTTAGTCAATCATGCGCGGCAATTGCGATCTCGTCCTCGTGAAATTCGGCAACTCACAGAACAAGAACGATCCAATATTGATTTTATGTTGGGCAAAGTCGCCAATCGCGATTTTTCCATCATGGTGCTACTGAGTGCTGGCTTTGGCTTCCTGCACTGGTTTTTGGCCCTGGCCGCGATTGGCTCGTGGCTCTTTGTCATGTCGATGGCCTGGATGCTTCGCCGTAGTCTTATCCCTCGTGCTTAAACTGCTTTTCCTGATCGTCGGCCTTGCGGCCCTGGTCGGGATTGTTCTCCACATCGGCCTCGAACCGATTGAGCAGACCGTTTCTCAATTAGGTATCCTACATCTCGGGCTCATCCTCCTTCCCATGATTCTGGTCTACGGGTTAGAAGCCTTGGGATGGCAACTCACTCTGGGTTCTCATGCTCGCAATGTCGGGTTCATGCAGTTATTTGCCATTCGGATGGCTGGCGAAACCGTAAATGTCACGACTCCCACGGCCTATGTCGGTGGGGAGCCCCTGAAGGCCTATCTTCTCAAACGATACGGGGTGCCAATGGTGGATGGGTTGGCATCCGTGATTACCGCGAAGACCACCATGACCTTCGCTCAAGTGCTTTTTATCTTGCTGGGATTGGCGATGGCTTTTTGGATACTTGGCGATTCAGGTCATTCCTGGATGGCGATGCTGGTCAGTGTGGGAGTCTTAGCGTTTGGAGTCGGGCTGTTTGTGCTGCTCCAACGTCGGGGTCTCGGTATGGGGTGCTTGGGCCTTTTACGGTCATGCGGTATCAGGTTCTCCTTTCTTGAAAAACGAGAACCACAACTCCAGGAGCTGGACGGCACGATCCGTGGATTTTATTCTCAGCACCGGCAGACCTTTTATGCGGCGTTGGGCGTATTTTTTTTGGCGTGGATGATGGAAACGCTTGAGGTCTATGCCATTCTCTACTTTCTCGGTGTGAGGATCGATGTGTGGGTAGCTCTTTCAATCGCGGCGCTCACGGTGCTCATTAAAGGCGGAACATTTTTCATTCCGGGAAGCCTGGGTGCACAAGAAGGGGGATACACCCTACTATTGATGACGTTTGGTTATTCGGAAGTGACGGGAATCACTTTTGCGCTTATTCGACGAATGCGAGAAATCCTCTGGATTGTCTTTGGACTTATTTGCCTGATGGTGTTGAAAGGTCGGAGTGGTGAGCCGGACCAGATGACCTCGTTGGAACGGTAGGGGACAAACTGGATGATTCCGTAGAAATATTCGGTGACTTGAACTCTCAGGGTCTATTGTGAATAATCGGACTCTCACGAATAGTTGCCCGAGAAAGGATGAGGTAACGATGGATATTGAACTGGGAAAGAATACCCTTCGGAATACCGATGGCGTCTTTATCGCTCACGGTAAAGAACAGCTTCGTATTGAGTGGTTGGAAGAGGAGAAAAAATTGGCATTGAGTATGGGTGTGTTTATGCCAACCGGAACGGAAGTGGCCAAATTGCAACGCAACGTCTGGGAACACAACCCTGGCGATCGGTTTGTCCTTACCGAGTTGCCGGATAGCGTCAAGGTGGAAGATACGACCCTGAAGACCCTCGTCATGGAAATCCACAAAAAGTCCCACCAAGCTGTGGCCATTCCTTCTGCAAAATTTTATACCTCGAAAGGCACCTTGTCTGAAATCTCCCCGGAATGGTGGCGGGTTGGTAACAAAATGGAACTGACCGGCATAGATGCCGACCTCGAAGGGGGCAGCATCGAACTCCCTGAATAACTCGACGTCGCCAAATTCCCTCTTTTTTTTGGCCAAGGGCCAAATTTTCTAGCTCTTTTTGCTCAATTGGTATGTGGGAAATGAAGCTATGGAAATAGGTCCCGGCTTGTGAGGCCAAGTCCTATTTTTTTTTGTGGTTGAGCCAAAATGTGAGGTGAGCATCCGGAAGCGGGGTTCTGCGGAGTCGTGACGAAACTGTCGTCGATGCTCTGAAGGCCATCAAGAATGGCCATGTCAAAAAATGAGGCTACTTCACTGCCGTCTTGGCGCGGGCCATCATGCGACAGAAGGAGCAGGTTCCCGCGGTCGTGGGTTGGCTGCATACGGTACAGGGTTGCAAGGTGGTTTGGTCGATCTGGCTCATAGATGGGGCCACAGAGGATGATTTTTCCTGTCTATCAAGGAATCCCCAATAAAACCGTTGCTTGGTTCCCGGGGATTCCGCTTCCAAGCGATTAAGCGCGTCTTTATACACCAACATCTTTGCGCCTTTAGCCATCGGGCATTCTTCGACTAAATAGTCAATCCGGTTGACCACAGCATAGGCCGCAATCTCCCGTTCGGTCATTCGGTAGAGCGGTTTTACTTTTTTCGCAAAGCCTTCGACGGAGGCGGGAAGGGTTGGCGACTGTTTCTGCAAATATTCCTCCTGCCACTGCAGGACATTGCCCAGAAGTCTGGCCGCCTCATCATCTAAATTATGGCCGGTGGCCATCACGTCGTAGTGGTTTTGCCAGGCTACCCGATTAAACTGATACCGTTTAATCGTGCCACAGGCAGAGCATGTGGGGCGCTTGATCAGATTAGCCAATTCTTTAATGCCGGCTCCTGCGTCTTCTTCCACGGTATGAATCGTCAGTTGGGATCCGCAGGGTTCAGCCACCACTTTGGCAAACTGTTCGACTTTTTCTTTTGACCGGCTGGAATAACCGGGGATGCCTAAATCAACATACAAGGCATCGACCCGATAGCCTAATTTCAGAAGAATTTCCCAAAGGGTCAGGCTGTCTTTCCCTCCGGAAACGGCAACCAGAACGCGATCTTCAGGGGAAAACATTTGTTGAGCCTTAATGGCTCGTTGCACCTGGGTTCGGACAAATTCAGTGAGACAGCCCCCACAAAACGCCGTATTGTGCCTTGGTAGTCCCAGCACCGCCCGTTTTGGACATTTTCGGCAGCGCATGTGTTTACCCTCCGGATATGACCGGGCGGATTTCAATGCTATCCCCATCCGCTACGGTTTCGTCTTCGGTCATGAGATCCTGCCCGCGTATGATCAAGAAAGCCTCAGGGATTAAATTGAGTTCTTTGAAAATGTCGGCAACCCGTTTGGGGCCTTGGATGACCAGGTCACGAGTGGGATGGCTAAGATGGACTTTCATAGGTTCGAATCATAAAGACAGGTTCATGGGATTGGCAACTGATTTAAATAATGCGACTTTTTGTCTTCGCCAGAGGGAAGTTTGCTATTGCTTCCCAGCAAGTCCGTTTGCCGAACAACCTAATGGGCCATAATGTAGAGTGAACGGAAGACCTATGATAGGATGCAGATACTTACCTTTCTCACAAATGAACACCCGTCACGCGAGATAGCTCACTTATTATGGATAACGAAGGAGCAAGAATGAAACCCGCATGCGATTCGCTGGACCAGCTTTGTATTAACACCATTCGTACCTTATCGATGGATGCGGTGCAAGCCGCAAACTCCGGGCATCCCGGTACTCCGATGGCCTTGGCTCCTGTCGCCTATTGGCTCTGGAATCGGATCTTGCGTTCTGATCCAAGCGATCCCATCTGGCCGAATCGAGATCGGTTTGTTCTCTCGGCCGGGCATGCATCAATGTTGCTTTATTCCCTGTTGCATCTCTGTGGCGTGAAATCGGTGAACGGGCAATATGAGCAATTGGGTGAGCTTTCGGTGACGTTGGAGGACATTAAACGGTTCCGGCAATTAGAGAGTAAATGCCCTGGTCATCCTGAGTATCGTTGGACTTCGGGTATCGAAACGACGACCGGTCCCTTAGGTCAGGGTGTCGCAACCAGTGTGGGCATGGCGATTGCGCAACGATGGATGGCCGAGTATTTCAATCGCCCGGATTTTGAAATGTTTAACTATAATGTGTATGCCATTTGTGGTGATGGGTGTTTAATGGAAGGGGTGTCCTCGGAGGCGGCATCTCTTGCCGGACACCTTAAATTGTCGAATCTCTGTTGGATCTATGATAACAATAAGATCACCATTGAAGGCCATACGGACCTGGCTTTTTCTGAAGATGTGGCCACTCGGTTTATCGCCTATGGCTGGAATGTGACTCGTGTGGGGGATGCCAATGATCTCAAGATGCTGGATCGGGCATTTGGCACATTTTTCAAGGAATCAGATCGTCCGACCCTGATCATTGTCGACAGCCATATTGGGTATGGAGCTCCGAATAAACAGGATACGCATTCGGCTCATGGTGAACCCTTGGGTGAAGAAGAAATCCGGTTAGCCAAACGCTATTATGGTTGGCCGGAAGACACACGATTTCTTGTGCCCGAGGAAGTGCCCGTTCATTTTCAACAGGGTATCGGGAAACGAGGCAAAGAGTTGCGGACCGCGTGGATGGCCCGGTTTGCAGACTATCAAACCAAATATCCGGAATTGGCTGGCCACTTGTATCACATGCAACATCGACAATTGCCCGATGGCTGGGACCGTAAAGTTCCTGTTTTTCCGCCTGACGCCAAGGGACTTGCCGGGCGGGAAGTGTCGGGAATCGTATTGAATGCGTTGGCAGCTACTATTCCCTGGTTCTTTGGTGGGGCCGCAGACCTGGCTCCCTCCACGAAGACTCGATTAACTTTTGAGGGAGCCGGGGATTTGACCGGCAGCAATCCATCAGGACGGAATATCCATTTTGGGGTTCGGGAGCATGCGATGGGCGCGATTTTGAATGGCCTGTCTTTGTCAAAAGTTCGCCCCTATGGCTCAGGGTTTCTGATCTTTAGCGATTATGCCAGACCGGCCATCCGGTTAAGTGCCTTGATGGAAATTCCTGTCGTGCATATCTTTACCCATGATTCCATTGGGGTCGGGGAAGATGGACCGACCCACCAGCCCATTGAACAAATCTCTTCGCTTCGCGCAATTCCCGGGTTAATGGTGTTTCGCCCTGGAGATGCCAACGAAATTGTCGAAGCGTGGAAGGTGATTATGGAATTGCGGCATGAACCGGTGATTATGATCGTCTCGCGGCAGGCGATTCCCACATTGGATCGCACGAAATATGCGTCTGCGTCCGGCGTGGCCAAAGGCGCTTATATATTGGCGGACTCCCCAGATGGGTGCCCAGAAGTCTTATTGCTCGGAACGGGAAGCGAAGTCCCATTGTGCGTGCAAGCCCATGAGCAATTGGGGCTTGAAGGGATAAAAAGCCGGGTCGTCAGTATGCCTTCCTGGGAATTGTTCGAACAACAATCGGAAGACTATCGCCGCTCGGTCATTCCCCCCGATGTCGTCGCGCGGGTATCGGTCGAGCAAGCCTCTGTCTTTGGATGGGGGAACTATGTCGGAACCCAGGGCCATTCGATAGGGATGAAATCGTTTGGCGCCTCGGCTCCGCTCAAGGAATTAGCTAAAAAATTTGGGTTTACGGTTGAGCATGTGGTGGCAGCGGCCAAGGCGCAGATTGCACGGCATCAAGCTCATGCGACAGCCGCTGACCGCTAACTTTATCCTTTCAAGGAGAATCTCACCATGAATCCACTCGTCCAACTTCGTGAGATGGGGCAAAGTCCCTGGTATGACTATATTCGTCGTGGTTTGATTACCTCGGGGGACCTCCAGACGCTTATTGAGCAGGACGGCCTCATGGGTATGACCTCGAATCCCTCGATTTTTGAAAAAGCGATTGCGGGGAGTGCGGACTATGATGAAGCGATTGCACAGGTCGCGTCTCAGGTGACGAGCGTCAAACAGATTTATGAGGGAGTAGCCATTCAAGACATCCAGGATGCAGCCGATCTGATGCGGCCAGTTTATGAGACCTCGGACGGTCGTGATGGCTATGTCAGCCTGGAGGTCTCTCCGGATTTGGCCTTTGATACACAAGGCACCATCGATGAAGCGGTCCGTTTGTGGCAAACCGTGGGCCGGGACAATGTCATGATTAAAGTGCCTGGAACCCCCCAGGGGTTACCCGCCATTGAGGAGCTTCTGTCCCAGGGCATCAATATCAATGTTACTCTTTTATTCAGTGTGGTGATATATGAGCAGGTGGCCTGGAGTTATATCCGTGGATTGAAACGGTTGGCGGCGCATAGAGGGAATTTGCATCGTATCGCCTCGGTGGCCAGTTTTTTCGTCAGTCGAATTGATACGCTGATTGATAAAAAACTAGACGCAAAAATCTCAAAAGAATCCCGTCCTGCCCAACGAGCGATCCTGGAAGGTCTACTGGGAAAGGTCGCCATTGCCAATGCCAAGCTGGCTTATAAAATTTTTCAGGAAGTCTTTGCGAGCTCCGAATTCCAACTCCTTAAAGCAGAAGGTGCGCGGGTCCAGCGGGTCCTTTGGGCGAGCACGGGGACGAAAAATCCCAAATATCCGGATACCTATTATGTTGATAATCTCATCGGTCCGGATACCGTGAACACGATGCCTGAAGCGACGTTTACGGCTTTCCGGACTCACGGAACCGTGAAGAATACGATTCAGGAGGGCCTCGCTGAAGCGAAAAAAACCATGCAGCAGTTGGCCGAAGCTGGAATTTCAATGGAGGAGGTCACCGACACCCTTCTGCAGGATGGCGCACAATTATTTTTGGATGCCTTTGATCAATTAATGGGCGTGATTAGCCGGAAACGGGCTATCATTTTAGGGGAAAAAGTAGACCGGGTTGCCTATTCGGTTGGCCCGCTGCAGCCGAAGATTGATGAGGCGCTCAACGAATTTCAGCATACGAATCTGGTTCGCCGTTTGTGGAGCAAAGATCCTACGGTCTGGCATCACGATCCTGCCCATCAGGAGATCATTCGGAATGCCTTGGGGTGGTTGCGAATTACAGAACAACAACTCTCCTCGATACCCCGATTGCTGGCTTTGGCAAAAGAGATCAAAGAAGCGGGGTTTCAACATGTTCTGATCCTGGGTATGGGGGGAAGCAGCTTGTGCCCGGAAGTCTGCCGGATGACCTTTGGCTTGATTCCCGGATATCCCGAATTACATGTTTTGGATAGCACGGTACCCTCGCAGGTGCGGGCATTTGAACATCGGGTCGATTTGGCAAAAACGTTGTGTGTGGTAGCCAGTAAATCGGGATCCACGACCGAACCCCTCGTGTTTCAAAAATATTTCTTTGAGCGTATGCGGCAGATTGTCGGGGAGAAGGCGGGCAATCATTTTGTGGCTATTACCGATCCTGGCTCGTTGCTGGAGCAGATGGCCAAAGAGCTGCGATTCAGATATATTCTGCCGGGTGTCCCAGAAATTGGCGGGCGATATTCGGCCCTTTCTAATTTTGGCATGGTCCCTGCCGCTTTAATGGGCGTGAATATTGAGCATTTTTTGTATCGGGCGGAACGCATGCGTCATTCCTGTGGGGCTAGCGTGCCCCCTCAGGATAACCCAGGTGTGATCCTCGGGACGGTCCTGGGTATATGTGCCAAGGCTGGAAAGGACAAGCTGACGTTTGTGACCTCGCCGGCACTATGGGATCTGGGGGCGTGGTTAGAACAATTGGTGGCTGAAAGCACGGGGAAAGAAGGAAAGGGAATTATTCCCATTGATGGGGAATCCTTAGGAGACCCTGAGGTCTATGCCCAGGACCGGGTCTTTGCCTATATCCGATATGAACAAGGGATTGATGCCACCCAGGACGCTAAAGTAAAGGCACTTGAACAAGCCGGGCATCCGGTGATTCGCATCAACGTCGCCGATCTGATTAATCTTGGTGAGCAATTTTTCTTATGGGAAATGGCCACGGCGGTGGCCGGAGCTTTGTTAGAGATTAATGCATTCGATCAGCCAAACGTTCAGGAAAGTAAGGATTACACAAAGAAATATTTAGAAGGCTTCACCCGGAACGGCACCTTGCCGGATTTCCCCTCTTTCCTCACCGATGGCAATGTAACCGTCTATACCGATGAACTGAACGCCTCTGTCCTCAAAGGCAAGGCTTCATTGGAAACCGTACTGGGCGCGCATCTCGCTCGTATTCAATCAGGTGATTATTTGGCCATCAATGCCTACGTGGAACGTACCGATCCGGTTCATGCAATTTTTCAACGCATCCGCACCAACATTCGTGAGAACAAACAGATTGCAACCACGTTAGGATATGGCCCACGATTTCTCCATTCCACGGGGCAATTGCATAAGGGGGGACCCAATTCTGGCGTTTTTATTCAGGTGACATGCGATGATCGGGAAGATCTTCCCATTCCTGGTGAACCATATTCGTTTGGCGTGTTGAAAGATGCACAAGCATTGGGCGATATGCAAAGTCTGAGTAGCCGTCAACGACGGGTCATTCGTCTTCACCTAGGGGCCGATGTTGAAAAGGGGTTGTCTCGCCTAGAGCAATCGATTGAAGCCGGCATTGGGTCGCATGCTCACTAGGAGGTTGTCGGACTTCGGAATCAGCTGCACATGTGCCAATCGGTCCAGAGTTCGTCCTGGATCCCCAAAGTTCGACGGGGTCTAAGTCACGCTCATAAGAAGACGTTGAACCGGTTTGGTAAAGAGGGAAGCGGGGATAACGTTTATCTCGTCACGACATTTGTGCGAGCAAGATTAACAGAAAGGATGGCCTAGATTTTTCGCCAATGGTGCCCGCCTGCATGAATCAGTCGATCGGCTTCGACGGGCCCCCAACTGCCGGCGGGATATTCGGGTAACCATTTGGTTTCATATGCACTCCATCCTTCAAGGATATCCGTGACCCATTTCCACGAAGCCTCAACGGCATCCCGTCTCATGAACAAGGAGGTATCCCCCGCCATGACATCCAACAGCAATCGTTCATAGGCTTCCGGAGAAGGCGCCTTAAAAGCATCACCGTAGTGAAAGTCCATATCAACCGGATGCGTTTGGGCTTTAGTCCCCGGTACTTTAGAAATAATGCGAAGGGCCATGCCTTCTTCGGGTTGAATACGAAGCGTGAGCAGATTCGGAGCCTGGGGAATTTGCGGATTGGCATTAAATAAAATCTGGGGAATGTCCTTGAATTGGACGGCGATTTCGCTGGCGCGCGTCGGCATGGCTTTCCCCGTGCGAATATAGAATGGCACTCCGGCCCAGCGCCAGTTTTCCACAAAAACTTTTAAGGCCACATATGTCTCCGTGGTGGAGTCCGGTTGGACCCCTTCCTCTCGTCGATAGCCAGGGACTTCCTGGCCCTTGATGTTGCCATGGGCATACTGGGCGCGAACAGTCATCTTTTCGACGTCTTGTCCGCGAATTGGGCGCAGTCCCCGTAACACATCCATTCGAGCATTCCGTACCACATCCGGATCCAGCGAGTAAGGAGGTTCCATCGCGATCAGGCAGAGCAGTTGCAAAATGTGATTTTGCACCATGTCTCGAAGGGCTCCTGCTGTTTCGTAATAGGTGGCTCGGGTCCCGAGGGTGACGGCTTCGCTGACGGTCAATTGTACGTGGTCGATGTATTTATGATTCCATAGCGGTTCAAAGATGGAGTTGGCAAACCGCATGACCATAATATTCTGCACGGTCTCTTTCCCCAGATAATGATCGATGCGATATATTTGCGATTCATCGAAGACATTTCCGATGGCCGTATTAATCGCGCGAGCAGAAGACAAATCGTGTCCAATCGGTTTTTCCACAATGACCCGGGAGTACGTGTCCGCCTGATCGGGGACCGCCACTAACCCGGCCTTCTGGAGCCCCTCGCATGCGGGTGCAAAGGAGGTTGGGGGGATGGCTAAATAAAAAATGCGATTGCCTGGTAGTTTGAATGGTGTTTCAATGTCCTTCAACCGGTCACGAATTTGCCCGTAATAGTCGGAGGCGGAAATATCTCCTGCACAATAAAACAATCGGCTTTGAAATGTTTTCCACTTGTCAGGGGCAAGTGTTTGCCGGGAAAATTGTTCGATGCCTTCACGGGCAATTCCGCGAAAAGCCTCATCCGAAAGAGGCTTCCGGCCTAATCCCAGTACGGCGAAATTGTCCGGTAACAAGCCGTCCAGAAGGAGGTTGTAGAGGGCCGGTAAAAGTTTACGCTTGGTCAGATCGCCCGAGGCACCGAAAATAACAATCGTGCATGGTTGAGTTGCTGCGGTTCGGTTGGTCGTGACGGTGGCTTCGGTCCTGGGAGAAGATTCAATGGGTGACATGTCGACCTCGCAAAAATCCGGTTATGGTCGGACGCTATGTCCGCCAAAAGCCTTCCGCAGGGCTGCTAACATTTTTTCCGCGAAGGAGGTATCCTGCCGCGAGCGGAATCGGGTGAATAAAGCGGTCGTCAGAGTGGGAACCGGTACGTCCTTTTCAATGGCATCCATTATCATCCACCGTCCCTCGCCGGAATCCTGTACGTAGCCTTGTAATTGTTCCAGCTTAGGATCCTGTTTGAGCGCTCCGGCGGCTAGTTCAAGCAGCCAGGACCTGACCACACTGCCATGCATCCAGAGATCGGCGATTGTGGCGAGATTCAGATTATAGTCACTCTTGGACATCAGTTCGAACCCTTCCGCGTATCCCTGCATCATACTGTATTCAATGCCATTGTGAACCATCTTCACATAATGCCCAGCGCCATGTCCCCCCACATGGGCCCATCCATTTTCCGGAGCCAAGGTTGTGAAGATCGGGGCCAATCGCTTGACGGGTTCCTGTTTTCCACCGACCATCAAACAATAGCCGATTTGCAATCCCCAAATACCCCCGCTGGTTCCGGCATCAATGTACTGGATGCCGCGAGTGTGAAGGTCGGCCGCCCGGCGAACGTCATCATGAAATTTCGTATTGCCTCCATCGATGATGATATCGTTGGGCTCCAAGATTTTCCCAAGATGTTGTACGGTTTCTTCGGTGGGTTGACCCGAGGGGACCATGACCCAGACGACTCGCGGTTTCGGTAATTTGGTGATCAGGTCTTCCAAGGATGAAGACGGATTTGCCCCCTTTGTTTCGGCCTCACTGATCAGGTCGGCCGACCGGTCGTAGGCAACAACCCGATGTCCTCCTTGGCTCAAACGGGTGACCATGTTCATTCCCATTTTGCCAAGTCCAATGAAACCGATATCCATATGCGATCCTCCTGTGATGTCGAGCGGTGGTCTTTTCAGTCGTCATTGATCCTGGCGTGAAGGTCATACTGACGGTCGATTACGCCTCACGACAGTGTGGGCGGCACGTTTCGTATTGAGAGCCAGATCAAGATTGCACGCCGCCGTTATAAGACCAAAATGTGTAAAGGCCTGTGGGAAATTTCCTAACTGTTCACCCGAGTGTGAGACTTCCTCGGCATATAAACGAAGATGATTACCATAACTTAACATTTTTTCAAAGATCAGTCGTGCTTCCGTCAATCGCCCCGCTTTTGTCAGGGCTTCGACTAACCAAAAGGTACACATGCTAAAGGTGCCTTCATCGCTGTCCAGTCCATCTGAGGCGGCCTTTCCGTTTTCATAACGATACACGAGACTCCCTAATGCCAGTTGCTCGAGTGTGCGGTCAATGGTTGAGAGCATTCGAGGATCAGTTGGAGACACAAAAAAGACCAGCGGCATAATCAGGTTGGCGGCATCCAATGCCTCGCTATCGTAGGATTGAACGAAGGCTCCAATGTCGGCATTCCATCCCCGTGCCATAATTTCCCGGTAGATCCGGTCTCGTTCCTCCATCCATCGGGCCCGGTTGCCTGGAAAGCCTCGTTTGTCGGCCAGACGAATGCCGCGATCTAAGGCCACCCAACACATGACTTTGGAATAGACAAAATGACGGCGTCCTCCTCTGACTTCCCAGATGCCTTCATCCGGCTGCTCCCAATTGTCGCAGACAAAATCCAAGAGGCGGCAAAGGTTTACCCAGAGATCATAGGAAATGGACGCGCCGTGTTTATTATAGAGATATACCGCGTCCATCAGTGCGCCGTACATATCCATTTGCAATTGAGACGCGGCTCCATTGCCGATGCGTACAGGGCGGGAACTGCGATGGCCATCCAGATGGGGCAACTCCTCTTCGGTCAGATTTCGACGACCGTCGATGCCATACATCAATTGGATAGATCCGTCAGGATTGAGTTCGCAACAACGGGCATTGAGCCAATCCATGAATCGACTGGCTTCCACCGTAAATCCCAGGCGTAATAGCCCGTATATAGAAAAGGCTGCATCCCGAATCCAGGTATATCGATAGTCCCAATTTCGGGGACCTCCGATATTTTCCGGAAGACTGGTTGTGGGAGCCGCCACAATGGCTCCGGTGGGGGCATACGTCAGCAGTTTGAGGGCTAAGGCGGAACGGTGAACCACTTCCCGCCATCGCCCATCGTATTGGCATTGTGCCAGCCAGCGCTGCCAGAAGGCGGATGTATTTCGAAAGGCTTCGTCGCCGGATTCAGGAGTGGATAACAGCTGGCTGCCGTTTTTGACTTCCAGGTATTCCAAAAAAAATGTCAGGCTTTCGCCCTGATGGAGTGTGAACTCCTGATACGCGAAATTTTCCCGCGTATGAAGGGGAATAGGGCTGACCAATCCCACGGATTGATCTCCGGATTGAAAGATGATGCCTTTCGGTCTGGTCTCGAGGTTATGAGGGTCCCGGCCGAAATTAAATGCGGGCGCGCATTCAAGTCGAAAGGTGACGGTTCCACGGACCACCGAGAGCATTCGGATAATTTGGTGGCGGCGAGGCCGGTATCCGGCTTCGTCGGATTCGATGGGCATGAAGTCAGTGAGTTCGCCAACACCATCATGTTGCAAAAACCGGGTCAGCAGAATATTGGTTTCCGGCAGGTACATTTGTCGGGTATTGCCATTTGTGACGGGAGCAATCTTGAAATACCCTCCAATTTTGTGATCAAGAATGGCTCCAAACAGGCTAGGGGAATCAAATCGTGGCAGGCAACACCAATCAATCGATCCATCGATCCCCACAAGGGCAATGGTGTGGAGATCTCCAATAATGCCGTAATCACCGATGTTTTTATAACTCATTTTTGGTTCTCATTAGGTGAAAATGGCTAAATCAAGAAATACAATAGCCAATATACCCAAAAATTAAGGAATAAACACTATATATAGCGATAAATTTATCGATAAGGCTCAATATTTAGATTTTGATTTAGATAGGACGAGTCCCCAATATGATCGTTCATCAGCAGCGCAACTGCAGAATATTGAATCCTATGATCAAAATGTGAAGTGACGTCATTAATTCGGCGCGTAGAAGACATGAAAATTCAGGAATTAACCAGTGCTACACGCGGATATCAATGAGGCGTGTTGAGGAATCTTCGTTGGGTGGTGGTTCTTCCGAGTGTTCCTCAATATCCTTGTGTTGTTTTTTTCTGTTGCGGCTGTAAAAACTTCCTTTTTGGCCCACATCTCCATCCTGGACCGAGGAAGTAGAGTGAGGGGAGGGGAGAGTTGGCAGGGGGGGATTGGTGATTTCCATAGAGCACCTTTACATTGTGGGTGATTATGGTGACATGTGAGAATTTTCCCTCTCTTAATACTACTTATCGTCAAAATGCTCTCAATCTTAAATGGAGGTATAGGTAAAAAGATGTCGCCTGCACAGTTCTCATCCTCCTCGGAAAAACATTGCCTTTTTGTGCTGAATCGGCTTCGACCTGCAAGCAGGCAAGCAGGTCGTCATTTGGTGATGTGCGGGCTTTTTCTTTCGTTCCGCGCAGCTAAGCCATTGTAAACTAAGCATGGAATTGCAGTTGTCAGAATGAGTGGCTCCTATTTCCTCCTGATGACAAGAAGTTGGTATGCCCGTATAATCGTAAGCAATGACTCCTCAAACTTCCCTGTCTTCGACGGGCCTCGATCTTACGGGTGTGTCCTCTACTCTCCGTAAACATCTTCCGTTCACTGCCGAACTAGAGCGATGCGTGCCGTTGGCGGGGGATGCCTCGAATCGTCGTTATTACCGTTTGCACCTGTCCATGGCTCCAGTTTCCTCTGTGGTTCTGATGAAGTTAGCCGATACGGAAGGGTTTAAAGCCTCTGAGGAGGCCGTGAGTGGAGCCGGGGGAGACGTCACTGAATTACCGTTCACGAATATTCTGAAACATCTGCAGAAGACTGGTGTTCAGGTTCCCGCGTTATATTTTTACGATGAATCCTGCGGCTTGCTCTACCTCGAAGATTTTGGAGACGTGACGCTGGCTCAAGCATGGCAGGAATCTGCCCCGGCTATTGGGGAGGATCTATACTGTAAGGCTGTTGATCAGCTCGTTCAGCTTCATCTCCAGGCCTCACATCCTTCCAGTGACCCCTGTGTGGCGTTGACCAGGTCTTTTGATGTTCCCCTTTATCTCTGGGAGTTTGAGCATTTCTTAGAATATGGCATTGTGGTGAGAGAGCGGCCTATGTGTGTCGACGATCAAATGCCGGTTCGGGAGGAATTTCAGAAAATGGCCGAATGGTTAGCCTCTCAGCCCCAGGTGTTTACCCATCGTGATTATCATTCCCGTAACTTGATGGTGGATGGGGAACGGCTGGGCGTCATTGATTTTCAAGATGCCTTGATGGGCCCTGTGACCTATGATTTGGCCTCCCTTTTGAGGGATTCCTACATCGCTCTCGATGAAGGGGTCATCGATCGTCTTATTGCTCGTTACGTAGAAGCCATGCGCCAGAATCTACCAGTTTCGCAACAATTGGCTATGCTATTCCATGATCCTGAAGCGTTTCGTCGGCTGTTTGACTTCACGAGTATTCAGCGCAATCTGAAGGCTGCCGGTCGATTTGTGTATATTGACCGCGTAAAGGGTAATTCGAATTTTTTGGCCTCAATACCCCACACATTAAAGAATGTTCGTGCCAATTTGGAAAAATATCCTCAACTCCATCGATTGCTCACCCATCTGACTCCGTATATCCCTGAATGGCGTTAGCTTCTTGCATATGAAGGCCATGATTTTGGCCGCGGGTCTTGGCACTCGCCTTCGTCCGTTGACCAACACGATTCCCAAACCGTTATTGCCGGTTGCGGGAACGCCGCTCATTATTTGGAACTTGTTGTTGTTGCGAACATATGGAATACGCGACGTCATTATCAATCTGCATTATCTGGGAAATATGATCGAAGAAGCGATCGGGGACGGATCCCGCTGGGATATGCGGGTGAGGTATTCCCATGAATCAACCCTGTTAGGAACGGGTGGAGGATTAAAATCGGCCGAGTGGTTTTTCGAGCAACACCCGTTTTTGGTTATTAATGGGGATACATTGATCGAATTGGAATTGAAGAGATTGGAAGAATTTCATCGGACTCATGGTGGTGTGGCCACGTTAGTGCTTCGCGACGATCCGCAAGCCGCCCAATGGGGAGCCGTAGAATCGGACGCACAAAATCGTATTTTCAGAATAAATGGACGAGGAACGAGCCAAGCTGAGTTGCCTACTGACCTGGTTCAACGGATGTTTGCGGGGGTTCATATTCTCCATCCTTCTGTCCTTCACGATGCCCCTGCGGATAGGCCGTTTTCCATCATCGATTCCTATACGAATGAGCTTGCGCGGGGTTCAAAAATATATGGATTTCTTCATACCGCCTATTGGTCCGATATTGGAACGTTGGGACGTTATGCTCAGGCGCAAGCCGATGCCGAGGCCGGAGTGATTTTCCCTAAGACCTAAGAAGGGTTTCCTGGCAGGCTGCACCCTATTTCCCTCCATGGATTGAGTTGTTTGTCTGGTGCTCCGAGTACGTTGATGAGGAATTGGCGCCAATAATCGCCCCGCTTTTGAAGGGTTGACGTCCAGGAAACCTTGCCAAAAGATATCGATATCGGGTTTATTATCTAAATAATCTCTGTGGTTTTTCCTATTCCTTGTGCCAGGGTGAAGGTAATTGTGGCCACTTTTGAACGACTCCATCACTTACTCGAACAGTCCTTGAGAGATTTTCAAGCTGAATCGAGTGACCTTTCCGATACGCAAGAGCAGGAACTCACTCAGGCACTTCAACGATTGAGGGGCCGACTCACTCAAATTCTTTCGACAAATTCCGACCCACCTCCTATTGCAAATTTACTTCCGGTTCGCGATCAGACGGTTTCTCTTCCGGCTCCGATTACGCTCCCCGAATCATCTCAGATCCATTTCGTGACTTCGTGTGATGGGGTGATCCTTATGGCCAATGAGGTGGGGAGTCATATCCTGGGGATGGACCTGGCTGAAATTGGGCAAGTGTCCATTGCCGATTATGTTGCTCATGAGGAATGGAAGATTCTTCGAACCCATCTTTGTGCGATTGATGCTCCTCCGAAGATCCTGAATAGAGTGCTGACAATTCTCCCAACAGGAAGACCATCGCAAAAGATCCTATGTGTGGTCGTGCCCATGTTTGATCAGTCGCAGAAGGTGGTTGCGTGGCATTGGGGATTGACTCCTGAGGCGGAATGCTCTTCCGTTCAGCCTTTTATCCAATTGGTGCAGAGTCTGGAATCCCAACTGTTTTCCGGTCAGAGTGTGGATGTGTGTCTGACGCAGATTTGTGCTGGCCTTGTGCGGGTTTTTGGTTTTGCCTTTGTGTGGCTGACCACTATGGGAAAGGGAAGTGTGCCCCAGTTACGCGCGCATGCGATGACTGGGGAGTTTGATTGGGAGGCGCAAGGCGCTCTGTGGTGGAGCCAGGTTTCGCAGCAAGGTGAGTTAATTCAGGCCTGCGGGGGTTCTGAAATATCACTGCTTTCTCCCTGTTATCCGTCCACAAGTTCCATGGCATGGTTTCCGCCCGGATTCCGGTGTCATCAAACCTGGGGTGTTCCTCTGGCTTTGGATGAGGATTGTTTCGGTATGCTGGTGGTGTGTTCTGAAGGTCCACAGCCGGTTGATCCGACGGTGCTTGGATGGTTGCAGGTATTAGGTTGTGAGATCGAACGGTTGATGGCACGTGGAAAACAGCTGGATCTCTGGCGATTGCAAAGTGTGGCGATGGGCTCCGTCTTTGATCCCGTCTGTGTGACAGATGCGCAGGGTCATTTAGAATGGGTGAATGATGCCTATGCGGCCTTGCGTGGTTCCTCGATTCAATCGTTGTTGGGTTCTCCATTGCATTCGTTCCCTCATGAGGAACTCCGAGACAGAATGTCCCAGTCAGATCCATCTGCCCAAGAGTTCAATGGCCTGAAGACCGAGGTGATGCAAACGGGAAGCAATGGCCAATCTCTGGTTTTCGAGCAAGTGGTTACTCCTCTGCTCAATGAGCAGAGGGACCCAATGCATTTTGTCGTGATCTTGCATGATGTGACCGCTCGAAAGACACAAGAACTCCTGATGAAGCATCATGCCTATTACGATCCGTTAACCGATCTCCCGAATCGAATTATGTTTAAAGACCGCCTGGAACAGTCGTTGGCGCAAGCCAGGCGAAATGGGACCTTACTGGCATTATTCTTTTTGGATCTCGATAATTTTAAAACTATCAATGATTATCATGGACATCAAACAGGAGACCGTGTGTTGCGTATCGTGGCGGAGCGGTTGGCAACTTGTGTACGATCAACCGATACCGTCGCGCGTTTGTGCGGGGATGAATTTACCGTAATTCTTCAAGGGCTTGAACATATTCAAGATATTCGTCAGGTGGCCCTGAAAATTTTAGAATGTCTTATTCCGCCCATTCGATTGGGAAAAGAAAAAATCCCTATACAGATTAGTATTGGGATTTCCGTCTATCCCAAGGATTCCACGGATCCCCATCGGTTGGTGGAAATTGCTGATCAGGCGATGTATCGAGCCAAGGAGCGTGGCGGACAGTGCTGGTATTTTGCCACCCCTGAATGGAATGATGAATAAAGCG
The DNA here is from genome assembly GCF_032051675.1 of Candidatus Nitrospira neomarina. NCBI lineage: Bacteria > Pseudomonadati > Nitrospirota > Nitrospiria > Nitrospirales > Nitrospiraceae > Nitrospira > Candidatus Nitrospira neomarina. The sequence continues at coordinate 4,521,319 of NZ_CP116968.1, forward strand.
TTGTCATGCTATTTCACTCTTCCTGTATTCGTCCAAACAGCTAAAATCCCGCGATATTTTAGAAAGTATTGTTCTTGTATCTCATAAGGTCGACTCCTCCAAAAATGGATCTCGTTCCTCCCTGTTTTAATGCGACAGTGTTTGTCATGTCTCCTTCAAAAAAAGATTCATTGATGCTATGTATGCTTATCCCACCCACACACCTCTCATCTCTAGGCGCCCAACAAAAGCGTTGAGGAAATGCCACGATTGTTGAGTAAATGCTGCTTCAGTTCTGCACCCACCTCTCCTAGGTGTATGGATTTTTTTATCCTCATTTAACACTCCCCTGAGTCCCGTGCCGCACTGTCAGGAGGAATTTAGAGATGGTTCTTAGCCGGATCATGCCCTGAAATCTCTAACTCTGCAGTAGATCTATGAAATTTGAGGCAATTGGTGTGGTCACTTTTCTTCGGGCAGTTCGGAAATGTTGGGTTTTCCGTCACCGTGATTTCCGGTGAGGAGTTCTTCTTGTATTCGGGATGTTCCCTGGCCTTGTTTTTGCAATTTTTTATTGTTGTGGACGATCTTTAGGAGGGATTTCATGGTTTGTTCGGAGTAGCTGTTGAACAAGGAGTTCGTAATATGACTGTTCATTCATCGACCCGCAGAGTCTATGTTTGGGGAATAGTGATCCTGATGATGTTGCTGGCCACCGGCTGTGCACATCGGTCCACACATGGGGTTCATAAATATGGCAAAAAATCCGGTGCGCCAACTTTGGTGGCCTCACAGGGAGACTTTCCAACAGGAGCCCCGGAACAAGCATTAAGAAAAGAGAATTCCATGGGGGAAGGATATTTTCCTGAAGGGACTGGAGCTTTGTCCGACCTTCTTGCGGAAGATCCCTTGATTCGGGAGGACCACCCATTCGAGTCAAGTCTCACGCCTTCTGACACTCCCAATGATTATTGGGGAAATCGAACCCGTGCGGAACAATTGACGGCACAAAGTGGCTTGCGAGATGTGCATTTTGAATTTGATAGCTTTCAACTCAATGAACAAGCTAAGGCGACGTTAGTGGCCAACGCCGAGTGGCTCAAAGCTCATCCGTATGCGGAGATTACTATTGAAGGACATTGCGATGATCGCGGAACGGCTTCCTATAACCATGTTTTAGGTGAAAAGCGTGCCATTCGCACCAAAACCTACCTCACCAGTTTGGGAGTCCCCGCAGAGCGGCTTCATGTGATGTCATTCGGCAAGGAGAATCCGGCCTGTTGGGATTCAACCGAACCGTGTTTCCAGAAGAATCGGCGCGCTCATCTTGTTCTAGATATCAGTGTAGCTTCGACCCCAATGCCCTATGTGGCTGACCGCCGGGATTGGTAGAGGTTTGTTGCCGGGCATAGCCCGTTTATGGATTCTGAGAAGATAAAGGAAGACCATGCTAAGCCCTCATTCATTTTCGTATCGTTTGAGTGTTCGAGTTGTCATTGTGGGGCTGAGTGTGACCTTGGCAGGGTGTATGGCTCAGCAGGCGGATGTGGTACGAATCAAGCGGGAATTGGACGCCAAGATCGCCCAGTTGGATAAGAGCAAAACATCACTCCAGGAAGCCGTGAGTGAAGCCAATACCGCCTTGGAAAAAGCCAATTCCCTTATTGCCAAACAGCGGGTTGAGATTCAGGAGTTACTGCATGCTCGTGCCGAAGTGATGGACCAAGTTGCTACCTTAAAGGAGACGGACCTCTCCCAGGTTCGTGGAGGGCTTGAAAGCAATCAGAACCAGGTCAACGAATTAACAAAAAAAATGGCCCGGTATGACGCAGATATGAAGGAAGTCAAAACCCAGCTTCAACAATCTGAGCCTTTGGTCCATCAACTTCGAGATCGTTTAGCAGGGGAAGAGCAACTCCTGACAGAGCAAGGAGGTAAGTTAGGCGAATTCCGGACTTCGTTGGTGGATTACCAACAGGTGCTTTCTTCTCTTCGTCGACAAGTTACCCAACAGGAACAGCAGGTCGCGGATTTACGCAAACACCTTGATCTCAAATCTCAACAACGTGATGCCCAGGCGCAGCAAGTTCAGGCGAATTTTGAAGAGGTTCGGCGAAGTATACAGTCGGTGGTAGGGACGTTAGAAAAATTCAGTGTCACATTCGGGGGGCGATTGGATGAACATGAGCAAAAACTCTCTCGCATGGCTGGACAACCCGGTAGTCCCCTTTCCTCGAATGCTCACATGCACGAAAGCCTCGATTCGTCGGCGCGGGTAGGGGTAACCCGAGATTTCCTTTCTCAACGCACTCCACTACCGCCTCGGTCGGATGCGATGGCTGGCTCACCATCTTCAAAGGAAAGTTCTCGTTCAGTTATAACTGGGGCGGTTGCCGCGTATGCTCCCACATCCCAACTATCAAAAACATTGCCGGCTCCGGTAGGGACATCAGAGGTGGGTCCTTCCGGTTATGTCGATACCCGAAACGCTCAGGTGCTATACGACCGGGCGATGTCGCTTCTTCGTCAGGGGAACTTTGCCGAAGCTTCCACCGGGTTTTCGACATTTTTGCGGACATTTGCCGACTCTCCCTTGGCCTCCAATGCACAATATTGGTTGGGTGAATGTTATTACGGCGAAAGACGGTTTCAGGAAGCCATTGATGAATTTGAACGGGTTTTTGCCTTTTACCCTTCCAGCAATAAAGTGCCGGCATCTCTACTGAAAATCGCCTATTCGCATATGGAATTACACGAATTAGCCATGGCGCGGTCAGTCTTTCAACAACTTGTACGAACCCATCCCCAAAGCCCAGAAGCCGGGAAGGCGTATGGTCGTCTTCAAGAAGTGAATGCCTTTCTCGATAACCCTTCCTAAACTTCAAATTTTTCCAGTGTCGTTTTTATTGTCGTTGGCTCCTGGCGTCTAATCTGACTTTGTCACCTGTTCTAAGTTACCTCGGTGTTCTTCTCGGGAGGAGGAAGTCTCTCTGCATCGTTCCTGACCTATACCGGCCAGCCGTTGGAGAAAAAGATATGAAGCAGAAGGTGGAAAAACGTGAGGCGGAAGGGCAACGCTCGTTGCCTAGGGTCATCAAGCCCGACATTGTTTATCGGTCGTCCATCTTAAAAAGACAGAAAAAGTGAGGGGATATTCTTTCGGATGCACCTCTGAGGCCGATCTGAGGGGATCCTTGAATTTTCAAAGGTGAGATGAACGAAGGCCTTGATGGGCGGGGATATCCGGGACCAGGGCGAAAGGGCGGTGTACTGTTCGCCAAGATTCTCCGCGTTGTTCAATCAGCGATTCATGAATAGGCCCTAACCACTGGTCGGCTTTTCGAAGGTATTCGATTTTATCCGGATTAATTCCCATAATCCGGCAGCAGGTGGCATCGACGGCCGGAAGATTCCTTCCCATGACCAGGACTCCGGATTGGACAGGTGTCCCCATTATCGGACCATCCCCTTCCATTCCGATTATGCCGTCGACAATGGCGAAATGAGGTTTGAGGGTCGCATTGATATCCAAAATGGATTGCGGGATTCCAGCATGGTGTAACACATTCTTCGGCCATCCATAATAATTTCCAGGCATTACGCCAAAAAAATTTTTCATGGACAGGGTTACTCCAGCCCAATGATGCGTTTTCATCTTGGCCAGCGAGACAACCCAATCGACTTCTTTGACTATTCGAGGAAAGGTCAATGAGGCCATCCTTGTCTGACCACCCAGGTTAGGCATAACTACCCCTTCCATTGTATTCAGATCTCGAAAGGGGATGTGGTCTTCGTACAGGACATCTGCCAAGCCTGATTCCTCCAAGACTAAAAGAGTGTCGTGGCGATGTCCTGGTCCTTCCGCCACGAGGACAGACGCCGCACCCAGGGAAAGGAACGCCTCGACGGCTCCTCGAATGACCAGGGGGTGCGTATTGATATGTGATAACGATTGGTGTGGCTCAACCAAGTTCGGTTTTAACAAAATGCGTTTTCCTTTGATCTCTAATGGAGTGATCCCCAATTCTTGGAACCCTTGGCGAATAAGTTTCGCCAGGTCTGTATTATATGTTTCCGCTTGACCGATGAACGTGTGAGCCGTTAGCCGAGGGGCAATTAACCAATGAAGCAGGGAGAACCCTGACACAGCTAATCCCCCTCCGACCAGACAGGCCTGCAGCAATTGCCTCCTGGAAAGCGTTGGCTGTTCTGTGTGTGTGGGCGGGGTGGTCATCGAAATATTTCTTGCCTGTTCAGTGTCAGTTACGAGTAGTAGAAGCGGGCGTTTCTTGGGGCAAAGATCTGAATAACGAGTGCAGACCATGAGAGGCTTTCACGGCGCACAGAAGCAAGGCTAGAGAGGGAAGGGGATAGGGCCCATACCGTTCTTGCAGTTGCAAACTCGCCTTGGCCAACTCCTCCGTGTTTGCGGGTTTCAACCCCCAGGCTCCTAAGCCCAGGAGGGCCCAACCAAGTGAAATGGGAGTCCGGAGGTGAGGGAGTTCATGTAAGAGATAGTCAAGGCTTCGTTTTACCTCGCGAATGGGGGTGGTGCCAGCCAGAGCTTGCAGAGCGATGGCGGAGCACTCAGGGAGCGGATGTAACTCTCTTCTGAACACCGTGGTACTGCCGAAATTCCATCCACCGTTTGACAGTTGGCGGTTGATGAGCATCTGTTGCCCGGCAATGGCGCGAGGATGAGTGCTCAACCCCACCTCTTGTAAGGCCAGCAGAGCGAGGGCAGTGGGTACAACCCAGCTATGGGTGTCGGCAATCCATGGCCATCCCAGAATGGCGGTGTCGTGCCCAATTATTGAAGGATCTGGGGTAGGGAAATGTCGGCCGGTAAACCCTATGAGATAGTCGACAGCCAGGGATTTCGCTTCTTGATACTGGGGAATGCTTTCCCAGGCGAAGATGGCGAGTGGTGTTGGCCAGGATGCCTCTGGGTGAGAGACAGAGATGCTCACGCGTCCGTCGTCCGCCTGTTGTGAAGCTAAATATGACCTTCCTCGGTTACAGCTTTCAGGATCGAACTCATATGCTGACATTGAGATAATGGCCCAGGCTGTTGCGTCCGGCCGTGCCTCTTCCCCGGAATGATAGGGGAACCCTCCGTTTGGTTGTTGCCAGGATTGGAGAAGCTCAAGAGCATGACGAAATGGTTTTTGAATCATAAGAGAAAAATTCAGGTCTCATGCAATTCGATTAAGTGTGGATATTCCATGTTGTTCGGTTTAAATCGAGGTAACCTTAACAATCCTCAGACCACGCTTCAGTCATACCCGCACCTCCCTCCCCTAATTCTGCTCGTAGTGAGCGTGGATCCACCCGTAGAACCTCAACGATGGATGCCCGATAAATGGCGAGGAGGCCGGGGAAGGGTGGGGATAATGGTACCTCGTCGGAAGGCCCGGAGAGCAAAGAGGAAACCGACAAATGGGGCTCAGGCCTGCCGTCTCCCTTCGTCATGCGACTGTCGGGTTACCACCGCAGACATCCTAATCCGACCTACGCAACACAGCAGAGCGGAGTCTCACGTTTTTGAAAGATCCGTCAAATTAGCAAGGTGGTACCCGACAATATGTCTTCCAGGGTGGATTCCGGTGCAAGTGCGGCGGAAAGACAGGAGAGATAAATGGGAGAATCGGTGCGGTGGTAGAAGTTGCATAAAAGGTTGAGATTAAGATTTACCCCCTTTCAGAAGGTGATGGGTCACGGCGTCCTGAACACTGGCGTACTGAACCGGCAGCCAATAAAAATTCGAATTCCACGCTTATCGAAACGAGGCAACTCGTTACCGCCGGGATCATCGGATTAAGGCTCACGGGTGTAATCCCGGCATGTCTGTGGAACTTTTAACGAACGTTACTTCTTGTTCGGGGTCGACAAATACTCCGTCAGCCTGGATTTCCTTTCCAGTCACAACCTGCCTTGCCACGTAAATGATGCAGCCGGCAGTCAATAAACCACCGAATACGTCGATCAGGTGATGCCCTCCATGGATAAGCACTCCTGGGAGCACGAACAGATTGATGACGACTAGTAAGGGGAACCACCAGCGAGTGGTGCGTGCTGAATACATAGCCAAAACGGCCATGATCGTGTGATACGAGGGAAAGGCCACCAGGCCTTCCATATCCCTTGGAGAAATGAATTTAGGCCCTTCAGCCCCTAGACGCAATAATTCGGCACCATAGGACGAGCCAACAAGCGGTCTTGCCGCCTGCTCAATTGTGCCAGAAATGTCATAGAGCACGCTTGTGCCAAATGCCGGAAACAGCGCCCAAAATCCAAGCGTCGCCAGACCTGAGGCGGTTATTGAAAGGATGAAGACATGGAGTTCTTTTTGCTTGCCTCCAAATCCTAAAATAAGAAAAAGTAATGCCATTTGCGGTATAGAAGATAAATAGGCATAACGCGTCAATTCATTAAAAAATGGATGGCGACCGGCAAATTGGACAATGTCAGGCCATGAATACCCGAACCAAGCATCGATCCGGACCAGAACCGGATCAATAGGCTCTCGCCAAAGGGGGAGCAGCAAATAGCCGAAAACTGATAACACAATTGTAAACAGAAGAAGCAACCCTGTGGCCATCAGCGTCATAGAAATACGCTCACTCCGTCCGCTTGAACGGTAGAACAGCCCCACGGTAATCATGAAAATTCCCACGGCAAAAAAAAGGGTATACGAAAACCAATCGAAGCCAATATTGCGAACAAGGATCATGGCCAGATCGAAGACCGCCAGCACGAAAATGGTATTGCGTAATAAACGTTCGACCGGCCATAGGAAAGGCTTTGCCAGTGTAAAATTTCCCACTCTCATTATGCATATCCTCGCATTGGAATTGTGCCACTGTAGTTGCGAGCAGGTTCTGATCGCGCCGTTAAATAGTGTCTATACTGTCGTGCACGGTTCAACGAACTTGTCCTCAACGACCTCGAAATCCTCATCATGAACAAAAGTCCCGCCACTTGTTTGCACCTGAACCTCAATTGATTGTCTTCATCCGTGTATGTGTTGGTCCGATTTTTGAGCTTAAGACAGTAGGTATGGAGGGCAGGCGGTAACCCGCAAATTTTTTTCAACTAGTCTACCTCATGGTCTAGTTGGGTGGGCACAGTTACAGGTGAAGTCAGGAATGGCATCGGGATTGGCTATGATGTATTGGGCTTGGCAATTTTGCAATTCGCTTTTAAGCCTTCAGACAAAGGCTTTTTCGGAATATCCCTCATTATCTTGATAATGTGTCGAAGATTCCTTTGTGAAAAATCCGCATTCATCCCCTTGGTCAAAGAGTAAGTCAGCGGCCGCTCTTCACATTCCTTCTGAGGTTTCACGGCGTATTTCTCCTCTTTCCTTTTGTCTCACTCCTCATCCCTTACGTTTCCTCAGGTGCAGTCCAAAAATTTAAGCCGGTCTGAACATTTTCGATTTCCTTGGTTAACAAAGGGAAGCAATCCATCCTACCCTTACCTAATATGAAACATATTCAACAAAAAACATCGGCAAGTTTTTCCTGGGTAAGTCGATAATGAAACATGAAAACGAGGAGCCACAGAATGCGAGGTGGAAAACTTTCTTGGGTCCACGAACATTTATGCATAACTATGAAGCATGGATTCGGTCGGGTGCCCCTTCCCGAGAACGGCGAACACGTCGTAAGGCGTGGGCGCAAAACCACGGATCAGGGTTGGTCCCTGATAGCCGGGTTGCCGAAGGCACGGAGAGCCAAGGGGCAACGTCTGCGTCAGAATTTTCCGGGCAGTCTGGCGTAACGCACGTATTTACCTTCGCCCGTTAAGGAGATGCGCTATGGTTAACCAAGTGATGCGTTTCGTAAATGATGAAGAGGGAGCCACAGCTATTGAGTATGGTTTGTTGGCTGCTTTGATCGCCGCGGTGATAGTGACTGCCGTGACTGCTGTTGGGACTGCCCTCAGCGGAACGTTCAACAACATTGCTTCGTCTGTTGCTCCGAGCTAAAAGAGAGCTTGTTTCTGCAGGTGCCTGGAAGTGCCGTTCTGGTGGCAGGTCACTGGAACGGCACTTCGGCCGAAGCCTACTTCTGAGGGCGAGTACAGGATTGATGAATGAAGAGATGGGAAAATTCAGATAAGGGATAGGGGAGGACATCATCATGCAGACGATTCTCCTGAATCACTGTCATCACTTGATAAAAAACCTTCTCGTTGATGAAGACGGCGCCACGGCGATTGAATATGGTCTCCTGGCTGCGCTCATCGGCGCGACGGTGTTGACAGCTCAAGCCGCCATGGGAACGGCAGTCGTAAATATGTATGAAGGGGCCATGGGGATCATCGCAGAGGCTCTGGGAAGTTAGTGTCGTTTTTCCCTAGCTCCTTTTTATTATTCATTCATGCTCAGTCTGTCGAAGAACCATTCGAAATATGTACCACCTGAAATCATTCTCCCTTCGAGAAGCTCAGGGAACAGAGGGAGATGGAATGGTATTTGAGGGACACGATACGGGATCTATCAGAAATGTCTGGCGGGGGCTAGTTCCATTTTAACGTGCCTGTCCGTGGTAGGTGGACACGGCCTGATAGCCACTTCCAAAACATTTAGCAGAGTGGGACAAAGAATGATGAATGTATACCACAAAAAACTATTACAAAAGCTGAGACAATCCGAGCGGGGCTCGACGGCAGTAGAGTTTGCTCTCATCTTACCGATTCTTGCCTCCCTCGTATTTGGAGCGATCGATTTTGGCCGTATGTTGTGGTTTAAGGAAGTTCTGGTGAATGCGACCCGTGTGGGAGCGCGCCAGGGGACGTTATTTGCGGCAGGCAATGGGCAGGCAGAAATTGAAGCAGCTGTCACGGCCTCTCTTACCGCGGGAGGGGTGGATTCATCAGGGCTCTCGGTGGCAGTCAATGGGGTCGGAGGTGCACAGGGGCAGCCGTTAAATGTGGTCGCCACTATACCCTGGAACTACTTTGTCATCGATAAACTCATTCCCGCGATTTCTACACCCAACTTACAAGCCTCTGTCACCATGATGATGGAATAAGACAGGAAAATTTTCCCGGAGAGATCGGCAAGGGAGAGGGGGAATCAAAAATAATGTGGAACAAACACCGAACATCTGGCGTCTCTGGGCTCTTGAATGAACGTGGTATCGCGGCCATCAACGGCGTGTTTATGGGAGTGACCATGGCCATCATGGCAGGTGTGGCAATTGATGTCGGGCATGCCCTTCTTACCCAAAATGAGTTGCACAATGCTTCGGATGCCGCTGCGCTGGCCGCTGCACGGCAATTGGGTGTCACTTACTTGGCCCTGCCTATTGCTCAGCAGCAGGATTTGAATCGAAATCTGACAAGCAATGAACAATCACAAATAAATTCGCAGGCGACCGCCGCAGCCTTTGCCAATAGTGCTTCAGAGGTCAGTAATTTATCTCTTTCGCAAGGAGATATCGAATATGGCACGTGGGATTTCGATGGAAAGACGTTTACCCCAACCGTGACGCGCCCCAATGCCATTCGTGCGACCACACGGCGGGATGGTGCGGCGAATGGACCGATTACGACATTTTTTGGGGGTATGTTGGGTGTCAATACCATGAGCCTCGCGACCAGCTCGATTGCCGCATTGGGGACCTCGGGTGGTCCGACCCCACCAGGAGTAGGTGATGTGCCCTTTGCCATTTCCAGTAACTGGTTTAATGGCGTGGCCTCCTGCAATTCGGGTATCCAATTTTCTCCTACCGGGGTGAATGGCTGTGCGGGATGGCATGTCTTTGATCAGCATCCGGCCAATGCGAGTAAACTCCGTAATACTATCGATGGACTACAAGACGGGAGCTATCAAAGTCCCGGGATGACTCCAGGGCAGACACAATTCACCTTTACGGGTGGAGAAGTCTCATCGGCGTTTCCCAATCTGATCAATTTGTGGGATACAAAAAAACAATGGAATAATGATGCTGGGCGGTATGAATGGGATATCAATCTTCCTGTCTATGGAGCCAGTTCCTCATCCTCTTGCAATAATCCCAGTGGAGATATCACCATCGTGGGATACGCGAAAGCGGTGATTACAACAGTCAAGAAAAATGATATTCAAGCGGAAGTGAAATGCGATGCCTTTTTTGATGGAGCGCCAAATCCCAACCAGACCGGTGGGGGCATTGGACCCCTTCAGCCCTTATCGGTTTATCCACGATTAGTGTCGTGATGACGAGTCAACAGCCGGGAGTATAAGAGCGTCTCCCAGGAATCTTGGTCCTTTTGGGTCGGTCGTGTTTGAGACGGGCTCAAAAGGACTTTTTTATGGGCTCCCTCTCCTAGGCCCCTAGAGTACCAATAGGTCTGCTCATTTCCCCGACATGCACGTTTCTATTGTAGAATGTGCTGACGAAGGACTCATTGTCGCTTCGTTTCGCAGCTAGAGATAGTTTTTACCTTCCACATCTCTGTCTTTCCCTCTAGACCTCTTTCCATCATTTTGCTTAGCCGTTTCCTGGAGTCTGTTCCCCCACCATGCCCAGAAATGCGGAAAACCATACAAGCAGTATAAAGGGCACCTCTAAAAACCCTTGGTTTTGTCCGCATTCCTTGCTCTTGCTTGGAGGGACGGATTAAGGCCCTGGGAATGAGGAGGAGGCGGAGGTCGTCGAGGCATTCACCCTGCTTCCTTGTCCTTCTTACGCACCCTGGGCCTTCTGTGGCGAAGCCAGTCCCAGAAACCCGTGGAAGTTATACCTGAAATTCTTCATCCCAATCTTTATGCGAATCCGCACAAGCCCGACGGTTCGAATCAGGTTGCCGCTCATCGCGGTCATTTAATGGCCGAAGATATGTTCGACGTGGGCTCGAATACGAGAGGGCATTCATCTGCTACGCTCGACATTTGTTTTCGGGAAATCATCTATCACTAACTTCCCGCTGATGGCTGGTGGGGATGAGAGAGGGGATAAGAAAAGTGGGCGTACGGAAATGATGGAGAGACAAAAGGATGGAGTATCCAGGATCAAAGTCGAGCATGATGGTGGGAGAGATTTTTCATGACACAGCCCATAACCGTTTTTTCGATCTTTCTGTCGTAGTTGGCCTAAAGCTTTTCTCCTCCCAACATGAAACACGTCAATCTTTATCTTGCTGAGACGATCGCATAAATAAAAGAAGGTACATGCACCCATTCTTTCGAGAAACCATGGGTCTCTGAGGAAAATGAAGGAATTCCGCGAACTCTGTGGACTTCCTCAGTACAGAGATTCCTTTCATTGGTTCAGGATGATCGTGCAAGGATGGCCTTGCCGACTTTTCTCGTGTTTGTCGCACGTCTGACCGGTGAAATCTAAAAAATACACATACCCATGCACCCGGTCTTTAATCATACATACTTGTTGAGGGCACGCCTTAAGAAAGTCAGGTAACCCACCGAAACATGAACTGTTCCCAGTGCTTGAGCTTCATGATCGGTGGTGGTTTGCGGGTGCATTGTGAGGTGATCGGGGCACCTGCTTGAAAGTTTGATTATGAATTTAATTGAGGGAATAACCTGGAAACATGAATACTTCAATTTTGTTATTTGGATTAGCCTTGGGTTTAGTGGTCGCAGCGATCACTGATGTCCGGGAGGGGCGGATTCCCAATTGGCTGACGGGGTCCTTGGCAGTCTTTGGAATTGGAGTGAATAGCCTAGCGTATGGTTGGGACGGATTCCTGTTCGGTCTTGGAGGTCTGATCATGGGGTTGGTCTGCTTGATATTTTTTTATCTAAAAGGAGGGATGGGTGCCGGAGACGTGAAATTGCTTGGAGCCATTGGAACAATCCTGGGTCCCGGCCAGGTGGTCTTTGCTTTTGCCTTTGCAGCCATGTTGGGTGGACTGTATAGCCTAGCTCTATTGTCCAATCAGGGTGGCATGCGTCATGCCTGGGATCGGATGTTTCTCCTTCTGGCCACCCTGAAGGTGACTAGGACCATTCCGGTTTCTGATGCCTCCATCCCCACCGAGCCTAAGTTACGGTATGCCCTGGTTTTAGGGTTGGGAACCGTAATCGCCAAAACGTTGTTTTATTATGATGTGTTGTAATTCGTGTTCGCTTAGGTCTACGAGTTGGAAATGAGCGATCGGAGAAGATTCTTCTCGTTGTCTATTAAGAATGGCATTTGTCATCCGATATGCAGAGGTAGACAGGTTGAAACCTCAGGTTTGATAGGCATGAATAAAAACTTCGGTCTGGATTTGGTGAAGAAGGGGGAGGAAGTCTCATGGGACAAAAACGGCCACTCGTATTTTTAGGAATTGCGATGATTATTGCCCTGGTGACGACGGTCATGGTGTATCGGTGGCTACAGGGGCAACGAATGATCGAAACCGATGCCCCTGAAGTGGTGATGGAGGGTGTGAGTGTCGCAGTGGCCAGTGCCGATATCCCCTGGGGGACACCTCTCGGTGCAAAAGCTGTTCGAGTGATGATGTACCCTGAAGAAGGCGTCCCCGTGGGCCACTTTAAGGACACGGCTTCCTTAAATGGTCGAGTCGTGCTGACGAACCTGAAAAAAAATGAGCCCATATTAGAATCGAAATTGGCTCCGATCGATCTTAAAACGGGGGGCGTGTCGGCCGTGATGGATCCCAATAAACGGGCGATGGCCGTAAAAGTCAACGAAGTCGTCGGGCTTCCTGGTTTTGTGCAGCCAGGTGATCGGGTCGATGTCATGGCGACGTTTGATGATCCGAGGGGGAAGAAGAAAGAAGGTGGTGGTACCCGAGAGGAAGTCACGAAGGTGGTTCTTGAGAATACCCTGGTGTTGGCAATCGATACGCAAATGGAGAGAGCCAACGGAGAGGAGAAACCCACTCCCGTAAAAGTCATAACGTTGGAAGTGTCGTTGGAAGAAGCTGAGAAGTTGGCCATGGCTGAAAATGGTGGAAAGTTACGTTTGGCCCTGCGGAGTCCACTGAATCCTGAGGTGAAGAAAACCAAAGGTGCCGACTTTAAGGATTTGATGAGTTCACACCAACTCATTCCTCCGCGGCCCAAAGTGGTTCGCAAGCCTGAAAATCAGGTCGAGGTGATCAAAGGGACGGATCGAAAAACGATGAAATTTTAAGGGGGCGTCGATGGTGACGCGATGATCGGTATGAAAGGTAACGTTATGAATCAGACTTATGGTTTTCCATTCAGGAGCATGTTTATGGCTCTAAGCATGGTCCTTGTGGGCTACACGGGAGCCTTTGGAGAAGGTCTCACTACTCAGGCGGTCCACCTCAATACGCCTCAAAGCCTGCGATTAACGGTCGGAGAATCAAAAATTGTGGAACGGGAGACGGCGTTTAAACGCGCGTCGGTCGCTAACCCTAAAGTGGCGGATCAAATTGTGCTCTCCACTAAGCAAATTTATTTGACCGGGCTTGAGGTTGGGACGACCACCTTGACTCTATGGGGGCAAGATGGGCAGGTGTCCAATGTTTTCCAGGTCCGGGTCTCTCCCGATGTCACTCGCTTGAAGGAGCAGCTTCATACGATGATGCCGGAAGAACCTGGCATTGAAGTGATGAATAGTCACGAGCACATTACTCTGGCGGGCAATGTTACCAATATGGAGTCCTTGGCGAAAGCTCTCACTCTGGCCGAGCCCTATGCTCCGGATAAAATCATTAACCTGATTCAGGTGGGTGGCGTACAACAAGTAATGATGGAAGTGAAAGTCGCTGAAATGCAGCGTGGGCTGATGAAGCGTCTCGGGGTGAATTTTAAACGGGCTCAAAAAAATCATCGTGATTTTTCCATCGGACTCATTAATGATTTGTCAACGGTTGATGCCTTCGAACCGTTTGCGCGTTCACAATCCTCACAAACGACGACTCTGGAATTTCCAAGCGTGAGAACCCTGGCCTCGAATCTGATTTTAGGATTCGGGATTGGCGATGATTTATGGACTCTCTTTTTAGATCTATTAAAGGAACATTCTCTCTCGAAAACCTTAGCCGAACCGACCTTGATTGCCGAGAGCGGGCAAGCCGCGGAATTCCTGGTTGGAGGAGAGTTTCCAATTCCGATTCCACAGCAACTTGGTCAGGTGACGGTGAAATTTAAAGAATTCGGAGTTGGATTGAAATTTACCCCCACAGTTCTTTCGGAGGGGCGTATTTCCGTAATTGTGAACCCTGAGGTGTCAGAATTAGACTTTGCCAATGGTATTGTCATCCAAGGATTTCAGATTCCCGCTTTGACCACTCGACGGGTGAAGACCGTAGTGGAATTAGGTGATGGGCAAAGTTTTGCCATTGCGGGCCTTCTCCAGGAAAATATCAAGGAAACGGTGTCAAAATATCCTGTCTTAGGTGATATCCCAGTTTTGGGTGCGTTATTCCGGAGCACCGCATTCCAAAAAAATGAGACCGAACTGATTGTGATTGTGACCCCTCATTTGGTGAAACCTCTGGATATGGTGAAACAGACCTTGCCCACAGATCACTATTTGGAGCCTAACGATTTTGAGTTAATGCTGATGGGGTATGTGGAAGGGGCGTTTCCAGAGTCAAATGTCGCCAGGCCGAGCGAGGCCTACACGCTTGAGTCACCGAGGGTGGCGGGAAGAATGCCGTACCGTAAAGGTGGGATGGAAGGGATGTTCGGGCATCTGGCCCCATAGGAAATTTGCTGAAAAAGGAGCAGAGCATGCAACGCCAATCAATTATGAAAATGGCAGGTCTAATCGGCCTGATTCTGGTGGGGATGGGTGGCTGTGGTGTGTGGCCGGTCATGACCGAGGAGAATGGGCGGCGTCCTCAAGCGATGGGGAAAAGAGACCAGGTTCTCCTGCCGTGGGCGCCTCAGCCCGTACATCTGAGTGAAGAGTATGGTCTGTCCTATCGACAGGCCCTCGAGAATCAAATCGCGAATCCCGCAGCCGCCAACAATCTTGGCCCGATAGCCGGAGAGGCCGATTCCCAAGCCCTGCAACAGAGTCTGGCTCGGTATCAGTTGATGTTTCAAAGTCCGCCGTATTCCCCATTCAAGCTGAAGGGTGGCTCCGGCGGTGGTTCATCAAGTGGTGGTTCATCAATTGGTGTCTCTTCGGAGGGAAATTAACATGAAGGATAAAACTTGGAAGCCAAAACGTGTAGGCACGGATTCCTCAGGTGCCGCATCCGATATGCCGGTCATTGAGCTTTCCATTCGGTCATCAGAATGTAAGGCGACACTTGAGGGCTTCATTCGGGAGATTGACGGTGTGCGGCTCAAAGATAGTCAGGAACCCGGAGTTCCTGCACTCATGATTATGGAGTTAGAAGAGAAGCCGGAGGACACGTTCTCCCTGATTCGAGAGATGATGAAATTGAATAAAGGGATAGAGATATTCCTTACCACTGCACGATTGGAGTCAAATATTTTATTGGAAGCCATGCGGGCCGGCGCCAAAGAGTTTTTGGCGCAACCGCTCCAAAAGCAAGAAGTGAGCGATGCCATTATGCGATTTTTGGAGCGAGCCGCGGCTCCGGTTCGTCAGGGTGATGGGCAACGAGCGGCGGGAAAGGTCCTGGCATTTTTTGGGGGAAAAGGTGGGGTGGGAACGACCAGTATCGCGGTGAATTTGGCCGCCGCTATCAAAAAAGGGCCGAACAATCCGTCGGTCGCCCTGGTTGATGTCAACCAGCATGGGGGAGATCTTCCCTTGTATCTCGATCTTCAACCGAACCATAGCTTCCGGGATATTGCGACCGATTTGTCCCGACTAGACCAAGCATTTCTCATTCGTGTCCTTACCAAAACGGAATTGGGCATTCAAGTGCTCCCTTCGGGGTATGATGATCTCAGCACAGGTCGATTAAGTCCGGATTGTGTGGAGGCGACCCTTCGACTGCTTCAATCCAGCTTCGACTATGTCATTCTTGATTGTGGACATGTGTTGGATTTGACGACAAAGAAGGCATTGGAGCTTGCGACGTTAATTCTGGTGACGTCTACATTAATGGTCCCCGTGGTTCATCGAACGAAGCGAATTTTAGAATTGTTACGTGGATCCGGATTTCCTGCTGAAAAAATCCGGTTGGTGATGAATCGATTCTTATCGGCGGAACAGGACGTGTTGAAAGAGACTGAAGAAATACTAAAACAAAAAGCCTTTTGGCTACTCCCCAACGATTATCCTTCCGCAAGTCAAGCAGTGAATAGTGGAAAGCCGTTGATCGATGTGGCTCCACGGTCGGCAGTGGCTCAATCCTATCGGGATCTGGCCAGTTCATTTGTGGGGCAGCCCGCCAAATCGGCAAGCAAGGGAACGTTAGCCGGGTGGTTGAATCCCTTTAAAAGTCGGAATGTCCAATCATCCCCTTCAGGGGCATAATATTATTCTTTTCATATTGTTGAGGTAAGCCGGTTTATGTATGAGACAAAATGGGATGAGGTGGGTGCGGGGTCTGGCGTTGGGGCGTTAAACCTGGGTCCATTGAAGGAACGGCTTCATCGCCAGGTGATTGATACTCTCGACCTGGCCGTTGTTGCGAAGTTGGATTCCAATCTTCTCAAGGTCGAGCTGACTAAGCTCGTCCAGGAAATGTTGGAGAAGGAATCCATCCCTCTCAGCATGAAAGAGCGGGAAATCCTGATTGCCGACATTGAGCATGAAGTCATGGGTTTAGGCCCACTTGAACCGTTGGTGCAAGATCAAACCGTCAACGATATTCTGGTCAACCGGGCCGATCAAATTTACGTGGAGCGCGCCGGAAAACTAGAATTGACCGATGTCAAGTTTCGTGATGAATCCCATCTTCGAAAAATTATTGAAAAAATTGTGTCGGCGGTTGGGCGACGAATAGATGAATCGTCCCCCATGGTGGATGCTCGTTTGCTGGACGGGTCTCGCGTGAATGCCATTATTCCGCCATTGGCTCTGAATGGATCTTCCATTTCAATTCGAAAGTTTTCCAAGGATAAGTTGCAGATCTCGGATTTGGTGAACAAACGTTCCCTGACTCCCGAGATTGCAGAGCTCCTTCGCGGGATTGTCGAAGCGAGACTGAATATTCTGATCTCGGGAGGAACGGGCTGCGGAAAAACGACCATTCTGAATATTCTGTCAGGATTTATTCCCTCCGACGAACGCATTGTGACGATTGAGGATTCAGCGGAGTTGCAATTGCGGCAAGAGCATGTGGTCCGGCTCGAAACCCGCCCCCCCAACGTGGAAGGGCGGGGAGAAGTGAGCCAGCGGGAATTAGTCAAGAATTGTTTGCGCATGCGGCCGGATCGAATTGTGATGGGTGAGGTGCGAAGTGGGGAATGTCTCGACATGCTTCAAGCCATGAATACGGGGCATGATGGGTCCCTGACTACGATTCATGCCAATACCCCACGCGACTGCCTGACTCGGGTGGAGACATTGGTGGCTATGGCCGGGTTGAATCTGGCTACGAAGGCGCTTCGCCATTATATCAGTTCCGCTATCGACGTCATTCTCCAAATGACTCGCTTGTCGGATGGATCCCGTAAAATGACCAGTTTGTCGGAAATTGTGGGTATGGAAGGCGAAACCATTACTCTTCAGGAAATATTCCTGTTTCAACAAACCGGACTGGATGAAGAGCGAAAGGTGCATGGGCAATTTAGAGCAACTGGCGTGCGGCCGAAATTTGTCGAACGGTTTAAAGCATTAGGAATTACTTGTGACCCAAGTATCTTCGACCCCGAGAAAATTTATGAAGTGTAATAACCGTTTTTCAAATCGTTTCACTCTCACGATGGCCTTTGCTGTGGTGGTTTGTCTTGTTGATTCGTCATCTAGTTGGGAGGGCGTGTCATGACCGTGGCCATTAGTATTGGAATATTTCTGTCAATTATTTTGTTTGTGGAGGGAGCCTATTACTGCTACCACCAATATGTGAATCCCCACAATAAGAATCTCAAGCGGCGTTTGCGTGGTGGATCAGGAAAGCCGGGAGATTTTCAAAAAACCCAAGAAGCACCCGGAATTCTTCGAAATCGGAAAATGAGCGACATTCCGTGGATCCAAAGTTTGTTGGGTTCTATGACCAACTTGGGGGGACTGGAAAAATTGCTCCAACAGGCCAATAGTCAAATGCCTGTTGGCGTGTTTTTCCTCTTATCCGGAGTGCTCGGAGGAGTAGGGTTATTGGTCGCCACCTTTCAAGACTATGGGCTAATTGCTGCCATGGGTCTCGGTCTTATGGGCATGAGTCTTCCTTTGCTTCAGATGAAACGGAAGCGGAAACGTCGTTTTAAAGAATTTGAACGCCAATTGCCCGAAGCATTGGATTTGATGGCTCGGGCCCTTCGGGCAGGACATGCTTTTTCCGTGGGTATGAAGATGATCGGTGATGAATTTCCGGATCCGATAGGTCCTGAGTTTAGTCGAACCGTTGAGGAAATTTCGTTTGGAATCGATGTCCCTCAAGCGATGAACAATTTAAATGGTCGGGTGATCAGTACCGATTTGAAGTTTTTTGTCACGGCCTTAGTCGTTCAACGAGAAACAGGGGGAAATTTAGCAGAAATCATTGAGGCGATTTCTCGACTCATTCGGCAACGATTTGAGTTACTGGGGCGAGTCAAAGCGCTTTCGGCCGAAGGCCGGATGTCGGGGATTATTTTATTCTGCATGCCGATTGTCATGAGCTTTCTGTTGTGGTTTCTGAATGAAGCTTACATGCGTATTTTGATTGAGGATGAGGTTGGTCGAATGATGGCTCTAGGTTCAGGTCTGTTAATGCTCGTGGGAGCCTATGTGATGAAAAATATGTGTGATATTAAAGTCTAGGGGAATGGCATCATGGATCCATTATTCTTGATCAGTCTTTTGGTATTTTTGGGGGTTCTCGTCATCGGCTGGGGTGCGTGGAGTTATATGCAGTCTCAGGAAAAGGTCAAAGACTGGAGTATACGGGCGAAGGGCCAATCCCTTTCGCAGAGTTCCTCGCAAAAAAATGACAAGAAAGTTAGTTTGAAAGATCAAGGGATGAAGCTGCTGGAGCGATTGGGTCAGGTCAATAAACCCAAGGATCAAGCCGTTACCAGTCGTTTGCGTGCTTCATTGGCAACCGCAGGGTATCGAAACCCTCGAGCGATTGTGGTGTTCTTGGGGACACGGATTTTTTTGGCCATTCTGCTAGGCCTGACCTTTCTTATTTTTGGTTCCGAGGTCATGCAGGGGAAAGATCCCATTTTTTTCCCCATTGTCCTCATTGGTGTCATGATGATGGGATTTTACGGTCCTCAACTGTGGTTGAGCAGTGCTATCACTAAACGAAAGGAACGCTTAGTAAATGGGTTTCCTGATGCGCTGGATTTGATGGTGGTGTGCGTGGAAGCAGGGTTAGGGCTGGATCAAGCCATTTCCCGGGTGGGACAGGAAGTCAAGCAAGGCCACCCCGATCTCGGCGATGAATTTATCTTGTTAAATTTGGAGCTCCGTGCCGGCTTAAGCCGGGAACAAGGACTCCGGAATTTGGTCAACCGGACAAATCTCGAGGATATTCGTAGTTTAGTCGCCTTGCTGATTCAGACGGATCGATTTGGTACGAGTATTGGGCAGGCGCTTCGGGTTCATTCAGATTCCATGCGGTTAAAACGAAGGCTTAAAGCTGAAGAGCGAGGGGCACAGCTTCCAGTAAAACTCATGATTCCACTTATATTGTTCATATTCCCGGCATTGATGGTAGTGATTATAGGTCCGGGTGCTATCAGCTTAATGCGAAATTTAATGCCGGCTATGGGAGGGTGAAAACCTAAGAGCCGCGAACAAGAGATTCGGTAAACATTTCAAGATCCATAGAGGAAGACAAAACATGGGAGTTCCATTTCACGAAACGTCAGAACATGAAAGTTCAACAGCGAATATGACGGTTGGGTCGACTACGTTACAGGCGGTAAACGAAACCTTTCAGATGAGGTACACAATGAAGAAGGCGAGCCTCCTCCTATCTGTGTTCATATTAATGAATTTGGGTGCCGTTGGGTGTGCCCAAAAAGAAAAATCCATGTTCACCCTCCAGGATGAACATTACCAGCAAATCATGGAACGACAGAAGGCCGGGATCAATCCGGAAACCCAAGCGCCCGTGGACCTTACTCAGGTCATGAACAGCGACGAGTTTGAAAAACTGGGAGATGCTCATCTACAACAAGGCGATTTCCAGACGGCAAAAATTCAGTATGAAAAAGTGTTAGAGACTTCGCCCGAACAGATTCCTGCACGGTACAAGTTGGCTGTGATCTATTTGGAAAAAGGATCCCCTCAGAATGCCTATGACCAATTTCACCAAATCCTGGATTATGATTTGAATTTTGCTCCAGCCTATGAGGGAATGGGTCGGGCCTTGCTGAAGATGGAGAAGGATCAAGAGGCGGAGAGGGAATTCCAGGCGGCCTTAATGTATGACGCTGGAATGTGGACCTCCGAAAATTACCTTGGTATTGTGGCGGATCGGCGTCATGATCATAAAGAGGCGATCCACCTGTATGAAGTCGCCTTGCAAAAGAGGGCAGATGATCCTTCGATCTTGAACAATTTAGGTATGGCGTATTACCTCGATACCCAATATGAAGAGGCGGTCAGAACTTTTCAGCGTGCGATTCAGGTTGGTGGATCCAACGACAAAATTTCAAACAACCTCGGGTTAGCTCTCACCAAACTCGGGCATTTCGATCTGGCCTACGAAGCCTATGTCCGAGGAATGGATTCGGCCAAGGCCTATAACAACTTGGGTGTGGCATTTTTGGACGTTGGGAAGTTTGCGCGAGCTTCCCGTTGTTTTGAGAAAGCCATTGAAACCCAACCGACCTTTTACGAAAAAGCCAAAGAGAATTTAATGCTCAGCAATCGAATGCTGGCGAAACTTCCTATGGTTCAGCAGCAAGCGTTAATCCGACGGGACCCCGTGTGTGTGGGAGCAATTTGACCGATCTCATTGATAGGATCTTCCCAGCAATGCCTGCTGCCAATAATTGATTGCCCGGCTTGAGCCAGTGCATGTGTGGTGTAACAAATGGACTTTTTCTGATCAATTGAAATGATCCTTACACGGATTCTTTCGAATCACCTCCAGATGGAATTCGCTTCTATTAGGAGGAAAAAATCCGCTGGTCCTTCCATCCTTTCAACTCTTCGTGTTGAATCTCTATGACCTCAATTTTCCTGTCCTACAGGCTTGTGCGTGTGGCTTGACGGGGAAGCCTTCTGGTTTCCTGGCATGTGCCTTTTCCTGGTTGACGATTGACCGGGGGTAGAAGGTGGACGCGATTATGTGTCCAAAACAATGGTCGGATATTTGCTTTTTCTTAATTTCCTACCGTCAAGGCATTCTTCTTTTTCTCTTCCGAAGTCATTACGTTCAGGCAACTTAGAGATGGCCATGAACTCTAAGGGGAATAGAGTGACGTTTAGGTCGTTGCCAAACCTGACCATGAGCGACGACCAGTATATTGCCTCACTGGATGTGGCTGAACTCAACCTAAGAGATATCCGGGGCTTCATTGAGAAGATATCGGGGGACGCATTCTTCAAAGAGTGCATCAAAGCAGGATTGTTGATTGGTCGAAGCTGTACCGGGGTAAATTCTCCCCAAAGGATCAGGAGGATAATCAGGTGATGTCTCGATAGGGAATAATAAGGAATCTTGCGTCAAAGTCGAATCTGCTATTCCTAAAATTGAGATACCTGCCTCCGTCTTTGTCCTTTGTATGGGACTGTTTTATTTTTAATGTGAGGGTTAAGGAAGCCGTCTTTCAGGATACGACCTGTGTCGGATGTCCTATTAATACCATGAGGGTCTTCCGGAGGTCAGTGGGTTGTTTTACGCTAGTTTGGAGAAAACATGGATTCAAGAGTTTTTGCGAGGTCGAAAATTTTATAGGGTTTGATCAAGATTCCCTGGAATCCATGATCTTGAAAATGGCACATAATGGGATCGTCTGAATATCCGCTGGTGACAATCGCTTTAATGTGAGGGTCCAAATTCCTAAGATGTTGAATGGCTTTAACTCCTCCCATTGCGCCCGGGATGGTAAGATCAAGAATGACCACTTCGAACTTCATTCCATCCGCCAGTGCCTTGGAAAATAGGTCAATAGCCGTTTGCCCATCTGGGACGCTGACGACATCATAGCCGAACTGCGTCAGCGCATCTTCAACCATACGGCGAATGCTGTGCTCGTCATCCATAACCAGGATCCGCCCTCTGCATTTTCGGGGAATGGCTGGAATGTGCTGTGCCTCATTTTCCGGTGTGACGTATGTGGATGGGATATACACGGTAAAGGTCGTGCCGACTCCGACTTTTGATTTCACGCTGATGTGTCCATGATGCTGCTGGATAATGCTATGGGCGGCGGCTAACCCTAAACCGGATGCGCCCGGTTTGGTGGTGTAATATGGATCAAAAATATTTGGCAGTTGGCGGGCTTCAATGCCGTTCCCCTGGTCTTCAAAAGAGATTTGCACATAGTTCCCAGGGATGAGTGACGATGAAGGAAGAGCCGAGGGATCTTTCAGTCCTATGTTTTCAACTTTGACGCTTAGGTGACCACCGTGAGGCATGGCTTGTCTGGCATTGAGGGTAATGTTTTGAAAAACCTGCCGGATTTGGGCGGGGTCCGCATCAAGAGGCCAAAGGTCATCGGGGATATCGAAATGACAACTGATTGATGACCCTGATAGGGCAAAAATCGTACTTTTTCGAAGCAGATCTCCTAACGCGATGGATGTCTTTATCGGCGCTCCGCCCTTGGCAAAGGTGAGGAGTTGTTGGGTCAATTCTTTGGCGCGCAAGCACGCCTGCTCGGCTTGCTCGAGGTTTTGCGTCAGGGGGTCATTGGACACCATGCGCAATTTGGCCACGAACACGTTTCCCAATATCGTCGTGAGGATATTATTAAAATCGTGAGCCAGTCCTCCCGCCAAGACCCCCAGAGAATTGAGTTTGCTGATTCGTTGTTGTTCTTCTTGGTGACGGGATTGGTCGGTAATATCTCGGAAGACTATCACCGTACCTAGAAGATGACCGCTATGATCGCGGATGGGTCCCTCTCTCAGAGTAATCTTCCGTTGCCGGCCATGTTTGGTCAGTAATTGATGAGGGGCATCCAGCTCGGAGAGGACCAGGGTTCTGGAAGAAAACTGCAAAGACGACTCCTCATCATTTTTTTGGCTATCACCGGTCAGACGGAAAATTTCTTGGAATGGTCGGTGCAAGGCCTCCTGGGTTGTCCATTCGGTGATCTGCTCCGCCAAAGGATTCAAGAAAGAAATGCGTCCTTCTCGATCAGTCGTGACGATCCCTTCCGCGACTGATTGAAGCGTGGTGACCAGATGATCCTTTTCAGCAATGAGGGCATGTTCGAGGCGTTTCCGGTCTGAAATATCTCGAAGGATAAAGCCGTAATGGGTGTCCATGCCGACCTTCCAACTTGTGGAAGAAATCTCCAGGGGAAATGATTCGCCGCTTTTCCGTAGGCCGGTCAGTTCCAGGGGCTGCTGAAGAGGAAAGGTCGAAGATCGCCCATAACTGATATCTCCCAGTCCTTTCCGGTACATGTCTCGATAACCTTCTTCCAATAAGGTCACAATCGAGTGGCCCAGGACCTCGTCAGGTTGATAACCGAAAATCGACTCGGCTGCAGGATTCCAAGAGACAATGGTTCCATGTAAATCGGCAGAAATGATCCCTTCATGGGCGGAGTCCACCAGCGAGGAAAATTGAGAATGGAGTTCGGACATTGTCTGGTTGACCCGCACATGATGCGTGATATCCAGGCCATATCCCCGCACAAGACTTTTTTCCTGGAGAGGCGAAAAAGTCCAATCAAAGTGGTCATGCTCAACAATGACCGTGAGACCTCTGACGGGGGTTGCGGTTTTGAGGCATCCCAGGGCGAGCTGTGTTAGTGTGGCTGGAAGCACCATTGGCACACCGTCTTCCCGAAATCCATAGGTGTCGAGGAGGCGGATCATGGCAGGGTTGGCATAGGCCAGGTGTCCCTGGGCGTCCACTTCCACGATGGGATTCGGGCTTTCCTCTGGCATCGACGCGAGGTGTTGATGTGCTTCGTGTTGTCGGAGTTCCTGGCTGAGATCACGAAAAATAATCAGCGCACCTGAGTGGCGCGGATTGGTCAGTGGTGTGGCTTGGAATTCCACCCAACGGGTTTCCCCACTTGGCCGTCGAATCAAGAGTTGAGGCCTCCAGATGGATTTTCCCGTCGTGATGGATCTCGTGATCGGGCAATGTTCCTCTTGTGTGACAAGATCAATATGCAGACATTCCGCGTGGGCATGAAAGGATTGCCCGAGGCATGAGGTTTCGGTTCGATGAAGAATCCTGGCACCTTCCAGGTTGAGGGAAAGAATCTGGCCTTGGGTATCCACGTGGCAGATGCCAATGTTGATGGAGTCCATCAGGGTATGCACAAAGGCTTGGGATGAACGTAATGCCGTCTCTAGTCCAGGGATGTCCATTTGTTTGAGTTCTTGAAAAAAATGTTGCCGATCCACTCAGCGATTCCTTCCTATCATAGTGACGAGATCGTGTGAACGATAGCTCCTCTTACCATAAGGCTTCAAGGATTTTCGACATATCCCATCCTTCCCGAATCGGGTCCAAGGCTTTTTCAATCGATCGATGAGGGATTGTGGGGCTTTGTGCCGCTAAATCAATGATTTCCTGTTCAGGATAGGGTTGGTCCAAGGAGTCCTTGAGTAATTTAATAGTAGGGGTCATTCGACTATGACTAGACACCCACACAACGACGGCCTGCTCCCCGGTATTCAGCCGAACCAGGGAACCAATTGGATACACCCCTAAGAGTTGAATTAATCGTTGGACGAGATAAAGATGATATTGCCCTCCGACAGCAGCCTGATACAGCTCGGATAAAGCCCGGGCAGGTGGCACGGGCGGACAGCCGCATCGTCCGCTAATTTGCGCGTCATACGTATCGGCAATGCTCAATATTTGGGTGAGTTCCGAAATCTCAAGGCCTCGTAATCCCCTGGGATAACCGGAGCCGTCAAGCCGCTCATGGTGTTCAAAGACCATCCGTTTCGACTCGTCAGGAATATCGGGGAATTGCTTAAGAATGGCCACGCCCATTTCACAATGCGCCTGCATAAGTTTCTGCTCTTGCGGTGTGAATCGTTCCACCTTGCGGATCATATTCAACGGGAGGCGAAGTTGTCCGATGTCGTGGAGAAGAGCGGCAAGCCCAACGAGTTTTAATTGTGTCGGATTGCAGCCGTGTTCGTGTCCGATGGCCATGGCTAACATTCCCGTATCGACCCCATGAGAGGCCAGGTTTGGATCGAAACGACGCATTTGAATCAGCGACACCATGGCGGTCTGGTGGTCTAAGATTCCATCAAGCAGGATGCTGACCACACTTCGGACTTCCTGGATGTGTTGGGGAGTGGGCGTCTCCATTTGACGGAAAAATACCTCCATGGTGGAGATAGCTTCTGCGCGAAGGAGACGTGCGGCCTCAATGTCTTCCGGTTTGGGCCCTGACCCCACCCTGGGGGATGTTAACGAGGTTGAGGAAGAAAGGTCTTGGTCTTCTGACGTGTGCTGAACGTCACCCACCTCGGCAAGATCGCACCCCTTTTCCGTGTCGATCTGGACTTCCTTAATTCCATAATTGCGCAATAGGGCAATCTCATCCTCTCGTTTGATCGTCCATTTGTGACGGAGAAATGGGGTTTTAAACCATGATCGGTCCATGCCCGTGATATACATCCCAGGCCGCAGGTCATGAATAGATATACGTTTATTCATGGTGCAGGGTTGGGCAAAAGGGGATAAAAAACGCACCAGATGAGATGTGAGATGTACAGATGGGTACCAATCAACCGGGGACTGGATGGAATCGCGCCAATGGTAACGAGTTTCCCTTAAAAGGGCAAGAGATGGCCGGCAATGAGAAGAAAAACAGGAGAAGGCTTAGGAGGAGCGTTTGAGAATTCGATCAATGCGGCCGGCAATCTCCGTCGCTTCCTCCGGGTGACCTCCAGCCAGTAGGAGGGCATGGTAAGTTTGCAGGGTGGAGAGTAATTGCGGGGCAGAAAGTCCCCAGGATTTTTCACGAATGGCTAAGGCTCGCTTAAGAAGTGGACGAGCCATCTCCAATTGGTTTTTCCCCTGATATAACGAGGCGAGGGCAGCCAAAGGATCGGCCATCCGAAGATGTTCAGAACCCAAAGATTGAGCCAACAGCGGCAAGGCTTCCCAATAATAGGCTTCGGCCTGAATCTCTTGTCCTTCCAACCGGGCGACCTCTCCCAGCTGATAAATCACCAGGGCATATCGTTCATCGGTCGGCCCCTGTTTTCGAACCGATGGTAACAGACGATGAAGCAGGTCTTTGGCTTCTTGCAACTGTCCCCGGGAGAGAGCAGCATGGATCTGTTCCCATTGCCTATCCCATTCGGACGATATCGGGCACCCGGTGAGGAGGCAGATGAGACCTGCAAGCAGCCACCCTATAATCCATGTTCGGTTTGCGATGTGGTTCATAAATGTCGGACGCGCCTTGACATCTAACGGAAGGAGCAAGTGAGTGAAAAAACCCTCGCGTTAGAATAAGGCAACCATCATGGGGAAATCCTGTGACATTCTGGACATTTTCCGCCACTCTTTGTAGGGTACCCTGGTGCAGGGCCCGTGACGGAGATGAAGATGCTTGACCAGGTATTGCGATATTGCCAGCATGACGTGTGGAAGGAAGATGTTAATGCGTTAACTGGTTTTCGACAGTTCGGCGTCAAAGCGCTGCGTCTGGTATTGGTGGCGGTTGCCGAATTTCAGGAAAGTGTCCTGAGTATCCGGGCCACCAGTTTGGTCTACACCACTCTCCTGTCCCTGGTTCCGTTTTTAGCGGTCACCTTTTCGGTCCTCAAAGCCTTCGGCATACATCAAAAGATCCAACCGATTCTGGCGCAAGCGTTGGATCCGCTCGGGCCGAAAGGTATTGAGATTACCACGAATATCATCCAGTTTGTCGACAACATGCAAGTGGGGGTCTTGGGAGCGGTGGGCGTTGCGGGCCTGTTCTATACGACGTATTCCCTGATTGAAAAAATTGAAGAGGCTCTGAACTCGATTTGGCGGGTTGATGCAGGTCGCCCGTTGGCCAGAAGAATCACCGATTATTTAAGTGTCGTACTCGTGGGCCCTGTGTTCGTCTTTACGGCCTTCGGACTCACTGCCTCGGCGCAAAGTCATTGGCTTGTCCAAAAAATTCTTGAAGTCCAGCCGCTTGGCCATCTAATGGTCGTGCTCACCAATCTGCTGCCCTTCATTTTTATGTGCCTGGTGTTTACGTTTCTCTACAAGTTTCTGCCCTTTACAAAGGTCAATTTTAACTCAGCGCTGATCGGAGGAGTGACGGCAGGACTGCTCTGGCAAGTGGCCGGATTGGCGTTTGCATCATTCGTCGTCGGGACAGGACGGTATAGCGCCATATACTCAGGCTTTGCCGTGCTTATTCTCTTTCTCATTTGGCTCTATGTCGGATGGCTCATTGTGCTGGCAGGAGCTCAAGTCGCCTATTATCATCAGCACCCATCCGCATACCTCTTACATTTAAGTCGAAAAAATCAGACTCCACTCTTTCGAGAATACCTCACCCTGTCATTGCTCACCCATATTACCCGCCGGTTTTTATCGGGGAAGCCGCCTCTCAGGGCAGAGCAGTTAGCCCGCGCACAAGGGGTGCCCCTTACGTTGGTGGAATCGCTCATCGATGATCTGGTAAAAGGCCAGATGGTCGTGAAAGGCGATAAACCCAAAGGACTGGTCTTGGCCCAGGCACCAGAGAATATTCCGGTAGTCGAGGTGTTACGGGTGGTTCAGCATCAATCCCATGACGGGCCCCAGGCATTTGTAGTGGGTTCAGATTCCATTAGTCGGGTCCTTAAACGAAGGGATGCGGCGGTGGAAGCCGCATTGGAAGGCACGACGTTGCGTGATTTGGTACGGCGTCAACCTGAAGCCATTGAAGAAGAGAGCGGAATGGATCAGGCCCAAGGTCAAGATCCCGGTGGGGCCGTTCACTCCGAGTCGGAGGGTGAGGCATTGGGTCCTCCAGGCTTTCTCCAAGAAACCACACATGCCGATCCTCCTGTTGTCAGGAAAGGGAGGGCAAGATAATGAACGTGTGCTGAAAAGGGTAGGAAGATGACTATGTGGATTGTCCCGGGTGCCCCTCTCAATGATGGTCAAGGCTGGCGCATTTGGTGCTCGCAAAAAGGGGAAGGCAGTTTTGTTCCACCCGCTATTGAAGTGCGACAAGGTGGTACCATGGTCCCCGTTCATACTGAATGGAAGCTGTTGCCTCCATTATCAGGGTTAAAACGACGGATGGGGATAATGTCTGTGCGGTTACAAAGCTCCCCGCCACCACAAGGTGCAACCTTTGAGATCCAGGTGGGGACGAACAATGACGCCGACGTTCAAACGTTTTTCTGGTCGACCCTTCCTCAGAACGTTACTGACAAAGGAGTGACGTTTCTCTTTTCCTCCTGTTTTTGGCAGAACAACGACCGGGATGGATATTACCGCGCAGGCATGAGGGAGTTGAAAATATTATGTCAGCCGCATTTTAAAATGCTGATTGGGGACCAAGTCTATCTCGACTGGCCTCTTTATTGGGATATGGCTGATAAGGAGGCGATTCAACTGTTTGGAAAACGATATCGGCAATATTGGGAAGACGAACATTACCGGGAAGTTCTTCAACTCAACCCAAATTTTATCACGTGTGATGATCACGAATATTGGAACGATTATCCTGAAAAGCAGAAACATTTAATTCAGGCATGGACTGATTCACACTGCAAGACCTATGGTCCTGTTGCTGATCAACTCTATTATCAATATCAGCAATGCCTGAATCCTGATGAAGCCCGCTGGTATTCTTTTGTGATCGATCCCGTTTCTTTTTTTGTTACCGATACCCGGTCCACTCGGGGGGAGTGCCGCGACAAAGGAGCCGGACATTTTATTTTGGACGATCAATGGAATGCACTAGAAGCCTGGCAACAAGGGTTGCAGGGGCCTGGCGTGCTGGTATTAGGGCAACCTCTTTTTCAAAAAGACGGGAATTACAAAGATCATTCTTTATCCAATTTCAAGGAAGATTACGTCCGACTCTGGCGCGTGTTTGAGCGGAGTTTAGGCGGAAAGAACACGCAGGGAATGCCACACGACATTTTGATTCTTTCGGGGGATATTCACACCGGCCGATATGCTGAAGCACATGGTCCTTTCCCCGATGCGCCTTATGGCGTGCCGGAATTCATCGCCTCTCCCGCCGCGATGATTAGTCCGGGTAATACTCGACCGGAGGAGCCACCTCAACGAATTCGGGTCAAGCCGAATGCCCAGGGCGGTGAATCCGTCTGGAACATTGATCCACAAAAAAATGTCGAGGTCATGACCATTCAGAACAATGTCGGTATTGTGCGGATGTTTCCCGGCAGCCAGGCTGGAGGAACACCTCGGGTGCGATTCGAGCTGGAATTGTGGCGGTTGCCGGCTAAGCGTATTGAATTGGATTGGGATGAAGACCCTCCTCCTCAAGGAGTAGGAGGTCCATTAAAGTGTGTCTTTAAGAAGGAGTTGCGGCTTCGTTAGCGATACGGAAGATTTTCACAGAACCACGTCATCCATTCAGATCGTTTTTCGAGTGATGTGAAGAAAGGAAATTCATTATGCGCCATTCTCAAACCTCAACCAGAAATCCGGCCATCAAGGACTGGACCAGCAAATATGGCAAACGCACCAACCTGCAATTTTTCAATGATGCGTTTGCCGCCTTGCAAAAACAGGACATCGGCAATCGTGGATTGATGACCGTGGGGTTGATCGGCAGCCGGGACCTTCCCGGACATACATTGCGAACGGCACAGTCCATGTTGCGGTGGGATTTACGCCCGAGTTTCTGGTCGCATGTGTTTGTGGTGGCCGAACCCGTCACCTCTCGTACGTCATTGCGGGCTCTGCCGATTCTTGAAGTTCCGCTGCATCCACGCAACGGGATGTTCCCAAGGCCGGAATGTAATGGCATTAATGAAGGCACATTAGGCCTGTATGAGGACAAAGACATCGATGCGAATGTCGGACTTGTGGCTGTCAGTATGACGGATGAGGAGGCCAAAAAGCTTAAAAAACGCGCGAGGGACTGGAATCAGGATCGTGTCCGTTACAACTTTTGGGAGATGTTGGGAGTTTGGCAAAGCTATCTCTGGTCGCAAGGGGCCAAGCGCAATCCGTTGCGGGAGGGTATGCCCATCGCCGCCTCGTCGTATATTGAATTCATCTTTGAAGGCGTGGGTTTGGGTGTGACTCCGGGTACCTCCGAGCGCAACAGCGCCCCGGAGCACCTGTGGAATGCGGCCTGCTGGTGGCACAAGGCCTTCAAGGAGCAGGACCGGCAAGTGGCCGGGATGTTTGTGGCTCGCGATCCCGGCTGTGCTATGCTCCGTCCTAACGAATAAGTCCCATCTATAGGGACATAACATTAAAGTCGTGGTTGATCCACTAATTTCCACAGGGGTTTTGCGGGGATCTATTCGAAAAAATGAGCATCCATTCCCGATGGCCGATGTTGGGATTGATACCTGTTTCCTCTGCTGCGGCTGGTTCCCAAAATTTTTCCTTTCTCTTTTTTGAATGGGCTTTTTCTCTGAAGTAGACAAAGTAGCGAGGTGGGAGTAGAAGTGCGATGTGGCCTATGAACTATAATAGGACACTTTACAATTGTTGACGATACGGCTTTGATCTATCTATCTCCCCCAACTGTATTGTGCATTCTGTAGGGGGGCGCCCTCTCCTTAAAAAGTGGGGTATGAATCCGTAAAAATGAGGATGAAAATGTGGTGAAAATCGGATTGATTCAAATGGCTTGCTCCGCCAATCCCGGTGAGAATCTGGAGCATGCGGTGGACAAGGTTGAGGAAGTGGCGCGAAACGGGGCGCAGGTTATCTGCCTGCCTGAGTTGTTTCGCTCTCAATATTTTTGTCAGAAGGAAGATGCCGCTCTATTTGATTTGGCAGAATCCGTTCCTGGGCCTTCCACCGATGCCTTGGCTAAAATTACTAAAACGCATCGTGTGACCATTTTGGTGTCGGTGTTTGAGCGGAGGACGGCAGGGGTCTACCATAATTCCATTGTCGTGTTAGACGAGCGAGGAGAGATAGCCGGACTGTATCGCAAGATGCATATTCCGGATGATCCAGCTTATTACGAGAAATTTTATTTCACTCCTGGGGATCGAGGGTTCCAGGCGCTGAGGACCACCCATGCAACGGTCGGGCCGTTGATTTGTTGGGATCAGTGGTATCCGGAGGCAGCGAGAATGACGGCCCTACAAGGAGCGGAGATCTTATTTTACCCTACGGCCATCGGCTGGCATCCCAAAGAAAAAACGGAAGAAGGCCAGGCGCAACGCGAAGCTTGGATGACGATCCAGCGCAGTCATGCCATTGCGAATGGGGTGTTTGTGGCGGCCGTGAACCGGGTCGGCCATGAGGCCCCGGCTGGCGGGGATGGGCTGGAATTTTGGGGCAGTTCGTTTGTCTGTGATCCCTTTGGGGTGGTGGTGGCGCAGGCGTCTGTTGAGAAAGAAGAAGTGCTAGTGGTGGATATTGATCTTAAACGCATTGAAGAAGTCCGCCGCAACTGGCCTTTTCTTCGCGATCGTCGCATTGATGCGTATGGGGGGATCACGAAGCGATTTTTGGATGTGTCTCATTAATCCGGCCTTTGTACAAATTTGCGGTGTTGACCCTTATCCTAGCCTTGTCTTTTTCTTTGAGGCCGAGCTCTTCCAGGAAGAGGGAAGCGCTGTACCTTCCAAATGAGTAGCATGTTTTCCAATCTTGCAATATTCCTCCTCCCTTTGGGGAAAGGATTAGGGTGAGGGAAGAGATGAAGCGGATTGCACCCCAATGGCGATCCATTGCGGCCAGGTTACGTGGGAATCAATCGGATGCTGAACAACGGCTCTGGGGCCGGATTCGAGATGGTCAGGTTAAGGGATGGAAGTTCAGGCGGCAACATCCAATCGGTGGAAGTACTGTTGATTTCTGTTGTTTGGAAGGGATGCTGATTATTGAGCTGGAAGGGGAACAACATCCAGAACAGAAAAAAGCAGATGAGGCGTGCATCAATTATTTGACGACGTTGGGTTTTCGGGTCCTTCGATTTTGCAATGATGATGTGCTAACGAAGACTGATGATGTGGTGGAGGAGATTGTGAGAGCCATGGGAGTTTCTGAAAGCTTTGACCCTCTCCCTGACCTTGCCCTCTTTTCGAGGCCAAGTTCTTTTAGGGAAAGGGAAACGGAGGATTTCCCGACTGGTGTTTTTTCCGTTCAAGAGAAAACCCCTCATAGAGAGAGTAGGGCTGAATTAGGAATGAGAATGCCCGCAGAGTGGGAGCGACACGAGGCGACTTGGCTAGGATGGCCCCATAATACGAAAGATTGGCCCGGGAAAATGGGAGCGATCTCCTGGGTGTATGGGGAAATGGTTCGGAGGCTGTCTTTAGGAGAATCTGTTCGGATTCTCGTGAATGACAAAGACCATGAATTGAAAGCCAGGCGGGTGTTGGACAAAATTGGGGCCGATATGACCCGTATTCAATTTCTTCGTATTCCGACCAATCGGGGATGGGCACGTGACTTTGGCCCCATTTTCGTGAAACGGGATCAGCCTGATTCCCAAGTGGCGATTGCCCGTTTTCGCTTTACAGCCTGGGCCAAGTATCCGGATTGGCAATTG
This sequence comes from Candidatus Nitrospira neomarina, assembly GCF_032051675.1. Taxonomy (NCBI): domain Bacteria; kingdom Pseudomonadati; phylum Nitrospirota; class Nitrospiria; order Nitrospirales; family Nitrospiraceae; genus Nitrospira; species Candidatus Nitrospira neomarina. The sequence goes on from NZ_CP116968.1 coordinate 4,554,080, forward strand.
GATGATCGTATCCCGGTTCGATTAGGCCGGAAACTCAAGATTCCCGTGGTCCCTGTTGAGCGAAATGGTGAAGGTGTGGTTCTGGAAGGTGGCGCCATCGATGTGAATGGCCAAGGAACGTTGTTGACCACGGAAGAATGTGTTTTGGATCAGCAGGTCCAGGTACGGAATCCCGGGTTTTCCCGACAGGATTATGAGGAAGTGTTTGGCACACATTTAGGCATTTCCCAGGTTCTCTGGTTAGGGCAAGGCATTGCCGGTGACGATACGCATGGGCATGTTGATGATGTATGTCGGTTTGTGGATCCCTATACGGTGGTGCTGTGTCAGGAATCCAATCCAGCCGATGAAAACTATCGTCCCTTGGCTGAAAATGCCGAGCGACTAGAGGGAATGCGGGTGGAAAATGGGAGAAAGTTACTGGTGGTCCCCTTGCCGATGCCTGGGCCGCTCTATTTTGAAGGGCGACGGCTACCTGCCAGTTATGCCAATTTTTATATCGGGAATGCTGTCGTGTTGGTGCCGACCTTTAATGATCCGCAGGATCGGGTGGCCTTAGGGATTATGTCTGACCTGTTTCCTGATCGAACGGTGGTAGGTATTCATGCCGTGGATCTGGTCTGGGGATTTGGGACCATTCATTGCTTGACGCAACAACAGCCAGCCTCTGATTAATTATTGATTCTCAAGGAGCGTTCATGAATACGTCTTCTCCTGCGGCCGAACCTCTAATTCTTCCTTCGCCTGTTCGAATCGGATGGATTGGCGCCGGAGTGATGGGCGCGCCAATGTGCGAACATCTCCTTCGTGCCGGGTATGCCTTGACGGTATTTACCCGCACCCCTTCTAAAGCGCAGGTGTTGTTGGATCAAGGCGCCCGATGGGAAGAGTCTCCGGCCGCTGTAGCTGCGGAGGCCGATGTGGTGTGTACAATGGTGGGTTTTCCTCAGGATGTTCGTCGGATATATCTCGAACCAGATGGGCTGCTACCCCAGGCTCGCCCTGGTCAGGTCTTCGTGGATTTCACCACTTCTGAGCCGACGTTGGCTCGTGAATTATCCAGTGTGGCCAGTTCAAAATCCGCATCCGCCCTGGATGCGCCGGTTTCTGGCGGTGACGTTGGGGCCAGAGAGGGCACATTGTCCATTATGGTGGGTGGCGATGCGAGGGCATTTGAAGCGGTCAGGCCGATCATGTCTGTGTTGGGAAGAACCGTAGTCTATCAAGGCCATGCCGGATGCGGGCAGCATGCCAAACTCTGTAACCAAATAACGATTGCGGGCACGATGATCGGTGTGTGTGAAGCGTTATTGTATGCCCAAAAAGCCGGGTTGGATGGCGAAACCTTGTTGCGTTCCATATCCAGTGGGGCTGCGGGATGCTGGACACTTGACCATCTGGCACCTCGGATATTGAAACGAGATTTTGAAGCCGGATTTTTTGTGGAGCATTTCATTAAGGATATGGGTATGGCATTAGATGAAGCCAAACGAATGGGCTTACTTCTGACAGGGCTTTCACTGGTTCGAAAGCTCTATGTTGCGATTCAAGCCAATGGTCATGGGCGTTCCGGGACGCATGCGTTGTTGTTGGCGCTGGAAGATTTATCTCCGACGTTTTTACCTGCAGATTCCTCTCCTCACGCTTTGTCAAAGTAGTGCCAATCCCGATCCGCATTTCCTCAATGGTTTGTTCCTATAGGTAGGGGCCACGCTCCCGCTCTGGACAAATGTTCGGTCGTGACGAAAAACGTATTAGCTTTTTTCAGCCAACGTTCCGAGAAATAAAATTGCTAACCCGAGTCTTTTCTTTTGTGTTTTATCTTCGTGATCTCTTTCCTTTGAACCTGCCTCATTGTGGTTGGTGAATTTTGTGGGTTGGGACGTACGATTTTTTTCTGAAGGGTGGGCCTTTGATGTCATGTTGGTGGGGTGAGTACTGTGGAAATTGAGGGGGTGACTGGGGGAAGGCATGGGCAGTTCTCGGGCGTGTCCTTCATTCAAGAAGAACCCGACTGAGAGGACCAGGCCTGTAAGGCCTAAAAGACGCCATGTTTTTGTGGTCGGTTGCTGGCGGATCTGTTCCATTTTTTGGGCCCTCCGTTCCGCCGCTGATGCGGTGAGAAATCCTTGGGTCATATTTGGGCCTGTATCGACATTATTGTTTGAAACTTGCGGGAAGGCCCAGAGGTGTTTCTTCCTTGACATTGCCGTGGATTGGGGGTGATTTCAGCGGGAACGTGTTCTTCCCGGTTGGACCGAGGGAGTACGACAGGCAGGGATGGCTACAACGTCATCCAATTTTCCAGAGCAGAATCAAGGTCAATGCCGACTTGTTCGGGAGCAAGGACCCGCACAATTTCCGGCCGTGATTCATGAGAGGAGAGTACAGAGAAGTTGAACGGGATCGGTTCAGACAACGGTTGATGAATGGCGTCCTGGATTAGAAGGATCGTGGGTTGAAGCAGATCATCTCGGGAATTCGCTGTGACGATTCCCCGTTCCCCGGTACTCAATTCCACCAGGGCATACGTGGGATAGATTCCAATGAGATTAATGAATGTCGCCACTAATGCGCCATCTAATAAACCTTTCCTGCCTTGTTGATATAACGATTGGAGGGCGTTTCTGACCGGGAAGGGCTTCCCAGTGTGGTGACCGGTTAATAATTCATCATACTCGTCGACAATACGAAGGATTCGGCTGGATGTGTGAATTTTGGTTGGATCACTATTCGCAGGATGTCCTGTGCCATCCAGGGCAATATGGTGTTCCCGGATTAACGTATCAACCTCGTCCGAGAGACTCGACTGTTGGGACAGCATCTCAACCCCTCGATGGGGATGTTTATGATACATGACTAATTCTGCGTCAGATAACTGGCTGAGCGGTCGGTTCAGGAGTTGTGGAATGTTCAAGAGCCCTGCGTCATGGAGAAGGCCCGCGCTTGCCAGGTGTTGTAACGCGGTATTGTCCAACCCCACAGCTCGTCCCAATAAAACCGCTAATGTACTGACCGCAAGTGCGTGATCGAATAAGGCCGGAGAAAAGTCCCTGGTCCGAATCATTGCGATGCAGGCTTCTTCATGTCGGAGGGATTCAGCCATGACGGATTCAGTGATCTGATGAACCTGTTCCGTGGCGAGCCGTCCGGTTTTCTGCAGTGTGTGGAGGATATCCTGGACACCTTCAAGCATATACAACCGCACCATCTTCATTGTGGTGAGTTCACCGGATAGGGATTTTCCCTTAACAGAGGGTGGAAGGTGGTCAAGTCGTGCGACTTCGGGCGGGCGGGAAGAATCAGGTATAGGTGAATTCGGAGGGGAGGAGACGTCATCAGGGGTGGGCGGTGGTTCAGAATCTGGTACTACATCAAGCCCACGATCAGTATCAATGGCGATTTCTTGAATTCCGGCCTGTTCTAATTTGGCAATATCGCTGGAAGATTTGATGAGAAACCGGTGCAGGAGGAATGGAGTCTTTATCCATGAGCGGTCGATTCCACAGAGGTACATTCCCACTTGAGCGGAAGTCGTTGGAATTCGTTTGATGGCCATAATATGCCGACGAGGGGTTCTTAGGAAGGAAATTTCATTTCTTCATTGTGGGGAATGCCTGGTTTCCTCATCGGCGTCCTTTCGGCCGTTCTTAACCTCATACTCCCTAGGGAACACGTGGTGAAAGTGAAGGGCTTGTCATGTCTAAGGATGTGTTGTGATAGGGGGGATGTTTCTGTTGTGCAATGACGGAAAATTCTGCGAATGGAAACGACCCAAGGACCATCAGAGCCAACAAAATATAGTGCCTGACCTCATGAAATTTAAGTGTTCTCCTTGCCAGGCCGAAAAGGAGAAGACAGCTTTCACGGGGGATGGCGATGAGTGGATGTCGAGCATCATTTCACGGAAATTTTTCAGATTTCTTATCTGCTAGGAGGGGCACTCAACGAGATGTCGTTTCGACGTTTTGGTCTATCCTCACAGGTGTCTTCCTCTCTGTATCCCTGTCATGGGGGCTTCCTGCCTCCGGCCATGCCGCTTCAGAATCGAGTCCACCAATCAAATATGTTCGAACGATGATTCCCATTCTTGGGACCACAATGAATGAACAATCCGAACAGGTGGGCATTGTTGCGGAAATTCAATTGGAATTTCTTCAGCGACGGGATCACAAGGGTTTGGATCTTCAATTTCTTTCAAGGCCAGGGAAGTTTTCACCGTATGCACAGCAATCGGTCAAAGACGCTTTAGTTCTAGTGGTTGAAGCAGCCGGGCTGAACCCTGATTCATGGACGGTCAAGTTTATTTTGCCCTATCCGGGAGTCACGTTGTACGGGGAAAGTTTATCGGCCATGGCGGCCCTGAATGTCGTTGCCCTTGCTAAAAATGAGCCGGTGGATGAGGAGACGGTTTTGACGGGTACCGTCACGCCGGATGGACATGTGGGAACTGTGGGAGGAGTCCCGTTAAAGATTTTGGCCGCATATGAACAACGGTATCGACGAGTACTAATTCCAGAGGAACCGGACGTGGCGGATGATGATTGGGAAACCCCGTTTCTGATGGAAGTGACGCCGGTGGGATCCATCAAACACGCCTATCTCGCGTTGACCAACCGGCCTCTTCGAAGTCATCTTAATGACCAGTCACTTGCTGCCAGCCTGGCCCACTAACTGCATTCCTAATGAACATTCCGCCCTGTGTATGGTGATCCCGAGGAGGGAGGAGATTACCCGCGTGGGGTAGGTGAAAGGGTTTTGTCTTCCGCTTGCTTGTTTGGTTCGAATATTTCTATGGTAGCAAAAAGGGAAAGGATCGACTTTTGGCGTGAGGCTTTCTCTTTGCAGATTTATGTGTTGAAGGAAATATCTATGGGGTAATCTTCTATGATCCGACCATGTTTTGCGGTTGATATTGATAATGTTTTAGGGCGGGCGGAGCCTGAAGTTCAGCGTTTATTTCAGGAATTGACGGGAAGATTATGGCCTGTGGGTCTGTATGGCAGTGCCGGTGGATTAGATGCTAGCCAATTAGCGCCTGAACTCCTTGAGGAGATTTTCTGCCGATTCCACCAGGAGTCGATCCCACGGCTACCTTTGTTTCCTGGGGCAAAACAAGCCCTGACCCTCATCCATCGTCGCTATCGGGTTATTATCGTGACGGCCCGGCGTCCGTATTCACGACCTCAGACTCTTTGTTGGTTGGAAAGACATGGCCTTCCTTTTGATGCGCTGTATCACACTGAAGAAAAAACCGACATTCCCGAAATGATAACAGCCGCGATTGATGATCATCCTCACCATATTCAGGCCTATCGTGCCCTCGATAGACAAGTCTTTGTTATGGATCAACCCTGGAATCGTGCAATTCCTCATGCTGATGTTGTTCGGGTGAGTGGTTGGGATGCTCTAGTACAGTGGTTGCATGTCCGACATCTTTCCAGTTGGCCCAAACATATCCCGGAGTCTCCTACTTGTCGGCAGTTGTTCTCAGTACATCTGAAGCTTCCTTCTTTGACGCCGACCGGTGTTTCGACGGAATTTACACAGCCGTAAGTGTGCGAGCGTTGGGCGGTACAGGAAAGGTTTTAAAGGAAATCGCCGATAAAGGTTAGAGGTTCTTTGCTGTTGAAAAGCGGTTTGATCCCGCACATATTTTGATCTCCTGTTTAACCAACTCTAGAAAACTAATGATGACTCTGCCTATTCACACGGTCTTGCTTGTTGACGATAATCCCGATGACTGTGAAATTGTCAAAGAGGCATGGGGCGAGATCCCGATCGGACAGGAATTACGCTGCGTGAATGATGGCACCGAATTGCTGGATTATTTGTATTGCCGTGGTTCATTTTCGAGGAAAGAATCTGCGCCACGCCCCAGTGTGATCCTCCTGGATTTGAATATGCCTCACATGACCGGCGGGGAAGTTCTCACTGAAATCAAGAAGGATCCATCTTTAGCATCCATACCCATTGTGGTGTTGACTACGTCAAAAGCTCCAAGAGATATCGGTCATACCGCTGGGATGGGAGTGAATGGATACATGCAAAAACCCAATTCTTATAGCGGGTATCTCCGGATGTTTACTAATTTGAGAACGCATTGGGCGGAAATTCTTGCCCAACCATTGGCTGGAAGTGGCGGGGATTCCTCTAGCAATATTGCCTGGTGTTAGATGTCCGGGGGACGCGGGATTTACCCTTTTTCCAGGAAAATTTTGGTGCCTGTTCTTTCTTCTCTCTTCGTTCCTGGTGACCGCTCCTGCTCTAGATTAGTTTATTTCCATCCCTAATGAAGGCTCGGTATGCGGAACACGATTAGTTTCTTTCATAATTGACCGATTTTTCCTCTTTTCGTAACGTGCATTCTTCGCTTCCAGTGGTCCTGCTTTTTAATATTTCTCATCCTAACTAGGGTTTGGGAATGTTAGCTCTGTCCAGATAAGCGGTTTTTACTCCGCCTCAAGTTCTCTCCTCAACAACCGACACTATCCTATATGGATTAACGAGTAGTGATAACGAGAGATACACCTGTGCAATCATCCTTTCAGGAATCTTCTGATCATTCCTGGCGTTTGAAAACCTTGGGGGCAATGGGAAACACTATGAAAACACATTCTATTTTGACGGGCGCAGTTATCATGATGGGAACAACATTGCTGACGACAAGTTTTGCCTATGAGGCCTCTGAATATTTGCTGTTGACCCGTCACCGGGATTCGAATGGGCATTTGCTGGCGGGACCAACCCACCACCAACCGCAACCTTCCGTGATTCAAAAAACGGTCGTTCCTGCCCAACCTCAGACGTTTGAACGGCGAAGTACCGAGTGGGGAATGAATGCTCAGGAAGTAAAGCTGAATGAACCGGTGCAACCGGTTTGGGAGCTCCAATCTCCGGTATTGGAGCCCTACGAGCAGCGGGTAGGGTATCGTCGTCAAATCGAAGGAATTGACGCCTCGTTAACCTACACGTTTTACGAAGACCAACTTGCTCAGGCAAATTATTTATTTGAACCCCAACATGATGATGCGGTGGACTATGTGAACGATTTTCATACGGTCCAAAACTGGATAACCCAGTCCTATGGTATGCCGACGTCGGTTCAGGAAATCTGGTTAGATACCTTGTACCAATATGATCAAAGTCTCTGGGGACAAGCCCTGCTTCGTGGCCATCTAAAGATGGTGGCGGAATGGCGGAACGATACCACAAATATTACCCTTCTGTTAGACGGAGGAGAGGATACGATAGGGTTAATGGCTGATTTCGATAGCGTGGCAGTCATCGCTCCCCCCTCAATGGAAGCCAAAGTGATTGAGGAAATTCCTCTTGTGGAAGAGGCCACAATGGAAAAAATCTCTGTCAGCGAAGAGCATTCATTGGAAGCACCGTCTGGGGAAGAGATGCCAACTGAACCCGTATCCCAGGAAAATCAACCGGACACAAAGTTGTAAATTAACCGTCGAGTTTTCAGCTACGTTAAAATACTCGTGTATTGTGGGAGGAGGCCCTGCCTCCTCCTTTTTTTTATTCTAAAATTTTCAGCTATTGAACCGGTATGCCGTGGCACGAGGGAGTTTTATGTTGATCCAAACTTTAAAAATTATGGGATGCTTGAATCCAAGGCGTCTTTGGTAAATCAATGGAGAAGGTGAGCCGGTGGTTTTGGAAGAGCGTCTTACCAATAACCAAACGGATAATACGGATAAAACCGGCCATATCCTCCCCAGTATGGAAACGCATAAGGATAGAAGAAGGGCTGAGGATAGGGTCCATACCGGTTAAAATCAGGAGAATACGCTGGCCAGACTTTGAGATGTTTAATGGTGAGAGTGGGATAGGTATATATGGTTTCATCGAGACCCTGTTGGACAGAGCCGGACAGTTCTCCAACCAAGGTGAGCCGGGTTCCAGGGGGAACTGTGGCGGGATCTAGAAATTGTTCCTGTTTTGCAATAAATCGTCCTTGGGATTGCGTAAGTTCAGTTGTGGGCTCCTGTTCATCGATGAGGGGTAATTGAAGGATCGTGAGTTGGGTTGAATCCTTTAAGCGTTTTGCTGCCAGGACTTGACCTCCAAGAATAATCAGTTTTCCCTTGAAGCTGTCAGGATCCTCTTTGATGCGCGGGAACAGTAATTGGGGGTCGATTTGTTCCGCCAGATCTGGAGGAAGGGTGCTTTTGTAGGGGGTAGAGCATCCTGTGGCACAAAGCATGGTGAGGAATAACAGGAAGACCAGTTTATGGGGAATAAATACAGGTGAGAGACTAATGGCGCTCGAGCAAGTCATCTTGATCCTTCATCAATATTTACAGCATATTCCTCCATCCTGAAGAGATGCAAATACAACAGATTCATCTGATGATATGGTTGACCCGAGATTCTTTTTAGTAAGGGGCCTGGCGCCATTTCTCCAAGATGGGACCTCAGACCGGCTCCCGTTCAGGTAATTATTCACCCCGGCCCAATTGCTCAATCTTGGCTCTGTATTTCTGAGGTATTGCTACGAATCTGGGAGCTAGTTGTGGGTAGGCAATTGTCATGGACTTCTAAAGGCAGGGGGAAATGATCAAAATCCCCGAAGATCGAAAAAGGCACTTATCTTGAGAAGATAATGAGGATACGGGAAGAATAAATTTTGGGTCAGTCAAACCGGATGAAGCATGGATTCGGCTTTACCTAAAAGCTGAATAATTTGTGTTTCTCATTCTCCGTCGTGAGTCGTGTTCAGCAGTCAAGGCTTCTTTTTGGGTGTGGAAAACGTGATTTCGGTCGCAACCCAGTCGCGGTTTTCAGGAACGCCCTTTTTTGAAACCTCGGCTACCAGTCGGTCCCCAACCTGCGGCCGGGCGTTTTCGACATGAATCCCATTTTGTTGAAACGTAATTTGAGGATGAAAGGCGAGAGTGAGGGATTCCCCTTTTGGAGTTGTGACCACCACATGGTCATTTCCCAATTCAGTGACGGTTCCCATTACATGAGGAGCATCGCCATGGGCCCAGGCGGGGATGGTCAGAAAAAGGGAGCACAAAGCGGCTAGAATACTGAAATATTTCATGATAGTGACTCCTTGGATGATAAAATCAATGTTGGTGCTCTTGGGGAAAGACATCTTCTCCTGATAAGAATTGATCAATGGCTTCTTGTTGCTCGCGTTCTTCGCGGGTAAGAGGATTATATTGTTTCATCTCCGCAATTTCCTCAGGAGTGATATTGGGGAAATGTCGAACGAGATGAACTAATTTCCAACTATCGAAATCTTCTTCCGGCAGACCTTTCCCCCAGGCCGGCATTCCGGTAAATCGAATGCCGTAATGGATGACATAAAACAATTCTCCATCAGCCATGGCTTGAATAGCTGGGGCTCTGAGGTCCGGAACAGGAGGATAGAAATTCGGACCCATATGGGTTTTCCCACTTCCATCATTGGCGTGGCAGGTGGCGCAGTGATCGGCAAAATGGTGCCGGGCTTGTGCAAGATTTTCAGGAGAAAAAGGGACCGGGTTCGACATTTTGAGAAAGTGGCTCGGCGTTGCCAGATGTCGGATAAACCTGGCAGCTTTCACTTCCCACTCGGGCGGAGTGGCTTTCGCGGAGAACGTACCCGGTAACAACCAGAGCGCAGCCAAGGTGGACCCGACCAACAGGAGAACAATGATAATAAAAAAGATTTTGATTCGTTTCAACATAATTGATCAGCTTTTTATAGTGTACCCGTTCGGGGATTTTCTTCACAAGTCAAATGAACGTTCATCAATCAGTGGATCATTTTTTCTGGTTGGGGAAAGAAGTGAAATTGGGTAGTATGGGTAAATGCATTCAGTGATTCCGGCGCAAAACGAGGTAATTGTATCTCTTCTGATATAACCGATGGTCTCTATTTGATGGCTATAATTTCTTCTCAGTTAGTCGCCTCGCTGCAGGATCCGAAATGTTATTCACACCCTGTGAATCAGGTCACAGTGGTAGAAACGCATATATCGTGGGTGTTGTTAACCGGTCACTATGTCTACAAAATAAAAAAACCGGTGTTGTTTTCGTTTGTTGATTTTTCAACGATTGAAAAACGGAGATGGTTTTGTGAAGAAGAGATTCGTCTCAACAGACGGTTAGCCCCAGAGCTTTATCTGGGGGTGGTCTCTATCACCGGGTCCCCCTCAAATCCACGCATGGATGGCGACGGAAGCCCTCTCGAGTGGGCCGTCAAAATGAAACAATTTCCTCCCGATCAGGAGTTTCACCATCTCCTTGTGACGGGCAACCTGCATGAATCTATGGTCGGTCAACTGGCCAGAGATATTGGCACATTCCATGGCCGGATTGAACCTGCAGGAGATTCTCTTTCCTATGGAGAGCCGGATAGGGTATGGGGACCTATAGCTGAGTGCTTTGAGGATATTCCTCTGGCGGTCCTCCCTGCGCGGATTCAATTCTGGATGAAGGATATCGAGGAATGGACAAATCAGGAATGGAAACGATTGAGGCCAACACTCAGAGAACGCAAATCTTCTGGGCAGATCCGAGAATGTCATGGTGATCTTCATTTAGGAAATATTGCCCTATTTGAGGGCCGGATCTGTGTGTTTGATTCCTTGGAATTTAAACCAGGGTTGCGTTGGATTGATGTCATCAGTGAGGTTGCGTTTATGGTCATGGATTTAGAGAGCAGGGACCGAGGGGATTTGGCCTATTGGTTTTTGAACTGTTATCTGGAGATGACGGGTGACTATGCCGGGATGAGTGTATTCCGGCTGTATGAGGTTTATCGGGCACTCGTTCGAGCTAAAGTGGCTGGCTTGCGTCTAGCTCAGGTCGAACCAGGAGGCCTGGTACAGGAGGATATCCTAAAAGAAATAATCCGATACGTGGAGTTGGCACATCGATTGGTGATGCCTGCTCCTCCCCTGTTGATGCTGATGCACGGAGTCTCCGGGACTGGGAAGACGACGGTCTCGACTGAAGTGGTGAAAGCTTTGGGTGCCGTGCGCGTACGATCCGATGTGGAACGGAAGCGGATTCATGCCGAGCAATGTAAATTCGCCGCTGGTCAGGAAACATCAAAGAGGTTGTACGCGTCAGATATGACTCGTGTAACCTATGATCGGTTATGGAATCTTGCAAATACGATGTTACGGGCAGGCTATTCTGTTGTTGTGGATGCTACATTCCTTAAGGCTGCACAAAGACAATCATTCATCCGACTCGCACATGAACGACACGTATCTATTGTCATATTGGACGTCTGGGCGCCGGAAGAAGTGTTGGCGGAGCGAATAGCAAGTCGGGCCAAGCAACAGGCCGATGCCTCTGATGCAACGATTGGAGTCATGGAGCAGCAAAAACTTAAAGAGGAGCCCTTAACCCAGTTAGAAGAAGATACGACCATTCGCGTGAATTCGACTGATTTGGAAACGTTTAGATCTACGATAAGGAGCCTTATTGAACAACGAAGAAATAGTGGAAATTAAAGACAAAATAGTAAAGCGAAAATAATTCGATAAGCTGGTTCTAGCCTGATATTCTCGCGCTGTAGGAAACTTTGGCGGCGTTTGTATAGGGGTAGCCAGTCCTCAATTCTTGAAGTGCATACGGAAGATCAGAAAGATTAAATATCTAGACCAACCCAGGTCATATTAACGATGGCATGAGATGAACGACTGTCAAGGGTGTGTTGACTCCGCCTAAGTCCTTCGCAAGTCTGTATGACTCTAAAAGTAAATGGTGCCGGAGGATGTTCCTGAACAAACTATGATGTCGTAGGTCAAAAAATCGCTTGGCTAAACAAGGTCACACTATTCCCCACAGTGCCTGCCCCCCATCCAATTTGCGTAGCTAATGCCCCGAGAGGGGTAATCGGGTCATGTTCATAATAGACCTTTAACACGGTAAATTGTTGTACTGTTGCCCCGGTGCCGGGAACATAGACCAAATAGTCGTAAAGATTTTGTGGCAAATCACAATTCGGAAGTGCTGGTGCCGCTACGCCTGAGCCGTTTAAGCCTCCTTGTTCAACGACCGTACAGGTAGGGTTATTGTTTGCGACGGTCCCGGCGGTGATTTGGGCTAAGTAAATATGATATTTGGATGGATAATTTTTAAAATCCAGTGCATTGTCGGTGGACCCGAGAAGATCCATCATGTTCTGATTGGTTGTGAGGTTTCGTGAAGCTAAGCTTGCGCCCTCTCTGGCTAGTTGTGTGAGTGCGTTGCGTTCGTTGATGATGCTTCCATATTCAACAATTCCAAACGCGACGAAGAGAAAAAGCATGAGGGAAAAGGCGAGTTCGATGGAAGCGGTGCCCTGTTCATTCCGCCCCCTCTGTATAAATGATGTCATCATGACCCCCCGCCTCCTAAGATGAAATTTTCATTGCGGTAGGTCCCCTCGGACGACATGACAACGGAATCGCCTGGTCCAAATAACCCTCCAATCAATTGAGTGAAAAATTGATGGGTGAAATTTACCCGGACTCGCATAAAGGCTCCGGCACCACCGGCGCTTGCCGCTGCCATCACTGCCGGATCATCAGGATCGGTCCAATCGGCATCGACGGGGAAAATCAAAATATCTGAAGGGTCAATATCCATGACTGTCGAGGCGCTTTGTTGAATCGCTTGTTTAATTGAATTTTCACGGGATAAGGCATTCCCATTGCCATCGACTGAAGTCGCGCCAACGGTTCCAATACGAATGCCCTCTCGTACTGCAGAAGTGAGGGTGTTCTGGTGCACAAAAAACCAACCCATTTCCGCTACGGCAAAGAGAGCGGTGAGAAACACCAGCATGGTCGCTCCCACTTCCACCGCCGAGATTCCCGATTCGGTCTGGCATGGAGACATCAGTTTCCGAAAAGACCTGATCAAGCTGTTCATTAAGGAACCCTCCTGCATGTGGATCTCTCATCCCAGTGGTGCGTGTTGTGGTTCCCCTCGTGTGGCATCCTGGTGGCCTAACTGATAAGGACGAGTTTAAGAATATTAGCAATCTGTTGGAAAATTCCCTCCAGCTCAGATGAGTCAGGAGTATAGTACGCAAAGGCTGACCCGCTGGAGAGCGTCGAAAGAAATGCCGGATCGACGTTGCCCAACCCAATGGTATAGATTTCAATGCCTTGAGCTTTGATTGCTGCGGCATTGTCAATTGCCATCTGCTTAGCGAGATAGTCTAGGTACCCGGCGAGTGGCCCGCCGGGGATATTACATTGTTGGGTCCCATAACCCGACATTGGGCCATAACTATCTTTTCCATAAGTGGGATCTGAAAAGACGTACCATCTTACGTTTAATTTGTCGGTGCCACTTGGGCCGGAAGTATTTGGACAAGATGTACTCCCGGAGGGTTTTCCGTCGCCTGTCCTGTAAGTTTTGTCCACACTAAATGTCGTGAATTGATAGTCTGGTCGTTGCAAGTTAGACCAGACAGCCGTACCTGAACCATTAAGCGCAGCGACGGCATCATAATCGGTACCGTTATATTTAAACTGTCCACGAAAAGCCGTGGGATTTCCATCAGAGAAAAAAACGACGACTTGCTTCGTTCGTTCGTTGGCGGGGACGCCCGATTGATCGGACCACGGAAGGGCAAGGGCTTGAGCTAAGGCATCCTCGGCATTTGTCCCCCCAGTGGCACCAAGACCATTAATAGCCGACGTCATGGGGGAGACATATCCATGGTCCATGTCATATAGTTTTTGGACCCCTGAGGCAAAGGTTATTAGGGCAAATCGATTATCAGCTTGTTGATCGGTAAAGTTTTCCACAAAGTTTTTTGACCCATTCTTCAGGTCGGCTAAGGGGCTGCCTGCCATCGACCCCGAAACGTCAAGAACTAAGGCGATTTCCGCTATACGAAGTTTGGCGGATCCGTCTGCCGCGATAGCGGTCGTGTCATGGCCTCCCCCAACCACTCTTGCAAGTGAATTGATGGAGTTTGTGTCACCTTGCACCGTTATTTTTCCGTTTCCGTCGTCGGAAACCACGAACGTTGGTGTGTCAGTCCCTAGCAATCCTGGAGGAAAGTTGGCTTGGGCCACTTGTTCGACAAACCCGTGTAGATCCGTAATATTTGGGTTGTTCACGTTCTTGGCCCCTGCAAAGGCGGCTCCATCAATGGCTTTACTCATTTCTCCCTGGATGGCATACCACCGTCCGACTTCAATCCCCAGGGCTGCAAACCCAAACAGGACCACAACAGCGATGCCAGTAACCAGGATGTAGGCGCCGTGTTGGTTTCGTAACGGACTCTGTATCCCTTTGTTTGAGTTGCGTCCCATTTTCCCTGTCTCCATGGATGAGAGGGTCAATAACCTCGCACATCTCACACCAATTATTCATTTCTCACTGATTTAATGAGGAGGTTCTTTGGTAGGAGAATATCGACTGAATCTTTAAAAACTTGCCGATTGGAAATTCTGTCCAAATGGCTAGTTTTTTACATTTTGTGTCTAGTTGTGCTTGGAAGAGAGTACTTTTCGAAAATTGTACACAGGTCTTTTGGACTAAAACTTGGTTTCCTGCCCTCAGGTTTAAGGCCAATTGTGGTCATCGGATTTCGAGAGGTATCAGAGGTATAGACTGAGGAGATGAGACAGCTTTGAATGAGCCTTGAGGATTTGTAAGTGTTAGCGAGCGAAGCCCATGAGCTCTAAGAGAAAGAATATGGGAAGACGAAGATAATGGATTGGGTATCACGTTGTTCGGAAGGAGAAATCTTAATGAAGAATTCGGATAATTTCTTGAACGAATGGGAATGATCTATTGCTTAAGTTGGTTAAGCAATTGTTGGATTCGGGTGTCCGTTCCTCCAAGATCAAGGTATTTCTGGTAGTGGATTTGTGCTTGAGGAAGATCCTTTTTGTGGAATTCGTAAAAGGCGCCAAGATTGAAATGGCCCTCCAGGGAATTCGGTTGCAAGGCGATTCCTGCGTGGTACGCTTGTTCTGCCTCCACGTATTGATGATTTCCTGCAAAGAGGACACCAAGATTGAGAAAGGCCTCGGCATCCTGAGGCCTGAGTTCACTGACGCGTCGGAAATGCTTGATGGCTTCTGGTAGATTTCCTTGTTGTTGATAAAGAAATCCAAGGTTGTAATGGGCTTCCGATTGTTCCGGATTGATTTGAATGACTTGTTGGTAAGCATTTAAGGCCAATGAGGGTTGATTTTGCCGCTCCGCAATCCGGCCAAGCAATAACCATCCATCTGCCTGGTGTGGGTGGTGTTCTGTCAATTGGGTAAGGAGGAGCTGCGCTTGGTCGTAATCTTGAGCTTGCATTAATCGGGTAGCCAGATGATACAGCGCTTCTTCCTGGTAAGGTTGGTGGGTGAGAACTGTCTGGTATTCCTGAATAGCCTGATCCGTGAGTTCCTGCTTATCCAGGAGTTTCGCGAGCGTGAGCCGAGCCTCCCAAAAACGTGGATAGTTAGCGAGTGCCTGCTGAATGGCCTTTTGAGCTTCTTTTATATGATCTTGCTTGATAAAGAGTAACGCCAAATCGTACTGCGCTTGAGCTAAATTCGGGTTCAGGCGAATGGCCTCTTGAAGGGCGGAAATCGCCTGTTCAGGCTGCTGGGTGAGTTGAAACTTCACCAAACCATACAGATGATGGGCTTCGGGAAAACCAGGGAATTCCTGGATGGCCTGTTCGAGTAATGATTGGGCGGTCTTGAAATTCTGCTTTTCAATGGCTGAAAGGGCATCACGGTAAAAATTTCCGGCCTGGTGCCCGAACGCTGGCAAGGGCCAGAAGAATATAAGGCATAGGAACATTCTCTGCCACACTATGCTGTGTGGGTTAGCGTGAGAGAGAATGCCATGACTCGGATTGCCCATGAAGATCTTCTTTCAGTCGAGGAGTTTTCAATCGGGAAAATTCAGAAAAACTAAGATTGAAAATTGTATCGTATTGCTTTCTGATTTGCCAGAATGTGAATCAAGGGATCGAAAAGTAAGCCTCAAGGCCAGGGGTTCTTGTCCTCCTGACGGATAGGCTCGGACAGGAGAGAATTTTTCTATTGATGTGCGATCATCTCCCGCCCCTGACACAGAAAAGCCCTGCCTTTCACCGGGAAGGCAGGGCTCATCTCCAGTATCAGTTGGCGATACCCTCCGGTCTTATCGGATAACCAGTAATTTCCCGGAAAGGCCACCCTTGTCTGCTGGATTGCTATAGATTAATAAATTGTTGGCCGTGACATAGGTCAAATCGCTCGTTGGAATGCCGATATACTTTGTTTCTCCCGGTTTTAAAACCAGGGTGGTATTTAAGGATGTTGGCCCGGCCATTGCCGAGTCAGCTGAAAGGTGAAACGTATAGTCTGTAGTCAATGTATTGGTCACTTGAAATAATACCGGTCGTCCGGCTCGTCCTCCCGTTCCACTTGCGACAAGGCTAAGAATGGCTGTCGGGGGTACCAGGCATTTTCCCGGAAATTTGCATCGCCGTAAAAGCGAGATCTACATCAAGACGCTTAAAGGGTTGTCCTGTCACAGAGCCTGTTTCGAGATCACCGATTTCAACGCCACCCGATTGAAGCGCTAACACGGGTGATCCGGCACACAAAAGACCGAACAAAAGCAATCCTGAAAAGATAACAGAGCCACGCATCATTAATCCTCCTTTGGAAACCAAATAGTGATTGAACATTACGTCTGTCGATTCATGTATCGACATGTATCTCATGTTTTCGGGTGCAGGTTTCTAGTTCCGTGAAGACCGGGATGAAAAGCGAAGGTAGGCGATACCAGGCTCCATCCCGATCGTTCTCCACAGAAGGAAGAAGGTGTTTCTAGGGGGTCAGGGTTCCCTATCGCACCTTTCATCCAAAAGAGCGACACGCTGTAACGTTGGTCAGGGTTTCCTTATGGACCGTCCTGTCATAACAACAAACATGAAGGGGTCTCTGACTGGAGGAGAGTATAGGACTAGCCACAAATAATCGTCTACAGGCAGTTGCTCATGCATGCAACACATTTTTCAATGTGATCAGGGAAATTCGTCGGGAATCCTAGGGAAATATAAAAACCTGAAGAAGTATGCAGAATGACAATGTAGGTAGGGGCAATCGTAAATGCGTCAGAGCGATAATAATGCGGCGAAGCCATGGAAAAGCAATGCTCATGTCGATGAAGGCATCAGTCATCTCGGTGAAGCGGTGGACCATGGTAAAACGGAGACACGGTGAGGTTGCGGGCGAGCATGGTCAGGAAGCTTTGAAGCATCTGCAACAGGGACATTTAATTTTTTCTTGATTTCAGACGCGAAAAGGCGGGTCATATCAAGTGACCCGCCTTTTTTTTTGCGAAAATGAAGATGAAGGATTGAGGTCGGACATTCCTGCTTCATCCGATCATGTCTTCCGTACATATTGGCTGCAGGCTAATCGGGTTCCGATCGGCCAGGAGAGGGAGCACTCCGGCCTCTCCCTCCAGGATCTACCCTCCGAAAACAACCATTGAATATTTAGAATATCCCGATGGTCACACCTCCGTAGAAGGAGCGGCCATATCCGGCAAAGAACAGTTGTTTGTTGGCATCGGGTGTCGCGTCGGACACGACCTGACCGGACGCTGCGTAGGTCTTGTCCGCAATATTGTTTATTTCGAAAAAGAACTTGGCAAACCGAAACCAATCATTGTTGAAGGTAAAGGTCTTGTGAAGATTGACGTTGAGAATCCAGTAGGAAGGAATTCCCACGGTATTGCCATTGTTCAGGAAATAGCTATTGTAATAATTAGACTCAAGCCAGGCTCCCCAATCATTTTTCGCATCGTCATACATGACCTTCATATTAAGGACATCCGAAGGGACGTTGGGGACGTCATTGCCGTCCTGTTTGACTTCGGTGGCCACGCCATTCACCAGATACCGGTCTGTGAAGTTGATGTACTTGGCATCAATGTGGGTGTACGCAGCGTGAAATTGCCAACCGGGTATCGGTCTCCAATCTGCGGAGACCTCGACACCCCGGTACTCCGAAGAGTCGGCATTGACGGAGGCCGTGTTCGTACCTGAAATGTTTTGCGAAATAATTTCATCGCGAAAGAAAATCCAGAATCCCACAAGTTGCATATTGAAAGTATTATGAAGCTGGGCTTCGTGACCGAATTCCACGTTCACATTTTTTTGAGGCTTCAAGTCAAAATTGGATCCGGGAAGACCCGTAAGGGGATTGCGGGTCAAATTGCTGAATTGCGGGATGCCATATCCAGTTGACCCCCTGATCCAATGCCGATAGCCTGCTCTGGGTTCCCACGTCAGGGACATTTCAGGAGCCCAATTGTAGTAGGTCTTGGTAGTGCTGGGCCGGCTGGAGACCACCCCATTGGTATAATTAATCGTCTGGATGCTCACGATGGATTGTTCAAAACCGAGACCGGCCGCGACGGTCCAGTTCGGTAAGAATGTCAGCTCTTCTCGGAATCGTCCCCCGATATTTCGAATGGTTCCCCGGTTGTTCTGGATCAATGTGCCGCGCGTGCCCTGGCCGTCATCCAAATTTTGGAAGGTCTGCCCCTCCTGTTCCATATTGTTGACGAAGAATCCGAGATAGCTGTTCAGCGGCATGCCTGAGATGTGGCCGGTATGGCGCAAATCGGTATAATGTTTCCAATTGGTATTCACATTATCAAAGATTTGATTGAAATACTGGTTAATATCCTTGACGTCATAATCCCCTTCTGTCGTCAAGATGAGGTTTGGTGTCAACTGCCGTTCATACATTAATCCGATAATGGTGCGGCGGTCGAGCCGAGATTGATCTCTTGATTTCGTTCCAGTTCCGGCCTGACGATCGTTTGCATTAAATTGGCTCTTGGTAAGCCGGGTAGGTACCTTTGTATCCAGCCAGTTGGTGATGGCTTTGACGTAGAGGCTCTGTTTTTCGTCAATGGTGAAGCGGAAATTCAAATTCAACGTCTGGGTGTTATATCCACTGTGATCGATATACCCGTTTTCAGCGGCGTTACTGGCAAATAACGATACATCAAGATTCTTCCAGTGTTGGCCGAACGCGCCCGCCTGTTTGTTATATCCGTATGATCCACCGGCAAAAAACCCCTCGACTCCATTGATGTCACTGCCCCGTCGGGTTTTAAAATGCACCATTCCGCCTAAGGCATAATTGTCATACAGTGAGGAAGCCGCTCCACGGATCACTTCGGTCGATCTCATGAACCACGGGTCCTGGATATCGAGTCGTGACAATCCGTCCGACTGCGTTTGCTGAAAGCCATCTTCATAGACTTTGATATCCCGGATGGCGAAGGCCGTTTTGATTCCGGATCCTCGAATGGAAATACTGAAGTCCCTGGGTCCATTAGCCTGGCGCAGTACCACGCCGGGAAGAGATTCCATGGATTCTTTCATCGTTCGGGTGGGTTGAGATTCGGTTTCCGATTGAGGGGTGGAGGATAGTGTCAGGCCTTCGGGACGTTTTAAAATCCGGGTGCTGACAATACTCATCTCTTCGAGCGTCACCACTTCCTCCTCCTGGAGAGTCGCCTGTGTTTGCCGTTGTTCATCGGTTTGTTGGGAAGCAGGAATTTGATGGATTTCCCTAAGTTGTTTCCTGATTTCTTCTAGCCTGCTGTTGATGTGATCGAGTTCACCTTCCAACTCCTGTTGTTGCTGAAGAAGGGATTCTTGGGTCACCGTAGAGGGATTGCTTGATGCAGCAACGGCTGGAGAGAAGGCGCTGGAAATGGTTTGTACGGTGAAGAGTAGGACGAAGATTGGCCATGACCAATTCCACGAACAGACAGAAAGAAACTGTTTCACGAGGTAATCTCCTTACAAAAAAGATAAATTGAACATGCATGAGTCAACCGGCTATGCATGTGGCCAGCAACTAAGAATCAGGCTCACTGAAGGAATTTTCGGGTGAGACCCAGGTTAGGATTCATGAGTATGGGGAAGGAGGCGTGAATCTCCCGCAACCCACAGCCGAGCCTTAAGAATCTTTAGGAGAAAAAGGACAAGAGAACGTGTGGAGGAGCTCTGGCAGATTTGTTCGAAAGAGAAGGGAGTAAGCCAGGCTGGGCATAGAAAGAAAGGACGGCGCCAAATTCCTGGGATGGGGAATGCCACGATGGAGAGGTGATGAGAGACGTTGACGAAAGTTTTCCGATGTGACAGGCCCAGTTGCAAAGAACCCCATGAAGAGGTTTCGTATGGCTGTGATGGGATTCCGGAGAATCCAGAGAGAGGTCTTGCACGGTCACGCACGCCGTGGATGCCAGGAGCATGGCGAGAAACAGGCTTGATGTCAGGAGGGAGATTGGTCGAAGCCGCTGGTGCATTTACTTCGGGTTGAGGAGGTTGTGGATGTACGCGACGGATTCAGGGCTATCCCATTCTCTGGGCCCCATGATCCGTTGGCTCAGATGTCCGTGAGCATCCACAATCACTGTTGTGGGAAGATTTCTGACCATGAGGGCTTGAGAGAGTTCTTCCTGTTCATCCAGGAGGGCATCAAAATGCAACTGGAGTTGCTGCCAAAATACTTTGATTTCTCGCGGACGAATATCGGTAGTAACCGCCAGTATGGCCAATTGGTCTGCAGGGAACTTTTGACGAAGACGTTCTAACGAGGGCATTTCTTCCTTACAAGGGCCACACCAGGTGGCCAAAAAATTCAAGTTGAGGACTCGTCCTTCCAATTCATCCGAATGAATAGATGTGCCCTGCAGGGTGCGGAGCTGGAATGGAGGAAGGGTTTGGGGGATATCGAATCGGCTAAGAATGAACGGGGTAGAAGAGGGATTTCCCAAAGCCAGGGCCATTCCCAGGACTCCTGAAGCCAGCAGAGAAAGCGGTGTCATGGTTTTGGGTGTAATTGCGCCGTCCGCGAGGTGGGAAAAGAGAGACGATGAACTACCGTACTCCATCCCGGGAAAGCCACTTGCTCGGACCAGGCAATGACGGCTTGTCCCAGGTCATTTAATGCCACGGCCGGACTCTTGGCCTTTTTCTCATTCAACTTTTTCGGGGGACTGAATGTCTGTCCCCGATCAAGGGAATAGGTGAACACGATTTCCCGCCGCACCGGAGATTGCTCTTCCCAGGATACGAGTAGATGGCCTTCTTGATTCACCGCCAGTTGAGGATGGTCGGGAAACGTCCCTTTGGACGTGTTCAACGCACGTCGAGGTGTGAAGGTTTTTCCCTGATCATCGGAATAAGCCAGATACACACCCGGCGTATCATCAGGTCCTTCCGTATACCAAGTGACATAGAGGCGCCCTTGCTGGTCGACCCCCATGGTCGCGGGACGATGGGGACAGCCCTCGTAGACCCATTGATCATTGCCCACGATAACCGGGGGAGAAAACGATTTCCCGTTATCGGTGGAACGAGACACGACCGTTTCCCGGACTGCCCCGGACAAGACCTTGCGCCATGCCAGATAGACGGTGCCATCAGAGGCTGTGGTCATATGGGTCCGGCAGCAGACACAACTGGATTCGTCAATTTTCAGGTTTGGTGAAAGGGTGCTGCCCTGGTCTTGGGAAAAGACCGTATAGGTGGCCGGATCTTTTTTCCCTTCCCGGGCATCAAGCCAGGCGATATGGACGGAACCATTCGGACTGACGGTCAAATGGTCAAAGGAATGGCCGGTGACGGCGTCGTCGTCGTTGACTCGAACAGGAGGAAGAAAGGTTTTCCCCCCATCAAGTGACCGGCTCAGGAGAAGAAGATTGGTAAATAATTTACCGCCGGCTTCGGGATGAGGTGTTGTCCAGGTGATGTACACATCGTTTTTGACGCCTAACGCCAAGGCCGGTGGTTCGTGGAGGGAAGTGGCGGGTGGACTGGAAAGATTGACTTTGATGGGTTCTGGGTAATGTTCCTGTTGAGGTGGGATCTTGAGATAATAGACTCCTCGATCTTCCTGCTTTTCTCCGCCCCAGGCGAGGTGAAGAGTCCCGTCTTTATCCAGTTGAGCAGCTGGGCCGGTGGTTTGCATGCCTTGATGGTCGATGATGTGTTTAGCCCCGGCTTGAACCAACGAAGCAGAGGGTTCCGCCCCGAGGACTTCGGATATTTCACCTCCCAGGCCCATCGAGAGAGCTAGAGAAATGGTGCCAAAAAGTACAGGTCTTATCATGGGTGCCTCCACGGATATTCGAATGTAGGAAGAAGAATTACGTTCATCATTCCTAAATGTGAGAGTGTGTATTTTTACCAGAAGGGTGAAAGCCTACGCTACCTTCAGGATGTGGAGTGTATGTCAGCGCCGCACCGGATACATATCGATACTACAGTTTTTTTGGTAAATGAAATAATTCAACCAATTCAACCAACCTTTTTGGAGAAATCACTGAGTAATAAACTTCAACCTTATTTATCAAGTTCCAGCAGATGGGGAAGTAGAGGAAATCGAATGACCAGTTTTTCAATAGGCAGTATGGATGCCAGGAAAAATGAATATTCAAGAGGTCGAGCAACATGGAGAGAAAATAGAATATCCATTTATGAATTTTGGAATAAAAAGTCAGGGTGAAAGACAAGGAGGTTGCAAGTCCAAATGCCTTCACCCTGAAGTGGAGCGGGCTCGGTCAGGGAGAAGTCACGCCGCTCCGAGTTCCGCTGGAAGAGTGCAATGAATTTTTAGCAATAAAAACTGATATACCCGACTTGCGACTTTTGTTCTACGGGCGTGTGCCGATGCTTGCTACATTGAGGTAGTTCAATGGCCGTATCCTTGGAGTTCACGATTGGATGACTTCCCTGCGTGGTGCAGTTTTTTAACCCTCTACCAAAGTTCTGGAATGAGTGGAAGCAGGAAGGGAACGAATAAGAGAAACCAAGAGGTTTGTGAGTTTCTGAGAGGCGCGGCTGGACCTTCTATTCCTGCCAATCGAATCCGGAGGCCCGTGCCAATTCTTGCGGGGTCTTGAGGCCGGTTAACCGGCGTTCCCCGATAATCCACGTGGGGTAGCTTTTAATGTCAGCCTTAGCGCAGGGAGCGGTGAGAGCGCTACCTCGTCCTCCAGAACTACATTCCACGTAAGGAAGCCGTTTGGCGGACGAAAGAAATTCGGCTTTTTGTTCCTGGCAGCGTGGGCACCAATAGGCACCGTAAAACTTGGCACCGGTTTCATTGAGGTGAATGGCTAGGGCTTGCATTTGGGGATCTTCCGGGCCGGCGGCTGCGTCGAACACTCCACTATAATGCAAATGCAGTCCGCCGACGATGACAAGGCCGATCACGGCTGCCTCTTTCAGTGATTTCGTCCAATCGGGAGGCCGTCGAGCGAGGGCCAGACCAAGGGTTGTCGTGATGATGGCAAATGAAGTCAGGCAATATGGACAGGTGGCTTCGATCTCCAGGACTGAGACGATGGTCAAGTAGGCGCTGACCGCGAATCCGGTCATAGCCACGTAAATCAATGCCGATCCGCTACCGGATTTGCCACGGCCGGACCAGGCGAGCCCCGCAATTACCACATAGGTCACGAAGCCCCACAAGGCCATGGGGATTCCCAGAAAGGTTGCCCATCGGCTGCTCTGCACAATGTCGCAGCCCGAGCCCTCGCTGCAAAATGCCGGGTGAACCTCGAACGAGGCGGTATAGGTCAGGTAAGCGGTTAATAATAGTCCGGCACCGGCCAGAATAATGATGAGAAAGTCCAGTAGGGCTTTCGAACCTGAGGCCATGGAAGACGGAGCGTTCGATGGCTTTCTTGCTGTTTCAGAGCCGATTGATTGTGTCTGTCGTCTGGATTTTGCCATTGTATGCCTCGTGAACGAGTGTATCATGGGCTTCTTGCCATTGAAATCCCGACAATGTATCAAATACTCCCGACCGTAGCGGAGACTTTTGCCAAGGTAATGTCAGGCCGGTATTCCTCACGATAGATTGCTGATCACAGAATCAAAACTCCAAACGGCTTGTTGCTTTAGGTCCGACGTAAGAGAGGGATTTTGAGGTCTTTTAGGAATCTTGAGGCTCTACGCCGAAATTATGTACCGCGAAAATTTTTCTGGCGCTGCTGCACTGTGTTGAGGAAAGAAGAGGTGGGGTGCGCATAGAAGTAGGGTGAAGGCCTAGGAGGCTGCAGATTCGCAAACCACCTTCACCCTACTCGTCCAAGGTTGGAGGCCGGTCCGTCCCTGGATGTTCTACGCCGATTCGTTTTGCCCGTAACTAGGAAACGATAAACATACTTGGTTACTGAGCCGCCTGTATTCGTTTGTCAAAATCTTCATCATACCGGTGCACAAAGTCTTTGGATGCTCCCAGGGGTAAACGACACCCCCGGCAGGTCCTATAATCGACATCCAATCGTTCCCCATTCGCCTTAAACGCTGCGTAAATCCAGTCGCCGTTTTTTACATTCTCCGGGGAGCCTTTTCCCCATCCCGCATCTTTTTGCATGACAAAGACCTTGGCTCAATCCGCCTTTACCAGATTTCCCTCCGCTCCCTTTTCGAGTGTCCCTTCGGCCTTTTTCTTGGCGTTGTAGATTTCCATCACGAGAATGCTGCCATTGGCAAACGGTTGGCCCGCTTCTGCGCTTTCCCCGGTGGGTTGATATAGAGGTCGCGGACGGCGTTCGGTTTTTGAACCCCGTGGAGAAATACCGGATAGGATTTGTCATCGACCGGAAAGACCAATTCGCCGTCTTTCGGTGTGGAACCGGATTGGGCCGCAATCGGCATGGTGGTGGATGCACACGCTAGAACCACCAAAGCCAGAAATGTGATACTCATTCTCTCCATATTGCTTCGCTTCCTTCGTTGATATCTCGTTCGGTTGATGGAACCGACACATTGTGACAAGGCATATTCAGATCGTTGACGCGGTGGCTCCAGCATACGATGGACCATATAGTCCGTCTATAGACGGGTACTAGCTGTTACTACAGTGAGATGGTCGGTGGGGTATAGTCCTCTCATTTCCAGAATTTTTTGGGTTAGTGATATTTCGAAGGTACATAAAAGCTAAGTGGATTCATCGCCTGATAGCTGACGTTTGTGCCCATTCCCGCATCGGGATCGACAAAACCATCGGCCATCCCGGTTTCGTGCCAGATGAATGCAGACGATGCGGTGGGACCACGATTGAATTGATGGACCCGTTGGGCGAATGTCCGCCTGGCAGCTTCAATCCGGTCAATCTCCTCGTCCGACGACAAATCTAGGCGGAGAAAAAACGGGGAGGAGCACGAGAAGGTTTATGGTGATGACGGAAGAGATCCGGTGCGGTTGGTTTAAAGAGCGGAAGAACGCCCAACAGCGAAAACGTGCGGAGAATGTCAGTTGACAGTGTCTGAAGGCCTTGCCCGGCTTGACACGTCCAGCTACACCAATTATTCCCATGAGTCTCCTGATCATGATGACCGTGGTGTATGTGGAGCGGAGTCGTATAGGCAAGGCCTCCGGTTACGAGCAGGAAGCACATGCTGAGCATGAATGCGGCAAGCGACTGTGTGGGAGTGGTCTTCCTCATCATGGTCTATGGCTTTAGCATCAATGTCGATGACCTCTCCCGTCAGGCTAGCGGTTCCTTTGCAAGGTGTCTACGGACGAGTACTCATCGATGCAACATTTCACTTCATGCTCATTGACATTCTGTGATAGCGAACTCCCAATGGTCTTTTCGATTTTGTTGAATCAACGCATCAATGGAATCCCGAAATATGCGTAAGCTACCTTTTCCAATTTTTGTCGCCTTCAGGCGATCCTCTTCAACCCATCGGTAAATAGTCCATCGGCTGACATTTAAGGTTTGAGCGGCTTCACCAACACGCAAGAGTTTTTTGTCCATGGGTTCTCCTTCCACAGCAAATATGCTGTGTCATAGGATTAACGTTATGTGATCGTGTCCGGTTGTTGACCGAGGAGGCCGGCACGAAATGTTTTCAATCGGGTTGAGCGTGGTTTCTTCCGGAGCGCCAGACAGTGAATCAATGGGGAATGGAGATCATGCAATTATCAACCATTCTGCTCACGGCGAAACGCTGCTCTTGAGGTATGTGTTCAAGGATGGACTGGGTAAGAGTCCCGATCTATCCATGAACCAACAAATGAACGGGCGGGCCGCGAGGAGAGAAGGTGTATACGGGGAAGGTTCGAGAAAGGGTGAATGCGGGTTTCAGAGACCAGAGCAGGAGGGGAAGAAACGGTGCCGCCCATTGAGTAATCGATCCGGCGCCTGAGGCAATTTGGGCGACATGACAAGCCCATGAGCAAAGAAGAGAGAGGGATTCGGCCGGGTGGGAATGATGGGCAAGGTTGGGATCAAGGGACCTTGAAGCACAAAATGCCCCTGCACCCAGGAGCACCACGTGTAATCCAATCAACAGCACGATCAGACCGGAGGCCAATCGAGAGTGTAGATTGGTGAATGTGGCCAAAGAGAGGTGCCTCATGGGATCCGGGTGCTTATGATTCCGAATTGGGTTTTGTGGCAATTGCCATGTTGGGAATGCCTGCCAATCGAATGATATCCATCACCTTAATCACCTGGCCATGAGGAACCTGTTCATCGGCGTTAATGACGATTGATGGGTCAGAATCGGTTTGTCGAAGACTTGTCAGCCGGATTTCCAGTTCCGAGAGTTCAATGCGATCCTTATTGTAGTACAGCGTTCCTTCATGGGTCAGAGTGAGGGAGATTTGATCAGGAACTTTATCCGTGGCCGAGTCGGCAGTTGGTAAGTTGACCGGCATCCCATGCTGAATGGTCATGGAAAGCGTGGCGATCATAAAAAACACCAGGAGAAAAAACATCGTATCGATCATCGGAATGATCTCGATACGAGCCTTTTTTTTTACCGCTGCTGGGAGTTTCATGAGTCTGGAGCCGTAGATTCTTGAAGGGTAGTCTGGAGCTGCGTGGCGTATTGTTCTATGCGTTCGGTTTCCTGCTCAACTTGCGAAAGGAAATAATTATAAGGAATGAGTGTAATGACGGCGACACAAATCCCCGCTGCGGTACAGATCAGGGCCTCAGCCACACCCCCGGTGACTGCATGGGGATTACCTAAACCCGTTTCGGCCATAATGCCAAAGGAACTGATCATCCCGATAATCGTGCCAAGTAGCCCGAGTAAAGGCCCCAACGTAATCACCGTATCCAGGATGGATAAGCCGCGTTTAAGTTGAGACACTTCTGCGATTCCCGCCGCTTCCATGGCTTTGTCTGGCTGTTTCGCGCGGTGAAATATACCTGCAGCCAGAACCCGTAAGGTCGGACTTTGTCGTTGTTCGGCTACTGCCAGTGCATCGGACCATTTTCCCTGCCCGGCCAGCTTAATTATCCGATCTGCGAGGCGGCTGAAGCGTAACGATCGGAATTTAAGGCCTCGTTCAATGGTGATGGTCAGCGCTAACAATGAGCAGCCTAAGATGGGGATCATCATCCATCCGCCCTTGATAAGTATTTGAATCATTTCTATCTTCCTTTTCCTTTTTTCACTTAACTGTTCAGGTCAAATCTAATGGGAATGTCGACCCATTTGGCGATGGGGATGTTCCCGTCTTTGGCTGGCAGAAATTTCCAGTTTTTAATGGCTTCTTGGGCAGCCAGATCTAAAGCTTCATGCCCGCAGCTCTTTCGAATTTCTACCTGGCTCGGTGCGCCGTCGGCGGTAATCAATGTTCGCACAATAACCGTGCCTTCCCAACCAGATTCCCGCGCCACACGGGGATACAATGGCTTGGATGAGGCCACGATTTTCGGCTTGGAAGTTGAGGATCCGGCCGCCATTGGTGGCGGAGTTTTTAATGCGGGACGAGCCGCCGGGCTTGGCGGAGGGGGCAGCGTGTGTTGGGCTTTTGGTTCGCGACTGTTCATTGGTAAGGGAGTTCTGGCAATGGGTTGTTCCTGCTGTGGCGGCGCTGTTGCAAGCGGAGGCCTTTGCTGGTGTTGTGAAGGCACTGCCATTTTCATCATTTGACGACTCTTCATGGCCTGCTCCGTTCGCGTGTCTTTGAGCATCGGCTGTGCCTGAGGAAGAGGCGGCGGCGGAGTCAGAGGTTTGGATGGGGTTTGTTTGATCGATGCCTGCATCGGAGGCGCCGGCATGGACGGTGTAGGTTCGGTCCGGGGGGGCGGTGGCGCTGGTTTGGCAAAATGTGGTGTGGTTGGCGTGAGGGGTTTCGTGATCGGTTGTGGGGTGGGACTGATCTCTTGGAGAGCCGGGACCAACGTCACCTGAACCGTTGGTGTGGGGTCATTCAATGCGGGAGGACTTGGAATATAGGCCAGGGCCGCAAGAATGGCCGCATGAAGAATGGCGCTGCCCAGAGCGCTCAGGAGAAAAACCCGATTATTCACATCAGAAGAGGAATCTTCAAACGTGGAGTTCACGATTTGCTCCGTTGTAATAATGTTTGAATTCGTTCGTCCTGTCCCCCAAGCCTCAAGAATTCTTCGTAGTGTTTGAGAGCTTTTTGGGGAGTATTGCGATGAAATTCATACAACATGCCAAGATTATAGTGGGCTTCGGCCAACTGATCATTCAAGGACAAAGCTGTTTGATATTCCTTTTCTGCTTGATCAATTTTTGATAAGGCTGCATAGACGACCCCTAGATTGACGTGCGCCTCCGAATTGTTGGGATCGAGTTTCGTAACCTGTTCAAACGCTTGCGCCGCTTCCTTGAGGGCTTCCTTTTGCTGGTAAAGGATGCCTAAGTTGAAATAGGCGCTGACTAAATCATGGTTTAATTTCACGGCATGTTGGTAGGCCTGAATGGCGTTGTCCACGTGATCAGATTGTTGAGCGAGTGATCCGGCCATTAACCATCCATTTACATACGTGGGATGGAGGGAGACGAGCTGGTCGACGTAATGTTGGGCCTCATCAGGCTTGTGTTCCTGGGCCAGCCAAAACGCGATGCCGTATAACGAATCGACGCGATGTGGCTCGAGTTCCAAGACGGCCTGATGGGCCTTGATGGCCTGTGGCGCTTGTTGTTGTTGATCATAGAACGCTGCCAACGCGATGCGGGCTTCCGCAAACTTGGGATAGGCCTTTAAGGCCAGATTGAATGATTGCTCGGCTTTTGGGAATTGGGCCTGTTGCTGGTAAATGGAGCCGAGATCCACATAGGCTTGGGCAAATTGGGGATAGTCCTCCACCGCCCGTTGCAACTCCATGATGGCCTTAGCAGGCTGATCAAGATTATTGAGAATTAATCCCAACAGATGGTGCGCTTCAGCATATCCCGGGTACAAGGTCAGGGCGCGCTCTAAGGGGGCAATGGCCGCAGTCCATTGTTCGTGTTCATAGGACGAAAAGGCCTGAGCCAGAAGGTCATGAGCTTCTCCAGCCTGACTTGAGGGGCTGCCCATGCCGATATGGATGAGAAGGAGAAAAACGGCGATGAGTCTGAGCTTTGGGAAAAGAGGTATCATGGGTTAACCTTATTAATAGTGGCAATTTCCACGGATTTATTGAAGCAAATCAAATCGAATGGGTAAATCCACAGTGGACGCCACTGCGAATTCTCCATTTTTTGCTGGTTCAAACAACCAGGTTTTTACTGATTGCACGGCGCTCTCATCCAGGAGAGAAAATCCCGAACTTTCTTGAACTATGGCATTCCTGACTATTCCATCGGCGGTTATCTGCGTTCGTAGCACCACCTTCCCCTGCCAGCCTTGCTCTCTGGCCATTCTCGGATAGAGAGGACGTTCGGTTTTCAGGGGTTTGACACCTGTCTTTCGCCCGCGTGTTGTTCCGATCTGGTCCAGGAGAATACGGGGCAGGGGCTGCTGTGGCAGGTCAACGAAATGGAGATCAGGAACAGCCAGGTGGTGAAAGGTCGTGGGTGTCCCTGAGTGGTTGAAAGAGGGCAACGGAAATGAATAGGTGATACTGGTTTTTGTCACCGTTGTCCCAGTCACTTCAATGACCTCTAGTGTTTCAATAGGTTCAGAGCTTTCAGGTGGGTTTCCTGCCAAAGAAATTGGGTTGGAGGTCAGCGTGCACCAGAGAAATACAAAAATATAGAACATTAGATTGTGGCGACGTACCATAAGATCTCTTTCCCTTAGGTAGCTTGCCCACTGGTCGTGTTGCTTTGTATCCATCATGTATCTTTTTATATTTTCGGGTATTGGCACATCGAGAATAAAACCGGCTGGTTTTTTTGCCGGTAAAAACTCACTCTCCCCTTAAGAAGTTTCCCCCTCGTTCGGTCTCTCCTGATCAGGAAGATATACGTCGCCACCTCCTCTGATCGCGCTCTGTGGAACCGTTCTCCAACTCCACGGGTTTTGGTGAAAACGGTTTAGGAGACAAACTTAGTTTAATTTTACCGGGGTGGAGCTCTGGTTGTAAGAAAATGAGTGGAAACGAGAGAAGGGACTGAAGGCGATGGCCATTCCATGATGGTAAGGAGTTGAAAACTGGGGGAAATATCCAGGTTGTCTCCTGAAATGGTTTGTGCGGCAGCGCACATCCAGGAACAGACTCCCGTGCTGTGGGTGGAGGGTGTGTGGTGATGAGTATGGTCGGTAATATGCGAAGCGTAGGTCCGATGCATGCTCCCCATGATGAGGAAGAGCATCAGAATAAAAACGATGGTGAGACTTTTTCGACAGGTCATGGTATCTACAGGCCGGAAACGACTGAAACCCCGAATAATAAAGGATGCTTATGCTAGGGAAATATCAAAGATTCTGTCAAGCAAATGGCCGCCCTCCGCATCGTGTCGTCGTTTGTCACATGATGAACCGTTGCCGCCATAAATCCCTTTCCCGTGAGTTGATTCCCACCGGTAATTCGGTATACTAAGATAACTGTACGGCTTGGAAAGGTGTATCTAGTCCTCCATCCCTATCCATCGTGAGTTTCTCCAACCCTATTTCTGTATCCGAGGTGTAAGGTCGATATGTTTGTTCGTCTATTAAATATCCTGTTTGGAAGCAAAAATGATCGAGAGCTGAAGCGGCTCAAGCCTCTGGTGGTTCGAGCCAATGAAATTGAAGATTCGTTGCAACCTCTTGATGACGCGGGATTGGCGGCAAAGACTTCAATTTTTAAAAAAAGACTGGAGGCCGGAGAGACCTTAGACGATTTACTCCCGGAGGCGTTTGCCGTGTGCCGGGAAATGTCCAAGCGCCGGCTTGGCATGCGCCACTTTGATGTCCAGTTGTTAGGGGGTATGGTCTTACATCAGGGCCGCATTGCTGAAATGCGCACGGGAGAAGGAAAAACCCTCGTCGCGACCCTTCCCGTCTATTTGAATGCGTTGGAGGGAAAAGGGGTTCATCTGGTTACCGTTAACGATTATCTGGCGAAGCGGGATGCCCAATGGATGGGACCGCTGTACCATGGCTTAGGTTTATCCGTCGGGACCATCCAACACGACGCCTCGTTTCTATTCGATCCGACTTATGATGCACCGGATAAACGGTTGCAATTCCTTCGACCGTGTTCTCGACGTGAGGCCTACGGGGCCGATATTACCTACGGGACCAATAATGAATTTGGCTTTGATTATCTGAGGGATAATCTCGTGGTCACGGATTTGAGTCAGGGCGTTCAACGGGAGTTGAACTTTGCCATTGTTGACGAAGTTGACAGTATTCTCATCGACGAGGCTCGAACGCCGCTGATTATTTCCGGGCCTGCCGAACAAAGCACAGACCTCTATTTCCAAGTGGACCGGATCATTCCCCATCTCAAACGGGAAGAGGATTATACGGTTGAAGAGAAAACAAAAACGGTGTCGTTGACCGAGGAAGGCAATGCGCATGTTGAGAAACTCTTGGGTGTCGATAATCTCTATGACTTGAAACACCTGAGTTTGGTGCATCATGTCATTAAGGCCCTCCAGGCCCATGTGCTCTACCACCGGGATGTCGAGTATGTGGTGAAAGATGGCGAGGTGATGATCGTTGATGAGTTTACCGGTCGATTAATGCCGGGACGGCGCTGGAGTGATGGGCTTCATCAGGCTGTGGAGGCCAAAGAAGGGGTAAAAATTGCCAATGAAAACCAGACTTTGGCATCCGTGACGTTCCAGAATTATTTCCGTATGTACAATAAGCTGGCGGGCATGACCGGGACAGCGGACACCGAAGCCGCGGAATTTGCGAAGATTTACAACCTCGAAGTGAATGTGGTGCCCACCAATAGCACCATGATACGCATTGATAATCCGGATGTGGTCTACCGGACGGAAAAGGAAAAATTCGAAGCCATTGCCGACGAAATCAAAGAGTATCATGAGAAGGGCCAACCGGTTCTGATTGGCACGATTTCCATTGAAAAATCAGAGCGTCTTGCGGCCCTATTGAAGCATCGGGGCGTGAAGCATCATGTCTTGAATGCCAAGTTCCATGAAAAAGAAGCCGAAATTATTGCCCAGGCGGGGCAAAAGGGTGCGGTGACGATCGCGACCAACATGGCCGGCCGAGGCACCGATATTTTATTGGGAGGCAATGCTGAAGCGCTCTTCAAACAACAGGTGATTTATCGGGGGGAAGAACTCACAGAAGAGGAGCAGCAAAAGGCCTACAACACGATAAAAGCCGCGTGTGATCAGAATAAAAAGGAAGTGTTGGCGGCTGGAGGGTTACATATCGTCGGGACCGAGCGTCATGAGAGCCGTCGGATCGACAATCAGTTGAGAGGCCGGGCGGGTCGGCAGGGAGATCCTGGCTCCTCGCGGTTTTTCCTGTCCCTGGAAGATGACTTGCTTCGTATTTTTGCGTCTGAACGGGTCTCAAACCTTATGCTCAAGCTCGGCATGGAGGAGGGGGTGCCCATTGAGCACAAAATGGTCACCAAATCGATTGAAAACGCGCAAAAGAAAGTCGAAGGCCATAACTTTGAAATACGCAAACATCTTCTTGAATATGATGATGTGATGAGTAAGCAGCGGGAGGTTATCTATAAACATCGACAGAATGTGTTACATGCCACCGATGTGACAGAAGACGTTTTCGGTATGATTGAGGAAGTGGGCGAGCGCTTCGTGGATACCTATTGTCCTGAGGAGCAATATGCCGAGGAATGGGATATTGCGGGATTAGTCGAATCGGTGCAGGGACAATTCGGCGTGGAAGTGATTCAAGCTGAGGAGATTAAAGACATTGGTCGAGACGCACTCAAGGAAGAAATTCCAGAAAAATTAAAGCAGGCCTATCGGAACAAAGTCCAAACCTTAATTCATGAGCATGGCGCCACCGAGGATTTAGTGCATTATGTGGAGCGCACAATTCTGCTTCAAATGATTGACCATCATTGGAAGGATCACTTGTGGGGAATGGACCAATTGAAGGATGGAATCGGCCTGCGCGGGTATGGGCAAAAGGATCCCCTCGCCGAATATAAGCGTGAAGGCTATGACATGTTTGCAGGTATGATGGAACGGATTAAAAATGATACCTTGGAACGGCTTTTTAAATTTCAATTGGTTCGCGGGGAACGGCCTGAGCCTGAGCGGGAAACGCCCCGTCCGGCACAATTAAATTTGAACCGCGGAGGTGAATCTGCTGCCACTCCTCAACAACGCACCGTTCACCGTGCCGAAGAGAAAGTCGGACGGAACGATCCCTGCCCATGTGGGAGCGGAAAAAAATATAAGAAATGCCATGGGACCTAACACATGAAAGGCCCTCCTTGCTCTGCTCATTGATGCCTATCTTGTTGTGACGGCACTCCCTTTCTGTTAACCGCTACTCTTCCTTTCTCTCCTGACCAGGGTCGTATTCATAACATATTGAATCTATTGTTTTTTATTGCCTTAAAAAGTACGAAATTGCTTGACTTGGCTGAAGGTAGGCCGTTATCGTAACCGATTCTCCATAGGCATATTGAAGGAGTGACCATAGTCCATTCGTGCCATCCGAACCACAGAAAATACAGAGTAAGCCAGACCTTATCGAGAAGATTTTGTCTGAAATTGGCCTTCAAGGGCCCATGAGTTTTGCGCGTTTCATGGAATTGGCCCTCTACGATGTTCCACACGGATATTATATGACCAAAAAGTTTGAACCTGACCTCTCCTCCTCAGACCGAATCGGATGGGGTGGTGATTATTTTACTGCACCTGAACTCTCTCCTATTTTGGCGAAAACATTGGTTCGTCAGATTTTGGCTATCGATGAGCAGTTAGGCCATCCCTCTCAGTTTACTTTTATGGAGATTGGTGCAGGGAATGGAACTTTTGCCTTCGATTTCATTCAAGAATGCCGAACGATCGCTTCTGATTTCTTTCACCGCCTCTCTTATCAAATCATTGAGCGGAGTTCGCATCTCCAATCGCGACAGGCAGCCAGACTCAGCACCTTGGGGAGGGAATGGGGGGAAAGTCACCTGAGTTGGAAGTCTGCCATAGAGGAGGTTGACCCGGATTCCATAACCGGAGTTGTCTTTTCCAACGAATTAGTTGATGCGTTACCTGTCCACCGCGTCCGAATGGCTGACCAACGCCTTCATGAAATATGTGTGGCCTACAAAAGCGGGCGTTTTGTTGAATGTCTGGATCATCGTCTGTCTCCGGAATTGATCGAATACATCGAGACGCATAAGGTAGTCTTGAGTGAAGGGCAAACCTCCGAACTCCATCTTGCCGCTGAGCTTTGGATGAAGCACGTGGCTCGTCTTCTCCACCGTGGTATCGTCATGACCGTTGACTATGGCCATACGCATCGGGATTATTATCGGACCGACCGAAAGGACGGGACCTTCTTATGTTATCATCGGCATGCCATCTCGACCGATCCCTATGTAAGGGTTGGAGAGCAGGATATGACGGCTCACGTCAACTTTTCCGTGTTGGCAAGCGTTGGGATGACCAATGGGTTGGACCTCGTCGGATTGACGACTATGGCCAATTGGCTGATCGGGTTAGGAGTCGAAGAATTGGTGCGAGACCACGATCAGGAGTCTGATGATGTAAGGGCGTTAGCGCATTTATTGCGTCCTCATGGTATGGGGACCACGTTTAAGGTTCTGGTTCAGCGAAAAGGGATGGAGGCTTTCGCCCTTCAAGGGTTGCGTTATCCGGCTTTTTTTGATGACGTGGTGTTCTCGAATTGAAGAAGGCGGAGAAGAATGGTAAGCGGAATTAGGGTCGTGCGTATGACTCATTTTGGAATGAGAGTGATCTATGGGTAGTGAACCGGTTCCTTCTAATTATCTCCCCATTATCATCTTCATGGTTCTTGGGGCACTGTTTGGAGTGGGTTCTTTGGTGGTGGGGTGGATTGTCCGTCCGAGCCGGCCCTATCGGGCGAAATTGCTTCCTTACGAAAGTGGCGCTCCATTGTTTATGGACGCCAGGGTGCAGTTTCCGATGCGGTATTACATCATTGCCATGCTTTTTGTCATATTTGATATTGAGGTCGTGTTCTTATTTCCTTGGGCGGTGGTGTTTAAGAAGCTTGGCCTTCTTGGCCTTGTTGAAATGGGAGTGTTCCTGGCCATTCTCATTGTGGGATTCTGGTATGCCTGGAAAAAAGGTGCGTTAGATTGGGATTAAGAAAATAGTTCTTTTCTCCTGGAAAAAACCGGAGTCCACCCAGTACAATGGCACCCCAATCTTTTTGGGGTAGGCAACGAGTTTTCTACAGAACATTGAGGTACCCACGATAATCTTATGGGGATGCTTGAACGACAGCTTGAACCGAATATTATTACGACTAACCTGGACTATTGTATTGCCTGGTGCCGGAAATCAGCCCTTTGGCCGATGACCTTCGGGTTAGCCTGTTGTGCGATTGAAATGATCGCATCGGTGTCTTCCAAGTATGACATCGATCGTTTTGGGGCCGGGGTGTTTCGTGCGTCACCACGTCAGTCCGATTTGATGATTGTGGCTGGGACGGTTTGTCGGAAAATGGCACCGGTAATCCGTCGAATTTATGATCAAATGGCGGAGCCCAGATATGTGATCTCCATGGGATCCTGCGCGACATCCGGAAATCATTACAATAGTTACAGTGTGGTTCAGGGTGTGGATCAAATTGTCCCTGTGGATGTCTATATCGCAGGTTGTCCCCCAAGACCTGAGGCACTCATGGATGGTCTCATTAAACTCCAGGAAAAAATTCAGAAAGAAAAATATTTCGTGAAATAACTCTGGAAGTTGTGTAGACGGTCTTTCGATATTCCACGATTCAGCAACACATCAGATTTATGCATGCTTTTCTCGAATCTCTGGTCAACCGCTTTCCTCAGGCTGTGCTGACGGCGCAGCAGGATCCCGTGCGTTTGGATTTGTGGGCACAAGTACAAGCCGATCATTGGCTGGAAATTGCGCAATTTCTTCATGACGATCCCGCGATGGCGTTGGATCATATTACCGATATCTGTTCGGCGGATTATCCTGATGCCCTCGAACGATTTGAAGTCATTTATCATTTTCTCTCCCTTCCCCATGGAACCCGAATCCGGATTAAAGCGCGGGTGACAGAGGATCATCCGGAAATCGCCTCGATCAGCGGGATCTGGAAAGGGGCCAATTTCCTTGAACGTGAAGTGTACGACTTGATGGGCATCCGCTTTACCGGGCATCCCGACCTTCGTCGAATTTTGATGCCTGATGATTATGATGAAGGGTATCCGTTACGAAAAGATTTTCCGGCTGAAGGGAAAGGGTGGAGAAGCCGGTTCGATTTTCTTCCCAGGTTGGATGAACCGATCGGCGAGTGGTCGGAATCCGAGGTGTCCGATGATCAACGCCATCAATTCATGGCGGATGATCATCCAGGTGACACCAAACGCACAACGGAAATGCTTCTCAATATGGGTCCCCAGCATCCCAGTACGCATGGGGTGCTTCGAGTCGTGTTGGAGTTGGATGGTGAACGGGTCAGCAAGGCCACGCCCGATCTTGGATATTTGCACCGGGGAGTAGAAAAACTTGCTGAAGGCCTGACGTATATGCAAATGGTCCCGCATACCGATCGCTTGGACTACGTCTGTGCCATGACCAATAACTACGCGTATGTGCGGGCCGTAGAAAAATTGATAGATATGACCGTTCCGGAACGGGCGGAATATGTACGGACCATCGTTGCCGAAATGCAACGCATCATCGGGCATTTATTCTGGTTGGGAACACAGGCCCTGGATATTGGGGCGATGACCGTGTTCTTCTGGACCTTCCGGGAACGTGAAATCTTGTTGGATATGTTTGAGAAACTGTGTGGCGCTCGTCTGACATTGAATTATTATCGTATTGGAGGGGTGGATGCGGACCTCACGCCGGAAATTATTACGTCTCTCCGGAGTTTTTTGAAAACGTTTCCTGAACACATTCGGGAATACGACACGCTCTTGCAAAAAAATAGGATTTGGGTCGCCCGCACAAAAGGCGTAGCTCTCCTTTCTGCGGAGGATGCCATCAATTTCGGGTGCACAGGGCCGGTTCTGCGGGGGTCCGGAGTGTCCTATGATATTCGGAAGTTGGAGCCGTATGGCGTGTATGATCGAGTGGATTGGGAAGTGCCCCTTGGAAAAGACGGGGATACCTACGACCGGTATTGGATCAGAATGGAAGAAATGTGGCAAAGCGCCCGCATCATTGAACAATGCCTCAATCAAATGCCTGAGGGGCCGATTATGGCGGTCGATGCTCAAGCCATTCCGCCTCCCAAGCCAGAGGTGATGAGGGATATGCAAAGCCTGATTCATCATTTCATTATCTTTACGCAAGGGTTTAAGCCACCGAAGGGCGAAACGTATTGTGCGACGGAGGTGCCTAAAGGTGAATTGGGATTTTTTATCATTAGTGACGGGAGTTCGCGTCCCTATCGGTTGAAAATCCGATCTCCTTCCTTTATTCATATGGGCGCCTTTGATCATATGGCCCGTGGATATTTGATCTCGGATATTGTCACGATTTTCGGAACGTACGATATCGTGATGGGGGAGTGTGATCGATAACATGGAGAATGGTGTGATGAAGGTAAGAGCGTACGGACACCATGGCCATTGGACGTTGACTGCTGGCCTC
Source organism: Candidatus Nitrospira neomarina (assembly GCF_032051675.1). NCBI lineage: Bacteria > Pseudomonadati > Nitrospirota > Nitrospiria > Nitrospirales > Nitrospiraceae > Nitrospira > Candidatus Nitrospira neomarina. Next base: position 4,592,012 of record NZ_CP116968.1, read on the forward strand.
AACTTACGAGCGTTCTATGCTATTTGAGCGATTCAAAAACGAAGTGAATGATATTCTGTCCCGCTATCCCGTCAAGCGATCGGCGTTGTTGCCGTTATTGAACTTGGCGCAGCGGGAAGAGGGATTTGTGAGTGAAGAGGCCATGCAGGAGATTGCCAAAATTTTGGGTTTGACTCCGGCACAAGTGTTTGAGACTGTCACGTTTTATACCATGTTCAATCTCAAGCCGATCGGGAAGTTTCATCTACAAGTGTGCAAATCGCTTATGTGTGCGTTAGTCGGATCTGATGATGTGGTGGTATGGATCCAGAAAAAGCTTGGCATTGCACAGGGTCAGACATCGTCAGATAATCTCTTTACCCTCAGTGTGGTGGAGTGCCTTGGGTCCTGTGGTACAGGTCCCATGATGCAAGTGAATGATGACTATTATGAGCAATTATCCGAAGAAAAGGTTGGACGTGTCCTGGACGATTTAAAACGAGACGGAACCTGTTCGCTTAAAACAGGACCCTTCATGTATCCTCAGCCTCTTGCTAAATGACAGAAGTCTTTGCAGGGAAAAATCGTGGATAAGCCATTCATGAGTTATCAATAACTGCCCGTTCACGAAACAGTGTTTTTATGGCTACTTACGAAAAAATCTTATTGAAGAATATGGAGCAACCGGGATACACCGGTTCGTTGTCCGACTATGAAGGGACCGGTGGGTATCAAGCTCTCCGGACCGTGCTCAAGGATATGCAGCCCGATCAGGTGATTGAGGTGGTAAAAAAGTCAGGTCTTCGCGGTCGTGGGGGAGCCGGGTTCCCCACCGGCGTAAAATGGGGGTTTATTCCGAAGAATCATCCTGGTCCTAAATATCTGTGCTGTAACGCCGATGAAAGCGAACCGGGGACATTTAAAGACCGGCAACTTATGGAACGTGATCCGCATCAAATGCTGGAAGGGATGGCCATAACCTGTTTCGCTATTGGCGCACAAACGGCTTACATCTACATTCGGGGAGAGTTTCGTCTCGGCGCGAAAATTCTGGAGCAGGCTCTTCGGGAGGCCTATGCGGCCGGGTATCTGGGTGACAACATTCTCGGGAGCGGGTTGAGGATTAATATTTATGTTCACCTTGGTGCCGGAGCCTATATTTGTGGGGAAGAAACGGCACTTCTCGAATCGTTAGAGGGCAAACGGGGCATGCCTCGCTTTAAGCCGCCGTTTCCTGCAACGCATGGGTTGTATCAAAACCCCACTGTGGTGAATAACGTCGAGACGATGGCGAATATACCTCATATTATCAATCGGGGGGGAGAGTGGTTTGCCTCGATTGGCTCTCCGCCTAAAAGTTGCGGAACACGGGTGTTTTGTTTAAGCGGACATGTGAAGCGGCCTGGTAATTATGAGACGCCCATGGGCATCACCTTCCGTGAATTGATTTATGATTTGGGCGGGGGTATGCGATCGGATAAGCCCCTGAAGGCTTTTATCCCCGGGGGAGCATCGGCTCCATTTCTGACGCCTGATCATTTAGATGTGAAAATGGATTTTGAGTCAGTGGCGTTAGCGGGGTCTATGCTGGGATCCGGCGGTGTCACCGTAATGGAAGAAGGCACGAATATGGTTTGGGCCGCTCTGCGATTGATGGAATTTTTCTACCATGAATCGTGTGGAAAATGTACACCCTGCCGGGAAGGAACCTCCTGGCTGGTTCAGACTCTTCAGCGGATCTGGAACAAACGAGGGCGTCCTGAAGATATTGGAGTTCTTGATGAACTCTGCGGAAATATTCCTGGCCGGACGGTCTGCGCGTTTGGTGATGCGGCCGTATCTCCCATTGTAAGCACGCTGCACCATTGGCGTGGGGAATATGAGGCCCTTATTCGTGAGGCTCAAGAGACGATGCCTCGCAACAAGGAAATTCCAGTTTTCACGCATTGAGTGTAACCAAAATGGCAACAACTCCAACTCCAACTCCAACTCCAACCCCAGACATGATTACGCTGACGATTGATGGAAAACCGGCAACGGTTGCCAAGGGGACGCTGGTCATTGAGGCTGCGCGGCAGGTTGGGGTCATGGTGCCGCACTTTTGCTATCACCCGAAACTGACACCAGACGCTAATTGCCGGATGTGTTTAGTGGAAATTGAAAAAATGCCCCGGTTGCAAACCTCCTGTAGTACGCAAGTGGCGGAGGGCATGGTGGTGAAATCGGCTTCATCTTCGGTGGTGCAGGACGCCCGTAAATCGGTGTTGGATTTTATTTTGGCCAATCACCCGTTGGATTGTCCCGTCTGCGATCAAGGCGGGCGCTGCGATCTTCAGGACTTTTCCCATGAATACACTGCGACGACCAGCGGATTTAAGGAACTCAAACGGGTCTTTCCGAAGGAGTATTTCAGTCCGCTGATTGAAACGCAGATGAACCGGTGTGTCCAATGTTTGCGATGCGTGCGCTATTGTGATCAGGTCATGGATGTGAAAGCCCTGGCGCCTGTGGGACGCGGCACCATGACGGAAATTAAAGCCTTCGGGGCCCATGAACTGGATTGTGAGTTTTGTGGTGGATGTATCCAGATTTGCCCGGTCGGAGCCATTACCAGTCGAGTCTCTATGTATGAATTTCGTCCATGGATGCTAAAGCGGACTGAATCTGTTTGTGGCTATTGTGGAGATGGGTGCCAAATTACCTTTCAAACCAAGAATAATGACTTAATCGAAGTGAATTCCACTCACGGGGCCGGACGAAATAATGGTGACCTCTGTGCCCGAGGCTACTTTGGCTATCATGTCAGCGTTCATCCAGATCGCCTGACTTCACCCCTCATTCGTCAAGGGAATGATTTTCAGTCGGTGCAATGGGAAGAGGCCTTGGAGCTGGTTGGACAGCGATTATTGGAGATCAAAGCCAAGTACGGTCCCGATGCAATTGGCGGATTAATTACGGGACGATGTACCAATGAAGATATTTATGTTTTTCAGAAATTCATGCGCAGCGTGGTCGGGACCAACCGGATTGATAGCAGTGTTCGGTATGGCCATCTGAACGCTGTACATGCCATGCAACGAGTGCAAGGCACTCATCGTTGGACGGTGAGCTTTGACGATATTGTATCGGCAGATACGCTCTTACTTGTCGGAACCAATATTACCGAAACCAATCCGATTACAGGGTTAAAGGTGAAAGAAGCGGTAAAGCGGCGAGGGGCGAAGCTGATCACCATTGAAGCGTTGGAACCGGCTATTGGGACCATTAGCAATATTGTGAATCTGGCCCACCATCATCTGGCCGTCAAACCGACGGCCTATGCCGGAGCAATTTTGGGGTTGCTGAAAGCGGCGATCGATCAGCAAATGGTGGATCCTGAACTTCAGGCCAACGGCCAGTCATATTACGAAGACCTCACCGCCAATCTGCAGGCATTGTCCTGGGATGCCATACAGGCGCAAACCGGGCTGGCTTCGGATACGTTTACGCAAGCCGGCCAGGTGTTTGGTCAGGGGCAGAAGGTGGTTGTTCTTGTCGGGCAAGGAGTCCTCAGGTCTGCGGGTGGATTCGGAATGACCATGAATTTGTTGGACCTGTTATTGGTCACGGGAAAACTCACTAAACCCGGCTGTGGCCTTGCTCCCCTGGCAGAAGAAAATAATGATCAAGGAGCCTTCGAAATGGGGGGAACAGGGTCGGTATTGCCTGGTGGACAATCCCTCGGTGACCCGGATGTGCGGAAACGCTTGGCGCAAGCGTGGGGTCGGCCAATTCCCGATACACCAGGCTCATCACTCCCACAGATGATTGAAGATGCGCAACACGGTAGACTCAAAGCCTTGTTTGTGGTTGGTGAAAATCCCCTGGCCTCCTTGCCTCCGTCCTCGGGCATTCATTCGGCATTGGACAAGCTTGATTTTCTGGTGTGTCAGGAATTGTTTCTCACCGAAACGGCCCAGCAGGCTCATGTCGTTCTGCCGGCCTGTTCCTATGCTGAGAAGGACGGGACATTTACCAACTCGGAAGGCCATAATCAGTCCGTACGAAAAGCCATTGATCTGGTTGGGGAAAGCCGACCGGACTGGGAAGTGTTTTCCGCGCTGTCGGTCATGATGAATGACCCGATGGAATATGGAGACGTCAAGGACATTGGCAAAGAAATACACAATCTCCTCCCTGGTACGCGCACATTAGGGCCTGCTCCCTTGCCCGCTCAACCTGATTCCAAGGCCATCTCCCGATATCTCAAGACCGATTATCAGCGGGATATCGCTACGCGGTATCAATTGCCGACAGAGGATGCGATTGCTGGTGCGGAAGACATGATCTTGCAGGTTTCGCAATCCTTGTTTCATTCCGGGAAATTTTCGCGAAAGGCCAAAGGCCTCATGCAAGTTGAAGCGAACGGCAAACTCAATTTGCATCCGGAAGACGCCGCGCGACGTGGTATTGGTGAAGGGGACATCGTGAAGGTGAGCAATCGTTTGGGTGAGGTGATCACCCCGGTCGGGCTTCGTGAGCGGATCCCGCAGGGAGTCGTGATGTTTCCCGAGCATTTTGATGAGGAGGTCCGCCGTCTCCTGTCGTATCGTGTTGATGCGGAAACGCAGGTGCCCTATTGCAAGGTGACTCGCGTTCGTGTTGAAAAAGTGGTGGGAACATGAGGCGGTTCTCAGCATGTGGGTCGGTATATAGAGGAGAGGAGTGAATCCGGCATGGATACGGGAATTCGATTAGCCCTAACGTTAAGCCAGATTGGCGTGGTGATGGTGGCGGTGCTTTTGACTGTTGCAGCACTCACCCTCCTGGAGCGAAAGGTGTTGGGTTGGATGCAGGATCGGATGGGGCCGATGGAAGTCGGGCCTTATGGCATCTTGCAACCGGTCGCGGACGGCTTAAAGCTTTTTTTTAAAGAAGACATCATCCCTGCCGGAGCGAATAAGTTCATGTTTAGCATGGCCCCGGTGTTATCATTAGTTCCTGCCCTCATCGGATTCGCGGTGATTCCGTTTGGCCCGGATTGGACGGTTGATGTCGGCGGCGTCAACTTTAAACCGTTTGTGATTACCGACATCAACATCGGCGTTCTCTATATCCTGGCGTTTGCTTCAATCGGGGCGTACGGCATTATTTTGGGCGGGTGGTCATCAAACAGTAAGTATTCCCTTCTGGGAGGCCTGCGGTCTGCGGCCCAATTGATTAGTTACGAATTGAATGTGGGGCTTTCAATTGTCGGCGTACTGCTCCTATCAAGCTCCTTGAGTCTCGTGACGATTACCAATGCGCAGGCAGGAGGATTTTGGAACTGGTACTTTTTCGGGGGAGGGGGGTTCCCTCAAGCCGTGGCGTTCATCGTGTTTATTATTTCCGCGGTAGCGGAAACGAATCGAACTCCATTTGATTTGCCGGAAGCGGAAAGTGAGTTGGTCGCCGGATTCTTTACGGAATATAGCGGCATGCGATTCGCCTTCTTCTTTCTGGCCGAATACGGCAATATGATTTTGGTGTCTTGCGTGGCGACTGTCTTGTTTTTTGGTGGTTGGCATCCTCCCTATCCAGGCACTCTTATGGAGTACATCGGGATGGGCCATCTCCTCTGGATTGAGGGCATCATGTGGTTTGTCTTTAAAGTGGCGTTTTTTCTTTTTTTATTCTTTTGGTTGCGCGCGACGTTACCGCGATTACGATATGACCAGCTCATGCGGTTCGGGTGGAAGGTCCTCCTTCCCATCGCGTTGGCTAATATTGTGGTGACGTCGATTGTTGCATTTCTCTTTCCTGGGAGCTAAGAAGGTTGAAGGGTATGAAAATCAAGGAGTGGGTCAAAACGCTTCTATTTTATGAGATTGCGTTAGGGATGAAGGCCACCTTATCCCATCTCCTTCGTTATAAGCCAATCACCGTACAATACCCGCATGAAAAGAAACAGTTACCGTCCAACTATCGCGGCATGCTGGCGTTATTGCGCTACGATGATGGAACGGAAAAATGCGTGGGATGTGATTTATGTGAGGCGGCTTGTCCCTCCCGTGTCATCCGTGTGGTGAGTGCCGAGGTACCGGGAGAACCCACGAAGCGGTATTCCAAGGAATATTACATGGACATGACCCGATGCTTGTTTTGCGGGTTGTGCGTGAAGGCATGTCCGGTTGATGCGTTGGGCATGACTCAAGAATATGAATGGGCGGTCTATGATAAGCGCCAGCTACAATTAAACAAGGAGCAGCTTCTGGCTATTGGCGATCGCAACTTTCCTGTTCGGGAAAAGCGACTCGAATTTCAACATCCCAATGTGGCCTATTTTAACGTCGGGTTTAAAGAGATTCCTCATAAAGAATTGTAGCCGTTATGGCCTGGCGGTGCACTCGGTCCACATGCCGGCCAAAAAATATCGCCAAAAATTTTGAATGAACCGGTGATGGGAACGATAGTTTTTTTCTATTTTGCCAGTGTGATTGTGGTGACGGCGGCTCTCGTCGTGGCCCTGAGGAGTCCGGTGTTTAGTGCTCTGGCGCTCCTGGTCATGTTCTTTCACGTCGCCGGGCTTTTTGTCACGTTGCATGCGGAATTCCTGGCCGTGATTCAAATCCTGGTGTATGCGGGCGCCATTCTGGTGCTCTATCTTTTTGTGGTGATGTTGCTCAATTTGAAGGGTGAAGTACATTTTCACCACCAATTGACCGTAGGCCTCTTTCTGGGATGTATGGTCTTTGCAGAGGCGGTCCTGCTGGTGGTGAAAGGTGAATCCCCATTGGGTGCCAACCTCCCTGATCCGAGAGAACCGACCCATTTGACTCAGGGCAATACGGAATCGATCGGTGAGCTCCTGTATTCCACGTATCTATTTCCATTCGAAATCGCGTCTCTCATTCTCTTAGTGGCGATGGTGGGTGCGGTTATCCTCACCAAAAAGGGGATATTGGAGGCCAAGGGGTAATGGACGTTCCAGTGAGCTACTACCTTGTGCTGAGCGGAATCGTCTTCTCAATCGGGTTGGTAGGAGTACTCATCCGTCGCAATATCATCATTATTTTATTATCCATTGAGTTGATGTTGAATGCCACGAATATTAATTTTGTGGCCTTTTCTTCCTATTTGGGTAATCTTTCCGGACAGGTGTTCGTGTTTTTTGCGCTTACCGTGGCTGCTGCGGAGGTTGCGGTAGGGCTGGCGATTATCATCGCGCTCTATCGGCATTCGTCCAGTACCAACATTGACGACTTCCGGTTGCTGAAATGGTAAGGCGATGCTCTACGCCTTAATTCCTCTCCTCCCACTCCTGGCCTTTGTCATCCTCGGGCTGTTCGGTCATTGGATCAAAGACCGAAGCCATTGGGTGGCCGTGCCTGCCGTCCTGGGATCGTTCCTTCTTTCCATCATGGCGCTTGCCGACGTGGCGGGTGGTCAGGCGCTTCAGATACCTCTCTATACGTGGGCGGATTCGGGAAACCTTCATATTGCCTTAGGGTTATTCATCGATCAGCTTACGGTCGCGATGTTGTTGCTTGTCACCATTGTGAGTTCGTTGGTCCATGTCTATACGATTGGCTACATGCATGGAGAGCCGGGTTACGCTAGGTTTTTTAGCAATATCGCGCTCTTTACCTTTTCTATGTTGATGCTGGTGATGTCCGATAATTTCCTGCAACTTTTTGTTTTTTGGGAAGCCGTGGGTCTTTGCTCCTACCTGTTAATCGGCCATTGGTATGAGCGCGAGTCTGCCAGAGCAGCGGCCACCAAAGCGTTTCTGGTGAATCGAGTCGGGGACTTCGGATTTATGTTGGGTATTCTGCTGATCTTTGTCACCTTCGGCAGTTTGCACTATCAGGAGGTGTTTCCTCAGTTGGATCAAAAGTCTGGAGGCCTGGTAAATCTTCTTGGTTCTGTCGGAGGTCATTGGGAAATATCGGTGATGACCTTGATCTGCCTGTTGTTATTCGTCGGGGCGGTTGGAAAATCTGCTCAAGTGCCTCTGCATGTGTGGTTACCGGATGCGATGGAGGGTCCCACTCCGATATCAGCACTTATTCATGCGGCGACGATGGTGACGGCAGGGGTCTTTATGGTTGCCAGATTTGCTCCGTTGTTTAACCTTTCTCCCGTGGCTATGGATGTAGTGGCAGTGGTGGGTGGAGCCACGATGTTTATTGGCGCGACCATCGCGTTGACGCAAACCGATATCAAACGGGTTGTGGCCTATTCCACGCTCAGTCAACTCGGCTACATGATGATGGCCTGTGGGCTGGGTGGCTATATTGCCGGAATGTATCATCTTCTGACCCATGGAGCATTTAAGGCCTTGTTATTCCTCGGGTGTGGGTCGGTGATTATTGCTCTTCATCATGAACAAGATATGAAACATATGGGTGGACTCAAGGATAAGCTGCCTGTGACGTATTGGACCTTTCTTATTGGGGCTCTGGCGCTGTCCGGTTTTCCTCTCACTGCGGGATATTTCAGTAAAGATGAATTACTCCTGGCTGCCTGGATGTCTAGTGGCCTGGGTAAAGTTCTGGCCGTCTTAGGATTACTGACGGCTCTCATGACAGCTTTTTACAGTTTTCGATTGGTATTTGTGACATTTTGGGGAGAATCACGAGTGGATCCTCACCATGCCAACCATGTGCATGAACCGTCAAAAGCGATGACGATTCCTCTTCTGTTTCTTGCCGTGCTGAGTATCCTCACAGGATATATTGGAATTCCGGAATTTTTGGCTCCCGCATTTCCCGGTGCTGGGAGTGTTGGAGGTCATCACGAAGGATCGGCGGCCTTGGGCATTATGGCGACGGCCACCGCAATGGGCCTGTTAGGGATTGCGGGCGCCTATTGGGTCTATGTCAAATCGCCAGGCTTGCCGGACCGTTTGGCGAATCAGTGGCGATCGCTGTATCAGTTCTCCTTGAATAAATGGTTTGTGGATGAGGCCTATGACCGGACCGTGGTCATACCAACATTGAATTTTGCGGATCGGTTATGGAAACGGGTGGATATTGCGGTGATTGATGGTGCGGTCAATGGAGTGGCGCGAGCCGTGGCCTGGGGAGGATGGGTGACGCGAAGACTTCAAAGCGGACAAGCACAGAATTATGCGCTGGCCATGACTGTCGGCGCGGCGGTTATTTTAGGTGCGATGATCTTTTATTAATATGTATGGCCGAACGTAGGATGGAATACGCGTTATGGTTCAACAGACAACCGTATGGCAGGAGATCTTTCAATCGTGACTGAGATGGTCATTCCAACAGGAGGGATACCCTGGCTCACGATTGTGCTGATTTTCCCGCTGCTCGGAGTGGTCGCGGTCTTGCTCGCTCAGGAGGCACTTTCACGATCTATTGCGTTGACGGTCTCCATTCTGACTTTGCTGGCCTCATTGCCTCTGTGGGTTGCGTTCGACAATGCTCAGGCCGGCATGCAATTTGTGGAAAAGCATCTCTGGATTGATTCTCCCGCCATTCATTATTCACTGGGTGTGGATGGGATCAGCATGCCGCTTGTCCTCTTAACCACCTTGCTCACTCCCCTTTGTATCCTGGTCTCCTGGACGTCGGTTCAAACCAGAATGAAAGAATTCCTGATCAGTCTGTTGGTGATGGAAACGGCGACGATCGGCGTGTTTGCGGCGTTAGATTTTGTGCTGTTTTATGTGTTTTGGGAAGCCATGCTGATTCCCATGTATCTCCTGATTGGCGTCTGGGGTGGGCCGAACCGGGTCTATGCGGCGATTAAGTTTTTCCTGTATACCCTGGCCGGGAGTTTCTTGCTCCTGGTAGCGATTTTGGTGCTGTTTTTTGAAGGTGGACGAACCTTTGATATTTTGGCGTTAACCCACGCGTCCTATGCTCCCGGGTTGCAATCCCTGTTATTCTGGGCCTTTTTTGCGGCCTTTGCGGTGAAAGTCCCTATGTTTCCCTTTCATACGTGGCTCCCGGACGCCCATGTTGAAGCACCCACTGCCGGGAGCATCATCCTCGCCAGTGTCTTGCTTAAAATGGGAACCTATGGGTTTTTACGATTTTCCTTGCCCATGTTGCCTGATGCCTCAGTTGCCTATACTCCCGTCATCATGACCTTGTCGGTCATCGCCATTATTTATGGCGCCTACATGGCGTTAGCGCAATCGGACCTCAAGAAACTTATTGCCTATTCCAGTGTCAGTCACATGGGGTTTGTCACCCTGGGAATTTTTGCGTTAAATGCCCAGGGTATTGAAGGTGCGATCCTTCAGATGATCAACCACGGCATTACGACCGGCGCGCTCTTTATGTGTGTGGGCATCATTTACGAACGGACGCATAGCCGGCAAATTACCGATAACGGCGGGTTGGCGAACGCCATGCCTAAATATGCAACATTTTTTGTGATTTTTGCGTTGTCTTCTGTTGGCCTTCCAGGCATGAACAGTTTTGTCGGAGAGTTTTTAGTTCTGGTTGGCACCTTTGCCTGGAGCAAACTGACAGGAACCCTTGCGGCTTTGGGGATTATTTTGGCTGCCGCCTATATTTTGTATTTGGTGCAACGGATGATCTATGGGCCGGCCTCTCCGCAGATGCTCCCCAAATTAACTGATTTGAATGTCCGTGAATTCGGCCTGCTGGTCCCGTTGGTGGTGTTGGTGTTTTGGATCGGGCTCTATCCGAAACCGTTACTGGATGTGATGCATGCGAGCGTGGCGCGGGTCATCGCGTCTCAATCTACATCAGTCATGGTTCAGGAGGGGGGAGATGGCCGAGGGCACACCCTGGCGATGACGGCCGAGGCATCCGGGCATCGGCTCATCATGAAGGGTGATGTTGCCCCATGACGCTTCCTCTGGCCGATCTCGTTCTCATTCTTCCTGAATTGCTCATTGTGGGCATGGCCTGTCTGATTCTCGTTCTTGATCCCATTACGCCTGCACACAAAAAAGATCTCCTGGCGTGGATGAGTCTTGGCATTCTGGTAGTCAGCAGCGTGGTGACGCTGAGTGGTTTTGGTGAGCGGGTGATGGCCTTCAGTGATTTAGTGGTCGTGGATTCGTATGCGGTATTTTGGAAAATGTTGCTGTATCTGGTGAGCGGCCTGACCATTTTATTGTCAATGGGGTACCTCAAAGAGGAAAAGATCCAACTCGCGGAATACTACGCATTTGTCCTGTTGGCATTGACCGGAATGATGGTGATGGTATCGGGGGCTGATTTGCTCACGATCTATCTGGGAATCGAACTGATGTCGATTACCCTCTATATTATGGCCGGGTTCAAGCGATTTGAGCTGCGGTCAATCGAATCTTCGGCTAAATATTTTGTGTTGGGAGCCTTTTCCTCAGGAATTTTGCTCTATGGGATTTCGATTATTTTCGGTGTCACTGGAAGTACGCGGCTGGTGGAAATCGCAGCGGTGGTTAATGGGCGCGGGATCGATGACCCGTTGGTCTTCATTTCGCTCATGCTGCTGATCGTGGGATTTGGATTTAAAGTTGCGGCAGTGCCCTTCCATATGTGGACGCCCGATGTGTATGAAGGGGCCCCGACGTCTGTGACGGCGTTTATGGCGGTGGCTTCCAAGGCGGCCAGCTTTGCTGCGTTCCTTCGTGTTCTTCTGGAAGCCTTCGGTGGAATCAAACCGGATTGGAATCTGTTGATCCTGGTTATCTGTATTATCACGGTGGCCCTTGGCAATCTTGTGGCCATTGTTCAGACCAACGTGAAACGGATGCTGGCTTATTCCAGCATTGCCCATGCGGGTTATGCATTGATTGGTGTCGTGGTCGCCGGGTGGGCCGGGATAGAAGGGGCGGTGTCGTCTCAGGGCGTCTCGAGCCTGATGCTCTATCTGGCCATTTATTCGTTTATGACGATAGGCGCATTTTCCATGGTGGCCGTTTTACGGAAGGGTGGCCTGGAAGGCGAGGAAATAGAAGATTTTACCGGATTAGCCAAGCGACATAAGGGTGGCGCGTTTCTCATGTTGGTGTTTATGGTGTCGTTGGCGGGAATTCCTCCCACCGCCGGGTTCATTGGGAAATTGTATCTTTTCATGGCGGCGGTTAATGCCGGATTGGCATGGCTGGCGATCATTGGATTGATCTTTGCCGCCATTTCAGCTTTTTTCTATTTGCGCATTGTCATGGTGATGTATATGCGTGAGCCATCTTCCGAACAGGAATTGCATACCCGATTGATTCTTTCTCCCCAGGTATCGTTTGTGTTGGCTTGCGCCGTTGCCGGTGTGGTTTTACTCGGGATCTTTCCAGGTCCGCTGGTTTCGGTTGCAGACCTTTCCTCTCTCTCCCTGAAATAACTCTCGGTTGTGTGATTCAACTCCTGTCTTTCAGTTTGTCGTCGGGCTGACAAGATTAGTCCGTTTGCCCGAAACCTAATACGACCACTCCGATCATCATCAACACTGCACCAATCAACCGCTCCCCTGCGTATTTTTCCTTCAAAAACATCCATCCCCACATAACGGCGAAGAGAATACTCGATCGCTTTATGGCGATGACGGAAGGAACCGGTCCCAGACTGAGAGCGGTATTGTGGACGAGGAGGCCTATGGTCTGAAAGAGGCCGACGAGCAACAGGGTGCCGAGAGTGGTCCGGCGAGGAGCGGCAATATTCTTTCCCGGCAGGAATCGTAGCAAGAACAGAAATCCGATCGTCATCACGCTGGAAATGGAGAGGCTCCAAAAGAGAGGAGAGGAATTCTGCACGCCGATTTTGTCAAAATTCGACGTGAGGCTATATATGAACGCCACGGACAGCATTCGCCTTGGACCCGGTTCCCGGAAGATCGCGAACAATGGCGCAAGAAGACCATGGTGTATTGATTGGATGTGGAGGACATACGCTCCCCCCACAATACAGAAGATGCCCACGATATCCTGTGTCGTCGGGATATCCCCGACCAGGAAAGGTGAGGTGATCAATAAAAAAAGAGGAGTAAATGAAACGAAGGGAATGGCCAGGGACAGATCGGAACTTTGTAAGGCTCTCATGAATTGGAACAGGGCCAAAACATTCAATGTTCCTCCAATGAGCAGTGCCCACCCATACCCGGGGCCCAGCAAAGGGACTGAATCCGTGAACAGGACAATGCTCAGAAGTATGGGAATGGGAGTCGCACCAGCGGCTAAAGCCGCCAGTTGAGGGGAGACGGATCGCAGTCCCTGCTTACTCAGGAGGTCTTTCAGGGATTCGCTGAGTGCCGCCAACAGAGCAAAATACATCCAGCTCATGTAGGGATCCCCAATTCAGAAGATTTCGAGGTGAAATAATTGATCACAAATATGGTTGAAATGCAGGTTGCTAGGAACGCGTGTCCAGGATCTTACAATGAATACCTGCATGCCACCAGTGGATTCATCTGATGTTCCCGGGACGATGCGGAAACGAATAGGAAAGGGTCCGTCGTCAGGGTCTTACGGCGAGGACTTAGGAAGCCAGGAGGTTAGGACAGTGCTGGAAGACTTCCTGAAGAGCCGCATACAGTTGGCCGGATGCGGTAAACATGGGGCTTTGGAGTGGTTGTGAGGGAAGAGAACAAGTGGCTCCACGTGACAGTAGATAGTGGGTCAGATTCCGTTGGCCGGAAAGAGCGGCAGAATGGAGGGGCGTGATGCCAATGGCATTAGTGGCATCGATCGGCGCGCCGGAATCCAGAAGTAGGCGAGTCATGTCGGCATCTCCGGTTTGTGCGGCGATGTGCAGTGCCGTCCAGCCTTCTTGAAATGAGGATTGAACGGTTGCGCCGCGAGCTAACAGAAAAGACGCCATCCGGTGGTGATGCTCTTGCACGGCAATGTGGAGGGGCGTGATGTTTCCTTTAAAGCCATCTATGGGCGCACCGTGCTGGAGGAGGAGATCGGCGATATCCACATGTCCTCCCTTCGCGGCGAAATGGAGAGGCGTCCATTCGGACTGATAAATCGCCTCAGGGTCTGCTCCTTTTTGTAACAGGAGACGAGTAATCGTAAATTGCCCGGATCTTGCGGAAAAATGGAGAGGCGTCGCCCCTTGTGGGGTGCGCTGATTGACATCGGATCCTTGAACGACCAGCTTCTGAACCAGGGGTAAATTGCGATTTTGGATGGCTTGAAGAAGATCGGGTTCCTGGGAAAAAGAAAAGGTGTTCCACTCTGACGCCAATGCATAGGACAGAAGAATGCCAATACATACCATCACATATTTGACTATGGTGAATTCACGTGATTGCGACATGAGAGAACGGTTTCTTTGCTTGAAAGATGAATGGAAACGGCATCAGGAGTCGCCCAATGAGCATTAAGATGTAGCGAACGTCAAAGCGGTGGCCTACACCATTCCCCATTTGAAGGGGTGCGTTCCCCGCGCTCTTTTTGTGGTGCTTGTGGGTTGCGTGGGGAATCTATGCTGCAAAAAATTACAAGTGATTTTTGGAAATTCTGGAAGAGCTGAGTAGGTCAGGCCCGGTATTCACGAATGGGTAGGGGTACGGACAACGCTGTCAATTCTTCACGAACTCAAAAAAAAAGGGATTTACGGAAGTGGGGAAGAGAGGAGCTATGGATTATGGGGATACGGCGGGTGAGACAGGAGCGCGGGAACTATGGGGCTGCGCTGGTTAAAGCCGGGTTCTTTGTCGGCTGTTCTGAGTCATTATGGTCTGATTCCATCTGGAGACACGGGAACTGGTCGGCTTGGTGTATCAGTCCCTTCAAAACCTTGTGCCAATGTGTTGCCGTATCTAAGGATTTTTCAAAGAGAATGCCCCCTTCCTTGGTTTCCATATTGAGGAAATTGACAGCATGGAACGGTTCGTCTTCATCATGGATCCACACCATGAGGTCGATTCGCTGGTTATCTTTTTGGGAAGAGGAGGTCTGCCAACTCTTGATCAGTCTTTCCGCGTTTGGGTGCATGAGTTCTTGAAATGAGATAAGGGACTTCGGGGCAGTTCGTAACGTTTCGTTAAGGACTGCTCCATTTTTTACCAGAAACGAACCGACCAGGTTTGAAATATGAAGTAATCGTGGTGGGACCGTCGGAGTCTGTAACAGGCAAATATTGAGATTGTGTTCGTTGACAGCAATACCTCCATGCCCATCGGTGCTCATGAACATTTGTGAGGGAACGAAGCTTGTGCCCTGGATTCGGGTTTCTTCTTTTTTGTTTTTCGTTTTAGGACTCAGGCTTAATGTGAGCATAATGGCCCCGAGTGCAAGGTATACCACCAACACTATGAACATCAGGACGAAATCCATCGATGAATCCTTTTGACTGGGAGAGTTCTTACAGTGTTGTTAATAGATCGAAACGGGATATGACTCGTGAGTATTGTGAAATTTTGCTTGTCACCCTTAAGCCGTAGGTGGCTTTCGCTAGCCAGAATAAGGGAGAACATGCAGCAATCCCCTGGTACTCATGGCTCTCCCTTTCGCGTACCCTGTGATGAGAAAATGTTGTTATCGCAACCAAAAAGTCAGAGGGGGTGTCCAAAATATTGGTACTGCCATTATTTCGAACCGGCTTTCAATATATTATTTCGGCAGAATCGGAAATTGGCTTTATGGGTGTATGAAGAAATATGTTGTGGATAAAAATCAGCCTCTTCTTGATAAGAGGTTTATAAGAAAATAGGGGGTGCTGAAACATCAAAACTTCAAGATTCGCAAAGGAAGATGTCGCTGGTGTGGAATAGGGGAACGAGCCGGTATAGGGTGCTGGTCCTTAGGGTATGATCTTCAGGATTCGTTGAAGTTCCTCAGGTCATTTGCTAAGCTGACCTTCATTTTTTTACCCATCAATAGAGACACGTGGCAGGAGAACACATGGCAAAATTGGCAAAGGCGCTGATCAGCGTATCCGATAAAACCGGTCTAGAGAAAATGGCCAAGGGGTTGGCGGCACTTGATGCGGATATTTTGTCGACAGGTGGAACTGCCAAGATGCTCCGGGACGCCGGGGTTGCCGTGACCGAGGTGGCAGATTACACCGGGTTTCCTGAAATCTTGAACGGACGGGTGAAAACGTTACATCCGAAGATTCATGGCGGGTTATTAGGGCGGCGTTCGGTGGATGCGCATGTACGGCAAATGGAAGATCAAGGGATTGAGCCCATTGATGTCGTGATCGTCAATCTTTACCCATTTGAAGCGACCATTGCGAAGCCTGGCTGTACGTTTGAAGAAGCCATTGAAAACATTGATATCGGGGGACCGTCCATGCTCCGGTCGGCGGCCAAGAACCATGAAGATGTCCTGGTGGTAGTCGATCCTCAGGATTATGAGCGGGTCCTGGAAGCCTTGCAGTCGGGAACGGTCTCTTTAGGCTTGCGACGCGAGTTAGCCAAAAAAGTTTTTGACCATACCGCCAGGTATGACAGCCTGATCGCCAATTATCTCACCACCAAGTTAGCCGATACCTCAGAGCAAAAATTCCCCTCGTTGTTGTGTCTGTCGTATGAAAAGGTCGAAGATCTGCGGTATGGAGAGAATCCGCATCAGGCTGGTGCGGTGTACCGGGACCGGCAGACCAAAGAAGCCTCGCTTTGCCAGGCCAAACAACTTCATGGCAAGGCCATGTCTTATAATAATTACTTAGATGCGAATGCGGCGTTGGAACTTGTGAAGGAGTTTGATGAAACGGCGGTCGTCATCGTCAAACACAATAATCCCTGCGGGGTCGCTATCGGGGATATGCCGGTGGAGGCCTATGTCCGGGCGCGAGAAACGGATCCGGTTTCGGCTTTTGGCGGGGTTATTGCCTGTAATCGAAACGTCGATCTGGCCATGGCCAAAGAAATCACCTCGACATTTGTGGAGGTATTGATTGCGCCGGCATTTTCGGAAGAGGCTCTGGCTGAACTTCAACGAAAAAAAGATTTGAGGCTATTAGCGGTGGGTGCGTTGGAAAGTGCTCAACGGGATGCCTTGGACATGAAAAAAATTGTGGGCGGGATCTTAGTGCAGGACCGGGATCTTGGGTCGTTGCGTGAGATGGGTGAATTATCCATGCCAAGTGAACGACAGCCGACCGACTACGAGTATCAAGCCTGCGATTTTGCCTGGAAAGTCTGCAAGCACGTCAAGTCCAATGCCATTGTTTTTGCCACGCAGACCCAAACCGTCGGCATTGGCGCCGGCCAAATGAGCCGGGTTGATTCGGTGAAACTGGCTCAAATGAAAGCGAATCTTCCCATCAAAGGGTGCGTGATGGCTTCCGATGCCTTTTTCCCGTTTCGTGATGGCATTGATGCCGCCGCAGGCGCAGGGATTACCGCCGTGATTCAGCCAGGAGGGTCTATTCGGGATAAGGAGATCATCCAAGCCGTTGATGAGCATAAGATGGCCATGATTATGACGGGCATGCGCCACTTCCGTCATTAACAGATCCAACCTCGACATTTTTCACTATCTTCTGTAGTTCATTTGTTCTGACTTGACAGGTTTTATTCTGTTGTTTCGTCTCTTTTCGGCTTTCTGGATTCGTGAGGAAAATGTGTGGAAGCGATTATCAGGGCATAGCGTAGGTGAAAGTAAGAAGATTGGGGCAATGTTCCTGACCTCCGTATGTTGAAGGGATGACGTGAGGCACAAATTTTTCCGGTGAACATTTTAATCATAGGCAACGGTGGCCGCGAGCATGCCCTGGCATGGAAGCTTGCCCAATCCCCACGTGTGGGGAAACTTTTTTGTGCCCCGGGCAATGCGGGGATCGCCCAGGTAGCCGAATGTGTGTCACTTCAGGTCGATGACATTGAAGGGCTTAAGCACTTTGCCCAAACCCACGAGATCAACCTCACGGTGGTCGGACCCGAGCTGCCGCTCTCCCTCGGCATCGCCGACGAATTCCGAAAATCGCACTTGAGGATTTTTGGCCCCACTCGCAATGCGGCTCTTATTGAATCCAGCAAATCGTTTGCCAAAGAACTCATGGTGCGGGAAAACATTCCCACCCCTTCTTCCCGCACATTTGACCAGCTGGAGCCGGCTTTACTCTGGCTTGAATCCTGCCCCCTCCCGATCGTGGTGAAAGCCGATGGACTGGCGCAAGGGAAGGGGGTCATCATCTGTGCGACCAGGGCGGATGCCCGTGAAGCGGTTCGCAGCATGCTGGAGGAGCAGCGTTTTGGAGTCGCCGGCGCCCGGGTGGTGCTGGAAGAATTTCTTGAGGGAGAAGAACTCACTGTCATGGCCTTTGCCGATGGCCGAACGGTCATCCCTATGATCCCCGCCCAGGATCATAAGCGAATCGGTGAAGGGGACACGGGTCTGAATACTGGAGGGATGGGGGCCTATGCGCCGGCTCCATTGGGAACACCGGAACTCCGTCAGCGTATTCTTGATGAAGTGCTGTCTCCGGCGGTGACCGGGTTGTCCCGGGTGGGGAGTCCGTTTTACGGCGTGTTATATGCGGGGATTATGGTGAAGGATGGCAAACCCTATGTATTGGAATTTAACTCCCGCTTTGGCGATCCCGAAACTCAAGTGGTCCTGCCACTCTTAAAAACAGATTTATTAGACGTGCTTGAAGCCGTGGTCGAACATCGTTTGGACCAACTGCATGTTGAGTGGCACAATCAGGCAGCGGTGTGCGTGGTGTTGACCTCCGGCGGATATCCCGGGTCCTACCAAACGGGATTGCCGATTACCGGCCTCCCGGAAAAAGAGTCGAAGTCGGTCATGGTGTTCCACGCCGGGACCTCCTATGTTAATGAAAAGATTGTCACGAATGGCGGGAGAGTCTTAGGCGTGACCGGGATTGATTCAACCCTGGCCGGTGCCAGAAATCATGCTCATCAGGCACTCGCTCCGATTAAATTTGAAGGCCGGTATTTCCGTTCAGACATTGGCCACCGCGTGCTGCAGGTTTCATCCTGATTCAAGGGCCCCCTACCGTGGCCACGGTTCTCCAACTCAATTCCCCACCACAGCCTCAACTGATTCATCAGGTTGCGCAATGCCTGCAAGAGGGCGGAGTCGTCGCTGTGCCGACCGACAGCTTTTACGCGCTGTCGGTCAGTCCCTTCAATGAAATGGCATTAAAGCGGCTGATGGATATCAAAGGCGAACGCAGCCACAAACCCTTTCCGGTGTTAGTGGGTGACCCATCGCAACTGGACTGGCTGACGGAAGTGATTCCCGATGTCGCTCGAACACTCATGAAAGAGTTCTGGCCGGGTTTGCTCACGTTGATCCTGCAGGCTCGTCCCACTCTTTCGCCTATCCTGACCGGCGGACAGGGAACCATAGGTGTCCGGCAACCGAATGATCCACGAGTTTGCGAACTCATGACGCACATCGGGCCGCTCACCGGCACCAGCGCCAATCGAAGCGGACAGCCGCCGGCGCAATCCGCGGGAGATGTGATGGAACATTTGGGGGCAGTGGTTGATGTGGTTGTCGATGGCGGACCTGCGCCGGGAGGTCAACCCTCCACGGTGCTACAAATTCTGCCGGAACTCTGCATCCTTCGTCAGGGGGCCATTTCCCGCCTGAAACTTCAAGAAGTCCTTGACCGTAACGAAAAACCCATTTCCTAGTAGGTTTCTGAGAAATTCTCATACATCATTGAATGAATGAGATGGGCCCTCTCCACCATCTGCTCTCCTGTTTTGCCTGCACGGGTCGTTGTCCTTAGGCAACCAGGGAAATTGTTGTGCTTAAGAAAAACTCTTGAAGTATCTGATCTATTGGGTATAATCTTACTAGTAAGTTTAAAGAAAAGGAGGCTGGCATGGCATCTATAGCCACAACAAAACTTTCATCCAAGGGCCAAGTCGTCATTCCGGAAGAGATACGAAAGCAACTGGGTTTAAAGGAAGGCGATCAATTTGTGGTAGTGGGGCAAGATGACGCGGTCATTCTGAAAAGCATAAAAAAGCCCGTCTTGAATGAATTTGATTCGCTAATCGATAAGGCCAGGCGGCAAGCGAGGGACGCCAGGTTGAAGCGTTCAGACATTGGGAAGGCCATTGCCAAAGTCAGAACCGCATCATGAGGCTCGTCCTTGACACCAATGTCTTTATTTCTGGTGTGTTTTTCGCTGGACCGCCTTTTGACATTCTGAAATCTTGGAGAGTTGGCCAAGTTGAAATTGTCGTCTCTGCTGAAATTCTGGACGAATACCGACGAGTTGGTGTTGAGCTGTCCGAGAAATACACAGCCGTTGACCTTACTCCGTTTCTCGAGCTTCTGATCTCCCATGCCATCGTCGTTCATGCACCCCCTTTGGATGAGCGTGTGTGCTCCGATCCTGATGATGATAAATTTATGGCTTGTGCTCTGGCAGGCGGGTCAAAATTTATTTGTAGTGGTGATAAAGCCCTCTTGAAGATATCGGGATACAAGGGGATTTCGGTCGTGACACCCAGAGTATTCGTGGATCGATACCTGCCACACAAGAAATAAACGTCTATTAGGTTGTTGACTTCCTTTACCAACCAAGTCTCTTGGCAGGGTTCTGTCATGTTGAAGCGGTTGACCAATTGACATATTCCGCTGATTGAGCAAGGATTCGGCTGGCCAATACTAGTGGTTCCAATATGGTTCTGGCCTACAGATTGACGATATTTGTCGGGAATCCATTTTGGTATTTATCACTAAAAAAGGCCGGTAGAAAATGCATGATACTTGTGTTTCTAGCTCTCGTGGCACAACTTGATTTTCTGTATTGCCGGGTTTCGTCCCGGCGGCCGAGGTCCTTTTCTTTCGGGAAAAGGACCCAAAACCATTGACGCCCCGTCTGGCCTCAATGAGGTGAATGGACGCCAGCCTGAGGAGGGCGGACCAACTCGCTCCGCTCAAACAAGGCCCGCCAGCGGATGAGAGCGTCCCTCCCTTGGGCCAGACGGCAGGCGTCGGATCATGGGAGACGAACCTTTTAGGGACTCTCATGAAAAAGCGAGGAGCCATGTAATCTGTGTGATCTGTTCGGAGTCCGGCAAATGGTCTTATCATCCCGTCCGATGCGGAAAGCAGGAAAGACTGACCCGCCTTGTGGTATTTGTCTTTGACAACGGCGTTTGGGATGGTTCTAAGCAATAAGAAACATGAAGAAATCGCAGACAAGAGGATTTGGGTTTAGCTGAATAGACTGCATTAGCCAGGGTGAGCTATGAAGACCAATATGCTGCCTAGTTAGACGCCGAAATCCTACTTCGTTCGTTAGAGTTCATGATGACCCAGATCACCGAAGATCAGAATCCCGCACCACCGGGAGTCATACATGTCTGGGTGAGTCCGCCCAACGCTCCAATTCCAACAACGCGAGATCCGGTCAGGATCGCGGTTGGCACACCAGATGGTGTTAGCAGCAACTCTTGGCGTGTGTGGGTGAAAGGACTCGACACCTATGTCATGTGCCGGGACAACTTTCGGGAAATCAAGATAAGCTTGCACGCCTCGGGGATTTGGCGGGTGGCCCTAACTGAAGGGACCATCAAGGCCCGTCCAGAGCTTGTTCTCGGTGGGGGTGATCGGGTTATCCATCGACGGCGTCCAGATCTTTCGCACGCCACCAAAGCTTTAATTGGATTTCAGATTATCTTCCTGAAGGAGGGGCTGTATCTCCAAAGGTCTGACCGAACCAAATGGCCAAAGTCTGTCGTGTTTGTTGAGCCTCCGCAAGCCGACACCGACATGACGGTTCTGTCAGTAACGGTCGTGCCTAGCACCGCGCCTTTGGTGTTGCGTCCAAACACTCGCGGAATTGTTGTGGCCCTACTTCCCCTCGGACAGGATCACACCGTTCAGGTTGTGGCGACCCATGAGAACGACGCTGTCTTCAAGCCACTCCTACGAGATGCGTTCCGACGGAGTGTGTACTCTCTACCGGAAGGCGCGATATTTACTGCTCATGGCCATCGTCCTGACCAAACGCCTTGGTTCTCCGCGGTTCCGTTCCGCAAATTTGCATGAAATTAACCGCTGCGGTGCATGCAGCGCAACTGAAATTGCCAAACATGGCGCTGAATCTGTAGAGCAGATGAGACTGCAAGGTAGGAGGTGAACAGGCTCGCAGGTGAGCTTAGATGCGTTCAGCCGACCGCAGGCAGTGGACGGGAAGCTGAGGGGGTTGAGTGGGCCGCAGCTGTTCGATGTGAGAGAGAGGGGAATGATGAGCGGTCGGCTGAACGGGGTTCGCGTCTGGCCGTGCATCCCAGCGGCCTGCGGCGGCCGAACGCGGGGATCGAATCGACGAGCCTTCGACCCGCCACTCAGCCGCAGGCTCTTTTAGCATTTAATCAGAGAGAGCATCATTTGTTTAGCCACGAGTTGTTTGACAATTACGGCTTTGAAGATATCCCGCTTAACCGGGATATTTTCATTGTTGATGAAATCTATCTTGGCGACTACGAAAATTCGATGCTTCGGTTTTTTGAGGGAGCGGAGTATGAGCACGTAGGCTATGTTAGCTATGCGGCAGCAAGGGCGATCAATAACAATTCCATTGAGCTTTCTTGGTATGCGGAACGACATGATCGGTTTCACGAAATTGCCATAATTTTATCTCGTGATCAATTCGTTGCGTGTGTTGGCTCGTGGCAATGGGATGAAAAACCCAGAATTTTTGTCAAAAGCGAATGGCTCTCAAATATTTATTTGAGAACTTATTCGGTATTTGCCTTAATTGATGCGGCAGACGTCAAAAAAGCATTGCATGACGGCTCGATAACTAGGTCGCGCCTCATCAAGTTAAGAAAAGGAATCGATGATCTTTCCGAGAAATACAAAGACATCTCTTTTATTTCCTTTGCCGACAGTCTTTTGCTGAAAAGTAATTGGTCTGTAGGTGACTTTAAAAGCGAATACACATACTCCCCTGAGGTATTTATCTATCTAGCTGGCGAAATCGATGCTATTTATCAGTCAATTCTGGGGCTCAAGACATATGCAGTAATCGCTCAAGGCAGCAATGAATATTACGATGATGCCCTGTTGCATATATCGCCATCTCATAATCACATTTGTCTTAACAGTTTAGGAGTTCCGTTTGCCCAGTTAATGGAGATTGAGGGAACGGCGAGAAAAGCTATTAAGGCAGAGATTCATCTTCCTTCTGATCTGTATATGGATGAACAATATTTTCATTCTCTAAAATTCAAGTATGGTTTTGAAAAGAAAGCAGAGCCAAGCAATAAATATCAAGCGAAAATGATGTCAACTCCGTCTAAGTATTACTACACGGCACGTAGTGTTGTTATCAGCAATCTAGGGGTGGAGAAATGAATGGTAATAATGCCTTCAATAAGGACGTATTTTCCGTCCGCTGCGCTGGAAAAAATGCGCTGGTTACGGCAGGTGTTCAGCCGACTGCAGGCGGCTGACGGGGGGCTAACGGGTATAAATGGGAGCCGTGGCTGCTTGATGGGGGATGGAGTGAAATTGATGAATGGTTGGCTAAACTGAGCCCGCGCTTGGAACTGCTTGTCGTATGTCTGCGGGAACCGAAAGCGCGGCTCAATTCTAAAATTCTCGGGTTCGCGACTCAACCATGCGCTCTGTTAGGCTTTCATCCGATTGGACACCGCTAATGAAGATTGTTGAATTTGCTTTTATTGTATATCCGGCCACGGATCTGGCGCGGTCCTGTGCCTTTTATGAGGGCGTTCTCGGGCTTACCAGCGCGACTTCCATGGATCTCGCCGACGGATTCTGGGTCGAGTATGAGATCGGTCCTCACACGCTCGCCATCGGCAAAGAACCATTCCTGAAGGCATCGGGCGATGGTCCTCAGCTTGTGTTGGAAGTGGATGACTTCGACAAGACGATAGAACATCTCAGACATCACAACGTGCCGTTCGCCCTTGAGCCTTTCGACCTTCCTCACTGCCGGGCAGCCATTGTCCTGGACCCCGACGGTAATAAGCTCGGTATTCATAAACGAAAGGCCTAACATGTGCTAGGCCCATGTTTTTAGGAGTCTTTGGAATGTGAGTTATGGAAAATAATTCAAATTTTGGATGTAGCTGCCATCTTGCGGGCTTCTTGTAGCGAGAGAAGCGGTGTTTGGAGGAGCTGTTGAGCGCGAGTGGAGTCCATGGTGAGGTTTTTGGGGCGGACCAGTCCGGATTCTTCGATGGTTCCCTGTTGAATAGACGATGTCTGTGTGATCCCAAAGTGCTGGAGCAACCCCATCCCCAAATCCCACCGGTTCAGGCTTTCAGGGCCCCCGAGATGTACGAGCCCTGGCACATCTTTGGTGGCGACTTCCAGTAACACTTCGGCAAGATTTTCCACCCAGACGGGACAGCGAAGTTCATCCATGAACAAGCGATACGGTTCGCCGGTTTGTGTGGCCTTGATTAAGCGTGTCGTCTGCCGGTCCGGCGTGCACAAATCATAGAGCAACGAGGTGCGGATAATGGTGGCCTTCGGGTTCAGGGAGCGGATGAGTTCCTCCGCCTGGGCTTTGGCATGGCCATAGGGGTTGATGGGGTTCGTGGGGCTCTTTTCGGTATAGGGCGCTGAAGTCCCATCAAAGACTTGATCTGTCGAGAGGTGAATGAAGCGAATATTTCGTTCCGACGATTGCATGGCGAGGAGTCCTGCTGCAGGGAGGATCGCTTCAATGCCTTTTCCCTGCTCCGAGCAGGCGGTATGAATAATGACGTCTGGTTGCACACGATCCATGAGGATTCGAACTTCCTCAGGGCTTTGGAGATCACACACATGAAAGGTGACGCCGGGAAGGGATGTGGAGGGTGTGACGTGCAGCGTTCCGGCTGCGACAAATTGATTGGCGCGACGTAGGAGGTGATTTCCTAAAAAGCCTGCTCCGCCGGTGACGAGGAGACGTGTTTTCATCGCCCGCATTGTAGACCAATGCCAAAAGGAAAATCTTGTGTGAAGACAGACGGTTCCTTAGAATACCTGCAGGGGCAATATTTTTGGAAGGAACCGACTCATGCAGAAGATTGATTTGCGCAGTGATACCGTGACGAAACCAACGCCCGCCATGCGGGAGGCGATGGCTCAGGCCGAGGTGGGCGATGATGTGTATGGAGAAGATCCGACCGTGAATCGATTAGAAGCCATGGCCGCTGAAATGTTAGGCAAGGAGGCCGCGGTGTTTGTTCCCTCAGGGGTAATGGGAAATCAATTGGCTCTCCGCTTGCACACGCGACCCGGAGATGAAGTGATTGTGGATAGTACATCCCATCTCATTCGCTATGAAGGGGGATCGGCATCTTCTCTCTCCGGTGTCCAATTGGTTTGCGTGCCGGGTGATCGCGGTCGCCTTTCGCCGGAATCGGTTGAAGCCGCCATTCGGCCAAAAGGACTTCATAACCCTCCAACCACGTTGGTGTGTCTGGAGCAGACGCATAATGTGGGTGGCGGATCGATTTATTCCTTGGAGCTTATCCATCAAATTGCAGAGCTGGCCCGCACCCATGGATTGGCCCTGCATTTGGATGGTGCTCGGTTGTTCAATGCCGTGGTCTCAACCGGTGTGGCGGCTGCTGACTATGCCCGTCCCTTTGATACGGTGTCGTTTTGTTTGTCGAAAGGTTTGGGTGCTCCCGTCGGGTCGATGGTGGTGTCGGATGCGGCCCGTGTTCAAACATTGCGCCGTCTTCGCAAAGTGTTTGGCGGAGGGATGCGGCAGGTGGGCATTCTGGCCGCTGCCGGTGTGTATGCACTTGAGCATCATATTGCCCGATTGGCTGAGGATCATGTGAATGCGCATTATCTGGCGACACTCTTGGAAGACATCCCGGGTGTGGTCGTTGATGTCAAGGCAGTGGAGACCAATATGGTGATGTTTCAGGTCCCCCATTCTTCTAAAACGACCGACACGTTGTTAGCTGACTGCCGGGAGGCCGGAGTCCTGTTGAATGCCATGGGGGATCGGGCGTTTCGGGTGGTGACGCATTTGGATGTCAATCATGAAGATATGGTTGCTGCCGGGAGGGTGTTCAGGCAGGTTTTTTCAGCCGCGGTGTGAATGTCTCCCCTGAGTTCGTTGACAGGGTCCGGGACAGTTCCTACAATTTCTATTGATCAGCCTGATGAAGGGAGCCAACGTGAGTTTATTGGATACGGTTTCGTTTCAGCATATCACGAGAATTTTAGAAGTGACGGATGAGTTGGATATTTCCCGGGAGGCCGTGGAAATTCCCCTCGCCCCGGCAAGTCCAGGGGTGGTTCGTCGGTTGTCCAACGGCAAGCTGGAAATTGTCGTTGATGCCGATCTGCCCTTCGATGATTGGGTACGGACACTGCCTGAAAAGATTCAGGCGGAAATGCCGGACGATTAAGTCCGATTAGTCAGCATGTGTAACCAAGAGGTAGGCAAAGGAGACCGTACTCATGGCTGTGCGTGATCGAGAGTGGCCTGGGTATACCATTTGGTACTGTTGTCAGGAATGTGGCCGCTTGTGGACGTATCAAGGGTCAGATGTTGTGGCGCTGGACCTCTCCAGTTCATTGGGACCGGCCATGGTCGGGGACGGCGTCCGCGGGCGGATGTGTGCAATTTGTGAGGGGCGATGTCACGCCCCATCGGCTGAAATTTGACGACCGTGATGGTCTGGGGAAGACAGGCGTTTGGCCCAACGACCCCGCGCTTCCCTGACTCATTTATTGAGAACCAACCGCAACGGGTTGTCCCTTCATGTCTGTCTCGCCGGACTGTTTCGTGGTTTTTTCCACTGACCATTCATGGGGCGTAATCTTTAGGAGATGTCCTTTAAGCGTATAGAATTCGCCTTCCGGTATTTCCACCTGATCCGCGCCAGTCACGTTAATAGCCAGCACCCGTTTCTTGTCTCCTCTGTTGGATAAAATGATGCCGTTCTCCAATCGTTCCAGTTGATAGGCTCCTTGTTCGTTAATGACCAGGGAATTGGCTTCTATCTTTGCGTGCATTTTTCCAACTTTATCGAAAATGGCAAAGTTGACTCGAACAGGGGTTCCTCCGGTTTTTCGGAGCTTCATTTCAATTTGGGGGAGTCCGTCAATTTCTACAATTCCATTGGAATTGCGGTACCAATGCGGTCCGACTTTCACATCCATGCCCACCATGCCTCCTTTGTTCTTCAGTGAATAAACTCCAAACTGATCCGTATTGTACTGACCGGATCAGCCTGGTGGCTAGAGGAAATGTTCCTTGGATGAGTGTTGAAAACATATGTGGTACCTCGGGATGGTTGTAGGAATGCGTATGGGCGGCTTGCCCCTGCTCACATACTCCTTCGTGCGCTCCGCTCGTCCAAACGGGCAGCGGCTTTTTTTGAGCATCCTCAGGACAGGGCTGGGCGGGACTTCTTTCGGTCAGGCTCAGGACAGGATTTGAGCATTCCTTGAAATGGTGAGGGGGCTTGGGATGTGTGGGAAAGAATGCGGGAAGGTCGTCACACGTAAATGGAGTTAGGACTTATCCTTTATTCGATTCAAGATGAGGGCTATGCATCCACCCAAGAGGCCTCCCCCAAAGATCGGCGGTCCCAATTCGACCAGTTTAATTTCCCAAATAGGTTCATTAGCCAGCATGAGATCGCGAATCCCGCCTTGAATCATGATGACAGCTAGTGCCATGAGCGCGCCAATCATGAACCACCATCGAAACACTTTAAACGAATCCATGAAATGTCCTTATGCCAATTATGCTTGAATGGGTCGATCTAATGTTCGGTACTGAATCGCTTCGGCAACATGTGTGGATGAAATCATAACCGATTCTCCTAAGTCGGCAATAGTTCGGGCCACACGTAAAATCCGCCCATAGGCCCGTGCGGACAACCCCAGGCGGGTGACGGCTTGATCCAACAGGGTGTTTCCGGCTTGATCCAGTTGGCAATATTTTTTGAGCAAGCGAGGCTTCAGCTGGGCATTGTTGAGGGTCTGCTCAGCGCGGTAGCGGTCGATTTGACGATGTCGTGCCTGGATCACTCGTTGACGAATGGTTGAAGAGGCTTCACCGGTTATCCTGCCCGATAGCTCTTTGACCGGGACTGCGGGGACTTCGATGTGGATATCCAGCCGATCAAGGAGTGGACCGGACAGACGGCTTCGATACCGTTGAATGTGATAGGGCGTACACACGCATTCATGGGTAGGGTCTCCGCAATATCCACATGGGCAGGGATTCATCGCGACGATCAACATAAGTTTGGCGGGAAACGTGAGGCTGGCCTGTGCGCGGGTCAATGTGACGGTTCCATTTTCCAGAGGCTGGCGTAAGCTATCCAAGAGGGACCGCTTAAATTCCAAGGCTTCATCTAAAAAAAGGACGCCATGATGGGCCAGAGAGACTTCTCCGGGACGGGGGATGGATCCTCCTCCAACGAGGCCGGCTTCCGAAATGGTGTGATGGGGGGCACGAAAGGGGCGATGGGCGAGGAGGGCCGCATGAGGTGGAAGGTTTCCCGCCACACTGTGGACCTGACTGGCTTCCAAACATTCCTGAAAGCTCATGGGTGGAAGAATACCTGTTAACCGTTGGGCTAACATGGTTTTTCCTGACCCTGGCGGACCCACCATGAGAAGATTGTGCCCACCTGCCGCAGCCACCTCCAGGGCACGCTTGGCCTGATATTGTCCCACCACATCGGCAAAGTCCTCCTCAGTGGAGGAGAGTCCGGGGTGCACAAGGGGGAAGGTGTTTTTTGCAGGAAGGAGAGTGAGCGCCTCCTGGAGAAATTCCACCACCTGAGGAAGGGTCGAGACGCCAAACACGGTGGCGTGGTCGACCACGGCAGCCTGTGAAGCATTGTCGTGAGGCAGGATCAATGAAAAGGGGTGATGAGTGGCAATAGCCATGGACAGCGCCCCGGGTACCGCTTTGATTCTGCCATCCAGTGCCAGTTCTCCGACAAAAATATAGGAGGTAACGGCGTCTTGGGACAGGACCCCTTCGGCTACCAAAATGCCGATGGCAATTCCCAACTCAAGACCGGCCCCTTCCTTTTTTAATCCGGCTGGCGCCAAATTGACGGTGATTTTTTTTGCAGGAAAATGGAACCCTGTGTTTTTGAGAGCGGATCGAACCCGGTCCCGGCTTTCACGAACGGTCGCATCGGGTAACCCCACGATGGAAAATTGTGGAAGGCCTCCACCAATATCCACCTCAATTTCAATGAGATTGGCTTCTAATCCCACCAATCCCACACTTTGAATTTTGGCTAACATGTTTGTCTTATCTATCCCCGTTTCCGAAGTGTGGTGGCTGTGCATTCACGAATCTTAGGTCACGTTTTTTTGAAAACTCCAACCAACTCATGTGGCGGGTTCGGCCTGCGGGTTGCTGAAAGTTTCTGCCGTCCATAAGGGTTCACAGATATTGTGTAATGGGCTCATGCATGGGGCTTCTGAAAAATTTGCACTGTGAGCGAGTGCTTAGGGGGAAGATACGGGCGGTGAAAGAGCGGGGAGTTTCGGTGCAGGGGTAAGAGACGGGGGATTCGGAGGGGACGGAAGTACAGGACTTGGTCCCTCCGTGGAAAGGGTAGTTCCCTTCTCAGGGATCTGAACGGAATCCAATATGTCTTTGAGTTCCTTGCTTTCAATATTGTCTAACGACTCTGCGTTCGGGGGGGGAGCAGTTGAGTCCTCTAAGGATTGCGGTCTCTTGGGAGTAAGCGCTGAAGACTGTTCAGATTGAGACGCAGGTTTCTCCGTGACTGTGGGGACAGTTCTTTGTTCCGTTGCTGGAGGATTTGTTTTCAATGCCGGTGTCGTGACCGGAGTAACCGGTTTTTGGGAAGATGGTGGATTGGCGAGGTTGGAATGGCCTTGGGATGGCGCCGAGTTTGGTTGATCCGAAACCCGGGTGTCTTCAGATGTATGTTGTGGGCTCGGGTTCAGAGATTGTGTAATAGTGCGTGCCGGAGGAGCAGGCAATGGTGTTTCAGGATGATGTGATGCATCAGGTCTCAGGGAGCGATCCTCCACCACCGTTGTCGGGGATGGGGGTGTCGGGATTGCCCGGTTTGAATTGTCACCATTTGGTGTGTCGCTGGTGTTCACGTGGGGAACTTCTGTCGTTGAGGTATTGAGCGGAGAAGAAATCGGGTTGTCAGGAGGTATGGTCGTGAATGAGTCTCTTGGCGGAACGACAGGAACCGGTTCGTTGATGAGTGGCTGCTCGGGGACCCTGAGCTGATTCGATGCCAGAAAAGGGATGCCGAGTTGTTCCTTATATATATAACCCATGGTGCCACCAATAAAAAGAAACAAGGTGATTCCAATCGTTACGCCTAATTTTTTTCTCGTCTTGGCTCGGTGTATTTCTTGATAGTCGGTAGAGTGTTTCGGCCGGGTCACGGCCGGCGGTTGGTTGGGAGGGGGTACTGATATGGGTGCCTGTGGTGCAAGGCTCGGTGTCTCTATCTTGGCTGTTTGGATTTCTGGCGTTGGTTGAGGTTCTGCAGGGACCTCTGGCGGCCTCAACACTTCAGGGGCAATTTTTACCAATTGCTGATTCAAAATGGTGAGAACATGGGTGGCATCTTGAAGTCGCTGTGAGGACTGATTCCGGGTCATTTGGCGGATAAGCTCACAGATGGCTTTCGGGACATGGTCCGGGAAGTCAAACATCGGGTCAGCCTGGTCGAAAGCCAGTTTCCCCATAATCGATGTCTTCGGAAGACCGGAATAGGGCACTCGCTTGGTGAGCATGTCGTACATCATGAAACCCAAGCAGTACAAATCACTGCCGAGGGTCAGAAGTTCGCTTTTGGCAGTTTCCGGAAGCAAGTAGGGTAATGGTCTGAGTAACTCAGCGTCACCGTTTTTCAGGATGTCCATCAGGATCCATGAAAGTCCGAGGTCCATGACTTTGATCTGGCCTTGAGGGCCGACCAGGACGTGCCCCGGATGGAGTGTGCCGTGAATGATGCCTTGAAAGTGGATATGAACTAACACTTCCGCAATTTCACGTGCCAGCAAGAGCATTTTTTCGACTGAAAGAGGCCCTTCATTCTGAATGACGTGTTGGAGACTGGGCGCGTCAAAAAATTCCATGCAGACGACAGGGGTGCCGTCCTGCTCTTCCACTTTGAAGATTTTAATGAGATTGGGGTGTTCTAATCGAAGGAGGGATTTGGCTTTTTCGATAAAGGCTTTTCCACGAATGAGCCGACCATTGATATGGGTGTGATACACCTTAATCGCCATTTCCTGCCGCAGTTCGAGATCATACCCATAGTAAATGGTTCCGGTTTGGCCTTTGGCAATTTCTCCCTGTATTTCAATTTTTCCAGGCAACAGTTGTGTAGTCATACAAAAAAACCTAATTCTTTACAGAAAATTTGTGATGAATGAGTGCGTCTGGTGGTCGTGGCTCATTGAAACGAAGGCACCCCTAATAATCAAATGTGGAAATCTCGGAGCCATGGAATTCCTGCTCATCTTGTCGGAATACCGTTTGATTTTCTTGAATGGAGGGGATTCTTGGTCTCTTGGAGGTTTCGAATGTAGGACGTAAAGAGAGGGCGTTTCTCAGAATCGGATGGCAGGCATAAGAGGAGCACAGGGGACAATCCTTCGCTCAGAGAACCTTAAGGGCTGTTCCTACCTTCCGTAATGCTCTGAGGGCGGTCTCGAGATGCTCAAGCGAATGATCGGCTGTCACCGTGATGCGGAGGCGGCTGGTCCCTTTAGGGACCGTGGGGGGGCGGACAGCCGGAATCCACACGCCCTCTGCCCGTAAGTGTTGGCTCATCTGGACCCCGATTTCCGGGTCGTTCACCATGATCGGGAGAATAG
This sequence comes from Candidatus Nitrospira neomarina, assembly GCF_032051675.1. Lineage (NCBI taxonomy): Bacteria > Pseudomonadati > Nitrospirota > Nitrospiria > Nitrospirales > Nitrospiraceae > Nitrospira > Candidatus Nitrospira neomarina. The sequence goes on from NZ_CP116968.1 coordinate 4,623,663, forward strand.
GGCTCTGAGTGTCGGTCAGTTGGAATCCCATGGTTACTAAGCCATGATGCAAATAATCTCGATTTCGCCAGAGCATCACTCTGCGTTGGGGTTCTTGACGGATGACACCCAGGGCTGCGCTCGCTGCGGCGGCAATGGCGGGTGGTGGGGCAGTAGTATAGATAAATGAGCGTGCGGTATTAACCAGATAGGCCACGAAATCTTTCGGCCCGGCAATAAAACCGCCGCTGGACCCAAGGGCTTTACTGAGGGTGCCCATCTGCAGGATGTGGCGGGAGTCTAAGCCAAAATGTTCCAGCGTGCCTCGACCGGTTGCGCCCATGACCCCGGTGCCATGCGCGTCATCAATGAGCAGAGTGGCACCATACTCTTCTGCCAATCCGGCTATCTCGGGCAGCGGAGCCACATCTCCATCCATACTAAACACCCCTTCAGTCAGAATGAGCGTCGAAGTCCGGGAGCGTGTTTTTGTCAGAAGACGCTTGAGATGGCTGACGTCGTTATGATGGAAGACGCGTAGCGTGGCCCGGCTGAGACGGCAACCATCGATCAGGCTGGCATGGCATAACCGATCCGCCAAAATCAGGCTATCTGCCCTGGCAAGATTTGGGATCACTCCTAAATTGGTGGCATAACCTGAAGAAAAGGTGAGAGCCGCCTCTGTTTCCTTAAAACTGGCCAATTCATCTTCTAAAACGTGGTGAGGCGTGACGTTGCCGGAAATTAACCGTGAGGCTCCAGATCCTACTCCAAATTTTTCGATGGCTTTTATGGCGGCATCTTTTACCTGTGGATGGTTGGCCAGCCCAAGATAGTTATTGGAGGCAAAAAGTAGGACTTCCTGCCCTTCCACTGAAATGACCGGAGCCGAGGGGGAGTTGATGAGAGATAACTCCCTCAACAGGTGTTGTTGCGCTAAGGTTTGGAGGTCTTCTTTGAACATTGAGAGGGCCACAGGATTTTGAAATATTACCTATAGGATCTGTCGTCCACAGGTATTTCGTAATGCGATCAACCCTGTTACAATAAATATTGACTTGAAAAAACCATAATGATTACAATGGTTTATTTATACAGACAATAAATTTACCACAAATGGGGAATTTTTTTTATCGGAGAGGTGATTGAGGGGTTTTCCCGGGACGATGTGGTTCACCAGGTTTCGTCCGTCGTCAAATTAACCAGAGGGTGAGAATTATGAAAATCACTGGTGCAGAAATCTTCTTAGAAGCATTAAAGCGTGAGGGTGTGAAAACCATGTTTGCCTTACCAGGCGGAGTGGTTCTCAAAATATTCGATGTCTTGCACCAGCAAAAAGATATTCGGGTAATTCTGACACGACATGAGCAAGGTGCCGGGTTTATGGCCGTCGGATATGCGAAAGCCATGGGCAAACCCGGCGTGGCGCTGATTACATCCGGCCCCGGCATGACAAATGTTATCACGTCTCTCGCAGATGCGTATATGGATTCAGTTCCCATAGTCGTCTTTTCAGGGCAGGTTCCGACCGCCTTAATCGGCAACGATGCCTTTCAAGAGGCCGACAATATCGGTCTCAGTCGTCCGTGCACCAAATACAATTTCCTGGTCAAGGACGTGAAAGATTTAGCACAGACGATTAAGGAGGCCTTTTATATTGCCACTACTGGTCGCCCTGGCCCGGTTTTAGTCGATATCCCTAAAGACATTTCGCTCGATAAAGCGGACTTTCATTACCCGACTTCTGTTTCCATTCGCGGGTACAACCCCACCTACGACGGAAGTCGGTGGAAAATTAAGCAAGCGGCGGACGCGATCATGAAAGCCAAGCGTCCAATTTTATATGTGGGTGGAGGAGTCGTGTTATCCGGGGCCTCTCCGGAGGTGAAAGAGCTGGCCGAGTTGACGCAAATTCCCGTCGATATGACGTTGATGGCGCTTGGGGCATTTCCTGGAAACCATCCACTCTCTCTGGGCATGCTGGGTATGCATGGGACGTATGTCGCGAACATGGCCATGCATTATTCTGATCTGGTTATTGCCGTTGGGGCACGATTTGATGATCGGGTGACGGGCAAGGTTTCAGAGTTTTGTCCCGATGCGAAAATTATTCACATTGATATTGATCCGACCTCTATTCGGAAAAATATTCAGGTAGATATTCCTATTGTCGGTGACTGTAAGCGAGTGCTCATCGAATTGAATAATATTCTTCGCGCCACGGTGAATGGGAATCAAAAAGAGCAAAGGAAGCCTTGGTGGGATCAACTGAATGCCTGGAGGCAAGCACACCCTCTGCGCTATGATCAAGATCCTGACGGACAAATTAAGCCACAATTTCTTATTGATCGCCTGTATCAGCTGACGAGCGACCGAAATCCTATTTTGGCCACCGACGTGGGTCAACATCAGATGTGGGCAGCTCAATATTTTAAATTACAAAATCCTCAATCCTGGTTAACATCAGGGGGATTGGGGACCATGGGTTTTGGATTGCCGGCCGCTATGGGTGCGCAAGCTGCGTTTCCGGATCGACTGGTTCTGTGTGTCGCCGGTGATGGCAGTATTCAAATGAATACTCAAGAATTGGCGACCGCAGTTGTCGAGCAACTACCGGTTAAAGTTTTTATTATTAATAACCGGTTCCATGGCATGGTTCGGCAGTGGCAGGATTTGTTTTATGAGGGCCGGTATGCGTCAAGTTACCTGGGGACCGTTCCTGATTTTGTGAAATTAGCGGAAGCCTATGGGGCTGCTGGTATTCGAATTGAAAAGGTTTCGGAAATGGATAGCGGGATTCGTGAAGCGCTTTCCATTAAGGGTCCGGTCGTGATTGACGTCCCGACTTATCAGTTTGAAAATTGTTATCCTATGATTCCGGCCGGAGGCTGTAATCACGAAATGTTATTAGCAGATCCCCCGGACTTAAAAAAGCCCAATGCCATGCAAAAAATTGGTACTCAGGCGGATTCGGATTCTGTCATCACAGCTTAGAGTACAACCATAAAGGGTGTTATGGAACACATTATTTCGTTGACGGTAGAGAATAAATTCGGATCTTTGTCCCGAATAGCGGGCCTCTTCAGCGGGCGAGGGTTTAATATCGAAAGTTTGTCAGTTGCCCCGACGCTGGATCCCTCTGTGTCCATGATGACCTTGGTCACCAAGGGGGATGATCCGATTATCGAACAAATCCTGAAGCAGCTGAACAAACTCATTGATGTGATTAAAGTCGTTGATATTAGCGAAAGCGAGTTTGTTGAACGAGAAACTGCACTAATTAAGGTTCATACCCGGCCAGAGGATCGAGCGGAAGCTCTTCGCATTGCGGATATTTTTCGAGCTAATGTTCTGGATTCCTCTCCTACCAGCTACACCATTGAAGTCACGGGAGATGTGAGGAAAGTCCAGGCGATCATCAATCTCCTACAGCCACTTGGCATCAAAGAGCTGGTACGAACCGGCAGGATTGCCATTGGGCGCGAACCGACACGCTCGACACAAACCCAATCCCGACCGCTTGCGAAAGCGAATTAATCAGGCCAACCAACATCTGCCTTTAGACTAAGGGGATCCGTCCACCCTGATCGACGGAACGACTAAGGACTATTTTATCTTTATGAGGAGTGCATGATGAAAATTTATTATGAACAAGACGCAGATCGACAGATTTTAGCCAAAAAAACTGTGGTCGTAGTGGGGTTCGGTAGCCAAGGCCATGCTCATGCCTTGAACATGCGGGATAGTGGTCTTCAAGTGGTCGTGGGCTGTCGGGAGGGTTCGTCATGGAATAAGGCGGAAGCGGCTGGGTTGAAAGTCATGCCGACTGCGGATGCGGTTAAGAGTGCCGATGTGGTGATGCTGTTAGCTCCAGATGAAGCCCAAGCCGCCATTTACAATAAAGATATTGGTCCAAACTTGAAACAGGGAGCCTATCTAGCCTTTGGGCACGGGTTTAATATCCATTTTGGGCAAATTCAACCTGCCAGCCACGTGAATGTGTTTATGGTGGCTCCCAAGGGTCCAGGGCATCTGGTCAGGTCGGAATATACCAAGGGGACGGGCGTACCGTGTTTGTTAGCCATTCACCAGGATCCCGGCGGGCAGACAACGAAGGTCGGATTGGCCTATGCCTGTGCGATTGGCGGAGCCAGAGCGGGTGTCATTGAGACATCCTTTCGAGAAGAGACGGAAACGGATCTTTTTGGGGAGCAGGCGGTCTTATGTGGAGGGCTTACCTCCCTGATTCAGGCAGGATTTGAAACCTTGGTTGAAGCCGGTTATTCGCCTGAAATGGCCTATTTCGAGTGTTTACATGAAGTGAAGCTCATTGTGGATTTGATCTATCAGGGTGGCATTGCCAATATGCGCTATTCTATTAGCACGACGGCCAAATATGGCGATGTGACACGAGGGCCACGTGTGGTAACCGATGAGACTAAGAAAGTGATGAAAGAGATTTTGGGAGAGATCCAAAGCGGTCGATTCGCCAGAGAGTGGGTGCTGGAAAATCAAGCGAACCGGCCCGTGTATAATGCTCTCTTGAGAAGGGGAGAGGAGCACCCGATTGAAGAGGTCGGTTCACGGTTGCGAGGAATGATGCCATGGCTGCAAAAAGATCAGCTTGTGGATAAACAGAAAAATTGATGAGAAGATTGCGGGACGTGAGACCCATTCCCAATGGCTGATCAGGCAAAAGGGATTCCTGTTGCCAAAGAAGGCATCCCTTTTATCGCAGGGGGAGGGCTTCTGACGCTTGGGAGTTGGATGGCCGGATCGGTCTGGCTCACTTGCCTGATGGGATCGTTAACCCTGTTTACAGCCTGGTTTTTTAGAAACCCGGCCAGAACGATTCCTCAGGGGAAAAACCTCATTGTGTCTCCTGGGGATGGGACGGTGGTAGCGGTGGAAGAGGAATTCGAGCACCGGTTCCTCAAAGAACCCAGTATCAGAATCAGTATTTTTTTAAATGTATTCAATGTCCATATTAACCGGATGCCAGCTGCAGGAGTGCTCCAGGATGTCGTCTATGCTCCCGGGAAGTTTTTAGTAGCCAGTCGTCCGGAGGCATCAGCGGAAAATGAGCAAAATGCGCTGATGCTCAGGCGTTCCGATGGAAAAAAAATTCTGTGCGTCCAAATTGCCGGATTAATTGCCAGACGAATTGTCTGTTGGGTCACCCCCGGTGAACGGGTTGAGGCAGGCGAACGGTTTGGACTTATTCGGTTTGGATCTCGGATGGATTTGTATCTTCCTCACGATAGTGCCATTCACGTCAAGGTTGGCGAGAAGGTAAAGGGAGGATCGTCCATCGTGGCGGAGCTGCTATGCGTGGAGCCTTCATGAAACAGCCCAAAAAACGACGTGTCGTCTATTTAATTCCCAATCTGCTGACCACAGGAAATCTCTTTAGTGGCCTGGCCTCAATCCTGTTTGTCTTTGGAGGAGATTATGGGGCTGCGGCCATTGCGATCCTTGTGGCGATCGTCTTTGATGTATTGGATGGGACGTCAGCCCGTCTGATGAAAAGTACGAGTGACTTCGGGTTGCAATATGATTCGTTGGCAGATGTCGTGGCTTTCGGCGTGGCTCCGGGCTTGCTGATGTATTCGTGGGCGCTGAGTGGTCCGAAGATGTTGGGCGCGGCGGTGATGTTTGCCTTTGTCGCATGTGGTGCCCTGCGTCTGGCCAGGCATAACGTTTTGGCGACAACAGGTGGAGACGGCAAGCCGTTTACCGGGCTCCCTATTCCCGGTGCAGCAGGGGTAATGGCCACGTTGGTAATTTTTGATCAGCATGTTGCGCCGTTAGGGGAGAAGGTGAAGCCTATTCTTGGGATTATCTTGACCCTGGTGCTGGCGTTTCTCATGGTGAGTACGTTTCGTTATCGTAGTCTGAAAGAATTGAAAACGCAGGAGCACCACCACTTTAATTATTTGGTGTATGCAGTCCTCATTCTCATGGCGGTCTTAGCGTATCCACAGGCGATGCTATTTGTCGTGTTTGCAGCCTATGCGCTTTCGGGCGTATTGGAGCAAGGCTGGAAGCTGGTGGCAGGTATGATGGGAAAAAAGCCGGGAGAAGAGGTTAGGCCGGATGGACTCCATAAATGAATGATCCGCCATGCAGAGGAGAAGGGGCGTTAGTTGAAGACCAAATGTGGGGGTAATGTGCCATGACACGGATGATTCGAATTTTTGATACCACCTTGCGGGATGGAGAGCAGTCTCCTGGCGCGAGCATGAACATCGAAGAAAAAATCCTCGTGGCGAAGCAATTAGCCCGGTTAAATGTAGATATTATCGAAGCCGGTTTTGCGTTCAGTTCTCCTGGTGATTTTGAAGCGATTCATCGTATTGCCCAGGAAGTGGAAGGTCCGGTTATTTGCAGTCTGGCCCGGGCGAAACCGGAAGATATAGACCGGGCTTGGGAGGCACTCAAAGGCGCACCCAAATGCCGAATTCATACGTTTTTGTCTTCTTCGGATATCCACCTGAAACATCAATTTCGTATGACCAGGGACGAAGCCCTTAAGAGGGCAGTGGAGATGGTTCGCCATGCCCGGGGGTATGTTGAGGACGTGGAATATTCTCCCATGGATGCCACTCGCTCCGATTTGACCTATCTCTGTGAAGTGGTGGAAGCCGTAGTGGAGGCTGGAGCGGGAACGGTGAACATTCCGGATACGGTGGGGTATACCACTCCCGAGGAGTTTGGAAAGATTATTCGGACATTAAGAGAGCGAGTCCGGGGGATGGAGACGGCCATTATTTCCGTCCATTGCCATAACGACTTGGGGTTAGCTGTCGCAAATTCCATGGCCGCCATATATGCGGGAGCAGGGCAGGTGGAATGTACGATCAACGGGATTGGTGAACGAGCCGGCAATGCGTCGTTAGAAGAAATCGCGATGGGACTCCGTACGCGTACCGATTTTTACCAGTCCGATACCAACATACGCACGGAGGAAATCTCCAAAGCCAGTCGGTTGGTCAGCAATATCACTGGAATGGTGGTTCAGCCCAATAAAGCGATTGTGGGTGCCAATGCCTTTGCGCATACGTCCGGTATTCATCAGGACGGGTTGCTCAAGGACAAAAGTACTTATGAGATCATGCGTCCGGAATCAGTCGGATTAACTCAAAGTCGGTTGGTGATGGGCAAATTGTCCGGTCGGCATGCCTTTCGTGAAGAACTGGCGAATCTGGGGTACACCCTTTCTGATCAGGAATTGCAAGAAGCCTTTGAACGCTTTAAGCGTCTGGCGGATCAAAAGAAGGAATTATTTGAAGAAGATCTGGAAACAATCGTCAATAAGGCAATCACCAAAGTTCCTGAGCGCTATGCCTTAAAGGGGTTGCATGTGGAAAGTGGCCTGGATCAGCGCCCGTCCGCAATGGTGGAATTGATGATGGATGGGCGAATTGCGAAACTGACGGGTACGGGTGATGGACCGGTGGATGCGGTGTACCGGACCATTGCGGCCCTGACTGAAACGAAAAGTCTTCTTCGTGCCTATATCGTGAAGGCGATTACAGGTGGTACCGATGCCCAGGGAGAAGTGTCGGTCCGCGTCGAGGAAAATAGTGAAACCGTTACCGGTCACGGATCAGATACGGATATTATTCTTGCTTCTGCCCAGGCCTACCTCAATGCGCTCAATAAATTGGCGGATTTGGCGGAACGGCATGCCAGAGCCGAACAAAAAATCGGGTTGTGTTGAAGAAGGCGTTCCCTTCATCTCAGTCAATGAGCTACTGATATCCTGCCATTTTCTTCTTCCATGGGTGTGTGCTTTCTCTCAGACCGTTTAGGATGCGCGTTTATCGCCGGAATCAAACCAAATATGTTCATAATACTATTGGGGGAATCATGAAGAAACGGATTGCCGTATTGCCGGGTGATGGGATCGGGCCTGAAATCATGCCACAAGCGATTCGGGTTCTCGAGGCCATTGGACAGAAGTGTGGGCATCAATTTACCTTTACCTATGGGCAGGTTGGCGGGGAGGCGATTGACGCGACGGGCTTTCCATTACCGGCCGAGACCCTGAAATTGGCTCAATCGAGTGATGCCGTCCTTTTGGGAGCTGTGGGGGGCCCGAAGTGGGAAGGCCTCGAGTATGAGCGGCGGCCGGAGCGAGCTTTACTCGGGTTGCGAGAACAGCTTGGGCTTTTCGCTAACCTCCGACCGGCCAAAATGTATTCAGCGTTGGTAGGGGCGTCCAGTCTCAAGCCTGAAGTCGTGGCAGGTATAGATATTCTGGTTGTTCGGGAATTGACCGGTGGGATTTATTTTGGCAAACCGAAAGGCATTGAACAAACGGCGACAGGACATCGGGGATTCAATACCGAAGTCTACACGACGGAGGAAATCCGACGGATCGCGGAAGTGGCTTTTCAGGCAGCCCGGAAGCGGCGTGGCCTTGTTCACTCAATCGATAAGGCCAACGTGCTGGAGTCGTCCGAGCTCTGGCGGCGAGAAGTGATCAAGGTGCATCAGGACTTTCAAGATGTGGAATTGCGTCACATGTATGTCGATAACTGTGCTATGCAACTCGTTCGCTATCCGAAGCAATTCGACGTGGTGGTGACGACCAATTTGTTCGGGGATATTCTGAGTGATGAAGCGGCGATGCTGACCGGGTCGATAGGCATGCTCCCTTCTGCCAGCGTCGGAGCGACAGTGGGGATGTTTGAACCTATCCATGGAAGCGCTCCGGATATTGCGGGAAAAAACATCGCCAATCCTATTGGGACCATTGCTTCCGCCGCCATGATGTTGTGCTATGCGTTCGAATTGACGAACGAAGCCGAGATGATTGAATCCGCTATCCAAACGACTCTAGACCAGGGATACCGCACGAAAGATATTGAGAGTCACGGGTGTATGCTGGTTGGAACCGCTGAAATGGGCGATCACATCGTAACGCAGTTAGGACACTAATCAGATGATTGGGCAAGGACAGAGTGGGCAGATTCTTACGATAGCGGGAACGGGGGAGCCCGGATATGAGGGCGATGGACAGCTGGGGACTCAAGCGGTCCTGAATGAACCCAAAAATGTGTGCTTTGACGCTGAAGGCAACCTCCTGATTGCCGATTCAGAAAATCATGTCATTCGCCGTTTGCGGCATTCGACCGGTGTCATCGAAACGATAGCCGGGTTTATGGTCATGCGACGCGCCGGAGGAGAAAATCCACAGTCTCCGACATCATCTCCAACTTCTCACGTCGAAGGGGAGATTGATCCTCTTGCGGATGTGGATGAGATTCCTGGCCAGGCCTACTCTCAAACGCCTGATTTGAGTGGAACGGTGCGCTACATAGTTGGACGGGGGATGGGCAAAGATCGGTTTGCGGGAGATGGGACCTTGGCCACAAAAGCACAATTAAATTTTCCCTCTGCCGTCGCCGTTGATGCGGCAGGTAATCTCTTTATTGCCGATACGTGGAACCACCGCATTCGGCGTGTAGATTCCAAAACGGGGATAATCCAGACCGTAGCCGGGACCGGCCAGGCAAAGTGGACGGGGGACGGCGGTCCAGGAGCTTCCGCTTCCTTGAATGAACCGGTGGCATTAGTCGTGGATGGTACGCGACTCTATATTGCCGATCAGAGTAATAATCGCATCCGTATGCTGGATTTGGAATCGGGTGTCCTTACAACCATCGCAGGAACCGGAGAGTCCGGATATACGGGGGATGGCATGCCTGCGATTGAGTCTGCGCTTGCGGGACCCAGCGGGTTGGCACTGGATCGCTATGGAAATCTCTATATTGCCGATACTTTTAATGGCCGTATTCGAATGCTTGATCATCGCACAGGGATTCTGTCCACGGTGGCGGGGGATGGCGCCGAGTTTCGCTACGAGCGTGGGGCAAATGAACAATCTCAGGCGTTGGCCAGACCTTATGGCATCGCGATAACACCACAAGGCCATGTGCTTATCACGGATTCCGATCATCACTTAATCCGGAAGTGGGATGCCGTCAATAAAGAAATGACTCTGGTCGCCGGCAATGGCCAATCGACATGGGCTGGTGATGGAGGCCCGTCTTCGAATAGTAGCCTCAGTTTTCCGTTTGGTGTGGCTGTTGACGCCTTGGGCAATATTGCGATTGCCGATACCTTTAATCATCGCATCCGCTATATTCCCGTCTAAGAAGAATCCCAGAGGCCATCAGGGGGTATCAGAATTTTCGGCCTCGGGCCTGGGTTGGAATGCTCTCCGGCGATGGGTTTCCCTTTCGTCTTTTTTGAGTCAAGGATTTTGAACTGATAGGATGTGTCTACTACTGAATGCCATCCGTGTTTTTCTTGAGGGAGTGCGCCTGACATGATAAAGAAAAAATCGGCCTATACGGTTGCTGTGGTGGGAGCAACCGGTGCTGTTGGTACGGAAATGATCCAGGTCCTGGAAGAACGGGATTTTCCTGTCGAGGCATTAGTCCCGCTGGCCTCCGCCCGGTCCGAAGGCAATGAGGTGATGTTTCACGGTCAGACCCTTTCCGTCAAGGTGCTGGAGCACAACTCGTTCGTGGGAGTGGATGTGGCCTTGTTTTCGGCAGGAGCCGGTGTCAGCAAAGAGTTCGGTCCAATGGCTGTAAAAGCTGGAGCCGTGGTGGTGGACAATAGTTCCGCATGGAGGATGGACCCCAACGTACCACTCGTGGTGCCTGAGGTGAATGTCCATGCTCTTTCGGGACATCGGGGGCTGATTGCTAATCCCAATTGTTCCACCATTCAAATGGTCGTGGCTTTGAAGCCGCTGCATGATGCAGTCCAAATCAAACGGATTATTGTCACGACATTTCAATCCGTGTCCGGAACCGGCAAGGATGCGATGGAAGAGTTGATTGATCAGTCCCGGCAACTACTCAGTTTTGGAGAAGCCAAAGTGTCGGTCTATCCGCATCAAATTGCCTTTAATTGTTTGCCACATATTGATGATTTTTTACCGAATGGGTACACCAAAGAAGAAATGAAAATGGTCAACGAAACCCGGAAAATTCTGGGTGAATCGATGTTGCCGATTACGGCAACGACGGTCAGGGTCCCGGTCTTCATCTGCCATGCGGAATCCGTGAATATTGAAACTGAGCAAAAGCTGACCGCCAATGACGCACGAGCGATACTGTCTGCCGCTCCGGGCATTCAGGTCTACGATGATCCCAGTCGCAATTTGTATCCTCTACCGATCGATGTGGTGGGAACTGATGCGGTATTTGTGGGACGGGTAAGGGAAGATGAATCGGTGACTCATGGATTGAATCTGTGGATTGTGGCGGATAATTTGCGAAAAGGTGCCGCGCTCAACGCCGTACAAATCGCCGAGGAACTTATCCGGTAATGCGTGAGAGTCGACATGATGAGTGGAGTGGGAAAAGCTCTGATGCTGTTGGGGACTATCCTCCTGGTGCTGGGGGGAATAATTTGGGTCTGGGGGAAATGGTCTGACGGTGAGGGCGGCTTGGGCTGGCTTGGCCGGTTACCCGGCGATTTTATCATCAAGCGGGATCATGTGACGTTTTACTTTCCTCTTGCGACCAGTCTCATTCTCAGTGTGGTGGGAAGTGTGATCTTTTATCTTTTCTTCCGGCGGTAGGCAAGAGTTATGGCATGTGTGACACGTCGCGTCGCCCTAGGTCTACTCCTTGTGAGTGGGGTGATGTTGTATTCTCCGGTCATTTGGGCGAATGAACCGGTTATTCGCGTGGGGCTTGTCCAGGCTGCTCAGGTTCTTTCCATTCAATCTGCGGATTCGTTTTCCCTCCTCCTGCCTTCCGGGAAAAGATTTCATGCTTCAGGTCAAGTGACTGTTCGAAGGCGAGGTGCTGGTCTTCTTCTCAATGACCGTGTCGTGACTGAGTCGAGTTTGCGGATTGAAGGATCCACAGGGACCTATCAGGTACGAGTGGAGACGAAGAACGGAAAGGGTGCCCTCAACAATTCACGGCCAGTTTGGGTGGTTCGCGGTCCGCTTGAAATTCGATTGGACCCATCCGGATTCACCTTAATTAATTGGGTTGAACTTGAATCGTATGTCGCAGGCGTAGTTTCGGGGGAAGTCGGGGCCAAGTGGCCCTTGGAGGCCCTGAAAGCACAAGCCGTTGCGGCCAGAACCTATGTGTTGTACAAAAAAGTTGAAAACCAATTGCAATCCTTCGATGTCGTCGCCGGTGTGCAAGATCAAGTCTATCATGGCCATTCCGTACAAGCTGAATCCGTGCTTCAGGCCGTTAAAGCCACCAGGGGCCAAGTGGTGACGTATGAAAATCGCCCCATCTTTGCAGCCTATTCGTCGACGGCAGCTGGTCCCACTGAGGATGCGTTGTATGTGTGGGCACTGGATCTTCCCTATCTCAAAGGTGTCGACTGCCCGTTTGACGAGCAGGCCCCACGCTATGATTGGCGCACATCATTTACGTTCGACTTTCTTGAGCAGCAACTGCTCACAGAGGGGTATGACGTTGGCAACATTGCAACCTTTACGCCCTATACTTTTACGCCATCGGGTCGTGTTGATCGTGTGCGCCTGCTCCATTCACGTGGAGAAATTATTCTGCGTGGCCAGGACTTGCGACGAGTTGTGGGATACTCCAAAATTTTCAGCACCCAGTTTTCCATCGAATCATTGGGTCAGGAAGTGGTCGTGGTGGGTCATGGGGCGGGACATGCGGTAGGAATGTGCCAGTGGGGTATGCGCGAGATGGCCGAGTTAGGGTATGACTACCAATCGATTATCCGACATTATTACCCCCACACGATACTTCTTCCTATTGACCGTGTACTCTTCACGGCTGTCGACTAATTCTTTTACTTTCTTTTCTTGCCTGGTCATGGATCTTTCTCAATTCAACTTTCCCTTTGACCAGACCCTAGTGGCCAAATATCCGGTTCATCCACGCGATCATGCCAGATTATTAGTGCTGACCCGATCTTCTGGAGAGATTACCGATCGGCAAGTCAAAGACCTCCCAAGTTTATTACGACCAGGGGATTTGCTCGTGGTGAACAATACCAAAGTCATTCCGGCTCGCCTCTGGGCGAAGAAGATCCCAAGTGGGGGCCGGGTGGAATTGCTGTTTGTTAAAGAAATCGGTACAGATCATGCGGAAGTCCTCATTCAGGGAAAAGTTGGAGTCGGACAGATTGTGGAATGTGAAGGGTCTGCCCGCGCGCAGGTCGTGGAAAAAGAGCCTGGTCGAACGGTGATTCATTGGCTTGGCCCGGGTGCATTGCGGACATGGTTACTGTCCCATGGAGAAATCCCCCTTCCCCCGTACTTGAAACGACAACCCGTTTCACGCGATCAAGAAGATTATCAAACCGTCTTTGCCAAAGTAGAAGGGGCTATTGCCGCGCCAACCGCCGGATTGCATTTTACGCCACAATTGATCGCGCAACTGGCAGAGAAGGGTATCGGGACGGCCACGGTTACCCTGCACGTTGGACCTGGAACTTTTCAACCGGTCAAGACAACGAACATCACACGTCACATCATGCATCCGGAATGGTTCGAGGTGTCAGGGGTGACCGCTGAGAGGATTCGTGAGGTTCGGAAGCGAGGCGGGAGAATCGTCGCTGTCGGGACGACCGTGGCACGAAGTCTGGAGTCAGCTCTAGATGACTCCGGCGAGCTCAGGCCCTGTTCAGGAGAGACCCGCCTCTTTATCCTGCCGGGATTCAAGTTCCGGGTCATTGATGGGCTCCTGACTAATTTCCATTTTCCCGAAACGACACTCTTGATGTTAGTTGCAGCGTTTGCGGGATTAGAGGAGGCCAGGAATGCGTATGTCCATGCAGTGTGTGAGCGCTATCGGTTCTATAGCTATGGGGATGCCATGCTTATTCTTGAATAATGGCGATGGCCGGAATAGGGGATAATCCGGAAGTCATTTTCTTTGCAAAGACTATCTCACGTATGGCCAAGGGCTCATGCTATGGAGGCAAGAGGAAAGGTCTGTGCTTACGGTGCATCCACGGGTGGCTCAGTGGGGGATTCCAAACCGATGAGAGTGTCAGGGTGAAGTCGGAGATTTTTTTTACAGCAGTTCCTCGTGAATCGTCACGTCTCCACGAGCTCGAAGAGCCGTCTGAACGGCCTGCATGGCTCGTTGTTTCTTTTGCATGAGGAATTGAAGGCGAATCTGTTCCAAGACGTTGGGGTCAGGTTCGGCCCCATCAAGCGTTTGTCGGTCAGCGAGTTCCTTGACTTCTTTCATTTCCGTCGGGGTGAGTGTTGTGGCTTCAGAGACAAGGAGTCTCGCCTTTTCCGCCAGCAATTCGTTCCGGCGTTGCTCCTCATATTGATGAGGTTTCATCCGGTTGGCCGCTAGGAGTCGCTGGTAATATTCTGTATCGAAGACGCCATCTTTTTGGAAGTCCTTTTGGCTCACAATCGCATCGTGGAGTTCTTGAGCCGAGACAGCTAAATTCATTTCATCCGCCAGTAATTGCCAGGATTTTGTGGTGATCAATCCCTCGAGAGCGAGTTGCTTAATGGTCTCCTCTTTGACGTCTTCTTGTTTGAGTTGGTCGCGATAGAATCGGAAATAGCCTTGCTTCGTCCGAAGATATTCATCCTTGGTGACTTTATAGGGGCCGACGGTTGCCACCGCGTTGCCTTGAGTGGACTCGTACCCATACCAACCCATGCCGATGACAAAGGTGACGGCGATGCCCAGGATGAGTAACTTGAGAATCCAGGGATATTTAGCGGAACCCTCGCGTATAATTCGAATCATGCGTCCTGCCTCCTCGGAATTTCTTTGATGACCATGATGAAATTTTAAGGGCCGGTAACGGGAAAGGCAAGTAAGCAGGTCGTGCCAATTCAGTTCTTTACATCGGTAAGGCGGCATGGTAAAGCAACGGGCCGGAGAATGAGAAATATGACCATGGGAGTCGTCGTGTATGTCGTATGAGGATGTCCCGGAAAAGGCTGTCTTTGATTCTCAGGAGAAAGAGGCGTGGAGAGGCGATCATGGTGCCATGAGAAATCAATGGCACCTATCGGAGTCTCAATCATTATGGGCGTGGATGGTCAACAGAAAGATCGGTGAAAACACATGAGTGAGGTTCGAGTTCGCTTTGCGCCAAGTCCCACTGGATTCCTCCATATTGGTGGGGTGCGGACAGCGTTGTTTAATTGGTTATTTGCGCGACATGAGGGTGGAACCTTTATCCTCCGTATTGAGGACACCGATCGGGACCGGTCCACGGATGAGGCTATTCAGGTCATTCTGGATGGCTTGAAATGGACCGGGTTGAATTGGGATGAGGGGCCTTTCCGCCAAACCGACCGCTTAGAGCTGTATCGTGACCGGGCGATGGATCTCTTGAATCGAAAGCTGGCTTACTGGTGCGTCTGTACGCCTGAGGAATTAGAGACGAGACGAAAAGAAGCCCAGGCTAAGGGCGAATCCATCAAATATGACGGGCGGTGTCGAGATCAAGGCATTTCCGACCCTGTCGAACCGGCGGCTCTTCGCTTTCTAACCCCGCAGGAAGGGCAGACAGTCGTCAATGATCTCATTAAAGGCCAGATTGTATTTGATAACACAGTCATGGACGACCTCATCATCCTCAGGTCCAATGGCTATCCCACCTATAATTTTTCGGTGGTGGTGGATGATGGACTGATGAATATTTCCCATGTCATTCGCGGGGATGATCATGTCAACAACACCCCGCGACAGGTCCCGCTCTTTTCAGCTTTGGGATTTCCGGTGCCTCAGTTTGCTCACCTGCCCATGATTCTGGGGTCTGATAAAACGCGTCTATCCAAACGTCATGGAGCCACATCGGTGATGGCCTATAAAGAGATGGGGTATCTGCCGGAGGCGCTCATCAATTATCTGGTCCGTTTGGGATGGTCCCATGGAGATCAGGAAATTTTCTCAATTCAGGAAATGGTCGAGTTTTTCGATTTCAAGCAGGTGCAGGCCTCGGCAGCCGTCTTTAATCCCGAAAAATTACGCTGGGTCAATGCGCAGTACATTAGAAACAGCGGCCCTAAATTGGTGGCCGACGCTCTCTTGCCTTTTTTGCAGAGCGCAGGCTATGGCCAGGCTGCCTTGTCTAAAATTCCTGGAGGAGCAGAGGCCTTGATCCCGCCCTTGCGAGAGCGATCGGAGACGCTATTGGACATTGTGCAAGGGGCTGTACCCTATCTGGCAGAGCCCATGACGATGGAGGAAGAGGCGGCGAACAAACATCTCACCGAGACGATCGCTCCAATTCTCAAGGAATTTGCCGATCTGGTGGAGGTTGTTGAGGACTTTGCCAAGGAGACTCTGGAGCCTATTCTTCATGGTCTTATTGAGCGTCATGGACTCAAAATGGGCAAAGTGGCTCAACCGTTACGCGTGGCATTGACAGGCCGGGCAGTCAGCCCCGGCATTTATGAGGTGATGGCGTTATTGGGAAAAGAGCGGTCACTTCAACGCATCCGTGCCGGGGTTAGGCGAGCCATCACGGGCAATAACCAGCCTTCCTGATTTGTCTTGCTGCTTCGCTTGACTGCTTCTGAACAGTGAATTAAGCTCAGCCTAGGTTGGGGGATCGTCTAGCGGTAGGACGCCAGATTCTGGATCTGGCTGCCCAGGTTCGATCCCTGGTCCCCCAGCCAACTTTCCAAGATTCCACATTTTCTTCCAGAAAATCCATCGCTATCAGGAAATAATCCACCCGGTTTTATCTTCAATGGACGGATAGGATCCAGGTCCCCGTATTTTTGTCATTTCTTGAGTTCACTCAACCCACGGAGACGGAAAGCTTAGGATTAGGAAGAACTGTTTTTGTCTGATTGTTGAACTGGTTAAGTAATCTTGAGAAAATTAAAGGGCAGAGGGGAATGTTCAGCTCTGAAGGAAGCCTGAGTGTTCGGGGTCGGATGGGAAAAGACACCGTGTCATATTACCAAGAATGATCATGTAAGAGGGAATGCCATGAATCTTCATCAACGGGGGACCGAGCTGATTAATGCATTAAAGGGCCATGTACTCGAGGTCCTTCATGGGCATCCGGATGCAGAGCCGGGAGGAACGGGAGTTTTTCAGGAAGAAATCGCCCGTCGGGCAGGGTTGCATAATATGGGTACCGGGGAATTGGACCACACCTGTGGTGAAATGTTGCGGTTGCTCCATAAGGAAGGCAAGATCAAACTCGTTGATGAGGCCGAGCCGGATGAAAAGAGAAAGCGCTGGCGTTTAACCTCACAATAAGTTTTGGCTCGTTTCTCCAATTTTGCACTTCAATTGATGAGAATTGTTTGAGGGAGGTCGCCAGGGGAAGGCGTGATCATTCACTGAACGCTTTTTTTCTTGAAAATATCCTGGATGAGATTTACTCTTATTTGCTTTTTTCTCCCAAAAGTCGTGGGAGGTCGTTTTTTCTCCAAAGAACGGCCTCTATACCTGTTTACGAAATGGCCTTTTAAGGAAAGGGTAATTTCACACTGATAGCCCCCGCTAACTCACCTTCTTTTCCCCCTTCTTTCTCGTAGCCAGATACATCTCTTTCACCTTTGGGACCCCCATGACAGATTAAGCAAGCTTTCTCATAGTAGAGTGGCAGCATGACCCGTACACTCTTTTCATCTTCAATGGTCTTACTGAAAACTTCATTCCGATCGCCAGGGGCAGAAGTTGCAAAGGTTTGCATCATTTCTCTTTCAAAGGCATCAGCTTTGTTTTTGGGGTTTCTTAAATAATGATCGGGAGCCGTCTGCTTTAAATAGACTTTTGACCAATTTTGGAAACGCCTGGCCGTTTCGGTGCCAAAGGTGGCGGGAATGAGCCCTTTGAATTTGACGCCTTCAAAGTTTATGACTGTTTGATAGCTTGCTACGGTTTTCTGACTTTCTTCTACGAGTCTAGTCAATAATGGCTTGGCTTGATCTGGAATTTGTGCATTCTGCAGGTTATGCAAATCGATTCCCATTCGTTCCTTGTATAAGGCTACCATCTGTTTCTCGAATACCTCCGGGGTAAAGCCCTTGTCACCTTTGCTTGCATCATTGATTAACGCTTGATTCTGGCCGATTGTCACTCGACCTGCATCCAATAATGTGGCCAAAAGCCGACCAGTTTCCACGATGTCGGAATTGGCCTGGGCCATTAAGGGGTTGATCCATACCCACCATATCATTAACGCACTCCATCTTCTCACAACTCGAAGGGACACCTGTTTCATACTGTCTCTCCCTCATAAATAAGGATATCGCAACCTTCTTGTGACAACTTCCGGATTATTCTTTGAAACGTAATATGTAAACTTGGAAAAATAAGGGCGCACGAAAAAAAGCAAATTTGCCGTGAAGCTGAGAGAATGCTGCCTGGGATCTCCTTCACGCTAAGCGCCAAAGAATACAAGAACCTGAAAATCTGTTCAACTCAGAAAAGCAAGTAAGGAAACTGGGAAGACGGAAACGACGTAAATTTTTGCTAACCCATTTGGGGCATAAATAGAGAGCTCGCGGGGTCTACAGCAATTCCCTATGATCTTACACGTGACGATTAATAAATAAATGGGCGTCATTGGGATATTCAGGAAAAACCTGCCAGGTACATATTCATGCAAGGAAGTATGATCGAAGTTCAATATTGAATTTATGACCCGGATAAGTGGAAGGTCTATGATGCTCTGGCGATTTCCGCCCCTAAACACATAAAAAAGCTTATCTTTCTCGATTTCTATCCCTTGTTAATTCTATCCACACCAAAATTTCCACGGTAAATATCCTCGAGGACCATGGGAAGAAGTCATGTGGCTCAATGTACATCCATTCTTAAGAGATGCGTCTCACCCCTAAAGTTCATAAAAAATATGGTCGATAAAAAACCGTATTCATATGTATTTTGCTATTCGTTGCCATCATCGGAATCAAATTGACCTAGACGGTGCTCCTTTCCATCTTCAGAAAGGGAACACTTTTCTTTTTCCAATCCCCCGTCGGACAACAAAGAATAGTCCAATCAGAATGAAGCAATGGCAACTCAACTGCTCTCCTCTTTGAGTCATTCATCCATCCCGACATAGGATTCACTCTAAATCCTGCCTCGAATTTTATAGGGCTGGCAGATAAAAATTGCTGAATTTTCTCTGTATTTTGGGGGAGTCTCAATACCATTTGACCCGTTTTCGCTTGTTAAGAGTAATGAAGAAGGGTTGCCTTCATAATGGTGTATGGGTAGTTTTTATCCTTCAAATTCGGAATCATAATCCCAAGCAATATTTGAACTTACCTCCCCCTAATGAAATCAAGAGAATTCCAATTTGCCGAATCCCTTGCTTTAGGACACAATTCGTGGCATCCACAAGCCTCGCACACATACTTTCTATGGAGTGGTTGGCATTCTTGAGATATACTAATTTCCCTCGCTCATGCATCTTATGCATATCTCCACACAACGTGTGGGGAAAATGGCATACATTTTCAATGAAACATCATGTTTTTTCTTCTTTAGTTGTCATGGACCAAAGGGAATAGTAGATTGAATGAAAATCGCAGGCAAAATAGCTTTTTTGATCGGCTTCCCGCCGAATTCTCTCTCAGAGAGAGTACATAGAACTGTTGAAAGGAGGAAATACAATGAAAATTATGATGCCGGTATCTGTCATGCTTTGGATAATGCTGATTAGTGCCCCACTCCTGAAAGCAGAGGTGATTGTTGAAATATCTGGCGGAGAAGAGGAAGGGATGTCTCTTAAACATCGCCAGGGAAACCCTCGACCTGGTAAAGCCCCAATGCGGATCGAAGAGCCGGATGGGACGCTACGACCTCTTGATTCTGGCTCGATACCCGAGAGTCGTATGAGTACGGAGGGCTTACGGGATGTTCCGGATGCGGGGGGAGGAACAATGGTGAATATTGAGGGCCGGTTTCAGTCAATTCTGAAGGTGCCTGACGGAGCGGACCATGCGATTCATCATCATGAACCTGGGGACCGAGAGCCTTTGAAACCCTGAAGATTATTGGAAGACTCTTTTCATCCATGAATTATTCTAAAGTCACCAGACTGGGAGGCCCCTCTCCTTCTCAGTTACCGATGCCCTTCGGCCTTTGCGTGTCTGGATTTCTGGTCGTTTTATTCTTTGGCTGCTTTGGACCTTTGACCGAGACCTTCGGTGCCACCATTATTATTGTGAATAAAGATGGTCCCGGGGAAGGATTTAACGATCCTGCGCCTTTTACGCCAGTGGGTGGAAATACGGCCACCACTCTTGGGGAGGCACGGTTGAAAGCATTTGAGTATGCGGCAAATATTTTAGCGCAGGTGCTGGTGAGCACGGTGGGCATTCGAGTCGATGCTCGAATTGATTCTTTAGGAACAGGAATACTGGGATCGGCTGGCCCTAATACTGTCCATCGGAATTTTCCCAATGCTCCTGTGGCGAATACCTGGTATGTCCAATCTCTTGCCAATAAGCTTGCAGAACAGGATCTGGATCTTACGACCAGTGATATAAGTGCCACCTTCAGTGCAAATTTCACGAATTGGTATTTTGGGCTGGATGCCAATCCCCCATCTGGACAATTTGATTTTGTGACCGTGGTACTTCATGAAATTATTCATGGCCTTGGATTTTTGTCACTCGTTGATGTGCAAACCGGAGAGAAATTCTTAGGAACCAATGATGTATTTATGGGTTGGTTGGAGCTTCATGGAGCCAGTCCGGCCAATTACCCCGTCATGACCGATAGCCAAAGGCAATTTGCGAATGTGGCGAACCCGGATCTTCATTTTGTCGGTGTCAATCTTCAAGGCGGCTCCGGGACCCTGACAGCCGGACGAACGGATACTCATGTTCAGATGTACGCTCCAAACCCGGCTCAATTAGGTTCATCGGTGTCTCATTTCACGAACACGATTAAGCCTGATCAGCTTATGGAGCCCGGAATAGCTTCCGGAAGGGCGATTCATGATCTCGGGTTAGCTCAACCTCTGTTGCAAGATTTAGGATGGATATTTGAGGCTGGCGTGAGTTTCCCAACTCGGAATGATGTTAATGGTGACGAGAGGGCAGACCTCGTGTGGCGCAACACGAGCACGTGGGCTCTCGCGATTTGGTTGATGAACGGTTTTACGATTGCTTCCTCCGGTTCATTAGGCGTGGTGTCGTCAAAGTGGCAGGTTGCCGGTACTGGAGATGTCAATGAGGATGGGAAAGCAGATGTTATCTGGCGTCACAGCGATACAGGAACGGTCGCGGTGTGGCTGATGAATGGTCTCACGGTCATGTCGGTGGGCTTTCCGGGTAGTGTCTCTATGGATTGGCAAATCGCGAGTGTAGGTGATGTCAACGGCGACGGGAGGGCGGACCTCGTTTGGCGCAACACGAGTAGTGGGGAAGTGACGATTTGGTTAATGAACGGTTCCACGATTGCTTCTTCCGGCCATTTGGGCGCCGTACCGTTGGAGTGGCAAATAGTGGGAACGGGAGATATGAATGCCGATGGAAAAGCGGATCTTATATGGCGGAATAACCTTACCGGCGTAGTGGAAGTGTGGCTAATGCAAGGGCTCACGGTCCTGTCAATAGGTTTCACCGGAGGGGTCTCCACGGATTGGCAAATTGCAGGGGTGGGTGATGTGAATGATGACGGGATGGGGGATTTTGTTTGGCGGAAAACGAGTAACGGGGAGGTTGCAATTTGGTTGATGAATGGGGTGACTCTCAGTTCGCCGGGATTTTTTGGCGTGGTGCCTCAGGGGTGGGAGATTGCTGACACCAGTGATATCAATGGGGATGGGCGGGCAGATATAATTTGGCGTAACAATCAGACGGGTACGGTGGCGGTGTGGATGATGAATGGGCTCACTATCATGTCGGTTGGCTTTCCGGGCAGTACCTCACTCAATTGGGAAATCCAACATTAAGCAAAGTTAAAAAAAATCTACAACCTTGTGTTTCACCCCACATACCGAAATGTGTCTAAATGGTTGTTTTCTGATACCAGCGAGTTGAAGTGCGAAACGCATGTGAGTGCATTTGGCGGGAGTCTAAAAGCTGGATTGGGATCAAGAGCACCGGTCGTTGTCTTAGTTGTCACGCTGGTGCTGGAATTTGCCTTTTCCTAATGGAAAGTTATTGTTTCCGGGTGCATTCCTTTTAAGCGGTCAAAATATTTCGAGCCATTTGTTGAGATTAGTCCAATTGGGAGGGCATGATTTGGTAATGACAAACATTTTCCCTTATATGTGAGCATGGATATGCTAACGGCCAATGTGAAATGGTGGTGGGCCGCTATGCTTGCGGGCAGCATCTTACTTGCGGTACCTGGGCATTCCGAGATTGGGGCCATCTTAGGCGATGTGGTTGGGCATTTTTTTTCTGCCCTGATCTTAGCCATTGTGCCGATTCTGGGATATCGTCTGTTCTATGAACGGATTGGTGAAAAAGAAATCACATATATCTTTGGTGCCGCTTGGATCTATCTTGTGTTTTCGCAAATGGTTGGATGGTAAGAAACTAACTTTATTGCACTGAGTTTAGTCATTCCCAAGCTTTTTTAAGGATTATCGGCATACCCTCGACAAAAAATAGAAAAGAGGAATATAAGGCGTTTGAAAATTCATCGATGCGGTAGATTGCGAGCCCCCTCCGGTTCAATGCTTGATGTCACTTCTAATCACAATGATGCGTTATCAGTGATCCCTGCAATCTCTTTGAGAGCATTTATCTCGCACGCAAACTTGATTTTGATTACATCACGGGGGAACATAAACAGACCTGTAGATATTAGTAATCATCACGCACGTATTGGCCTCCTGAGCAGAGAAATTTGGGTTACTTTACTGATTCCTTAGGGACCAACTCATGTGAGGCCGATTTTCCTGGCGAGAGGGCTTTGGGAAATCGCCCGGGTTCCCTGTGCTTCAGGTGTAGGTTCATCAGATTAGAGGTTCGTTAACACATTGCGTCTGTATAATCATAAGATTGATTCATGAACCATAGGATTCATTTTTCTACAATTATTTTTGTTTTATTGTGATTAAGGTTTGGCAGGCTTCATGAATTCTTGAGAAATTTGAAGTTTTCTTTCCCAGGATTCAAGGATCTGACAAAGATTCCGATGAAACATCCAGAACTAAAAACGGTTGTATCCTGAAAAAAGCAAACCATCTGAAAGGGTGGGACGCAAAGCTATGGGCCTACGTCTCGGAGTTTGAGATAAGGTTGCCAGGTTGCCAGGCAAGCCACAGAGTCTCCTTGATCATGAGCGGAGTGGCTTCGCTCGGCATGACTCACATGCATAAAGGAGATCTCGTATGTTACACAATCAAGGTTTCTCTCGAATAACCTTTCCCCGAACCCATTCCTTTCCATTTGCATTGAGTGCATTATGGACCGTTGTTGTGTTTCTCTGTCTTTTTTCCTCCAATGCACTGGCGGGAGAAGTCACCCTAGCCTGGAATCCTCCTTCCGCAGAATATGGTGGATTCATTGTCGCCTACGGAACTTCAAGCGGCAGTTATACGGAGACTCAAGATGTCGGAGCTCAGGCCATGTATACGGTGACAAGCCTGAATCCCGGTCAAACCTATTATTTTGCGGTAAAAGCTTACGACCGGGCTCGTAAAATTGAAAGCCCGTTTTCGAACCAGGTGAGTGTTACCTTGCCTATCGGTAATGCGCGCCCTGCCCCTCCTAAGGATGTAAAGGTTTATTGAAATTTGTTTTCTGGGAAAAATGATTACAGATAGATTGTATTTGGATGGGGTGCATCAACGGAAATATCGTAAGCGGTTTTCACACGGGACTTGTGAAGCTGGCTCCGTGATACTGAAGTTTCCCTACCTCTAAGAAAATTTGCAGAACGAGGCTGTTCCGCGAATGTCCTGTTTATCAGGAATTCTTCTCCGGCATTCGTTAAACAATGAATATGAGGACAGGGTCAATGACCTGAAATCTCATGAATATTTTGCGATTTTCTCAAGTCTCACTCCGTCGAGATTTTTGTAAATGTTCTCAAGAAATTTACATGAAGTCCTACATTATCCCTGTATTTAAAACTGAAATCTTCCCGGTAGAGTGTTATGTGTTTCCCCCACCTTTGATCGACTTTATCCTGTAATTTTGGTATTCATCCCCATCTAGAAAAACGGTCTACGAAAAAAACCCTTATACTTCACTTCTACTAAGGTAGAAGGACTGTTTCTAGTGCGGGTTCCTATGGTAAGGTCCACCCCTTGTCAGGGAACTCACCTTGCAATTGACTTAACAGGTTGATGAGGGCACCATAATCTTAGAGTTCGTCATGCCCAAAACTATAGAGCGTTCTTCTGACTCCACCCCCCGCACTTCCATCGAATTGAAAGTAATAAGGTAACTGTAATGATTAATTCCGTATGGCGAAAAACAAGAGCGGTGCGTCTTTCCCCATTTGGCACACTCAGTGAGCGGAAATGGCCGATTGCTCTTATTCTGACTGTTCTCGTTGCCTGTGAGGTATTGTCCCCCGTCGAGGGACAGGCTCAATCTTTTTCTGATATGGGACTGTTTTATTTTACCGGGTCTCACCAGCCTATTCAGAATCGGGGGGGGCTTTTTCGTGAATATATGACGGGAAATGGTTTAGGGGATGGTATCAAAGCCGGTCCGGTCCTACTCCGTCCGTTTTTAGGTGCATCGGAAGTGTATACCGACAATGTCTTTAAGAGAGACACAAATACGAAAAGTGACTTTCTTACGACCATCGCGCCTGGAATTCAGGCGTTCATGCCGTTTGCCGGAGGTAAGCATTCAGTCCTTCTTGACTATCGTGCTGCCCAATTTCTCTACGCAAAATTTACCGAAAATAATGCCCTGGCCCAAGATGCTCTTGGACACGTCAGTTTGAATTATCCGGGTGGTTTAGCCATAGACTTGCAGGGAGGCCATTTAGAAGGGTTTGACCCGAGAGGATCGGAAGTGGATACCCAACAAAGGGATATTACCAAATGGAATGTGAATCAGTTTTTAGGCCAGATTGAATTCACGGGACAAAAGGCTGGTATCCGTCTTCGCACAAATTTTGATGATGTAAATTACACCAACAATGGGCAGGCTGCCTCGCGTGACCGGAGCCGTGCTAGTGCCAATCTGAGCGTGTCTGTCGCTGTAACCCACTCAACCCGCGCCCTCGTCGGCGTTCGAATAGTCAACAATGATTATAATACGAATAAGCAACAGAATAGTTTCGGTTACGGGGCATATACCGGCTTCAGCCTGGCACCTACCCGCCAACTCTCAGGGGAATTCAATATCGGGTACCAGGTTTTAAATTTTGACCACGCGCTCATCGATGAAGACTCAGCCCGTGGCCAGGCCCTCCTTGCAAGGGGGTTAAGCCTAGGATCGGAGCAGCAGACCTTCTTTTATATGCGAGGAAACCTGGATTGGAACCCTACTTCCCGGTTAAGCTTTCGTCTCCGTCCCTTTTCGAATATTAATCAGTCAGCGGTTCAGGGTACCTCCACCTATAAACGAATAGGCGTCGACGTGTATGGGAGACAGTCATTTACCAGCCGTCTGGCCCTCAGGGGTAATTTCTACTACGCCAACGATAATTTTAATACGAATAGAACGGATGATCGATTTCGCTTAAGGATAGGACCGGAATACCGTACGGTTAAATGGCTGGGCTTTCGCTTTGATTATATTTTCGAGAAGAGAACCTCAAATATAGCCAATTTTGATTTCAACAGTAATACGTTCATGATTTCCATCGAAGGAATAATCTAGAAAAACGGAATGCACCTTTGATTCATTCAATTCTCTCGGAACTGTTTCTTGACCTTCGCCATTTATGGGACTAACATTTTTGTGAGTTGTTGAGATCGCCTCGTGGCGGTAGTCCTCTCATCCTTTTTGAACAACATGGGGTGAAGTCTTCGGTAAAGATTTCTACCAATTGATAGATCCGGAAATCCCTTAATTTCTTCGTATGTTCCCAATAGTGATATCTTTTTTGTTGTGGCAAGAAAGCACTAATGACTAAGGGACGTGATGGGAAATGTTCGTGGATGGGATGAGTCCATGTTTTTCCGTGTTCACTGCTAGATAAGGAGACTCACTATGAGATCCAAACCAGGAATGACGAGATGGATAAGAGGTCTGGTGCTAATGGTCTTCTTAATATTTGGGGCACTCATGGGACAGGGGATGGCAGTGGCCACGGAAGTCCCAATCCAGGTTGAAGGTGATCGGCTAACAGGTCATCTCTCACAGGTGACCTTACGAACGGTGCTGGAGCAATTACAGAAACAGTTGGGTATAAAATATGAAGCCCCTGCCGAAGAACTGAATAGAGTCATTTCGGTCGATCTACAGCAAGACAAAATACTCCCGGCCTTGGCCAAAATTCTGGCGCAGTGGGATTATGCGTTTACGGTCAATGCGGCGGGACGCTTGCAATATCTCTATGTAACTCCAAAGGCTCCACCAAGAGAACCGGTTTCTGAGACGAGGAACACAACAGATATTGGATCATCTGATGGTTTGGGTGAATCGGAATTGAGTGCAGATCGGCAAATGGATCCCGGGCAAGAAGAGATGGATCCCCGTTCATTCCTGTCTCAGGAAGGGGAGCCTGGTGACAATTTTGCTCCAGCCTCCTCATCCTTCTCATCTCCAGGAGAAAGCCCTGGCTTAAGGGGCCCGGTTGTGGGTGTTCCCATGGATATTCAGCCGGTTCCCGCAGGAACCACGATGCCCATGGTGCCGCCAAGTAGTGCTAGTGGGATGCAGGTGACGCCGCCGGCCAACTCACCGGACATGCCAATCATTCCAGCCACAGCCTATCCACCGATGGAGATTGAGCCGGTTCCCAGCTACCTGCAGGAGGAGATGCTTCGGAGTATGCAACCGTAACCGGAAAGTTGAGCTTCAAATAGGAATTCATTTTTAGCTGGTTGCGTGTTGGTCTGAGCACGGACGAGGATGGATTTAGGCTTCAGATGTTGCCGGTGCATCTCTTTTTTGCCAAAAGTACGTCATCGACATCTTGAAAATCTCTTGGAAGATTTAATGACCTCCGGCCGGATGGTTGATGGTATGGTGTTGATTTTGATATAAATCCCCTTTGCCGTATTTGGCCTTTTCCCCCCTCAGTTATGTAACTGGAATCTTCCCGAAGCTTGAGTAGGCCATTTCTTTCTGACGCATACCCCAAAATTCATTTTAGAATTTTTTTCACTTCCTGGTCGCCCGCCCCTTTGATTTCATTGGTTTAATTACCGGAATTGAGAAACTAAGCGGATGGTTCGAGTCGATGTCTTATGAGTCAGAATCTCGTGCAGGGAGATTGGGTAAGGTAGCGTTGAAAAAATGGGTTTGTTGGAGGGATCATTCGCATTTGAATTTACACTCGGTCAATCTTTTCCAGGTGCAAAGACAAGGCTCATTCTTGGCTAAAATCGATAAGTAGGCATGAATAATACGTACAATCCTTTTTCACCACTGATCTGTGCTTGGCAGCACAGGACCTTGATTGCTCGCCTTGCCAAGCGAGAGATTGATGCTCGTTATCGAGGGTCGATGCTTGGGGTAATCTGGGCCTTTGTCGTCCCGATGCTCATGTTAGGGGTTTATACGTTTGTCTTTTCGGTCGTGTTTCAGATTCGATGGGAGGTGCCCACGGAAGAAAATGGCGCCTTTGCTCTGTTATTATTTTCCGGGTTGATTATTTTCAATCTGTTTTCCGAATGTGTCACGCGTGCTCCTGGTCTTATGCTTGAAAATGTGTCGTATATAAAAAAGGTAGTGTTTCCTCTGGAGATAATGCCTTGGGTATCGATATTGGTGGCACTTTTTAATGCGGCCGTAAGTCTTCTGATTTTGTTTATATTTTACCTCATAGTCCATGGTTTCCCACCCCTAACGGTGTTGCTGTTGCCGGTGGTACTTTTTCCGTTTGTCCTCTTAATTGTAGGATTAGGTTGGTTTCTGTCTTCCATGGGGGTGTTTCTGCGTGATGTCCAGCCGTTGGTAGGCGTGATGACGACGATGATGATGTTTCTCAGTCCTATTTTTTACCCCCTATCGGCTATTCCTGAAACCTATCGAGGATTCATTCAGCTCAATCCGTTGACACCTGTCCTGAATGCGTCGAAATCGGTCATATTTTTAGGGCAAATGCCGGAATGGGTAGACTGGCTCCTGTATACGGTTGTTTTTTGGGTAGTGGGTTGGTTGGGCTTTGTCTGGTTCCAAATAACGCGAAAAGGATTTGCTGATGTCGTCTAAGAGCCTCTTTACAAAACCCTCAATCTTCTCACGGGACAAGAGTAGGGGAGAGGAAGCTCAACCCCCCTATCTCTTGTCGCAAGAATACAAGACTGCGGGGGTAAGTGGGCAAACCGTGCAGGAGGCCAATGACGTCGCCATACGCGTGCAAAATCTCTGCAAGTGCTACCAGATTTATGATCAACCACAGGATCGATTAAAGCAGTGGATATATCCACGATTGCAAAGATTTGTCGGTAGGCCCTCCAAACAATATTTTTGTGGATTCTGGGCGCTCAAGGAAGTCTCGTTCGAGGTAAAAAAGGGTGAAACCGTTGGCATTATCGGTCGCAACGGCAGTGGAAAATCTACGCTTCTGCAAATGATCTGCGGAACGCTCACCCCAACCAGTGGCAGCATTTTTACCTATGGCCGGATTGCCGCCCTGCTGGAATTGGGTTCGGGCTTCAATGCTGAGTTTACCGGGCGCGAAAACGTTTACATGAATGCCGCAGTGCTTGGACTGAGCAGAGCAGAAACCGATGCGCGTATCGATGACATCATTGCATTTGCCGATATTGGCGACTTCATTGAACAACCGGTAAAAATGTACTCAAGCGGGATGATGGTTCGACTCGCTTTTGCTGTTCAATCCCAAGTTGCCCCCGCTATTCTCATTGTGGATGAAGCCTTAGCCGTTGGTGATGCAAAATTCCAGGCCAAATGCTTTGATCGTTTAAAGAAACTCAAGGATAGTGGGACCAGCATATTGCTGGTCACCCACTCTAGCGAACAGATTGTGACGCATTGCACTAAGGCACTATTGCTTGAAAATGGGATGGTGCTGGAGTCCGGCCAACCTCGCGTGGTGGTGAATCGTTATATGGATTTGTTGTTTGGCAAAGAAAAAAAATCACCAGACGCCGAGCCCATCGTGGCAGCCACAACCGCTGCAAACGAGGCTGCGAACCTTAGGTGCTCGTTAAGTTATACGGAAGATGTGTTTGCCACTCGTCCCGGTTACAATCCGCACGAATATCGCTGGGGGGATGGTTCGGCCTCAATTTTGGATTTTTATTTGTCGGCAGATGGGGACATGTATCCTTATGCGATTTCGACGGGACAAACGGTCCATTTGGGTGTTTCATTTAGGTTTTCAAGTAGCCTAGTGCGACCAATATTAGGGATTACAATCAAAACCAAAGAAGGTGTAACCATCTATGGGGCTAATTCCGAAACACTTGAAGCCAAAGAATTCAAATCATTGGGTCAGCATGGTCAAGTAGCTTATGCCAAGGCTGTCTTCTGTTGTCGTCTTGCGCCTGGAGACTATTTCCTTTCCTTAGGTATTGCCACCAAGCAGGGCGAAGTAGACACGCCTCACGACAGGCGTTATGACGCGATTCATTTTCAAGTTCGGCCAGAAACTAAATTTTTTGGCCTGGTGGACTTGGGTCTCCACTTAACGGCTCAGGAAATTGCGTTATGAAATCACTCCTGTCAAAAGCGGGCTATGGGCTCAATCCCAAAACTGACGTCTGGTCGAGACCTGAATATCTCGGCATTGATTACGATGATGGCGAGATCATCGAGCAACGCCTCGCTGGGATCATTGAGCAGGCGAGTGATATTTCTGTTTTGTCTACAGAGTTACGTCAGCATTGCACGGACTGGCCGTCTCTGTACCACCTCAGCAGCACCCGAGCTAATATCTTGCGTCCATTTCAAAGCCTGTTGGAAGCCACGGATGTCCTGGAAATTGGCGCGGGATGTGGCGCCATAACACGTTATTTGGGGGAGTGTGGGGCCCATGTACTGGCTTTGGAAGGAACTCATCGCCGTGCAAGTATCGCGCGATCACGCACCCGTGATCTACCAAACGTCATTGTGGCGTCGGACAAATTTGATGACTTCAAATTGAATCACCAGTTTGATGTCATCACACTCATCGGTGTGCTCGAATATGCAAACCTGTTCACGCCGGGGGAAGATCCTGCACTCGGGATGTTACAGCGAGTGAGATCCATGTTGAAACCCAATGGGAAGTTGATTGTGGCGGTTGAGAACCAACTGGGGCTTAAATATTTTTCTGGCGCACCTGAAGATCACGTTGGGCAAGCTATGTATGGTCTAGAAGGACGATACCGCAAAGATCAGCCACACACTTATGGGCGCAAAGTGCTGGCAGAGATGCTCAGACAGGCTGGTTTTGCGAGTTCGGAATTTATGGCGCCATTCCCTGACTATAAGTTGCCAGCTTCAATCGTAAGTGAAAGTGGGTTTTTATGTGAGGAGTTTGATGCCAGTGCTCTGGCATGGCAAAGCGTCAAGCGCGATCCACAACTGCCGCCACTTCTGGCAATCTCACCTGAACTGGTTTGGCCGGTTCTCACGCAGAACGGAGTGGCGTTGGACTTGGCAAACTCATTTCTCATTGTGGCGGGGATATCTCTCAAGCACGTGTTGGATCCGTTTATCCTGGCCTGGCATTTCACAAGTGAACGGTCCAAAGAGTTCTGCAAGGAAACGCGGTTTTTATCCATCGACAATGGCGAAATCGAAGTTCAGTACTATCCCCTTGTGTCCGGTTCAACCATGCATATTCACGGTCGACTCTTGACGTTTAACATTCCAGAAAAAGCCGAATATGTGCACGGTAGGCCATTGTCTCAAGAGCTCATCCAGATTGTCACTCGGGATGGCTGGTGTATAGAAGAAGTTGCCGCATTTTTGAACCGATACCTGCAAATACTGCTTTCGATGAACGTATCTGGCGAAATTTCCTTGCCAATCGACTCTCCGGACATACCGTTACCAGGTGAACTTTTTGACGCGCTTCCGCAAAACATCATCGTTAGCCATGACGGGACATGGCAGGTCATAGATCAAGAATGGACATTGAACGATGACCTATCGGTCGGCAGGATGATTTTTCGTTCACTGCATTTGCTCATTCATTCGGTGACGCGCTTTGGCACAACTGACCATGATTCTCTTGACACGCCATTAAGACTTTTTCTTGCTGTATTCAAAGCCATGGGCTTTGTCGTAACCGATGATACGATCGAACGTTACGCCAAGCAGGAGATAGAGTTGCAAACCGAAGTTGTCCGGCGGCCCTTGAGCTATGATGAATTTCTTCAATGGCTGCGCACGACTCCTTTGCCTCGTCAAAATCTGAATCAAGCCCTGGTTGAGCGTGATGGTCAGATCGCCAATCTCAAACAAGCTGCGGCTGAACGCGAAATGCAGATCGCCAGTCTCAATAAGGCTGTGGCTGAGCACGAACGGATTGTTGGGGAATGGGATCAGCGTTTTGGCGTTCTGTATGAACGACTGCTGACGAAAGAGGAAGAATTACGTCGCATGCATTCATCCTTGCTTTGGCGAAATATCAGCAAAGTACGGATCTTGAGGGAACGGCTATGTCCAGAGGGCTCATGGCGTGGAAGGGTTTGCGCAAGGTTGGTGCATTGGTTGAAGGGCTCAGATCTTCCTGTGACGCAAAATCGCCAATCCCCTGGTGGCTCGCTTGATCGAGTCCTAACGAGTGCAAAATCCCTATTGCCCGTTTCCCCTAACCGAAAACATCAATTGGTGTCGTTTGTCTTTGGACGGTTCGGCTCTTTCTTTCAACAGACGGAAAGTTATCGGCGGTGGAAAGACAGGCAATTGCCTGTCCTTCATGAATCTGGAAATCTGCATTTCTCTCCTCAGAATCCTCCTCGTCAGCCGGTTTCTCTCATTCAGCTTGAACCGGGTGGGATGACCACGCTCATTCAGTCCTTCAATTTCACTGAAGTGGAGCAGCCCTTGGTGTCCATCGTGATCCCTGTCTACAATCACCTGGAATACACTGTTTGTTGTTTGGCTTCGATTTTGAGTCATGTGCCTCAGTGTAGCTTTGAGGTGATTATCGTTGATGATGGGTCTCAGGATGAGACCCCCAATATTCTCCCGGATGTTCAGAATATTCGTTATTGCAGGAATGAGACAAATATTGGATTTCTCAATTCTTGCAATAAGGGTGCAACATTGGCTCGCGGCCAATATCTGTTGTTACTGAATAATGACACCCAGGTGCTTGAGGGATGGCTTGATGAATTGGTGAACACCTTCCAAGAACAATCAGAAGTTGGCCTTGTGGGTTCAAAATTGTTGTATCCAAATGGTGTGCTCCAGGAGGCTGGGGCCATTATTAAACCGGATGGCTCAGCGGAGCTGGTGGGGTTGAATGGTGATCCGGACAGGCCAGAATATAATGTGGTGCGGGAGGTCGATTATTGCTCCGGAGCCTGCTTGCTCATCAAGGCTGAATTATTTAAGACCCTGGGGGGATTTGATGACATCTATGCACCCAGTTATTGCGAAGATTCGGATTTAGCCTTCCGTGTGAGAAAGTTAGGGAAGCGGGTCTTCTATCAACCACGTTCCGTGGTCGTTCACCATCTCAGCGTCAGCACCAATGATTCCAGGCACGCGAAGCTGCCTCTCATTGCGAAAAATAGTCGGATTTTTATGGAACGATGGAGCAATGAGCTGAAAAAGCTACATGAGGTTCGTGCGATCGCGTTTTTTCTTCCTCAATATCATCCCATTCCTGAAAATGATAGGTGGTGGGGCAAAGGTTTTACGGAATGGACGAATGTGACGAAAGCGCGGCCAAATTTCCAAGGTCATTATCAGCCCCATCTGCCGGCGGATTTGGGATTTTATGATTTACGTATGCCTGAGGTACGAGAAGAGCAAGCCCGGTTGGCTCGCCAGTATGGCATTTCGGCCTTCTGCTATTACTATTACTGGTTTGCCGGAAAGAAACTACTGAATCGTCCCCTTGACGAAGTGCTGCAATCCGGTTCCCCGGACTTTCCGTTCTGCCTTTGTTGGGCCAATGAGAACTGGACGAGACGATGGGACGGATGTGAGGAGGATATCCTCATCGCACAGAGTCATACCCAGGCGGATCATGCTGGCTTTATTGCGGAGATTGCCCCCGCGCTGCTGGATCCACGGTATGTCAGAATACATGGAAAGCCTTTGGTGATTGTGTACCGACTCGGCCAGTTTCCGGAGCCGAAACGGACTGCGGATTTGTGGCGGGAATACTGTGTGAACGCGGGGATTGGAGAAATTTACTTAGCCTATGTTCAAAGCTTTGATCGGATGCCGATGGGAGATGATCCAAGTCTTTATGGGTTTGATGCGGCTATTGAATTTCCCCCTCATCGGTATCCGGTGCAAGCTGAGCTCTCACAACCCTTGATTAATCCTGAGTATCAGGGTGTGTTGTTTGATTATGTCCAGACATCCGAAAACTTTATACGAAGAACCTGGCCATCTTACAAACTCTTTAAAGGCGTGATGCCTTCGTGGGACAATACTGCGCGCCGGCAAGATGTCTCTCATGTTTTTGTGGGTGCAACTCCCGAACGATACGAATACTGGTTGCGACAGGTCGTTGAACAAACACGGCGATTCCATTTTGGCGATGAACGAGTGGTCTTTATTAACGCATGGAATGAATGGGCCGAAGGGAACCACTTAGAGCCTGATCGGGCATTTGGTCATCAATATCTGGTGGCTACCAAAAACGGTCTGGGATAACCGACGGTTCTCAATTTTCTATAAAAAATGATTATGTTTACGTGGTTCAATGGAAAGCATGATTTCCTTCAATATGTAACTCAAATTAAATCGTATCAACTCGAGGCAGAGCGCTATCTTTCTTCGCAAAATGAGGTTTCCGGGTATTGTGCCGTATGTCGGGGGGTAAGGAAATTCACGGTAAATGCTGGAGTCTATTTCGGACTTCTCCCTAATCTCCGGGAAGGGTTGGTCTGTGAGTGCGGGTTGGGAAATCGCAATCGCCTGATCTATTCGGCCATTGCATTGGAGTCGGCAAATTATGCCGATGTGCAGATGGCTATATTGGAGAGAACCTCTGTGTTGTTTCAACGTCTTCAGGAAATCTACCCGGGGATTATCGGATCTGAATATATAGGAAAGGATGTCCAGGGTGGAACTATGCATACGGCGTGCGGAATCTCCGTCCGACACGAGTCTATTACGGGGTTATCATTTTCATCATGTTCGCTTGATGTCATTGTTCATAATGACGTGCTTGAGCATGTCTTTGACTATAAAAAAGCGTTGGAAGAACTTTATCGGGTTCTGAGGAAGGGTGGAACTCTCATTTTTACCTGTCCCTTTTTCTTCAGGCTTGACCGGGAAATTCAAAAGGCCCGGATCCTGGCTGATGGATCTCTCGAGTTGTTGATGGAGCCAGAATACCATGGTGATCCCATTAACCCTCAGGGGGCATTGACGTTTTATCACTATGGCTGGGGATTGTTGGATGATTTAATCCTGTGCGGTTTTCGCGATGTCCGTGTCGGTGTCAATTACGATGTGTTTTCTGGATTGGTCTCGAATAATCATCCCGAGTATGAATATGGCAATATGCTTCCCATCATTATTCGTGCGGTGAAGTAGTGGCTTTCCGAACTGACAGATTGTGATGTGTGTCTGATGAGTCTTCCGGGATGGCAAAGGTTTCATCATTCCTTCAGGAGAATCCTGCGTATGGTCAATTTAGCTGAACAACCGGTAAGCGCGAGAGGTGAGATGGGGGCCTTGTGGCTGGACCTGCCTGATGCGGAACAGGAGGCTGTATCACGAGCCGCTCGGTATCCTTCGCACTATCCCAGGTTGGCCAAGGAGATGATCACCGAGGGATTTACCATTTTAAAAGGGGTGATTGAGCCCGGTCTTTGCGATGCGGTGGTCAGTGATTATCAACGATATCTTGAAACCAATAAGGGATATGCCAATCAGTATATCGATGCCAAGGGGCGCCATCACAGATTGGTGAATTTCCATATGTCCTCCGAGAATGCCATGAAAATCGGATGTCACGATGAAATTATGAGGGTATTAGATTATCTCTTCGGGTATAAAGCCGGCATTTATACGTCGTTAACCTTCGAATATGGCACCGAGCAGCCCATCCATCGTGATGCCCCTTTTTTTCATACCTTTCCTGTCAACTATTTTGTTGGCGCCTGGTGTGCCCTGGAAGACATAGAGCCTGATGCCGGTCCATTGATGTATGTGCCTGGAGGTCATCGATTTCCTTGTGATCAGCATGCGATTTATAAGCGGGTTCGTGAGGCAAATCCTGATCAGCCGGATGATTGGTTGGTGCGCCATGCTCTCGAAGCCTATTATGGGGAAGTGATGACCCGATCAGGAGCCATCGGAGCAACGAAGCAGGCTGTGTTGCAAAAGGGCGATGTCGCCATTTGGCATCCTCAACTGCCTCACGGTGGTGCCCCTGCAGTCAATCCACAGAGGACTCGGCGAAGCGTGGTATTTCATTGCGCACCGGAGACCTTACAGGTCTATCAGCACGATGTCTTTTTTCAGTTTGAGGACCCCGGGTTTCCTCCACCACGTTATGCCTTCGGATCCTATCAGGGCCGGAATTATGCTCTCGCAGGGGAAACCGCATTTCAATAGTTGGTGGCCCCTATAAAACGCCGACGATGAGTATGTCGTAATACAGTAGAACAATTTTCTTCTCTCCTTCATGATTGTGAATGGACTGAAGGATTGGAGGTGGGTTTTTCAAGGTTTCCTTTGTTCATCCAGGTAGATTTTTGCGGATGCAACGGGAGGTATAGGTGTTCAGGATACATATGATAAAGGTTGTAGGCTAATCAATGGGTACTTTTGTAGATTTTGTGGGCGTGGCAAAACAGGCTGTTCGTCATCATGGAGGAATCACCATGGTGTTTCGACGTCTGTGGCAGGTGTTAGCCTTTGAAGGATTTCTCGGACTGAAGAAAAAAGTAAGGCAATTGCTGGCTAATCGAAAGGCCTTCGCGTCCAGTGACGAATCGGATGGGATGATCCAATTGGAGACAGCCCCCAATATTGAAAAACATTCCAGTTCCCTGAGGGCTGTCCTTGCCCCTGGCGCCCTTCTATTGGGCCATCCCTATGAAGTGCTTGGTATGGGGGAGCATGTCCGATTGTCTGCCGCGGCATGTTCAGCGGCGGAAGTCCCATTCGGTATTCGAAATGTTCAGGGAGAGTATGGCATCCATTTGGCCGACATCCACCAGGATTTCCCTTTCATGGATAAGATTTCCAGAACTGGAGCCTATCGGGCCAATGTCTTTCACATCAATGCGGATGAGATGGGAAATGCTCAAATTCACCTGGGCAAGGACCTTTTTGCGGGTCGGTATAATATTGGATATTGGGCATGGGAGTTAAGCCATTTTCCCGAGGCGTGGTGTCCGTCGCTTCAATTGGTGGATGAAGTTTGGGCTCCTTCTCGATTTATTGAACAGGCCATTGCCGATAAAACGGCTTCCCCGGTCATCAGGATGCCCTTGGCCGTGGAATTTCCAGAGCCCAACGGTGTGCGCAGGGAGGCCTTCGGATTGCCAGAGGATCGATTTTTGTTTCTCTTTTTTTTCGATTTTACCTCCTATGTCCATCGAAAAAACCCGCAGGCGGTCATTCGGGCTTTTTTGCAGGCTTTTCCCGATCTGTCGGATACGCGAGTCGGATTGGTTATTAAGATGAATGGCATGGGCTTGCGTCCAAAGGAATACCAGGCGTTTCTTGAATCCATTGATTGTGAGGATCCTCGAATCATCTTGCTGGATAAGGTGTTGACTGACCGGGAAACCAAGTCCCTGGTCAAGCTGTGCGATTGTTTTTTGTCCCTGCACCGGTCAGAAGGCTTTGGCCGCGGGCTGGCGGAAGCCATGTATCTCGGGAAGCCGGTGATTGCGACCGGCTATTCGGGGAATCTTGATTTTACCAACGCCCACAATTCGTGCCTGGTTGATTACCGGCTTATTCCAGTCGGGGACCAGGAGTATCCGTTTGCCAAGGGGCAGAAATGGGCGGACCCTGACATTGAGCATGCGGTGTGGTTTATGAAGCGAGTCGTCAATGAGCCGCATTATGCGCAGACAATTGGTCAACATGCGGCGGACTTTATTAAAACCCACCATAGTCCGTTGGCCGTGGGAACCAAATATCGCGCTCGGCTTGCCGCCTTGAAGATCGTGTAACGGGTCCCGAAGGAGTAGAGATCATTTTTTATCTTGTGTGGTCCGTTCGATAAACTTTTCTCAATGGAGGCTTCTCTCCTACAAGAAGCGGGAAAATTTACAGACCATAGCGTTGAGAGTGACATGGCCATAGTCCGGGTATAATCAATGGGAACTTTCCTTAAATTTGTTGGTATGACGAAACAGACGGTTCATTCCCATGGCGGGATCACGATAGTTTTGCGGAGTGTATGGCAGATCCTTGTTTCCGAAGGATTCCGCGGTCTGAAGCGACGACTTATACCTGTAATGGGAAGTTGGATTGCATCCTTCGATTTACATCGCGTGGGGCAAGGAGTCAGATCGAAAGGGGCAATGGTTGGGGAAAGGACGTCGCCTTGGCATGCGGCCACTGGTGTCAGGCCTTCAATAGAGGCAATCGAGCGGGGAAATGGCCTTGGATCCATTAAAACCGTGGTCTCGCCCGGCGTTTTATTAATCGGGCATCCCTATGGGGTACTTGGTATAGGTGAGAATATACGGCTGTCTGCGGCGGCATGTTCGGCGGCACAAGTCCCATTTGGGATTCGAAGTGTTTATGGGGAGCATGGGGTTCACGTTGCCGAGGTCCATAAGGATTTCCTTTTTATGGATAAAATTTCCAGAACTGGAGCTTATCGGACTAATGTATTTCATCTGAATGCAGATGAGATGGAGAATGCCCGAAGGCTCCTGGGCAAGAACCTTTTTGCGGATCGGTATAATATTGGATATTGGTCGTGGGAGTTAAGCCATTTTCCCGAGGCGTGGCATCCGTCGCTTCAATTGGTGGATGAAGTTTGGGCTCCTTCTCGATTTATTGAACAGGCCATTGCCGATAAAACCGCTTCCCCGGTCATCAGGATGCCCTTGGCCGTGGAATTTCCAGAGCCCAACGGTGTGCGCAGGGAGGCCTTCGGATTGCCAGAGGATCGATTTTTGTTTCTCTTTTTTTTCGATTTTACCTCCTATGTCCATCGAAAAAACCCGCAGGCGGTCATTCGGGCTTTTTTGCAGGCTTTTCCCGATCTGTCGGATACGCGAGTCGGATTGGTTATTAAGATGAATGGCATGGGCTTGCGTCCAAAGGAATACCAGGCGTTTCTTGAATCCATTGATTGTGAGGATCCTCGAATCATCTTGCTGGATAAGGTGTTGACTGACCGGGAAACCAAGTCCCTGGTCAAGCTGTGCGATTGTTTTTTGTCCCTGCACCGGTCAGAAGGCTTTGGCCGCGGGCTGGCGGAAGCCATGTATCTCGGGAAGCCGGTGATTGCGACCGGCTATTCGGGGAATCTTGATTTTACCAACGCCCACAATTCGTGCCTGGTTGATTACCGGCTTATTCCAGTCGGGGACCAGGAGTATCCGTTTGCCAAGGGGCAGAAATGGGCGGACCCTGACATTGAGCATGCGGTGTGGTTTATGAAGCGAGTCGTCAATGAGCCGCATTATGCGCAGACAATTGGTCAACATGCGGCGGACTTTATTAAAACCCACCATAGCTCACGGGCGGTGGGTACAAAATATCGAGGGCGACTTATGGCTTTAAACCTGCTTGACGAACTATGAAGGGAAAGACCCTTCCTCCTCATAGGGTGAATGGTGATAGGCAGTGTCTCATTGATGCCGTGAAATGACGGTGAATGATGTGTGACCCAGGGATAATAGAGTAATGAAGCCTGATCTGAGAGAAGTGGAAATGGTCTTTGATTTATTTGTCCCTCCCGTCGGGGGGGGTGGAGGCTACCCCGTCCGGAAGTGCCGAAATGTTCGCGATGGCTATGCCAGAGGGTGGGGATTGCAATGCGGCCAATTGCGCGAGTCGGTTCGGAAGGATGCGTTATATCAAGAGGCATACAGACTGGCTTCCGGCCGGACTGTGGTCTCTGAAGATAACCGGATGAATATTTTCCTGATTCTGAAATATTTTCTTCCCTATATTCCCTTTGGCCACATTGTCGAATTTGGATCGTATAAAGGGGGGAACGCGCTGTTTATGGCTTATGTGGTCGATCAACTGTATCCTGGCAGGAAAGTCTTTGCGCTGGATACTTTTGCAGGAATGCCGGCAACCGAATCGGCTATCGATGCCCACGGAGCAGGAGATTTCCAAGACGTCGATTTGCAGGAGTTGCGAGAATTTGCTGATCGGGAGGGTGTGAAAAATGTTGAGTTTATCAAAGGGTTGTTCCAGGAAACCGGCCCCTCTGCTGTCGACAAGATTGGAAGCATTGTCTTGGCCCATATCGACTGTGATATTTATTCGGCGGTGGCCTTTTCATATGACCTCGTGAAGCCCTTTATGGTTTCAGGTGGGTATGTGGTGTTTGATGATGCGGCCACCTCAAGCTGTTTAGGCGCGACCGAAGCGGTGGAAGAATTGGTGATTCGTCGGGACGGATTGCATAGTGAGCAAATTTTCCCGCAGTTTGTCTTTCGGTCTCATGGAGTG
Organism: Candidatus Nitrospira neomarina; assembly: GCF_032051675.1. NCBI lineage: Bacteria > Pseudomonadati > Nitrospirota > Nitrospiria > Nitrospirales > Nitrospiraceae > Nitrospira > Candidatus Nitrospira neomarina. Next base: position 4,663,426 of record NZ_CP116968.1, read on the forward strand.
TGATGACCTATCCCTTCCATGATAAGTCAACGTGATTATGAAAGAATGTAGCAAATCGATTGCTCGGCGATTATCCGAGCCAAACTTCATTAACCGGTTTTTCGTCGGGAAGGGTCTGGATATCGGTGGCCATCCCGATCCTTTGGGGTTATATCAGGAATTGTTTTGTCGGATGGAGGATGTGCGAACATGGGACCTGATTGATGGCAATGCGCAGTTTCTTGAGGGTGTGTCGGATGAGACATTCGACTTTGTGCATAGCAGTCATTGCCTGGAGCATCTGCATGATCCTGTCGTAGGACTCCGGAATTGGTTTAGGGTCTTGCGGCCAGGCGGCCATCTCGTCATTACCGTCCCGGATGAAGATTTATATGAACAAGGCCAGTTTCCGAGCACATTTAATGCCGATCATAAATGGACGTTTACCATTTTCAAGATGCAGTCCTGGAGTCAACAGTCTCTGAATGTTCTGGATTTGGTACGTGACCTTGGTTCTGCTGCCGAGCCGGTCAAAATTGAACAACTCATTTCGACGTATCGGTTTAATCTTCCCAGATACGACCAGACCTTGAGTTCGGTTGGGGAATGCGGGATCGAGATGGTCATTCGCAAGCGTCCCATCGCGGAAGTGGAAGCAGGGGGGCGTTGGAGTCGATCCTCAGATCAACCTCGAGACGAAGTGCGGATTCATCTGAATCAGTACCGGGACGATCTTCGGACGCTTAAACATTTTAACCGGGAAAAACCACCGTTTCACAATGACCAGCCGCTTTGATATTTGGAGGGTTCGATGATCATCCGCGCGCGGGCGCCTCTTCGGCTTGGCCTGGCGGGCGGCGGCACAGATGTGTCGCCCTATTGTGATTTATATGGCGGCTGTGTGCTCAATGCCACGATTGATCGATACGCCTATGCGGTCCTGGAGGTGTTGACGAGCCATAAGGTGCAGTTTTGTTCTGCTGATCGCCAGCATTTTAGTGAGTATCAGTTGGGAGAATCCATTCCACGCAATGGATGTGTCGATCTACATCGAGCCGTCTATCTGTACATGGTCGAGCAGTTTAATGAAGGACGGCCGTTGCCTGTGAAAGTTACCACTTACTGCGATGCTCCTGTAGGTTCTGGGCTAGGATCCTCCTCGACTCTGGTCGTCGCGATGATTAAAGCCTTTGCGGAATTGCTGAACGTCCCGCTAGACGACTACGCGTTGGCTCATTTGGCGTTTAAGATTGAACGAGTCGATTGTGGTTTGCAAGGTGGGAGACAGGATCAATACGCCGCGACATTTGGGGGGTTTAACTTTATTGAGTTTTATGCAGACAATCGGGTGATCGTTAATCCCTTGCGTATCAAAAACTGGATCATCTGCGAGCTGGAGGCTTCATTAGTGCTTTTTTTTACCGGGGTGTCCAGATCTTCCGCAAAGATCATCAGTGATCAGAGTACCAATGTTGAGTCTGGCACTGACTTGGCCCTTTCTGCCATGCATGCCATGAAGCGTGAGGCCTGTACGATGAAGGAAAGTCTGTTAAAGGGGGATTTCACTGGACTGGTTGAGTCCATGCGCGAGGGATGGGTTAGCAAGAAACGTTCAGCCAAGAGTGTGTCCAACGCGCATATCGATGAAATCTACGAAGCGGCAGTCAAAGCTGGAGCCTTGGCCGGAAAGGTGTCGGGGGCTGGCGGTGGAGGATTTATGATGTTTTTTGTCCCACCGGAAAAACGCATGGAAGTAATTTTTGCGTTAAAAAAATTCTCCGGCCAAGTCAGTAACTGTCATTTTACCAAATACGGGATGCAAGGTTGGAAGATAGAATAAATAGAATTGTGGGGAAGTCGTCAGACTGCGGTTGATCTTTTTAAATAGTTGTTTGAAAAAACCCAATGTGTTGGTGAAGTAAATTGAGGACCTGCTTAGTCCGGACAACGACGGACAGGGATTGTAAGTTTTTTGGCTGATGCGTAGTCAACTGAATTCTGTGAGAAGCTGAGTCGCTGGTATTTTGGGGCCGGGTTATCCTCCTCGGGCATGTGTTTGATTATGGGCGAAGGCAGGAATGATTCATGTGGTACAAGTAGGAATCAGAAAGGCCATTATTCTGGCTGGGGGACGTGGCGAAAGGCTTCAGCCTGTCGTTCCCGATCTTCCTAAGCCCATGGCGCCTGTGAGAGGCCGGCCATTTTTGGAGTATATTCTCGATAGACTGGTCGATGCTGGGCTGACCGAAGTTACTCTATCAGTTGGGTATAAGGCGGAGGTTATTGAAGAGCATTTTGGGCAGGCTTACCGCTCACTTCACATCAGATATTCAAGGGAAAGCTATCCATTAGGAACTGGAGGAGCGATGGCCTTAGCGCTAAAAGGCGATGAGTCCTCCCCGACTTTGGTCCTTAATGCCGACACGCTCGTTGACATTGATTATCCGGCCCTGATGGCCTGGTATGCACAGACCCCAACGCAGGTCGCGATCGTACTTCGGCATGTCCCGGATGTGAGTCGGTATGGTGCCGTCGTGCTCCTGGGTGAACGGGTCGTAGAGTTTCAAGAAAAGGGTCAGGAAGGCCCAGGCCTAGTAAACACAGGTGTGTACGTTGTTGGACCTGAAATCTTTTCCCAATATGGAAGCGGAGATCACTTTTCCTTTGAGACGGATATCCTTCAGCCGTATTGTCGAGAGCTGCAGCCACGCGCGTTCGTCACCACAGGATATTTTATTGATATCGGCACGCCAAGCGATTATGAACGTGCTCAGAGAGAAGTGATTTTTAGTCGGGTCAACTGAGCGGAACTGGCTCAGGGGGCCATCCCTTCTATCAGGTTCAAGAACGAGTGTTGAAAAAAATAACAGAACAGGATCCAAACAACCTTCCTGATTTTGATTTACAATGTTCCTGATTTCGCCGCAGGGTTTGTTCCGGAGGAATAAGTGTCCGGTTACTGTTTGACGATAATTTATGTACCAATAAGGATCGAACTCTGAAATGACCAGGGTGTTGGTAAAGGGCAGGGAGGGAATGGCAAAATGAAACATTTAGGAATTTTTCTTGCAATTAGTATTACTCTAATCGTGTTCGGATTCGAAAACTCGGCACAGGCTTACCTTGATCCCGGTACCGGAAGTATGGTGTTGCAGCTCTTATTGGGTGGCATCGCCGGCGTCGTGGTGATTCTCAAATTGTACTGGAGGCGATTTGTCGGACTATTTCGTGGAAATGCTCAAGAAGAATCCCAACATTCCTCTTCCGAAGATCAGAAGTAATGGGTGGTGTCCAACCCCTGCCAGGATCCTTCCGTGATCCCAGTGGGAGCGTATATAAGTTTGAGGAACGCATCCTTAGGACGGTGAATGAATGTTTTTCTGGAGATTTCGATTTTGTCACTTCAACGGGATTATTCCAAACGCTTGCGACCGAAGGTCTGCTGCTTCCGTTTGAGGTCGTGTCATCAGACGTTCTGGGGCTCTCAGATCCAAAGCCTCGATATGTTTTGGAAACTCCGAGGCTCCCATTTATCTCTTATCCGTATGAATGGTCATTTCCGGCATTGAAGGCCGCCGCACTTCTGCATTTACGAATCCATTTGCAATCATTGGAAGTCGGTGTCACACTTTCCGATGCCTCGGCCTACAATATTCAATTTCAGGGAAGTCAGCCCGTTTTTATTGATCATCTCTCCTTTAGGCGCTATCAATCTGGTGAAATGTGGGTTGGTCATCGCCAATTTTGTGAACAATTCCTGAACCCTCTGTTGCTTCGCGCATTTTTTGGCATATCTCACAACGCCTGGTATCGGGGAACCCAGGAAGGAATTGGAACTGGGGAGATCCGGAGATTACTGAAGTGGCGACATTACTTGAAGTGGAATGTCTTGACTCATGTCGTTTTGCAAGATCTTTTCCAAACAACCTCGACGAAAAACACCAAAAGCCTTCAGGATGATTCGTTAGCCAGTGCCTCGTTCCCCCTTTCTTCTTTCAAAGGTATGCTGAAAAAATTGTCTGACTGGATTGGTCAGTTGAACCCTCTCAATAAGGGAGAAAGCACGTGGGGTGACTACGATAAAACCTGTACTTATTCCTCAATGGAAACCAAATCCAAAAAGCAATTCATTCTTGAATTTGCCCAAACGGTCCAGCCCAGACTGTTATGGGATTTGGGATGCAATACCGGTGAATATTCAGAAACGGCGTTGAATGGCGGTGCCAGAAATGTCGTAGGGTTTGACTTTGATCAAGGAGCGTTGGATGGTAGCTACCATCGAGCAAGCGAGAGGGGTCTCTCCTTTCAGGCTCTGTTTATGGATGCGGCTAATCCCAGTCCGAATCAAGGATGGAACGGGCAAGAGCGAGAGAGTCTTCAGTCTCGTGCCTCAGCCGATGCCGTGTTGGCACTGGCTTTGGTCCACCACCTGGCAATTGCCAGAAATATTCCTCTGGTCCAGGTTGTCAATTGGCTGATCATGCTTGCGCCACAGGGGGTCATCGAATTTGTTCCGAAAAATGATCCTATGGTGCAGGAATTGTTAAGTCTACGCCAGGATATTTTCCCAGATTACACCGTTGAACATTTCATGGCGCTTATGGAAAAAAAGGCGGTGATCATTAAGAATGAAATCGTTTCAAAAAGCGGACGAGTATTGGTGTGGTTTAAACGAATGTAATTCAGGACCTCGTACTCTGGCTGAATGTACCTGAGCAATGGAACCATCATGAAAAATCTGAGATGTCGCTGCAAAACGCCTTGAATATTTCCGCACACTTTCCTCAAAGACACTTTTTATCCTTACCATAAACATCTGAATTCGCCCTAATCTCTGTCATCAGGGACCTAAATGACCACTTCGTCAGATAAGCTAAATATAACTGGTATGCGTAGGATCCTTATTGAATTTTTGCATTTGTTTGCTCTCGTTGGTTTTGCGGTTGCCCAGCCGCTCTATGATCTTCTTGGGCAGAATCCGGAGTTTTTTGTTTCTTATAAGGCCGGTCCGGAGCTGATCATCGGTATGGTCTTCGTCCTTTCGATGGGGATGGCATTAGGCCTCGTGCTGCTTGAACTTGCCGCTTTGCTGGTTGGTACGCGAGTCCGGAATAGCCTGCATGTGGTATTTGTCTTTGGTCTGGGGTTCCTCACAGTCCTCCCTCCGGTGCAGCGATTGGTGGGTGGATCTGATCTCTTGATTGTCGGATTTGCATTACTGATTGGTTTTTTCTTTTCGGCCCTGTATGTACGCTGTCAGGCGGTCCGGCTGTTTCTCACGGTGCTTTCACCCGTCGTGGTGGCCTTTCCACTGTGGTTTTTGTTGTTTACTCCCGCCGGTCGTCTTGTCATGCCGGAGGCCATTGAAGCACAGACTGACATTGAGATTAACAATCCTGTGCCGGTGGTCCTTATTGTGCTGGATGAATTCAACATCACCGCGTTATTGGATGCGGATGGTCAAATCGATCCGGTGCGTTTTCCAAACTTTGCCGCTTTATCCGCACAAAGTTATTGGTTTCCTAATGCGGTTGCCACGTATGTAGAAACCGCAGCTGCCGTGTCTGGAATTTTGACGGGGCGGCAACCAAGAGCTGGTGTTCGACTCAACCCGACAGCAACAGATCATCCTCAAAATTTGTTCACCGTGTTGGGGGACCGTTATGCCCTTAATGTCGTGGAGTCCTTGACAAGTCTTTGTCCCCATACATTATGCAAGGAAAAAGATGCTGATGCCGGGTCGTCCCTTCGTTACAAGTCCTTTTTTGCAGATCTGGCAGTGATATATTTACATATTATTGCCCCGCCAACATTAGGAAAACAGTTGCCCCCGCTCCACGCTCAATGGACGGGTTTCGGCGAGGAATTGTTGAAAAAAGGGATTCTTGGACGGGACGAGGGGGATATCCATCTGGATATTGCCACTGGGGGGAAAAAATCAAGAGAGTCGCAAATCACTTCTTTTCTTGCTCAAATCAAGCAAACATCAAGTCCTGTCCTTCATTTTCTTCACGTCATCCTCCCTCATACGAAGTATGAATATTTGGTGTCTGGTCAGCAATATTTTAATAAAGAACGACTCATTCCTGTCGGATGGATCGATGGACCGGGTTGGGGAGGGAGGTGGATTGGAAAAGAATCCTTGATTCTTACGGCGTACCACCAATACCTCCAGCAAATAGGATATGTTGATCAGTTCCTCGGGAAATTGCGAAGTTCACTGGAAAGGGCAGAGCTTTTCGATAAGGCGCTCATTATTGTGACCGCAGATCATGGTGTTTCCTTTCAGCGTGGGCTATCCATGCGAGAGGTACAAAAAGGAAATGAGAGCGATATTCTAAAAGTTCCCATGTTCGTCAAGCTTCCTGGGCAACGTGAGGGGAGCATTCGTGAGCGACTTGTCAGCGGAATTGATGTGTTGCCAACCATTGCCGATCTACTCGGCTTTAAAATTCCCAGGGAAATAGATGGATATTCCATGTTGGACAATGAAATCCAACCGCGGGACGAGATAGATTTTCTTGGAGTAGGAAAAATCCAATCCCAGGACCTAAACGGATTTCCTCGTCTCAAGTGGCAGGTCGATCATTTTGGGGAGCACACGGCACTCGACCGACTTGTGCCAAAAGGACCGGCTTCAAATTTGATCGGACAAGAACTTGGCGATTTGGATATTGGTCACTCAACTTCCCTTCAATACATAAATGAAAATCCTCATCAATTAAATCAGGTGAATCTTGAAAATGGATTCCTCCCTGCCCTTTTTAGCGGACAAATCATTGGCACGAGTCAACGAAACATACCGATTGCTATTTCCCTAAATGACCGAATATGGGCTACTACCCAGGCATCCTTATGGGCCGGAAAGCGGAATTATTTTTCTGTGTTATTTCCTCCTTCCGCGTTCCAGTCCGGTGAGAACCAAGTGAGAGTTTTTCTGATTGGAAATCATGATGCAAAATTAACTTCCATACCCTTGGCAAGTCAGGGGGCTTTGAGCGATGAGCAGACAATGATTCGTTTGAAACATGAAGCTTTCGGGCAATCAAAACTGGTGTTTTCCGGTGAGCGGGAAATCTTGATCGATGTGGGTGAAAAACATCTGACTGGGAATCTGGATCGTGTTCTCCTTTCAGGGGAGTCAATTGTTGTGGAGGGATGGGCTGCTGATCTTGAAAAGAATCAACCGGCTGAAGAGGTTTTCATTTTCACAGACGGAAAATTAATGGCGAGTACAGAAGTAGGTATCTCCAGGCAAGATGTCGTGGAGGCTCATCAACAGAAGGCATTGTTCCACAGTGGGTTCAGGATTAAAATTCCGGTGGACGTTCTCAAGCCTTATCCCAGGGATATCAAATTAATTGTTGCCTCATTGAGCAACCGAGCATGGGAATTTCCCTTTTCTCCAAATCAAATCGATTTCATTCGCTCTACGCTGGAGAAAGAGGGTTTCAGCCAATGACCAGGCCGATAGTGGCACATCCAGTCATTAGTCGTGACAAAGCCAGGCTATCGCTTGCCCGGAACCCCATAAACACATCTTATTATGTGAGGAACAGTTCCAGCTTTTGAATTAGTGCGGTGCTTGGCACCTGGCTATTCGAGCCTTTGTCAGAGAAGGGTCTTTACGTTGGAATGGGTGGGGCATGTTTTGTTGATTCGTCTGATCTGTATATTATGGAAGATATCCTTGGTTTGGTCTGTCTAGTGCTGGAAACCAAAAGCTTGTTTCCGCTGTGATGGGTGTTAATTAATCATCCTCAGGGGATTGAACCGGTTTCCTCAACATATTTCCTAAACCATACTTTCGATGGGCATGAAATAGAAAATGATTATCCCAAATTAACGCAAAATTCCCGTCTCCTTGTGGGCGAGCTTGCGGTGGAAGTCTCGGAGCAAATGAAACAGAACGTGGCCCTGGTTGTTGGATCGATAATTATTGCGATTTTAATAATGGAGGCCTTCCTGCGTGGTATGGGAATTCCATCTACCCTGAACTCAGGATGGGGATGGGCAAATTCTGCGGGTAGAAAATTTTCTAAATATGATGCGTTAACCACCAATCAATTTGGATATCGAGGACAAAGCATTCACTATCAGGCCGAGGACTATGTGGTGTTGCTTGTGGGCGACAGCCAGGTCGAAGCTTATGCCGGCCGGCCGGAACATATGCCTGAACAGTTTCTTCAGGAATTTCTAACTAGTCAGTTGCATAAACCAGTCAAAGTGTTTTCCCTTGCCTCTTCGGGGTGGGGTCAGGATCAACAGCTACTCGCCATACAAGAATATTTCAAGTTGTATCGGGCAGACCTCGTTTTATTGTGGGCAACCCCGGCAAATGATTTTTGGGAAAATGCCTTTCCTGATAGAAGTGCAACCCAGCAGGCCGGACCCTTAAAGCCGACCTTTAGACTAGTCGATCAGAAGCTGCATGGCCCTTATTTTTTATCTGGTTCCTATTTACATAATAGCGCCCTTGCCCATTTAATAGAGAGGGTGATGTCAAATTTACAAAATGAAACGTTAGAGCAACGCATTCTTCGTCGCTGGCTTCAAGAAATGCCATCGTCCCATGAAACCCACAAAATCGAAAATAAACATGCCTGTGAGGGACTGACAGTTATTAATCAAGGAGAGTTTTTTAACACCATATTTGAACTCAACGATAATATGGGGTACACCGTAAGGTCCGGACAGGATGTCCTGAACAGCAGGAGTCTCTTTTCTGCCTATATGGTGGATCCATCCAGGCGGGATGAATATCTGGTTGCGATTACCGGAAGTTTATTGCGGCATGTAAAAGAGGAAGTCGAAAGGCATCATTCAAAATTCCTTGTTTTCTATCCTGCTCGTGAAGATTTTGAGAAGCGCGCAATGCAAATGGTTAAATGCGTGTCGGATTCTCAAGACAATCTTTTTAGAGTATCTTTCGACTATAAAGCCGGGTTGCAAAGGGTGATTCCTTCTGATGATCTTGTGATTTTTGATTTGCCAGGTGGAAACGAAATTGTGATTTCACCAAGTGATAGGCATTTAAATGATTATGGAAATGAATTAGCTATGAAAAACCTGAGTTTTATTTTGAGAGAGCGTTTCCTAGTCAATCGATAATTATTTTTCCCCTTTGAGGCTTTGGTGATCCCTTGGTTCCGCTATCTTCCAAACCATAATCGGGGTACCCAGAATGACCAAGTCTTTGGCAGGCCGGTCTTCCTCCTTTGTGGAGGCAATGCCGACGGGATATCTATACATACATGACTCTCTGGCCTCACGCTCTTATCTGCGAAAACCGTTTTCTACTTTCTGCTGAGTATGAGGATGTTCACTGCAGGCTCACACGTTATCGGGGGCAATGGCACCGGATGGGCAAGATGAGAAGGGAATCAACCCGCAGAAACAAAAAGGGGTCATTCATGCCTACAGTCAAGAGATTTCACCAACTAAGTGGGATGGTTGTCAGAAAGCTTTCTGGAAAATAAGCGTTGGTTGTGCCGAAGTAGGATGCCATGACGAATTCCGGATCAAAGGAAAGTATGCTGAATACCCCGAAGCTATGCTCCATCATCATTGTGACCTATAATTCCAGCTCCTGCATCAGTACCTGTTTAAGTCCCTTACTCAACATTTCTGATGTTGAGCTCCTGGTTGTGGATAATGATTCGAAGGATGGGACTGCAGTGAAATTGCAGAAAGAATTTCCGCAGGTTACCCTTATTGCCCTTCAAGAAAATATTGGTTTTGGCCGTGCGTGTAATATCGGGTTGGCGGCTTCGAGCGGATCCTTTGCCCTATTTTTGAATCCGGACACCATCGCGACCGAAAAGGCTATTCGAACCCTTATCCAATTTTATGAGAAGCATCCTCGAGTAGGAATTGTCGGGGGTCGTCTTGTTGATCCAGCTGGCCGCCCTTTGCAATCAATGGGGGATACGCCTTCATTGGCTGGCCTTGTGCTGGATAAACCGTTGGCCTGGGTGGCTCAGCGTGTGGGGCCTCGAGGACTCCTTCGTCGGGGGATAGCCCGGTGTTCGACAAAATTTTGCATCCCTCATGAAGCGGAGCCTGTGGCATGGGTTTCCGGTGCTTTTCTTTGTTGCCGGCGTTCAATCTGGGCTGAAATTGGCGGCTTTGATGAAAAGTTTTTTTTGTATTATGAAGATGTTGATCTGTGCCTCAGGGCCATGCAGGTTGGTTGGGAGGTGTGGCACGTTCCTGAGGCAGTCATAGAGCATCAGTCTGGAGCTTCATTCGGGGGCGATCTTTCTCAACAAAAGGAAATTTATTATGTTAATCAATATTATTTTTTCCGGAAACATTTTGGTCGCCCGGTCGCATGGGCTTTATGGGTTTTGCAGAGTATCTATGCTCGATTAGGTATGTATCGTGGCCTTGGAACCGACCGAATAGGTCGTGCTCTGCTATAGTGTGTATTTTACGAATCATAGAAACTTTACTTAGGAAATTTAGCACGTAATGCGGGTCCTCCAAATTGTTGCCGATGGAAAACCAGGTGGAGGAACCACGCATGTTCTACAGATTCTCAAAGGTTTACGGCATGCCGTTTCTTTTTATCTCATTACCGAAGAACAATCATATTTAATGAAGGAAGCCGGCGCTCTTGGAATTCCCTGTCAGGGGCTTCGGTTTTTCATTAGTCGGCTCAATCCTGCCATCCCTTTCCAACTTCGAGCATTGGTTATGGCCTTCCAACCTGATCTGGTTCACGTCCATGGTGGGCGTGCAGGGTTTTTCTTTACGGTATCTCTCTTGAAGATCCCGATGGTCTATACCATCCATGGATTTCATTTTATGGGAAAATCGGCGGGAATTCGCTGGCTGGCGTTAATGGCGGAACGTTGGAATTTGCGACGTGCGCGCCATTCTATTTTTGTGTCGAAATATGATGTGGTTCTTGCAGAAAAATTTCAATTATTATCAGGTCGTGATAAAAGGTCAGTCATCTATCCCGGTCTTTCTTTGAACAATCTTCCACGGCCTTTGCCTCAGGGGCTCCTGCATATTGGATTTATCGGACGATTGGAACATCAGAAGGATCCTCTCCTTTTTTTGGAGATGATGAAGTTCTTGCCTGGGTACTCGGCCACGATTGTTGGTGATGGGACTTTGGCTCCGATGATCAAGCAGGAAATAGCCAGGCGGGGGTTAGGTGGACGGGTTCACATGGTGGGGGAATTGTCTCATGGAAAGGCTCTGGACATTCTTGCTACTTTCAGCGTGGTCGTTTTAACCTCCAGGTGGGAAGGCCTGCCGGTTTTGATCTTAGAATCTATGGGCATGGGAGTTCCGGTTGTGAGCATGAATGTGAGTGGATTGGAAGAAATCATTCATGACGAGATAAACGGAATGTTGGTAGAAAAAAGGAGCGGAGAAGACCTTGCCGAAAAGGTCAAAAAAATTACAAACAATGAGGATCTCAGGATCTCCCTCATCAAGAAGGCACAGGAGACTATACAGGAAAAATTCTCCAGCGAGACCATGATGGATTCGACTCTGGAAATATATCAGGAAATGTCTGCCTCACATGCAGGTCATTGAACCCAAGTGAAAGTTGCGCTGGTTCATGATTGGCTGACAGGTATGCGAGGGGGCGAGCGGTGTCTTGAAGCGTTGTGTGAATTGTTTCCTGATGCGCCAATTTATACGCTGTTCCATGTGAAAGGCAGTGTGTCGCGGACGATTGAGCGGCATCCTATTATTCCAAGCGTTCTTAATCGAGTCCCATTTGCAAAGAGTCGATATCGGTATTTGCTCCCTTTCTTTCCTTCAGCCATCCAGCGATTGGAAATCCATCAGTATGATTTAGTCGTCAGTTCGAGCCATTGCGTGGCCAAGGGCATTCGAGTGCCTCGCGAGACCTGTCATATTTCCTACATTCATACCCCCATGCGGTATATCTGGGATGGATTTGATACCTATTTTGTTAACACAGGAATGTGGAATTTTGGCAGGCTGGGCATGGGGCTTTTTCGAACGCGACTTCAGCGGTGGGATGTGGAATCAAATGCCCAGGTGAGTTGTTTTATTGCCAATTCGCAAAACGTAGCAGGGCGAATTGCACGCCAGTATGGAAGGGCGGCCTGCGTGGTTTACCCTCCTGTTGATTGGCAGACTTTTCACGTGTCGCATCGCCATGAAGAGTTTTATTTGATGGTCACCGCCTTTGCGCCCTATAAAAAAGTCGACCTGGCCATTGCTGCAGCCAATGAGCTTGGACTTCCATTAAAAATTATCGGGCAAGGACAAGATGAGAAACGCTTAAGGAGAATGGCCGGTCCAAGTGTCGAATTTCTTGGCTGGCAGCCAGACCATCGTGTCAGAGACTTTTACAGCCGGTGCCTAGCCGTTCTCTTCCCCGGTGAAGAGGATTTTGGTATTGTGCCTTTAGAGGCCATGGCTTCCGGGAAACCGGTAATTGCCTTTGGAAAGGGTGGGGCCCTTGAAACCATCGTCCCTCTCAATCCTTTGCCTGAGCAAGGTGAAAATCCTTTAGGACGCAGGGTCCACGAAAGGGGAACCTCTGCGGTTCCAACGGGGGTCTTTCACTATGAACAGTCGGTCCAAGCCATAGTTGAAGCCATTCAATTATTCACGCAGAACTTCACAGACTTCAATCCTGATGCCATTCGAGCACATGTTGAACCGTTCGATCGCTCCCATTTTAAGCAGCGGATTCAGCAAGTGATCATGTCTCGTTATCGCGCATTCCGTCATACCCCGCCATGTTGAAACGCCACAGTGAATTCTTAAAAAATCTGCTCTTCCTTTCCGACCTGGTTGTGATATGCGCCTGTTGGGTGAGCGCCTATTTCATTCGCTTTTCAGTGCCCCTGTTTCCCATCACCAAAGGCATTCCTCCTATTGACCCGTATCTCTGGCTTCTTGTACCAATTGTCGCCGTATGGGGAATTTGTTTCTATTCATTTAATCTGTATCGGCCTCGTCGAATGGGCTCTCATCTGGCGGAATTTGTGGATATTGCCAAGGCCAATACGCTGAGTATTCTGATCCTGGTCGCATTGACCTTTTTCTCGAAGCCGTTTGAATTTTCCCGTTTGGTGATCATGTATTTTTGGTTATTGAATCTGGTGGTGCTGGGCTGTTCCCGTATGGTCTTTCGGGAAATTCTCAGGGTTTTCCGGCGAATGGGATACAACCAACGCCAGGTAGTTATTATCGGCGCGGGAAAACTTGGGCAGCGCGTTGGCGATACGCTCAAAATGCATCCAGAACTTGGCCTCCAGGTTCGCGGGTATTTGACACGGAATGCCGAAAAGGTTGGTCAAATGTTGGACGGAATTCCCGTTATCGGAACGTTTGACCAGGCGGCAGAAATTTTAACCAGCCATGTGGATATCGTATTTTTGTGTTTGCCTCCGGAAGTGGAATGTGAAGCTGAGGGACTGATGAAAATCCTGTCCTCCACCACCGCAGGAGTGAAGATCATTCCATCCATTTATGAGTTCGTGACGTTGCGGGCGGAAGCCGAAATGTTTGAGGGCCTTCCTATTATTACTCTTCAGGGTTCTCCTCTGTACGGATGGAATTTGTTTTTGAAGCGGATGGTTGATGTCTGTGGTGCCGCCGTGGCCCTGGTGGTGGCCTCACCAATCGCATTGATGATTGCGGTACTCATCAAGCTCACCTCTCCGGGTCCTGTCTTCTACCGGCAGACTCGTGTTGGCCTCGATGGCAAATCCTTCAATATTGTTAAAATCCGGACCATGCGTATGGATGCCGAAGAAAAGACAGGTCCCGTCTGGGCCAAAGCCCATGACCCACGCAGGACGCCCATCGGGACGTTTCTGCGACGAACCAGTTTGGATGAATTGCCGCAATTCTGGAATGTCTTAAAGGGAGAGATGAGTATTGTGGGGCCGCGTCCCGAGCGACCGGAGTTTATCGAGAAATTCCGGGCCCAGATCCCCCAATATAACCTGCGTCACACCATGAAAGCCGGAATTACGGGGTGGGCACAAATTAATGGATTGCGCGGAAATACCTCCTGGGAAAAACGTTTAGCCTACGACATGTATTATATTGAGCATTGGTCCTTATGGCTGGATGTGAAGATTATGATTATGACACTTTGGAAGGGGTTGATCCATCGGGAGGCGTATTAGGCTTTCACTATTCGTGCGGCAACGCGGCAGTTCTTCCATGTAAGTTTCTTCGCCAATGGGATTGAATTTCCCTCCTCGTGATTATCCCTGACTTTTTCTGAGCATGTATTTTCTTCATTCCGTGTAAGAGCCTCAGCAAGTCTTATCAGAAAGATTCGGGGGGAGTCGTCACTCAGGAATTTTTGAGTGAAAGAAGCATGGAGGGTATCATTTGATCCGTGTCCCCGCAGGGATCTCCTGGGACATGTTAAGAAGTTCAAGAACCTCTTGATCTCCTGCAGCTAATACCATGCCTTGGGATTCAATCCCCATCAGTTTGGCCGGCTTGAGATTTGCCACGACGACAATGGTTCGGCCCACCAATTCTTCGGGGGCATACTTTTTCCCAATTCCAGCCACGATCTGACGCTGTTCGGTTCCGATATCTACCTGGAGCTTGAGCAGTTTTTCAGACTTTGGAACACGTTCTGCCGTTAAGACTTTAGCAACCCTCAATTGGACTTTTTGGAAATCGGCAATGCCGATCTGTATCGCCTCGTTGGGTGGGGACTGCGGTTGGGTGGTTGAAATGGGCTGAGGTGTTTCCATGGGTGTCCTATTTGTGTGAATAGGCGTTTTCTCTTCGGGACTCTTTTGGGAGTCCGATGGACGGGAATCTTTTCTGGGAAATAGGGAAGGGCCTTTACTGGTTTGCCCTGTATAGAGGTATGCCCCCCAACGAGGGAATTCTTGCAACACGGGTGTGGAAAAATCCCATTGATAATCCCAGTCGGGTCTTCATCGTTTCGGCGATCTGTGGCATAAACGGGTATACGGCCACCGTGAGAAATCGCAAAACCTCCGTGAGATGAAACAGGACCGTGTGAAGGCGAGGGGTATGACCAGGATCTTTGGCCAACATCCACGGAGCGGTCTTATCAATATATTGATTAGCTGACTGAACCAAACCCCACGTGGTTTCCAGGGCGCGATTAAATTCTAAGTGGCGAAGATGCGTGTCAATGGAGGGGAAAAGGGATGAAGCCGCCTGCTGGAGTTGACGATCCTGATCGGTTTCGTGGTTGGCGTCGGGTTGAGGGACGGTATTGTTGGAAAAATTTGCCAGCATCGTAAGAGTTCGGGACAGCAGATTGCCAAGATCGTTGGCCAATTCAGCGTTATACCGGCTACCGAACGCCGTAATGGAGAAATCTCCATCCTGGCCGAATGGGACTTCCCTCAACAGAAAATAGCGAAAGGCATCAACGCCGAACTCGTTGACCACGGCATGGGGATCGACAACATTCCCTCGACTTTTTGACATTTTTTCCCCATTCACCGTCCACCAGCCATGCGCAAAGATGGATTGGGGAAGCGGCAGGTCCAAGCCCATTAACATGGTCGACCAGTAGACGGCATGGGTGGTCAAAATATCTTTCCCGACGAGATGGAGCGACGCGGGCCAGAATTTTGAGGTGCTGGGAGTTGGAGCGACGTACTCCAGGGCTGACAGGTAATTCACTAAGGCGTCGAACCATACATAAGCCACGCAATCCCGATCAAATGGCAATTCGATGCCCCACGATAACCGTGATTTGGGTCGGGAAATTGACAGATCTTCCAGGGGCTTTTGCAGAAACCCTAGGACTTCATTGCGACGGGTGTCCGGCTGAATGAAGTCGGGATTTGCCTGGATATGCTCCTTCAACCGGTTCTGAAAGCGACTCATGCGATAAAAATAATTTCGTTCACTGACCTGTTCTACTGGTCGCCGACAATCCGGGCACAGACCGTTCTCCACATCCTTTTCTGTCCAAAATCGCTCGTCAAAGGTGCAATACCAGCCGGTGTATTCGGCCTGATAAATCAGGTCTTTGTCATAGAGGGCTTGAAGGTAGCGTTGTACGGTGGCCTGATGTTGAAGATCGGTGGTGCGAATAAATCCATTGTTGGAGATATGCAATTGCGACCAGAGATTCTTGAACTTCGGGGTGAGGAGGTCACAATGTGCCTGCGGATCGATTCCGGCCTTGGCTGCAGCCTGCTGGACTTTTTGCCCATGTTCGTCTAATCCGGTGAGGAAAAAAACCTCATGTCCTGTAAGACGATAAAACCGGGCTAGAACATCGGCCGCGATGGTGGTGTAGGCGTGGCCAATGTGAGGCACATCGTTGACATAATAAATAGGGGTGGTGACATAAAACGTGTTGGACATGAGAAGACATCCTCTGTTAGCTCCGAACCCACATGTGCCACACGACTCGGGTGGTTGCAGAACCGGGGTAAGCAGGTTATTGATGGTTAAGCGAGCCCTGGTGAATGCGAGAATTCCAATTGGTTGTGGAGATGGAAGAAAAATTGTTCCAATCCGATTTGCATATTAAGATTTCGTTGTTGCCCTCGTTCGAGTTGGTTGAGTTCATGGATTAAGTTCAGAAGTGAAGAAGGGGTGATCTGTAGAGACAACTCGCGAAGCGCCGTTTCTTGATCCTGGTACAAGGTGGGAGACAAGGACTGATCCAGGGTCAGCAATAGCAAGTCCCTGAGCCCTGCCCAAAACCAATGAATCGCTTCCTGTACTTGGTTCGATTTGACCAGGCCTTCACTCATATCCATCACCCGTGAAGCCGACGCCGTATGTTCCCCAAATAACAATGCCCAGTATTGACGGATTTTTACCTTTAATTCTGTGGGGTCACAAGCCAAAGCTGAACCCAACCGGCCTTCGGCAAATGCTGCGACTAACCGGTTATCCTGGTCTTCCCTGTCCGTCCGTTCCTTCAGGAATTCATAAATGCTGGCAGAGGGCAGCGGGGCAAATCTCAACGTAATACATCGAGACCGAATCGTTGCCAAAAGGTGCTCCGGACGGCTGGTGATCAGGAGAAAGAGGCAATGATCTGGCGGATCCTCCAATGTCTTGAGCAAGGCGTTGGCTGCTTCTGTCGTCATTGAGTCGGCCTGATCAATGAGGCAAATCTTATGTGATCCCAGGAGAGGACGATAAATGACCAGATGTTCGATGTCCCGAATTTGATCAATGGTAATTTTGGGATTCTGCTTTTGCGTATCTTCAGGTTGAACCAACAAAAAGTCGGGATGAGTGGCCTGGGCGATTTGATGACATGACCGGCACTGGCCGCAGGCATCGGGTGTTGGTGCGATTTCTGGGACCTCGCAATGGAGATATTGGGCAAGTGCGATAGCGGTGAGTCGTTTCCCAATGGTCGGTTCTCCGTGAAAGAGATAGGCATGACCCAGATGATTGGTGGAGACCGCTGTTTGGAGCCATTTAATTGGGCGTTGATGCCCGATGAGATCTCGAAACGCCATGCTGAGGGGTCCCTTTCGTCCGGACTCGCTTGATGATGCGTCTGGGTTGAGGAGTGATGTGAGCCAGGCATGTCGATGGCAACGACTGAATGAGGCGTGTCATCTCGGATGTAATGAGAGCGTTCAGGATCTCGGGGGATTGCCTGGCATCCAATGTTTGAATGCGTTGGGGGTGCTGTTTAGCGAGGGCGATAAAGCCTCGACGCACTCGTTGATGGAAATCCAAGGATTCCTGGTCAAGCCGATTTTGGTGTCGGGCCTGCTGTCGCCTCGCCAACCCTTCTTGGGTCGGGAGATCGAGTAAAAACGTAAGGTGTGGAGTCAGTCCTTCCGTGGCGAATTGATGGGAATGCTTGAGAAAGGTGATATCACGGTGTCGTCCGTATCCCTGGTAGGCCAGAGTTGAATCAAAAAACCGGTCACACAGAACAATCATGCCTTTTAACAGGGCTGGCCGAATCACATGAGCCACATGTTGGGACCGGGCAGCAAAAATTAGAGCTGTTTCGCATTCTGGAGTTATGATTTCTTTGTTGGATTTGGTTTTAGAGTGGGAAAGCAGAAGGCGACGAATGGCCTCAGACAATGGAGTTCCTCCAGGCTCACGGGTTTCTAATACCTGATAGCCCTGGGCTCGAAGTCCTCGTGCCAATCGGTGGCATTGTGTGGTCTTTCCAGAGCCTTCTGTGCCTTCGAAAGTGATAAATAACCCTGAAGACAGGCTCTGGTTCCCTTTTGCATGGTTTCTCGGTTTCATGGAAATCTGCCCTGATCGATCCTAGTCTAAGTCATTGAAATTCGCAAGAAAAGTCTTGCAGGAGTCCCATCCTGATTGTAAGATGCGGTAGTATTACGGTGACTTCCTACCTCTCCCGTAAAGACCGTGCCTGCTCTGTGTGGCGGGTATAAGGTGGATTTTCTCATGAATACCCTTCGCGCCTCTCTCAGACGTTATTTTTTGACAGGCCTGTTGGTAATTACCCCAATTTGGGGAACGATTCTGATTTTAAAAACTTTGTTTGTGACTGTGGATAGTATCCTTGGCACGGCATTAGCGGACCTGGTGTTGCCGGATTATTACTTCCCCGGTCTAGGTATTTTGGCGTTATTGCTATTGATTTTTTCAGCCGGGGTCTTTGCCACAAATTTTTTGGGAAAACGATTGGTCGTCCGGTGGGAAGAAATTTTAGATCGTGTTCCGATTGTACGTGGTATTTATGCCACGTTAAAGTCGATGATGGACATCTTATCATTCAAACAACGGGAAAAATATAACAAAGTGGTGATGATTCAATTTCCCAAAGAGGGAAACTATTGTTTGTCTTTTGTTACGGGGGAAACCCGAAAGGAAATCCAGAATCTGGCTCCGGAGCCTCTGGTCCATGTGTTTGTCCCCACATCTCCGAATCCAACCTCGGGCTATTTTCTCCTGGTTCCCGAGAGTGAAGTTATTCCTGTAGATATGGGGGTCGAGGAAGCCATGAAGCTGATTGTTTCAGGCGGGTTCTATTCTCCTCCTGATAAGTCATCTAGCATTGAAATTGCAAAAAAACGGGATAGAATGACCCTCAAGGACTCACCGAAAGTCCAAACCCCATGAGAAGAGACCTTTAACGAAGGGTATGACAGGCGTAATGAGTGGTAAAAAAAACACGGCCGCCATGATTCTGGCGGCGGGACAAGGAACCCGCATGAAATCGGCTTTGCCTAAAGTCTTGCATCGTGTGGCCGGTCGTCCCATGCTGTGGTATGCCGCGAACTTAGCCAGGCAAGTGTCTACCCAGACCGTTGCCATTGTGGTTGGCCATGGATCGGAACAGGTCCAGGCCTATCTCGAACGAGAAAAGGCTAATTTTGAGCCGTTTGAAGTGGTAATTCAGGAGAAACAATTAGGGACGGGACATGCCGTTCAACAGGCCTACCCAGTCTGTACCAGGAACGACGCCAAGCAGGCCGACCAATTCTTAATTCTCAATGGCGATTCCCCCTTATTAACGCAGGCCACTCTCACTTCCCTTGTTGATTATCATCAATCTGAAAAAGCCGGCCTGACAATCTTAACGACGGTCATTCCGGAATCACGAGGATACGGACGGGTGGTTCGCGGGCCATCAGGCGAAATCCGTCGTGTTGTCGAGGATCAAGATTGCTCAGCGGAAGAACGAAGTATTTCGGAAATCAATGTTGGGACGTATGTCGTGGATGGCCCCTTCCTTGGAAAGGCGTTGAGCCAATTGCGTCCGCAAAATGCCCAAGGGGAATATTACATCACCGATATTATTGAAGTGGCTGTCCAGCAAGGACTGAAAGTTGTGGCATGGATAACCAATGACCATTTGGAGACGACTGGGATTAATACCAGAGAACATCTGGCTATGGCCGAAAAAGAAATGCGACGACGAATTTGCCAGCGTCTCATGTTGTCAGGTGTCACCATGCTGGATCCGGAACGAGTGATTATTGACGATGGAGTTGAGGTCGGAAGGGATACCACCCTGTATCCAGGAGTCATGCTTGAAGGCCGGACCGTCATTGGAGCCAATTGCGTTATTCAAGGCAATTCGAGGCTGAACAATTGCCTTGTCGGCAATAATGTTCTCATTCAGGATTCGTGCGTCTTGCTGGAAGCCAGGATAGAAGAGGGGGCGGTCATCGGGCCTTTTGCGCATTTGCGTCCAGGGAGCCATATTCACCGAAAAGGCAAGGTCGGTAATTTTGTGGAATTAAAACAGACGGAAGTGGGAGAAGGGTCGAAGGTCAATCATTTGAGTTATCTCGGAGATACCATGGTTGGCCGGAATGTGAATATCGGCGCCGGGACCATTACCTGCAACTACGATGGATTTCGAAAGGCACAGACAAAGATCGAGGACAATGTCTTTATTGGGAGCGATGTGCAATTAATTGCCCCGGTGACGATAGGGGAAGGGGCGTTGATTGCGGCAGGGACCACTGTCACAAAAAATATACCGCCCAATGCCTTGGGCATTTCTCGAGTCGCGCAAGTCAATAAGGAAGGTACGGCGGCGAAACGGCGAGAAATTCTGGCTTCTTCCTCAGCCGCCCATGGTCAGGCCAAAGAGCAAAGTGACCCGGCAGAGTCGCCACTCCGACCGAACCCTCAGGAGCAAAAAGACCCTGTCTAGTGCCCAATTTTGAGAAACGAAGTCGAGCGATATCTGGCCGGGCCCATGAGTTTTCATCCAGGCTGATCGATACCATCCCGATCTTTCCAATATCATTTGGAAAAAATGGTGCGATGTAAGGAGCGTTAGAGTATGTGTGGAATCATCGGATATGTTGGAGATGAATCAGCGACTCCTATTTTAGTGGCGGGGCTACAACGGTTGGAATATCGAGGGTACGACTCCGCCGGAATTGCGATTCAACATAATGGCGAGTTGAAAATTCGAAGGACGGTGGGCAAGCTCACCAATCTTCAGGCCGTATTGCAAAGCGGGGCCGTTGCCGGAACAATAGGAATCGGTCATACGCGTTGGGCCACGCATGGTCGGCCATCTGAACAAAATGCCCATCCTCACCGTTCGGGAGAGATTGTTCTTGTCCATAACGGAATCATTGAAAATTTTCTTGATCTCCGCCATCGATTGGAATGCGAAGGCTATCGGTTTGAGTCTGAGACCGACACCGAGGTGATTGCACACCTCTTATCTTCGCTCACGATAAAAGGGCATGGGCTTCAAGAGGCCGTCAGATTAATTGCCAATGAGCTCCATGGGAGTTATGCCATTGCCGTGATGTCGCTGGCTGAGCCGGGACGCATCGTCGTCAGTCGTTCAGGATGTCCCCTGGTGATTGGTCAGAATGGAAAAGGGGCCTTTTTGGCCTCTGATGTCACGCCTCTCCTAGCCCATATCCGGGAGGTGGTGTTTCTCGAAGACGGAGATGTGGGCATTTTAGAAGATTCCGGTATCACTATTTTTAATTCCGATGGCCAACCGAAAAGCTTCAACCCTGTTACCATTGATTGGGATGCTGAGGCGGCTGAAAAGGGAGGCTATCCGGATTTCATGATGAAGGAAATCCACGAACAGCCACAAGTGATCATGGATACGCTTCGGGGCCGGTTTCAATATGAAACGGGCGAAGCGGATCTTCCGGATTTGGCCATGACTGACGAGGAGTTGCTCAACGCCAGGCGAATCTGGATCGTGGCATGTGGGACGTCTTGGCACTCAGGGCTCGTCGGGAAATATTTATTTGAAGAAATGATTCGACGCCCCGTTCAGGTGGATATTGGTTCAGAGTTCAGGTACCGGGAGCCAATGATACAAAAAGACGATTTGTTTATTGCCATTTCACAATCAGGCGAGACGGCGGATACATTGGCCGCAGCACGGGAAGCCAAGCACCGGGGTGCCCGTGTCCTGGCGATTGTGAATGTGGTGGGAAGTACGCTGGCTCGCGAAGCCGATGGAGTGATTTACACGAGATGTGGTCCTGAAATTAGTGTGGCTTCCACGAAAGCCTTTACCGGGCAGGTGATTGCCTTATATCTCTTGGCCTTGCATGTGGGACGTGTGCGTCGCACGTTAAGTCCGGAAGAAGGACGGTGGTGGTTGGACCATTTTCTCAAGCTTCCCGGCCAAGTCGAGCATATTCTCAAGCAGGAAGCGTCGATCCAAGCGATTGCCCAGCGGCATTATGAAAAACGAAATTTTTTGTATTTGGGTCGGGGGATTAATTATCCCATTGCCCTGGAAGGTGCCTTAAAACTCAAAGAAATCTCCTATATCCATGCCGAGGGATATGCGGCGGGGGAGATGAAGCATGGTCCCATTGCATTGATTGATGAGGACATGCCTGTGGTTGTGCTGTCGCCGAAAGATCGGCTCTACGAAAAGTCTGTCAGTAATCTGATGGAAGTGCGCGCCAGGAGTGCCCCCGTGATTGCCTTTGTGACCGAAGGGGATCATGCCTTGGATCAGGTTGCCGATCATGTGTTCGCGATTCCTGCTGTCCATGCGCTCTTGACCCCGATTCTGTTTACCGTCGGCCTTCAACTGCTGGCCTATCATATTGCGGTGTTGCGTGGGGTAGATATTGACCGTCCGAGAAATCTTGCCAAGAGTGTGACGGTTGAGTAAGGCGTCCTTCCGATTTCCCACCAGAGTTTTTCCTGCTTGGTTCTCACGGCTTCTAACAGGTGGAGTGTATTGAGTCATGGAGACCATGATTGTGACCGGAGGCGCTGGTTTTATTGGCGCCAATTTTGTCCGGATGGCCCTTCAAAAGACCGAGGCACGAATTGTCGTCGTGGACAAATTGACGTATGCGGGTCATCGAGAAAACCTTGATGGATTGTGGGACCATCCTCATCTAGTATTTATCCAGGCAGATATTGCCGATGCGGGTGAGATGACCAGGATGATGGATTCATTTTCTCCCAGGTGGTTACTGAATTTTGCCGCTGAATCGCATGTGGACCGGTCCATCGACGACCCTTATCCCTTTATTCACACGAATGTCACGGGTACCCTGGTCTTATTAGAGGTGGTCAAGCGATTTCTGAAACAAGGACATGCTGATCATCGCCAACGTTTTCGGTTCCTGCATGTTTCAACTGATGAAGTGTATGGGACGTTGGGGCCGACAGGATTGTTCTCCGAAGAGACCCCTTATGCCCCCAATTCCCCGTATGCGGCGTCGAAAGCCAGCGCTGATCATTTGGTGCGGGCTTTTCATCACACGTACGGTCTTCCAATCCTGATGACTAATTGTTCCAATAACTATGGGCCCTATCAATTTCCCGAAAAGCTTATTCCTCTCATGGTCTTGAATGCCTTAGAAGGGAAGCCTCTTCCAATTTATGGGAACGGGCAGAATATACGGGACTGGTTGTTTGTAGAGGATCATTGTGAGGGCCTACTCCTGGTCCTTCAGGAAGGAACGCCTGGAGAAAAATATAACCTGGGCGGGCGATCAGAACGATCGAACCTTGATGTGGTGGACGCCCTATGCCGGATCTTGGAAGAGGTCGCCCCGGGTGGATCCAATCCTTTTCTGTCTCAACGGGGCATCACACGATATGCAGACCTGAAAATATTTGTGGCTGACCGGCCCGGGCATGATTTTCGTTATGGCATTGATACCACCAAAGTTCACTCGCAATTGGGGTGGAGCCCACGCCACTCTTTCGAATCTGGCTTGCAGCAGACGATTGAATGGTACGCGGCCAATCGTCAATGGTGTCAGGCCGTGACCGCGAACTCCTATCAACGGGAACGGCTCGGGCTAGCCTCTGTCCCATCGATTTAGGGGCGGGAACGTTCTCGCCTTTTGGCAAAGTATCATGAGGATGATGAAGACATTGGGATGCAAAGGGATACGATGAAGGGAATCATCCTAGCGGGTGGATCGGGAACCCGGCTCTATCCCCTAACCCACGCCGTCAGCAAACAACTCATGCCGGTTTTTGATAAACCGATGATCTATTATCCCTTGTCGACTCTCATGCTGGCTGGAATCCGGGATATTTTGGTAATCACCACCCCGCATGAGCAGGAAGGGTTTGTCCGGTTGTTAGGTGATGGCAGTCATCTTGGGTTAACGATCGGCTACCAAGTGCAACCCCGGCCGGAAGGAATTGCGCAAGCCTTTGTGATTGGGCGTGAGTTTATTGGAAAGGATCGGGTGGCGCTCATTCTTGGGGATAATATTTTCTATGGGCATGGACTGTCTCGCTATCTTCAGGAAGCGGCCTCTCAGTCCACAGGGGCTCAAGTCTTTGCCTACCAGGTACGGGATCCCGAACGATACGGTGTGGTGACCTTTAATGATCACGGGCAAGCCACCAGCCTGGAGGAAAAGCCCGCCCGTCCCAAGTCGCCCTATGCCGTAACCGGATTATATTTTTATGACAACCGGGTTGTGAGTATCGCCGACTCTCTCAAGCCTTCGGCGAGAAATGAACTAGAAATCACTGATGTGAATAAAAACTATTTAGAAGCCGGATCGCTACATGTGCGGGTGCTCGGGCGTGGCATTGCCTGGTTGGATACGGGGACTCATGAATCTCTCATGCAAGCGGCCCATTATATTCAAGTTTTACAAGAACGACAGGGCCTGATGGTTTCCTGTCCGGAAGAAATCGCCTACAAAATGGGGTACATTCAGCCAGATGACGTATCCCGTTTAGCTACGAAAATGAAAGACAACGGGTACGGACAATACTTGTTGCATTTGATCAATCAGGGGCAGGAGTAACCGGATATGAAATTTCTCCCAACCCGACTCCCGGAGGTTCTGATCGTCGAACCTGATGTGTACCGGGACCAACGCGGATGGTTTTTAGAAACGTATCATATACAAAAGTATCAGGAGGCAGGGATTCTGCCTCCATTTGTCCAGGATAATTGCTCATCGTCGGTTCTCGGGACCCTTCGTGGGCTCCATTTTCAAATGGCTCGCCCACAAGGGAAGCTCATTCGGGTGATACGTGGGGAAATTTTTGATGTCGCAGTCGACATTCGCAAAGGGTCTCCGACCTTTGCCTCATGGGTGGGGGTGACCTTATCGGCAGAGGAGTTCAGACAGATTTATGTTCCTATGGGGTTTGCCCATGGATTTTGTGTCCTCAGCGATGTGGCGGAAGTGGAGTACAAATGTACCGATGTCTATGCACCGGGTGGTGAAGTGACCATTCGATGGAATGATCCCCGTATTGGCATTCAATGGCCGATCGCACAGCCACTTCTCTCTACAAAGGATGCTGCCGGACAGGTCCTTGACGAACTGTGCGATCAGCTTCCGGAATATCAACCATGAGGCAGAGTCGAGTTTTAATCACAGGGGCTCAAGGGCAATTAGGGCAGGCGCTCCAACGGCAGTATGCCGACCACGAGGTCACGGCCTGGGACCTCCAGGATTTGGATATCACGCAGTTCGAGGAAGTCAGGAAAGCCCTTGATCAACTACGACCACACATCGTCATCAATGCGGCCGCATTTACGCAGGTGGATGAGGCAGAAGTTAAGCAGGATGCCGCATACAGGGGCAATGCCCTGGGCCCGAGAAATCTTGCCGTGGTGACGAATGACTTGGGGATGACGCTTATCCATTTTTCCACCGATTATGTGTTTGATGGTCAGCAGAATCGGCCCTATCATGAATTTGATTGTACGAATCCGTTAGGCGTCTACGGGCACAGTAAATTAGCCGGGGAAGAGGCGGTGCGGGTCGCAAACCCACGGCATTTTATTGTCCGGACAGCTTGGCTTTACCACACCGTAGGGAGGAATTTCCCCAGTACGATTTGTCGAATGGCGGACCGAGAGGTCGTGAAAGTTGTCAGCGACCAGTATGGGTCACCGACCTTTGCCCCTCATCTTGCCCAGGCGGTATGCCAATTGGGTGAGACCGATGCGTTTGGGACCTATCATATGGCCGGTACAGGCGGAACCAGTTGGTATGAATTGGCCCAAACACTTTATCAGGCCTTGGATATTCAAACCTTGGTTGTGCCGATAGCCACTGCTCAATTTCCTCGCCCGGCCCGACGGCCATCTTATGCCGTGCTGACTTCTTTACAGGACCCTTTGATTAAGTTGCCGCCCTGGGAAGAGGGCGTTCGTGATTTTGCCAGTCAGTGGAAAGGCTAGGGGTCGTCATCTGTTCTGTGAATCATCTGCTCCCTGATCATCCGCGATAAGAAAGGCAGTCCTAAACGATGGGTTACATCGAAGCGGTGGTGCTTGCGGTCATTCAAGGACTCACGGAATTCCTTCCGGTATCCTCATCCGGACATTTAGTTCTGGCTCAACACTGGTTTGGTCATTTTAGTGAGACCAATTTGTTGTACGACATCATGTTGCATCTCGCGACGGTGACTGCGATCCTGGTGTATTTTCGTCATGATCTCCTCACCTTGGGCTTGGGGTATGTTGGATGGACGACAACACAAGGCAGCCTGTTTCAAGGATTTGAGCGACGCACCATTCATTATGTTCTGATCGCATCCATCCCGACCGCGATCATTGGATTAGGTATTCGATCGATCGGTCTTGAAACGCTGATTCAGCCCTCCGTCGTGGCCGTGATGTTGTTGGTGACCGGTGTGATTCTCTGGTTGGGACACGGGAGAAGTCGTGCCCGGGGCATCCAGGACATGAGCATCCGGGATGCCCTGGCGATTGGCATGGTACAAGGTGTGGCGGTCTTACCCGGGATTTCCCGGTCCGGATCAACCATAGCCAGTGGAGTATTGTTGGGTTTGGATCGGGAATTATCGGCCCGGTTTTCTCTTCTGATTTCCATGCCTGCTATTGTGGGGGCGACGATCCTAGAGATTGGGAAAGGGATGGATCAGATCCATGACCCGATAGGTGTCTATCTGGTCGGAATGGTCGTCGCGGCCTTGGTGGGGTATGGATCTATTTCGTTGATCATTAAACTCGTCAGACAGGATCACTTCCATTTATTCTCTTATTATTTGTGGCCACTCGGCATAAGCATCCTTCTTTGGGATTCTTTGAAGTAGATCCTGCTGTCTCTTTAACCTCTGTCATTCACTGCGCTTACATCTCCTCTTCCATGTCCTTCTTTGTCCGGCGTGCCACGCCGGAGTCTATAGCAGCCTGAGAGACCGCCTTGGCGACCTTGGGTACTACCTGTTTGTCGAACACGCTGGGAATGATATATTCCTCACTGAGTGCGGAGTCAGGAATCATCTTGGAGAGGGCATGAGCGGCAGCAATGAGCATCGGTTCATTAATCGTTTTGGATTGCACATCAAGGGCTCCACGAAAGATGCCGGGAAACGACAAGAGATTGTTGCATTGATTGGGATAATCCGATCGCCCACTGGCATAGACGCGACAGTGGGGAATGGCGGCCTCGGGTAGAATTTCAGGGTCAGGATTGGCTAAGGCAAACACAATGGGATCCTTGGCCATGAGGGCTAAGTCTTCGGGCTTTATAATGTTGGCTGTGGAAAGACCAATTACCACATGGGCGTCTTTCAGGGCGTCCTGAAGGGTTCCGGTTGGCTGATCATACGGAATGATGCTGCGAAGCGTATGTCGATTCGGCAGAAGTTCTTCCACGGGGCGATCCAACACCAGCCCCTGCTTGTCGCATCCCTTGAGCCTGGTGACTCCGGCTCCTAAAAGTAATTCACAACAGGCCGTGCCTGCGGCTCCCAATCCGACGACCACCACGGTAATTTCATTGATGGTTCGGCGTGTGACTTTTAAGGCATTGAGAAGTGCACCCAAAATGACCACAGCCGTTCCATGCTGATCATCATGCATGACCGGAATATCCAGCTCGGCTTGCAGTCGTCGCTCAATGTCAAAGCATCGGGGGGCACTGATGTCTTCCAGGTTAATGCCTCCAAATGACGGAGAGATGGCGAGCACCGTCCGGATAATTTCTTCTGGGTCCTGGGTATTGAGACAGAGAGGCCAGGCATCAATACCGGCAAATTGATGGAACAACATTGCTTTGCCTTCCATGACCGGTAAGGCCGCGAGAGGGCCGAGGTTTCCTAAGCCCAATATGGCCGATCCGTCTGTCACGACAGCGATGCTGTTATTTTTCGTGGTAAAGGAATAGGCTTTTTTCTCATCCGCGGCAATGGCTTTGACGACGCGCCCGACTCCAGGCGTATAGACCATGGACAGGGTATTTCTGGTTTTGACGGGGAACTTGCTCTCCACCCGGATTTTCCCGCCTAAATGCATGAGGAAAATCCGGTCCGATGAGGCGATGACACGGACATCCGCCAACGAATTCAGGCGTTTCATGACCCGTTCGCCATGTTCTTCACTCTGGACATCCAGGGTAATATCCCGGATCACTTTGGTACGAGTGGCCGAGACCATATCGTACGCGCCCAAACTGGCACCTTCTTCTGCGATGGCGGTGGCTAATTGGGCGAAGACGCCGGTGCGTTGAGTCAATTCCAATCGCACGGCCATCCGGTAATTGGAATAGGGGCCGAGATCTTGCGAGGAGCTTTGCCCGTTTTGCTGTCGCTTAAAAAAATTCCACACCAAGGAGTCCCTCCTCTTCAGTTGCGCAATGAATCAATTTTGATCGGGTTACCCATAGGCTACAGACCTTTTTCTTATATTGTATCGGATTATCCAAGTTAGGGGTATGTGCTGGAGACTGAACAAGGCCATTACTATCGGCGGAAAACCTTTTGATGCTCGACGAAACCAGCGGCGGCACAACTCAGGTGGCTCAGGCAGTGCTCGCCATATCTCTGGATTGAGCTCCGCGTCTCGGCCACGCCGAATGGCCGATATAATGGGTAATGAAAAATAGAGTAGGTCAGTGAGATAACTGGTTGCCTTTGTCGTAATCCCCGGACAGGAGTTGTGGAGGGAATCCGTGGCGAGTGCGGTATGGTTTGTTTCGGCATGGCGCCTGCAGATCATGGTATCTTAATCCGGTAGTTAAAATAAGCAACTTTCTTGCATCTGTGAACCCTCGCTTATGGAATCAGATAATACCGTCGATCTCCTCCCGGATACCCGCTCAGACCTTCAAGAAGAAATTCAATTCTCCCGTTGGCTGACCGGCCTGTGTCTGTTGTTCTGCGCATGTGGGCTGGGATTGCTCATTTGGGCGGTGACGCTGTCCGATGATGTGCGCCTGGCATCACCTGCAAGCCGGGATCTGGAGCGGATCGCCAGTCGGATGTTGGGTTTTGAATCTCGCCTGCCGGAACTCTCCTCGTTTGAACAGGTGATGTACCATTTGGGAGGACAGGACGGGGAAACGCTGGAGCAAATCCGACTTTGGTATGAAGAAAGGGTGGATGATCAATCCTCAGCATTGGATAAATTGTATTTGGGCATGCTCTATGGCGAAGCCGGGTTGACCGACCAATTCAACCAGTTTGTGATGAATTGGGGGATGGAGCACAATTCGCCTGCTTCTTTTCGTCGATGGTTGGAAGTGGGATATGGGCAGAGCGAACTCTCGCCTGCTGAGTATGTCTTCCTGCAGGCGAGGTTGGCCGAAGAGGTCCCCGCAAATTGGTTTTACTTTCATCTTGCGCGACGAATAGCCGTTCAGGCCGGCGATCGGGATTTACAGAAAAATCTTCAATTACAAGAGTATCAGTTGACCGACCCCCCATTATGGAGATGGCGTGTGCTATTGGGGGGTGAGGTTGTGGTGATTGGGTTTGGGGTGGCGTTCTTTCTTCGTCTGGGATTCGCCCGGTTGAAAGGCCGGATTTTCCCGTCTCAAACCGGCTTGGCTGTCTGGCGCATTCCTTGGACATTCCGGGAGGGTATCGCGGTCTTAGCCCGTGGAGGGGCCCTGACGATTCTGTTGATGGGACTGGTGGCGGTCCTGCCTGATGGTATAGGCATTATTGAGGATTTCGGGATCGCGTTACTGTATCTTCCTCCCGTCGTCCTGACCGCTATTCTGTTGTGTCGAACCAGGAAACAATCGTTGCTACAGGTGGTGGGTTGTTCGAATGTGTGGCAACGATTGAAATCCGGTCTGCCATTGATCGTGATGTTGGTGACGCTTGGCCTTGTTGGGGACTGGCTGATTGTGCTCGGGGGGGAGGCGTTTCAATCTTCGGTGCATTGGACAGAATGGTTTGTCCCCCAGCTGATTTGGGGAACGCGGATGGAACTCATCAAAACCACAATCGACTTCGTTCTTCTGGCGCCCTTTTTCGAAGAACTCATTTTCCGGGGAATTCTCTATACGACACTTCGAATCAAATTCAGTTTTCCCCTCTCCATGGTTGCAAGTGGATTGATTTTCGCCTTGGCCCATGGCTATGGGCTGATCGCGTTTCTGACGGTTCTCTGGAGTGGGTTGTTGTGGGCATGGGCCTACGAACGAACGGGGAGTGTGATTCCCGGCATGGTGGCGCATGCCGTCAATAACGGGGTGGTGGTGTATTCTCTTGTCTCATTTTTCCGCTAAAAATGATCATGGAGCGGTTTGTTGTGATGTGCCTTCATAATGATGAATGCCGTTCAATGTCGTCCAAGGCCTGATAGAGATCAGGAAATCGAAGGGTATAGTGAAGGGTGGACAGGAGTTTGTGAATGGAGACCTGTTTGCCGATTTCCTGAAGGGGCGTGGGTGGGGGAATGGGCATGCTCCACTTTTCTGACGCAATTGAGAAAATCTCAGACCAGGTCCGTGGGGTTCCATCGCTAGCCAGATAGGTGCTACCGTTTTGAGCCCGTTCAAGGGCTCGCAAACAGATGCCTGCCGCATCTTCCACATGGAGGAGATTGACCCATTTCGGAGTATTGCGAATCCTGCCTTTTCTCATCCAATCCAACACATGACGACCTGGTCCGTATAATCCTGCCAGTCGAATGACCACAGCGCCCAATTGTGTCCGGAGATATTCTTCTCCTTGAACCCGAGGAAGGTCCATGTTGACCGGAGTCTCTTCCGTGACGATTCCGCAGGTTGCCCCATAGGCGGATGTGCTTCCCATCACCAGAATTCTACCGGACTCCCTGGGACGGCTGGTGAAGAATTTCTGGACCACATTCAATGGTGTCGCAGGAAAACACCAGATGAGATGGGCCGGGAAGGGAACGGATCGCCAGGTTTCAGGCTGGGTCAGGTCAAAATGAATTCGATGTGCAGGTGAAATATCTGAGAGATGGATATCCGGCATTCGGCTTGTTGCGAACACGTTCCACCCTGCTTCACAAGCCTGGTGGTAGATTCGTCGACCGGTATAGCCCGTGCCAAGAATGACGAGTGGATCATGGTAAAGGGAATTGTGGCTCAAGGAAGAGATCTTATCCGAATGTGTGGTTGGAAAGAGAAATTGTTCAAAAGCCAGGGCATGACCGGATTGGGGCTTTCTGGAATTCCGACATTACTCATTCTCTGAGACATATTGTTGGGCGTATCGGATGTAGTTCGCGGCAGATTCTTTGATCCACTGCACTTCAGCATCCGTCAACAGGCGATTCACTTTAGCCGGAGACCCCATGACCAGGCTCCTCGAGGGGATGTGGATATTCCGGGTAACTAAGGCTCCAGCGCCAATGACACAGTCTTCTTCGATCACGGCTCCGTCCATGATGATGGCTCCCATGCCAATCAGCACCCGATCATGAATCGTGCATCCATGGAGGACCACATGATGGCCCACCGTGATGTCATCGCCAAGAGTGAGAGGGTGGGTGTCATGCGTCACGTGCAACAGGCAGAGGTCTTGAATATTGGTCCGATGGCCAATGCGGATACTATGTACGTCTCCGCGTATGACGGCATTGAACCAGACGCTCGATTCAGATCCGATGGCCACATCCCCGATGACGACGGCCGTGTCTTCGATAAACGCGCTGGTCGCGACAGAGGGGGCAATCCCTCGATAGGTTCTTAACATGAGCGCGGTCCTTTCGCCGAATAGAGTCTCTCCATGTGAGAACGTGAGGTGAAGGTTAAAGGCGAATGAGCATGGCGCCGATTGCCAGTCCTGTAAGAACAATGAGGACGGTGAGGTACGTCGCCACGCTTCGGTCTGAGAGCCAATCGGTTTGCCAATGTTTCGGATAGGTGGTCTTTCCCGAAAACATCCAGTCTTCTTGGTACAGTCCCATACCCCTCTCGAGTTCAATTAATTGTTGTTTGGCCATTCGGTGTCGAGTGGCTTGTTGAAGAATCAGATAGACCACAAACCCTGACAAGATGACCACACCGGAAATCGTTAACCATCGCATGGTGGAGTCGGGGTGCCCAGGGGACACCACGGCAATGATCATGATCAAGAACACCAATATGGTATTGTGGAATACCGACAACCGGCTCATGTATTCCCGTCGCCGGAGCACCTCGTTTTTAAATAACGGATAGAGCATACGAATGGTTTCGAGTTGCGCCTGGGATAATTCCGGGTTGGTGTGTGGTGAGTCAGGCATAGTTCAGGTCCGGCCACCTCAAGAGAGAGGCAGATGAGCGATCATCCACTTGGCCAAATGGGTGGTCATGAGACGAAAATCTTCAGGCCGTCCGAATTGATGGTTTGCACCGGGAATGAGACGAAAATCCTTGGGCACGTTCAGAGACGTCAGTAAGCGATCAATCTGATGGACGGGAATGATTTCATCTTGATCCCCGTGCACAATCAGGGTGGGAGCTTGAATGCGCGAAGCTGAATTGTAGCCGTTATAGGTGAGACATTCCTCAAAAAAGGCATACGGCAAGGGTGTCGGGAGTTCGCCACCGAAGACGTCGGGTATGTGGTCGGTGCGTTTCCATCGGTCCATGGCGTCTGCTCCCAATTCCAGGCGAAGCACTTCAGAGAAGTCCACCACGGGGCATTTTAGGCCCAGGGCCTGTAGGAGAGGATATCGGGGGGCCGAAAGAATGGCCATGAATCCACCAAAACTGGATCCAATGAGTCCGAGCGCCTTCATGGATCTTTCGGTGAGAAAGCGGACGGCTGCATCCAGTTGTTCCTCACATTTTTGGATGCGGAGCTGTGACAGGGGCTCCGGAGAGTCACCCATGCCATACCAATCGAATCGAAGCGTCGCGATGGATTGAGGGATGAGAAGGTCCGTCAACCGCCGATTGGTTCGACTGTTTTTATCGGAGGGAAATCCATGACAAAGGATTACCGCTCGATGCGTGGAAGCAGCCGGTTGAGCGAAAATCCCTGTCGTCACAATGCCGGATGAACCGGTAAAGCTGACAGAAGCTTCAGTCCTCCCATCCCAGCTTTCTGTGGGCGATGCGGTCTCCACGAGTTGGCTATGCTTGCAGAAAGTAGAAGTGGTCGGTCGGGCCATTTCCCTGGCCAAGAGGAAGGCCGTGACGAATGGCCTCAGTCGTATAATGTTTTGCGGCCTCAATCGCGTCGGCGATGGGTTTTCCCTTGGCCAGGTTGGCGGCAATGGCAGAGGCCAGGGTACAGCCGGTTCCGTGAGTTGTATTCGTCTGAAAAAATTCCCCCTTAAACATGCGGAAAAACCTGCCGTCGTACAGTAAGTCCGTTCCCGGCTGTTCCAGCAGATGCCCGCCCTTGATCAGGACATGTTGGCAGCCGAATTGATGAATGACCTTCGCCGCCTCTCTGGCATGGGCCAGAGTCGTAATGGAGAGGCCGGATAACATTTCGGCTTCGGCAATATTTGGGGTCAGAAGGGAAGCCTGGGGGAGCAATTCAGTTTTCAGTGTGGCCATCGCTTCCTGTTCCAGAAGTGGATATCCTCCTTTGGCGACCATAACCGGATCAACAACCAGGTGCTCGAGGGGTTGTTTGGCCAGATGACGACTGACGGTTGTGATGATATCGGAGGTTGCCAGCATCCCGGTTTTAATCACGGTGACAGGAATATCGGAAAAGAGCGCCTCGAGTTGTGCGGTAATGATCGAGATAGGCAAATGAAAAACGGCAGAGACGCCGCGCGTATTTTGTGCGGTAATGGATGTTATCACCGACATCCCGAACACCCCGTTCGCGGACATGGCTTTTAGATCGGCTTGAATGCCGGCCCCTCCACTACAATCAGAGCCGGCGATGGTACAAACAGCTTTTTTCATGAGTGTCAGCGAATGAAGAGTTGTGGACGAACGGTGAGTCTAGCATGTCATATTCTGATGATCCAGGGATGCCGCATTCTAATAATCAGTACGCGTAGAAATCCTGCTGTTCCAGCTTACGTCTGAGGGCCAGGTGTTTTTGCGTATTTTTTCTTGACATTACAGGAAAAATATTTCATGGTGTTTGATTATAGAGTCACTCCTTGACGAGCCGGTCATTCCGGGCTTTTCAAGGATAGATGCTGTATGGAATCTCCCCATTCTTCAAAGTCTTCTCCTCCTTCCGATGAAGAAATTCATCGAAAGCGCCTGGGAGATCTGACGCTTTCCCTTGGGTCTTCCCAAGGGTCACCTGGACAATTATCTTCGAAATCTGAAGCTTCGAGCCATATTCCCCGATTGCCAGAGACTCGCCAATCCAAGATGTCCCCAGGTACTCCACAGCCAGATTTGCAAGAGGAGTTGCATGCTCTCCGACAGCAAGTTGAGCGGTTTATTCTGGCCTCTCAGGGGTCTCGTGAGGGGTTGTGGGTGGCTGAAATTCGTCCGGATATTCCCTGGTATTCTCCAGAGTGTCCGGTGTGGTACTCCCCTCAGTTTATCGCGATGTTGGGGTATGAGGAATCTGAGTTCCCGGGAGTCATGGGGAGTTGGGAGCAACGGTTACATCCTGACGATCGGGAGCGTGTGTTTGAGGCCTTAAGCAATCATATTGAAAAAAGGATTCCCTATCATGTGGAGTCCAGATTACGCACGAAATCAAATGGTTATCGTTGGTTTGAGGCCACAGGGGAGGGAACCTTTGATGCCAATGGCCGGTTACTTCGAGGAGGAGGAACCATACGCGATATCACGGAGCGCAAGTTGGCGGATGACCTATCAAGGCGGAACCACGCTCTGTTGGATGCTGTCCTCGCAGAAATGAGTGATGTGGTCTATGTTAAGGACCAGGATGGTCGTTACCTCCTGGTGAATCCTTCGGGCGCGGAGATTATGGGAAAGGCCATCCATGAGGTCGTCGGAAAAACCGATGAGGAAATATTCGGCACCCAGCCGCATGCGTTGTTTGTCGAGGGGGATGACCATGTGATGCAATCTGCGGGGACTCAGACCTTTGAGGTTGAGGTTCAGGAGCAGCATCCTGTTTCCCGAACGTTTTTAGTGACCAAAGACTCGTTTGGATCTTTACCGGATGGTCAGAACGGGGTCTTGGGTTTTGCTCGCGATATTACGTTCCGAAAAGCCGCTGAACTCATCATTCAGGAACGAGAAAAACGCTTCCGGGCCATTATGGAAAATGCCTATGATCTGATCACGGAAACCGATGCCGAAGGACGATTCCTCTATGTGAGTCCGAATTTCAAAGAATCTCTTGGGTACAGCTCCCAAGATCTGCTTGGCACGAGTGTCTTTGCCCCGGTGCATCCTGAAGATCGAGACAGAGTGGTGGAGGAGTTTTGTCAAGGCATGAAGACCCACGGTTCCGGCCGTTCGGTCTACCGCTATCGGCATCAGGATGGGGAGTACCACTGGTTTGAAAGCACCGGACGAGCCTTCCAAACGGCGCTTGGAGAACTGCGAGCTGTCGTGATCTCGCGAGATATCACACAGAGAAAACAATGGGAAGATGCGCTGGAGGCGATTGTTAAAGGCAATGTGATCCCCGGCTCTCCAAATTTCTTCGAAGTCCTTGTCGGTGAATTGGCGAAAGCGCTTCAGGTGCCCATGGTGTTTTTGTCGGAGCGGATTGAGCCAAATGCCAGCAAAGCCCGGACATTGGCTTTTTGGAACCACGACCAATTTGAGCCTTCAACGGTGTATGAATGTCTGGGGGGACCTTGCGAACTCGTACTTGGGGGTAACCCTGTGGACCAGCCTTCCGGTGTCCAACAACTCTTTCCTCGCAGTGAAGCGATTCAAGCGTTGAGAGTTGAGGCGTATTATGGAACGCCTCTTTTCAATTCCAAAAATGAGGTCGTGGGAAATCTCGCGCTTTTAGATACGAATCCGCATGTGCTTTCCTCTCAAGGGCATAATCTTTTGAAGATTTTTGCCTCACGGGCAGGAGCGGAACTTGAGCGCAAGCGGGCACAGGAAGAAGTTCAAAACAGCCAGGACAAGTATCGTGAGCTCTACGATCAGACTCCCTTAATTTATTTTACGGTGAATTGTCAGGGGATCATTCTCTCCGTGAATCAATATGGGGCTCAAGTGTTAGGGTATCGGGTTGAGGAATTACTGGGCACCTCTGCGTTTTCCGTGGTCTATGAGGAGGATCGTGGCCTGTTTCAATCAGGTCTGGAGAAGGGATTGCGTGAATCCACCAAAGGTATTCTTCCTGAATTCAGAAAAGTAAAAAAGGATGGAACCATCATTTGGGTGAAAGAGACGATTCAGGCCATTGAGAAACAGTCAGGGCCTCGGGTGTGGTTGCTGTCTTGTGAGGATATTACAGAGCGGAAACGGACTGAAGAGGCTTTATTATTGAGTGAGATGCAATTGCGGCATACCCAAAAAATGGAGGCAATTGGTACATTGGCCGGGGGCATCGCCCATGACTTTAATAATATTTTAGGTGCGATCCTGGGATATTCCGAATTGGCGATGGCCTACGCCACTCAGGATGAACGCTTAAAATCCTATCTAAACGAAGTGATCGCCGCCGGGAATCGGGCCCGTGATCTTGTGAAGCAAATTTTAGCCTTTAGCCGGCGCTCGGAAAAGGATAAAGAGGCCATTGATCTGCGATTGGTGATTGGGGATGTTCTGAAAATGGTTCGAGCCAGCTTTCCGTCCTCGATCGAAATTCGAACGTCCTTGGATCTTGAGTCCACGGTGATTTATGGTGACCGGACGCAAATGCAACAAGTGATTATGAATCTGTGTGCCAATGCGGAATATGCCATGCGGGAAGAGGGTGGTCTGTTGGAAATAGCCTTAGGCCATGAGTGTATTCCTGATGATGGAATGCCGGGCCTGGGCCTATGCAAAGCCGGTTCCTACCTTCAGGTGGTAATTCGTGACACAGGAAAGGGCATTCCTCTCGAAATGGTCGAGAGAATTTTTGAGCCATTTTTTACCACAAAACCTGCCGGGGAGGGCACGGGGCTCGGGCTGGCGGTTGTCCACGGGATTGTCCATAACCACGGGGGTGGGATTGCGGTGTCCAGTCGTCCGGGGGAGGGCACGACCTTCACGGTACTTCTGCCGCGCTTGGATGTGATTGCGCCGGACAAACCGGAGGAAGTCATTGCCTGGCCGACCGGATCCGGAAGGGTCTTATTTGTGGATGATGAAGAAATGCTGACGCGCTGGGGGACACAATTTCTCAGCCATTTAGGCTATGCCGTTGTAGCAAGCGTCAATCCATATGAAGCGTTAGATCTGTTTCGAGCACACCCCTCGGATTTTGATGTGGTCGTGACGGATCAAACCATGCCGACGATGAGCGGGGAGGCCTTATCTCGGGCGTTGTTAGGTATTCGAGCGGATATTCCCATTCTGTTGTGTACGGGGTTTAGCCACACCATGACTCAAGAAAAAGCCAAGCAACTCGGCATTCGGGCCTTTTTGATGAAGCCGGTCAACGGACTGTCTCTGGCTCTTGCGCTCCGGGACATCCTGGGTAAGGGGTCCACACCGGACTCAACTCAAACTGCCTAAGGAAATATCCCGTAATAATCCCCATCCATAGTTTCTGTTTTCAGCTCCTCAATCCTCCCTGAGAAATTGTCCGACCCGTTCGCCGCATGCCAACGACTCATCGGCGCCTTGGCCGGTTATTCTCCTCCTGTCGTTGGTTATTTCACCTCAATCTCGATTGCATCCGATGTGGCAAGAAGCGCATGGTCATGATCGGCCACTGTGACCATGATCTGATGCTTTCCCGTGTGCCTTTTGGTATGGGCCGTCGACAAAGCCTGCACGCGGTCGCCCTTCGTCCCTTTTTCCAAGGCATACGTCAGTTCAATCGTTGACCCCACGATGTCCCCATTGCACGGAGAGATAATCATCGGCTGAGATCCTTCATTTTCCGGCAGAGGCCGGCGCCCCTCCCATGGCCATCATGCTTCCCACCATTGCCAGTCGAACCCTCCGGAGATTGTGCCGAAAAAATTGGCACTAAAAACGATGACGCGCGAAATGCAATGTCACTGAGGATAGGCATCGCCAATGAACAATGAAACGAATCTGGTGGGAATCTGGAAGAGACAGGCTTTTTATAGAAACCGACGAAGGTGAGGGAGCCCACGCGAACGGATCGATTATTGCGCGATCTTAGTCTTGGGAAGTTTTTCGCCGATGTATAGGTACAAAAGTTTCAGAGATCCTATTAAGTCGGGGTTCGTCCCGGCAGCCGAGGTCCTTTTGTTTCGGCAGAAGGACCCAAAACCAGGGACGCCCCGTCCGGGCGCATCAGAGGGGACGGACGCGAACTACGGAAGAGCGGGCCAACTCGCATGGCTCAAACAAGGCCAGCAGGGAAATAAGAGCGTCCGTCCTGGGGCCGGGCGACAGGCGTCGAAAGGGGAAGGGGAGAGGGATAAGGCTTTGGAATATTCACCCCATGTCTAGTGTTTGCTGCACAAGTCGGCCTCGCCACAGGGCAGGATACCGTGGTCGTATCTGTCAGGCGTGGTCGAGATCGGCGTTGGAAGCGGCGCTTTTCCAGCCAACCAAAGAGAGTGCAGGAAGGCTCTGCTCCACGTGAGGAATAATTCATTAGGGGAAAGAAATGTTTGGGATAACCTGGAGGCAGGCAGAGCATCCAACACATAAGTGTCCAAGGATGGAGTAACGAGACATGAAAAAAATCCTGCTTATCGGTGTCTTGGTGTTAGTGGGGGTGTCGCTGGCCTATTGTCAGCATTTTTGGTTTCCCTACACGTGGCATCAAAAGATGACACTGGAAGTTGACGTCGATGGCCAGTTCTATACTGGCTCAAGTGTCGTGAAAGTGACCGTGAGGGACAGCGATCCGCTAACGAAGGGCCTGGGATTTTCATCCCAGTTTGGGGCGAGAGGGGAAGCGGCTTTTGTTGAACTCCCAGAAGGAAAAGTGTTGTTTGCTCTGCTCGATGGCGGTCCTCCGGATAGTGGTCCGCAGACCAATGCCATCAATATCTTTAAAGATCAATTGCCACGGCGTGGCGACGAACGGTTTGCGATCGTGGCGAAGTCGCGATTCAGGAAAGACATTCCGCGGTCTCACTACCCCCTGCTGGTGACCTTCACAGATATTAGCGATCCTACGACGGTAAAGGTCGTCGATCCGGACAATTTGGCGGAAACGTTTTGGCCAGGGGTCTCACTCAAACGCATCACCCTGGAAATTACCGACGAGCCGGTGACGGAGGGGAAGGTTGAACAATTTAGGTTTTTGAAGGTTCTAAAAAGACAAGGTACATTATCTGGTCTAGTGATAGCTGATAAGGACCATCCCGAACCCATAAATTATATAACCAGTAAAGCATTCAAAATTGGAGGAGAAAAATGAGTACGTCCTCGGAACTGATGTATGCGATTCTTGCCATGGATGCCTACAATCGAGGCTACGATCCTGGAATGGTTTTAACAGGTTCACAAATTGGTCGTGCCACTATTCCACCGATTCAACCGAGGAATTTCGTGTTTCCGGGTCTAATCCAGAAGACCCAACTCCTGACCAAGCCGCCGGCTTTTATGCGGTGGCGTATGAGTGGAATGGCGAGACCATGATTTTGTATCGGGGGACCGAAACGGATGCTGGGGTTCGTCCCGGCGGCCGAGGTTCTTTTGTTTTGGCGAAAGGACCCAAAACCAGGGACGCCCCGTCCGGCCTCATCGGAGGGGACGGACGCGAACTATGAAAGAGCGGGCCAACTCGCATGGCTCACACAAGGCCCGCCGGTGCATGAGAGCGTCCATCCCTGGGGCCGGGCGGCAGGCGTCGATAGGCGAGGAGAAATGGACTGAGAGTGTTCGAAAATCCTACTTGCGAGTTGAGGGACGCCTTTGAGCCACAGTCGGGGAATGAAGGCTGTACAACGTGATCCAAGAAAGGAACGCGTAGAGATGACCAGGAAGGGAACTTACTATCAGATGTTCAAAAAGGGAATCAGTAGAAAAAGATTGTTGCTCATGCTCTGTCTATTTCTTACCCCGCTTCTGACAGGATTCGAGTTTTTGGGATTTGCTTCGAACTCGTGGCATCAGAAGATGACGGTGGAAGTGAGGGTGAACGGGGAAGTCTACTCGGCGGCCAGTGTGGTGGCCATGAGCGTCTTTCGACACCCTGATATCCCCCTGGTGCATGGGAATCTGGATCTGGATATGGCGGGAGAAGCGGTCGTGGTTGAACTCCCTGACAATCGGCAGTTGTTTGCGCTGCTGACCTACAATGCCTATTTGGCGGTAAAGGCGTTTTCGGATGTAATGAGCCGGAAAGACCGCCAATCGTCCGACCAGTGGGCCATCGTGACTGCCCAGAAGGGCAAAGGCCGTGAGCTGGCCCCCAAGGACTACCCGCTGCTGGTGACGTTTACGGATATCACCGATCCTACGACGGTTAAGCAGGTGGATCCGGACAACTTGGCGGCCACGTTCGGGCCGGGGGTCTCCTTGAAACGCATCACGCTGGAAATCACTGATGAGCCGGTGACGGAGGGGAAGATTGAAAGTGTGTTGGGGTGGTGGTGTGCGTTACGTGAAAAAAGAGCTCGCCTGAATGGGAGCACTAGTATAGCGATTAGCGATAATGAGCTCTCAAATAACTTAGGTAGTGGGGCTTTTAAAATTGGAAAGTGTCAATGAGACGCTTACTAGGCTTATTGCAAATAATTTATAGCAATATTCAATAGGCGATCTTTCTGAGGAGGCAACATGGCGACGTCAACAGAACTCATGTATGCGATTTTAGCGATGGATGCGTACAACCGTGGCTACAATCCAGGCATTGGTGATTTGAGCGACGATATAGGGACGCAAATTGGTACTGCAACGATTTCTAATCGGTCGAGTTCCGATCCCAATGGCCCCGCCTTTGCATCCGGCTTCTATGCGGTGGCATATGAGTGGAATGGTGAAACCGTCATTCCGTATTGGGGGACGGATACGGATGCCGGGGTTCGTCCCGGCGGCCGAGGTCCTTTTGTTTCGGCAAAAGGACCCAAAACCAGGGACGCCCCGTCCGGCCGCATCGGAGGGGCCGGACGCGAACTACGGAAGAGCGGGTCAACTCGCATGGCTCAAACAAGGCCCGCGGAAAGATCAGAGCGTCCGTCCCGTTAGCCGGGCGGCAGGCGTCGGAAGGGGAAGGAGAGAGGGATAAGGCTTTGCGAGCATTCACCCCATGTCTAGTGGTTGCTGCACAAGTCGGCCTCGCCACAGGGCAGGATACCGTGGTCGTATCTGTCAGGTGTGGTCGAGAATCGGCGTTGGAAGCGGCGTCTTTCCAGCCAACCAAAGAGAGTGCAGGAAGGCTCTGCTCCACGTGAGGAATGATTCACCAGGGGAAAGAAATGTTTGGGATAACCTGCAGGCAGGCAGAGCATCCAACACATAAGTGTCCCAGGATGGAGTAACGAGACATGAAAAAAATCCTGCTTATTGGGGTCTTGGTGTTAGTGGGGGTGTCGGTGGCCTACTGTCAGCATTTTTGGTTTCCTTACACGTGGCATCAAAAGATGACACTGGAGGTAGAGGCTGATGGGCAAGGGTATCCGGGATCTAGCGTCGTAGAGGTGAGTTGGCGTAAAAACGATCCGATCGGCGCAGCCAATGGTCCAGAGTGGATCGGAGGGATACGCGGCGAAGCTCCCTATGTGGAGGTTCCAGGACACGGGGTCCTCTTTGGATTAATAAGCTTTGCAGGAAATTCATCGTATGCGGCCGACTTGGCTCCCCAGGTCATAACCGACCGGAAGGGGTGGGCACGTGGCCCACAAGAATTTTCATTAGCTAAAGCCGCAGAGGAACAAACGTTGACTATTCCTCATGATCGGTATCCCCTCCTGGTGACGTTTAGCGATATTACCGATCCAAAAACCGTCCAACAAGTCGATCCAACTAACCTGGCGGCGACGTTCGGGGCGGGCGTCTCGCTCAAGCGCATCACGTTGGAAATCACCACGAGCCGGTGACGGAGGGGAAGATAGAACGTGTGTTGGGGTGGTGGAACAACTTAACTGTACCCATTGGTGGAAAAGTAGATCGGAAATATGGTGATCCTTTATATGGGCTAGGAAAATGGAGTTTTGTGAGGAAGTAAATGGCTATTCCATCAGGCCTCGTGTATGCCTAATTCAATGATGGAGGATGCGGTGCCGAAGAGAGCACAAATCTTTTTTGGCTGGAATAATCAGACATGAGAAAAATAATTCTTATCGGTGTATTGGTGTTGGTAGGAGCCTGGTTGGCCTATTGTTTCATGGGACTGCCTACCTACACCTGGCATCAAAAGATGACTCTAGAGGTTGAGGTCGAGGAGCAGCTTTATACGGGGACGAGTGTAGTAAAAGTGAGGGTTAAAGAAAGCGAACCGCTCACGAAACAGTTGGGGTACCCGCTCCAATTTGGGGCGAAGGGGGAGGCTGCGTTCGTGGAGCTGCCGGGCTCACGCTATCTCTTTGCTTTGTTGGATGGAGGTCCCCCGGATAGTGGACCGCAGACCAATGCGGTGAATGTTTTTAAGGACCAACTGCCAAAAGGTAATCCAGAGCGTTTTGCGGTTTTGTCGAAATCGCGATTCATGACAGACCTTCCGCGGTCCCACTACCCCCTGCTGGTAGCGTTCATGGATATCAATGATCCCAACTCGGTTAGAGAGGTAGATCCGGAGAATCTGGCGGCGACGTTCGGCCCGGGGGTCTCCCTGAAACGCATCACCCTGGAAATCACCGACGAGCCGATCACGGAAGGGAAGATTGAAAGTGTGCTGGGGTGGTGGCTTGCGCAAGGAAACGAAAAAAAAGGTCCCCCTTCGCTTCGTGTTCCTAATGACAGTCCCCGTGGCTGGTATCACATAGGAGTTACTAAGTTCATCATGGGGAAGCAATGACTTCCTGATAGATAGTATGCTCAGGAATTTCTTTTGAAATTTTAATTTTCCAAGGAACATCTTTGGCTTAGCTTAACACCTACGGGGTTCGTCCCGGCAGCCGAGGTCCTTTTCTTTCGGGAAAAGGACCCAAAACCAGTGACCCCCCGTCCGGCCTCATCGGATGGGACGGAGGCGAAATATGGAAGAGCGGGCCAACTCGCGGGGCTCAAACAAGGCCCGCAGGGAAATAAGAGCGTCCGTCCTGGGGCCGGGCGACAGGCGTCGGAAGGTAAAGGGGAGAGGGATAAGGCTTTGGAACATTCAACCCATGTCAGGTGTTGGATACGCGGTTCAGCCGTGACTCAGGCCAGGCTACGGTCAAATTTGCCTGGTATAAGCGGGCATTTCCAATGCCCATTATTCTTGTCAACGTTTGCGAAGTGGGGTATTCTGCACCCATGCCTATTGAGCAATTATTAACTCGCATCACCTTTGATTCTAAGATTTGTCACGGAAAACCCTGCATTCGTGGGCTCCGGTATCCGGTGGATTGGGTGCTGGAACTTATGAGCAGCGGCATGTCGTCCCAGCAAATCTTGGCTGACTATCCGGATTTGGAAGAGACTGATCTACAGGCCGCTTGTGCGTTTGGGGCAGGCCTGGCGCGGGTTCAAGGAATTGAGCCGTTGATTGGGTGAAATTCCTAGTCGATGCGCAACTTCCCCAACATCTCGCCCAGGAATTGACGGTTACAGGACACGGCACCCTCCATACCCTGGACCTTCCCGGTGCCAACCGTACGCGGGATGAGGAATTGGCCGATCTTTCCGCCCAGGAGAATCGCATCTTAATTACAAAGGATGCCAACTTCGTCACCACCTTTCACCTGCAACCCCGCCCACCAAAGCTCTTATTGGTCTCTACCGGCAACATTGATAATGCTACCCTCCTGCACCTGTTCGTCACGAACATTAACTCCGGCTTGGGCAACACGTCATTTGTGAGTTCAGCTGAGGCTAAACCAATTTTGCTTCAGAAGTGCTCTCGTCTTATATAAACTGTCTGGATCCGCAAGCATGGGATCTCGCCCGAAGGAGCCGAAATATAATTGGTGGTGTGCTCCGCTCATGCGGCCGGAAAGATTCGGATGCCATTCACCCGGTGCGGGCGTGGGAAGCATCTTCGGCTTGAGTAATGGGTTCTTGAAAAAATTGAACCCTCGGGTTCTATCCGTTCGCGTCGGATCTGGCCTCCCGAAAACTCAATCGAAAAGTCGGAATGGAAGATTGGCCCTGCGGGTAAGCCTGAGGCACTCCAACATGGCTGGGCACAACCCGGAAATCCCCAGAGCCCACCGACGCAAAAAATCAGAAGGTGGACCCGGACATGCGCTAAAAAGAAGGGCGCGATAATGGAAATATTTACAATGAAAGATAGTCGGACCGTGCCGTGATGAATGTTACCCATTCGTCAGAAGGATAGAGTTCCTCTATCCAAATAGATCCTACCAAGTTTCAATCCCATCCCTTTGGGGAATGCCCAGAATATTCAAACCGGTTGTATATCGTAGGAAGCCTCAATGGGGCACCTTCATCACCAACATATGCATACTTTAAAAATATTTGCACCCAGCTTGAAGGTATTCCACGAATAGAAGTTAATAGGCGGCGGTGCATGCTCAGCGGTCAGATCAAAGAGAGAGTAAGGCCGCTTTGAACTGTTCACTTAAGGAGGCCTTTCATGGCACAGGTGCAGACTGAAATGCATGAGCCAAACATGCCATTCACGGGAGGGAAACCGGAATGGCATCAGTTTCTGGACCCGTCTGCTCATAAAATTTTCGTGTGGGA
This sequence comes from Candidatus Nitrospira neomarina, assembly GCF_032051675.1. Classification (NCBI taxonomy): domain Bacteria; kingdom Pseudomonadati; phylum Nitrospirota; class Nitrospiria; order Nitrospirales; family Nitrospiraceae; genus Nitrospira; species Candidatus Nitrospira neomarina. The sequence goes on from NZ_CP116968.1 coordinate 4,708,248, forward strand.
TAGGAAAGGCGTTTATCGAGATTGTTTGTTCCTCAATCCCATATATGGACATTTCCTGGGTGGCAAGAAACTCAAGGGAAAGAAAATTTCTGAAGTCTTAGGGAAAATGGAAGCCAAGGCGGTACTCAGTAAAATCAAGCAGGCTCTGGCCTTTCGTGAGCCCGTTCAGACGGAAATAAAATGGGTGACTGATTCCGGAACTTTTCAGACGGTCATTCGATTCTTTCCTATACTAGATTTGGTTATTGGCGTGGTGATCGATCGACCGGTTTACCGTGCAAGCATGTCGACGGAAGGCCTACAAACCGTTAGCAACGGGAAGAGTCAAAATTGGCACGTAAGAGCGCCTTTGACCGAACGCGAATGGCGAATTGTGGAAGAAGTGAAATCGGGCAAAACCAATAAAGAAATTGCCCAGCATCTTGGCATCGCACCACGGACGGTGAAGTTTCACATCTCCAACATATTTGCAAAACTCCACATATCAACTCGGGAAGCTTTAAAGGAGGCGAGCCCATTGACCCTCACTCGTCCCGGCAACATCTTGGAACTTCCCCAGACTGTTGTTCATTAGGGAAGTCTTGGGGAATGCGGCAGTTGTTTTCCTAACTGTTTTCATAGAGATCCCAACATTCAGCGAATGGCGAGCAAAATATTAACCACAAAGACGTGAAAAAAAGGAGACAATGATGACTCACATGCAAAGTGAAGCCCCCTTCAATGCAGAGAGCCAGCTTGCCGGTAGTGAAGGAGCACTCAATCAAAATCATGGAACAGGTCAGCTCACTAATAACGGATCTACATCAAATCCTTCTGCCATGGATCCTAGTCAACGGGCACGCGTGGCGACGGCGACATTTGGAGAAATTGTGGCCTTACTGTGTTTCTCTCCCGTATTCAAGCACCTGAGCCTGGCGGATCTGGAATGGCTGGTGATCCCGGCCTTGGCTACCAACCAAGTCACGGTGGTGCGGGGGAAAGTGAAAGATCAAAATGAGCTCATGGTTCCCATCGGTTTAGCGCTTTGGGCGCATGTCTCGGAGGATGTGGATAAAAAGCTGGAAGGGCAACAGAAAGCCCATATACCCTTTCGCCTGGCCCCGCAGGACTGGAAGAGCGGAGAGATCCCCTGGTTATTGGCGGTGCTCGCACCCAAGGAAATCTCACTGGGGTTAGTCAAGAAATTGGAAGACTCCGTCTTTAAAGATAAACAATATAAGCGGTATGCATTGATGTCTGATCGGGCCCATTCGGTTCAAACCTCACCGACTCCTTCCTGAGAAGTGAAGAAAGCATTTGAGCGAATGACCAGACCATTATTTCCTATAGGGAAGATGATGTGCATGCCGGGGTTCGCCCCGGCAGCCTGTCCTTTTATGCGCAAATCTCTGGAGCCTGTCCTGAGCCAGATCAAAGACCTCACACAGCGCGTCGTTCTCTAAAGTCGGCTGCACAAGTCGGCCCCACCCCACGACCTCTATACAGCTATCGGACACGAAGGCAACCTTGAATTGTTGTTAAAGCGTATCTTCCACAAGTCTGAGGTCCCGTATAACTATGTTGAATCTTGCCTAAGTAGTTTTTCCCTGTACCATAGGACAGGTTTATTTTTCAAAAAACTATGGTACGTTTCCTCGGCTTCGCTAAGAGAAATTTAAGGAAGAATGCAAGCGCAATGGAAAATCCCATCACACAGCGAGGTATGACAGATCGGATGAACATGCTTCATGCCTTTTTTCGCATCGCTGATGAGAGAAGACTTTAAGAATGGAACAGATCGCCCAAGAAACCTTGACGGCACAGATGCCGGTGCAATCCAACGGTGGAATAACCAGTCATGAAGAAGTCACAGGTCATAACAAGGGAACGAGGCAGGAAGGTTCTGACTCGACGCAAATCCCTTCTGCACATGAGGCGGGGCAGCGAGCCCGTGTGGCCACGGCCACCTTTGGTGAGATTGGGGCGATGCTGAGTTTCTCGCCCGTATACAAGCATCTAAGTCTGGCAGATCTGGAATGGCTGGTGATCCCGGCCTTGGCCATCAACCAAGTGACCGTCGTGCGCGGGAAACTCAAGGATCAGAATGGTCTTCTGGTACCCATGGGATTAGCGCTCTGGGCGCATGTCTCGGAAGATGTGGATAAAAGACTGGAGGCGCAACAGCAATCGAACATCCCGTTTCATCTGGCCCCGCAGGACTGGAAGAGCGGTGAGATTCCGTGGCTGCTCGCGGTATTGGCGCCTAAGGAGGTGGCTCAGGAGTTAGTAAAGAAATTAGAAGACTCCGTTTCAAAAGATAAAACGTATAAGCGGTATGCATTAACGTATGGGCGGGCTGATTTGACTCAATCCTCACCGACCATTTCTTGAGGATTACGAAATGAATGTGAGCCAATGTCGTTGAATTAAGAAGAACCGTACAACGTGATCCAAGAAAGGAACGCGTAGAGATGACCAGGAAGGGAACTTACTATCAGATGTTCAAAAAGGGAATCAGTAGAAAAAGATTGTTGCTCATGCTCTGTCTATTTCTTACCCCGCTTCTGACAGGATTCGAGTTTTTGGGATTTGCTTCGAACTCGTGGCATCAGAAGATGACGGTGGAAGTGAGGGTGAACGGGGAAGTCTACTCGGCGGCCAGTGTGGTGGCCATGAGCGTCTTTCGACACCCTGATATCCCCCTGGTGCATGGGAATCTGGATCTGGATATGGCGGGAGAAGCGGTCGTGGTTGAACTCCCTGACAATCGGCAGTTGTTTGCGCTGCTGACCTACAATGCCTATTTGGCGGTAAAGGCGTTTTCGGATGTAATGAGCCGGAAAGACCGCCAATCGTCCGACCAGTGGGCCATCGTGACTGCCCAGAAGGGCAAAGGCCGTGAGCTGGCCCCCAAGGACTACCCGCTGCTGGTGACGTTTACGGATATCACCGATCCTACGACGGTTAAGCAGGTGGATCCGGACAACTTGGCGGCCACGTTCGGGCCGGGGGTCTCCTTGAAACGCATCACGCTGGAAATCACTGATGAGCCGGTGACGGAGGGAAAAATTGAAAGCCTGTTGGGGTGGTTAGGACCTCATCCGGAACCAACGTTAGGGCATTCAAAAGATATTTTTAATCCAATTTTTGCTGCTACTGTTCACCACGGAGATTTCATAAGGAGATAACTATGGCCATATCTTCCGAACTCATGTACGCCATTCTCGCCATGGATTCCTATAATCGAGGGTACAATCCAGGCATTTTACTCAGCGGCAGCAATATTGGCACAGCAACAATAGGAAGTGACGAACTACTTCCGGCGGGCTCTCAAGAAGCCGGCTTCTACGCGGTGGCATATAAGTGGAATGGTGAAACCGTCATTTCATATCGAGGCACGGATGAAGTGTTGGAACTCCCTCTTGTTGATTACCCTATTGCAGCCAATGATGATTTTGATGAAGCCGAGGTTCATCTCGCGTCCCAGTTCTATCAGGCAGTGGCGGCGACTGTGTCCCCCTCCACCATCTCCTTCACCGGACATTCGTTGGGCGGCGCATTGGCGGGGATGATGGGTTCTATCTACGGTCACTTCAGTTTGGCGGTCGATCCTATCGATTTTTTTCCGGCCGTTCAAAACTTTAAAGCGCTCCTGGATCGATATCTATTGGTCAAAGATACGTCTGAGGCCAGCTCCGATATGATTACCCTTCCCAACATGGGCACGTTCAACACGGTGTCTTTTGCTGAGGCACAATTGAATGCCATGGGAATTCCGCTGACCAATCTTCCGGACGTAAGTGAGCAGCTTCAAAATTTCATAGGCGTTCATTTGGCTGGATCGGTGGCTGAACTGTCGAGATCCGCCGCAACGCCCTCCACGCCGATTCTGGATGGATTGTTGCCCAATATCGGGATTACGGTAGGCATTTTTGATGCCCATAGCGCCTCATTAAATGTAATCGTGCAGTACGTAAGAGACCAGTGGGTGTTGAGCGGCGCTGATCCTGACCAACTGGCGTTCAGCTCCATTATTGATCCCCTCTTTGATGGATTGTTTGATAACACGATTGGAGACGCCGCACATGTGGTACCAAATGGAGAGGAGGATGATTCTGGCGATGTCATGCGAGATGCCATTGGCTATTCGGCGTTGGATGAGGGAACCCTGGTCTTTGGCAACACGGGTATTCGCGCACTCTTGGATGACGCCAATGGGTTGGGGAAATTGGTCACAGAAGGAAATGCTCCGGTCAGTCTACCCAATGCTATAACAGGGTTGTCCCAGGCGATTGTTCAGTTTGCCGGGCAGATGGCCTGGCAGAAGGTAGAGTATTCGCAACACGGGGACAAGAATCCAGAGAAAGGGTTCTTAACCAAATATGAAAGCGATCGGTTACTGATGGCGGACCTGACTAAGGACCTCTGGAATCTTGGTGAAGCGAGCGCGAACGAGCCGGTTGAGGTGATTGGCATCCAGTCCATACTCTATCCCTTTTTTACCTATGACCCGGGGGCGGGGGTGTTGTTGGCCAGCATGCAGCGACTGTACGGGAATGCCGAGACAAACGATTCTTCCGTCATCAATCGGATTGATTTTGCTCTCGGGACAGGAGCGCTAGATGTAGAGCTGAGTGAGCCGGAGGCGAATGCAGAAACCTCCCATGCAAACACCACCAGTTTGTTCGTCGGATTGGGAACCGATGATCGGGTGAAAGGCAACAAAGATAATAATATGCTGTTAGGTCGTGATGGCAACGATCGTCTTTATGGACGGGAGGGGAAAGATATTTTGCTGGGAGGCGAAGGTGACGACACCCTCTTTGGCGGCAGCGGCAACGATGTGTTGCATGGTGGGGAAAATATGACGATCTTTCCCGCGGACGGCACCGACACGGCGGATTATTCGGAAGGAGATAGAGGGGCACCGACCCCGGGTGGGATCACCGTGCGCTTGGATTTAGGTTCTGGGGCGGCGATTGAGGGCAAGCATCCCGTGTGGGTGGAGAATGACGGGTATGGAAACATCGATTATTTATATTCTATTGAAAAGATTGTGGGCACCGCAGTTGGCGATACGGTGATCGTCAATGGGGGCAATAGCGTCCTGCAGGCCTCCAGTTATGCGCTGTCCACGGGCAAATTGGAGATTGATGGCGGGGCCGGGGAAGACACCTTAGATTTTACGGCGTTTTCGGGGACTCTACAGATTCCTCGCTTGAGCAATGGGGCAGGGCAGGCAGGCAATGTGTCGTTTACCAATTTTGAAATTGTGAAAGATACGGACAGCACCGGGCAGGTCGGAGAAGGGGCCAGTGGAGACAAGAGTTCATTTTTCGAGAGTGCCTATGCCTATATTACCGGGTTGCATACCATTTACGGCAACGGGGGTGATGATGGATTAGTGGTCGGGCCAAATGGAAAAAAAATCGATGGGGGAGCGGGCAACGATGTAGTGGTGGCCATCGGAGCGTCCAACGCGACGTTAGATGGTGGATCGGATGATGACTTCATTATTTCCCTGGGCGGGCAAGGCAATCAACTCTTTGGTGGTGAGGGCAATGATCGCCTATTTTCGAACACCACGGGAGCACAGATGACGGGTGGGAATGGTGCTGATACCTTTTATTTTTCCCGCAACACGCGCATCGAAGATGCCAAAGGGGAGGATCGGATCTCGGCCTTTGGCGCCTTTGATCTGCATGGCGGCTTTCGCTACTCGGACTCGGAAAATCCCTGGGCGTATGGCGCGTCTTTTTTTCGCTATGGCATGAATGGCGACGGCGAACTGGTTATCGAAAACGTGATAGGCAACTTGTTTAGCTGGGGAGCGACCTATGTAGCCAATGCCGAGGTGAGTCCCTTTGTGGCTCACAGTGAGCGATCCGCCGGCATTATGGTCTTCGAATATGAGGCGGAAGCCATTCTTCTGATCAATAACGATACCGGCAAGGGGCTCTATGAATTTTACGAGCTGGTGTTCGGATATATGTTCAAGGCGTTGTTAGGGACCTCCTATTTTGCCGGGGTGGACCCGTTGGTATTGGATTTAGATGGAGATGGACTGGAGCTGACGGCCCGGACAAACCTCTCCCCGGTGTTCGATTTGGATGGCGACGGCTTTGCCGAACAAACCGGTTGGGTGCGCCCGGATGATGGGCTCCTGGTCTATGACCTGAATGGCAATGGACAGATTGATGATATTGGAGAATTGTTCGGCTCTCCGACCACCTCCGGATTTGCCGAACTGGCTGCTCACGATGCCAATGCCGATGGGGTGATCGATGCCAAAGACGCGATCTTTTCCAGTCTGCGCGTCTGGCAGGATCTGGATCAGGATGCGGAAGTGGATGCGGGCGAACTCTCCACCCTCAGCGACCTGGGCATTGCTTCGCTCTCTTTGGCCGCCACACCCAGCGGGGTGGAGAATACCACCAACCTGGTGGCTGAAACGGGCAGCTTTTCACGGGTTGATGGAACCACAGGGCAAATGGCCGATGTGAAGTTTCGTCTGAACAATTATGACTCGGTGTGGCTGGGGGATACGACCGTTGATCCGTCGGTGGCGCACCTTCCCAATCTGAAAGGGCACGGGACTCTCGTTGACCTGCAGGTGGCCATGACTCTGGATGCCACCGGGGCCCTGCAGTCCACCTTGGAAACGGTATTACCGACGCTCAACATCGTGGATCTTGCCACACTCCGTGAACGGGCCATGCCGGTCCTGGAAGCATGGGCGGATGTGCAGGTCGATGTGAATATGCCAGTGCCGCCGGTTAAACCCGATGTCCATGCCTTTGTGAATCGGACCGTTGAGGGTACCGACATCGTGGATTTTGCTGTTCAGAGCCTGTCCGGGGACTGGTATTTGGCTAGTGGAAAGGTCGTTCGCGATGAGAATGGTGTGGCCATTCCCGAACCGACCCTTGGCGATATTCTGGCATTCTTTCCCGGCGAGGAGGGCGGATGGGAAATCATTCAAGGCAAGCAGATCGCATTCTTGGAACGGTTTATGGGGGAAGAGATTCCTATAAATCAGGTCGAACCCGGCAACCAGGCAGCCATTTCCGCGTTTGAAGGTATTTTGGATCTCCTGGTATCGCGTCTGGATGCCTTGGCCGTGCGATTGGCGGCCCAGGGACCTCTTCAATCCTATTTTGCATCGGTGGAATATGACGTGGAAGCCGATGCCCTTCAAGCCACGACCAACCGGGATTTGGTGCCCATGTTCGAGGCGGTGTTCGCCGGGGCGCCTGGCTCCGCGCAGGGAGACCAGGATTGGCTTTCGGCATGGAATGAAATTTTCGACGTGGTGTTTGAAAATTTTCAACGGTTCGGCGGCACCCATTTGCAAAACACCCAGTCCTTTCTCTTCACCAATATCGTCGCGGCCTACGAAAATGTCGGGTTGACGGTCGATGTGAAAACCGCTGCGATTTCTCTCGGCGTGCCTGAAGAGTTGCTCTTTGTGGGGAATGGAGAAGTGGTCGGAAATTCGGGAACCAATATTTTCTACTTAGAAACCGGAGGTCAGGTGCTCAAAGGGGAGGCCGGACATGATATCTATGTGGTCGGCCGGAATTTCGGGCATGACGTGATTGATGACTATGAAGCTCCTCTCACGGAAAATTCCGAAGATGTTCTTCGATTTGCTCATTACAATCCCGAGGATTTGACGTTTACCCGCGACGGCATCGACCTCGTGATCACCGTGAATAATACAACGAATGAACTCCGGATCCTGGAGCAGTTTATCGGGGAGAAACCGCATCTGTTTGGCGGCAATGTGAATCCTGACCGCGGCATTAACGAGATTGTGTTTGCGGACGGGACGGTGTGGCGGTCCTTTGATATTGCTGAAGCGGTCTCGCGACCATTAGCCGCCGATCAAACGATAACGGGGACCTGGGAAGCGGATGTTCTCGATGGGGGTGGCGGCAACGATGTCTTATCGGGTGGGGACGGCGGCGATGTGTATTTCTTTAATCGAGGGTATGGTCACGATCTCGTCATTGATGAGTTGACCTATGTGTTGGTGGATGATCCGGACTTTTTGGTATTCGGCCAAGGGGTCACCCGGGATGATGTGTCGTTTTCCCGCGTGGGCGATTCGACGGACATTGTGGTGACGATTGATGACACGGGTGAGACGATCACCATGCAGGAATTCGCCGAAGCCACCTATACCGGTCCCTTCGGCACGCAGTGGTTTAACCGCATTGAACATGTGGTATTTGCCGATGGTACGTTCCTTCAGTGGTATGAAATATTGGAACAGGTAGTGGCCCGGCAAGCGACGACCGGGGACGATACGATCTATGGATTTTCCTATGAAGATGTGTTGGATGGTGGTGCGGGAAATGATTTTCTTTCCGGCGGGAATGAAAATGATACCTACGTGTTCAACGTGGGCTATGGGCATGACACGATTCACGAAAATATGACGCGAATCAATTCCGGTCAGACCGACACGGTGAGGTTTGGGTCAGGTGTCCAATTGAATGAGGTGACGTTTGGCCGAACCGGAAATAGCGATGATTTGGTCATTGGTGTCTCCCCGACCGACACCCTCACCATTGAGCAACAATTTACGGCAACCTATACCGGGCCCTTTGGCACTCAATGGATGGAGCGCATCGAACGCTTCGAGTTTCAGGTGGACGGGCAACTGGTCACGCTGACCGCCGACGATGTGATTCTCAAGGTGTTGGAACAAGCAAGTACGGAGGGTGATGACATCATATATGGGTTTGATCGGGAAGATGTACTGGATGGAGGCGCAGGTAACGATTTCCTCTCCGGAGGAAATGAAAGCGATACGTATCGTTTTGGCCTTGGTTACGCACAGGATACGGTTGAGGACGCGCACGACAATATTCTGAGCGGGGACAATGATCGGATCGAATTTATCGGAGCACTTACCCCCGATGATATAACTCTGGTGCGTTCGGGTGTTGATCTGGAGGTGCACTTAGCGGATGCCTCCGTCCTGACTCTTGCAAAGATGTTCGATGAACATCCCGTTATCAATCTGAATTTCAACCGTATCGAAGAATTTTATTTTGAAGGACCGGATATCCTGCTCACGAATGAAGACATTATGCTGCGGTTGATTGATGAGGCTCAGACCAGCGGAGATGATGTGGTCTTAGGATTTAAATGGGATGATCGGCTGGACGGTGGGACCGGAAATGACCGCCTGGAAGGGCAGTTGGGCAGCGATACCTATGTGTTTGGGCGGGGCTACGGTCACGATGTGGTGTACGACATTGGAGGCAACCTTGATGTGGTGGAGTTCGCAGCGGATCTCGCGCCTTCCCATGTTCGTGTCGAGCGGGGGGCTGGCGTGAGCGATGTACGATTGATCATTAATGACACGGGCGACACCCTCACCCTTGAGCAACAAAATACCTACTTTACCCTGGGGCAACCGCCATACCAAATTGAAGAGGTTCGTTTCGCTGACGCGACGGTGTGGACCGCCAATCAATTACGGGCCAAGGTGCTGGAGGGAGAACGCACGAATGGTGATGACACCATCTATGGGTTTTTCACGGCGGATATCCTGGATGGCGGTGCGGGGAATGACCGTCTGGAGGGAGGAGTCGGTGGAGATACCTATCTGTTTGATCGAGGCTCGGGGAATGATGTGGTTTTGGATGATAACACCAATATTTTTTCGACTGATCCTGACACCATTCAATTCGGAGGAACACTTAACCCTAATGATTTGCTGGTCACCCGCGTGGGGAATGATCTCCGTCTCGAAATCCAGGATACGGGGGAGTCTCTCACGGTTAAAGATCAGTTTTATTCTTCCTACCGTCTTATTGAACGGTTTGTCTTTTCCGATGGTCAGGTGGTGACAGCCCAAACGATGGAACAAATAGCGGAAACGGGTTCCGGACAGAGCCCAATTATAATGGGAACCAATGGGGATGACACGTTAGTAGGAACGGCCGATGCTGATATCTTCGATGCCCAGGTTGGGAATGATGTGCTCCAGGGTCTTGGAGGAAGTGATACCTATCGTTTTGGCGTCGGATATGGGAGCGACACCATCCAGGACGTAGGCCTGTCAGGGGACCAGGATCGTATAGAGTTGGTAGACCTACTTCCTATTGACGTTCGGTTGGAACGTGAAGGAAATGATCTCAGGATTGTGTTGTTAGCAGGTTCCGATACCCTCAAAGTCGTGAATCATTTTTCTTCACAAGGAACCGGGATTGAACAACTCGAATTTACAAATGGAGAAGTTTGGGATCGAACCCAAATACAACAAAACTCCGTATATCCGGGCACCAGTGGGTCGGATAATCTCGTCGGAACAGCCGAGGCGGATGTCTTTCTCTCAAGTGCCGGGGACGATATCGTGGATGGGAAAGAAGGCGGTGATACATATTATTACGTCAGCGGTCATGGCCAAGATCAATTTTTGGATACGGGAGTGCAGGGCGGAGTGATAGACACATTGTACTTAAGCGATTTGCTCCGTACCCAAGTATCGTTTGCCCGGACAGCCGAGGATGTTCTGATAACCGACAACGCCACCCAACAGGTCATACGCCTGACGGGACAGTTTACTTCATCTGAGAAAGGTCTGGAACGCCTCGTATTTGCGGACGGGGAAGAATGGAATCGTCAGGCGATGCAAACCAACATCACGGTGTTTGTGGGAGCGATCATTGGCACCTCGGCCAATAATACTCTGAATGGGACTTCGAGCAACGATGTTCTTATCGGGCGCGAAGGCAACGATCTGCTCTATGGCCTGGATGGCTCGGATATGTACGTGTTTACGCGAGGGGACGGGCAGGACACGATCGACGACAATGGGTTAGCGGATACTGATGTGCTCCGGTTGTATGGGTATACGCCGGGGGAGGTGCTATTGGGCCGGTCGGGCGCCACGGCGACGGTGGTCCTGACCTTTGTGGGGACGGCGGACAAAATTACGTTAGTCAATGAAGTGAATAGTCTGCAGGATACGATTGAACAGATTCAATTTGACGATGGGAGTAGTGGTGGGCGGCCTGGGCAACGATCTGCTCTATGGCCTGGATGGGTCCGACACGTATGTGTTCACGCGAGGGGACGGGCAGGATACGATCGACGACAATGGGTTAGCGGATACTGATGTGCTCCAGTTGCATGGGTATACGCCCGATGAAGTCAGTTTAGGAGGGAATGGCATAGCTGGAACTCTTGTGCTCAATTTTGAAGGAACCTCTGACCAGATTACCCTCGTGAATGAAATCAACAGTTTGTTTGACACCATTGAACAAATTGTATTTGACGACGGCACGGTCTGGACGGAGGTAGGTCTTCGGACCCGGGTGATTACCGGAACTGCCAATGGAGAGACCTTGACCGGCACCGCCAATTCGGATTTGCTGACCGGATTGGGAGGGGCTGATGTGTTGACCGGTGGAGCCGGCAATGACACGTTTGTCTTTCGGGGATTGGCAGTGGGCCATGACACCATCACGGATTTCAGCGGTGGAGCCGGCTTAGAGGATCGGATTGAAATTGATACCTTTGATTCCTTTGATGAGATTTTGACCGCGCTCTCACAAAATGGGACGGATGCCGTGATCACCATCGATGCCAATAATTCGATCACCCTTGCAAATGTTGTGATGACCGATCTTCATCAGGATGATTTTCGGTTTGTCTAATTGCACACGATGAATTCCTCCCTTTTGAAAGGGCCTGGGCCAGCATCTCCGGTGGCCGAGGCCCTGTCTCTCCGCACGACGACTTTTCTGTCGGTAGGTCTCATCAGCTTGGTCATTAATATGCTGATGTTGACTGGTCCGCTCTTCATGCTTCAAATTTATGATCGTGTGCTGACGAGCCGAAGTGTGCCCACTCTCTTGGTGCTGTCGGGTTTGGTGGCAGGCTTGTATCTTTTTTTTGGTCTGCTTGAAGGAATCCGGGCTCGGAGTCTTGCCCGGGTCGCAGCGTGGGTGGATTCGCGTCTATCTTCACAAAGCTTAGAAGCCAATATTGCTCTCTCTCTGCGGTTGGGTGATCACTTTCGAGATCGGGATTCCGTAAGGGATTTAGATGCGGTTCGGCAGTTCTTATCCGGACCGGGGCCTGCTGCGATTTTTGATATTCCGTGGATGCCGGTCTATTTGGGTCTGATCTTTATCTTTCATGTGTATCTGGGCTGGTTGGCCCTGGCAGGAGCTTTGGTCATTTCGCTGCTCATTGGCCTGAATGAAGTCCTTTCCCGGCAGCCAGCGCGGGAGGTGTCCATTTTTGTAGCCCGCCGAAATGCTATTGTGAATGCGACACGCCGTAATGCCGAGGTGCTAACCGCCATGGGGATGATAGAAGCGTTTACCCGTCGATGGAATTTACAGAATTCGGACTATCTGAAGGTACAGGAGCAGGCTATTGACCGGGCCACGTATTTTTCCACCACTATTAAGTCCTTTCGATTTCTTTTGCAGTCTGGGGTACTTGGTCTAGGAGCTTGGCTGGCCATCCAACAAGAAATCTCCCCTGGAGTGATGATCGCCGCTTCTATCATTACTTCCAGAGCTCTGGCCCCTGTGGAACAAGCGGTGGCTCATTGGAGAGGGTTTGTAGCCGCTCGCCAAGGAGGGAAGGCCTTGTCAGATGCGCTACGGATTCCACTGCATCATCCACTTATCATGCAGTTACCCGCCCCTAGGCGGTCGTTAGATGTGCAACAAGTAGCAATTGCGGCTCCCACTGAACGGTCCCTGTTGGTGCAGGGCGTAAATTTTCACCTGGAGGCAGGGGATGGGCTAGGTATTATTGGACCATCGGGATCGGGGAAAACCAGCCTTATTCGCACGTTGGTTGGTGTCTGGCCTCCCATCAAAGGAGCGGTGCGGTTAGACGGGGCTGAATTGAATCAGTGGGATCGAGGTATGTTGGGAAAGGCTATAGGTTATTTGCCTCAAGATGTCGAGTTATTTGATGGCACAGTAGCAGAAAATATTTCACGGTTTGATCCGAGTCCTGCATCCGAAGATATTCTGATTGCAGCGAGAGCGTCTAATCTCCACGATATCCTGACAGCTTTGCCCAAAGGGTATGACACCATAATTGGGGAAGGTGGCAACCGGCTTTCGGCAGGATTACGCCAACGGATTGCATTAGCTCGTGCCTTGTATGGAAGCCCATTTCTCATTGTCCTCGATGAGCCTAATTCCAATTTGGATGCGGAAGGTGATGTCGCACTTCGAGAAGCCATTCGCAGCATGCGCGTTCGGGGAAGCATCGTGATTGTCGTCGCGCATCGTCCAAGCGCTATTGAGCCGGTTGATCAGCTTTTGTATCTGCGAGAGGGAAAGCAGGTGGCCTTTGGGAAGAAGGCCGATGTGTTGTCCAAGGTCCTGAGCCCCTCGAATGATTCTGTCGCCTTGCATGCGGGGGCATTGTGACCGACATGGACCGGCAAATTGTCACTAGTCTTAACCGGCATATAGCCGTTGGATTGCTGCTGATCCTGATTTTGGTTGGAGGTGTTGGCGGTTGGGCGGCGGTTGAGGAAATCAGCGGGGCGGTTATTGCACCTGGCATAATAGTGGTGGAAACCAAGGCCAAGCGGGTTCAGCATCAAGAAGGAGGTATTATCAAAGAGATTCGAGTTCAGGCGGGTGATTTAGTCAAAGCTGGCGATTTGGTTGTTAAGTTGGATGATACCGTGGTTCAGGCTAATCTTTCCATGATTATGAGTGAACTGGGTGAACTGGAGGCCCAAGAGGTGCGATTGATTGCAGAACGGGATGGTCATGCTCAGATGCACTATTCATCTGAGTTGATGGACAGGGGTAAGCAGGAGCCTGCCATTGCCGGTAGCCTCTCGGATCAACGAGCCTTACGCGAGGCGCGGGGGTCGGCCCTTCAGGGGCGAAAAGCCCAACTTAATGAACAAATTGCTCAACTTGAAGATCATATTCGAGGATTGGCTGTTCAACGGTCGGCCAAAACAGAAAGTATTCAGCTTATCAATGAGCGGTTGGAAGCATTGGAGCCTCTTCTCCTTAAAGGGTTGGTCCTGGCGACCGAAGTTACGATACTCAAACGCGATCGAGCGGAACTGGTTGGTGATCGTGGTGGCTTGGTGTCCCAAATCGCCCAAGCCCATGAAACGATTAGTGAACGTCGCCTACACATTATTCAGATAGAGGACGAGTTTCGTTCCGCTGTCCTGGAGGATTTGCAAGTGGTGCGCGCGAGAATTGCCCAACTTCATGAAGAACAAATTGCGGCTTTGGACAAATTGCGGCGTGTGGAAATCCGAGCGCCACGGACAGGGTATATTCACCAATTGAATGTGCATACAGTGGGTGGTGTGGTTGGTGCAGGTGAAACTCTCATGCTCATTGTACCTCGAGAAGATGTGCTCATCGTGGAAGCGCAGCTTCAACCCACAGATGTGGATCAAGTTCAGGCGGGGCAGGCCGCCATTATTCGTTTGCCGGGGTTTAATCAGCGGACCACACCCGAATTGACGGCACACGTCACAACGATTTCTGCCGATTTGACTCGCGATGAAGTTACGGGGACCAATTACTATCTGGCTCAGCTGCTAATCGGTGACAGGGAACTTACCAAACTGGAAGATAAGAAGCTTGTGCCCGGGATGCCGATAGAGGCGTTTATTCAAACCGGAGAACGGACCATACTTTCATATCTCGTCAAACCAATGACGGATCATATTGCCCATGCGTTTAAAGAATGAATGAGTAGGGTTATTAGATTTGGTGAGTGTCGCCTTGCCCTGCTCTGGGAGAGCCTTCATCAGAACCAAAATTTGTCTTTTGGAAGAGGGCTGAATCTTAGAGGTATCTGGCGGAAGAGTATTTGTTGGTCGTCGATTGATGGATGTCAAATTTCGTGACCCAGTCTACGGCATTACAGAGTTCTTGAAAATCCAGGGGCTTTTCAAAGACGCGATTGACTCCGTTTTTAAATGCGCGAAGACGGACGATGTGGGATAATTCGGCAGTGATGAGAAAAATGGAGAGAATTTCCTGAGAATATGTATGATTGACTTGTTCAATGAAGTCAAGTCCATCCATCTGTGGCATATTGTTGTCGGTAATGATGATGGAGACCGACTCTTTCTGCAAAATTTCTAGCCCTTCTACACCATTTCCTGCTTCTGAACACACATACCCCCGAAGCTCTAAAAATTCTTTCAGGCAGGTTCGATGATGTCGATCATCGTCAACTAACAGGATTCGGTCTTTGATGGGTACCTTGGGAGGGCCGGATTTTGATAAATGCTGATACACGCCTAAAATTTTCATGATGCGTTACAATTATTGGTGTCGAAATGATTTCTCTCAAAAGGTGGCGGAGGGACTTTTGAGAAGGTGGCTGATGAGGAGACCAGACTTCGGGTGCGGTCGAAATCGTAGTTCCCCTGAAACCAGTCCCTCCGCCGAGGCTCATAAAATGGCGCTCAATTCCAGTGTGGCCATGTTTCAACTTTTATGATACGGACATCCAAACCACGTCGGGCTCCATATCGTTGAGCTAGTTAATGAAACGGCAATTAATTACTCGCCCCCAAAAAATGGTGAGTTTGGAATATTTAAGGGAATTAAATGCAAGGGATGTTCCAGGTGAAATTTTTAATAATAGTTTAGCAATTTCATATGTTTATGAATTGCCTTGGTATAAGATTTGTTAAAAATCATGCAGGTGAAACCCTACAGGACGCAGTCGACTTCCTTCAGAAGTAACGGAACATACGGGTGAGAACTGGTCATGGACTTTATGATTGTTTGATTAATCCATCAATTAATAATATTCATCAAACGTCTCACTGAAGGGAAGCCTGTGATAGCATGCTGGAGCTCGGGAAAAGCTCATTTCGAACGCCAGAAATAGAGGGGTTCTCGAACTCCTCATATTTGCGAAAAGGGAAAAAATAAGAGAAATAATCAACAGTCCCGGAAATGGCTGATTAAGGAAACGAAAAGTGTGTGGTGAGCATGAAACAAAAAGCCCGGTTCTTATATTAGGATTGACCGGGCTCAAAATAATTTCCAATTTGGGCTGACGGTCTTGGGAACCTCATTATGAACTGAAGCGTATGAGTTGAGTCCTGTTTCGATGTTGCCCTGAGGAATCGGCTCGCTCTTCGGGAAATCATTTTTGGTGGCCATCTTGGGGAACTTTAAAGCCCATAAAAAATGCTCGGGTCTTACGGTCTCATGTTGCCAAATAGTTGGTGAATGCCATTCTCTGAAAAATCCTGACGGAGTGGACTGGGAATTTTCCATAGATGTTCTGGATAAACAAACAACAGGATTCATAGTTGGGGAAGCCACCAAGCTATCGTGATGCAACCTAATTAAATATTCGATCGGGCAAGGCTTGATCCATTGAGAGTGAAAAGATCAGGAAAAAAGGTTGTTTTATGAAGGGATTTCATGTAGCTTTGCTCGCAAGATCCTTGACCTGGATCCTACCAAAAGACATTCTTAAATGAGGAGCCTGAAGTAGCGGTCAGGAATGCCACATTCGAGTTCTTGACACAATTCGAAGGGACTGCATACAGTTTTGAAATAAGATTATCAGGAGGAAAGACAGAATCCTTGTTAGAGTAATTCTTGAAGGGCATGGGGGATCAAATTGGACGGGATGTCGCCGAGGCATCCGTCAGTCAAGAAAGGGAAATGGTGGAGGTAAAAACATGATCGAAGTATTGTCTTTTTCGAATGTCAGGAGAGTAGGGAAATTTGGCTTATTGGGTGGATGCCTGATTGCGATAATGGCGGGGTGTAGTTCCAAACTACAAACGACGGTTGTCAGTGTGACTGAACCTCCTGCCAAGTCCGAAGAAGTGGCAAAGGTTGAACCTGTGACGCCACCTGTTGAGGCGGTCGTTCAGCCACCCGTGCAGGCTGAAACTTTCATTGGGATTCCGCCTATGGACATTCCTGTTGAAGAGCCTGCCCGCCCGGTTATTCCTCCCTCGGCTCCCGCTGATATATTTGCCACTCCTCGAACGACAGTCGCCGAACCTGCTGCCTCTTCGCCTTTAGAAGCTCCCCTGGTAGCTGAACCCGTCATTCCTCCGTCTCCTATCATACCATCCGCACCAGGCCAGGCTTCTCCTCAAGAATCATCACAAGATTTGGGGATACCGCCGATTGCATTTGAACCGGAAATGCCGGCACGACCGTTAATTCGGGAAGACGCGGCTCCGGCGGAACAAATGATCGCCCGGGTGGAACCCGAGGCGGACAAATCGGCTCAGCAAACCCCAGCGCTGCCTGAAGGGATTGAAAAGAAGACGGAAGCTCTGCTCAAATCCCTGGGAGATATTTATTTTGATTATGACCGATTTTCTATTCGGGCGGATGCGATCTCCGTTCTGCGAGAAAATGCCCAAGCACTGGCTTCCGGCTTAGCGAATAACAAGATTGTGATCGAGGGACATTGTGATCAGCGTGGCACGGAAAGTTATAATATGGTGCTTGGTGAGCGACGAGCCAATGCGGTGAGAGAATATTTAGTGGATTTGGGCGTCCCCAGTGAAAATCTGCAGGTTGTGAGTTATGGAAAAGAGAAGCCGTTCTGCACCGATCAGAATGAAGAGTGCTGGCAGGAAAACCGACGTGGTCATTTTGTCGTACAGTAAGAGTTTATAAGTCAATTTGGCTAGAGGCATGTCTTGGGGGAGCGTCTGGAGTGGAGAATAGAGGAGTCAATTCTTCCTAAGGAGTCTGTCCGGTCCATTGTTTGTGCTCCCCCATTTAAATTATCGGCAATCTGCTGATTCTTCTG
Organism: Candidatus Nitrospira neomarina; assembly: GCF_032051675.1. Taxonomy (NCBI): domain Bacteria; kingdom Pseudomonadati; phylum Nitrospirota; class Nitrospiria; order Nitrospirales; family Nitrospiraceae; genus Nitrospira; species Candidatus Nitrospira neomarina. The sequence goes on from NZ_CP116968.1 coordinate 4,726,017, forward strand.
CCTGGGCCTTTACATCTTTCGTACCCAGCCGCTGATCCATCCTTCGGTTTTTCCTCATTTGAGATGGCTGACTCTGGATTATTCTCCATGAGCAGAGTTCGCCTCAATCCCCTTATGGGTCTGTTGAAAAAAGCCGTCAGCGGCGTTTTCGCCATTTTCCCGTGCTCACGTACTAGGCGTACGCTCCGCGCGTAAAAACGGCTGCGGCCTTACTGGACGGACTTTTTTGAACCGACCCGGAGCCTTTGATGAGTAATCTAATCCTGGGAAAATTTGCCCTTGAACATCCTTATATTTCAACACTCCATTTAAGGCGGTCAGCCAGGCCTAAGAAAGAGAATGCCATAAGGCCGGGACCGTTCTATGAGCTTCATTTTATGGGACCGATTTGTCAAGAAAGGTGCAGGGAATGGAACTATGTCAAAATCTGTTCGCCAATATTCCTGAACACTTTGATCACGAATTGACGAGTGAGGTATTGAGGAGTCGTTCTGTACGAATTGAACGGATAGTCTCACGGGGTCAGGCGTCTCCACCAGATTTTTGGTATGACCAGGCCGAGCATGAATGGGTTGTGGTACTGGCAGGAAAAGCCACACTCAAAATTGAGGGACAACCTGAAATGATGCTTGGTCCTGGGGATACGCTTTATCTTTCCGCCTATACCAGGCATCGTGTGGAATGGACCGATCCCCAACGAGATACGATCTGGCTTGCAATGTATTGGAGGGACTGAGCCTTGCCGGGTGCAAGCTTAATCCCGTGGGATACGTTCCTCTGTGTGAGATTCATTGCTCAGCGTGCTCATGAGTCGGCGGCCCGGAAAACGGGCGAGAATATTTAGTTGAATGCAAGAATAATGAAAGGGGTGATAAGCCAGAATGCTCCTTTGAGCAAGAAAAAGACCACTCCATACCATCCAAACTTTTTTATCCAGATAAGTTCCTGTAAAGGATTCTGGAATATCCCGGTTTTCAATGTGCGCATGCTTGTCTTCCCTTCCCCGGTAAAGAGATGAAGCCCGCCGCTGCGTGGGTTTTTCACGCAGCGGATGGCGTACTTTTGTCCTTCATGTAGCCATGGTCCTTGGGGCTTGTGGTTTTTCCATAAAGCTCCCTCTAAATAGCCGTGGAATAAGTTTGGGTACTCGTTCTTGATAATCTTTATACGCCTCTCCATGGAAAGCCACCAAATCCTTCTCTTCCCATTGAATGGCCATCAGGATATACATGGTGGTCGTCACCGAAAAAACCAGATGGGCAACCGTCATCGTGGGGGTGGCCCAGAAGGCCAAGAGCCAACCGACATAGAGAGGATGCCGTACCTGCCGATACAGGGCCGGGGTCTTGAACGGTAATGGTGTGTATTCTTGTTTTCGCAGATAGAGCCAGACCTGCCGCATACCGAACAAATCAAAATGATTGATGAGGAATGTGGCCATGAGGATTAACCCCCAACCCGCCGCAAACAGGCCATACAGCAGACCCTGCCCGACAGGGCTTTGAATATGCCAAATCCAGCCTCCCATGGGTTGCCAGGCATAAAACAAGAGAGCCAGTGCCATGTTGGTACAGAGCACATAGGTGCTACGTTCAATGGGTTTGGGAATATATTGTGTCCACCATTGTTTAAAGGTCTGCCGGGCCATGACGCTATGCTGGACCGCAAAAACCCCCAACAGAAAGGAATTGATCACCAGAGCCTGCCAGACTGGAACCGCGGGTTGGCCATCAATGGTATTGGAGACGCCAAAATTTCCCAGAAAGCCTACGGCATATAAAAAGATGCCCAGGAACGATAGGTAGCACAGGGTGCCATAGATAAAAAATATTAGACGTTTCATGATCGTAGCTCCTTTCATTCGGACATGTAAGGACCGACTGCCTCAGGTTGGGCTTGAGGCAATCAGTTATATCTCTTGTCAGTTGGTCCCTTTCGTATTCACCGAAATGGCCACCGGCACGGGATTGGAGACAATGTCGAAAACCGGTGAATACTTCGTCAATTCCCGAAGCGTCTCGGCTGGGGCGTCACTTTTGACGGTGAAATGAACCCGGAGATTTTGATACCCCGGTCGAACGTCTTTGGACAGCCCCAGAAACCCGCGAAGATCCAGGTCGCCCTCTAATCTGGATTCCACGGCGTCGATTTTGATGCCTCGAGCGGCCGCATGATAGATCATCGACGTGGTCAAACAGGAGGCCAGGGCATGCAATACAAACTCCACCGGGTTGGCTCCCTGATCCTCGCCTAACAGGACGGGCGGTTCATCGGCATCAAGCACAAACGGCTCAGTACGGGTCGCGTCTTCTTTGCCCACTCCGTAAAATTCCTTGATCGTGGTGCGATTGTGACCGCCATTGATCCAGGTGTTGGTGGCCCGGAACTGAAATTTGGCCAAACTCGTTTCGCCTTGAATCGCATGGATATTAGCCTCTAGTTGTTCGACGTTGACCCCATTGATGGTTGATGGTGTGGCGACTGATGACATGGCACATCCTCCTGGTTGAGTGTGAAACAGCATGTGAAAAAAAAGTTGATCCGCCTGACGGCACATATTCTGGAAGTTCCGTTTTTCAGCGAGGGCCTCGGAGTTGGAGTATCGCTTATCCTGACTCGTCATGGTGTTCCTGCCTGCTCCTTCAGAACCTGCTTGATACGTGCTGTCTTCCATGTCAAAGACAAATTGCAGGGGATGTGCCAAACTGAAAATCTTAACAAAGATAAATAAAAACAATTCTTTGTCATGACAGTGGGTGAGAAATTCGCTCACGAAATTTGCTGAATTTCGAAATTTCATACAACGAACTTGCGAAAATTCGCAAAGACAGCAGATCACTGGGTATGAAGAGTCCTGAAAGGGGAATGGTGAAGAATTGAAAAATGACAGGAAGAAATGGAGCAGGAATTATCGCGCGCGGATAATCCCTAGGGCTCTTATACGAGATGCGAGGGTTGAAGCATTCATGCCCAGCAGCTTAGCGGCTCCTTTTTCCCCGGATACTTTCCACCCGCGTTGTTCAAGGGCCAGTAGAATGTTTTGACGCTCGAAATCTTGAATTTCCTGAATGGTTCGGATACACGTGGGAGATTCCTGTTTGACGCTTTCATGAGTCGAAGGGGTTTTTTCTTTAACCTCGGGGAGGGCACGGTCAAGATTCAATTGGCCATTTTGCGCAGTAATGACTGCCCGCTCAATCACGTTTTGCAATTCACGAACATTTCCCGGCCAATGATAGGCCCTGAGGCATTCCAACGCATCCGGAGAGAGTGGAGCCACCGTACGACCCATCCGTTGGGCAAAGTGCTGAACAAATGAGGCAGCCAGCAGAACCACATCCTCACCTCGTGCGCGAAGTGGTGGGAGATGAATGGGAAAGACATTGAGTCGATAGTAAAGATCTTCACGGAATTTCCCTTCCTGGACTTCCTTTTGTAAGTCCCGGTTTGTGGCCGCGAGGACCCGAACCTTCACTTTTTTGGTGTGGGAACTCCCGACCGGTTCGAACTCCCCTTCCTGAAGAACGCGCAACAATTTTCCTTGAAGATCCAAAGGGAGTTCGCCGATTTCATCTAAAAAAATGGTCCCGCCGTCGGCTAATGAAAAACGCCCCTCCCGTTTTTTGGTGGCCCCGGTAAACGCACCCTGTTCATGTCCAAAAAATTCACTTTCGATCAAGGTCGCAGGAATTGCGGCGCAGTTCACTTTGATAAATGGATGATCCCGCCGCCGGCTGTTAGCATGAATGGCGCGAGCCATCACCTCCTTACCTGTTCCGGTTTCGCCCGTAATGAGTACGGTGGCTTCGGTATCTGCCACCTGTTGGATGTCTCGAATGACGTGCACCAAGGCGGGACTATTCCCCAAAATTTCCCCAATATGTTGGAGCTCATGTAATTCTTCTTTGAGAAATTCTTTTTCAATCGTGAGGGACCGAATTTTTTGTTCCGCTTCCAAACGTTCATTCACATTACGAAGAATCAGGGAGTAGTAGACCCTTCCCTCTATATGAAATTGGGAAAGCGTGGCTTCCGCGGGAAATTCCGAGCCGTCCGGGCGGAGGGCCTTGAAGCCACCGGAAATCCAGAGAGATCGCTGGCCTGCAGGTTTCGTGTTGAGATCCTGGATAAGAAGTCGTAATTTTTCAGAGTCTTTTTGGGCAAGAGAGTGGGAGAAATTCTTTCCAAATAAATGGGTGGCTTTACATTGAAACACCTTCTCGGCAGCCGGATTAAGTCGAGTGACTCGAAGATCTTCATCTAATTCAATAATGGCATCCATGGCACTGTCGACCAATCGCCGCAACTTTTGTTCACGTTCACGTGTCGTGGATTCTGCTTGGATCCGCTGGAGTTCGGCGCTCGCTCTTGATGCAAAAATTCGAACAATCGTCTGCACCCGTGGTTCCGCCGGCATGGGTCTGGTATCCATCACCGCCAGATGCCCAAGAATATTTCCGATCGAGTCGACAAGTGGGAGACCCATATAGCTGGCTGCCTTCATGCCGATGATCTCCGGATCAATAGGAAAGAGATTGAGTAAGTTGTCTGGAAAATGTATGAGTCGGGCTTGCTCGATAACGTGCTCACACGGAGTTCCGGCAATATCCATTTCCCAATTTTTGAGGAACGTGCCATCTAAATAAAAGGCCAGGGCTTTCAAATGGCGGGATTCCGGAAAATATTGCGTGATCCAGGCGGCATGGGTGTGCAGGGCTTTGGCGAGGTTTTCCACCAGGGCTTCAAAAAATCGTTCCCCCGTGACAGTGGCGGTTCCCTCCAGGATAGTTCGGAGTGCAGTGTCTTCGTTGAGGTTCGCTAACGGATTGTGTTGTGATCCTGGCATAGCGTTTCTCAAATAAGAATCCTATTATGATCCATCATTTTTACCCCTGTAAAGATTGGGCAATTTTAGGTGCGAGGATGCTGGATTTTTTACAGCATACATCGGTAGGGCGGTTGATGAGGTTTGGAAGGGGATGGAGTTCCCGTGTGTTATTTCGGACGCACATGAATCGACAGGAAATTTAGCAGAAACCTTGAGGGAAAATTGATAAGTTCCATATATCCGGTGTGGTAAAGTATTTTGATTTCCTTAGTAGGATAGTACCTTGTTGGGTATGTCTGGGCAGATCACCGAGGGAACCAGATGGCAGACATGATGGTGAAAGCGCTTATCTATGTGGTTGATCCCATGTGTTCGTGGTGCTGGGGATTTTCACCAGTCTTTGATGAGATCGTTCGGCGATATCGGGATCGGGTCACGATCGAGATATTGTTGGGTGGTTTGCGCCCCGGCAATACTGAACGGTTTGATGAGCGACGGCGTGCCTACATTCTCAGTCATTGGCATGCGGTCCATGAACGAACCGGTCAGCCATTTAACTTTAATTTTCATCCTGGGCCTTTGTTCATGTATGACACCGAACCGCCCTCGCGAGCGATGATGGTGATCCGGCAATTGGCTCCGGATAAGGAATTTCTGTTTTTGAATGTTGTGCAGGAAGCATTCTACGTGAAGAACAAGGATGTCACCCAGCCGGAGATATTGGCGGATCTTGCCGGCACACAAGGTGTTGACCAAGACAGGTTTTTGGAATGGTTTCATGATTCTGCGATGAAACAATCGGTCTGGCAGGAGTTTGATCAGGCTCGCCAATTGGGAGTGAGTGGTTTTCCAGCACTGCTTGGTCAAAATGGTCATGATCGCATCAGATTGACGCAGGGGTATCAACCCACAGGGGTGATGGTTTCACTCATTGACGAATGGCTGGATGGTCCAGCTTCCCGCAACGACAGCTCGTCGGTCGGATAGATCATTCTTTCAGCATAGCATGTTGGATCATTCGTAGATCATGAGCTGTTGTTTATTCATGAACGAAGACCATACAACCGGTATGTCTTCAATTTTCACGGGAGGTTATATGATGCGGAAGGTTTCGAAAGTGTGTTGTGCGATTGGAACGGTTCTGATCGTTGGTTTTGGGTTTGTCACGGCTTCGGTTGCAGAAATGGCTAAGTGGAAACTGGATCATGATCATTCCAGGGTTGGATTTCAAGTTGCCCATATGGTGGTGTCCAAAACCAATGGCAGGTTTACAGAGTATTCAGGAATTGTGGAGATGGACGCAGAGGAGAAGGAATTTAAAACCATTGAAGCGGTCATTCAGACCGCCTCGGTCACGACTGATCATCAGAAACGGGATGAGCATTTACGAAGCCCGGATTTTTTTGACGTTCAAAAGTTTCCGACCATGACCTATACCATGAAAAGCTATAAGAAAACCGGAGACGACTACACCGCTGTCGGAGATTTGACTTTGTTGGGAGTCACTAAAGAGATCACATTAGTCGGAACATTTAATGGGGTCGCTCAGGATCCTTGGGGCAATACACGGGCTGGCTTCACCGCTTCCGGCACACTGAACCGAAAGGATTTCGGCATGAAATTCAGCAAATTATTGGATAGTGGTGGAATGCTCGTGGGTGATGAGGTCAACATCATTCTGGAAATTGAAGTAATCAAAGAAAAGACAGTCGAAAAAGTGAAACAAGAAAAAGAATAATGTGATAGGGGGGAATGTGTGGTAACCGTCTGCATGTTCCCTGTGAGTATTAACGAGGAAATCTGAACAGTGAAGATTTGGTGAGGCCATATCATGATAACCCAATCGGTAACCTCAGAACATTTTCCTCAAAGGGTTCTGCCAATTCCAGATACCTTCACCCTGGGCACAGATCCTTCGCGGTAAGCTGAGGAGGACAGGCTGCTTGAGGCTTGTCAGCCAACAGGGTAATCAGTGAGAAGAGAAATTTGGTAGCGATAGCCAAGTTTGCGGGTTGAATGGACTCCAGGGTATCAGATGGTTGATGAAAATGGGGGTGCCTGCCGCTGCTGACAACTGTTACGGTCGGCACCCCGGCCTCAAAAAATGGGACATGATCGCCACCTGGGAAATACCCATACAAATGAATCTTGTCACCCAATTCCGCCCGGTCGGCTGCTTGCTGAGCCAGCATCTTATCCATTCGAGTGATTCCAACCGTTAGTGTTCCATCCCCCGCTCCTAGATGATCAAGGTTGATCATGGCGACCGTTCGATCCAATGGAAAGGCGGGATGGCTGACATAGAGCACCGATCCTAGTAGGCCTCGTTCTTCTCCGTCAAAAGACACGAAAAGCACGGTCCGTTTCGGTGAGATGGCGCTTTGGGAGAGCATTCTGGTCAGTTCCAACATCACTGATGTGCCGGATGCATTGTCATCGGCTCCAGGAAATAACAAGCCGGCTTGCTGGCCAAAGTGGTCGCGATGCGCACCGATGAGAATGACTTCTTCGCGTAGCTCCTGATCGCGACCCGGTAACATGCCGATGACATTGGTCAGCGTTCCGGGCTGACTGTGGCTATCCCAATGGAATTGGACCAGAATCGGAAGGGGTCTGCTACGAAATGTCCGGATATCGTTGGCGGCCTGTTGCAAGGCTTCGAGCGAGTCATTGGCTGCATTCAAGGCCTGGTCGAGAAGTTTCCCATGGATCCATGCCCCAGGGATGGGGCGGTTATCGGGTGTTTCCCCATAGATGGCTAAAGGACCATGCCCCAGACCTTTGCGGGCTTCATAACGACCGAGTAGTGGACCGGTTACCGTCAAATAACCTACCGCGCCTCTTTCTTTGGCGATGGCCGCTTTTTCTTCATGCGTGACCCACCCCGGGTAGGAAGGAGGTTTCCCCCGAAGAAATAGGACGATGCGATTGTCGACATTCATCCCTTGATATTCATCTATTCCGCGGGCAGGGTCGACAACGCCGTATCCCACAAAGACGACTTTGGCTGTGGTTCTGGTGGAAGGAGAATCCAGGATTGGAAGAAACTCCTGTCCTGGAACAAGTGACATCGTCATTGGCCTCCCGTTCGCGCCCATCAGGGAAAGGGTGAGGGTCGATGGCTCCAGCAATTGAACCGCGGTCATGAAACGTTGTTGCAACCAATGAAAATCCTGTTCGTGTTTTGTCACGTGGTTAGCCGGTTGTAAGCCGAGAGATCGGAATCGATCAACCAGATAGTCGGCTGCTTGCAAGCTACCATCCGTGCCGGCCTGCCGGCCTTGATACGATGGATGACTCAGTTCGCGAATGTCTTGGATGATATTCCCAATAACCAGGGGAATGGATGGAGAAGAGGAGGGCTGAGGGTCAAAGCCCAGAACAGGAGTCGTGAGGGCGAGTCCGATCAACATTTGGACAATGGGAAATCGTAACAAGTTTCTTACCTGTTCCTTGTCATAACGGAGATTAAAAGACTGCGTGTAACAGGGGAAGGGTATAATCGAATGTGTGAAAAAAAGGAGCCTGTGGCGGAACCCGTGCCCGGCGTTAGTCCTCCAAAGGAATGGTGATGACAATGGCCCCCATGAGGTCGCCCTTTTTGAAGTCACGCTTGGGGCTTAAGGGGTGAGCATTATGGCAAGTCGTGCAGGTATCGTTGATCGCTGTATCGGCATAGATGGCCTGGAACAAGCGTTTTTTGCCGGTGGATACAATTCCACGTTGAGGTGTATCGGAATTGAGCGAAAGTTGCTCCAAGGCCTTTCGTTCGAAATCCGTCGCAGGCCCATTCCTTCGATAAATCGGCCAGAGACTAATTAAGCGGAATCGAATGCCGTGCCCTGATTCCGCGACCAATTTACTGGAAATATGGAGAAACTGCGCAGGAAGAGGAATGGCATTTTTGTTTTCCCAATCTTCTCGCGCCATGACGACATTTTGCTCCTGCATCCTTTTCACGATATGCGTCGTGTAGACGTGACGGTCCGCCTCCACGATGGCATGAATAAAATCGGCAACTTTCTCCGGTGACAGATTTTTCATGGCGTTGGATTCACCTGCTTGAAGAGATGAAGACACACCCATTCCTATGAGGAGAGTGGAAAGTAAAACCATGGATAAGCGGATCCTACGACCCCGTAGGCTTGTCATGACGTCGTACTCCTTTCCTTCGCCAGGTGGGCATTCGAGACGGGTAAGGTGATCAAACAGGTCGTTCCCCGGTTTTCTTCACTTTCCATTCGAATGTGTCCGCCTAATTTATTGATGATACGATAGGCCACGGTGAGTCCAAGGCCCGATCCTTCTCCCTGCCCCCTGGTGGTAAAAAAAGGGTCAAAGACTCTGGGCAAATGAGTCGGGGCGATGCCGCGCCCCGTGTCTTTAATGTGGATTTCCAGATCGTGCCCTGACGCTTCTGTTGAAATAGTCAGCTTCCCACCTTCCTTCATCGCTTGAAAAGCATTGGTGATGATGTTGGTAAAGGCCTGTCCAAGTTCCAAGGCTTTTCCCTGAATGGAAGGGATGGGTCCCAGGTGAGTCTCTATTTCAATCTGGACTGATGGAAAGAGATCCTTGACCGTCCTCACGGATTGTTCCAACAGTTCATTGAGATTAATGAGCGTTTGCCCTTCAGTCAAATTTTTTCCGGATTGACCGGTAAAGTCCCGAACGACGGAAGCCATACGTTTTCCATGTTGAACGATGCCCCTGGCATATTCTTTGATCTGCTCGGGATTGGTCTCTTCTTGTATCGCTTCGCCTAATCCAATAACTCCCACTAAAGGATTATTAAGCTCATGTCCAATCCCGGCACTGAGAACGCCCAAGCTGGCCAGTTTTTCCCCTTGGATCACCCGGTCCTGGAGAATACTTTCTTCCGTCGTATCTCGTAACACCAATCCGGCACTTGGCCCCCTTCCCGGGCGGGCCTGGACACCAAACCAACGGTACCGGAACGTTCGCTGATTGATCCGAATTTCCTGTCGATTGGTGCCCGATTGTGCCCAATTCGTGGGAACCAGGGGATCTTGCAACGAGGCGTTGGACGGATTGGCCTTTGTATTGCCTGAAAATGGAGGTTCCATAACCTGGACCGCGTGCATTTCCTGTTTAAGCCGGTCTTGTGTCGCAGGATCCAAGGAGAAAATTTGGAACAGTGGGGTGCCGATGATTTCGCCGTTCGTGACGGCGAAGGCTTCTTTCGAGGCCTTATTCAAATATTCGATGTGTTCGTCCGGGCCAATCATCAGGACCGGGTCAGGCACATTATCGAGAATTTTAATGGTTGACTCTTCAAGGTATTTCACTTCCTGGGTTTTCAACTCAACTTGGCTTTCCAACCCGGCGAACTGTGAAGCCAGTTGCTGGTTCATGCGATTGACTTCATCGGCCAATTCCTCAATTTCATCGCCGGTGGATAATGTTATGGGCTCACGATATTCCCCTCTGCCGATTTGCCGGGCAGCTTCCTGAAGGCGACGAATGGGTGCAGCAATTCGATTGGCCGCTATGTAGCCCAATGTGACGAGCAGCGCCACGCCGAGTAATCCAAAAGCTGCCGTCCATTTGAAGAAATGCTCTATGGGGGCAAAAACCTCACCGGATGACTGCCAGACAAACATATGCCAGGTCTGGCCGGTGGAGAATTTGGTAATCTGATTGGTATTACTCAGGGGGGCAAATCCAATGATGGAGGCTGCAGTGCCCCCATGGCCGTCGCTTGGTGCCGGAGTCCATCCGGCCTTAAGGGGGGTGACGAGGGGAATTAGGCGGGTGTCCGCAATTGAGGTACCGGTGGGAAGGATCGGGCAGCTCAAGACGACGCCACGGCTGTCAATGAGCATGACATGGCCGGTTTTGCCAAATCGAATAATGTCGATGGAAGGGGCAAAGAACTCCTTGGCATCATAAATCCGGTGCAGGACGCCGATGGCTTCATACCGCAAACTATCCATGATGGGGAGCGCGATAGTGAACGTATAGACTCCCAGTCGTGAATCAAACGCTACCTGGCCTATATACGGTTGACCGACTCCATTGTGGAAGGCACCTTGCCACCATACTTCTTCCCGATGAAAGTAAGGAATGTCGGAATCCAGACTCGCAATGACCCGTCCTGCGCGATCCGTGATAAATAAGCCGCGTGTGGCAGATCGGGTAATCAGTGGAATGGGATGGCCCGGATCCATAAAGGTTCCCCCCACATGTTGTTGCAGGATCTCGGCAAATGGTCCTTTTAGAATCCGTTGAAGCATGTCGGCATCCTTAGCGTTCCAGGCTTCTTGTTCTTGTTTGAGGGTGCGAGCCCGCTCTTGGGGATTCAACTCACTGAGGGCATCGCGGGTGTGTTCCAGGCGTGCAATGATTTTAACATCGGTTGTCAGTAAGGACGTGCGGGCCAGTTCATCTGCCATGACCAGATCAAGCTTTCTGGCCGTCTCTGTTGCGAGAGCCTCAAAGCTGGATCCATTGACCTCGCGAATTTCCTGTGTGCCCTGGTAGAAAGCCAGCAGGAGTCCAATGATCAAGGGAAGTGCGCCGACCAACAGCATGGACAGAACCAGTTTTTTGGTTAGTCCCTTTTTGCCTTTGGCGGGTTTAGGTTTAGGGTTGTCCACCGGATACCTTACCTTCTACAGGAGGGATGGCGGGAAAGGATAATCGGAAGGTGGTCCCTTTCCCCTGTTCGCTTTCGACTTGAAGATCCCCATGGTATTTCTTGACAATGGTTTTGACGTTATAGAGTCCGAGGCCGGTTCCCTGGCCTTTCGGTTTGGTTGAGAAGAAGGGATTGAAAATCTTTGGGAGGTGTTCCGGGGAAATGCCGCAGCCGGTATCGCTGATCGCAATTTGTACGGTTCCGTTGCTGTGTGAGGTGGTGATGGTGAGGCTGCCTTTCTCTTCCATGGCGTGAATGGCGTTGGTGATAAGGTTGATGAAAACCTGGAGTATTTCTTCGGGTTTAGCCTGGACGGTCAAGCCGTTTTGGTAATGTTTCTGAACCGTAATTTCTCGAAATTTTGTCGCAAACCTGGAAATGCTTAAGGCTTCATCCAGTCTGGCATGGAGGTCGATTCTTTCGAGTTCCTGATGACCGGATGTGCGAACATAATCAGTGATATTTCGTGAAATGGCTTGAATGCGTTGAGCTGCTTCATGGATGCTGGCGGCATGGAGTCGAATGCGATCGAGATTGTTTTCCTCTTGAATTTCTTCGGCCATCGCCAAAATGACATACAGTGGATTATTAATGTCATGGGCAATCCCTGAGGCAAAGGTTCCCATGCTGGCTAATTTTTCCGAATGAAACAATTGTGTTTGGATAAATGTTTGATGTTGGATTAACTCGGAGAGAACTTTGGCGGCTGTCCCTCCAAGTACTTCAGCCCCGCTGTGTTTGTGCTCCGTAATGTATGATGGAAGAATGGGGTCCCCGGTCACGTCAATAATCAAATTCAGCTTGTCTTCCTGAATAAGCTTAAGGGGGTGGGAGACTGTCGGAATATTGTGAAGTCTGGCAAGTTGAAACCCCAAGGCGTGAGGATTTGTGTCGGCAATGCCCAGGAGACGGATATGGGGTAAATTAAGAAAGGATTCCAACATGGCCGTTCCCCCTCTGCCGGCTCCGAGAATGGCAATGTTTATTGGAGGTTCACCGGTCGGCATGGAATCCCTCCCTCATTGTCGAAGTGGAGGAGGATGGAAGGCTAAAGTCGGGTGGGGAGCATGAGAAGTTTCTCCATGTCTCAACGTTCATATGGTAGAAAGCCCTATCATGAGGATAGGGCTTTACTCGATATACCATAGTCTTCTTCATCATGGGGTACCATTTACCCGCGAGAAGAAACTCGAAATCTGAAACGTTCGATCTGTCAGATTACAGGCGATTGAGATCTCGTTTTTCCATAGCGGTGGCCACGGATTTAATGAGCTTTTCTTTTTCAACCGGTTTGACGAGATAATCCACAATCCCCTGCTTGAGAAATCCCGTGGCCATTTCCATATCCGGGAATCCCGTCAGTACAATGAGTGGAACACGGGGGTATTGCTGTTGGAAATAATTAATGGCTTCCACACCATTAATTTTCGGCATGCGAATATCGGAAATGATGACGTCCAACATTAAGGGATTTTCGCCTTTCTGTACTTCCTGAATAGCCTTTTCCCCATCCTCCGCCTCGATGACATCATATCCGGACTTTTCGAGAGTCATCCGTACAACTTTTCGAACATCCGGCTCATCGTCCACGACGAGAACCAGGCCGTTGGTCTTGTGTCCTCCAAACATTGCTGCAGTTGTTTCTGCCATTACTCTTCTCCTTTGTTGGTAGGTGAGTAGCCTGATTGGATTCCCATTGAATTGGTCAGAGGAAAAAGAAAAATGTTCCTATCTCTTTTGAAAGCACAATATTATCTTAATCAACCAATAAGAGAAAGGGTTAATTTGACCTTAAAATTTGGCATATTGGGAATGACATTGGCGAATATAGGATAAATCGCCTTGGCGTGCTCGATATTATTCCTGAAGCCTGCTGGGAATAGTCCAGTTTCACTCCCTTCTGTTCATATCGGTATTTCCAAGACGAGTCCGTCAATATTGTAGAGGATTTTCTTTCCCCTGAGGCCGAAAAAAAAGGGGAACTAACATTTTTAAAATGTGTTGGCAGTGGGTTGTATTCGCTGCAAGACTGGAATCCATCATTAGGTTTCACAGCTTAAATGGTCAGATCCAATTGAGGCAGGTAGGCTCGACTAGGGAAGGAAAGATGGAAAGGGAGGGAGTCGATTCGGATGAAAATAGGAAAGAGGAGCGGACACCATCTGGCCCTGCGGACAAATTGGCAGTTCATGCCCAGCTCCAGAAACATGCCAACTATGTGGGCGATCGAGTAGAAGGCGACTGGGAGCGGGGAGGCATGAAAGATTCTGGTGTGCCGAATGGCAGACTTTCGACATAAATGGAACTCGATGGAAACGCAAAGCTAGCCTTCTCGCCCTCGACGATTTCCTTGATTTTGTATGCCAAGCGTTCTTTCGCTTCCAACCACTCACCCCACACAATGGTCTTCGTAAAACAATACAGCTTAATGTCAATACTCGAGTTGCCGAATGAATCCAAAAAAATGAATGTTTTGGTCTTTTCGGGATTGGTTTCAAAGTCACCACATTCGTAAATATAGGTCGAAATGGCTTGGATAATATTCCGAATTTGATCATGAGTCGAACGATACTCGATCCCGATCATCCAATGAATTCTCCGGTTCGTCATGCGGGAGTAATTGATTAACGCTTCATTGGCCAATTTGGAATTGGGCAGTGTGACCAGAGCTTTGTCGAATTGACGGACCTTTGTCGCACGAAACCCAATTTCCTCCACCGTGCCTTCCACGTCAGGCGTTTTAATCCAGTTACCTTTTTCAAAGACCCGGTCCAAAAATATCGTGAACCCCGCAAACATATTCTTAATGAAATCCTGAGCGCCGAGGGCGACCGCCATGCCGACCAGTCCCAAGCTACCGAGGACCGCCGCGACATTGAATCCCCATTCCTGAAACACAGCGGCGATGCCTAAGCAGACCACCACGAACTTGGCAACCTTGAGGAAAAACCCCTTAATAGTTTCGTGCATACTTTGGCTGCCGAAGAGTGTGATGGATCGATCCAGTAGGGTTGACAGCGGATCCAGTATGCGAAAAATAGCCCAGAAGATCGTGAAGGCAATCAAGGACCGGATGATTTGTCCAAAGATCGCACCCAATGCGGGGGACAAGGAGATGACCTGTCCGGAAATGTACAGACCAATAATGACAAACGTGAATTCAAGTGGGCGTTCAATCGCTTCCAGGATGCGATCGTCTATGTCCGTTTTGGTTCGTCCGGTAAACCGTCGCAAGAGATGGGAAAAGAAACGGAAAAAAATTCGACGGACAAATAAGAATGCCAGAAACACCACTAAGGCCAGGAAGATATCACCCAGGGTAGTATGTAAAATGCCGATCTGCCAGACCGTAAGAATTTCTTGCCAAAAATCTTGAAGCATCAATCGAAGGTTCCTGACCTTAATGAAAAGGGTGAAGATTGGTTGAATGAAGGTATACGTTGACAGGCAGGATGAAGCGCGGCGCGCCTATGAATGACATTGCTGGACGGATCGATGAATGCGGATCAATCATGTTGTGAACATGTTCACGGGCAGGGTAAAAGAATTCTATGTAAAGGTCAATTTTCATAGTGAAATCGGAGAGAAATATCGTGGGTATGAAAGAGAGAGGTGAGTGAATGGGAGTGGAGTTGCTGACGTCATACCGTCTGGTATGAGCCCTATTCCCTGGACTCTCTGGTCGCGTGTGATAGGATAATTCGTATTGGCAGTATTTATGATGTATCTAAGTGAGTAGGAGAAAGGAAAGCCGGAAATGGCATCAAGTCATCAGGGCTGGATGAGCGTGACATTGGCCATCATTGGACTGATGGGATGTGTAGGACAGCAGGAATTCGTGGATGCACAACAAGCGGCTATCGGGCGTGGCATTGTCGAAGGCACCAAAGGCTATCAACAGATTCAACAAGAAGCGTTGTCCGCCCATAGGCATCTGAGAAAGGTTCAGGGGCAGGTGTTTAAAATCGAAGGCGCGGCCTATGTCGTGCACGTAAACGATCAGATTGAAGCTCGACTGCCTTTTGATGAAAATACCCAGATTGATCGTCCGGCGCATGTGGGGGACTGGATTGAAGCGCAGCTCGATCAGTCCGGTCGTGCCAGAATCATCCGGAATATCGACGGCCAGATTTCACTCGAATAAGTGCCTTTTCTTTCAATCTTGACCGTCTTCGGTTTCTCGTTGAGCCGTCCCAATAATCCACCCTCAGAAGTCTTGTCTTGCAAGTCTTTTCAACTGAGAATGTTGAGTCACCTGGTTGTGCCCAAGAAAGTGATTGGGAGGGACGCCGGGTGGGGAATCCTAAGTTAACGCAATCAGCCTAATATCCGGGGAAACCCGGGATAAAAGGCAGGAGAATGGAGATCGCAATCAGAATAATGATGATCCATTCAAGAATTTCCATACGCTGGTTCCCGGTTTGACCGGCCATTTTGTCATACAAATTATCCAGTGTGTCTAACTTGCGAAGAATGCTGGCATCCCAGCTTTGCAAATGAAAACGTTGAGACGCCAGCCGCGAGACTCTTGCCAGATATTGATCGCCGAATAATTTCAGAGTATTGGTCACCCGTTCAAAGAGAATGGCGCTATCGACTTGCATGCGTGCGATTCGGCGAAGATTTGCATCTGATGATCCCGGCCAACGAAACCTGTGCCGGGTTTCCTGTGTGAGAGCGCCATACGCGTCGTCCAGCGCCTCGTCTAACTGGTGATCGAGAAATCGCCGCTCGACTAATTCCACATTGGCAAATTCTAAGACCGCCAGCACGTCATCCATCTCTTGCCCGATCATCAGCGCGGCATTCCAATCAATGAGGGTCAGGTCCTGCGTTCCAAAGGCAATTTGACTCGTGGTGGCATCCCGAATTTCCTGGTCTGACAATGGTTGATCCTCACAACGGAGGATTTGAGACAGAAGGGTGCCGTGTTGGGTCACAAATTGTGAAAGATCCAAAGCGGGTTGCGTCGAGAAAATATGAAATATCGCGTAGTCCTCGACAAATTCGGAGATATTCGGTTTTTCAATGGCTGAACCCAACGTCGTCAGGAGAGATTGGACGTGTCGAAATGTATTTTCAAGCAGTTGAACATTTTCATAGAGCGCTTCACTGAGCGGAAGCAACGATGCAAACGGTCCCGCCAGTGGAATCTGATAGGTGACCATGATCGCGCCGAAGTCATAGAGGACGGTTTCGACCGTGCGAAGGGTGCAGTGCGTTCCGAGACTGATCGATTGCAGTTCTTCCGTAATGCGGAGCGGTGCGGGGTGATAATCAAAGTATTCCGGTGCCGGCCGTTTTCGTTTAATCCGCCCTCGTTCCTTAATGGCCGTAATGCGTTGCTCGGCTTCCTCAATTTGAATGGAGGCGCCCACGTCATAGGCAAAGACGGCGATACACCTCCCGTCTTGTATGTGAAAATTACCTGGGGCAATCATGGGTGGCATGTGTCAGGCATGTGTTAGGTGTGTGGCGATGAATGGAGGACTGACGCACTCGGAATCCATATGTGTTGCTCGCGGGTTGCTTGGGAAACGGAGATGGGGAAGCGATAGAAATCATTCACATCATTCAATTGCAATCGGACATGGAGTTAGACGTCGTGAGTAGAGTCAACCCGTGGGACTTCCACTTCCATGCCGGGGAATTCCGCTTTCAGTCTCATGGCAAACGCGAGGGACTGGCGTTCTTCGCCATGCACCACAAAGACTTTTCGAGGATGCGGTGTAATCGCGCGGACATAGGCGAGGAGATCATCCCGGTCCGCATGGGCGGAATATCCATTTAATCGGACTACTCGAGCTCGCCGTTGCGTAGGGATTCCAAAAATAGGCACCGTGTCCCATTCCTCAGCCAGTTTGCGTCCTAAGGTGTGCTCGGCTTGCCATCCCACCAGGACGATGACATTGGCTTCATCCTCAATAGTATGCTTGAGATGATGCACGACGCGTCCCCCTTCACACATGCCCGATGCGGAAATAATGACACATGGGCCGCTGCGCCGGTTCAGGAGCTTGCTGTCTTGAGCCGTTGAGATAAAATTGATGTATTTCGCGGCAAAGACATCGCCGGTCGAGGTAAAGGTTTGATAAGTTTCTTTGTCGTAGCATTCCGGGTGCTGGAGAAAGACCTTGGTGGCTTTCAACGCAAGAGGGGAGTCGATATAAATTGGAATGGGGTCGACCTCTCCATTGTTCACGAGTTCCTTCATGCGCATGATGATTTCTTGAGTGCGGCCGACCGAAAAGGCTGGAACAATAATTTTGCTTTTGTGTTGAATGGCATGGGTCACGAGTTCTTTGGCGATCGCTTTTCGTTTGGCTTGGTCGTCCTCATGCAGTCGGTCGCCATACGTCGATTCAATGATCAGGACATCACAGGAGGGAGGCGCATGAGGATCCCGAAGGATCGGCATGTTGGCCCTCCCCAGATCTCCCGAAAAAAGGACCGAGGTGGTATTACCACGACTTTGATGCTTAACCCAGATTCCCGCCGATCCCAGAATATGACCGGCATCATGAAATTGCACCTTTAGATTAGGGGCCGCAGAGGTTCTGGTCCCATACCGTAATCCTCGAAACTGATTGCCGATGATTCGAACATCCTCTATCGAATAAAAGGGTGTGACACAGCCTGGACCCCTCCGTCGTTCTTTTTTATTCACGTATCGACAGTCACTTTGCTGAATCCTGGCGGAATCCTCCAGTAAAATTTTTGTCAAATCGGCTGTGGCCGACGTCATATGGACCGATCCGCGAAAGCCCTCTTTTGCGAGGACTGGAAGTGCTCCGGAATGGTCGATGTGGGCATGGGATAAGCACACGGCCGTCAGGGATTTTGGATCAAAGCCAAGGTGACGATTCAGTGTGGCCGCGAGGTCTCGCCGTCCTTGAAACATACCGCAGTCCAGAAGCAGACGGGAGGGTCCCGCGTGAATGAGATGACGACTCCCCGTGACGGATCGGGCGGCTCCATGAAACGAAATCTTCATGATGGGGCTTCAAGGGGATGTTCGGCCATGATAATGTTCCAGGCTTCCCCTGCGGTTTCAGCATAATGAAACAATTGCAGGTCTTCTGCCTCGATCAAGCCATTCTCCACAAATTTCTCCCAATTGATGAGATCTTCCCAAAAGGGTCGTCCGACGAGTACGACTGAGACGTCACGTACTTTTCCTGTTTGAAGAAGGGTCAGGGTCTCAAATAATTCGTCCATGGTCCCGAATCCGCCGGGAAAGACCACCAGGGCTTTGGCTCGATTGAGAAAGTGCATTTTCCGAAGGGCAAAATAACGAAATTGAAAACACAGTGCAGGAGTAATGTATGGGTTGGGTAATTGCTCATGGGGTAACGCAATATTCAGTCCGATGGATTTGGCTTTTACATCGGCTGCACCTCGATTGGCTGCTTCCATGATACCGGGACCCCCGCCGGTGATGATGACGAATTTTCGACGTCCGTCTATCTGACAACTGGAAGACACCAGGCGGCCGAATTCACGTGCTTCCTGATAATAGGGAGAATACGCCTTCTGGTTTTTGGCAATGGCGACGGCCCGTTTTTTTTCAGGATCGTGCGGTGAGGCGGCCAGCTCTTCTTCCGCGATCAAGAGCTTGGCTTTGGCTGCGGCCGGTTCCAGAAGCCTGGCACTGCCGAACACCACAATGGTGGATTCGATACCTTCGTCCTGTTGGATCAGTTCCGGTTTAAACCACTCCAGTTGGAGCCGGACCGCCCTGAGGTCGTCTCGCTGCAAAAAATCTAGGTCGGAGTCTGCCCGTTTGTATGCCGGAGAAGACAGGAGAGGAGGATCGGATTGTGGCAAATTGGTCATAGGCAGATACAATTTTTACGAAGAGGGCAGTGCGAAGATTATAAAGACCCAGGAAGTAATTTGAAACTGCTGAAGATGCATACGGGGACATATTCTTGCGTGAGAGACGGGTAGGGACACTCATACTCCAGAAATAATCAAGTCTACTGAGCGAGGAGGGTTAGTTGAATATCGGAAATCGGGTAGAGTCCAATGGTTCGGATCGTACCGGGGTGAGCGATGAAAGCATCCATTTCTCCAGGCATTCCTGAATGTACAGTCTGCCCCCATCGGGAATCGTCCGATATCTACCAACTCGTCCCTTCCGTGGACGAACCCTTCGGGCACATTAAACACAGGACCATGTATCAGGCCGGCCAATTCGTGTTCTATGAAGGGCATGTGGCCCTGGGTCTATACATTCTCTGCCAGGGGGGGTGAAATTGACCCGATTCAATCGCAAGGGGCCGCAGCGGCTGGTGGATATTTTGGATTCAGGCCAACTTCTGGAAAAACAGGCCTTTCAGGAGCAATCCGGTTCATCAGGTCACTTGTGCAGTCTTGGAGCCTTCGCAAATAGGTCTATTGGGTTTCTTCATGATTTCCAGGAAGAGCACCTCATTATGGTGCATGGACGGGAATTGATGATTATAAATGTCGATCGCTTAACGAAAATCGCCGGTATGCCCCTCTCTCGTTGAAGTATTCCTCCCCAATGCTTCCTCTCGCTTCTATCGTTTTTCCCCGTTTCCTCCCTAGCCCCGGCTCTGATCGGATTTCATAAACCTGGCCCTTTTCTGATTGGGGTAATGGATCATCCTTAAACCCAAAAATGTGAAATCTCAAAAACAACTTCAAGAGTGACATTTCCTTGTATTTTAGCTAAAATTTCCCTCATATCTGTTACTCCGTGCAGTTTACGGGAATCGAAGGGCTAAGTTTCACTTACCTGGAGGGCAAGCCCGTGTATACACATGTCTCAAAAATTATGACTGAAAGCCAGCATGAGGTGCAGTTTTACGATCATGATGCCTTTCTCATAGAAATATTGGGGCGTCACGTGGAAGAAGGTTTGGCATTGGGAGAGTCGGTGCTGCTTCTTACCACTCCACCTCACCGCGAGGCCCTTGTCAATCGTCTGAACGGCCATCGTTTGGTAGACCGGTATATGGAGTTCGATGCGGCTGACACCTTGTCACAATTTATGGTGAATGATTGGCCCGATTCTGCAAAGTTCCAGGCCGTCATGGGTCAGTTGCTTCGACAAGCCACCGAAAATGGGAGTGGACGTGTTCGGGTATTTGGTGAAATGGTGGCCATTCTCTGGGAAAGGGGAGAAGCAGCGGCCGCATTGCATTTAGAATCACTGTGGAATCAGCTTGCAGCCCTACATTCCTTCTCACTCTTATGTGCCTATCCAATCCGTGGCTTTTCCAGCCACACCCACACTCATACCTTTCAGAATATCTGCAGTGCGCATTCGGTGGTCAGGCCAGCTGAGAATGCCATCGTTCCCGGGCCGGGTGACCATATGCAGGCCGATACAACTCTTGCCACTTTACAACAAAAAGCCGTTGCTCTGGAAAGTGAGGTGAGGCGTCGGGAGGAACTTCAACGAACACTTCTGCAACGGGAGGAAGAACTTGCTGATTTTCTGGAGAATGCTGTGGAATGTGTGCATCAGGTCGGCCAGGATGGAAAGATTTTGTGGGCGAATAAAGCCGAACTGACAATGCTTGGCTATGAGGCACATGAATATTTTGGTCATAGTATTACAGAATTCCATGTGGATGAACCTATAATAAACGATATTTTGCAGCGGTTATTACGAGGTGAAACCTTGTGCGATTACCCTTCTAAGCTTCGCTGTAAGGACGGGTCGGTCAAAGATGTGTTGATCCATTCGAATGTCCGCTGGGAAAACGGGGCATTCCGCTATACGCGGTGCTTTACGAGGGATATCACGGAACGGAAACGGATCGAGCAGGAACTCGATCAACGGGTGGAAGAGCGGACCCGGGAGCTCGTGGAATCACAACAGAAGCTTCGTGCCTTAGCCGCCCAACTCAGTCTTGCTGAACGGCGAGTACGGAATGAGATTGCCACTGAACTCCATGATTACCTGGCGCAAATGTTGATCGTGACCCGTCTCAAATTGGTCCAGGCCACACAGGAAACTGAAGAGCATACGAAAATTCGACAGGTATTGAAAGAAGCGGATGACGTCTTACATGAATCCATTCTTTATACGCGCTCCTTGATGGCCGAACTCAGTCCTCCAATCCTCGAGTTCGGGTTACCCATGGGGCTGCGTTGGCTGGCTGAGAAATTCCAATCCTATCAGCTTATTGTAGAAACCCATATCCCGGACGGCCTAGTTTTACATCTTTCCGAAAGTCAAATCGGCTTGATTTTTCAATCCGTTCGAGAACTGCTCATGAATGTGGTGAAGCATGCCCAGACAGATCGGGCTCAAATTTATCTCCGTCTTCAGGACCATATGCTGTCTCTTGAAGTTGTAGATCAAGGGAGAGGATGTGATCAGGCAACCACCCTGACCCCGAATGCCCCACCACTTAATTTAGAGAAATTTGGCTTATTCAGCATTCGTGAACGAATGGAGGCACTGGGTGGACGGTTTGAATTCCATTCCTCTCTCGATCAGGGGACGCGGGCGAGCCTCCTGCTTCCTCTGGAACCTGTCCAAGAAAATCATTGCTCCGGTGAGGGCACTTCCACGTTTGTGGCGGCAGTCAGTGATCGTACCAAGAGCATAGATATGGTGCGGGTGCTGCTGGTCGAAGATCACGCGGTGGTGCGGGAAGGATTACGGGGTGTGCTGGAAACGTATCCGGATATTGAGGTCGTGGCCGAAGCGGAGGATGGTGAAGCAGCCGTCGCGCAGGCCATAGCGTATGAGCCCGATGTCGTGATCATGGATATTAACATGCCAAAACTGGATGGTATTGAAGCCACGAGGCAAATTAAAGCTCGCTTTCCCAAGACCACCGTGATTGGGTTGTCAGTTCATCAAGCTAATCAAGTGGAGCCGGCGCTCCTGGAGGCCGGCGGTTCGGCCTATGTCACGAAGGAATCTGCCGCGGCCTGTCTGTATAAGGCCATTCAGAACGCCATACGATAAGACGATGAGTGTAAAGTTCATCACCATGGGGTGCGGTCCAAACCCTCTTTCCTCCCTTACCTGACATCGGATTTTATTTCATTAAAAAAAATCATTTGTCCGCAATGAGAGCCACGAATGGCTTGTCCTCAAGACCATGCAGTTCACTTCCACTAGGCAATTCTGGCATGGGGAATACAGACCCATCCACCTCATCGCGGCCTGTTCCACCGTCACACTGTATGCAATCGTCAGTGGATGTTTAGTGGCATTGAGGCGAGTGGAGCACGTAAGCGAACATTGCCTGCCTTCAGGAAAGGAAATGTTGGGCCATGCTGCCATTTTTTCCTCAAAAACGGGCAATTGGTTAAAATGCAAGGGATGAGACAGCTTAATCATGGCTACATGTATATCCCGGCGGAGGAGGGATACTTCATGCTGTGGTGAGTATGGAGCAATCCCGCTACAATCCCTGAGGTGAATTTCTTTTACATTATTCTGGTCTGGACTCATCTGATTGCAGCAACCTTCTGGATTGGAGGGATGCTGTTCCTCTCCCTTGTCGCAGTGCCCCTCATGAGACAGGACTCCGACCCTCTTACCGCTCAACGCGGATTTATAAGCCTTGCTCGTCGATTCAGAACGCTCGTATGGAGCGCCCTATTCATTCTAGTGGTGACGGGATCGGTCCTTCTTGGAAATGTCATCAATTTCCAGGCTCCGCTTACCTCCTGGCCACCTGTTGTCTTCACGAAATTGATACTGGTGTTCCTGTTAGCGGTGGTTTCCTTCAGTCACGACCGGATAATGGCACAAAAAGTACGCACCCTGAAGAGCATGGCTGCTTCAGAACTATCAGCTGGCGAAAAGCTCCTGCTCCGATTATCCCCGCTGCTTGGCCGACTGACCCTGTTGTTAGGGTTGGGAGTGCTTTTGTCTGCCGTCATCATGGTGAGATCCTGAGGATAACGATCTGAAATCCGGGAATGGAATAAAAAAAAGGGAGAGGTCACAAGACCTCTCCCTTATTATCAGACGTTTAGAGTGATCGTTAGAATCGGCTGCGCCGTTTTCCTCCAAAATCTCCTCCGCCTCCGCCACTGCCACCGAATCCACCACGGCCTCCTCCGCCGCCACCGGTTCGTGGAGCTTGGGGTTTGGCCTCGTTCACCGTCAATGTGCGGCCACCAAACTCGGTAGAGTTCAATGCTGCAATTGCGGCCTGTGCTTCCTCTCCGGTAGACATTTCAACAAATCCGAACCCGCGCGATTGGCCGGTGAATTTGTCGCTAATGACGTTAGCTGATTCGACGGTGCCGTGTGCCGAAAACAGGTCGGTTAATTCTGCTTGAGTCGCTGAATACGGCAACCCACCTACATACAATTTTGAACCCATGGGGTTCCTCCTTTTAAAAAGATGATATTGTCTGATGCTCGAGAAGGGTAAAACATTTGGAAGGGGTAGGCCACGGACGCTGTTTCCACGCCACTCAGGTCAGACACTTCCGAGTTATTCTCTCGGGCTAAACAACACCGGTTACGGGCTTGAGTGATTGAACTCTCAAAGCTAAGCCCAGGGCGATGAGTTAAAAAATCGTAGCACACAAGGGAAGTAAAAGATAGTAGCGGAAAAATGGCACTTTTACCTATGAGTAGATCGGATGGTGTTATCCGGAATGGATCGCATAACCGGGATGCTTCACGGTTGTACGGTTCCGCCGGTGACGCGTTCCAGTTCGGTCAGGGCAATCGAGAGATCGAATTTGGCCTGCGCGTAATCTACCTGTGTTTGCCGCAAGACCCGTTGAGCATCCAGCACATCCAACAGACTGGCTTCTCCGTATTTAAAGCTGACTTGGGCGATACGGAGTGCCTCTTGTGCCTGCTTGAGCAGGCCTTTTTCGTAAGTGGCAATTTGTGCGGCCGCGGCTTGAGAAAGTTGGATCTGCTGGGCGATGCCTTTGAGAAGGTCCTGCTTGGCCCGAAGGAGGCTCGCTTCTCGTTGCCGCAAGGCGCCTTTGGCTTGGGCAATGTCCCCCTGTCGTTGATTCCAGACCGGAAAAGGAATGGAGACCCCAGCGATATAGGCTTCCCGGCCTGCGTCTCGTTGGTAACCTCCACTCAGCGTCACATCGGGCACGCGGGCCTGTTGCTCCTGACGGTGGGTGTGCTGCGCTTGTGCTATCAGTTTTTTCCATTTAGTAATGATGGGATGGTTCGCCAGAGTCTGCTCCGAGAGTGTTTCGAGCTGTAAGACTCCAGGCCAGACGGCGAAATCGCCCTGAATGGAGAAATCAAGCCCCAATGCCCCGGCAGTGAGGCTATTTAGTGAGGCTTGGATAGACTGGACGACACCCCTGGTTCGGGCGACCTCTTTTTGAACTTTCATGCTCTCTACCTTGACTTTCACGGCATCAAAAGGGGGTGCTTCACCGGCATCGACGCGACGAATCACGGCTTTTTGGACTTCTTCCATCGTCCGAACATTTTGGATGGCCGTCTCCGTTTGACGTTCGGCGAATAAAAGGTCATAGAAAGCCTGTTTGGTTGCAGCAATCAAATTCAGTTTGGCTTCTTCTTTTGAGGCCAGGGCTCCGTCCAATCCTGCCTGGGCTGCCTGTTTGCGTGCCGCCCGTTTTCCCGGCCATTCGATGGGCTGATAGAGGGTGGCATACCGTTCAGTGAGTGTAATGCCGGTAGGATCTTTGACGGTTCCACGTCCACTCTGTATCCATAGCGTGGGGTTGGGATAAGCGGAGGCAGAGATTTTGTCTCCTTCCCTTTGTTCGATGACGCCCTCACTTTCGCTCATAAGGGGATTTTTCTCTAAGGCCATGCCCAGAATATCTTGCAGGCTATAGGTCGGGGCCGCAGCCTGGGGTGTGGTGTCAGTCGCTGCCAACACGGGTTGCCAGCAAAGACCGTATAGCATAATGAGGCAAATGATCTGTTTGAACCACATGACATGTTCCCTTCTTGTGACAACACCATCCTGCTCAGGTTGAGGTGGTGCTGGTGTGAGACTGATGGGGTAAGGCTGGTTGTTTGTTGGAACGGCAGACGGTGCCGTACAGCGCTGGAATAATAAATAGGGTCAAGGCCGTGGATGTGATCAAACCGCCGATCACGACTGTGGCCAAAGGCCGTTGGACCTCGGCTCCCATACTGGTGGCGACGGCCATCGGTAAAAACCCAAGACTGGCGACGAGGGCGGTCATCAAGACAGGGCGAAGTCGATCCATGGCTCCCTGTGCCACAGCGTCCCGGGTCGGAAGCCCTCCGGTTTCCAGTCTTTGGATACGGCTTACCAATACAACACCGTTTAAGACCGCAATCCCGAAGAGGGCCACACAACCGATGACCGCCGAGATACTCAACGGAAGGCCTCGAATCCAAAGAGCAAAAATACCGCCCGACAGAGCAAGGGGCACATTCAAAAATATGAGGAAGGCCGGACGAATTGTTCCAAAAATCACCGAAAGAATGGCGATGATAAGCAGTAAGGTGATCGGCACCACGACGGCCAGTCGGCGTGACGCTTCTTCGAGATGTTTAAATTGTCCGCCCCATTCAAGGTAGTATCCCTGCGGGAGCGTCACGTGCTCTCTGATCGTCTGTTGGGCTTCGGTGACGAAGGAACCCAAATCCCGACCACGGATATTGGCTTCGACGACCAGCCGGCGTTGAATATCTTGTCGACTGACTTGCGCAGGCCCTTCATCGACGCTGATGGTGGCTACGCGGGACAACGGAACCAGTTCCCCATGCGGGGTGGGGATCAGGAGATTGCCAAGCGCCACCGGCCCGGCCGAGGCATTGTCTGAGAGGCGGACAATCAGATCAAAACGGCGTTGTCCCTGAAAGACGGTTCCGACCGTCTGGCCCACTCGTGCCGTTTCAATGATGGTTAACACGTCTTTGGCGGTCAACCCGTATCGCCCGATTTGATCACGGTCCACGATCACCCGAATCCTGGGGACGCCGGTCACTTGTTCCACTTTCACATCGGCAGCGCCTGGCACCTGTTCGAGTGAACGTGCCACCAAATCTCCTTGATGGCGTAAGACCTCCAGATCCTCCCCGAAGATTTTGATAGCGAGGTCGGAACGGGTGCCGGCAATGAGTTCATTGAATCGCATCTCAATCGGTTGCGTAAAGCTCAGACCAACCCCGGGAACCGCTTCAAGAACAACCGATTTGAATGCGTCGATCAACGCTTCTTTGGAGGTGGCCGTGGTCCATTGGTCTTGCGGCTTGAGGACAACAAAGACATCAGATAGTTCAATGCCCATCACGTCCGTGGCCACTTCCGGACTTCCCGTTCTGGTCACCACCTGGACGACTTCGGGAAATTTTCGCAATGCCCGTTCTACCTCCAAGGCCGTTTGCACTGATTCGGTCATGGAGACGCTGGGGAGGCGCCACACTTGAATGGCCATATCGCCTTCTTCTAATCGGGGAACAAATTCGATCCCTAAACGCGATCCGATCACGAGGCTGAGGGCAAACAGCACGATGCCTGGAATCACGACCCATGCCGGCCGGTTCAAAGACAGGTCTAACCAGGGTTGATACAGTCGCCGGGCATGTTGAATGAGCCAGGTTTCTTCATGATTCGGCCTGGCGCGTGCGAACCAATAGGCCAGTACGGGCACGCCTCCTACCGCAAAGAGGAGTGAAGCGGCCAGGGCAAAAATGACGGTCATAGCCATGGGCCGAAACATTTTGCCTTCCAACCCAACCAAGGACAAAATGGGAAGATACACGACGATGATAATGCCGACCGCAAACACAATGGGTCTTAACACTTCCCGTGCCGCACTCTGAATCGTTGCCAGTTTGTCCTCCTTCGACTGGCCGGTGACGTTCCCGAGCTTTCGCAGAATATTATCGATCATGACGACCGATCCATCCACCAGCAGTCCGAAGTCAATCGCCCCCAGGCTCATCAGATTTCCGGAGATGCCGGCGTGATACATGCCGGTAAAAGCCATCAGCATGGAAAGAGGTATGGCCAACGCCACAATCAATCCGGCCCGAACGTCTCCTAGAAACGAAAAGAGAATCGCGATGACCAGCAGACCCCCTTCGAGTAAATTATTTGTGACGGTGTTGATGACTTTTGAAACAAAAAGGGTCCGGTCATAATAGGGTTCAATCAGGACACCCGGTGGAAGCGTCGCTTGAATCTCCTGGATCCGTTCCTTCACCCGTTCGACGACCTGCTGAGCATTGGCGCCTGCCAGCATTTGCACCATCCCGATGACCGTTTCTCCCTCCCCCATCCGCGTGGCCGCGCCTATCCGCAAGGCGGCGCCTTCTTTGACTTCTCCAATATCCCGGACGAAAATGGGCACACCACCCGGACCATGACTCACGACGATTTGTTCTAAATCGGCAAGCGTCGAAGCCAGGGCCTCCCCTTTGATGAGATAGAGTTCCCGCTCATGTTCTATGTAACCGCCGCCAGCGAGGGCATTGTTTTGTTCGAGTGCTTCAAACACCGTCTGTAATGTAAGATTGAATGCCAGGAGTTTGCTGGGGTCGACGACCACTTGAAATTGTTTGGTCTCTCCGCCCCAAATATTGACTTCTACCACGCCGGGAACGGTCCGGATTCGCCTGCCGATATCCCATTCCAGAAGCGTTCTCAAGAACATGGGACTGTGTCCTTCTCCTCTGAGTGTGAATTGGTAGACTTCACCCAGGCCGGTTGATAGCGGACCTATCATTGGGCGCCCATAGACGGCGGGAATGCGTTCAGTCGCTAACGCCAGACGCTCGTTGACGAGTTGCCGGACAAAATAGAGATCAAGGTGTTCCTCAAAAATTGCGGTCACGGCGGAGAGTCCATACCGTGAAACCGAACGCACTTCCTGCAATCCCGGTATCCCGTTTAGCGCGGTTTCAATAGGAAACGTGATGAATTGTTCCACCTCAATCGGCCCGAGCGCGGGGGAACGGGTGAGGATCTGCACCTGGACGGGGGTGAGATCTGGAACGGCGTCGATCGTGAGATTGGTCAGGGACCATACTCCGGAGGCGATCACCAGAAGAAGGGCAACGAGGGTAAAAAACCGATACCGAAGCGAGAGGGTAAGAAGACGCTCCATTAACAGGGCTCAATAGTGTGAAAAGGGAAAGGTGAAATGTTCAGAGGGATGCTTTTCACAACCAACTTTTTACTTCTCACGTCCTACTCCCCCTCGATGGAGGGTTTCATAATGGCGTTTTTCAGGTCGAAGACACCTTCGGTGACCACGTGTTCTCCTAACTTCAAGCCCCGTTTGATTTCCACAAGTCCCCCGCCTTCCTGGCCGGTTTCGACAAACACGAAATCGTATCCGTTGTCCCGTTGAACGAACACGCCGCGCACCCCCTCTACCATCGTCAAGGCCGACAGAGGAATGGATAAGACGGGCTGTTGTTGATCGATCAGCCGCACGTCCACATATTCATTGGGCTTTAGCCGGCCTTTTGAATTCTCAACGTCGAATCGCACGCGGATGGTGCGGGTGGTGGCATCTGCGACCGGAGCAATATAGGTGAGTCGGGCGGTGATGGCCTCTCCACCACGGGGAAGGACCTCCCCTTGATCGCCTTCCTTGAAACGACGGGCATGTTCGATTGGCAGATTGGCAAACACCCACACCTGACTGGTATCCACAATTTCAAAGAACTCGTCTCCTGCCGCTACGCCCTGGCCCAGCACGATTTTTTGATTCACGACGGTTCCACTAAGAGGGGCCCGGAGCAAATATTTGTGGCCCTCCAAATGGCTCCCATGCTCCATTTGTTGGAGTTCCTGTGGGCTGAGCCCCATATTCAGGAGCTTTTCCCGGACGTGTTGATAGACCGCCTGGGCTTCAATCTGGTGACCACGGTCTTCCAGAAACCGACGTTGAGAAATAATGTTTTCAGCCAGGAGTTGTTTGGTTCGCTTAAAATTGCTGGAGGCCACATCCAATTTGGATTTGGCCACCAGGTATTCCTGGACTAATTCATCCAATTGAAGGCTTTCGACGGCCGCGAGCGGCTGATCCTTTTTCACCCGATCCCCCAATTGCACCATCACCTTATCCACTTGTCCGGGGATGCGGGAGGAAACCTTTGCCACGTGGGAGAGATCAAGGGCGACATGACCCGGCGCCGAAACTGAATGCGGGGTCAGGCGTTCTTTCACTTCTTCAATTCGGATTCGTTGACGCGCTTGTTCAGGGACATGGTCCGCGTGAAGGGGTTGTCCCGGAGAGGGAGAGAGATCGGGGGAGGAAGCCGTCACGTCTGTGTCCGGTAGACTGCCAGTTGGTGGCTGGGTGTCGGAGCATCCCATCGTGAACAGCCCGATAAAACCAAACACAAGCAGACATCTCCAGTGTCTATGATTCAGATTCTTCATGAATGACCCATGTGGACAAAAAATTTCCTACAATAAAATACTATCATGGTGCTCATGTGAGTCGTGGTTCTTCCCAGGTTGGGAGTGTGACCGTGAATATGGTGCCCTTTCCTACTTGACTCTGTGCATGAATAGTTCCTCCGTGGGCTTCGATAATTTCCTTGACGATCGCCAACCCCAGTCCTGTTCCTCCTGATTGGCGATCCCGTGCCTGTTCAATTCGATAGAATCGCCCGAAAAGGTGAGGAAGATGTTGGGAATTAATTCCCGGCCCGGTGTCCTCCACAGATAACCGGATCGATCTATCCTGAGACCGGACCCGAACAGTGATGGTTCCCTCTGACGGTGTATGCCGGAGCGCATTATCCAGGAGATTGATCAGGGCTTGTTTGAGCTGTGAAGCATCTCCCATGAGAGGAGGAACAGGCTCAAACTCGGTCTGCAGATGGATACCGCCTTCATGAGCTAACACCGACAACTCGCTCACGATTTCTTTAACAAGAGGCTGGAGGGCAAGGGTTTGCAAGACGAGTGGGGGGCGATCGCCGGCGAATTGTGCCAGGGTGAGGAGGGATTTGGTCATGGCGGTGAGTCGGTCGACTTCAGCCAGGTTGGAGAGGATGGTCTCCCGGTATTCCTCTGCCGACCGTGCCCGTTGCAAGCTGACCTCAAAATTGCCTTTCATCGCCGTTAACGGGGTTTTCAGTTCATGGGCCGCATCGGCCACAAAGCGACGTTGTCCTTCGAAGACCTGCTGCAAGCGGTCCAACATGCCGTTAAAGGTGTGGGCCAGGCGTTGAAATTCGGCGTAGGGCGAGCTGAGTGTGAGGCGTGTGGAAAGCGTCTGCCCGGACACGGTTTCCGCTGTCTGACTCAATGCCTTGACGGGTGACAGGGCTTCATCGGCCAAACGTCCGCTTCCCCATAAAGCAAACAGGAGGGAAATCGCGGAGGTGCCACAAAGTAGCCACGCCAACCACTGAAGGGTTTCCTGAACAAATTGCAAGGATTTTTCCGTTTGTAAAATGAATCGCCCGTGATCTTCGATGATGAGAGGAATTGAGATACGGCGAATGGGCGGATGATCCGGCTTGTGAAAGGTTTCAAAAACCGTTTCTCCATTGAGGACCTGCATAATCAGTTGGGATGTTACAGGAAGACGGTTCTCTGTGCTCTGCCCACTCCAGAGAATACGGCCGGCGGAATCCAGAATAGCGCTATAGCGGATAGCCTGCTGTAACTCATCTTCGTCATCAAATTCTTCTAATTCTTCTTCATGTTTCCGGTGGGAAGACACACGAACATGGTCGGTCGCCAGGTCCACGCGGAGGCTTTCCTCCTTTGCGAGTGCAACCAATTCTCCATCGATATGGCGGTGTAAAATTGTGGATAGTCCCAGGTACAGGATCAGGCTGAAGAGGCCTAGGAGGATCACAATAAAACCTAAGGACACACGACGTATGCGGGTGCGAAAGGCCTGCATGATTTAGGCCTCCGGGATTTTTAAGACATAGCCGATCCCCCGCACCGTATGGATCAACTGTGGAGAAAAGTCCCGATCCATTTTGCTGCGCAAGGTTTTAATGTGCACATCCACAATATTGGTGACGGACTCGTAGTGAATGTCCCACACGTGTTCGGTAATGGCCGTTCGGGTCAAAACCCGTCCCACATTTCTCATAAGATATTCCAATAGTGAATATTCTTTATTGGTCAGAGTGATGGTTTGGCCTGCCCGTGAAACACGGTGGGTCACCGGATCCAGCTCCAGGTCCGCGATCGTGAGGCGAGGTGTGGGGAGGCCACTGCCACGACGGAGAAGCGCCCTCAGACGTGCCAATAATTCGGCAAAGGCAAACGGTTTCGTCAAATAATCATCTGCGCCTGTATCCAGGCCGTTCACTCGATCTTCAACAGCCTCCCGTGCGGTCAAAAGAAGAATCGGGGTCGCGTGGCGTTTCGCTCGAAGCCGGCGGCAGACGTCAATGCCGTTCATTTTGGGGAGCATAATATCCAGAATGATCACGTCATAGTGCGTCGTCTCGGCCATGGCCAATCCCATTTCACCGTCGGTGGCGAGATCCACAGCATATTGCTCTTCCCGCAAGCCTTTCACGATAAATCCGGACACACTTGAATCATCTTCCACTAAGAGAATACGCATGGGTTTCCCACTGAAAATAAAAATCGGCAGGGTTGTATGTTCTTCGGCACATTATAGAAGGACTTTCGTAAATCCCAAAGTCACGAAGGCAGGTATCTGGTGCGCCCCAATCATCGATTCGGCAATTCCGGCCTGTTCAGCAGCTTCCTCTGCCCGATTGTCAGCCATAGCGGCAGCCACCCCTCCGAAAAGACCGGGAATAAGAAGCCATAAAAACGCGCCGTTACGAAAGTTCTCATGATTTGAAACTGGCTCCTGCGGCATCAAATAGCGCACTGGTAAAGAGCAAGGCGATGGGGAAATGAACTAACATGGGATGTCATCGTAACTCAAACATGATTTCTCCTGTGTGTCGTCAGTGTGGGGAAACGAGAGAAGGCCCCATGCCCTCTTGCGCACGGGGCCTTTGCCGTTCTCTTAGGATTTTCCAGAATCCTGGTGAGAAACGCCCTTCTCGTGCCTTTCCTCGTCCTCAAGTTCAGAGCTCAGAATTTTCCCCGACTGGGCGTCAATCTCAAACTCCCTGATCTCTCCGGCGGCATTGACGATCTCGACCTCATATATTACCTTCCCGTCTTCACTTTCCATCTCGGCTTCAAGCAGCTTACCTGGAAATTGAGTCGTCGCAGTGTTGATAGCTTCTTCCATGGTGACCGACGTGGTCAGGTTGGCCACGGCCGCTTTGTCTTTGCCATCATGACTCATGGCCAATCCAACCGAACTCAATAACAACGCTAAGGTGCCCAATAAACTGAATGCGTGTAACGGCTTCATGAGACATCCTCCTTAGTGAAAAATTAAAGAAAGCAACCGGCTGTTCATGAATACAGCATAGACTGTCTACATGAAGACGATATGAAGCGGACATGAAAGATTCTTCATCTCGAGAGGATAACATGAGCCAAGATAGGCGCTGGTCAGCGCACGCGGAAGGGCGGAAAGGTCGCTATTGGGAGGGGAAAATGCGGTGTCGGTTAAATCCGAAGGTGCGCGCCAATATGGCGGCAAGGAAAAGCCGGTCTAGACATTGAACTTGAAATGGCAGACGTCGCCGTCTTTGACGACGTATTCTTTCCCTTCCGAGCGGATCAGGCCCTTCTCACGCAGAGCGGCTTCCGACTTGTATTTGTCGATGTCCTCGAAGGCGTAAATGTCGGCCTTGATAAAGCCCTTCTCAAAATCGGTGTGGATGACGCCGGCGGCCTGTGGCGCTTTGGCTCCGATGGGAATGGTCCAGGCTCGAACCTCCTGCACTCCGGAGGTGAGGAACGAGCAGAGCCCGAGTGTTTTATACGCGGCGACGACGACCTTTTCCAAGCCGCTCTGCTCCATGCCCAAATCTTTCATGAAAATTTCCCGGTCTTCGCCGGACAACTGGGCGATTTCGCTTTCGAGTTTGCCACAGATCACGACCGATTCCGAGCCGCGCTCCTTCGCGAATGCCTGAAAATCGGCAAGGATGGCCGGATCCGGATTTTCATCGGTATTCCCGACATAGAGTACGGGCTGTGTGGTGAGCAGGAAAAAATTCTTGAGGATTTCCGGCTCGAGGCCCAGGGCTCGCGCGGGTTTACCCGCTTCGAGACCGTTCTTCAGAATATCGAGCACCACAAGGGCCTCTTTCGAAGCCTTATCTCCTGACCTCGCCTTGGCCGTGACCTTGTCGTACTGTTTGGTGAGACTGTCGAGGTCCGCAAGCATTAATTCAGTTTCAATCACCTCGATATCACGACGATAGTCCACGCCGCCCATGGTGTGCACCACGTCGGGATCCTGAAAGAGTCGCACCATGTGAAGGATGGCGTCGACTTCCCGAATATTCGCAAGGAATTTATTTCCCAGCCCTTCGCCCTGAGAGGCGCCTTTTACCAGACCGGCGATATCGACGAAACGGCAGGAGGTTGGCACGGTTTTCTTGGGTTTGACCAACTCGGTCAGGCGCCCAAGACGCGCGTCAGGAACGGCCACGACACCGACGTTGGGCTCGATAGTCGTAAACGGATAGTTCGATGCGGCCGCGTTGCCAGAGGTCAACGCGTTAAAAATCGTAGATTTGCCGACGTTGGGTAGACCGACGATGCCAATTTCCATAGGAGATGCAAGGTATCAAATTAAAAGCCTGCAGGTCCTTGAGCCAAAAGGCCTATACGTATGCGCTCGGGCTCTCGTCGTAAAATTTCTCGAAAGGTGAATAATTTTTCTGCCGTTTCTCCGTACCCTACCTGTAAATTGAAACAGAAAACTGTATACCGATCGATTCAGGCATGAAGGAAGCGGCATGTGCCGTTGATTTCAGAATAGCAAGTTTTGAATGTGATCACTCCACTGTATTCGAAAGGATAACGGTGCGTATCGATTTTTGAAAATCCACTTCAGGTCATTTGTCCAGAGATCCAGGGGACGGCCTGGCCGTAGGAAGACCGTATGGACAATGCATCTTGCAATCAGAACAAGCATGGTAAGGGGCTTGTGCAGAGAGGGGATGGAGGTTTTTTAATAAAGGGTAAGCCAATCAACTGTTGCCGTGAAGGTTTGGCCATGACGGTTTCAGCCAACTCCGGATTCGAACAAAGTGTCCCTCGAAACGGGTAGTTCTTGAAATTGGTGAGGAGAGGAGGAACGGCTCTTTTGGGCGTTCTCCTTTCCAAAACCAAGTTGGCAACCGCTTGTTTTTTCTTGACTTAATTCGGTGGTTGAAGAAAAATTGATTAAGCTGTGCAGTCGTTACGCATTGAGATGTGGGCAGGAGAACAAATGCGGAAAAGCCTGGCGGCACCGTTGATTCATTATTGTCATGCACAAGAGATTCAACTGCATTCATCATGAAATCCAAATGGACCTGATGATATTGAGGAAAACAACATTCCGCAGGGGAGGCGGATCAGGATTGAGATTGTTTGAGTTTCGCTGACTCCGGGAAGATTGCCCATCATCGCAGGGAGGAAAGTTCATGCAGGAGGAGAAGAATCAGATTGTGTCGGGCATCCTCAAGGCCCGGGCGGAATTGGAGCAGGTGCTGTATGACCTGGAGAAACTGCCGGTCGTCAGTGAAAGTGCTGTTCATTTTGCCGCCCATGCATTGAATAACTTTCTCACCGTGGTAGGGGGGACAGTCGAATTGCTCCTGTTAGTGCTGGCGAAACATCCGGACGACCAGGTTCGCACCGGATTGGAAGCGTTGCAGCATGCCACTCAATTGATGACGCACACCGTCAGTCAAATGGTGAATGCCGAGACAGGACGGGATGCGACGCTGCGCTTCGAAAAGGTGGAACTGCCGATCATGGCTCAGCGGTTCAGGCTTTTTTATCAACGCATTGCAGATCAAAAACAGATTCAGTGTCTCTCGGTAGCCCCTGCGGATGTTCCTTCGGTGTGGACGGATCGGGTGGCGACGGCCGCCGCGCTGGATAACTTATTCTCGAACGCGGTGAAGTACTCACCACCCGGGAAGCGGATCTGGGTAGAAGTGGAGCCCCAGGATGATTGGGTGATTTGTCGTGTTCGCGATGAAGGTCCCGGCCTGAGTTTGGAAGACCAGGCCAAACTCTTTCAACCCGGTATTCAACTCACTCCGAGGCCCACGGCAGGAGAGCCGTCAACAGGGTACGGCTTGGCGGTCGCGAAGGAACTGATCGAGAAGGTGGGGGGACAGATTTGGTGTGAGAGCGTGTTTGGCCAGGGGGCCTGTTTCTCTTTTCGTCTTCCACAATACCGGGAAGCGGTGCATGGATCGGGGATGACCCAATCAGGTCCGCAAGAGGGAAAGGAGCGCAGGGACTGACCCGTATGCCGGGGCTGGTCGTGGCGCTCACAGCATGAGCTCCCTTCACGGCTCCCGGTGGCGGCCCAGACAGGTGTAGGCTTGAGTTGGGAGTCGGCCTAGCTATGACCTTTCGCAACAACGTCGCCGCGTTTCTTTGGGGCTTTTCGGCCATTTTCCTGGTGCTTGTTGCGGCTATGACATATGTGTTTATCCGCGACGGGGCACCATTCGGCTATTCTCCCATCATCGTCACTGGCGCGATGGCGCTCTTGTGGATCGGTGCGGTGGGTCTCACCGTATATTCCACGAGCAAACATTGCCTTCGAGTCACCGTCCGATCAGATTCACCCGTCTTCATTACATGGCGCTTCCCGTTCAGGAAGGAAGAAAGAATTGTGGCGCGTACCGACATCGCTCCTGCAACAGTGGTCGAGTCAACTGACGATGAAGGTGCCCCATACTTTCATGTTCGCGTCCCGATTCAGGATGGAACGATGATAGATATCGCAGAAGGTCACCATCGGGCGTCCTGTGAAGCAACGTGTCTACGCTTCAATGCGATACTGGGGCAGCGCTCGACTGAAGCAACTGTGTGAGGGAATGGCGAGAAGGTCTTAACGGTGTTCTGAGCAAGGCCCTTGAAGGAGAAACTCCTATGAAACCGAAACAATGCATCCTGTTCCCGCTTCTGACCCTGATCGCCTCGTTTCTTGGTTCGTCCCCGGCCTTGGCGGGTGGAGAAACCGCCAAGGCCGGGCTTGGGCAAGCGCAAGCGTCTGCAGTCAAATGGCAGGCGGACGCGGTCCTGGTCCAAATCATCACCATCTCAGGAAATATTGACGGCACCGCGGAGAAATGGAGCTTTCTCTTCCATTCACCTCAGGGGAAAAAGAGTTACAAGGTGGACGTGAAGGGCGGCAAGATTGACCAAACAACTGAAGTGTCGCCGAGTTTCACCGATGCGATGGCTGGAGACTTTATTGATAGTGACCAGGCGATGGCAGAAGCGAAAAAGAAAGGGCTCAAAGGGAAGCGCAGAGCCATGTTGACCCTTCATGTCATGCTTCAAGGCACCAAAAGCGAAGGCCCCTATTGGAATATTGTCAGTGATCAGGCGGAAGGCAGGAGCACGCTCATTAAGGCTGAGACCGGGAAGTTCTTCAGACACCAGCCACTCAAATAGAGGGTAATTGACCCCGGTCCGCTTTCTGCCAGGGCGAGGAAACCCCACATGCATTATTGAAAGTCTAACCCCTGTGGTTATGGCCGGGCCAACCCAGCTGTGTCACCTGACCGATTTTTCACGGAGAACAAGACGATGATTGCGATACCTATTAAGCAGTTTTAATGTCGAAAATGGGGTGTATCAAGATTCGAAGAGTTCGCGGACCAGACCCCTCTGCGGAATGATGGAACGGAACGTTCAAATGGCAAGCATTGTATGATCCGGGACCGGCACTGTGACTGTTCCTGCGTCAGTGCGGCACTGCATGATAATGTGGCTTCCCCGTCGGCGTACTTCAGAAAATCCTTGTCTTTGGAGTATTTTGCAGACATCTTTCCCAGAGAGAACCCGCAGCTTACCCATGTGCGGCTTCGAATCGCGTCACATACACTTCGGTGTGAAGACGACGCCCGATCTCGTCAGGATCCGCGCATTCGAGGAACATTTCTACCGCTTCCTTCAAATTAGCTGTCGCTTCTTCCACGGTGGTTCCCTGGCTGGCCACATCCAACTCAGGACAAAGGGCCACATACAGATCGCCCTCTTTTTCGACAACCGCAGTATAGCTGCTTGTCCCCATTATTTTTCCTCCTCGTTATTTGAGACTAAATGACCACTAAACATCTGGACATCACGATTGTATTCTTTTGTTTGTATTTGGCCGGATCGTTCCGAAGGACGTGAATTTTCTCACAATAGACCACGACATTCCGCTTCTTAGAATTTGGATGGGAAAGTTGGTTAAGGCTAGGCCACGGATAAGATCATGTCAAGCGGCTAATCCACTATGTTCCTTTCAAAGTGAGCTAATGAACTGGTGGGATGACGAAACACGTTCCAGATTACGGAAAGGAAAATAAAATTCGTCTGACCCATTTTTCGAATTCAACGGCGAAAAACACGATTGTTGAAAGGATGAGGCAGAGGCCGAGTTGGTTCAGAGTTAACGGCATCGTATGAAAGATGGGATTGAAAAATGGCACGTAGATTGTGGCCATTTGAAGGGCGAATGTGAGTACCACGGCCCCTAATAACCATTGATTGCTCAACGGCCCTCGCTGCAGAAATGAATCCTGTTCTGCACGAATGGCCAGCACATGTCCCATCTGGGACAAGGTGAGGACGGTGAACACCATGGTCTGCCATTGCGCCAGATTGGTCTCATAAGCCCACATTTCGGTGGCCAGCGACACGCCGCCCATGAGCAGGCCTACCCACAAGATATGTTGCCAGAGGCCACCGGCAAAGATGCTTTCATTCGGCGGGCGGGGAGGGCGCTGCATGATGTTGCGCTCTTCGGGTTCCATCGCGAGAGCGAGGCCGGGTAAGCCGTCGGTGACGAGATTGATCCATAAGATCTGAATCGGGAGCAGGGGAATCGGCAGGCCGAATAAGGGGGCCAGGAAAATCGTCCAGATTTCTCCGGAATTACTCGTCATCGTATATTTCACAAATTTGCGGATGTTGTCATAAATCCGGCGTCCGTCCCGGACAGCAGTGACAATAGTCGCAAAGTTATCATCCAACAGAATCATGTCGGAGGCTTCCCGGGCCACGTCGGTGCCGGTTTGCCCCATCGCGATGCCGATGTTGGCCTGGTTTAGCGCGGGGGCGTCATTCACCCCGTCACCGGTCATCGCGACAAACTCTCCTCTGTTTTGCAGGGCTTTGACGATGGCAATTTTTTGCGTGGGGGTAATGCGGGCATAGACCCGGGTATGCTCAACCAGTTGCGCCAGTTCTTCAGGGGAACGGTGTTCCAATTCCTGGCCGGTCAGCACCTTGGTGTCCTTATTGATAATGCCGACGCGTGAGGCAATGGCTTTGGCGGTGCCGGGGTGATCGCCGGTGATCATGACGGGGGTGATTCCTGCCGATTGGCAGAGGGCGACCGCCTTGGCGGCTTCTTTCCGTGGCGGGTCCATCATGCCGGCAAATCCGAGGAAGGTGAGTTCGCGTTCGACAGTCGAGGAAGTCATTTCCGTGGGTGCTTGATCCCATTGCCGATAGGCCACCGCCAACACCCGCAAGCCTTCATTGGCCATCTGTTCGGCCTGCTCTAATAGACTATCGATGTCTAGTGACACAGGGCCGGTCTGTGTGAGCATGGATTGGCAAAGCGGAAGAAGTTTTTCTGGCGATCCTTTGGTAAAAGAGATGGTGCCCTTCGGCATGCGATGCATTGTCGTCATGCATTGGCGGTCTGAGTCGAAGGGGATTTCTTCTATGCGGGGATTGGTGGTCTCTAATGTGCCTTTGTCATACCCGGCCTCCACGGCCGCCAGATACAAGGCCACTTCGGTGGGATCACCCAGGGTTTGGCCTTCGGTCTGTGCCTTTGCATCGTTGTTGAGCGCCAACCCCAGAAAAAACAGATGAATGGGATTGTGGAGGTCGGCGTCGCTGTCGGGTTGTCTACACGCGGAAGGGCGCAATACGTTCCCGGCCACCGACATCTGCTCCACACGCATGGAATTTTGTGTGAGCGTGCCTGTTTTATCGGAGCAAATATAAGTGACGGAGCCTAAGGTTTCCACAGCGGGCAGTCGACGGATCAACGCCTGTTTGCGGGCCATTTTCCGCGCACCCAGAGCCAGCGAAATGGTGACGACGGCTGGTAAGGCTTCAGGAATTGCGGCCACGGCCAGACTCACGGCCGTTAGGAACATGAGCACCGGCGGCTCACCTCGCCAGACGCCCACAGCAAACAACACAATACAGATGGCCAGAACGGCCAGCGCGAGACGTCGTCCAAACACCGCCAGGCGTTGTTGCAAAGGCGTTTTGATGTCTTCGTCCTTATGCAGGAGCGACGCGATCTGTCCTAGCTCGGTCTTTTGGCCTGTGCCAATGACGATCCCTGTGCCGCGCCCATATGTCAGGAGCGTGCCTTTATAGGCCATATTCCGTCGATCACCCAGGGGAAGCTTCGGGTCGTCCAGCGGGTCGGTCTGTTTGTCTACCGCAACGCTCTCGCCTGTGAGCGCGGATTCATCCGCTTTGAGTTGAATGGCTTCGACTAATCGAAGATCGGCAGGAATGAGGTCTCCGGCTTCCAGCAGGACGATGTCGCCCGGTACCACATCAAGCGTGGAGAGCGAGGCGATCTGCTGCTCACGTCGAATGCGCGTTGTAGGCGTGGCGAGCTTCTTGATAGCCTGCATGGCGCGATCCGCCCGATATTCCTGCACAAATCCAATGATGCCGTTGAGTACCACGATGATGACAATCGCCAGGGCATCCAGACGCTCCCCCAACATGCCCGAGACAATGGCGGCGCCAATGAGCACCAGGATCATAAAATCGGTGAATTGATCAACGAAGATTCGCGCGAGGCTACGCTGGCGATGTTCGGGAATGGTGTTTTGGCCATGTTGTTGCAACCGGCGGCGGGCTTCTCCGGCATTGAGCCCCGTGTAAGGATCGACTTCCAGCCGTTGACTGATATCCGGGATAGAAAGAGTATGCCAGACCGTGTCGCTTGGCGATGCGCGAGGGGTCTCCGCTCTATTGTTGGGTGTGTTGGTCATCTTGGCTGGAATGTGTCTTCAGAAGTGTTTGGAACATTGGTGAGTCTGCGTGGCGTCATAACTTTAATTTCATCAATTACAAATGGGACGAATAATCTGTGATCAGATTAGTCGTGGTCATCCTGAGACCATGGCGAAGGATCTGTGCCCTGGTTGAGATGTCACACCTTAGCCAGATCCTTCGTTCCACTCAGGATGACATATCCTTATTAGGATGGGTGCTTCTTATTGATGATTCAGCGCATTTAGCAAGCCGTGCCTGGCCGGTGAAACTTATAAGCTATC
The DNA here is from genome assembly GCF_032051675.1 of Candidatus Nitrospira neomarina. Classification (NCBI taxonomy): domain Bacteria; kingdom Pseudomonadati; phylum Nitrospirota; class Nitrospiria; order Nitrospirales; family Nitrospiraceae; genus Nitrospira; species Candidatus Nitrospira neomarina. The sequence continues at coordinate 4,766,811 of NZ_CP116968.1, forward strand.
CCTCTTTAATTTGATACATCTTGTGGCATGCCAGGCATCTGGTCGTGATAGTCGACAGGCGTTGAAGAATGTCCTGTGATGTCGTACCCCCGTTGATCGCATCCGCCAATTCGTCAAAATCCCGATGTACGGACATTCCAAGCTGTTTGAGGGGAAGAGGAAGTTTAAGCATGAGTGAAGGATTGTCATCTACGGCCATTTTCATTCCGGCCGAACGGGCCGCCGCTGCAGCCTGAGCATGTCCTTGGGTCTGGTCAGGATCGCTCAGGCCCGTTACGACGCCATGCACGGCCTGGAGCAGTTGCCGCATTTCCGTCAGGATAAAGTCACGTTCGGTTGGAGCAAGATGCACAACAGTTCGCCCATCGGCTGAAGGGGTGGTCGCCCCTTGAAAAAAAAACCAGCCCAGCAGGCCTGCGCTGACTATCCAGAGCACGAGTGTAATCCGGCAAAGATTTTTTGAGAATGAAGGGAAAGATGCCAACTGGAGTCTCCTTATTTTTTCAATACCTGTTCGTTTAAGAAATCAACTGGGGCATTATTCTACATGACTAATGATTTTGACTGTACCTCTTTTCCCCAATGTTCCAGCGAAGCGTACTCGGCCTATTGAAGATTGTTGAGGTTTTGCTAGTTATATCGATCATTTCAAGTTCCCAAAAAATAAGGCATATCTCTTGCCAAATACATTATTAGTGAGTGCTAGCGACAGGATTACATTCAAGTGAATTGTTGGGAGGCCGATGATCCAAATCCGTATTCATGGCCGAGGAGGGCAGGGCGTGGTGACTGCTGCGGAGCTGCTTGCGTTAGCGGCATTCCGGGATGGGAAGGAAGCTCAGGCCTTTCCCAGTTTTGGATCTGAACGGACCGGTGCGCCGGTCACGGCATTCTGCCGGATCGATTCCCAACCGATTCGCAGTCGGGAGCCGGTCTATCATCCGGATGTCCTGCTCATACAGGACTCCACCCTGCTGCATCAGGTGGATGTCTTTGCCGGATTGGCTATGTCAGCCTTTGTTCTGATTAATTCCACACGAGATGTTGACGCGCTTCATCTTAGGGACTTTGTCATTCAACATCCCGAAATGCAGATGCATACGCTTCCGGCATCCGATCTGGCCCTGAAACATCTTGGGCGACCGTTTGCCAATATCGGGATGGTGGCCGGTTACGCGGCCCTGACCGGGGAAGTCAGCAAAGCTTCCGTGAATCAGGCGATCACAGAGAAGTTTCCGGGAACGATTGGAGAGTTGAATGCGGCGGTGGCTGCAGAGGTGTATGACTATGTTGCGGCAAATCTGGCCAAGGTCTAATGCAATCAAGGAATCAATGGACGACCATGAAACAACACATTGAAGGATCTCAAGCCGTGGCCCATGCCGTCGCGTTGTGTCGGCCTGAAGTGATGGCCTGTTATCCGATCTCTCCTCAAACCCATATTGTCGAAACTCTTTCACGCAAGGTGAAAGCCGGAGAAATCGGCAATTGCCAATTCCTGAATGTCGAATCGGAGTTCGGCGCCCTAAGCGTGCTGATCGGCGCCTCGGCCATGGGCGCGCGAACCTATACCGCGACGACGAGCCAGGGGCTGTTATTCATGGCGGAAGCGGTCTATAACGCAGCAGGGTTGGGGCTCCCCATTGTCATGACCATTGCCAATCGCGCCCTCGGCGCGCCGATCAATATCTGGAACGATCATTCGGATAGCATGTCTATGCGGGATGCCGGCTGGATTCAATTGTTTGCGGAAGATAATCAAGAAGCTGTCGATCTTCATATTCAAGCGTTTCGCCTGGCTGAGGAACTCAGTTGCCCGGTGATGGTCTGCATGGATGGCTATATTCTCACTCATGCCTATGAGGTGGTGGATCTTCCTACGCAAGAGCAGGTGGATGCGTATCTGCCGGCGTTTGAACCCGTTCAAGTGCTAGACCCGCAAGATCCGGTGTCCATCGGCGCGATGGTCGGACCGGAAGCTTTTGCCGAGGTACGGTACCTCGCGCATGACAAGCATCTGCGAGCATTAGAGGCGATCCCACGCCTCGCTCGGGCTTTTGAGGATATTTTTCAGCGTCGGTCCGGTGGACTGTTGAAGACCTATCACACGGATGAGGCGGAAACGATTCTGCTGGCACTGGGATCGGTGAACGGTACGATAAAAGACGCGGTGGATGACTTGCGGAAAGACGGATGGCCGGTCGGTTCTATTGCGCTCTGTGCATTTCGTCCCTTCCCCTCCCATGCTCTTCGCCATGTTGTTCAGGATGCCAAGCGGATCATTGTTTTTGAAAAAGACCTGGCGGTGGGAAAGGGTGGCATCGTGTCCAGCGATGTGAAGATGGCACTGCGGGGATTACCAACTATCGTGGATACGGTGATCGCCGGACTTGGAGGTCGCCCGATTCCTACAGCCTCGGTCATTGATACCGTGAAGCAAGCATGCCTGGAGGGTTTGGAGGAACCTCATTTCCTCGATCTGAATTGGGACGCCATTAATCGGGAATTGACCAGACAACAGGCGCAGCGGCGTTCGGGACCCACCGCAGAAAATATTCTCCGGGAAATCGGTGCTCCCGGTGCATCGCCCATTTAATTTTAGTCGTGAGGCCGGTATGTCCTATCAACGAGTGAAATTTTATCAAACGGGAACCTTCACGGTTGGCAACCGGTTACTGGATGAATCCGATCGCACAGTCCAAGCGGGGATGGATCGAACGAATTCACTCAATTCCGGCCATCGCGCCTGCCAGGGGTGCGGTGAAGCGCTGGGCGCCCGCTATGCCCTTGATGCGGTGATGCGCGCCACGCATCAGCAGATGGTTGCGGTGAATGCCACCGGCTGTTTGGAGGTCTTCTCCAGTCCCTATCCGGAAAGTGCCTGGCAGATTCCCTGGCTGCATTCGTTGTTCGGGAATGCACCGGCGGTGGCAAGCGGCGTGGCGGCAGCCCTGCGGGCCAAAGGCAGGACGGATATCCGAGTCATCGCCCAGGGGGGAGATGGTGCGACGGTTGATATCGGGTTCGGGTGTTTGTCGGGAATGTTCGAACGCAATGATGACGTGTTGTATGTCTGTTACGACAACGAGGCCTACATGAACACGGGAGTGCAGCGTTCGGGATCCACCCCGCCACGAGCCTGGACCAATACCACGCAGGCCGTGGGAACCGACCCCGGCAACCCCATGGGCATTGGAAAAAATCTGCCACGCATTGCGATGGCCCACGGTATTCCCTATGTGGCCACGGCCTCGGTGGCCGATCTCCATGATCTGGAAGCCAAAGTGACGAAGGCGATGAACTTCAGGGGCGCACGGTATATTCATATCCATGTGCCCTGTCCGCTAGGCTGGAAGTCCGATCCTGCGCACACGATCAAGGTCGCCCGCCTGGCGGTGGAAAGTGGCCTCTTTCCCTTGATTGAAGCCGAAGGGGGCGAGATGATCGATCGAACACCTATTAGAAAACAAGTACCTGTCGAGCAATACCTCGATCTCCAAGGTCGGTTCAAACATCTTTTGCATCCACGGGACGAGCGTGCTCTTGCCGCGATTCAGGCGATGGCAGATGCAAATATTCACCGGTATCAGCTACTTCCTGTAAAGGCATGATGATGGAACAGAAGCCCTTTGCCATTACTTTGAACCCCGCTTCAAGCCTGGCCAATCATACGGGAAACTGGCGGTCTATGCGTCCGATCTATGTTGATCACCTTCCGCCCTGCAATCAGGGTTGCCCGGCTGGCGAAAATATTCAAGGCTGGTTGTATGAGGCGGAGGAAGGGAAATATGAGCAGGCCTGGCGAAAAATTATGGAAGAGAATCCTTTCCCGGCGATTCATGGTCGGGTGTGTTATCACCCGTGTGAAACGGCCTGTAATCGGGGCCAGCTCGATGAGCCCGTGAGCATTCATGCCGTTGAGCGATTTTTAGGCGATTACGCGATTGAGCAGGGTTGGCAGGTGGAGGCGGGCGTGGCAACCGGAAGGCGGGTCCTGGTCGTCGGCGCGGGACCGAGCGGGCTTTCTGCTGCGTATCATCTCGCCCGTTTGGGACATACGGTAACAATCATTGAAGCGGGGCCGAAGCCGGGGGGTATGATGCGGTTCGGGATTCCACAATACCGTCTGCCACGGAATGTCCTGGACGCCGAAATTGCAAGAATTGACGCCATGGGCGTTTCGATCCATCTGAATCAAAAGGTTGATCATTTAGAAAGGACCATCCAAGAGGGCGGATTCGATGCCGTGTTTCTGGCCATTGGGGCTCATCTGAGTAAACGGGTTGATATTCCCGGCCGGGATGCCGGCCGGATGATCGATGCCTTGGGATTTCTGAAAGGAATGGATGGCCAGACTGTTCCCAAGATCGGTCGGCGGGTCGTCGTCTATGGTGGAGGTGATACGGCTATTGATGCCGCGCGAACCGCCAAGCGCCTGGGTGCCGAGGAAACGATCCTGATTTATCGGCGTGATCGCGGGCATATGCCCGCCCATGATTTTGAAGTGGAAGAAGCCTTGGAGGAGGGGGTGCTGACACGATGGCTGCATACCATCAGACAAGTGGACAATACGACGTTGACGGTTGAAGAGATGACATTGGATGAGCAGGGGCGCCCTCAACCCACCGGGCGGATTGAGACCTTGGAAGCCGACACGGTTATTCTGGCGGTGGGCCAGGAAGTGGATACCGGGTTTTTAGAGAATGTGCCGGGATTGGATATTTCGTCCGATGGGGTGATTCAAGTCGATGCCTCAATGATGACCGGACGTGCGGGAGTGTTTGCCGGGGGAGATATGGTTCCTGCAGAGCGTACGGTGACGGTGGCCACGGGCCATGGGAAAAAAGCGGCACGGCATATTGATGCGTATCTCTGCGGAAGTGAGTATCGGAAATCATCGTCCAATACCGTTGCGACGTATGACCGGCTCAATACCTGGTATTACACCGATGCGGATAAGAGTCGGCAGCCCTACCTGGATCTAGCCAGGCGTCGCGCCAGCTTTGAAGAGGTGGTCGGCGGTTTGGATACGGACACGGCCTTGCTCGAAGCCCGACGCTGTCTCTCTTGCGGAAATTGCTTTGAGTGCGATACCTGTTATGGCGTGTGTCCGGACAACGCCATTATCAAATTAGGCCCCGGTCGACGATATGAAGTGAATTATGACTATTGCAAGGGTTGTGGTGTGTGCGCGGAAGAATGTCCATGCGGCGCCATCGATATGGTTAAGGAAGTCAGATAGGAACAGGACATTGGTGCACACAATGGAATTTAGTAGTTTGAACAGGTACGAAGAGTTATTTGACAGCCATACACACGGCACAAAGGATGTGTCACACCCGGGAGACGACGTATGAAATACCTACTAGCAGTTGATGGATCGGATCAATCGGTTGATGCGATACGTGCGTTGGAAGCGCTGAGCCCGGCGGAGAGCCTGATGGTGTTACATGTGGTGAATGTGCCGGGTATCCCCTATCCGTCCATCGGGGCGGGGATCGCAAAAGATTTGAGGTTGGCGGTGGACAAAGCGATGAGGGAAGAAGGCGAACGCATCATTGAGCAGGCATTGTCCCTCCTGCCTCTTCATCCGGGATCGGTCATGAGACGACTGGAAATGGGGACTCCTGCCGAAGTCATTCTTACCATGGTCAAGGAAAAGGGAATCGATCTCGTGGTAATGGGCGCCAGGGGTATTGGTCAGATTCGAGAGCAAATGTTGGGGAGCGTTTCGCATCGTGTGATGACGCATGCGTCGTGTTCAACCCTGATTATTAAGAAGCCCACTCGCAAGATCCAGCAGGTATTAATTCCTGTTGAAAGTCAGGAAGACGGCAAAATGGTCGTGGGGTTTTTGAAAAAGAAGCCGTTCCGAGAGCCGATTACTGCGACCGTTCTGCATGTCATTCCGTTTTCAGAACCGGTCTGGCCGATGGGGGCGATGATTTCTCCGGAATTTCGAAAAGAGATGATCGCCTATGGGGAGAAATTTACGAACGGGCTCAGCGCGGAATTGAAGCAGATGGGGCATGAGGCCAAAGGGGTTGTTGTGGTCGGGGCACCCTCACCCACGATCATTGAGGAAGCGAACAAATATGGTGCTGATGTGATCCTGATGCGGACACATAGCCGATCCGGCGTGAGTCGCTTTCTTTTGGGGAGCGTCTCCCATTCCGTGGTGCATCACACTGATTCTTCAATTTTGTTTGTGCGAGAATGACTCGGTTTAAAGGATCAATCTGGACAAATAATCCGTTTCCGAGGCTGTATGCATAAAACCTGGTACCTTTTTGGTGCAATTGCGATAGGTGTGTTAGTTTTTCTCTATCTGGTGTTTTGGTGTCCCAGCCCCTGCCAGTAAAGGCAATCTCGATTTCAGTGGCACGTCCTCCTGCATCCGCTGGCGACACATTTTTTGTCGATTGTGCACCCTGTCCGGCTGCACTCCCCGAAGAGGTCGATCTGGTCCCTTTGGAGTGGTAGACTGGAAATTGGCTCCCCGGTCCCGCCAAATTTTTCGGCCTGTTCAGGCCACATTCCTGAAGAATCTGCTGGGATATTAAGTTCTTTTAAATATTTGTGTATTTGGGGCATTCCGGCCCACCATATGAGGGTGCTGGAAAAATATCAGGGGGCCCTATACGCTGGTGGACCCTTCGGGGCGCTCAGAAGCTGACAGGCGACAAAAAACTAGATTGTCCGTTATAATAAGGTAAGTATAAAAAGGAGAGGTATTTCCTCTTTTGTTTAAAAGGATATCAATACATGATTAATAAAGCGGACAGGAAGAAGGTCTCAATGCTTCTGGGGTTAGTCTTAACCCTTAATGTGGTATGTGCCAATAGTCTTGGGGCTAGTCCGTCTGTTCATCAGATTCCGCATCTGATCATTCCCATCCTGGGGACATCTCTCAACAAACAATTCAGGCCGGTGGGCATGGTGAGCCAGGTGGTGATTGATGTCTATGAACGTCAGGATCATAACGGCCTTCAAATCCAATTTCATACCGAACCAGGAAATTTTTCGTTGTTTGCCCGTCAGTCGATCCATGCAGCCATCACTCGGGCGCTGGCTGCTGCCAATCTTCCGTCGGAATCCTGGACTGTCCTCCTGAAATTTCCCTATACCGGACTCACGGTCTATGGGGAAAGCCTTTCGGCCATGGTGGGCCTGAGCGTGGTGTCCATGATCAAGGGAGATCATCTCCTGGAAGGACGGGCCCTCACCGGAACGATCACGGAAGGAGGATCGATCGGAGCGGTGGGAGGGCTTCAACTCAAAATCTTAGCTGCTTACGAAAATCACTTTGAGCGTGTGTTAGTTCCCAGCGAGTATGATGTACGGGATGGAGATTGGCGTACCCCGTTTTTGATGCAGGTCTCCCCTGTTGGGACGGTCGATGAAGCCTACTTCGGGCTGACCGGACATCATTTGGCGACCCTTCCTTAAGACCTACCGTTCAGTTTTCCTGCAGTTGCCGGGTACGATGGATTCCGGCCTAAGACCCTGGTTCCTTGCCGCAAAACTCAATGAAAGGGGCTGTTGAAAAAAGCCGCCAGCGGCGTTCTCCCCATTTTTCCGTGCTCACGTACTGGAAGTACGCTCTGCGCGCAAAAATGACTGCGGCCTTACTGGACGAACTTTTTTGAACCGCCCCGAGACCCTAATATGCCACGTGCCTCTGGGGCAATATGCCCTTGGAAATTGGTTTTATTCAACACTCCATGAAATGATCTCCACAGTGTGGAAAGTCTTATTGAATTTCGCCCACAGGCCGGAACCCTATCGCTTGATTTGGTCCTTCCCCTTGCGAATTCTCTTCAGCAATTCTTTATGAGAATTAGGACATCGCCGGAGGGAGGTTTTCTTTGGTCAGTGTTAAAAAATGTGTTGCGCAGGAGATGCAGGGATCATAACTGCGAATCAGTTCTTCGCATTTCATCGCCGTTTCCTGATCGTTGAGATGAAGGATGTCTGGCAGAAGGTTTCGAAGATCGTCCTCCATGCGGCGTTGATTTTGGGAGGTTGGCGGCACAATCTTGGCGAGGCGAATGGTTCCATCAGCCTTGACCTCATAACGATGATATAAAAGCCCTCGCGGGGCTTCGGTCGCGGCCATACCGGTTCCTGCGCGGAGTGTCACTGGAACGTCCGGAGCAGTTGGTCGCTCATACTGGTCAATGAGTCGAAGGGCCTCGTCAAAGGCATAGAGCACTTCCACCGATCGTGCCACGATACCCATGGACGCGCGGTTGAAAGGGAGAACCAATCCCGTGCTCTGTAAGACGTCTTTGGCCAACAACGAAAGCTGGTCCTGGTTGAGAGCGAGCCGGGCTAACGGCCCTGTGAGATAAGATTGTCCATTCAACGTGCAGTGGAGGGCATTGGAATAGGGTACTTGTTCTTCATGGAAATGATGTTCAAACTCCGATGCGGCCATGCGGAGCCCTCGATTGGTGACGACGTCGCCTTCATTCATCGGATATTCAGAAGGTCCCCGGAGGGCGAGGAAGGTATAAGCCTGTTCGGGATCTTGAAACTCAAACCCGCTCACCCATCGAAGCGTTTCCGCAGCGGCATCTCTGGCCCAAAGGAATTCGTCCTTCAGCCCATGTAAGGCATTCCTGGTCGGCACTTGGGAGAATCCGCCAATCTTCACGGAAACCGGATGCACCGATCGTCCCCCTAACAGCGTTAACAGATCATTGCCCGCTTTTTTCATTCGAAGCCCTCGCTTCACAAGGTCTGGATGGGAACGAGCCATTTCAAACCCACTGTCGAATCCTAAGAAATCCGGACCCTGGAGCATATAAATATGCAGAACATGACTTTCAATCCATTCCCCGCAATAGAGCAGTCGACGTAAGTCGCGAAGGCTTTGTGGCATCTGCACATGGAAGATTTGTTCCATGGCATGGACTGCACTCATTTGATAAGCCACAGGACAGATACCGCAAATACGGGCCACAATATCGGGCACTTCGGTGACGTGACGTCCCTGAAGGAAGGCTTCAAAAAATCGTGGAGGTTCAAAAATCCGGAGTTGGACATCCCGGACCTGACCATCCTGGACGGTGATGTGAAGGGCCCCTTCCCCTTCTACCCTGGCCATCATGTCGATTTTGATGGTTCTTGATTTGTCAGGAGTCCCAGGCATCGCTTTCCTTCCGGAACGGCTGAACCGATCCGTTGATTCCTCGAAAACGGCGAACCATCTCCAGGGGAATGAGTTGCAGATGCTCATGAAATTGTTTGGCTAGAGATCCCGTATTTGGGGGCACTCCGGGAATCACTGATTCCTGTTCGGCCGGGCCAAAGCACCCATAACACTCCCGGCCCATAGCGGGGCAGATGGCCCCGCACCCGGTACGCGTCACCGGTCCAAGACAGGGCAGTCCCTTTGCGACCAGGACGCAGACATGTCCCTGGCGTTTACAGTCCAGGCATACACTGTGTGCGGGAATGCTGGGAGTGACGCCTCTCAGCAAATCGGTGAGCACTCGAAGGAGTTGTGGCTTATCAATCGGGCATCCCCACAATTCATAGTCCACCTTGACGTGTTCGGAAATAGGAGTCGATGTGCTTAGGCTGTGAATGTATTCGGGGCTGGGATATACCGTTTGCTTAAAGGCTTCCACATCGCCCCAGTTCCGAAGAGCCTGAATGCCGCCGGAAGTCGCACAGGCACCGATGGTGATCAAGATGGTTGTCTGTTGCCGGAGATCGAGAACTCGAGAAAGATCTTCAGGACAGGTAATGGAGCCTTCAACGAATGTAATATCATACGGGCCAGGCTGCAAATTGCTGGAGGCTTCGGGAAAATAGGCGATGTCGAGGGCCTCTCCCAACGCCAGCAAATCGTCCTCCATATTCAGGATGCTTAGCTGGCATCCGTCACAAGAAGCAAATTTCACCACCGCAATCCGGGGGCGGGGCCTGGTGGAAGGATTCTGAGTTGGGGTAGTTGTTCGGTTCATATTCATCACCGGCTATTAAACAGGGAAAATCCCATTTTTGAACACCCACAGCAGAGAAAGAAGTTTATTCTTTTTCTGCGTCATTCCCGACTTTTTTCATCGGGAATCCATTTATTCTCGTTCCCCTCCTTTGGGAGGGGCGAGGGGAGGTAGAGTTTCCCAGGCTGAAAGATGTTCTCCTATTGCGACGGATTTTCCCTTTGACAATTCTACCTCACCTCAATCCTCCCCTTACAAAGGGGAGGAAATCTGGTTTTGAGTTTCTCCTACACACCCACTTTTCCGAAATGCGGCACCACCCGGTCTAATCGCATGACGGGCCCGTCCTTACAGACAAAGAACGGCCCGAGCTGACAATGCCCGCAGAGTCCGATGCCGCATTCCATATGCCGCTCCAACGACACATACATGGCGTCAGGGCGCAGACCTTGATGCGAGAGGGTATGACAGGCAATCCGCATCATGATCTCCGGTCCGCACATCATGACCAGCGTATTGTCAGGGTCCAACTGCAGTTGGTCAAACAATTCGGTGACCACGCCCACATGGCTATGCCAGGTTTTGCCGGGTTCATCGCTGGTCAGCAGCACCTGCGTGCGGGGTTGGTGGCGCCAGGCATCGAAGCGTTCCCGATAGAGCAAGTCGTGGGGGGTTTTGACCCCGTGAAGAATGGTCATGGCGCCATACTCCTCCCGCCTGCGGAACATAAATTCAATGGCTCCCACCACGGGGGCACAACCCAATCCGCCGGTGACGATAACCACGTCCTTTCCTTGCGCTTCCTTCATGGGCCATCCAATGCCGAAGGGCCCACGAACACCCACACTTTCACCTACTTGCATCGCGCCCAGTACCTGCGTGATCCGTCCCACCACACGAATGGTGTGGTCCAGAAATTCCGGCTCGCCAGGGTCCGAGACTATGGAAATGGCTACCTCCCCTACACCAAACACATAGAGCATGTTGAACTGCCCGGCCTCAAAGCGGAATGACTTCCGGTGATCAGGGTCGGTGAGTTGCAGTCGAAAGGTGACAATGTCGGTGGACTCCTGTTTCCTGTCCACGATCACAGCCGGATGTATGAGGTAGGGATTATGAGGCATGGTTTGGCATTTTTGGTATGACACTGTCGCTCCAGATAGGAGAAGTTTAGTCACGCAATGGGTTACCCTAACAAAATGAAGCAACAATCACTTTAATTCTCATTTCTCCCAATGAAGAATTCATGGTAGTGTGGCATTTTTCCTCAATGGCTAAGCATTTAAGATTTCTATTTAAAGAGCAGCAAGATCAAAGCCAAATTTTTGAGGAACTGCTAGTTAAGCATCGAGATTAAAAATTTTTAAACCAAGTTCAGAAGATAGTTATATTTGTGAAACCTTTAAAAGGACTTTTTCTGTTCCCCTAAAGTTTTAGAGTAAAAACAAATTGTTAGAAAAATATTCAACTCTGCACGAAGCAGGGAGGGGGCGTTATGAGCAAGAAAATCCTAGTAGTTCTTACCAGCGTGGCGAAATATCCAAATTTAAATCGTGCGACCGGATTATGGTTGGGTGAGGCCGTACACTTCGTGAAGAAAGTTCAAGAGGCTGGCTATGAAGTCGATTATGTCAGCCCAAAAGGAGGCTATACTCCGATTGACCCGCATAGTCTTGCGCAGGCAGATGCGACGGATTGGGAATGGTACCAGAAAAAAGAATTTATGAATCGCCTCGGGACCACGCGACAAGCAACCAATGTTAATTCAGATGATTACGTGGCGATCTACTATACCGGCGGTCATGGGGTGATCTGGGATTTCCCTGAGAATGAAACATTACAGACCCTCAGCCGGAAGATTTATGAGAATGGTGGACTCGTTTCCTCAGTGTGTCACGGCGCTCTCGGTTTGCTGAACATTCGCTTATCGGATGGAACGGTACTCATTAAGAACAAAAACGTCACCGGCTTTTCCAACGAAGAAGAAAAGCTGGTGGAACTCGACAAGGTCGTGCCATTGCTGACAGAGACTGAATTGGTTAAGCGAGGGGCCATATATAAAAAATCCGATAAGCCGTGGGGGCCGTTTGCGCTGGAAGATTCCAGACTCATCACCGGACAGAATCCGGCATCGGGTGGTGCTGTTGCTGATCTCCTGATAGCGGCCATTCGAAAAAGTGCCTAATCAGGAAATATGAACCTGGTGGGTTCTTATTTTGGTCAAATTTCTTACTGTTCCTATATTCATATAGATAAATAGTTAAATATACCTTTACCTGCCTATCCTGTTTAGTTTCTGATAACTTCTCAAATAGACTTTCCTCAAATTCAGCCAAGGACCAGGATGGGACAATTACCGGCTACCCAAACTTCACAAAAGAAATCTTCTGTTTCTCTCTTGCATCAATTAGCACGGCGTCATGGGATTCAGCCCGTCTTTCGCGACGAAAGCGGCAATCGGAGAGTGGTGCCTGATGAAAGTTTGCGAGGCCTCCTTCGTCTAATGGGTGTTTCCGCCCACACACCCCAACACGTCCGGAAATCGGTTTTGGCGTCGAAGGCCAGTGAATGGACAAAACCTCTTGAAGAAACGTTCGTCATTCCTCAATCGAAATTGTCCTCAGGATGGAGGTTGCACATTCCTCTAGGACCGGAATCACTTTCTTCCTTACACCTCGACTGGACCATCCGGGGAGAAAACAAGTTTCGAGCAACCCATCAGGCCAGTGGAACTTCGATAAAGATCCTTGCCCGAAAAAAAATCAACGGGCGGCACTATCTGCGTGTCAGTCTTCCTTTTCCCCGCCAGTTGCCGCTGGGATATTATACGCTCCAATTGTCAATCACCTCTCCTTCGTTCCGGGCACATGAAACTTCGCGTGTCATCGTCACTCCAGACAGCGCATATGCCCCGCCCTCTTATAAGCAGGGCCGTGGTCTCTGGGGATTGACCGTTCAACTTTATGGTGTACGGACTAAACGGAATTGGGGAATCGGTGATTTCGGTGACCTGAATGATTTAGTTCAGTGGGCAGGGAACGATTTAGGCGCAGCCATGGTTGGCGTCAATCCTCTCCATGCGTTGCTGCCGGGTGAAATTAGTCCCTATTCCCCTTCAAGCCGGATGTTTCACAATCCCTTATATTTGGATATTGAGCGAATTCCCGAACATGATGAAAGCCCGGTTGCCCAGCGACGCGTCAAAAGCCGAGTCTTTCAGAACACGTTGAGCGCCCTTCGAGCATCTCCGACGGTTGATTACGATTCGGTGCAGGCCATCAAATATAAACATTTCGAAATCCTGTATCGTCAGTTTCTCAAAAACCATCTGGTTCCCCGGTCACGCCGGGGATTGGCCTTTCTGCGATTTATTCAACAGCAAGGAAGCAATCTCGAACACTTTGCCTGTTTTCAGGTATTAGGTGAAATTTTTTCGCGTACCCGTTCTCCCAAGAAAAAGGCAAAAAGTTGGCAGAATTGGCCGAAAGAATTCAGAGACCCGCTCTCTCCTCAGGTGCAAAGGTTTTCCCGCAAACATGCTACACGCATCAATTTTTTTCGATACCTTGAATGGATATGTCAGGACCAGCTTGAGGAAGTGAGAAAAACTGCGCGTCGCCTGCGTATGCCCGTTGGCCTCTATCAAGATCTCGCCGTAGGGATCGATCCCAATGGCTATGAAGCCTGGGCCTTCCAGAATCAATTGGTGACGCAGGCATCCATTGGGACCCCACCGGAAATTTTCTCTCCCAAAGGCCAGAATTGGAACCTGGTGCCGCTTTCCCCCGAACATCTCCATCAACAAGGCTATGAGGTCTTTGTCAAAACGTTTCAGGCCATGATGAACGGCGGCGGCTTATTGCGTATTGATCATGCCATGGGGCTGTTCCGATTGTTCTGGATTCCGCGAGGAAAGTCGCCCTCCGAAGGCGCCTATATTCATTATCCCGCCGAGGCGTTATTAGCGATTCTGGCTTTGGAGAGTCATAAGTCTCAGACCACCATTGTTGGAGAAGATCTGGGAACAATTACCCCTCACATTAGAGCAACCCTCAGTCTCTCTGGTTTGCTGAGCTACCGGCTTTTATTATTTGAAAAATCCAGGAAAGGGAATTTTATCCCACCGCACCGGTATAAAAAATCTGCTATGGTTGCGGTCTCCACCCATGATTTACCGACATTGAAGGGGTATTGGGAAGGTCGGGATATTCACTGGAAAACACAATTGAATGTCTATACTGACTCGACAGCTAGAGGGAAAGAATGGCGTGCACGTAACCACGAAAAAAGATTATTACTGCAAGCCCTCAGAAAAGAAGGATTGTTGGCCGGTCCCCATTCCGGAACACCACAATCCCTCCCTTCCTTCACCTCTGAATTGCAGCAAGCCGTGTATGCCTATTTAGCTAGAACCCCGAGCTTTCTCTTAGCGATATCCCTGGAAGATCTCCTTGGGGATACAGACACACCTAATATCCCGGGGGCACCTTCTCGTGCCTATCCGGTCTGGAGGATGAAAGCCGGTTCCCAAGGATCTGATTTGCACGAATGGCGAGATTCGCCGGACATTGCCAAGTTGGTGAGGGTCATCAATCGTGAACGAAAACGACCCCAATCGGCTAAGAATAAGCAATCTAAAACAACCAGGTCGCCGTCTCGGCATTCCTAAGGTTCAGAGAGCGTCGTCAAAAAGGGGTAAGGAATTCAAGGCGGTACCTGGGGGAACGAAGTCTCGAGAATCCAGTGTAGACTCCGGTAAGTCCATGTCATTCGATTACACACTGGATTTCGACGCCGTTGATTTCAGAAAGCATCCGGAACTGTATCGTATCGGAAAAGGAGAGCAGGGAGTCCTTCTGGTTGAACCCTATAAGAGCGAGATATTACCCCACTGGAAATTTAAAACCCCCCAGATGGCTCGCAGGTCGGCTAACTGGATTTACAAGTTATTTCTCGCATACAAGGCCAAGGGCGACTTTGTCGGAATGGATATGGCACGTAAATACTTGCAGATGGGGTATACGAGGTCGAGAAGATATGCCAACCACAAATCAGGCCGTAAGTATACTCAACAGAGCAGGGAAATCCTGCCGGTTGTAGAAGATGAAGAGAAGGCTGAATCAGCTAAAATCTTTTACCAGAAGTGGAAGAAAGCCAAAGAAAATAAGGAATATTTGAAACTGAAGCAGAGGCACAAAGATAGGTATTTCAAACAGGAGCTCTGAGGATAGGGACTTGGAATATTTTACCTGTAAAAAGTTTTCTCTCCCACTTACTCGCCAGGAGGTGGCTCAGTCATGGAGTCAGCGGGGGTATTCGTGCGATGTGTTTGTCGATCCTCCCGGGCGGGAGTGGAATGATTTCGTTCATTCGACCAACGAACTGGTCACCGTTGTGGAAGGAAAATTGCGAATGACCATTGA
This sequence comes from Candidatus Nitrospira neomarina, assembly GCF_032051675.1. Classification (NCBI taxonomy): domain Bacteria; kingdom Pseudomonadati; phylum Nitrospirota; class Nitrospiria; order Nitrospirales; family Nitrospiraceae; genus Nitrospira; species Candidatus Nitrospira neomarina. The sequence continues at coordinate 4,782,190 of NZ_CP116968.1, forward strand.
GGGTGAAGAGATTATCGCGGAACCCGGAGATGAGGTATTCATTCCGAAAGAAGCCTGTCATTCGGTAAAAAATATTTATCATGCGACGACCACATGGCTGTATGGATATGATTGAGAGCATGAAAGTTCGAATGCCATCCGGTAGCCCTTGTTTGCGAAGTGATAAATGGTTTATGACACACAGACGTTCTGGGAGGCGAGGGCATTCTATTGGGATCAGACCCTTCGCCGCCGGCTCAGGATGGCCAGATGATTAAGGTTTAATCAAAACATTATTTGTTCCTTCAACGACTGGGTGGTGAAATTTAAGTTTTTACATTTTTTTCCATATGTCCTATCCTATGAGCTGCGATGCGATTTATCCGTCTGTCCGATTACACCTGGTGGATCTGGTTGTGCCTCGCCGGTTGCTTGCTGGCCGGCTTGCTCGTTGATCCGATTTACTTCTTTCTGGCAATCCTCATTTCCACCATCCAAGCCTTGGTCTTTTTTGCTCGCGAAGAAAATGCCTCGTCTTTTCCTGCGCAACTTCGTCTCGCGTATCTGCTTCTCCTCGTCGTGCTGTATCTGCCGCCACTTCGATTTCTCTATTGGGTTCCGGCTATTGGCACATTGATCCTGTGTTGTACCGGGTACTGTCTGTTGGCACGCAGTCTTTCCTTGCTTCCATGGAACCGGGACTCGCCTCTGACATTTCAGGAAGTCGTCAGGACCTTCAGTGTTCCTCCTAATCTTGATGTCACTCTGCGAGGCAAACCTGCATCCGGGTGTCCCGGTGGAGTGTGTTCATTGGAAGTGCAAATCGGTAAGTCCGCAAAGGCCTGAGGAGGCGATCACCGATTTGCGAGGGCCGAGGAAATGTATATGTGGAGGAGACGCACGTATTGGGATATCGTCATGTGAATAGTGGATTCCTTCTGTATTCATTGGTGTCGATAACGTGGGAATGTCGTCAACGTAGCCATCCTGAAGGCTGCATGATCAACTTGTGATAATTGAGTGGTCATGGCCATCTCAAAAATTCTGGTGCCTGGAATCGGATCATTGGGCAAAGGTTCAGGTCCCCTTTCCAATATCTTTTCCGGTTAGAGTTGTTGTACGCAGTATTCATTCACTTCACACAACATAGGAGAACAATATGGCGAGTGTCGGCTATCACGAACCCATTGAGGAATTGTCCCATGAAACACGTGACATGCATCGAGCCATCTTTTCGTTGATGGAAGAACTGGAGGCGGTTGATTGGTACAATCAGCGCGCGAATGCGTGCAAAGACGCGGACCTCAAAGCCATTCTTGCGCACAATCGAGACGAGGAGAAGGAACATGCGTCGATGGTGCTTGAATGGATTCGACGCAAGGATCCTTCATTTTCGAAGCATTTGAAGGACTATCTGTTTACGGAGAAACCCATCGCGCATACATAACCGCACAATGTCGATCGAATCGACCTCTGCCAGGATTCAGTGCCGTTTGGCTTATTCTGGTGGCTGGCAGAGGACGTGGACCTCCTCGGTGAGGTCAATGCCCACCGGACACCAGGTGATGCAGCGTCCACAACCGACGCATCCCGACATGCCGAATTGGTCGATCCATGACCCTAATTTGTGAGTCAGCCACATGCGGTAGCGGTCTTTGGTGGTGGGTCGGAAGTTTTTCCCGTGGATGTAGCCGTGATCCGACGTGAAACACGAATCCCAGACTCGAGCATGTTCCGATTGTTGGTGGTCCAGGGACGGAGTTTCCTCCACCCCATGACAAAAACAGGTGGGGCAGACCATCGTACAGTTGGTGCAGGCCAGGCAGCGTGCGGCGACCTCGTCCCATCTGGCGTGATTGTGAGCCTCATATAAGCCATGTGGTAACGAAGCATGTGGAAGTGTCTTCGTCTGGCTGGCTGCGCAGGCGGCTATCCGTTCTTCGTCCTGCTGAATCCGCGCTTCAGAGGCCACACCGCACGCAAGGTGTTCCAAAACTTCCAGTCCGGTGGGGCTTCCGGCTTGAATCAGAAAATCTTCATCGGCTTCGGTCAGGCTGAGATCGTACCCTTCCTGGGCTTTTGGTCCGGTCCCCATTGACGCGCAAAAGCACGTTTCCAGCGCCCTCGTGCAGTTGACGGCGATGAGGAGGAGATTGTTCCGTCGCTGTTGGTAGTAGGGATCAGGATAGGAACCGTTCAGGAAAATCTGATCTTGAATGCCGAGTCCTGCAAGATCGCACGCTCGTACTCCCAGCACGGCGGTTCGTGGTATCTCAGGAACGGTCTCTTTGGCACAAAATGTTTTTCCGTTGCGGTCCAGGACTAACAGGGTTTCTCGTGGAGTAAACACCAGTGGCTTGAGAGATTGTGGGCCGTGAACGATATTAAAATACCGGGGATTGGAGTCTGGTTCCAGTCGATAACTTCCTGGGCGTTGGTGGTCTTTCCACCCGATCGGGAGGTCTTCTCCCCGGGTAATTTCTCCCCATTGAATCGTGCCGTTGAAGAGGACCGGACCAAGAATCCGATAGCCAAGGTTCTGGAGAATGCGAATGAGATGAGAAAAATCCTGGCGGTGTAAGAGTCCAGGCGGAGAAGGTTTAAAAGATTCGTGGGTCATGATTGCCTTATAACTTACAGCCCAATGTGACCACGGAGAATGTTGAAATTATACGCGGATTGGCCTGTGCGTCGCAGACCCAGATCATGTTGTTCCATGTGATCAATGATGGCTGCCACCTCCTTTGTGTCCTGTTGCGCAGAGCAGAAATGCCGAGGGCTTTCTCCTTTTAGAAGCGGCGAAGGCCTTTCTGCCCATTCCAAATAGACGGTTTCAAGCAAGGACTCGAGGATCTGTTGCTCTTCTTCTTTGGGGACAATGGTGGGGGGAACGATGTAGCTGTCTGATAAGAGATCCACTTCAGGAGTCCGATGTTGAGGGGGAGCGGTGGTCTCCCCCTGGAAGTGCAGTAAGAAGCCAAAGGCTGCGGCCAGTTGGTGCTTGACGGTATCCAGCCGGTCTGCAGAATCGGTTTCGACAAATAATTGTGTGGGTGTCAAGGTGAGGCGTGCGACAGGGCATGCTCCGGCATCTGATGGGTCCTGTGGTGGGAGCCATACCCACGTTAAGATATTGGTTTGTGAAGCCGTTGACGTCGGCCTGTCGGCGTGTTCTTGCCCGGGAGTGAATTGATCAAGCTTACGAAGTCCTTCAGCCATTGCGCGGAAGTCATGGTGTTCATACAGGGCGATGGCATAGAGAAATGTTTCGCCTTGGGTATTCTGATAGTCAATCTGTGAGTCAACGACCGCCCAGGCTCCTCGTCGCACTTTAGCGACACTCCACATGATCATATATCCGAAGCTCTTGGCGAATTCTGCCCATTCTGAAAGGGCAAAATTGCCCGTGCCAATCTCGATTTCCCGTCGCGTCTCATTGGTTAATTCGAAGACGGCTTTTCCCATGCTGGAGGAAAGGATGAGTGGGGGCCCAGGTAGGCGGATGTCGGCCAATCCCCGAAGAAGCCGGGTGAGCAGGACCTGTCCAACTTTGTATGGAACCGGACTCGTGTGAGGGACAACATCAAATATCTGTTGGTCTCCCAACGATTGCAGACGGGTTTGAGTAGACTGATTCCCCTGTTCCAGTCCTTGCACCTCGAGCAGATCCATATAGGAATGTCGCAAGGAATCCAGCCAGACTCGTTCCTCTTGCGGAACATGTTCCGTGACCAGGTCTCGCACCTGCTCGATGAGAGAAGCATGGCCGTCAGTCGGCAAATAATCGGCATAGACGAACCACCTGGCCAGGTCCTCTTCTTCCGGCAAGGGAACCAAGGGCGGAACCATGAGTGGATGGAAATAGGGCTGAAGGGCGTGGCTTAGGGCCAGTTGTCGCTGTATCTGAAAATCCGGTTGGAGCGATTGATGCTCCAATCGGGTTAACAGACTTCGAAGGCCTTTTTCCGATCCGGCCATGGGGTGAGAGTGTTTGTCTGCCATGGTCCCACGTTCAGGGCTTAGGCCTGAGAGGATGTGGTCTTGTCATTGGCGTGCGATGGATGATGTCCTCCTTCGAATTTCGGACTTTTAATCGTGAGGACGGGATAGGGACTTTGTTCGAGTACCTTATAGGCTGTGCTTCCCAGGATCATCCGGGTCAGTCCTTTTCGGCCATGGCTACCCATGATAATAAGATCGGCTTGCTGAATGGCACTGGTTTCCAGGATGCCATCCACGGTTGGCTTATCGAGTAACTCATATTGGGCGGATAGACCCTGTTCGGACAGGACGGCGGTGAGGTCAGCCAATCGCTTTTCGACTTTATCCCGGTTGGTTTTTTCTTGAAGCGGATGAGTCAGGGTGAAGTCCAAACTGTAAGACAATGGTTCAATGGCGTGGACCAGGGTCAGAGGCACATCAAACCATTTGGCAATTTGGACCGCGTATTCATAGGCATCCATGGAGCAATCGGAGAATTCTAAAGGCAGAACGATTTGGCGCGGGAGGATTTGCAAGGGATGCATCGCGGAGATATCCTCTGATTCCCGGTGAGGAATGGACAGAACCGGACATGGGGCTCGTTGAATCACCCGTTCCGCCACGCTCCCGAATAAGACTCGATTGAATCCCGTCCACCCGTGTGTTCCCATCATAATTAAATCGCATTTTTTCTCCCGTGCGACCTCGCAAATGCATTCAGAAGGGAGACCTGCCAGCAACTCCATGGATGCGCGCGGGACTTGTTGCCGAGCCTCGGCCACGAGTGTGTCCAACTCTTCCCGAGCCACCTTGCGTTGTTCATCCAGGAATTGTTGGGCGACTCCGGCGTCGATATCCAGCCCCGGTTGCAGGGAATGGACATGAAGAATGGTCAGTTGCGCTTCAAAGACTTTTGCCCACTCCACCGCATATCGAAAGGCAGGAGTGGAGCTTGGTGAAAAATCGGTAGGAAGCAGGATATGGGTGACGATCTTGACCATAACGGTATGAGCCTTTCGCCTGAGGGTGAAAGCCAGAGAGCACTCTCAGAAATTCTAATTGCTCGGGCACCCGACCACAACCCGTAGAGAATTCAGAGGTTGCCGCTTACACGGCGTCCACGGTCAGGAGGAGAATTTCCCCTTTCATCTCCTTATGGATCGAACATTGAAATTGGAATCGACCCGAGTGGTTGAGCATCAAACGGATTGAGGCTTCCTGGCCGGGCTCAAGAAGGACGCCTTCCACGCCTTTTCCATAGGTTATGACGCCATTGCTATCGACATGGGTCAAAGTATTGAGGAATATGTCGGATCCAAAATCATGGCGTACCGTATCGTTGTTTGTGATGTAGATAATGGTCTCTGTGTCCAGTTGAAGAGGCATTTGTGTGGTTTGAAAGGTGTATCCCTCAATGGTCACGATCACTTCTTGTATGGGCTGCGCGCTGGGCGAGGATATACCTCCTAGGAGAAAGAATCCCATGGACAGAGCCCAAGCCCTGCGAAATAGGCATTTTCGAAGGATGTGCATGTGTGGATGATCTCCCTTGCGTTGAAGTGACTTATCGCCCTCGACTTGTTGCTACTGACCGTCTTGTCATGAGAAAGCACCCGGGTTCCCCTTTCAATTCAGAAGGGGGAACCTGCCCACTCATGAAACTTTTACAGCAATACTTTTCGGTTTTGCCCGGTCGCTTTTCGGTAAATGGACGTGCAACACCCCTTCCTTGAATTCCGCCGACACTTTCTCGGGATCGGCATCTTCGGGGATGGTGAAACTTCGGGAAAAACTCCCATAGGCCCGCTCGATCCGGTGGTACTTTTTGTCCTTCTCTTCCTTCTCATACTTTCGTTCACCGGAAAGGACTAACACATCGTTTTGTACACTGATTTTAATTTCATCCTTTTTGACCTCGGGAAGCTCGGCTTTGACCAGGTATTCTTTTGTGTCTTCCGTGATGTCTACCAGGGGAGCCCATTCGGCGACGCGCAACGCTTCTTGACGTTCCCCTTCTTTTCTGACCGGTGCCCGGCCAAACAAGGTTGAAAGCCGACCCTGTAACTCATCCAATTCTCGTAAGGGATCCCAATTTGTGATGGCACTCATCTCGTAACCTCCTTTTTTACCCTGGAAGAAAAATATGGATCATATCTACACCTGATAGACAGCAATGGATATGCCAACAGTCCAAAAAGAAAGGCGACGGAATCTGAGGGAAAAGCTATAAAATACCCCACTGTTCTCCAGCCTTCGTGGCAAAGCGCCTCATTCAAAGCGATGAGATCTGTAGCAGATGTCATCAACAGGAAAGAGGAGTCCGGTCCTCCTACTGCTGAAAGCTTACCGGACAATCAATACCGGGCATGGGGTCTGGTGTAATACGGAATGCGAAACGCTCCCCATCAAAAACCGGGAGAACCCTCCCCGGCCATGCATACCCATCATGATCAGGTCGGATTGGGAGGCGTGGCGTTGTTCCAGGATGGCATAGGCGGGATCGCCAATCCCGACATGCGCTTGACACGCGAAATTCATCCGGGTGAGCCGGTCAGTGATGGTTTTCATGCGTTCCTGGGCCTCTTCTATGGCGTGAGCTTCCAGTCGGTCCGATTGTCCAATTGTGGTTGGCCATGACAGTTGGGGTTGTGGCCAGACGGCAAACACCTCCACCTCAACCGGTTGCCGGAAAGGTTGGAGCGCTAAAAACTGTAACGCCGCTTCTGCGTCTTCTTGACCCTCAATGGGGAGAAGAATCTTTTTTAACTGACTCATAGGGGTTTTGACGATCATGGTTGAACACGAGCCATGCATCAGGACCCGATGAGACACGCTCCCGAGGATCAGTTCTTTGATTGGGCCAAGACCCCTGGCTCCCAACACGATCAGGTGGGATTGTGCGGATCGTGCTGTTTCCACAATCACGTCGACCGGATGTCCAATTTGATGGACCTGCTGCACATGGGAGAAATCAGCAGGCAGGTGTTTCTGCGCCTCATCGAGAATTTTCTCCCCTTCTTTTCTCAATTGGTCTTTGATTGCTTCCTGGGCCTCGGTTCGGAGATCCGGCGTAATCATGGGGTAGTTGAAATCGGGAAGGTGGAGAGCATGAACCAGCGTCAATTCTTCAGGCGGCGTAAAATGTGCAAGAGTATGAACAGAAGAAGTGGAACAGGATGAACCATCAACTGGAACCACAATTCTCATGGGATCTCCCTTTTCAATGTTGTGCTCCGAATCCTACTTGAGTTGAGAGACAGCAAGAGGAATGCCACCGTGATACCACGTAATCATCATAGAGGCCTGCTTTTCCCTGATTTTCTAATGTGTAGTCTGGTACCAAGAGAAGGGATCGCGGTGATGAAAGTATGTGGGTTAGCAGGCATCGCTGATTTACTAATGTGGCCACGTAGCATAGCTTGAGTTGGACCAAATGGCGCAAATTGCTACAGTAGTGATACTTCTGATTGGTGAAAAAAGCTACAGATGGTGAATGGTTGTGGTCGCCTCTCGTCGATATTCCGGAATGAAGGGAAGGGAAGAATATTAATCAGAGTGGGCTGAGGCTGTTATTCTTGATAAATCGTGTCTCAGGTTACTGAGTTAAACAAGGAATATGGCAATGATCAACGATTCTCCAGCTGTCTTAGTCGTCGATGATGAACCCGAAATGCGGCAATTACTGCGGGATATTCTCGAGGAAGAGCACTATCGAGTTATGGTGGCTTCAGACGGTCACGACGCGCTTAACCGGATGGAAACGGAAAAATTTCCCGTGGTCGTCACCGATTTACGGATGAAAGGCATGGACGGGCTGGCATTGTTGGATCATGTCCTTCGAAAGCATCCGGAGTCCAATCTCATCATGATGACGGCATTCGGCACCGTTGAGTCGGCCGTTGATGCGATGAAGCAAGGGGCGTTCGACTATCTCACCAAACCCATCAAGAGCAATGAATTATCGGTGACGGTGGCGAAAGCCATGCGAGAGGCGATTCTTCGCCAGGAGGTCAAGCAATTACGGCAACAGGTCAGCCGGGAATTTTCCTTTGACCAGATTCTGGGGAAAAGCAAACCGATGAAAGAAATTTTTGATCTGATCCGTCGAGTGGCTGATTCACAGACGAATATTTTAATTACGGGAGAAAGTGGGACTGGAAAAGAACTTGTGGCCAAAGCCATTCATTTTAATAGCCAGCGGAAGGCCGCACCTTTTGTCCCGGTGAACTGTGCGGCAATTCCTGAGCTGTTGTTGGAAAGCGAACTCTTTGGCCATGTGCGGGGCGCCTTTACGGATGCGAAGTCGGATAAACCCGGTTTGTTTGAAGAGGCTCACGATGGCACGTTGTTTTTGGATGAAATCAGTGAAATGCCCATGATGCTTCAAGCCAAGTTGCTTCGTGCCGTGCAAGAACGGGAAATCCGGCGGGTCGGGGCCACTCGCTCCACGTCGATCAATGTCCGGTTGGTGGTCGCCACGAACGTGCAATTGGTTGAGGAGGTCAAGGCAAAGCGGTTTCGGGAGGATTTGTATTATCGTTTGAATGTGATTGAACTGCATTTACCTCCTCTTCGGGATCGTAAAGAGGATCTGCCGATCCTGGTTCAGGGGTTGCTGCAAAAAAGTGTCACTGCGCAGCAAAAACACATTGAAAGTGTCGAAGAACCGGCTATGGCCCGGCTGATGGATTATCAGTGGCCCGGTAATGTGAGAGAGTTAGAAAATATCCTCGAGCGTGCGGCGACCCTGACGCAAGGGAAAAAGATTTGTTTGGATGATCTTCCCTCCAACATTCGGCACATCCAAGGAGATGGTCAACTTATCGGTGATGCCGCAGAGCGGCTCCTGCCCTTGGAGCAGTTGGAAAAGGCTTACATTCGGCGGGTGCTGGAAAAAATGGGTGGGAATAAATATCAAACGGCGCATGTACTCGGCATTGATCGAAAGACGTTATATCGCAAGCTGGCTGAAATGGAGGAAGTGGTATGAAGGCACCAAGAGTCAGAATGATCGGGCTGAATCATCCTGCGCTCCCCCATTCCGCTCCAGGAGGTCTCCCTCTTTCTCCGGGTTCAGCCGTGCGAGAGATGGTTCATTCGTCCCTGTTTCTTTCATTCGTTGAATCTTAGTCTCCTGATTGTCAGAATCACCCTCCCGGGCAATCGATGAGTCACGAGCCACGACCCCCAGACCTCCATCAGGAAGTTCATGCACTCCGGCAGGAATTGGCAGAACTGCGGGCCGTCCAGTCGATGCATCAGGAAGCCAGGGACGGGTTGGAGGCGATTGAGCAGCAACTGGCAGGCATCATCCATTCGGCCATGGATGCCATTATTATCATCGATGACGATCAACGGATTGTCATCTTTAATGCGGCCGCTGAGGAAATTTTTCAATGTTCGGCCCCAGAGGCACTGGGAAATACCCTCGACCAATTTATTCCGCTCCATCTGCGGTCTGCCCATCGTGAACACATCCGCCGATTTGCTGAGACTGGAGAAACCTCCAGACGAATGGGCGCCAACATGGAAATTTCAGGGTTGCGACGGAACGGCGAGACCTTTCCTTTGGAAGCCTCGATTTCTCAAACCGAACGATCGGGGAAGCGATGGTTGACGGTGATCCTTCGGGATATTTCCCAGCGAAAGCAAAATGAAGAGCGGTTATCCTACCTGGGGAGAATTCTTGAGGATTCTGTCAATGAGATCTATGTGTTTGATGCCACGACGCTGCGATTTACTCAAGTCAACAAAGGTGCGAGGGAAAATATCGGATACACGATGGAAGAATTGTGCGTCATGACACCGCTGGATTTGAAACCGGACCTGCCGAACGATCAGTTTCTTGAGCTGTTGGCCCTTCTTCGGACCGGCCAACGGGAACAAGTGGATTTTCGGACAACTCATCGGAGAAAAGATCGAACGACGTATCCGGTTGAAGTCCATCTTCAATATTTACGGGAGGAGGGTCGTCGCGTCTTCCTGGCGATTATCATGGATTTGACGGAACGGGTGGCGACCGAGCAGGAATTACAGGAGGCCCAACGGACCTTATCAACCCTCCTCACCAATCTGCCAGGCATGGTCTATCGATGTCAAAATGATCCCGGTTGGACCATGGAGTTCATCAGCCCGAGTTGTCAAGACCTTACGGGATTTTCACCTGAACAATTTGTCCAGACTCGACAGATCTCGTATGGCGAACATGTCATGCTTCAAGAAGACCGTCAACGGGCATGGCAGATTGTGCAGGAGGCTCTCAATGACCGCAAGCCATTTCAGCTCAGTTATCGGATTCGGACAGCGGATGGAACCGTCAAGTGGATGTGGGAGCAGGGATGTGGGATCTTTTCAGAAACAGGCGAGATTGTCGGGATCGAAGGGTACGTGGTGGATATTACCCAACAACGCGCATTGGAGGATCAACTGCGAAAAACGGAACGATTGGCCGAGTTGGGCACGTTGGCATCGGGCATGGCCCATGAAATCGGGACGCCGATGAATGTGATATTGGGGAGGGCGGAATTGTTAATGCGTAAAGCTCCGGATGAGCGTACCAGGCGGGGATTGGAAACAATTGTGACTCAGGTGGAACGCATTACCAAAATTATGAATCAGTTATTAAGCTTTGCCCGGAAACGTCCGGCTGTTCGGCAGGCTGTCAATTTAGAGACCGTGATGATCGATGTTCTGGATGTGCTGCAGGAGAAATTGGGTAAACAGCATATTCAGGTGATGAAAACAGTCAGCCCTCACTTGCCAAAGGTTTTGGCGGATCCGGATCACATGAATCAGGTATTGTTAAATCTAATTTTGAATGCCTGTCAGGCGATGGGTGATGGAGGCACTCTGAGCTTGGCCCTTCACCCGACCGATGACATGGTGGAACTCACTGTGCAAGATACCGGGAGTGGGATTGCCCAGGAGCAACTTGCCAAGATTTTTGATCCGTTTTTTTCCACCAAGGCAGTGGGGGAGGGGACCGGCCTAGGGCTCACCGTGGTTCATGGCATTCTCGAGGAGCATCAGGGGGCCATCCGCGTGACGAGTGTCCCGGGCCAAGGGACAACCTTTATTGTTTCCCTGCCCATGTATTCCGAAGAAGTACGGGGTGAGGCGTAGGCAGAAGAGGAGTTGAAGATTGATTTACCGAATGTGTCTTTTTCCCTTTTCTCCTGAGCCCGTTCTTCTCACTCCTTACGATTTACCTTTCAGGGAGTGGTGAATAATAATATCTAAGGGTAAATTGACCCACAGGCACGTTGCATATTAGAGGCCTCGGGGCGGTTTAAAAAAAGTTCGTCCAGCAAGGCCGCAGTCATTTTTGCGCGCAGAGCGTACTTTCAGTACGTGAGCACGGAAAAATGGCGAGAACGCCGCTGGCGGATTTTTTCAACAGCCCCCTTCAGGATTTCCATCACTGGCGTTCATGTCCTTCCGGTTCGATGTGGACGACCACGTCCTCCAGCGATTCAAAATGATCAATGAGATGCTCTTCAATCCGGTTGGCGAGGGTATGGGCTTTTTCGACTGATAGGGTCGGATCAAGTGAACCGAGAGATCCATGAAGACATGATGGTTCAGCCCGCGTGTTCTGATATCGTGACAATGTAGGACGCCGGATATCGACATTACAGCTGTGTGAACTTCCTCAGGGTTCAATCGAACTGTGTCTGTTAGAGAAGACAGAACGTCTTTGAGCACGATGGATGCGGTCCAGGCGGTCACGCCGGCAATCAGGACCGCCACCAGAGGATCAACGAAGGCATATCCGGCTTTCACAGCTAAGAGCCCTGCCAGGACTGAACATGATGTCAGGACATCACTCGCCGTGTGATAGGAGTCCGCTGTGAGAATATCGCTTCTGAGTTCAATGCCTTTCCGCCGTTCCCATTGAGACACGAAGATATTGATCCCCATGGTTCCGATCATGATGAAAAAACTGATCCCGGTTACCTGAGGGTGCAGGTCCAAAGTCCATGACTGATAGGCTTTCCACAGGAGATAGAGACAAGTCATGACCAGAAAACCGCCAATGCTTCCGGCCGCCAGGGTTTCAAATTTTTTATGACCATAGGGATGATGGGCATCCGGAGTAGCCGTGGCCAGCCAGAGTCCAATCAACCCGATCACATTCGAGAGACCATCAAAGGTGGAATGAAGGCCATCGGCCTGCAGACCTAATGAATACGTCATGACGCCATAGCCCCACTTTGCGGCGGCGACAATTAGATTCAAAATGAGGATCCACCACAGGATCCGGCGAATTTCTCCAAGACGGCTCATGTTTGGTGTAACAAATTCAAGAGGAAGTAGGCCTGAGTCTTTATTCGTGTGCGCGGGCTTTCATTTACCCCGCTGAGCCGAAGAGTGTTCCGACTCCGGCGGTCAACCCCATGGCCAGTGCACTCCAAAATGTGACGCGCATGGCGCCCGTCATCACCGATGCACCGCCCGCGTGAGCGGCTAATCCTCCTAACCCCGCGAGAAACACCAGAGAGGTTCCAGTAACCACGGGAATCAAACTGGTTTCCGGGACGATGGTCGCGGTCACAAGAGGTAAGGCGGCTCCGATGGCAAAGCTTCCGGCAGATGCCAGGGCCGCCTGAATCGGACGCGCACTGAGATTTTCGGAAATGCCCAATTCGTCGCGTGCATGCGCCCCGATGGCGTCATGGGCCATGAGTTGTGTGGCAACCTGCTTTGCGAGTGCTGGATCGAGCCCGCGCCCAACATAGAGCGCGGCAAGTTCCTTGTGCTCACCTGAAGGGTCCAAAAGAAGTTCCCTGTGCTCAAGAGCAAGATCGGCCTCTTCGGTATCTGCTTGTGACTGGACGGATACATACTCACCGGCAGCCATCGACATGGCTCCCGCGACCAGCCCGGCTACTCCTGCGATCAACACATCGCCGTGGGTGGCATTTGCCGACGAAACTCCGAGGAGCAGGCTGGCTGTGGACACGATCCCGTCGTTGGCGCCCAGGACCGCTGCCCGAAGCCATCCGACGCGTTCGGTTCGGTGATGTTCTCGATGTCGTACCCGCATGGGTCCTGTTCCCGTTATCCGCAGGCGCTCACGGCTGAAAGGTTGCTTTCCAAAAGTATATTCATCGCGCAGAATGAAAAGCTGAAAATCTATCTCTGCTCCTCTTCCCTTGAGCTTCAGATCTTACTGGATCATACAAAATATAGGGTTCTACGCTCCACAGCGCACATCATTTTGAATAGATGAATCCGGATGGGGTCCATAAAGGTTTGAGAATGAAGAAAACCAGGTGGGAGTGACCCTCAACAAAATTGTCATGCTGAGCCCCTTCGACTCCGCTTGTATGGTGTCTACAGCTCAATTTTTGAGAAGCTAAGGAGAACTGGGGTGGAGGGACATCGACTACCATCTGCCGCACAGCGGACAGACTCCCTGAGAACTCTCCCACCCACACCACAAACGTCGATGAAGAATCTCGCGGCAGGGACTCTGACCGCCGATTTACCTGCAAGCTCACGTTGGTGTGTGCCACCCCAGTGTCATTCATTCATTTCTTTCTAGGAGGCTACGATGATACAACCCGCTCTGAATGTCGGCGTGGATGTGGCCAAAGACGCCGTTGTAGTCGCGTGCGCTGAGTCACGGTTTCCGGTCCAGAGTATTTCCAATCAGCGGGCCCTCTTGCGGGCATGGCTGAAATCTCTCCCGGCAGGCAGCCGCATCGGCTTGGAATCCACTGGCGATTACCACGAATTGCTGGCGGACCTGGCACAGGCCCTAGGGCATACCGTCTTCCTGCTGAACCCTTTGGAGACTCGGCACTACGCCAAGGCCATGGGCAACCGGGCCAAAACCGACCGGGTGGATGCGGAATTAATCGCCAGACTCATCGCCCAAGAGCATAGGCGCTTGCGCCCCTACACGCCCCCCACGCCCAACCAACGCAAGCTGGACCGGCTCATTCGCCGGCGCGCTACGATCGTCCGCCTCAAAGGCACGCTGAAGCTGAGCATGCGTAATTTGGGCGGCTTTGCCGCCGAACTCAAGGCCGTGGTGAGCAAGCTGGAGGCCTTGATTGCCAAGATTGATGCGACCCTGTCCGCGCTGGCTGCCGGCTCACCTCAACACCAGGAGGCGCAACAGCGGGTGCAAACCATTGTGGGCGTCGGTCCTTTGGTCGGCATCAGCTTGACCAATACGCTGCAGCGTGTGCCGTTTCGCAAGGCGGATGCCTTCGTCGCCTTCACCGGGTTGGATCCGCGTGCGAATGACTCGGGGCGCAAAGCGGGGCGCCGCCGCTTGTCCAAACGCGGCCCCGCCGAGTTGCGCCGGTTGCTGTTTAACGCCGCGATGGCGGCCATCAAAACTAAAGTCTGGAAACCGATCTACG